>CAVUJF010000001.1:1087500-1134258 GCA_963741745.1 uncultured Pseudomonadota bacterium | reverse complement strand
GCGCCGATGCAACGGGCATGCGCTGAAGAGCGGAGCGTGGCCCGTCAGTCGGGTCCCCAAACTCCCCTCGGCTATTTTTGCGCACCAGTGCACGCCGGGACCTTTCCGGTCGAAGACATTCAGCATCCACAAACCCGCACCGGGGCCAACGGCCCCCGTGTGTCTCTCATCGAAGAGCAGCTGCCGCCTTACTGCATGCGGTAGGTCAGCTGCAGGCGCCACATCAGCGGGTTCGGGGTGATGCGCACGCCGCCGAAGCCGAAATGATCGCCGGTGCCGGTGTAGTAGTCCCGGTTGAACACGTTGTTGACCGAGCCATCCAGCGTCGCCTTGGTGCCGAAGTTGAACCCGGCGTGCACGTTCGCCACCCAGTACGAGGGCATGAGGAACGGGTACTCGCCCAGGCCCAGCGGCTGCGCGGCCACGCCCTCGAGGTTCGAGTAGGAGCTGCTGCGGTAGATCTCATCCCAGCGCAGGTACCAGTTGTTGCCACTGCTGCCGATGTCCTGGGTCCACTCGGCCGTCGCGCTCCCGGTCCACTTGGGGGACTGCGGCAGCGGCCGCCCTGACAGGTCCACCGGCACGCCGTAGACCACCGCATTGGGGAAGCTGCCGAACTTGGCATCGAGGTAGCCGAGCCCCACGCCCATGGTCAGCGGCCGGATCGGGCGCACCTGGACCTCGAGCTCCGCGCCCTTGCTCTTGGCGGAGGCGGCGTTCTCGGTCACCTGCACCGCGGAACTGATGTCACCGGGGACGGCGAGGTAGTTCGCCTCGGACTGCAGGTCCTTCCAGTCCAGGTAGAACACCGAGGCGTTCAGCAGCGCCTTGTGGTCCCACCACTCGCTCTTGTAGCCGACCTCGTAGTTCCAGACCTTCTCCGGCTTGAACGGCTTGTTCTGCTCGGGCAGGGCGGCGTTCAGGTCGTTGCCACCGGCCTTGTAGCCGTGGCTGACCGTGCCATAGAGCATCTGGTCCGCAGTGAGCTTGTAGGTCGCGGCGAAGCGCGGCGAGAAGTCGTCATAGCTCGAGTTGCCGTACAGGCTGGCCTGCGGGGTGCCGAAGGCGACCAGGCCCGTGACCTGGTCATCGATGGCGTCGTGCGTGTAGCGGCCGCCGAGGGTGAGGGCCAGCTGCTGCGTCGCATGCCAGGTCGCCTCCGCGTACACCGCCGTGCTCTTGTCGGTGTACTCGGCATTGTTCTCGTTCACCGGCAGGTTGGGGAACGGCGGCGCCAGCCCGACCGTCTCACCCGTATCCGGGTAGGTGTAGGTGAACTCGGTGCCCAGGGCCACCAGGTTGTACTGCTGCACCTTGTCGTGGGCATACAGCGCCCCGACCACCCAGTCGACCGCCGTGCCGGTCTTGTTCTGCAGGCGCAGCTCCTCGCCGTAGGACTGGGCGTTCCACTCGTTGCGGCGGTAGATGGTGTCCGGGCTGGTCGCGTCCTCATCGAAGCTGCGGCTGTTGTGGGTGTCGAGGTTGCCGGTGATCGACTTGAGCACCACGTTGCCGAAGTCATACTGCAGGCGCAGGTTCTCCCCGTGCAGCTCGTTGCGGTTCCACTCGTAGCGGCTGTGGTTCACGTACTTCTTGTTCTGCGGGTAGAAGCCGAGGCCATCGTCGATGGGACGGAAGTCCGGTCCCTCGATGCTGATGGTGTCGAGCTCGAGCACCCCGGTGTTGACGTCCGGGTCGATGCCCTCGCGGTCGTGGCCGTAGGTGAAGGAGAAGTCGGCCGTGAACTTGTCCGTGACCAGCCAGCGCGCGGCCAGGCGCGCGTTGGTGGTGTCGTAGCCGCTGTTCGGGGTGCCGTTGGGGTTGACGTTCTTGACGATGCCGGTGCTCGCGTCGTAGGAGACCATGCCGCGCAGGAAGAACGTGTCGCTCAGCGGGGTATTGACGATGAGGTGGCCGCCGTTGGTGTCGTAGTTGCCGCCGTAGCCGGAGACTTCCGCGAACCACTTGTTGTCGGGCAGGTTGTTCGTGATGTTGAGCGCGCCACCGATGGCGTTGCGGCCGAAGTAGGTGCCCTGCGGGCCACGCAGCACCTCGACGCGCTGCACGTCGACCAGGTTCGGGTTGATGGTGCCGGCGGCAATCGTGCCGACGCTGAACTCATCCACGTAGTAGCCGATGGAGTTCGGCACCGCGCGCTCGCCCAGGGAGACGTTGCTCACGCCGCGGATGCTGATGCGGATCGAGCCGTTGCCCGTCTGCCCGTCCTGGGCGTAGCTGACGTTCGGGGTCAGCTCCAGGTAGTCCTTGGCGCCGTTGATGTCCGCCCGCTGCAGTTCCCCGGCATCGAAGGCGGAGATGCTGATCGGCACGTCCTGGACCGATTCCACGCGGCGCTCGGCGGTGACTACGATCTCCTGCAGGGCATCGGAGCTGGGAGCCTCCGCCTGCGCCAGTACCGGTGTGAGGGTGGCGATCGTTGCGGCCGCGATGCACAGCTGTTTCATCTGTAGAACCCCGAGGCTGCGGCGAATCGCCGCTGCAGCCTGAAAAATTTAGTGTCCGACCCTGATCCTGCGTCCGTGGCGCCGGGCCCGTGCCGGCCTCGCCAGGGCGAGGCTCCCTCCAGGGACCCGCGCTTGCGCCTGAGACTAAGGAAGTTTCCATCCCGGGGAATTGATAGTTTCTAATTCGCCACATCAACAAAAGTAATTGCGTGTGGCGGCCGTATCCGTGCGATTTTGCAGCCCACGGGTGCGGGGTACGGATGCAACGGGTCGCCGCTGCGTTACGATCCGGCGCCGCCCATGCACCGCGGGAGCGCCTCTTGTCGTATATCGATGCGCACGACGTCCTGACCCTGACCGCGGTACTGGCCGGGCTCACCTGGTTCGGCTTCCTCATGGACGCCTCGCGCCTGGGGAAGGTCCTCCCCGGGGTGGCCTGCATCCTCTTGGCGGGGGTGGTGCTGTCGAACCTGCACATCACCCCCTTCTCCTCCGGGGTGTCGGACTTCGTCGGCCAGTACGTGGTGGCCGCGGCGATCCCGCTGCTGATGATCAAGGCGGACCTGAAGAAGATCTTCCTCGAGAGCGGCAAGGTCATGGTCGGCTTCGGCTGCGCCTGCGTCGGGATCACCAGCGGGGCGCTGGTGGGGTACCTCCTCATGCACCCCTGGCACATCGGCGCCAAGGTGACCGGGATGATGGCCGGGGCCTTCGTCGGCGGCACCATCAGCATGCTCGCGGTGGCCAATGCCGTGCAGATGAGCCCGGGCGAGCTGTCCGTGTCGATGGGCGCGTCCATGATCCCGAGCGTGCTCGGGCTCATGGCCCTGGTCTCGCTGCCGAACGTGGCCCTCGTCAAGCGCCACTTCCGGCGCCCGGCCGAGGAGCGCACCGAGGAAGGCGCGGCGCAGCTGGCCGCCGCCAGCGCCGTGCCGCCCTTCCGCCTCACCCACATCACCGGCGCCCTGGCCCTGTCCTTCGGCATCTGCGCCGCCGCCCGGGGGGTGGAGGCCCTGGTGGTGAAGGGCCCGGGCCACGACCAGGGGCAGTACCACATCCTCTACGTGACCACGCTCACCATCATCGTCGCCAACCTCTTCCCGGCCCGCCTGCGCAGCCTGCGCGGGGAGTTCGAGCTGGGCATGATCTTCATGTACATGTTCTTCGCCATCATCGGCATGGGCACCAACGTCACCGCCTTCCTCAACGGGGCGGTGAGCACCTTCTTCTACGTCACGCTGCTGCTGGCGATCGGCATCGTGGTGACCCTGGTGCTCGCGCGCCTGCTCAAGCTCGACATGGCCGAGGCGGTGACCGGGCTCGGGGCTGCGATCGTGGGGCCCGCGGCGACGGTGGCGGTGGTGGCCGGCAAGGGCTGGCACTCGATGATCAGCCCGGCGGTGATGACCGGCATCTTCTGCCACATCGCCGGCAACTTCATCGGCATCACGGTGGCGAGCTTCCTCGCCTAGGACTCCTGCGGGTACTTCAGCCCCAGGCAGGCGCGGACCGCATCCAGCGAGCGCATCACGCACAGCGTCTCGGCCAGTGGCATCACCGCACTCTCCAGCCGCCCCTGGCGCAGCGCCCCCATCACCTCCTGCAGCTGCGGCCCGTAGCCGGAGCCTGCGATGGGGTGCTCGCTCACCACCGCCGGCTCACTGCCGAGGGTCAGCGTGAGGCGCGTCGGGCGGAACACCGGGGCGCCGACGTGCAGCCGCCCGGCGGCACCCAGGACCTCGAGGTCCGGGAGCGGCGCAGCTGCAGCGAGACATAGAGCGCCGCCAGGGCCCCTTCCGGGCAGCGCAGCAGGATCGCCTCCTGCTCATCCACCCCGGAGGGCCCGAGTTCACCCTGGGCGAGGACCGCCGACGGCGGACCGAGCAGCATGGAGGCGAGGGAGACCAGGTACACCCCGGCATCCAGCAGCACGCCCCCGCCCAGGCGGGGATTGAACAGCGGCGACTGCGAGTCGAAGGCCGGGATGAAGCCGCCGCCGCCGGTGACCAGGCGCAGCTTCCCTAAGGTGCCGGCGGCCACCAGCGCCCGCACCGCGGCCATCGCCGGCAGGAACCGCGTCCACATCGCCTCCATGAGGAACACCCGGTGGGCGCGCGCGGCACGCACCATGTCCAGCGCCTCGCGCGCGTTCAGCGCAAACGGCTTCTCGCATAGGACCGCCTTGCCACGGGCGATGCAGGCGAGTGCGTTCTCGGCGTGCAGCGCCGGTGGGGTGGCGATGTAGACCACGTCCACCTCCTCGTCCCGCGCCAGGTCCGCGTAGCTGCCGTGGGCGCGCGGCACCCCGAAGCGCTCAGCGAAGGCCTGCGCTGCGGCACGGCTGCGCGATCCGACCGCGTGCAGCTCGGCCCCCTCGGCCTGCAGGGCGCGCAGTTCCGCGGCGATCGTGGCCGCCATGCGGCCCGTGCCGCAGATTCCCCAGCGCACCGGGGCCGGTGCCGCGCCCTCGTGCACATGCGCACTCACCCCGCGCCCTTGGCGGTGAGGCCGCCATCCACGGCGAGCGCCTGGCCGGTGACGAAGGCGGCCTCCGGGCCGGCGAGGAAGGCGATGACAGCGGCGATCTCGTGCGGCTCCCCGGCCCGCCCGAGGAGTCCGTAGTTGTGCATGCGCTCGCGCAGCGCCGCCCCGTCCATGCCCTTCTCGGCGGCGCGCTTGAGGTGGAACTCGGTGACGGTCGCCCCCGGGCACACCGCGTTGGCGCGGATGCCGCGGCGGCCGTACTCCACGGCCACGTGGCGCACGAGCGCGATCACCCCGGCCTTGGCGGCATCGTAGGCCGCCTGGCCCGGGTGGCCGGTGAGGGCATTGATGGAGGAGACCGCGACGATGCTGCCGCGGGCGCGCTCGAGCATCGCCGGCAGCACCGCCTGCACGCTCCAGGCCAGTCCCAGGAGATTGACGTTGAGGGTGGTCTTCCAGTCCTGCACCCCGGTCTCCAGCACCGTGCCGGCCGACTGCAGGCCGGCATTGCCGACCAGGATGTCGATCTGGCCCCAGCGGCGCAGCGCCTCGGCGGCCGCGGCCGCGCATTGCACCGGCTCGGTGACGTCGCTGGCGAGGAAGGCGAGCTGCTCTGCCGGGGCGCGCAGCTGCGCCAGTGCCGCCTGGCCGCTGCGCGGCGGCCACGTCGGTGAACAGCACGCGCGCCCCCTCGGCCAGGAGCTTGACCACGCAGGCATGCCCGATCCCGGTCGCCCCGCCGGTAACGATGGCCACCTGGCCCTGAAGCTTGCCGCTCATGGTGCTGTCGTGTCCTTGCATGACAGGCCGCTCGCCCGTCACGGGACGATAGCCTTCCCGCCCGCTGCGCGGACTGAGCGGTTTTAAGCCGCGGCATTACTTTTTCTTGAAAGGCCGATTAGAAAGCATTGGACGCCGCTCGCCCTGCCATCTTCTATGCTGGCACCGTTCGCCCGTGACAGAGGGCGGAAGGCCTGCGCTTGCGCGCAGTCCATCCGCACCGGCCCGGCGGGCGCTGAGGTGAAGGTGGCCGCAGATACCGAATACGACGTGGTCCTGGCCGGCGGCGGCGTCAATGCGCTCGCCTGCGGCTGCGTGCTCGCGCGCCATGGCCTCAAGGTCGCCGTCATCGAGCGCAACCCCTGGATCGGCGGCGGCGCCATCACCCGCGAGGTCACCCTGCCGGGCTTCAGGCACGACCTGTACGGCTCCTCGCACGTGTGGATCCATGCCAACCCCGAGCTGCAGCCGGTGCTCGATGAGCTCAAGGCCCACGGCCTGAAGTACCTGTGGTCGGAGGACCACATCACCGGTCACCCGGACAAGGCCGGCGGCCCCGGCATCGTCATCTACCGCAGCATCGACAAGACGGTCGAGAGCATCGCGGCCTATTCCCGGGCGGACGCCACGCGCTACCGGCGCGTGTACGATGACTTCGCGGCCATCCGCGAGGGCTTCATCAAGGCCTTCTTCTCCCCGCCGGCGCCGCCCTCGCTCATGACCCGGGCGCTGGAGCGCTCGCGCGAGGGCCTGCGGCGCCTGCGCGAGTTCTCCCTGAGTGCCCGCGCCTGGGTGGAGCAGAACTTCGAGAATGACTTCATCCGCGCGGTGATGCTCAACTGGGCACTCGCCCCGCAGATCCTCCCCGAGCAGGAAGGCGCCGGGCAGTCCTTCTACATCATGATCCCGGCCGTGCACGTCTACGGGCAGGCCATCCCGCAAGGCGGCAGCCAGGAGCTGCCGCTGGCCATGGGGCGCTACATCGAGGCGCGCGGCGGCAAGATCCTCACCCGCGCCCCGGTGCGCCAGTTCCTCATCGAGTCGAACGTCGCCAGGGGCGTGGTGCTCGAGGACGGCCGCACCCTCCGCGCCCGGCGCGCGGTGGTGAGCGCGCTCGACCCCAAGCAGTCCTTCCTGAAGCTCACGCCGCCGGAGCTGCTGCAGCCGGAGTTCCTGGAGCTGGTGCGCGGCTACTCCTTCGGCAAGATCAGCATCTGCCGCATCCATCTCGCCCTGAGCGAGCCGCCGCGCTTCAACAACGGCGCGGAGATGTCGCGCTGCGCCTTCCACCGCATCGTGGACTCCAGCGCGCAGATGATCCGCCAGTACGCCCAGGTCGCCGAGGGATCGCCCCGAGCGACCCGTTCCTGTGGAGCGCCTGCTGGACGCTGATGGATCCGAGCCGCGCCCCGGCCGGCAAGCACACCCTGATCTGCGACACCTTCGTGCCCAACTGGCTCAGCTCCGGGCAGACCTGGGCGCAGATCCAGGAGCAGTACGCCAGCGACGTGCTGCTCAGGAAACTGCAGCAGTACGCGCCCAACATCAACGAACGCACCATCCTCGGCCGCTGGGTGGATGCGCGCGAGAGCCTGGAGGCGGCCAACCCCTCCTTCGTCGATGGCACCACCAACGGCGGCGAGCGCATCCAGGCGCAGCTGGGGTACTTCCGTCCCTTCCCCGGCTACGCGCACTACCGCTCGCCGGTCAGGAACCTCTACATGACCGGTCCCCACTGCCACCCCGGCGGGGGCATCTCGGGGGCCGGCTCGATCACCGCGCGCGTGCTGCTGAATGACCAGGGCATCGGTGCCCCCTGACAGCGCCCGCCCCCCTCTGCCCAAGGAGTCCACCGTGAGCCGCATCCCGAAGTACACCGCCCTGGTCATCCAGCCGCACGTCAACGTCGCGGAGAACCGCGAGGACATCCAGGGCAACCTCGAGCGCGTCTGCAACCTCATCGACTTCGGCGTGGGCTACTTCTGGGAGCTGCCGGCGCGCCTGGTGGTGCTGCCGGAGTACTTCCTGCAGGGGGTGACCACCCCGGGCAAGGGCGAGCACGGCATCGACAGCTTCATGAAGAAGGCGATCGAGCTGGACGGCCCGGAGCTGAAGCGCCTCGGCGAGAAGGCGAAGGAGTACAACCTCTACATCGCCGGCGGCGGCGTGGTGGAGAAGGTGCCGCAGTTCCCGGACCGCTGGTTCAACACCGCCTTCATCATCGGCCCCAGCGGCAAGGTGATCCTGCGCTACCACAAGTGGCACATCCCGGCCTCGATCGGCCTGGGCACCAGCCCGCACGACATGCTGGATGAGTACCGCGCCGCCTTCGGCGCCGACATCAAGGACCTGTTCCCCGTGGTGGACACCGAGATCGGCAAGCTCGGCACCATGACCTGCCACGACGGCTGCACGCCGGAGGTCTCGCGCGCGCTGGGCTACAACGGCTGCGAGGTGATCTGCCACCCGGTGGCGCTGCAGGAGGTCGAGGGCGTGAGCGCGCCGTGGGACTTCTGGCGCTTCACGCGCCGCACCCGCGCGCACGACAACATGGCCTACCTGCTCGGCTCCAACTGGGGCTCGGTCGACTACGCGTACTACCCGCGCGCCTTCTGCCCGGGCAACTCCATCATCATCGACTACCAGGGCATGGTGCTGCGCGAGGCGCCCTATCCCCAGGAGCAGGTGATCGCGGCGACCATCGACATCGAGTCGCTGCGCGAGCACCGCTCGCGCTGCAACCACAACACCTGGGTGGACCTGCGCACCGAAGGGTTCAAGCAGATCTACGAGAAGCCGATCTACCCGCCGAACCAGTTCCCCTCCGGCAAGCCGCCGCGGACGCTGTCCGACAAGATGGGGCCGGTGAAGCAGGTGTTCGCCGACCTCTATGGGCGCGGCCAGTTCACCCCGCCGGCCGGCATGACGGTGGCGGACATGCCCCGGCAGCACGAACAGCGCGTCGCCGAGGCGCAGCGCATCGGCACGCTGCGCAAGAGCTGAAGTAGACTCAAGGACAATGGAGCGGCAGTGAAAGTTACCAGCGCCCTGGCGGATGTGGATTTCACGGTGCACTCGATCACGCGCGAGGGCCCCTTCCTCGTGGTGCGCGACGAGCCGCGCGGTGCGGGGCTGCCGACGGTGGTCTACGTGAACCCCGCGGACATCGTCGCCGGGCTCAAGGCGCTCCTGAGGAACCCGCGCGCGCTCGGGCTGGTGCTGACCGCCGCCTTCCGCAAGAAGCCCGACCTGCAGGCTCCCCTGGCCAGTGATGCCTGGCACGACGCCGTGAACAACCCCTGGCTGTGATGCGCGTCGTTGCCCTGGGGGAGCTGCTCCTGCGCCTGAAGTCCCCGGGCGCGCAGCGCCTGCTGCAGGGGCCGGCGCTCGAGGCCGGTTACGGCGGCTCGGAGTTCAACGTGCTGGCCGCCCTCACCCGCCTGGGGTTCGCCACCGAGTACGTGACCACGCTGCCGGAGAACGCCCTCGGCAGCGCAGCCCTTGCCACCATGGCCGGCCACGGGGTCGGGACGGCGCACCTGAAGCGCGCGCCCGGGCGCCTCGGGCTCTACTTCCTCGAGTCCGGCAGCGGCGTGCGCCGCCCCAAGGTGCTCTACGACCGCGCCGGCAGCGCCTTCGCGCTGACCTCGCAGGCCGCCTTCGACTGGCCGGCGATCCTCGCCGGCGCCGACTGGCTGCACCTGAGCGGCATCACCCCGGCGGTGAGCGCCGAGGCCGCAGGGCTTGCGATCGCCGCGGCGCGCGCCGCCACGGCCGCCGGCGTGCCGCTCTCGCTGGACATCAACATGCGCGCCGCCCTCTGGGCGGCCTCCGGGCGCGATGCCCAGGCGGCGCTCGCGCCCCTGCTCGCCGAGGCCCACCTGCTCTTCGCCACCCCGGCCGATGCGCCGGTGTGCCTGCCGGCGACCGCGCGTGCGGCGGCGACCGCCCAGGCCGGCTTTGCGGCGGCGCTGTTCGCGCAGTACCCGAAGCTGTCGGTGCTGGTGAGCGCGGCCAAGCGCGGCAGCAGTGCCACCGACTTCGAGCTGCTGGCCAGCGCGCAGGCGCGCGGTGCCCAGGCCGTCAGTGCGCGGGAGATCGCGGTGCGCGGGGCGGCGGAGAACATCGGCGCCGGCGATGCCCTGGTGGCCGGGTGCCTGTTCGGCCACCTGTCCGGCTGGCCGCTGGAGCGCTGGCTGAATTTCGGCCTCGCCGCACAGGCGCTCAAGCACACCGTGCCCGGGGACATCAACCTCGTCAGCCGCGAGGAGATCGAGGCGGTGGTCGAGGGCGCCTCGCCGCTGCGCGTGCAGCGCTAGCGCCTCACCAGTTCCACAGCGTGCCGTCCTCCAGGCGGTTCACCGGCAGGTAGGCGCGCTGGTAGGGGTACTTCGCGGCGAGCTTCTCGTCGATGTCCACGCCCGTGCCCGCTGGCCTCCCCCGGATGCAGCGCCCCGTTCCTGAAGGTGTAGGCGTGCGGGAAGACCGCGTCGGTCTCGGCCGTGTGGCGCATGTATTCCTGGATGCCGAAGTTCGGGATCGCAGTGGCCAAGTGCAGCGCAGCGCCCATGCACACCGGCGAGAGGTCGGTGGCGCCGTGGCAGCCGGTGCGCACCTGGCTCAGGGACGGCAAAGTCGGCGATGCGGCGCAGGTGGGTGATGCCGCCGGCGTGCACGACGGTCGTGCGGATGTAGTCGATCAGCTGCTCCTCGATCAGCTGCTTGCAGTCCCAGATGGTGTTGAACACCTCCCCGACCGCCAGCGGGGTGACCGTGTGCTGGCGGATCAGGCGGAACGCCTCCTGGTTCTCCGCCGGCGTCGCATCCTCCAGCCAGAACAGCGCGTACGGCTCGAGCGCCTTGCCGAGGCGCGCCGCCTCGATCGGGGTCAGCCGGTGGTGCACGTCGTGCAGCAGATGCGAGCTCGGGGCCGAAGCGCACGCGCAGCGCCTCGAACAGCTTCGGGGTGTGCGCCAGGTACTTCGGCTGTCGACCACAGGTTCTCCGTCGGCAGCGCCCCGTCGGCCGGCTCGTAGAACATCTTGTCGGCCGAGACCCCGTAGGTGGAGGCCAGGCCGGGCACGCCGCTCTGCGCGCGGATCGCGCGGTAGCCCATCTCCTGGTAGCGCGCGACCTCGTCGCAGGTCTCCTCGATGTCGCGGCCGTTGGCGTGCCCGTACACCAGCACCTCCGTCGCGCGAGCGCCCGCCGAGCAGCTGGTACAGGGGCAGGCCGGCGGCCTTGGCCTTCAGGTCCCACAGCGCGGTGTCGACGGCGGCGATCGCGCACATGGTGACCGGTCCCCGCCGCCAGTACGCGCCGCGGTAGAGGAACTGCCAGATGTCCTCGATCTGGTGCGCATCGCGCCCGATCAGGCACGGTATAATGTGCTCGTTGAGGTAGGCGACGACGGACAGTTCCCGGCCATTGAGCGTGCCGTCCCCCAGGCCATAGAGGCCAGCATCCGTCTCGATCTTCAGGGTCACGAAATTGCGGCCGGGACAGGTGACGATGACGCGGGCGGCGATGATTTTCACGGGCACTTCACTCCGGTTGCAGACCTGGGCACGGCACGGCGGCCGGGCCGCGGCCGCAGAATAGGCAGGGTTTCCCTGATGGCACGACGCTTACCCCCGCTGAACGCGCTGGTGGTCTTCGAGACCGCGGCGCGCCACCTGTCGTTCACGCGCGCGGCCGACTCGCTGCACGTGACGCAGGCGGCGGTGAGCCACCAGATCAAGGCGCTGGAGGAGTGGCTGGGGGCGGCGCTGTTCCACCGCCTCGGGCGCGGCCACGGGCTGGTGCTCACCGAGGTCGGCCGCCACTACCTGCCGCGCGTGCGCGCCGCCTTCGACATCATCCGCGAGTCCACCGCCGCGATCGACACCGAGCGCAAGCGCGTGTTGTCGATCAAGACGCTCGACTCCTTCGGCTACCACTGGCTGGTGCCGCGCCTGCGCGGCTACTCGCAGCGCTTCCCGAACGTCGACGTGCGCATCCTCTCCAGCGACCTGGAGGACGATGCGCTCTCCAAGGGCGTGGTGGACCTGGACATCCGCTACGGCGACGGCGACTGGACCGAGGTCGAGTCGGTGCGCTTCCTCACCGAGTCGGTGTTCCCGGTGTGCAGCCCGCAGCTGATCACCGTGACCGCCCCCCTGCGCACCCCCGAGGACCTGCGCCACCACACGCTGCTGCACGATGTCATGGTCACCGACTGGCGCGCGTGGCTGGAGGCGGCCGGGGTGACTGGCATCGACTCGGAGCGCGGTCCTGGTTTCAATCATTCGCATCTGGTCACTCAGGCGGCCATCAGTGGTGCCGGGGTCGCGCTCGGGCGCAGCGCGCTCGTGGTCGACTCGCTGCGCCGCGGGGACCTGGTGCGGCCCTTCAGCTTGAGCATCCCCTCGCGCTACAGCTACTTCGTCGTCTGCTCGCGCGGCGCGATGCGCGATCCCGTCGTCGCCGGCTTCCGCGACTGGCTGATCGGCGAGGGCGCCAGCTCGCAGGCCGACCTGAACGCGCTCGACAACGCCGAGCTCAAAGCCGGATCATCACCGACTTGAGCTCGGTGTAGGACTCGACACTGGTGCGGCCGTGCTCGCGGCCGATGCCGCTTTCCCGGAAGCCGCCGAATGGGATCGCCACGTCCGGCCGCCCGTGGTCATTCACCCAGAACAGCCCCGCATCCACCGCCGCCGCCACGCGGTGCGCGCGCGCCAGGTCGCGCGTCCAGACGCTGCCGGCGAGCGGGTAGCGGGTGTCGTTGGCCAGCGCGACCGCCTCCGCCTCGGCGGTGAAGGCCTCGGCGCACAGCACCGGCCCGAAGACCTCCTCGCGCAGCACCGAGGCTACGCGCGGCGCCTGCGCCAGGATCGTCGGCTCGAAGTAGTGGCCGCCGCGGGCGATGACGTGGCCGCCGGTGAGCAGCTGCGCCCCCTCGCCGACCCCGCGGCTGACCTTGTCGGCGATGCTGCGCAGGTGCTCGGCGGAGATCACCGGCCCCATCTGGCTGTCCGGGTCCATGCCGGGACCGACGGCGAGCGCGCGGGCGCGCGCGACCAGCCGCTCGATGAATGCCCCGTACACCGAGGCCTCCACGTACACCCGCGAGCTGGCGACGCAGACCTGGCCGGCGTTGCCGAAGATCCCGCCGCTCACCCCGTCGGCGGCGCGGTCCAGGTCCGCGTCCGCGAACACCAGGGAGGCGGATTTCCCGCCGAGCTCGAGGGTCACGCGCTTCAGGTCCGCCTGGGCGGCGGCGAGGATGCGCCGCCCGGTGCCGCCGGAGCCGGTGAAGGAGATCTTGTTGACCTCCGGGTGGCGGCACAGCAGCCTCGCCCACCGTCGCCCCGGACCCGGTGACGATGTTCACCACCCCGGGCGGGATGCCGGCTTCCTCGAGCGTGCGCGCCAGGCGCAGCACCGAGAGCGAGGCCTGCTCGGGCGGCTTGATGACCACGCTGCAGCCGGCCGCCAGCGCCGGGGCGAGCTTCCAGCAGGCCATCGCCAGCGGCCCGTTCCAGGGCACGATCAGCACGGCGACCCCGAGTGGCTGGTGGTGCGTGTAGCAGGCGTACTCGCCGGCGGCGGCCAGGGTCGGCGCCGGCGTTGCGCCCTCGAGCTTGGTGCACCAGCCGGCGTGGTAGCGGAACGCCTCGGCCGCGATCGCCACGTCGCCGTGGCGCGCGGCATTCAGCAGCTTGCCGCAGTCCAGGGTCTCCAGCTGCGCGTATTCCTCGGCGTCGCGCGCGATGAGCTCGCTGATGCGCCACAGCACCTGGCCGCGCGCGCTCGGGGTGAGCGCGGTCCAGCGCCGCTCGCGGAAGGCGCGCCGCGCCGCCGCGACCGCCGCCTCCGCCTCCGGCGCGCCGGCCGGCAGGAAGGCGCCGATCTGCTCCCCGTCGGCCGGGTTGTACACCTGGCAGGACCCGGTGCCCTGCGGCAGCTGGCTGCGCCCGTCGATGTAGAGGCCGTGGACCTGCTCCAGGAAGCGGCGCGTGGCGGGGAGCGGGGCGATGAGGGCGCCCATGGGTCTTAGGTGCGCGACGAAGGAGCGCAGCGCGCGCAGCACCGCGTCGTTGTCGCTCTCGAGCCCGAGGGTGATGCGCAGCGAGTTCGCCGGCGAGCCGCCCACCGGGCGCGGGATGATGCCGCGCGCCAGCAGGTACGTGTGCGCGGCGGCGGCGGTGTGCGGCTCGGCGCCGAACACCAGCAGCACGAAGTTCGCCGAGCTCGGCACCACCGTGATGCCCAGCGCCCGCACGCCGTTGCTCAGCCGGGTGCGCTCGCGCTCGTTGTAGGCGCGCACCTGGGCGGCATGCTCGCGGTCGCAGACCGCCGCGGCCGCCGCGGCCTGGGCGGCGGCGTTGACGTTGAACGGGCAGCGCAGGTGCTCGAGCGCCTTGATGATCCCGGGCGAGGCGTAGCCCCAGCCCACGCGCAGGCCGGCCAGCCCGTAGAGCTTGGAGAAGGTGCGCGTCATCATGACGTTCGGCGCCTGGGTGGCGAGGGTGGTGCCGTTGTCGTAGTCCTCGGCGGTGGCGTATTCGGAGTATGCGGCATCGACCAGCAGGATCACGTCCTCGGGGAGCGCGCAGTGCAGGCGCTTGAGCTCCTCGCGCGGCAGGTGCCGGCCGCAGGGATTGTTCGGCGAGGCGATCGCCACCAGGCGCGTGCGCGGGGTGAGGCGCTTGAGGATCTCGTCGACGCTGGTGTTGTAGTCCGGCTCGGGCGCGACCTGGACCTGCGCGCCCTGGGCCAGTGCGTGCACCTTCGCCATGAGGAAGCAGTGCTCGGAGAGGATCACCTCGTCCCCCGGACCCACGTAGGCGCGGGTGAGCATCTGGATGACCTCGTCCGAGCCGTTGCCGAACACCAGGCGCGCGGGTTCCAGGTCATGCACGTCCGCCACCGCGCGCCGCAGCTCCTCCTGCGAGGCGCTCGGGTAGCGGAACAGGTCCGCGGCCGCGCGCGCGTAGGCCTCCAGGGCACGCGCCCCGGGTCCGTGCGGGGACTCGTTGGAGGAGAGTTTCAGGGGGACCGCCACGCCTGCGATGGCACGCTCACCGGGAATGTAGGCCGCGGTCATCATAACTCCGGGTCGGACAACGGGGGCGCTCACGCGGCCGCTTCCGCGTTCAGGGACGGCAGGATGATGTACTTCCAGGGCGAGGCCATCTCCTGCACCGGCACCTCGATCAGGGCCGGCCCCGGCTCGGCCAGGGTGCGCCCGAGCACGCGCGCAAGTTCTGCGGGGCTGCCGGCGCGGTGGCCGGCGACGCCGAAGGCCTCGGCGAGCTTCACGAAGTCCGGATTGCGCAGGTCCGAGCCGATCAGCCGGTTGCCGAACCACTCGCGCTGCTGGCGCTGCACGTTGCCGAAGGTGTTGCTGTTGAAGACGATGGTCTTCAGGCCGATGCCGTACTGGGCCGCGGTGGCCAGCTCCTGCACGTTGAACAGGAAGCCGCCGTCACCGGCGATCGACACCACGGCGCGCTGTCGGGTGCGCGACCTTCACGCCCAGCGCGGTCGCGTAGCCGTAGCCGAGCGTGCCCTGGTAGCCGCAGTTGATGTGCTGGCGCGGGGCATACACCGGGAAGCCGTACCAGGAGGCAAAGCCGCACTGGGTGATCTCGTCGCAGAAGATGCCATCGCGCGGCAGCACCTGGCGGATCGCGGCAAGGTAGGACAGCTGCGGCTGCACCTGCTGGATCTCGGCGGCCACGGCCTGCTTGGCGCCGGCGACATCCAGCGCCGGCTGGCTGCGCTTCTTCAGCACCCGCTCCAGCGCCGGCAGCAGCGCCCGCAGCGCGAGCGTCGCATCGGCGGTGATGCCCACGCTCGGGGCACCATGGCGGGTGATCTCGGCCGGGTCGATGTCGATGCGCACCACCTTGAGTCCCGGCGGCAGCCCCCAGTGCTGCAGCGGCTCCATCATGCGCGAGCCGATGCCGATCACCAGGTCCGACCTTGGGCCACAGCCGGTGCCCGGCCGGCAGCGTCAGCCCCAGCGGATGCTCGTCGCTGAGGATGCCGCGCCCGGAGCGGAACGAGACCACCGGCGCCTGCAGCAGCTCGGCGAGCGCGCGCACCTCGGCCGGGGCATCCGCGCGCCCCGCCGCCGACGTAGATCAGCGGGGCGCGCGCGGCGGCGATCAGGCGCGCCGCCTCCTTGATCGCCGTCCGGGTCGGGCGCCGCGGCGGGCGCGCGGCTGGGCGCGACCTCGGTGACCTCGGCCTCCGCGGCCATGATGTCCATCGCCATCTCGAGCGACGACCGGGCGCGGGCGCCCTTCGGTGAGCTCGCGGAACGCCCGCGCCACAAGCGCCGGGGCCTCCGCCACGGTCTCGATGCGCGCGGCCCACTTGGTGAGCGTGCGCAGCGTCGCCAGCTGGTCGGGCAGCTCGTGCAGCTCGCCGAAGCCGCGGCCGATGGAACCGGAAGGGATCTGCCCGGTCAGGCACAGCACCGGGGCGTTGCAGGCATAGGCGGTGCACAGCGCCGCGGTGGTGTTGAGTACGCCAGGCCCCGGCACCACCGCGTACACCGACGGCCTGCCGGTGGAGCGCGCATAGCCGAAGGCCATGTAGGCGGCTCCCTGCTCGTGGCGCGAGCCGATGAAGCGCACCCGTGACTGCTCGTGGTACAGCGCGTCGAAGAAATGGTCGAGCTGGCCCCCGGGAAGGCCGAAAACCGTGTCGATGCCCTGGGCGATGAGCCCGCGCAGCAGGGCCATCGCGCCTGACACTTGCGTCATGAGGAAAGGTACTCCGGCAGGGGGCCCGGGGGCGTGCACGCCACGGCCGGTTCCTGACGGCATGCAGGTTACGGCCCCCCTTCCCGGGCCGCCAAATGAGAGATAGTGATTCCCCGGATTAGAAAAGGTCATGGCGCGGGCGCGGCCCGCGGCCGCGCTGGCACCGGCCATCAGGGATAATCGGCACACCGCCAACCAACTCAAGGCCATGCATGCCGCACACCTCCGCAGCCAACGACGCTTTCGGGAACGCCACGCCCGTGGCGCTGGTGAGCGGCGCGGCGAGCGGCATCGGGCGGGCCACGGTGCAGGCACTGAGCGCGGCCGGCTGGACCGTCTACGCAGGCTATCGCCCCGACGGACGCTCGCCGCCCCCGCCACCCGCCTCAGCGCAGGAGCGCGTGCACTGGCTGGCGCTGGATGTCACCGAGGCGCCGGCACGGCGTGCGGCGCTGGCGGCCATCAGCGCCGCGCACGGGCGGCTGGATGCCCTGGTGAACAACGCCGGCATCCTCGCGGCGGGACCTCTGGAGGAACTCCCCGAGCGCACGCTGCGCGCGGTGATGGAGGTCAACTTCTTCGGCGCGCTCGGGCTGACACGCACCTTCCTGCCGCTCATGCGCAGCCAGCACGGCGGCGTCATCATCATGGTGTCCTCGCTCTCCGGCCTCATCGGCCTGCCCTTCGACGGCGCGTATGCGGCGAGCAAGTTCGCGCTCGAGGGGATGAGCGAAGTCCCTGGCGTACGAACTCGAGCCCTCGGGCGTCCGGGTCGCACTCATCGAGCCCGGCGCCTACGCCACCGCGCTCGGCGCAGCGCCGCAGGCGCGGCGGCGCCCTCGGCCTACCCGGCGTTCGAGCGCCTGCGGCACGAGCGCGCGCTGCGCGCCGCCTCCGGGGCCGACCCGGCCGAGGCCGCGCGGGTGATCGTGGACACCATCCTGCGCCGGGCGCCGCAGCTGCGCGTGCCCTGCGGCGCCCAGGCACTGGCGGTGACCGCGCGGCTGCGCACGCTGGATGCCGCGCAGCGCCGCGAGTTCGCGCTCGCCGCCGCCGGCCTCGGCACGCCGGGGGCGGCATGAGCGGGCGCATCGGCTGGGGACTGATCGGGGCGAGCAACATCGCCCGCCAGCGCGTGGCCGGCGCCATCCGCGACAGCGACGACGGCGAGCTGGTGGCGATCGCCAGCCACGACCTGAAGCTCGCGCGTGCCTTTGCCGCGGAGTTCGGCATCCCGCACGCCTACGACACGCTCGCGCCGCTGCTCGCGGACCCGCGCGTGGCGGCCGTCTACGTCAGCAGCACCAACCAGCATCACCCGCCGCAGGTGCTCGCCGCGGCGGCGGCCGGGCGGCACGTGCTGTGCGAGAAGCCGCTGGCGATCACGCTCGAGGCGGCGCTGCAGATGCTCGAGGCCTGCCGCGCGGCGGGGGTCATCCTGGCCACCAACCATCACCTGCGCAATGCGCGTCACCCTGCGCGCCATGCGCGCGCAGATCGCGCGCGGGGCCATCGGCACCCCGCGCACCGTGTTCGCCAGCCACCCCGCCTGGGTCGCCGACAGCGACTGGCGGCGCACCGACGCTTCCGCCGGGGCCGGGGTGAGCCTGGATGTCCTGGTGCACACCGCCGATGCGGTGCGCTTCGTGCTCGGGCAGGAGCCGGTCGAGGCGTGTGCGCTCGGGGCGAGCAGCCCGATGATGCCCCCCGGCGGCGCCTACGACCTGATCATGGCCACCTACCGCTTCGAGGGCGGTGCGCTCGCGCAGCTGTGCGCGGACTTCAACGCGCCCCACGGCCGCTCGCGCCTGGAGGTCCACGGCACGGACGGCTCGCTGATCGGCACCGACGTGCTCGGCAAGGGCCCCGTGCACCGGGGCCGCGTCGTGTTGAGCAGCAAGGGCAGCGAGAGCGAGATCGCCGTGGAGTCCGAGCGAGAGCCGCTACCAGCGCGGCATCGACCTGTTCCATGCGGCGGTGCGCGGGCACGGAGCCCCGGCCGCCACCGGCGTCGACGGCATCCGCTCGCTGGCCATGATCCTCGCCGCCGAGCAGGCCGCCGCCAGCGGCCGCACGGTCACCGTGAGCCGCGCCGGGCTCGAGCTCGGCTGACCGCGCGCCTCTCTTAAGCGGGCTCGACGAGGGCCAGCACCCGCAGCGGGCTGCCCGAGCCCTGCAGGATCTTCAGTGGCGGGCAGATGATGACCGCACCCTGCGGCGGCAGCAGGTCGAGGTTGGTCAGGCACTGCAGGCCGTGGCGCCCGTTGCCGTGCATGAAGTAGTGGCACGGGTACGGGGGCTTCAGGTGCAGCCCCTGGCCCGCATCGGTGCCGATGGATTCGGAGCCGAAGCCGATCACGTCGCGCTCCTCGACCAGGAAGCGCACCGCATCGGTGGCCGGTCCCGGGGTGTGCTGCCCCTCCTCGTCGAAGTTCTGGTACGCGACCGGGTCGTGGCGCTTGGACCAGTCGGTGCGCATGAGCACCCAGGCGCGCGGCGGGATGCGGCCGTGCTGCTGCTCCCACGCGCGGATACGCGCGGCGGTGAGCAGGAAGTCCGGGTCGGCGGCCGCCTCGGCCGCGCAGTCGATGACGCAGGCGGGCCCGATGAGGTCCGTCAGCGGCAGCGTGTCGACGGCGTTGTTCGGCAGGTCGCGCCCGGAGATCCAGTGGATCGGCGCGTCGAAATGCGTGCCGGTGTGCTCGCTGCAGGTGAAGTTGTTCCAGTACCAGGCCGGCCCGCGCTCGTCGTAGCGCGACACCTCCTCCACGCGGAACGGCGCCGCCTGGCCGAGCTCGGGCGCGAGCACGATCTGCGGGAACTGCGGCGACAGGGTCTGCGTGAGGTCGACGATCCGGATGCGCCCCTGTGTAAGCCCGGCCACGAGCGCCGCCAGTGTCCCGCTCTTCATCGCTGCACTCCCCTGCGCCGTTCACAGTGCCAGACTGCCGACCGAGGCGCCGCCGCACACGTACAGCGTCTGGCCGGTCACGAACCCGGCCGCCGGGTCCACGAAGAACATCACCGCGCGCGCCACGTCGGCCGGGCGCCCCAGGCGCCGCACGGGGATCGACTGGGCGAGCGCGGCGCGGCGCGGGCTGGACTTGTCGATGACGGCATCGAACATCTCGGTGTCCTCGATCGGCCCGGGCGCCACGACGTTGACGGTGACCCCGGCGGCACCGAGCTCGAGCGCCCAGGTGCGGCACAGCCCGATCATCCCCGCCTTGGTGGCGGCATAGGCGGTGCGCCGCGCGAGCCCGAGGACGGCGCGCGAGGAGATGAGCACGATGCGCCCGTAGGCGGCGCTGCGCATCGCCGCAAGATTCGCCTGCACCAGCGTCACCGCGGCGCCCAGGTGCAGGTGCGCCAGCGTATCGAGGTCGCCGGGGCTGACCTCCTCCAGCGGCTTCTCCAGGATGGCCCCGGCGTTGTGCACGATGGTGGTCACCGCGCCGGCCGCGGCCACCTCCGCGGCCGCCTGCCGCGTCGCCGCGGGGTCCGCCAGGTCGACCAGCACCGAGCGCAGGCGCGGCGCGCTGAGGCCGGCGGCGCGCCGCGACAGCGCGATCACCTCGTAGCCCTCATCCAGCAGCCCACGGCAGATCGCCACCCCGATGCCGGTGCTGCCGCCGGTGACGATCGCCCTGCGTTCATCCATCGCGCTTCCCCTGTTCAGCCGCCGGCCAGTTCGCGTTCGAGCACCTTGGGACTCTCGCGCAAGCGCGCCAGCCACTCCTGCGCGACATCCCCCGGGTAGAGATCCTCCACGCCATCCTGCAGCGCCCCCACGACGCGCGCGTGCCAGGGCCTCGGGGGCCAGCTTCGGCGGCGGCAGCAGCTGGTTCCACTCATCATCCACCGGACCGGGGAACACGTTCACCACGCGCACCCCGGCGGGGCGCATCTCCGCGCGCAGGCATTGCGCCAGCGACAGCGCCGCGGCCTTGGAGGCCGAGTACGTGCCATGCGCGGGGAAGTTCGAGAGCGCGAAGACCGACAGCAGGTTGACCCAGGCCACCGCGCTTGACTGCCCGTCGGCGCCGCGCGCGCGCATCACGGGCGCGAACTCCTGCGCCAGGCGCAGCAACCCCAGGTAATTGACCTCCATCTCCGCGCGCGCGACCTCGGTGCCGTAGCGCGAGGCGATGCCGTGGGTGCGGTGCACCTCGACGTTGTTCACCAGGATGTCCACCCGCGCGCCAAGCTCGCCGGCGAGCTCCTTCACCGAGCGCGCATCGGTCACGTCCAGCGGCACCAGCGTCACCTGCGACAGCTCGCGCAGCGCGGCCAGTCCCGGCAGCTCTCTTCCACGGCTCGGCGTGTCCGACCCACACCTGGTCGGCGCCCGCCCCGATGAGCGCGCGCACCAGCGCCTGGCCGACCGCGGTCTTGCCGTCGGTGACCAGCACCTTGCGGAACTTCGGGTCGCAGGTCATTTCCCGCAACTGTCTGTCATCTGCCATGTGGGGTACGTCCCTATCCGGAAAACCTATGAGCACGGCCATGCCGGCCTTGTCGAGCCGCGCGCCGACCCGCACGCGGGCCGGCGGCGCCGCCACGTCCCCGTGCAGGTGCACGACCACCGTGGGGCCGCCATCGAGGCGCACCATGCCGAGGCGCCAGGGCAGGCGCTCGCGGAAGAAGGTGTCGTGGCTGGTGCGCAGCGTCGTCTGGGAAATGAGCTCACCCGCGCCGGACTGCGCGCGCCAGGGCAGCCGGTCGCCGAGGCACACGTGGCAGGCCTCGCGCGGCGGGTACTGCACCGCGCCGCAGGCCTGGCACACCTGCAGTGCGAAGCGGCCCTCGGCGGCGGCGGCGGTGAGCCCGAGGGCGACGCGACTGCGCGTGCCCGGGGGCAGCACCGGCGCGCGCGTGCGCAGCACCGGGTTCTTGCGCTTCGCGCGGGTGAGCGGCTGCGTCATGCGGCCTGCCCCTGAAGCACCGCGGCCCCGCTGCACAGGCCGCGGTCGTAGTTGATCATGCCGAAGCCGCTCACCAGCCCGTGGCGCGCGTTCTTCACCTGGGCCCCGAGCGCACGGCCGGTCAGCTGCCGCAGGCACTCGGTGAGCCCGAGGTAGCCCCCGGCCGCGCCGGCCTGCCCGACCGAGAGCTGCCCGCCGGAGGTGTTCAGCGGCAGCGAGCCGTCGACGGTGAAGGTGCGCTCGCGGATCAGCTGCACCACCGCGCCCTGCGCGCAGAACCCCAGGTCCTCCAGCTGCATGGCCGTGATCACCGGGTAGTCGTCGTAGAGTCTCCACCAGGTCCATCGTCCGCAGGCCCCACCCCGGCCTGCCGCGTAGAGCGCGTCGCGATCGAGCGCCCAGCCGCCGCGCATCTGGATCGGGTCCTCGGGGAAGGCGTTGTGGCGCTCGATCGTCCCCAGCAGCCGGGCGAACGGCAGGGCGAGTGAGCGGGCGCGCGCCTCGCTCATGACCAGGAACGCCTCCGCGCCCGCGCAGGGCATGACGCAGTCGAACAGGTGCAGCGGCTCGGCGATGGGGCGGGCGCTGAGGTACTCGGCCATCGACAGCGGCTTCTTGAACAGGGCATGCGGGAAGGACAGCGCATTGGCCCGCTGCGCCACGCACAGCTTGCCGAAGTCCTCGCGCGTCGCCCCGGTGCTGCGCATGAAGTAGTCGGTGAGGAAGGCGAAGCTCGCGTTCGGCCCGCCCGAGCCGTAGGGGTACACCGCATCGCGGGCGAACTGGCTGAAGCTGGCGATGGTGTGGCGGAAGGAGTCGACGTGGTTGGTGTCGCCGGCCACGCAGGCGATGATCTCGGCATCCCCGGCCTGCACCGCGCGCGCCGCGCGCCGCAGCGCCACCACCCCGCTCGCCCCGCCCATGGGAATGTGGTCGAGCCAGCGCGGCGCTCACCCCCAGGTGCTGCGTGAGGCCCACCGCGGTATCCGGGAACAGCAGGAACCCGGAGACGCACAGGCCATCGAGGTCCTGCTTGGCAAGCTTGGCGCCCTCGAGCAGCGCGGCGAGCGCACGGGCGATGAACCAGTGGGCGCTGCTGGTCGAGTAGCGCACGTACGGCACGGTCACCGGCACCGCCACCGCCACGCCTGCATAGCCGGCGCGCGCCGTCACGGGGCCTCGCGCCGCTTCAGGGCGCGCAGGTCGATGCACTCGCGGCGCCCGAGCAGCTGCGCGCCGAGTGCCTTGAGCTCGCCGCGCTGCACCTTCTCCGTCGGCGTCAGCGGCAGTGCGGCGCAGAAGGCCACGTAGCCCGGGGCCTTGTAGTAGGCCAGGCGCTCGCGGCACAGCGCCGCCAGTTCCCCGGCCAGCCGGGCTGGGGTCGGCCACCTCGCCCTGCGGCACGACGCAGGCCAGGACCTCGTCGCCGCGCAGCTCATCGGGCACGCCGGTGACCGCGACCGCGCGCACCTGCGGGTGCTGCACCAGCACCGCCTCCACTTCCACGGCGGAGATGTTCTCGCCGCTGCGGCGGATGATGTTCTTGGCGCGGTCGACGAAGCGCATGACGCCCGTCGGCGTCGCGCGTGACCAGGTCCCCGGTGTGGAACCAGCCCCCGCGCCAGGCCGCCAGCGTCGCCGCCTCGTCCTTGAGGTAGCGCCGGAAGAACCCGTAGCGCGGCCGCGGGCCCGCATGGCGCACCCACAGCTCCCCGGGCGCACCCGCTGCCACCTCGGCGCCGCCCTCATCGACGATGCGCACCTCGATGTCAGCGCCGGGCGCGCCG
The DNA here is from genome assembly GCA_963741745.1 of uncultured Pseudomonadota bacterium. Lineage (GTDB taxonomy): Bacteria > Pseudomonadota > Gammaproteobacteria > Steroidobacterales > Steroidobacteraceae > 13-2-20CM-66-19. The sequence goes on along the minus strand of CAVUJF010000001.1, from coordinate 1,111,057 downwards.
ATGCTGGCGGTGCCGACGTGGCGCGGCTCGCGGTTGGCGATGATGACCGCGCCGGCGCCGGTCTCGGTCATCGCCCAGGCCTCCAGCAGCGGGAACCCGAAGCGCTCCTCGAAGGGGGCGTGGTGGCGGCGGTTGATCCCCGGCGCCGAAGCCGAAGCGCACGTGGTGGCGGCGGTCCATGGGATCGGGCGCAGCGGCGAGCAGGATGGCGGGCATCACCCCCAGATAATGCACGATCGTCGCCCGCGATTGGCGCACGCTCTCCCACCAGCTGCGCGGGTGGAAGCGGTCGAGCAGCACCAGGCAGCCGCCCGCGAGGATCATGCACATCGTGGAGTAGGCCATGGCGTTCATGTGCATCATCGGCAGCGGGGTCAGCATGCGCTCCACGCCGGGTCGCACCTCGCACAGGCCGCCGACCTGGGTGTACCAGCGTCCGGCGCACAGGAAGTACTCGTTCGGCAGCACGCAGCCCTTCGGCCGCCCGGTGGTGCCCGAGGTGTAGAGCAGCGCGCACTCGGTGTCCTCATCCGGCGCGCGGCCCGCATCCGGGGCGGCCGTGGGCGCCGCCGGGATGCGGCTGCCCTGGGCATCGGTGAGTGCCAGGGGCCGGCCGCAGCGCGCCGCCGCCGCGCGCAGCGCATCGGCGCGCTCTATCGTGGTGGCGGCCACGCAGATCTCGCTGTGGCCGATGAGGTATTCGAGCTCGGCGGCGCGCCACTCCGGGCTGATCGGCACCACCGAGACCCCGAGCGCGTTCAGAGCGATGAAGTGGAACAGGAACTCGGGCCGGTTGCGCAGCAGCAGGCCCGCGCGATGCCCGTGGCCGTAGCCGGCGGCCGCGTAGGCGCTGCGCAGGCGCTGCACCTCGGCCGCCGCCTGCGCGTAGCTCCAGGTCCGTGCCTCGGTGTTCAGCGCCGCGGCCACCGTGGGCAGCACCTCCAGGAAGTCATGCTGCGGGCAGCGCGCCGCGGTCGCGGCGAATGCCGCGGCGACCGTGACAGCGCCGGCCTCGGTTGCTGCCGCGGTCACGGGAACAGCTGGATCGAGGGCAGCGCGGCGTCGCAGTTGACGAGTTCCACCTTCTTCAGGCGGATGCGCAGGCGGCCCTCGAGCCGGACCACGTGCAGCCAGCTCACCCCGGCAAGCAGCAGCTGCGCATCGCGCTGCGACTCGACATAGGTGAAGGGGGTGCGCATCACCCAGGAGTTGCCGTCGGGCCCGTGCGCCTCGATCTGCGGTGCCTGCAGCACGTGCTGGCAGAAGCTCGGCTGGTGCTGGGAGAAGGAGTGGGGATTCTTCAGCCGTTCGATGCGCACCTGCAGCAGCAGCTTGTCCTCGTACAGCAGCGAGGTGTGGTTCTCGCCGTCCGGCTGGCCGCGCGTGAGCGGCATCCAGTAGTAGGCATCGTCGGTGAACAGCTCGTACCACTCGTCGAAGCGCTTCTCGTCCACCAGGCGCGCCTCGTCGTACACGAACCGGGCGAGCGCCGCGGCATCCGCGGCACTCATGCGGCCCCGCCGGTCATGAAGCGCCGCCACGCCCGGTACTGGGCGCGCATGGAGATCTCGCTGGTGCCGTTGTAGTCGCCGGCGAGGTGCTCGCCCTCGCTGGGCGAGTAGTTGCGGTGCAGGCTCACCCAGTCGTTGCCCTGCGCGGCGAGGCCCTCCTGGATGGCGCGGTAGCAGTGCTGGTCGTCGTGCCCGACCACCGAGGTCGGCGCGTTGATCAGGCGCGAGTACATCATCGTGCGCCGCAGCAGCTGCGGCGGCGCGCCCGCCAGGCGGAACGTCCAGCTCTCGATCAGGGTGCGGTCGGGCGCCAGCGGCCGCACCACGCGGATCGCCTGGATCGCGCCCTTGATGGTGAGGCTCGGGTAGTAGACCGTGTTGTGGCGCACCTCGCCGAGGATCGCCCGCGCGCGCTCGGCCCCGTAGGCCTTCTCCATCTGCGTCTCGTACTCCCCGACGGCGGCGTAGTTGGAGTGGATGGAGAAGTTGACGCCGGTGTAGCTGTGGCCGTTGTCGTAGATGTGCACGCCCATCTTGTCGAAGAAGCTGTAGCCGTTGACGAACGGCAGGAACTGCTCGATAGCCATCGGCTTCGGGGTCCCCTCGGGCTTGTCGGCCCACAGCTTCTTGGCCGTGCCAGCGGCCGACTCGTGCGCCACCATCGGGTGCATGGTGTCGTTGAGGTTCTCGATGAACATCTTCCAGTTGCTGTCGTGCATGTAGCGCAGCACGCCGCCGGCGACCTCGAGCCTTCCCTCGGGCGAGCGGTCCACCATGTTGTCGATGGAGGTGAGCGAGGCGCCGAAGTAGTCGGCGAACCCCGGGCCCTTCGGGTTCAGCCGCGCGAACACGAAGCCGCGGTAGTTGACGACGTCCGGCAGCGCCACGACGCCGCGCCCGTTGGGCTGTCGGCGAGCGCCGTGCCCTCGTAGCCGCCCTTGAGCGGGATGGTGCGGATCGAACCGTCCAGCCGGTAGGTCCAGCCATGGTAGGGGCAGCGCAGCAGGTTCTTCTCGCAGTGCCCGCGGGTCGCGCTCACCAGGCGCGCACCCTTGTGGGCACAGCGGTTCATGAGCACCCGCACCGCGCCGCCCTCGTCGCGCAGCAGGATGACCGGCTGGCGCGCGATCTCGGTCGTGTAGTAGTCACCTGTCGCAGGCACCTGGCTGTCGTGGCCGACGTAGATCCAGGTGTCGCGCCACAGGCGCTCCATCTCAAGATCGAACAGCTCCTGGCTCAGGTACACGTCGCGGTGCACGGCATCGGGGCGCACCAGTGCGCGGATCGCCTCGGGGTCCTGCCGGTAGCCGCTCATGCGCTCATTCCCTCACCCGTGGGGCTCATGGTGCTTCAGGCGGCGCGGGCAACCGACGCGCGGTTGCGCCGCGGCGGCACCTGGGCCATGAACTGGTAGCCGGGCTCGACCCGGCGGCGCCGCAGCGTGGCGGCGATCTGGCGCCAGACCGCCACCAGGCCGCGGGGGCATGGCGGCAGGTCGGCCTTGATCAGGCGGTGCAGCCTGGCGAGGCGGTAGCACGGCACGGCCGCATAGATGTGATGCTCGGTGTGGTAGTTCATGTGCCAGTACAGGAACTGTAGCACCGGATTCAGGTAGATCGTGCGGCTGCACAGCCGGAAGTCCGGCACGTTGCCGGGCAGGCCCATGTGCTGGGACTCGTTGCATAGCCACTGGATACCACGTCCGTAGAAGGGCGCAAGCGTGACCACGACGGGCAGCATCCACAGCCGGAAGTACAGCGCGACGGCCACCAGCGCGGCATGGCCGCCGAGCAGCCCCCCAGGACCAGCGCGCCAGGCTGCGGCGCAGTTGCGGGTTTTCGGGCGGGAAGCCGCTGCTCCCACTCCCCGCGCATGCGCCCGGTCCCGTAGCGCCAGCTGTTGTAGAGCGTGCGCAGCAACCCCTGCGGGTTGACGATCGCAAAACGCAGGAACTGCCCGATGCTGGTGTGCGCCTCCAGGTCGATCTCCAGGTCATCTGCCGGGTAGAGCGTGAACTTGTGGTGCTCGGTGTGGCTGGTCCAGAACAGCACCGGGTTGTTCCAGCTCAGGAAGCTGACCACGCCCAGGAAGAAGCGGTTCAGGAACCTGCTCGCGAACACCGTGCCGTGGCTGAACTCATGGAAGGCGTTGCTCAGGAAAGCCCAGCAGCTGCCATGCAGCAGCAGCAGGGCGCAGTGGCGTACCAGGGCCAGTGGGTGCCGGAGTAGTAGGCGAGTGAACCGGTGCAGGTCAGGATGGCGAGGAAGCCGAGCGCCTGCAGGGCACCGCGCGCATCGCTGCGCCGGCACAGGGCCGCGAGCGCCTGGCGCTCGATCGGGATCCAGTACCAGTCGATCGGCTGCCCGCGGGCTCGCTCGCTCACTTGGGAGGGTCTCCAGACACTCGGCAGGCGCGGGTTCCACCTGCCCGCCCCGCCGTGCGCATCCGGTTTACCCCGCCTGCTGGAAGAGTAAGCAATGCCCGAAATCTGCGCCAAATGAGAGATAGTGATGCTGGGGGATTAGAAAAGGTCATGGGGCGCGCCTCCTGCGGCGGTCCACTCGCTGGCCGCGCCGACAAACCCCATGCCAGAATGGCCGCGCGATGCTCGAAAGCTCCCCATGACAGGCACTGCGCCCGAGTTCCTCACGCTCTCCCCGGTCATCCCGGTGGTCACCCTGGCCGATGCCGCCACGGCGGTCGCCCTGGCGCAGGCGCTGCTGCGCGGCGGGGTGCGCGTCATCGAGGTCACCCTGCGCAACGACCAGGGCCTGAAGGCCATCGAGGCGATCGCCCGCGCGGTGCCGCAGATGACGGTCGGCGCCGGCACGGTGCTCAGCGGCGCGGACCTGCGCGCGGCCGCCGCCGCCGGAGCCCGCTTTGCAGTCTCACCCGGACTCACCCCGCAGCTGCTCGCGGAGGCCCGCGCCAGCGCGCCTGCCCTACCTGCCCGCGGTGGCCACGCCGTCGGAGGTGATGCGGGCGCTCGAGGCCGGCTACCAGGATCTGAAGTTCTTCCCGGCCACCGCGGCCGGCGGCATCGCGATGCTGCGCGCGCTCGCGAGCCCCTTCCCGCAGGCGCGCTTCTGCGCCACCGGTGGCCTCACCGCGCAGAACGCGCCCGACTACCTGCGCCTGCCCCACGTGTCCTGCGTCGGCGGCTCCTGGCTCACCCCGGCCGATGCCCTGGCACGCGGAGACTGGGCACACATCGAGTCACTCGCCGCGGCGGCTGCAGCGCTGCGCCCGGCGGCGCGGCCCTAGCTGCGCCCAGCGCTCGCGGAAGCGCTGCGTCGTCCAGTGGCACACGTGCCCAGACGCCGATGAAGGCCTCGCCGCTCACCGGGATGGGCACGGGCATCGCAGTCGGGAGGCGGCCCGAACTCCGGGTTGATGGTCAGCAACTCGCGCCGCTCGGCCATGCAGTTCACGATGATACGGTCCCACCCGCCCTCGAAAAGCTCCGTCCATACCAGCCCCGCGCCACGGGTGGGATCGGCGACCTGCGGGCCGTGCGACCAGCCCACGCGGGCATGGATGTCGCGCGAGGCGCGGATGGCCGCTTCCATGCAGGCTGCGAGCACCCGGTCACCGCGGCGCTCGACGCCGACGCGATCCGCCTGCCCGCGCACGGGAACGGCGTGCTGCAGCGTTTGCATGTCGGTCTCGGACAGTGAGCGCATTCTCGAGAACAAGCAGGTCAACCATGTGAATGAGCAGCTGGTGCTCGCAGGGTGGAACCACCACATGAACCGGAGCCTGGCCGAAAAGAAGTAGCCGGACAAAGAAGTCCCGGGAAGGCCCCGCACCCGCCGGGCAGGCGGGCACATCCCCTACGTTGGAGCGTCAGCCTGCGACTGTGACTGCCCGCACATTTCCGCAACGCCTTACAGCCTGACACTGCGCCGTGCCGTTATAAGGTAAGCAGGAATTGCCTGTATTACAGCCCCGCTTAGAGCGGGCACGCACCGATGAACGACCCGAAATCCACCAGGCCCCTGCGCCCGGGCGCGAGCCCCGCGCCACGACCGGCGGTGCCGCCGGGGCGTTCCGCAATGCCTGCGAACCCCTCGGGACGCCCGGCGCCGACTCCCGCGTCGCGCCGCGATGACGACAAACTTCCGAGCGGCAAGGTCGTCCACGATGACCGCGGCAACGCAATCTGGGACTGGATGAAGACCACCGGCCGGCATGCGATCGAGAGCACCTCGCGGCTGCTGCGCAAGCTCGAGCTGCCGGAGCTGAAGTTCGAGGACCCCAAGGACGAGGAGCTGCGGGTCATGCCGGACCCGAGTACCGGTGGCGGCTACGATCCTTACAACCAGTCGACCAAGCCGACGCGCAAGGTCCCCAAGAAGTAGACTCACGCGCGGCGGCGCGCGGCGGACTGCGCCGCACCTTACGGAATGGCCTCGAGCCTGAAGCTGTCGTGCTCTGCCGGGGGCGCATTGCACCCGCACGCGATCCTGAAGTTGCGCGACCCGCCAGGATCGATTGCGCCTGCGATGTAACCAGCACCTCAAAGACTGGGAGTCAGCAGCGCTGCGCGTTGTGATCGGCGTAACAAGCTGTCGATGAGAGTGCGCGGACGAGTGCCGCTACTTGTTTTAAAGCCAGTGCCCGCCGGCGCGCTCATCGTGCGGCGCACAACGCCACATCCATGTCGCGCCCGTTCCGGCTGTCGGGATTCTTCATTGACCGCGCGCCCGGCAGGCGCCTAATAGCGCCCACGTGCAGCTGAGCCTCGGCAGCACAGCCCAACGACTCCTAACAAAATCTCTCAAGGGGACTCTCATGTTCAGAAGAACCACTGCTCTGATCGCCAGCGCCACGCTGGCCCTGTGCCTGGCCGGTACCGCGCTCGCCGCCAGCACCGCGTGGATCCGCGTCATCAACGTCAAGACCGACAACGTCAGCGCCTACATGCAGCAACTGGACAAGGGCCGCGCCATGATGAAGCGGCTCGGGATCAACTCCACGCTGCATGTCTACCGCGCCTCCTTCGCCGGCAGCGGCGCCGGCTCGATCGTCGTGACGCAGGAGTATCCGACCTGGGCCGCCTTTGCGGACGCCCAGGCCAAGACCGCGGCCGATGCCGAGTTCTCCGCATGGCTGAAGGGCCTGGACAGCGTCCGCACCATCACCTCCGACAGCCTGTACCGCGAACTCATGTAGCCCCCGGAAGGCAACCCTCCGTCCCCCCGCGGCCTGCCGCGGGGGGACGGGAACGTTCCCCGTCTTGATGTGAAAGCGCCGCCGGTGTCCAATCGGCGCACCCTGGATGTCAGGCAAAAGGAGTCCGTCCGATGAGTCCCGAGATCAAGTACCTCGCCTGGTCGATCGCCCTGGGGCTGGTCTATGTGCTGGTGGCCGCGAGCCTGGGCACCGCGCAGCGCGGCCTCAGCTGGAACCTCGGCAACCGCGATGGTGAGACGAAGCCTTTGACCGGTGCCGCCGCGCGCGCCCACCGCGCCAACCGGAACTTCCTCGAGACCTTCGCCTTCTTTGCCGCGGCCGTGCTGGCCGTGGTGCTGACCAAGGCCAACTCGGCCCACACCGCGCAGGGGGCCATGCTGTACTTCTGGGCGCGCGTGGTTTACCTGCCGGTGTACGTCATCGGCATCCCGTACCTGCGCACGCTGGTGTTTGCGGTGTCGTTCTGGGGACTGCTGCAGGTGTTGCTGGCGCTGTTCTGACCTGACGCCTGACACGCCGCGTCCGCGGCACCCCGAACGGGAGCCGCGACCGGCGTTGCTGCATTCCCCGCGGACCCGTGCTTAGATCTGCGCTCGCGGCCAGGCAGCGGTGATCCGTGAGCAGCACGTCCAGGAACAGGTCTCCTTGATCGGTGCGAGGTCATTCGCAGGGCCGCTCGTTGCGGCCTGTCTCGTGTTGCCGGTCACCGCCCTCGCCCAGCGCGCCGACGAGAATGCGCTGCTCGCGGCCCAGGACGCCTTCGGGACCATGATCGGCGCGCAGAGCGTGGGGCTGTACTCCCCGGAGGATGCGCGCGGCTTCAGCCCGCACCAGGCGGGGAACATGCGCATCGAGGGGCTCTACTTCGACCAGCAGACCTGGGAGTCCGGCGCCTGCATGGTGCGCGAGACCACGATGCGGGTCGGCATCGCCGCCCAGTCCTACAGCTTCCCGGCCCCGACCGGGGTCGTTGACCTGAGCCTGCGCACGCCGGGCGACAAGACCATCCTGAGCGCGGTGCTCGCGCGCGGTCCGTTCGAATCGGCGACCGCGGATCTGGAGGCGCAGCTGCCAGTGACCAGCAGCCTGGGCGTCGAGCTGTGCGCCGGCTACCGCCGCAACTTTGCCCAGGACATGTTCCGCGAATCCCGCGCCACGGTGCTGGGGACGACCTGGCGCTGGCGCCCGGCCGCGGGGACCGAGGTCATTCCGTTCCTGTCATACACCGGCGGCGGGGCGCGGCAGGTCGTGCCGGTGGTCTACACCGATGGCACGATCCCCTTGCCGCAGTTCCGCACCCCGGAGCTGGGCGTGCAGGACTACACCACCTGGGGATGGAACCAGACCAACCTCGGCGTCATCCTCAGGAGCGCGCTCGGGAACCAGTGGGCGCTCGCCGCCGGCGTGTTCCATTCGCGCGAGAACGACCCGGTGGGTTACGACCCGTACATGACGCTCCTGCCCCAACCTGCGGGCAGCGCCGAATACGTCATGGATGTCGCGCCGGCCTTCGTCAACGACTCGACCTCCGGGGAGGTGCGGCTGTCGCGTGCCTTCACGCATGGCACTCAACAGCAGCAACTCCAGTTCGCCGTCCGCGGCCGCGCCGTGCAGCGCAAGTTCGGCGGGGATGCGCTCTCGCCCTCCGTGGTGCTCACGCCCTTCACCAGCCAGGCGCAATTTCCCCCGCCCGAGCTGGCGTTCTCGCCGGAGAATCACGATGCGACCCGGCAACTGGACTTTGGCGTGACGTTCGAGCAGCTCTGGCAGGGCGGATCCTTCGCCCTGGGGGTGTTGAACGACCACTACCGCCGCACCGTGCGCATGCCCACCGGCGAGACCGACACCGACCAGACCCGTCCCTGGCTCGTGAACATGCGCCTCGCGGTCAACGCTGGCCGCGACCTCATCGTCTACGGCAGTTACGTCCAGGGCCTGGAGGATTCAGCCGTCGCCCCGGTGTCGGCGGACAACCGCAACGAGCCCCCGCCGGCCACCCGCACCTGGCAGGTCGACGGCGGCGTGCGCTACGCGCCCTCACACCGGCTGCAGCTGATCCTCGGCGCTTTCGAGATCCACAAGCCGTACTTCAACACCGGCGCCGACAATGTCTACCGACAGCTCGGCCAGCTGCAATACCGCGGCCTCGAGAGCTCACTGTCGTACAACCACAACGGCCTCGCGGTGCTGCTCGGTGGCGTGCTGCTGCAGCCGCGGGTCGAGCGCACTCTCCCGGAACCGGGCGCCACCGGGGACGTCCCGCTCGGGCCCGTGCCGCTCACCCTGACCGCCAACCTGGATTACTCGCCGCCGCAGTGGGGACCCTGGGGCGCCTCAGTGCAGTGGAACCGCCTCTCCCCGCGGGTCGCCACGACCAGCAACGCCGACTACCTGCCGGCGCTGAGCACTCTGGCAGCCGGCGTGCGTTGCCACTGGGTCATGCATGGCAGGCCCTGGAGCCTCAGGCTCGATGCCTTCAACCTGACGGACGCGCACGGACTGCACGTGACGGACCTGGAGGTCGTGCTGCCCGAGCAGGGGCGGCGGTTCATGCTCACACTCGCCACGGACCAGTAGCACGCCCCGCCGGTGGCTTCTGATCCGGCGCCACGCCGGCGCCGCGCGCGCCACGGCAGCCATCGTGCGCTACCCCGCTCGCCACCGCCGCACCTGAACGGCCCCTCCGCGGCGTCAGCGCCCGCAATGGGCCGGGGGCCTGCAGCGCGGTGGTCCACAGGAGCGCAACGCTCTCGGCATAGATGTTCATGGGCTTGCTCCGGGTCAGGGCGGCATTGCAACCCAAGGCCCGCGCGCGGACAAACGATTTGTCGGTGCACTTCGGATGACTTAAACTCATGCGACTGACATGCGCCCGCACCGCCTCCCCTCGCTCTTGTCCCTGCGCGCCTTCGAGGCCACCGCGCGCCGCCTGAGCTTCACGGCCGCCGCGCATGAGCTGAACGTCACCCAGTCGGCCATCAGCCGCCATGTGCGCGCGCTGGAGGAGGACTTGGGTCAGGCGCTGTTCGTGCGCATGCACCGCGCCGTCACCCTGACCCCCGCCGGCCGCAAGTTCGCGGAAGATCTCGGTGCCGGGTTCCTCGCGATCCACCGCGCCGTGCAAGCGGTGCGCGGGGCGCGCCCGCAGCGGCTGCGGGTCTCCGCCGAACCGGCCTTCGCCGCGCGCTGGCTGCTCGAGCGCCTGGGGCGCTTTTCCATCGCCCACCCGCGCATCGAACTCGAGCTGGAGACCACCGACCAGCTGCGCGTCCTGGGCAAGGAGGCGGACATCGCCATCCGCTACGTGGCGAGCGCCGCGCACCGGCCGCGCGGGCGCTACCGCACCTTGCTCACGCTGCAGGGCGTGCCGGTGATCGCCGGTGTGCGGCCGCGGCCGCGGCCGTGGAACCAGGACACGGCGGTCCTCGGCCACCGGCTGCTGCACGATGATGACGGCGCGGCCTGGCGCAGCTGGTTCAGCGCCGCCGGGCTGTCCGGTTTCGAGGCGGCGCGCCACCTGCACTTCACCGACTACTCGCTGGCGCTCGATGCCTGCGAGCGCGGCCAGGGGGTGGCCCTGGGCAGCGCGGTGTTCATCGCGGCCGAACTCAGAAGCGGCCGGCTGGCGCAGATCGGCCGCACCCGCGTGCCCTTTGGCGAGTACCTGCTGCTGGAAGGCGGCGGCCGCGCCACCCGGGCGCTGCGCTCAGCCTTCATCCACTGGCTGGAAGCGGAGCTTTCCGGCGCGGCCTAGCAGGTCAGACCCTGCGGCCGCGCTGGCCGAGCACGTTGGCGGTGAAGGTGATCGGGGGCACGTTGTCCTCGACCACTTCCCACACCCGCTCGTAGCCGGTGTGGCTGATCTTCCAGGCACCGGCCTGCCGGGTGTAGCGGTCGCGGTAGAAGGCGGCCCCGCGCACCGTGCGCTTCTGCACCCGGTTGTAATACCAGTCCTGCAGGTACCACAGGCCCTCAGCGCTGCCGGGACCGGTGAGGTCGATCTCCGGGTGGTGGCAGTTGTGGTTGATGACCACGTCCGCGTTGGCCGAGACCGCCAGGTATTCGAGCAGCTTCGCCCGGCCCTCCACCGTGACGTCGTAGCTGCCGCCGACGAAGCGCGCGGTCACGTCCTCGGTGAACAGGGTGCCGAGGAGTGCGAAGTCCCCGGTATCCATCGCGCGCAGGTAGCGGTATTTCACGCGCTTGATCTGTTCCATCTCGACCAGGTCATCGGGGGTCATCAATGCTTCCTTCCTGACAGTTGGCCAGCTGCCATCATCGCACGGGGCACGGCGGTTGGCCGTTGCGCCGCAACAGTTGCGGCATGCTGGCGCAACCGGGAAGCCCCCGCGCATAATGCGGCCCAGCTGCTGCTCCCGTTGCCCGGCCAAGCAAGAGATCGAACCACGGGTGACCGTCCTGGCGGTCCGGCGAGCGCGCTCGGGGGAGTCTCTTGGCTGAGGCTGCTGCGCAGGTGCGGATCATGGCCAGGACCGGGGTCCGGGCCCGCGGGCGCCCTTGGTGCCCCCAGGCGCCGGAGCCTCCAGCTGCCGTACCCGAATCCGCCGCCGCCCGCTCTTACAGGTTTAGGGGGTCGTGCGGCCCGACTCCCGGGTGTGTGCCAGTCCCATGACGGACCCGAAGCGCGCCTTGCTCATGTGGCTGTTCAACGAGCACGGCAGTGCCCTTGAGGGCTACCTCTACCGTCGCACCGGCAATCACGCGGACGCGGCCGAACTCACCCAGGAGACCTACCTCAGGATGTGGCAGGTAAAGGACATCGAGGCGATCCGTGAACCGAAGTCCTACCTGTTCACCATCGCCGCCCACCTGGCGGATAACCGCCTCTCGAGCCAGAGCCGCACCCCTGGCATCGATGCCAACGATCCGGCGCTGGAGGAGGAGTTGTCACACCATCCGGACTTTGCCGGGGAAATCGCCGAGCAGGAGGAGCTGGACCGGGTGCGCAAGGCCTTCGAGCAGCTGCCGGCCAGGATCCGCGCGGCTTACCTGCTGCAGGTGGGCCACGGCAAGAGCTACGAGGAGATTGCCCTGCACCTCGGGGTGACCATACACGCGGTCAAGAAGTACCTGGGGCAGGTGGTCCCGCTGTGCCGCAGGCTACTGGACCCGGAGGAGGACAAGGACAAGGATGATGGCGAGGATAAGGACGAGGACGAGAAGGAATGATCATGGACGAACACAGGCGCGCGGTGATCGCCGCGGAAGCTGCCGAGTGGCTCCGGGCCAACCGCGACGAGCCGGAACCTTCGCGCCAGGCCGCCTTCGTCGCCTGGCTGAAGGCTGACCCCGCGCACGCCCAGGCGTATTCGGATGCCCTGCGGATGAACAGCATGCTGCACCGGGCGGCGCGGCCCGTGCCCCCGGTCGAGGAGCTCGTGGCGCTGGCGCGCACCGCGCAGCCGTCCAGCGTGAGTGACATCAGCGCCGCGCGGTCCCCTGCCAGGCCAGCGCCTCCGGCACTGGCATCCCCGTCGCGCCGCCGCTGGCTGTACGCTGTCGCCGCTGCGGCGGTCCCCGCAGCGGCACTTCTGTCCATGTGGATGAACAGCCGCCACGGGCAACCGCCCGTCGCGGTGCAGCCGGGGGAGCACTTTGCGAGCGGGCACGGCCAGCTCCTGGCCCAGACCCTGGCCGACGGCTCGGTGCTCAACCTCGACACCGACACCTCGGTGACGGTGCGCTACCAGCACGCAGTCCGCCGGGTCGAGATCGAGCACGGCCAGGTGGTCTTCGAGGTCGCGCACGACCCGGCGCGGCCGTTCCAGGTGACCGCCGGATCCGCCCAGGTCGTGGCCGTGGGCACGCGGTTCGATGTCTACCTGCAGGGCGAGTCCACCGTGGTGACGGTCGTCGAGGGCCGGGTCACGGTCGGGACCCCGGCAAGCCAGGGCAGCACCCCGCTCCTGGTCGGCGCCGGCGAGCAGGTGCGCGTGGTGAAGGGGGAACTGCCCGCCGCGCCGACCGCGGTGGATCCGGCGCGCATTACCGCCTGGCTGCACCGGCAGATCTCCTTCCGGCATGAGCCACTGGCGCAGGTGGCCGCGGAGTTCAACCGCTACACCACGACGCCGATCCAGATCGAGTCGGATGCGCTGCGCGAGCTTCCCGTCAGCGGCGTGTTCAACGTCGATGACACCGATTCCATGGTCGCCTTCCTGCGCAGCCTCCAGGGTGCCCGGGTCGAGGTCACCCCCACGCTGATCCGGGTATCCGGGAGCTGAACCTCCGTGGCACCGCGCGGCCTGGCTTGCCTGGTCCTTGCGCTGTGCTGCATCCGATTGGCCCTGGCTGCGATGGCGGCGCCGCAGGGGCCTAAGCTTCCCGCGGACATCGAGGCGCAGACGCTTGCCGGGGCCTTGAGCCAGTTCGCCCAGGCGACCGGCCTGGCGGTGCACTGGCCGGCTGAATTGGATGCCATCCGCTCCCCGGGGACGCGCGCCGGCCTCATCCCGGCGCGCGCGCTCGCTGAGCTCTTGCACTGCACGGGACTGACCTTCTCGTTCGAGACCGCGCGCACCGTCGATGTTCACCCCGAAAAGGCCCCCGACCCGGCCTGCGCAGCGGATCCCACGCCGGCCCCCGAGCCGCTCCAGGAAGTCACGGTGACGACGAGCAGCTGGGAGCTGCGCGTGCGGGAGATGCCGATCGACATGGTGGTGTGGGACCGCGACAGGGCGGAGGCCTCGGGCGTCAAGGGCATCGCGGAGCTCGCCGCCCTGACCCCCGGGGTCAGCTTCGATTTCTTCTCCAGCGTCGGCAGCGGCATCTTCACCGACGTCGTCATCCGCGGCATCTCCGACCGCCACGGCAGCGCGACCGGCATCTTCTTCGACGACATTCCGCTGCCGGCGGCACGCAGCAACACCTTCGGCCGGGCACTGCCCCCTTCCTTCGACCTCGAGAACTCCGCGATCCTGCGCGGCCCCCAGGGGACGCTGCTGGGCGCGGATACCCAGGGAGGGGCCGTGCGCTTCACCCCGGTCCAGCCGAGCCTGGCTCAGTATTCGGGGTACACCCACGCCGAATGGGCCATGACCGAGCGGGGCAAGCCCACCTACGAGGTGGGAGCTGCCACCGGCGGCCCGCTGGTGAATGATGTCCTGGGCTTCCGCGTGAGCGCCTGGCAGCGCTCCGAAGGCGGCTACGTGGACCGGATCGACGCGCTGCAGGGCACGACCACCCCCTACCCGGTCGTGGACTCGAACTCCAACCGCCTCACGACGCAGAGCCTGCGCGCGGTGCTCACCTATGCACCGAGCAAGTACCTGCACCTGAGCCCCTCGTTCAGCTACGTGTCGGCGCATGCGCCTGACTCCCCCTCGTTCTTCACCTATTTTTCCGACCCGGGCCGCGGGGAGCTCAACAACGGCAGCCTGATCGCACAGCCCTTCAGCGATACCTACTACATCGGCTCGCTGCGGGTGCTCGCCGACACCGCCGCGGGGCAACTCGACAGCCGCACCTCCTACTACCACCGCCGGGGCGATCTCATCGTCGATGACACCGAGTCTGCCAAGTGGGGCGGCTGGGGGAACCCGCTGGGGGCGGCATTCCCCTATCACCCCGAGGATCTGGTCGAGACCGACACCGCGCTGCGCCAGAGCGTGTTTTCCCAGGAGCTGCGCCTGAGCTCGAAGGATGATGGGCGGCGCACGACCTGGACCGTCGGTGCTTCCTACTACCGCACGCGGGACCTCGAGGAGTACCACGTGACCGCCGCCAACGTCACCGTGCAAAGCCCCTATGGCACTTACACCGGGCCGCTGGATGCCTACAACTCCACGCCCACCGTGCAGACGCAGTACGGGCTCTTCGGCAAGCTCTCCGACAGGCTCGCCAGGCATTTCATCCTGGAGGCCGGCCTGCGCCTGGAGCACGAAGCGTACGAGGCCTACCAGACCGAACCGCCGCTGCCGGTCACCTCCCCCGGGCCGCCACTGAACCAGGTCAGTGCCCGCAACACCGTCGCAGCCCCGCGGGCCTCCCTCACCTACGAGTCCGACCGCGACCACCAGTACTACCTGCTCGCCGCCCGGGGCTACTCGCCCGCGGGCGTCGATGCGGCGCTGCCGACCTGCCTGGAGAACCTGGCCACCTACCCGACGGACACGGTCTGGAGCTACGAGCTGGGCACCCACCTCGCCTTCCTCGAGCACCGCGTCATCGTGACGGCCGCGGTATTCGATGCCCGCTGGAACAACGGCCCGACGCTCGCCACCAACTGCCTCGTGACCCACATCCCCGGCAGCGCCCTCAGCCGCGGCTTCGACCTGCAGAGCCAGGGATCGGCGGGCAGCTTCATGGGGCGCCTCGAGGTCAGTTACGTCGACGCCCACTACACCCAGACCAGCACCGACGAGGGTCGCGTCATCTCCCTCCCCGGGGATGCGCTGGGCACGCCGCCCCTGGTCGCATCACCCTGGAACATCCTGGCCTCGCTCGAGGACGCCCTGCCCTTGCGCGACGGGGCGAGCCTCACGCTGCGCGCCGAGGATGCCTTCCACAGCCACAACCCGGGACCGTTCTATACGCAGATTCCGCAGCCGGACGGCGTGCCGCGTAACCTTTACGCGCCGGACCTGGGGTCCGATCCCTCCGTCAACCTGCTCAACCTGCGCATCACCTTCGACCTCACCCGCCCGAGCCCGGTACCGCATCTGTGCCACTGCACCGCCGACGCGAACGAGGGCCTGGCCTTCGCGGTGTTCCTCAACAACGCCCTGGACTCCCAGCCCACGCTGCTGAAGCGCAACAAGGGCGCCGACAACGTAAGCAACCTCTTCTACGCCACCACGTTCAGGCCGCGGACCGTGGGGCTTTCCGGGACCTGGCGCTTCTAGATGCGCCCGGCGCCCGAGGAGCGCGCGCCTTCCGGTGAGATCGGCCCGCGCCCGCCGAAGGGCGCGGGCCGTGCGCTCACTTGCGGCACTGCTGTGATGCAGGCTGCGCGTCGCATTCGAGCAGCGTGTGCGCTGCGACCGCCAGGATCTCGTGCCCGGACACGGTCGGGTGGATGCCGTCCCAGAACAGGTAGCGCCGGGGATGGGCGCACACCGGGTCCACGGTAGTGAAGAACCTCAGGCACGCATCCGCCACGTCATCGAGGGCGAAGTCGTGCGGCTGGGCGATGACGCGGCTCAGCAGTGCATGGACGTCGAACTGCACGAAATGGATCCCCGGCAGCACCGCCAGCTGCGCTAGGGCCTGGCCGAGGCCTGCGTTGTAGAGCGCGCTGAGCTGCGAGGCCGCCCCCTGCGCCGCCGGTCCCAGGGCGCGCACCGCCGGGGTCTCGCCCAGGTCCGGCAGGTTGGGAATGAGGAAGGTGCGGGCACCGGAAGCCCACAGCACCTGCACGTTGCCCGCCACCGCCTCGATCGCGCCCTCGAGGATCTGCGCGCTCGTGGCACCGCTCGGGTCGGCGGCCAGCGCCGCGAGGGCATCGTCCAGGTCGTTGGCCCCGATCCAGATGACGTAAGTCGCGCCGCCCGGTGCCTGGCCGTGGAAGTCGCCCAGGTACAGGCCCACCTGCGTGGTGAGGTCGTAGGAGGCGAAGGTGGGCGCGTTGGGCCGGGCGCGCGCCCGGCCGACCGCGTAGTTGGTGAATTCACCGGGGCGTGCGAGCGCCGGGAACCCGCTCAGCGGCGAACCGAGCTCCACCGCCAGGCGCTCGGCCCAGGTGCGCCCGTCGCTGAAGTGGTGGCCCGGTCCTGCCTCGTACGGGGCGTCCGGAACCGGCGCGAACGGGGCCTGTGAGGTCTGGCCGAAGGCGATGAAGTAGTTGCCCGGATCCGAGAGGCTGTCACCGAAGAACACGAGGCGCCTCTGCGCATCGGCCGCCGAGGCCGGGACGCTCGCGACCGCCACCAGGATGAGGGCCAGGGTCAAGACGGGAGAACGGCGAAAGAAGGTCATGGAAATCTCCTCGCTGCAATGAAGCCAGCGGCGGCAAGCCGGTGGGCCTTCTCCTGGGAGCTTCCAACCGGGCGTTCGGGTACGGACCGCAGCCGGATCGTTCTTCCGGCACGCGGGGCCGTACCTGAATCCCGCGCACCCGGCTCCTAAGTGACAGGCCTGCCGCGATGGGCCAGTAGCCAGGGAGAACGCACATGATCGAACGCACCATCACTTCCACCGCCGCAGCGCCCGCGCAGCATCCGGCCCGCTACCAGCAAGCCCTGCGCCGGGTGGCCATGGCGACCCTCGTCCTGAGCCTGCCAGGCGCGGGTGCCCTCATGCGGGCGTGGCCGCAGCGCGGCCGGCTGCCGCGCAGCTGGCCGCCGGGAGTGTCGCGATGAACACCCTCCGCATCACGATCCTCGCCTGCCTGTTCCTGGCCGGCTGCGTCCCGGTGCCGTTCAAGCCCTCGGCCACGGTGAGCCAGACTGCGGTCGGCCCCGAGCAAACCGCACCGCGGCTGGCCCTCGCCGATGAGCGCAGCGAGGCGCACTCGGTGGCCAAGGCCATCCGCCACGGCGAGCCGCGCATCGTCCTGGTGGACGCCGCCAGCTGGTCCGCGCGCGTGGGTACGGCGGCCACGCTCCCGGAGGTGCTGGCCGCCGCGCATGAGGGGCACCCGGAGCTGGCGGCGGACTACCTGCTGAGCGTGGGCGAACCCACCAACCACCAGCTGCACGACACCGGCGCGGCCGCGCCGTTCCTGTTCGTACCCTCCGTCGTCGGCTACGAGAAGATACAGAGCATCGGGACGCTGTCGGCGACGCTGGTCGATCTCAAGGAGCCCCAGTCACTGGAGGTGCTGTGCGCCTCGAGCACCTACTCCGAGGTGGCCGCGGGTCTGTTCTACGGTGTCATGACCGTCGCCATGCCCGAGGCGGCGCTGCGCGATGCACTGGCGAAGGAGGTGACCCACCGGCTCGCCGTGATGCAACCGGCAGGCACGATCCGGCTCCTCGTACTCAGCCAGGACCCGCGGTCCAAGGACCCGAAGGCACCGCCCGCGCGCGCCGCCGCCGGCTGCTCCGCCGGCCACATTCCCGGCGCAGTGACCGCGGCAGCGGCGCCTTAAGAACCACGGAGCGGGCATCGGGTCAGGGACGACCCCGCCTGCCGGCTCCGGTCACGCAGCCCGTCAGTGCTTGCGCCACAGCCGGATGGTGGCAGTGAAGGGCTGCGTGCAGCCGGGCGGGTCGGACTTATCGCCGATGGGCTGGCGGCTGGCGATGCTGTTGGTGGTGAGTACCCTGCGACATACGGCGCCAGCAGGTTCGAGAGGGTCCGGCTCGCGCCTGATGACCGCCTTGGACGGGTAATGCTTGAGGTCCGGCCGGTCACCCGCATACGCGCGGGCCCGCCGCCACCCGCCTACTGCGGCTGGCCGGTGTCTGCCGCGAACAGGCCTGCCATTTTCGGTGCAGTGCCCAGCTCACGCGCGATCTCCGTGCGGGCCTTGCAGTGGTTCATGGTCTCGGCGATGGCGATGATCTCCTTCAGGCCAGCCATCGTCAGGTGCACCCCGGCCTCCATCCTGCGCACGCACTCGGCGAACTTCTGGAAGTCACCGTGCTTGGAGGTCTGCAGCGGATGGCGAGTGAAGAACGGGATGATGATGCCCGTGAGCTCCGCCCGCCGCCGCACGCAGTAGCGAAACAGGTGCTCCTTGTGGTTGTCGTAGCGGGTGTTCTGGTAGACGTCCCCGATGCCGAAGTACTCGACGAACGCGTACAGGCTGCTGACGCTCTTTGCGCCCTGGGTGACGGCGAATTCGTGCCCCACCTGGAACCCGGTCCGGTAGCCCTTGCGCGCCCTGCGGTCCGGCTGGCGGATGAAGTTGATGGAGAAGCAGCCCTCGCCGTCGACAAAGCCGGTGATCCAGCCGATGCGCAGCAGGCGCTCGTGCTCCTCGATCGGCAGCGCTTGGCAGTCGGCGGCGCCTGGAGTTTGTGGCATCGGGCGATAGCTTCGCGAACGGCTGCGAGCAAACTATTTGTCCGCGACGCCTGGAGCAACGCGCAAGTCTGCTGCGTCCCTGCGGTTTCGCATCTCAGCTGCCGCAAGGCGCGGGGTCTGCGCGCCTTGCGGCAGCGGTCCTCTTCGAACCGGGCCATGGTCCGGGGTTAGACTGTGATCCCACGGCTGCTCAAAACCGGGGGACATTGCTTGCAGCGAGGCCACTTATGAAAGTGCGCGGTTCTTCGTCGTCCCGGCGCTCCTCGGGGGCCCGGACACAGAGCAAGGTCACCGGGGGCATGAGAGCCGTACTGCTGGAAGGTCATGGCGGGACCGAGCAGCTCGCATTGCGCGACGACGTGCCAACGCCGGTTCCGGCACGCGGCGAGGTGCTGGTCGGCATCAGCGCCGCAGCCATCAACAACACCGACATCAATACCCGACTGGGCTGGTACTCGAAAGCCGTCGTCTCGGCGACCGGCAGTACCGAGGCCTCAGGAGCGACGGCCCGCGACTCCGGCTGGGCGGGCAATCCCCTCAGCTTCCCGCGGATACAGGGAGCGGATGCCTGCGGTCGTATCGTGGCGGTAGGGCCCGGTGTTGACGAGCGCCGCATCGGGGAGCGCGTCCTCATTGACCCGGTGATACGGTGCCCCTCTGGCGCTTTACTTTACTTCGGCTCGGATGTCCCCGGCGCGTTCGCGCAGTTCGCCGCTGTCCCGGCCAGGAACGCCGTGGCTGTCGAGAGCACGCTCACGGACATCGAGCTGGCCTCCTTTCCGTGCGCCTACCTCGCCGCCGAAAACATGCTCACGCGCGCGGAGGTTGTCGCCGGCGACAGGGTTTTGGTCACTGGCGCCTCCGGTGGCGTGGGCTCGGCTGCAGTGCAGTTGGCCCGGCGGCGCGGCGCACACGTGACTGCGATCGCCGGGGAGGCGAAGACCTCCGTACTGGGGGCGCTGGGGGCCTCGCGGGTGCTGTCGCGAGAGGCTGATCTTCTGGCCGAGCTCGGGCGCGAGTCCATCGATAGTGTGATTGACGTCGTGGGCGGGCCCCGGTTCATGCAACTGCTGGAGGTGCTGGCACGCGGAGGCTGCTACGCCGTCGCCGGCGCAATCGCCGGTCCCGTGGTCGAACTGGACCTGCGCACCGTGTACCTGAAGGACCTGCGCCTGCTGGGATGCACGATCCCGGATGAGCGGGTGTTCCCGAACCTGGTCCGCTATATCGAGCGCGGTGAGATCCGGCCGCTCGTCAGCGCGACTTTCCCCTTGAGCGAGATCGCCGCAGCTCAGGAGAGTTTCATGCACAAGTCGCACATCGGGAAGATCGTCCTGGTGCTCTAGCTGCAGCAGTGGCACGCGGTACTATTCGCTGCAGGTCACCTTACATACCACACAGGAGCAGAAGCCATGCCTTTCACGCTGCAGCAACTATCGGATCTGGAGGAGATCAAGCAACTCAAGAGCCGCTACTGTCGCGCGACCGATCTGTGTGACCTGCAGATGCTGCGAGCGCTCTTTACCCAGGACGTCAAGGTGCGCTACCGGGGCGGTGCCTACACGGCCACGTGTGACAATCTCGAGCAGATGATCGATTTCCTGATGAATGCACACCATTCCGACATGATCACCATGCACCACGCCCACCTGCCGGACATCGTGTTCACCGGGGCAGACAGCGCGCGCGGCACCTGGTACTGCGAGGACTTCCACATCGCGCGGGATCGCGGCCAGATCACCATGGGCTGCCTGATCTACCAGGACGAATACGTGCGACGCGACGGCGGCTGGCTGATTGCACGCACGGAATATGACCGGGTGTGGGAAGCATTCGAGCCGCTGCGGCCGGGGATTGAGATCACCGCGCACGCACTGGCAAAGGCCGGACTGAAACCCGGGCAACGCAAGGACATCGGCCACCTGCTGCGCTGGAATGAGGCACGCCCCGCGGCCTGAACCAGGGCATCCGTAGCCACTGCTTCAACGGCCTCAACCCCTGTGTCCATCTGCGCTGGCCAAGCGGACACGCCAAAGAAAAAGCCCCCGGAATCTTGCGACTCCGGGGGCTTTCCTGTTTTGAAGCCTGGCGGTGACCTACTCTGGCATGCCTGAAAGGCACACTACCATCGGCGCAGAGCGTTTTCACTTCCGAGTTCGGAATGGGATCGGGTGGTACCCGCTCGCTATGGCCGCCAGGCAAACTTTTTGAGATTCATGAAGGCGCCCGTTGCCGGGCGCCTTCACGCCTCTCCAATCTGGTTAGTTTCTGCTTCGACGCTTGTCGCATTCACTCAAATGATGGACGAACCATCTTGCATCGATATCCATAACCGACAAGCGGTCAAACCACTTGAGGTTATATGGTCAAGCCTCACGGGCAATTAGTACTGGTTAGCTGAAGCCATTACTGGCCTTACACACCCAGCCTATCAACCACGTAGTCTTCGTGGGCCCTTTAGGGGAATCGAGTTCCCAGGGAGATCTAATCTTGGGGGGGGCTTCCCGCTTAGATGCTTTCAGCGGTTATCCCGTCCACACATAGCTACCCGGCAGTGCCACTGGCGTGACAACCGGAACACCAGAGGTGTGTCCATCCCGGTCCTCTCGTACTAAGGACAGCTCACCCTCAAATCTCCAACGGCTACGGAAGATAGGGACCAAACTGTCTCACGACGTTTTGAACCCAGCTCGCGTACCACTTTAATCGGCGAACAGCCGAACCCTTGGGACCTGCTACAGCCCCGGGATGTGATGAGCCGACATCGAGGTGCCAAACTCCTCCGTCGATGTGGACTCTTGGGAGGAATAAGCCTGTTATCCCCGGAGTACCTTTTATCCGTTGAGCGATGGCCCTTCCATACAGAACCACCGGATCACTATGACCTGCTTTCGCACCTGCTCGACTTGTCAGTCTCGCAGTTAAGCACGCTTATGCCATTGCACTCTAATGCGCGATGACCGACCGCGCTGAGCGTACCTTTGCACTCCTCCGTTACTCTTTAGGAGGAGACCGCCCCAGTCAAACTACCCACCATACAGTGTCCCCAATCCGGATTACGGACCAAGGTTAGAACTCCGACATTATCAGGGTGGTATTTCAAGGTTGCCTCCACAAGAGCTAGCGCCCCTGCTTCAAAGGCTCCCACCTATCCTACACAGACAAGGTCAAAGTTCAGTGTAAAGCTGTAGTAAAGGTTCACGGGGTCTTTCCGTCTTTCCGCAGCTACGCCGCATCTTCACAGCGATTTCAACTTCACTGAGTCTCGGGTCGAGACAGTGGGGCCAGCGTTACGCCTTTCGTGCAGGTCGGAACTTACCCGACAAGGAATTTCGCTCTAGGTGTTTTCTGAGTGAAATCAATCACTTAGACGAGGCACGCGTTCCTTTCACGTGACTCCTGCATGTCGCCATGCAGTTCGGACTATATCTTCACCGGCGACGCAAGTTAGTCGTGCGGTGTTTGGCGTGTAGTCTCTGAGGATTCTGATCACGGAAGTGACCAGCCTTTCCTGCTGATTGACTGCACCGGATGGGTTGTCACCTGGCGTGTCGTTCCAACACGTAGGTACCACCGGATACTCAGTTATTCCAGCATATAGCCAAATTTGACTAAGGCAGCGTGTGCAACCTTAGGACCGTTATAGTTACGGCCGCCGTTTACCGGGGCTTCGATCAGGAGCTTTGCCTTGCGGCTGACCCCATCAATTAACCTTCCGGCACCGGGCAGGCGTCAGACCCTATACATCCACTTACGTGTTAGCAGAGTCCTGTGTTTTTGATAAACAGTCGCAGCCCCCGATTACCTGTGACCTCTAGTGACTTGTGGAGTAAATCCACTCACCACAGGAGGCATACCTTCTCCCGAAGTTACGGTATCAACTTGCAGAGTTCCTTAACCCGAGTTCTCTCAAGCGCCTTAGGAGATTATCTCCTCACCCACCAGTGTCGGTTTACGGTACGGACAACTCCAACCTGAAGCTTAGAGGCTTTTCCCGGAAGCGTGGCGTCGATCACTTCGGAGACCGAAGTCCCCTCGTACTCAGTTCTCGGTGTTGAATGACCCTCCGGATTTGCCAGGAAGATCCACCTACGGCCTTGAACGGCACTGCTGCCGCTGATCTAGCCTTCTCCGTCACCCCATCGCAGTTGGAATCGGTGCAGGAATGTTAACCTGCTTTCCATCGACTACACCTTTCGGTCTCGCCTTAGGATCCGACTCACCCTCGGCCGATTAACGTGGCCCAGGAAACCTTGGGTTTTCGGCGTGCGGGTTTTTCACCCGCATTAACGTTACTCATGTCAGCATTCGCACTTCTCATACCTCCAGCATGCCTCGCAGCACACCTTCGCAGGCTTAGAGAACGCTCCCCTACCACGTGAACGACCCGGAGGTCACTCACATCCATAGCTTCGGTGCTCGGCTTAGCCCCGTTAAATCTTCCGCGCGAGCCGACTAGACCAGTGAGCTATTACGCTTTCTTTAAAGGATGGCTGCTTCTAAGCCAACCTCCTGGCTGTCTATGCCTTCTCACATCGTTTACCACTTAGCCGAAACTTTGGGACCTTAGCTGATGGTCTGGGTTGTTGCCCTTTTCACGACGGACGTTAGCACCCGCCGTGTGTCTCCCGAGTATCACTTCAGGGTATTCGGAGTTTGCATGGAGTTGGTAGGCCGAGATGGCCCCCTTCTCCAAACAGTGCTCTACCCCCCTGAGTGTTCACTCGAGGCACTACCTAAATAGCTTTCGGGGAGAACCAGCTATCGCCAGCCTTGATTAGCCTTTCACTCCTATCCACAGCTCATCGACGCACTATTGCAACAGTGGTTCGTTCGGACCTCCAAACAGTGTTACCTGTTCTTCATCCTGGCCATGGATAGATCGACTGGCTTCGGGTCTATTCCCAGCGACTGTGGCG
>CAVUJF010000001.1:0-1082500 GCA_963741745.1 uncultured Pseudomonadota bacterium | reverse complement strand
GATGGCGCGCTCTATGGCCTGGAGCGGCGCCTGAACGAGACCCAGACCTTGCGGGTTTCGCGCGACGCCAGCCTCACCCTGAAAGCCGACGTGCTGCAGAACCCGCTGGAGATCCGCAGGCGCACCGTGCTCGGGGTGATCGACAGCTCGCTGTTCGAGGCGGTCGCCGCCGCAGGCGCCCACGACCAGACCGCGGTGAACCTCGCGGACATCTTCGGCTGGGACATCGACTTCGTGCTCGACGTGCGCCAGGGCGACACCTTCATCGTGACCTACCCCGAGTATTACCGCGACGGGGTGTACGTGAAGGACGGCCCGATCGAGGCGGCGGAATTCGTCAACCAGGGCCGCGAGTTCAAGGCGGTGCGCTACACCGACCCGGAAGGCAGCGCGCACTACTACACCCCGGAGGGCAAGAGCCTGCACAAGGCCTTCCTGCGCGCCCCGGTGGAGTTCACCCGCGTCAGCTCGCGCTTCAACTCCGCCCGCTACCACCCGATCCTGAACCTGATCCGCGCCCACAAGGGCGTCGACTACGCCGCCCCCGAGGGCACCCCGGTGCGCGCCGCCGGCGATGGTCGTGTGCGCTTCGTGGGGCGCAAGGGCGGCTACGGGAACGTGGTGGAGATCGAGCACTCGGCAAGCGTGGTCACGGTCTACGGCCACCTGTCGCGCTTTGCCCGCCTGACCCACGTCGGGGCGCACGTCACCCAGGGCGTGGTCATTGCCTATGTCGGCATGACAGGTCTAGCCACAGGTCCCCACCTGCACTACGAGTACCGCGTGAACGGGCTGTTCAAGAATCCCCAGACCGTCAACCTGCCCGGTGCCAACCCGATCGAGGCGCGCTGGCGTGATGACTTCAACGCCAAGACGGCCCCGCTGCTGGCCACCCTCGAGGCCCCGCCCGGCCCGATGCTGGTCTCGCGCTAACGCCCGAACGCGCCGGACGGGGACCTCGCTCCCGTTTCCGAAGGCTTCAGGCAAACTCGTCCGGCATCTCGCCCTTGCGACGTTCGATGTACTCGCGCACCGCCTGGTCGGCGGCCTCGTCGATCGCCGGCAGCTCGTAGCTCTTAAGCTGCGCCTGCCAGCGGACGTTGGCACGCTGCAGTTGGTCGTGCGAGCCTTCCGCGCTCCACTGCTCGTAGGAGTTGTTATCCGCGAGCTCGAAGTCGTAATAGGCGCTCTCATAGTTGGCAAGCGTGTGCTGCGAGCCGAGGTAGTGCTTGCCGGGCCCGATCTCCCGGAATGCGGCCAGCGCGAAGGCGTTCTCATCGAGGGGCAGGCCGTTGGCGAGCCTGTGGAAGGCCCCCAGCTGGTCCACGTCCATCACGAACTTCTCGTACGACATGACCAGTCCCGACTCCAGCCATCCGGCCGCATGCAGCATGAAGTTCGCACCGGCGAGGAACGCTGGCCACAGCGAGTTGGCGCTCTCGGCGGCTGCCTGGCCGTCGGCAACCTTGGACGCGCACAGGTTGCCGCCACAGCGCAGCGGTACCCCCAGGCGCCGCGCGAGCTGGCCAATCGCCAGGTACGCGAGTGCCGGCTCGGGAGTGCCGAAGGTCGGCGCGCCACTGCGCAGCGACATGGACGACAGGAAGTTGCCGAGAATTGCCGGTGCGCCGGGCTTCTCCAGCTGCGCCAGCGCCACGCAGAACATCGCCTCCGCGAAACACTGCGCCAGGGCGCCGGCGGTGGTCACCGGCCCCATCGCGCCGCCGAGGATGAACGGCACGCACACCGGCGCCTGGTTGGCAGCCGCATAGGTGCGGATCACCCGGCTCGCCTCACCATCGAGCACCAGGGGCGAGTTGACGTTGACGTTGCCGAGTATCACGCAGTGGCTGGCAACGAACTCCGCGCCAAAGAGCCGCCGGCACATTTCGATCGAGTCGGCGGCGCGCGCGGCGGTGGTCACCGATCCCATGAACGCCTTGTCCGAGTAACGGATGTGCGCGTAGACCATATCGAAGTGGCGTTTGTTGACCGGAACGTCCACCGGCTCGCAGACGGTGCCGCCGGAATGATGCAGCCACGGCGCCAGGTACGTCAGCTTGACGAAATTGTGGAAGTCCTCCAGCGTCCCGTAGCGCCGCCCGCGCTGCAGGTCGGAGACGAACGGAGGTCCATAGGCAGGGGCGAAAACCGTATGTTCGCCGCCGATCTGGACGTTGCGGGCGGGATTGCGCGCGTGCTGGGTAAACACCCGCGGCGCCGAACGCTGCACGATCTGCCGGGCAAGCCCCGAGGGTACGTGCACGCGGCAGCCGTCGCTGATGACCGCCCCGGCCCGGCGCCATAATTCGAGCGCGACCTCATCACCGCGGATCTCCATGCCGATCTCATCCAGCAGCTGGTCCGCATGCAGCTCGACCGCGGACAGGCCCTCTTCGTTGAGCAGCGCGTACGGCGGCAAGCGGCGGGTAATGAAGGCCGGCCCCTGCGGGGTCTTCGCAGAGCGTGCCTTGCGCATCTGGCGGCCGCTGGGGCCGCGCCGTCTGGAACCTGGATTCTCAGACATCGAGCTGATCATCGTGCGGGCCGCTGGTGCTCATGCGCGCATCTTCAGGCCCTGCGGGTCCGCCGAGGAATAATGACCTCAAGCGGACACTGCCCGGCGGCCCCCGCCCCGTCAACATTCGCCAGGGGCCTGGCCCTCCTGGCGGGAACAGCGCCCTGACCTGTGGCCGCGGGGTCCGGCCCCTTCGGCCCCAGGGCCTGCTGGAACCGGGCCTGGGGCGGTGCCCGGCCGGGCTTCCTTAACAGTTCTGTCGCGCAGGCACTGCTACCATGGGAAAGATTAGCCGTCTGTATTAAGCGCGGCGAGGCCCAAGCTCCATGGATTCGCCGGACCTGAAGGCGCCCCAGCACTACATCAACCGCGAGCTCTCCTTCCTGGAGTTCAACCACCGCGTCCTGGAGCAGGCCTTCGACGAGTCGGTGCCGCTGCTCGAGCGGCTGAATTTCCTGTGCATCTCCTGCAGCAACCTGGACGAGTTCTTCGAGATCCGCGTCGCGGGCCTGAAGCAGCTGGAGGAGCTCGGCGGCGGCGGCCCGCTGGCCGCCGACGGGCTCTCCGTCGCCGAGCAGCTCTCGGCGATCCACGACCGCGCCATGCGCCTGGTCGACGAGCAGTACCGCTGCCTGAATGAGCTGCTGCTGCCGGCCCTCGCCGCCGAGGGGGTGCCGCTGCTGGAGCCCCCCGACTGGACCCCCGAGCACCGGGCCTGGCTCGAGCAGTACTTCGAGCGCGAGGTCGAGCCGGTCTTGAGTCCCCTGGGACTGGACCCGGCGCGCCCCTTCCCGCGCATCCAGAACAAGAGCCTCAACTTCATCGTGCGCCTGGAGGGCAAGGATGCCTTCGACCGCGACAGCGAGCTGGCCATCGTGCAGGCGCCGCGCTCGCTGCCGCGCGTGGTGCCCCTGCCCGGGGCCGGCACCAGCCGCGGCTGCGTGCTGCTGTCGACCATCGTGCAGGCCTTCGTGCACAAGCTGTTCACCGGCATCACGGTGATCGGCTGCTACCAGTTCCGCCTGACGCGCAACAGCGACCTGTTCGTGGACGAGGAAGAGATCGATGACCTGCGCCGCGCGCTCGAGGGCGAGCTGGCGCACCGCCGCTACGGCAACGCGGTGCGCCTGGAGACCTCCAGCGACTGCCCCGCAGGACATGGTGAAGTTCCTGCAGTCCCAGTTCGCCTCGGCCTTCCTCGACACCTACCCGGTCGATGGCCCCGTGAACCTCAACCGCCTCTCGGCGGTGTACGAGCTGGTGCAGCGCCCGGACCTTAAGTACCCGATCTTCACCCCGGGCATGCCCAGGCGCCTGATCGGCAACCCCGACCTGTTCGCCGCCATCCGCCAGAAGGACCTGCTGGTCCACCATCCCTACCAGAGCTTTGCCCCGGTGATGGACTTCCTGCGCCAGGCGGCCGCCGATCCGGCGGTGCTGGCCATCAAGCAGACCCTGTACCGCGCCGGCCACGACTCCCCGCTGGTGGATGCCCTGGTGAGTGCCGCCCAGGCCGGCAAGGACGTGACCGTCATCGTCGAGCTGCGCGCCCGCTTCGACGAGGAAGCCAACATCGAGCTGTCCAACCGCCTGCAGGAAGCCGGCGCGCACGTCATGTACGGGGTGGTCGGCTACAAGACCCACGCGAAGCTGTTGCTGGTCGTGCGCCGCGAGGCCGAGGGCATCCGCCGCTACTGCCACCTCGGCACCGGCAACTACCACCCGCGCAGCGCCCGCCAGTACACCGACTATGGTCTGCTGACCTGCAACGACGAGATCGGGCACGACGTGCACGAGCTGTTCCTGCAGCTGACCAGTCTCACCCAGACCCCGAAGCTCAAGCGCCTCACCCAGTCCCCGTTCGGCATGCACGAGATGATCCTCGGCAAGGTGGCGCGCGAGGCCGAGCACGCCCGTGCGGGGCGCCCCGCGCGGGTGATCGCCAAGATGAACGCGCTGGTGGATGCCCAGGCCATCGAGGCCCTCTACCGCGCCTCACGGGCCGGGGTGAAGATCGACCTGATCGTGCGCGGGGTGTGCGCGCTGCGCCCGGGCATCCCCGGGGTCTCGGAGAACATCAGCGTGCGCTCGATCGTCGGGCGCTTCCTCGAGCACTCGCGCGTGTTCTACTTCGAGAACGGCGGGGAGTCGGAGCTGTACTGCGCGAGTGCGGACTGGATGGAGCGCAACTTCTTCCGCCGCGTGGAGGTGGCCTTCCCGATCCTGCGCCGCAACCACATCGAGCGCATCCGCCGCGACCTGGACCTGTGCCTCGCCGACAACTGCCAGGCCTGGCGGCTCAAGCCCGACGGCCAGTACGAGCGCATCGCCCGCGGCGAGGCGCGGCCCTTGAACGTGCAATCGGAGCTGCTGTCGACCTACGCGGCAGGCCCTGCCACGGTCTCCTGATCAGCGGCGCAGCAGGTCCAGCGAGGAGCCCAGGTACAGGTAGACCGCCGATACGCCCTGCTCGGACAGGCCGTAGGCGAGGTACACCGGACCGATCTTCGAGGCGATCCCCAGGAACAGCGAACCGCTGATGATCACCCCGTGCGCCGGGGATGCGTCCAGGCGCTCCCAGACGTTACCGGCCTCGAGCGATGCGCCCAGGAAGGTGGCGGACCCGGAGGTGGCGTTGAGCGTGACCGCGCGACGGAACTGCAGCGCACCGATGGCGAACTCGCGGCCGACGAGCTCGTTGATCTGGTACCCGGAGAAATCGAACATCCCGCCGCGGGAGAACTGGTCGTAGTAGGGCGCGTGCGTGCCGAAGTCCGAGCCGCCGCTGGCGAGGATGGTCCAGTTGTTGCGCGTGCCCTGCATGAACGTGTGCTGGAACTCGATGGAGCCGGTGTCGTACTTGAAATCGCTCCCCAGTCCCGGTTCGGCGAACAGGCCCGTCACCAGCAGATACGTGCCATTGGTCGGAAATACCCGCCGGTCCAGGTTGTCCACCACGAAGCGGGCCAGTACCGCGCCGGTTTGGTACTTGCCGATCGCATCGGCGATGCTCGGCTCACCCACCTTGGCGCCGACGTCGACGTTGCCGCGCATGAGGCCCACGCGCAGTTCTCCCCAGTTGCCCAGGACCATGCCCGCATCCAGGTGCCCCTCGGCGCGGCGGGTATCGAGCTGCACGCGCGCCTTGCCGTTGTCGTAGACATACGGCAGGTCCTGCTGGAACAGCACCGCCGGGGAGACGAAGAACCGCTGCGCCGTTTCCAGCGGCTGATAGAAACTGGCGCCGAACAGGTTCGGCGTGCCCACCTGCGCGGTGGCGCGCAGCTCCCCACCGAGTGCATTCAGCCAGCGCTTCTCGAAGTTCGCGCGCGCCCCCCAGGCAGTCTGGGCGTGAAAGTCCGTGCTCAGGTTCAGGTCGAACATCAGGTAGTTCGGCCCCCAGGGCTTCTCGACCGCGGTGTAGGTGAGCACGTTGCGCCCGTCCAGCACCTCCAGCCGATAGTCCACCGAGACGAAATCCCCGCGCGAGACCAGCCGGTTGGTGTCCGCCGCCGCCGCGGCCCCGTCGTAGATATCACCGGCCTTCACGTGCAGGTAGGTGCGCATGACCTCGGGGTTGGTGATGCTGAACCCGGCCAGCCGCACTTCGTCGATCTTCACGGTGCCGATCCCGTTGATCCGCGGCAGACCGGCGCGCCAGGCCGCGTAGGCCTCGGGCGAGATGCTGTAGCGAGCCAGCTGCGGGGCGGCGGCGCGGGCGGCCGCCTCCCCGATCGGGATCGCATCGGGCACCTTGTCAAAATCCCCCGAGCCGATGTCCTTGAGGACCACCTTGATCACGGTGTCCTTGTCGGTCATGGTCGCCAGCTGCGCACGCTCGTTGGCCTCGATGGCGATGTTCATCGCCTGGCTCGCCACCCCGAGCAGCTTCGTAAGGCTGCTGCGCGGGGGCGCCGGATTGCTCACCGGCACCACGATGACCACGTCCGCGCAGGTCTCGCGGGCGACATCCACCGGCAGATTGCGCACCAGCATGCCATCGGCATACAGGTGGCCGTTGGCCTCCACCGGGGCGAACACCCCGGGCACGGCCATGCTGGCGCGCATCGCCTGCGCCAGATCGCCACGGTCCCAGACCACCACCGCGCCGCTCTCAAGGTCCGTGGACACCGCCCGGAAGGGGATCGGCAGCTGGTTGAAGTCCGAGACGCCGCCGGCATCGGCGACGATGCGGCGGAACAGGGTCTCGATCTGGTGGGTGGGAAGCAGTCCGCCCGGGGCGGTCACGCCGCCATCCTTGATCCCCAGCTCCAGCCCGTTGGTGAAGAAGGCGTCCAGGTTCTTGCGATGGTAGGGGATGTCCTCGCGCGGAACCGTGGAGAGCACCTCACGCCAGTTGATCGAGGTGACGACCTTCTCCAGCGCCTGCGCCGATTGGCCGGTGGCGTAGGCGGCCCCGACGATCGAGCCCATCGAGGTGCCGGCAATGCAGTCGATGGGGATGTGCATCTCCTCCAGGACCTTGATGACGCCGATGTGGGCACCGCCCTTGGCGCCGCCGCCGCCGAGTACCAGGCCGATGCGCGGCCGCGCCTGGGCGGGAGGGGCCGCCTGCGTGGTGACCGGGCCTGCGGGCACCTCGGGGTCGGCGCTGGCGAAGGAGGCCAGCAGGGTCAGCGCTGCGGCAGGGATCAGGGCGGCCCACTGGCGTCGTCGCATGGCGATCTCCCCGGGAGGTTCTAGTTATGCCGGGCGCGGGAAGGTAAAGAGCTTAACCGTTTCTAACTGCGCCCGCCGCTGAAGACCCGCAGGCGAAAGCCCGACATGCGCAGGTAATCCACCTCCTGCTGCAGGTCGGCGGAGGTGAGCGGATGGTCCTTCAGCCAGCGTGCCGGGAAGCGCACCTCCAGCGAGCGCGGCGTGGCGGACAGCTCGATCGCAGGCAGCGCGGTGGCGCTGCGGCCACGGTGCAGCAGCACCGCCAGGCGCAGCAGCACGATCAGGTGCACCGCGCTGTGGTCCCAGGGCGGCACCAGCTCCTCGATCCTATCCAGGGTGAGCTTGCGGCGGTGCGCGCCGACTAAGCGCGCGAGCAGGCGCTGCTCCTCGCGCGGGAAGCCGGGCATGTCGGCGTTCTCGAGCAGGTAGGCGCCGTGGCGGTGATAGCCGGAGTGGGAGACATCCAGGCCGATCTCGTGCAGCCGCGCGCCCCACTTCAGCGCCAGGTGCGCCAGGGGCTCCTCGAGCTTCCAGGTCTCGCGCACCTGCTCGAGGAAGTCGCGCACCGTGGCCTCGACACGCTCGGCCTGCCCGGTGTCCACGTGGTAGCGCTGCTGCATGGCGCGCACGGTGCGCTCGCGCGCATCCTCGCGCTTGTAGCGGCCGACCATGTCGTACAGCAGACCCTCGCGCATCGCCCCGTCGGCGATCTGCATCTCCTTCACGTCCAGCATGCTGAACACTTCGGTGAGGATGGCGAGCCCGCCGGGGAACACCGGGCGGCGGTCCTCGGTGATCGGCTCCAGGTTCAGCTCGCGGATGTGCCCGGCATCCACGCTGTAGTCGATCGCGCGTGCCAGGCCCGCCGGGGTGATGGTGAGGGCCTGCGGGTCCAGCGCGCGGATCGCCTCGCCGATGGCGCGCACCGTGCCGGAGCTGCCGACCGAGTGCTCCCAGCCGCGGCGGCGAAAGGCGGCCTGCACCGGCTCGAGCTCCAGGCGCGCGGCCAGGCGCGCCCGCTCCATGCGCTTGGCGGAGATCTTGCCGTCGCGGAAGAAGCGCTCGCTCAGGGCGACGCAGCCCATCTGCAGGCTCTCCAGCTCCAGCGGGTTGAGGCCATCGCCGATGATCAGCTCCGTGCTGCCGCCGCCGATGTCCACCACCAGGCGCTTGCCCGCGCCGCTGGGCATGGTGTGCGCGACACCCAGATAGATCAGGCGCGCCTCCTCCATGCCGGCGATGATCTCGATCGGGTGACCCAGGGCCTCGCGCGCGCGCTCGAGGAAGGCCTGCTTGCGGTGCGCCAGGCGCAGCGCGTTGGTGCCCACCACGCGCACCGAGTCGGCGTGCATGTCGCGCAGGCGCTGGCCGAAGCGCTCCAGGCAGGCGAGTGCGCGCGCGGACACGTCCTTGTCGATGCGGCCGTTCTCGGCGACGCCGGCGGCCAGGCGCACCATCTCGCGCAGGCGGTCGATGATGACCAGCTGGCCGTGCGAGTAGCGCGCGACCACCATGTGGAAGCTGTTGGAGCCCAGGTCGACCGCTGCCAGGACATCAGGCACGGCACGCGGCGCGGGGCGGGATGTGGGGCGGGTCTCGGTGGATCGTGCGGGGGCTGCCGAGGCCATGATCCTTTGGGGTCAGGCTGCCGTGAAGGAGGAGCCGCAGCCACAGGTGGTGGCGGCGTTGGGGTTGCGGATCACGAACTGCGCCCCCTCGAGACCCTCGCGGTAGTCGATCTCGGCGCCGGTGAGGTACTGCACGCTCATCGGGTCCACCAGCAGCCTCACCCCGAGGTTCTCGACGCAGGTGTCGCCGTCCTGGATCTGCTCGTCGAACTCGAACCCGTACTGCAGCCCGGAGCAGCCACCCCCCTGCACGAACACCCGCAGCATCAGCTTCGGGTTGCCTTCGCCACGGATCAGGTCGCCCACCTTGCGGGCGGCCGCATCGGTGAACAGCACGGCGGGTGCTTCCTGCACGGTCTCGGTCGAGCTCATAAAATCATCCTCTGCCGGGCAGTCTAGAAGGGGCCTGTGACAAGGTCAAAGCACCCGGTCACAAAGGCCCGCCGCTTCAGCCCGGGGCCTCCTGCGGGGCCCCCGGCTGGCCTTGCGGCCCCAGGCGCACCAGCTTTCCGACTATCTGGGCGCCGAGCGCCATTTCAATGACCCCGTAATAGACATCCCCCTCCACCCTCGCGGTGGCCCCCAGCACGATGCGCTCGCGCGCGTGGATGTCGCCCCTGACCGTCCCGTTCAGGACCACGTTCGGCACGCGCACCGCGCCCTCGATCGAGCCGGACTCGCTCACCGAGAGGCTCGACTCGCGCGCCTCCCCGGAGCGCACCGCACCGGCCACGTGCCCGTCCAGGTGCAGGCCGCCCTCGAACTCGACGTCCCCGTGCACGTGCGCGGCCTTGCCGATCAGGGTGTCGATCTTGGGCGGGCGGGAATCGCGGTTGAACATGCTGCCTCGCTGGGGGACTCACGTCAGGGCACGGACTCTACCGTCCACAGGAAGGTCTGCGACAGGGGGGCGATCTCCTTCTTGCCCGAGGTCACCGCGACGCTCAGCTGCTCGGGCTTGAAGCCCGCCGGGATCAGCACTTCCTGGTCGATGTTCTGGAAGTAGCGGAAGCTGTAGCGCAGTTCGTGTGCGTGCTGCGGGGTGAGCGCTGCGAAGTCCAGCGTGTGCGCGGCCCCGCCGAGGGTGCCATCCAGGGTGAACTCGACCGTGCCGGTGGCTTCCGAGTCCGCCTTGCCGGTGCGCAGGAGCGACAGGTGCACGATGAAGCCGCCCTGCCGGGTGCCGGCGGTGATGCGCAGCTTCTCGATCTTCACCCCGATGCTGGCAGCCCCCTGGGCGACCACGCCACGGTAGAAGGCGAGCTCCTGCGCCTCGCGCGCCACCTGCGCCTGCAGTTCGCCCATGGCGCGGGCCACTTCCGCCTGCTCGTTCGCGCGCCCGACGCGGAAGGTATCCAGCTCCGCAAGCTTGGTGCGCATCTCGCGGTTGGCCTTCTCCAGGTGCTCGATCCTCACCTCCAGCTCGGTGCGCTGCTGGGCGACCGCCTGGCGGTCGTAGCCGGCGTCGTAGCGCCCGACCTCGTAGACGACATAGAACGCAAACAGGCCGATCAGTACCACGGCCCCGGCCAGCGCCCTGCGCCACACGGGGGCGCGCGCCCGCACCACCTGGGGCGTGCCGTCCTGGTTGCCGAGCATGCTCGCCAGTGGCCCCACGGCCCTTAAGCCCTCAGTCCGCCGGCTCGGGGACCACGGGACGGCCAGCGCGCTGGGTGACCTCGTCCCACCAGGCGGGGAACGGCGGCTGCTTGCCGCGCGGGAAGGCCAGCGGCGCCAGCTCCTTCAGCGCGCGGATGTACACCGGGCGCTTGAAGTAGATCACCTCGCGCACCGGCTCCCAGTAGTCTGACCAGCGCCAGGCGTCGAACTCCGGCTCCGCGGTGCGCGTGAAGTCGAAGTGCGCCTCGCCCTTCACGCGCAGCAGGAACCAGCGCTGCTTCTGGCCGGTGCACAACGGCTGCTGGTGGCGGCGGATGTAGCGCGGCGGCAGGCGGTAGCGCAGCCAGCGCTCGGTCTGCCCGACGATCGTCACGTGCGCCTGCGTGATGCCGATCTCCTCGTGCAGCTCGCGGAACAGCGCCTGCTCGAGCGTCTCGCCGCTGCGCATGCCGCCCTGGGGAAACTGCCAGCCACGCGCGCCCGTGCGCCGGCCGAGGAACACCTGGTCCCCCTGCATCAGCACGATGCCGACATTGGCCCGAAAGCCGTCCGAGTCGATGACATCCGTCATGGCGGAATGCAGTCTGCCACAAGGCGCACGCAGGGTGAGTCCCGGCGCGGCCAAGCGTGCGGGGATGGCGTTTTGTAACAAATTCGATGACGCTAGCGCCCTCTTCTGGACACGGTCGAGAGTAAACCAACAATGCCGGGATCGACGGTGACGCGGCGCACGCCCTGGGGCGGGCTGGCCATCCTTACCGTGCTCGCCGCGGCGGTGTTCCTTGCGGCACTGCTCACCGGCAGCTCCGGCATCGGCCTGCGCCAGGGGCTCAGCGCCTTGCATGGCGCCGGCGACGAGGCCACGCGCAACGTGCTGCTGGCGGTGCGCCTGCCGCGGGTGCTGGCCGCCTTCGGCGTTGGCAGCCTGCTCGCCCTCTCCGGGGTGCTGCTGCAGGCCCTGTTCCGCAACCCCCTCGCCGATCCCTACGTGCTGGGGGTCTCCGGCGGGGCCGCCGTCGGCGGGCTGCTCGCCATGATCGCCGGCGCGGCGGCCGTCATCGTCCAGTCGGCCGCCGTCGCCGGCGCCCTGGGGGCGGTGGCACTCGTCTACGTACTGGCGCGCAGCGGCGGGACGCCGCGGCTGCTGTTGACCGGGGTGGTGCTGGCCAGTGCCTGCGGCGCGCTGGTGAGCGTGCTCTTGGCGCTGGCGGACTCCTCGCGCGTGCGCGGCATGGTGTTCTGGCTGGCCGGGGACCTGGAGTGGGCGGTCACCCCGTGGCTGAGCGCCGGGGCCGCCGTGCTGGCGGTGACCGCGGCGATCGTCGTGGCGCGGCCGCTGAACGTGCTCGCCGCCGGCGAGCTGCGCGCGCGCACGGTCGGCATGGCGCTGGATGCCTGGCGCAGCGTGCTGTTCATCGCCTGCGCCACCTTTACCGCGATCGCGGTGGTGAGCGCCGGCACGGTCGGGTTCGTGGGTCTCATCACCCCGCACGCGGTGCGCCTGGCCTTCCGCACCAGCGACCACCGCATCGTGGCACCCGCGGCCGCCTTGAGCGGCGGCATGCTGCTGGCCGCGGCGGACGTGGTGGCACGCACCATCGCCGCCCCGCGCCAGCTGCCGGTCGGGGCGATCATGGCCCTGGTCGGGGCGCCGCTGTTCGTGGCGCTGCTGCGCCGGCGCGCCTAGGTAACCAGGTTCGGTGAGGTGGCGATGCGGTTGCGGCCGGCGCTCTTGGCGCGGTAGAGCGCCGCATCGGCCTCGGCGATCAGCCGCTCCGCCAGCACCTTGTAGTCGCGCGTGGACTCCCCCGGGGTCGCCGCGGCAACGCCGATCGAGAGCGTGACGGTCTCGGTGGTGCTCTTGCCGATGGTGACCGGTTGACTGCGCACCGCCTGCAGCACGCGCGCGGCCACCCGCTCCGCATCCAGAACCGAGGCCTGCGCGAGCACGATCGCGAACTCGTCGCCGCCGAAGCGCGCGCCGGTGTCGCTGATGCGCATCTCCGCGTCCACGCGGTGCGCCACCTCGCGCAGCACCGCATCGCCGGCCAGGTGGCCGTGCTGGTCGTTGATGCGCTTGAAGTGGTCGATGTCGATCATCAGGCAGGCGAGGGACTGGTGGGCGCGCTGGGCGCGCGCCAGCTCCTCGCGCAGCCGCGCGTGCAGGTAGCGGCGGTTGTGGAAGCCGGTGAGGAAGTCGGTGAGCCCGCTGCGCAACAGCCGCGCGCGGTTCACCGCGTTCTCGATGCAGATGGCGGCGACCACCCCCAGGTGCGCAAGGAAGTCGCTCGCCAGGTCCGGCGTGAAGCGCAGCGCATCGGTGCTGGCGAACACCAGCACCCCGTCAAGCTGCTCGTGGCGGCGCAGCGGGATGAGCGCAAGACTGCCCGGGCGCGTGCCGCCCTGGACCAGCAGCTCGTGGTCGGCCTTGCGGAAGGGGCCGAGCCAGGGGCGCTCCAGGTGCACCAGCTGCGGGGCAATCGTCACCAGCGCATCCGCGAAGCGCACCCCCTGCAGCTGCTCGGCGACCAGCCCGTCGCCGGAGAGCAGGTGGCGGATCTCGTGCTGCGGGTCGTGCAGCATCAGGTATACGCCATCGAGCTGGTAGGAGCTGGAAAGGCCGGTGATCAGGCGGTCGAACAGCTGCGTCAGCGAGGTCGCACGCAGAAGCTCGAGCTCACGCTCCTGGGTCTTGCGCAGCAGTGCCTCGTTGCGCGCCACCGACTCGGTGAGCAAGCTCAAGCGGCCCTGCAGCACCTGGTGCTCGTGCGCCAGCGAGCCGGCCTCGGGCGCTGGCGGCTCCGTTGCCAGCGGTCCGGATTGCGGTCTGCGTATCAGACGAAGATCCCTCGTGCAGGCCCTCTAGGCGCGTCGCTCCGCGACGGTGCGCCGGTCCTCCAGATAGTCGCGTCCGCGGCGCATCAATGCAACAAATGTTGCCTGGTCCTGCGTGAGCACGGCGGTGCGGATGCGCTCGACCGCCTGTGCGAGGGCCTCGAGGGACTCGGCCCCATAGTCGTTCAGGCTCTGTATTTCATAATACAGCTCCGGGCTGTCCTGGGCGACGCGCGTGGCCACGTCCAGCTGCGCATCGAAGGTGGTGCTCGACATGCGCGCCAGCTTCGGCGCCGCCTCGCCGCTCTCGGCGAGCGCGGTGAAGAAGGCGATGTTGAGCGCGTGCGACAGGCCGAGCACGTAGGCGATCAGGCGGTCATGCTCGTCCAGGCCCATGACCACCTGCTCGACCATCGTCGGCGCGAACAGCTCGCGCGCGGCCGCCAGCGCCGCCGCATGCCCCAGGTCGACGAACACCACGTGGCGGCCGGACAAAAGCTCGGTGTCCGGCCCGAACATCGGGTGCACGGAGGTGACCTTGCAGCCATGGGACTTCAGCGCCATGAGGCCCGAGCGCAGCGGCGACTTCAGCGAGCCGACATCGAAGATCACCCCCGGCGGGCGGCGCAGCGCCAGGTCGCGCAGGATCGCATCGGTCACCCCGAGCGGCGTCGCCAGCACGATGAAGTCGTGCTTGAGATCGGTGGTGCGCCAGTCCTCGACGCGGTTCACGCCCTCGGGCACCTTGCCGGTGTCGGCGACCTCCACCGTGAAGCCCTGGGATCCCAGGAAGGCCACGAACCAGCCGCCCATCTTGCCGGCGCCGCCGATGACCAGGGCACGCCGTCCGCT
Source organism: uncultured Pseudomonadota bacterium (assembly GCA_963741745.1). GTDB lineage: Bacteria > Pseudomonadota > Gammaproteobacteria > Steroidobacterales > Steroidobacteraceae > 13-2-20CM-66-19. The sequence continues at coordinate 1,068,367 of CAVUJF010000001.1, read as the reverse complement.
GCCGGTGCCGCGCGCGACCACGCTCGCCTGTTCCTGCGTGGTCAGCGAGGAGCGGATCAGCAGGCGCAGCAGCTGCTCGGCCACCGCCGGGGACACGCCGCGCTCGGTGGCCATGGCGCGCACGCCCAGGATCACGTCGCGCTCGCGCTCGTAGTCGCGCGTCGGCTTGCCGGTGGCCCGCTTCACGCGCGCCACCTCCTCGCTCACGGCCTGGCGCTCGGCCACGAGCGAGATCATCTGGCGGTCAATGTCGGTCACCCGCTGGCGCAGCTCGTCCAGCGTCACGTTCTCGGTCATGAAGCAATGGCCTTCTAGGTAGGTCCCCTCCTTTCTATCGGTGTTACGGGGGTACCGCAAGGGGCGCGGTGCGCGGCGGGCGACAGCGGCCGCACAAAGGCTCTAACATTGGCACCGCATGGCCACCTCCACCGAGCACCTTCCCGAACGGCTGCCCGCCGAACCCTTAAGCCTGGTGAGCACCTGGCTGGAAGAGGCCTGGGCGGCCGGCCACCAGCCCAACGCCAATGCCATGGTGCTGGCCACGGCCACGCCGGCGGGGCACCCGAGCGCGCGCGTGGTGCTGTGCAAGGGCATCGTCCCTGAGCCCGGCTACCTCATGTTCTACACCAACTACCACTCGGCCAAGGGGCGCGAGCTCAGCAGTAACCCGCGGGCCGCGGCGGTGATGCACTGGGACGCGCTGCACCGGCAGGTGCGCGTCGAGGGTGCGGTGGTGCCGGCACCGGCAGCCGACAGCGACCACTACTTCGCCTCGCGCTCCTGGCAGAAGCGCATTGCCGCCTGGGCGAGCGCGCAGAGCGAGCCGGTCGCCTCGCGCGCACAGCTGCTGGAGAACATCGCGCGCACGGCGCGGCGCTTCGGCACGCCCGTGCCCGACCCGGCATCGGCGGACGATGCCCGTGACTTCGACATCCCGCGGCCGCCGCACTGGGGCGGCTTCCGCCTGTGGGCCGATGCGGTCGAGCTGTGGGTCGAGAGCGATGCGCGCATGCACGACCGCGCCCGCTGGCAGCGCACGCTGACGCCGCAGGCGGACGCGACCTTCCGGTGCGGCGCCTGGTCGGCGACGCGCCTGCAGCCCTGACGCCTGCGCGCCCGGCACCCGCAAAGCTCAGCGCGCCGTGTGGAAGACCGTACGCATCAGCATCCTGCTCCTGATCCTGGGGCTGGTGGCGCTGCAGCAGTACTTCGAGCGCCTCGCGACCCATAGCTGGCAGGACACGCTGTGGGTCGGGGTGTTCCCGCTGAACGGCGACGGCAGCGGCGCGGCCGAGGACTACATCAAGACCCTGACCCCGAAGGACTTCGCCGACATCGAGGCGTTCTTCGCGCGCGAGGCGCGGCGCTACGGGGTGAAGGCGGCACAGCCGGTGCACATCGAGCTGTACCCGCAGGGCGCGCGGCTGCCGCCGGAGCTGCCCAGGGACGCGGGACTGCTCGGCCGTATCTGGTGGAGCCTGAAGATGCGCTGGTACGCCGCGCACGCCAGCTCATTTGCCGGGCACACGCCCTCGCGCGTGCGCATCTTCGTGCTCTACCACGACCCGGCGCGGCTTCACACCGTGCCCGACTCGCACAGCCTGCAGAAGGGGCTGGTGGGCGTGGTGCACGCCTTCGCGGACAGCTCGCTGAACGGCTCCAACAACATGGTCATCGCGCACGAGCTGCTGCACACCGCCGGCGCCAGTGACAAGTACGACCTGGCCACGGGCGTGCCGCTGTTCCCGATCGGGCTCGGCGACCGCGACCAGGTGCCGCTGTATCCGCAGCAGCTCACCGAGATCATGGCCGGGCGCCGCGCCCTCTCCCCGGGCGAGTGGGACACCCCGCGCAGCCTGCGCACGGTGGTGGTGGGCCCCGAGACCGCGCTCGAGATCCGCTGGAGCAGGCCGTGAGCGATGATTCGGCGCAGGGCCTGAAGGCTGCCGGCGTGTGCATCAGCGTCGGCACGCGCGAGCTGGTGCGGGAACTGTCGGTGCAGTTCGCCGGCGGCGAGATGGTCGCGATCCTCGGCCGCAACGGCTCGGGCAAGACACTCACGCTGCACACCCTCGCCGGCCTGCGCGTGCCGGACGCGGGCGAGGTGCTGCTGGATGGCACGCCGATCCCGGAGCTGTCGCGGCGCGCGGTGGCGCTGCGCCTGGGTCTGCTGCCCCAGGACCTGGAGGACGCCTTCGTCACCAGTGCGCTGGCCACGGTGCTGATCGGGCGCCACCCGCACCTGTCGCTGTGGCAGTGGGAGAGCGCGGCCGACGAGCAGCTGGCCCACGAGGCGCTGGCGGCGGTCGACATGGCCGCCTTCGCGCACCGGCGCACGGATACCCTCTCGGGCGGGGAGCAGCGGCGCGTCGCAGTCGCCGCACTGCTGGCGCAGCAGCCGGCGACGTTCCTGCTCGATGAGCCCACCAACCACCTCGACCCGCACCACCAGCTGGCGGTGCTGGGGCTGTTCCGCCGCCTGGCGGACTCGGGCAGCACGGTGATCACGACGCTGCACGACCCGACACTGGCCGCGCGCTTCGCCGATCGCGTGCTGCTGCTGCACGGTGACGGCCGCTGGACACTCGGGCCGGTGCGCACCGCCCTCACCACGCAGACCCTGAGCGATCTTTACCTCACCCCGATGCTGGAACTCGGCGGGAACGGCCGCCGCGTCTTCGTCACGCAGTGAGGGCGGCCAGCACCGGCGCGTGCAGCGCACCGTTGCTGGCGAGCACGCTCGTGGTCGCAAGGCCGACCGGAGCGCCGGCGAGGTCGGTGAAGGTGCCGCCGGCCTCGCGCACGATGACGGTGAGGGCGGCGATGTCCAGGATGTTCACGTCGGATTCGATGACCGCATCGAGCGCGCCGCGCGCGAGCAGGTGGTAGTGCACGAAGTCCCCGTAGCCGCGGATGCGGCTCACCTTGCGGATCAGGGCGCCGAAGGCCTGCCACTGCGTGCCCAGGGTGAGGCTCTTGAGGTTGCCGGTCGAGACGTGTGCCTCGCCCAGCTGCGAAATGGCACTGACACGCACCGGCTGGTCGTTGAGGAAGGCGCCGCCGCCTTGTTCCGCCCAGGCCAGTTCCCCGTAGGCCGGCGCGCTGGAGACCCCGAGCACCAGCTGTCCTTCGCGCATGAGCGCGATCTGCGTGGAGAAGAACGGCGTGCCGCGCACGAAGGACTTGGTGCCATCGATCGGGTCGACCAGCCACACGTTCGCCGCCTGCATCGCGTGCCGCCCGCCCTCCTCGCCGTAGAAGCCGTAGCCGGGAAAGGCGCGGCCGAGGCGCTCGCGGATCAGCTCCTCCGCCTTGACGTCCGCCTCGGTGACCGGGGAGGCGTCCGCCTTGGTGCGCACCGCGATGCCCTTCCGGTAGAAGGAGCGGATCAGCTGCGCGGCGGCCTGCGCGGCCTCGAGGGCGGCCTTGAGTTCTTTCGAGGGCATATTGCGCTTAGGATACAACCCATGGGAAACCGCCTGAGCAAGATCTACACGCGTACCGGCGATGACGGCACCACGGGCCTGGGCGATGGCAGCCGGGTGCGCAAGGACAGCCTGCGCGTCGAGGCCTACGGCACGGTGGATGAACTCAACAGCGCCATCGGCGTGCTGCTCGCGGTGCCCGGCCTGCCGGCGCAGGTCAGCACCTGCCTCACCGAGGTGCAGCACGAGCTGTTCGACATCGGCGGGCAGCTGTGCATCCCCGGGCACACCGCGATCCGTGCCGCCCACGTGACCCGCCTGGAGGAGGCACTCGATGGCTTCAACGAGGCGCTGCCGCCGCTGAAGGAGTTCATCCTGCCCGGGGGCGGCGCCGCTGCGGCCGCCTGCCACCTGGCGCGCGCCATCGCGCGGCGCGCCGAGCGGCGCGTGTGGACGCTGGCCGCCGCCGAGGCGGTCAGCCCCGAGCTCACCAACTACCTCAATCGCCTGTCGGACCTCTTGTTCGTCATGGCGCGCGTGCTCGCCCGAGCCGCGCACGGCACCGAGGTGCTCTGGCGCCACGAGCGCGCCAGGTAGCCCTTCAGGCCGCGCCCAGGTGCGCGGCAACCGCCGCGCGCAGCCGGCGCCAGTCGAACACGTCGCCCGGATCGGTCTTGCGTCCCGGGGCGACGTCGCTGTGGCCGACGATGTGCTCCTGCGAGAGCGAGCCGTAGGCGCTGATGAGGGCGGCGGCAAGCGCCGCGAGGGCTGCGTACTGCGCATCCGTGTAGGGGATGCTGTCGGTGCCCTCCAGCTCCAGCCCGATGGAGAAATCATTGCAGTCGCTGCGCCCGCGGTACTGCGAGGCCCCGGCATGCCAGGCACGCTCGTTAAAGGGCACGTACTGCACCAGCTCCCCGTCGCGGCGGATGAGCACGTGCGCCGAGACCGTGAGGCTTGCGCGCTCGGCAAAGGACGGGTGCGCATCTGCGGGCAGGTTGCCGGTGAACAGCCGGTCGATCCACGGGCCGCCGAACTCCCCCGGCGGCAGGCTGATGCCATGCACCACCAGCAGTTCCGGCACCGCGCGGGCGGGGCGCGCGCCGTAGAACGGCGAGAGCACCTGCCGCACCCCGGTGAGCAGCCCCGTGGCGAGGTCGATCCTGGGTAAGGGGGCAGCGGCGCTCGGCACCTGCTCGTCCTGCGTGGCTTTCGTGCGGCCGCGATTCTGACACAATTGACGCCATGAATTCCGCCAACGCCGCACTAGTCGCGCGCGATCTTGCCCACGTGTGGCACCCGTGCACGCAGATGAAGGACCACGAGCAGCTGCCGCCGATCCCGATCCGCCGCGGGCGCGGCGCGTGGCTGGAGGACTTCGAGGGCAAGCGCTACCTGGATGCGGTGAGCTCCTGGTGGGTGAACCTGTTCGGCCACGCCAACCCGGCCATCAACGCCGCGGTGCGTGCGCAGCTGGAGTCCCTGGAGCAGGTGATCCTGGCCGGCTTCACGCACGAGCCGGTGATCGCGCTCTCCGAGGAACTCATAGCGGTCGCACCCCGGGGGCTCAACCGCTGCTTCTACGCCGACAACGGCTCGTCCGCGGTCGAGGTGGCCGTGAAGATGAGCTTCCACTACTGGCGCAACCTCGGCCAGGGCGGCAAGCGGCGCTTCATCACCCTGTCCAACAGCTACCACGGGGAGACCCTGGGCGCGCTCGCCGTGGGCAACGTCGGTCTCTACAAGGAGATCTACCAGCCGTTGCTCATGGACGTGATCACCGTGCCCTCGCCAGACTGCTACGAGCGTGCGCCCGGGGTGAGCTGGGCGGACCACAGCCGCGCGCAGTTCGCGCACATGGAGTCCGCCCTGGCGCAGCATGCGCACGAGGCCTGCGCGGTGATCGTGGAGCCCCTGGTGCAGTGCGCGGCCGGCATGCGCATGTACGACCCGGTGTACCTCACCCTGCTGCGCGAGGCCTGCGACCGTCACAACGTGCACCTGATCGCGGACGAGATCGCGGTCGGCTTCGGGCGCACCGGGACGCTGTTCGCCTGCGAGCAGGCGGGCATCACCCCGGATTTCATGTGCCTGTCCAAGGGGCTCACCGCCGGCTACCTGCCGCTGTCGGCGGTGCTGACCACCGACGAGGTGTACGCGGCCTTCTACGACGAGTACGTGAAGCTCAACGCCTTCCTGCACTCGCACAGCTTCACCGGCAACCCGCTCGCCTGCGCCGCCGCGCGCGCCAGCCTCGCCCTGTTCCGCGAGCACGACGTGCTCAGCGCCAACCGCGCGCTCGCGGCCCACCTGGGCGCGCGCGCGGCGACGCTCGCCGCGCACCCGCACGTGGCCGAGGTGCGCCAGTGCGGCATGATCGTGGCGGCGGAGTTCGTGCGCGACAAGGCCACGCGCACGCCCTTCCCCTGGCAGGAGCGGCGTGGACTTACGGTCTACCGGCACGCCCTGTCGCGCGGGGTGCTGCTGCGCCCGATCGGCAACGTCGTCTACTTCATGCCCCCGTATGTCGTGACCCCCGCGGAGATCGACCTCATGGTCGAGGTCGCCCGCGAGGGCATCGGACTCGCGTGCGCCTGAGCCGCGTGTTCGTCGAGGCGCCGCTGTCCAGCGGCGCGGCCGTGAAGCTCGGCGGCAGCGCCGCCAGCCACGTGACGCGCGTGCTGCGCCTGCGCGTGGGCGAGGAGCTCACGCTGTTCAACGGCTCCGGCGGCGAGTACGCGGCGCGCATCGAGTCCTTCAGCGGCAGCAGCGTGACGCTCGCCGTCGGCGCCGAGCGCGCCGTGGAGCGCGAGTCGCCGCTGCCGCTCACCCTCGCCCAGGGCATCTCGCGCGGCGAGCGCATGGACCTGGTGGTGCAGAAGGCGACCGAGCTGGGCGTCACGCGCCTGGTGCCGGTGCTCACCGAGCGCAGCGTCGTGCGCCTGGATGCCGCGCAGTCCCAGCGCAAGCTCAGCCACTGGCGCGCGATCACCATCGCCGCCTGCGAGCAGTGCGGCCGCAACCGCCCGCCCGGGGTGGTCGGTCCGGTGGCGCTGGCGGATTTCCTGCGCAGCGACCTCACCGGCGGCACGCGACTGCTGCTGACCCCGTCAGCGTCGCTGCGGGTCGCCGACGTGCCCCGGCCCGCGCATTCGGTGACCGTGCTGATCGGTCCCGAGGGCGGGCTGACGCCGCCGGAGCAGGAGCGCGCACTGGCCTCGGGCTTTGTGGGCGTGCGCCTGGGTCCGCGGGTGCTGCGCACCGAGACCGCCGCGCTCGCAGCCCTCACGCTGCTGCAGCGGGAGTTCGGCGACCTCTAGGCTGTGCGCCCGGGGCGCGCGGGTGCGTGGTGCTCAAGCGCACGCTCAGGAGCAGGCTCGCCGGGGCGATCCGGCGCAGCAGGCCCCGAGCGCGAACCCGTCGCCGGCCACGCTTGCTCAATTCACCACTTCCTGCACCGCAGCCGCCAGTTGCACCCCGGGTGGCGGCAGTGGCACCTCGGCGTGTTCCCCGGGTGCCATGATCCGCGTGACGTGCGGCAGTTCGAACGCGAACCACACCGAGCCTGCCATGCAGCAGGCACCGGTCGCGATCACGGCATAGGGGGCACCGATGCGGTGCGCGAGCATGCCGGCCAGCAGGCTCCCGAACGGGGCGGCGCCGAAGAACGCCATGGTGTAGTAGCTGAGCACGCGGGCCCGCTTGTCCTCTGGCACCAGATCCTGGATGACCATGTTGATGGCCGAGGCACACTGCATCATCCCGTAACCGACCAGGGTCATGAGCAGCAGCGACAGCCACAGGGCATGTGACAGGCCGAACAGGATCAGGCCGCCGCCGAAGACCGCCGCGCCGACCTGGATAGAGCGCGTGAGGCCGACTTCCGAGTGCCGCATCGCCAGTGACACTCCGGAGCCGAGCGCCCCGACACCTGCGGCGGCCGACAGCCAGCCGAGGGTGTGCGCGCCACCGTGCAGCACGTCGCTGGCGAACACCGGCAGCAGCACGGTGTACGGCCAGCCCATGAGGCACACCAGCGCAAACAGCACGAGCAGTGCGCGGATGGGCCGGAAGTGGCGCACGTAGTCCCAGCCTTCGCGGATCTGCACCAGCATGCTGGTGGTGTGGCGCAGCACCGTGCTCGGTGCAATGCGCATGGCCAAAAGCGAGGCGATCACCGCGAAGTAGCTCAAGCCATCGATGAGGAAGCACCAGCCTTCGCCGAAGGCGGAGATGATCAGCCCGGCGAGCGCAGGGCCGATGAGGCGCGCCGCGTTGACCATCGAGGAGTTGATGGCGATGGCGTTACCCAGATCGCGGCGGTCGTCGACCATCTGCACCAGGAAGGCCTGCCGGGCGGGCATGTCGAAGGCGTTCACCAGGCCCTGGACCGCGATGAGCACGGTGATCTCGGTGAGTGTCACCGTGCCAGCGAGGGTGAGCGCGGCCATGGTGAGTGCCTGCACCGCCAGGATCGCCTGCGTCCACAGCAACAGCTCGCGGCGCCTGAGGCGCTCCACCCACACCCCGGCAAAGGGTCCCACCAGGAAGGAGACGATGTTACCCGTGAAGCTCACCAGCCCCAGCAGCAGTGCCGAATTGGTGAGGCGATAGACGAGCCAGCCGGCCGCGATGCGCGTCATCCAGGTGCCAATCAGAGAGATCCCCTGGCCGGCGAAGTAGAGTTGAAAGTTGCGGTGGCGCAGCGCGCGCCAGGCGTGCGAGAGCTGCGGCATTACTTCTGCGCCAGGCGGCGGATCAGTTCCCCGGCCCTGAGCAGGGTCTGCTGCTCGCGCTCGTCCAGTTCACCGATCGCCTGCGCGAGCCAGGCGTGCTTGGCCTCCCGGGCACTGTTGCGCACGAGGATGCCCCGCGGCGTGAGTGCCACGGTCATCTGCCGACCGTCGCTCGCATGGGGTTTACGCGCCACGAGGCCCGCCGCCTCGAGCGCTGCGACCGTGGTGGCCATCGACTGGGGCTTCATGCTGTGCGCGCGCGCCAGTTCCGCGGTCGTGGCAGGACCCACCCTGGCCAGATGCGCGAGCACCGCCGACTCGGTCAGGGAAAGCTCCTGCGTTGCCGCGGCTGCGCGCACGCGCCGCACCAGCAGTCCCACTGCGTGGACGAACTCGGCGACGGCGGAATCGCGGGGGCGGCGCTGCATCAGGCCGGCATCCTGGATATCAACAGTTAAACTGTCAAGTTTACCTGTTGATATCCGGCGGCAGACCGCCGCACGGCCGGGTTCAGCGCACGCGGATCAGGCACGGGTGCCCGCCGGCACGGGCGCAGCGCTAGGCGGCGCCGATACTGGTCTCTTCGGCGATCATCTCTTCGAGGCGCTGCAGGTCCGGCACCAGCGGGGTCTCGTTCACCATGCGGATCTGGCAGATCACCGGGGCGCGCTCGGCGAAGACGCGCGAATTGTCCGGCCGCACCACGTCGGAGCTCACCCGCACCAGCTGCGGGAACCCCTGCGATACCAGCGCGAAGTTGCCGCCCTCGACCTGGTTGCCGAGCGCGTGCAGCACCACGATGCGGCTGCGGCCGCTGGCCGGCGGGATCATCTGCCCGCAGGCGCCCTCGAAGGAGATCAGCGGCACCGCCTTGCCGTTCCAGGGCACGGTGCCGATGTACCACGGCGGCGCCCCGGTCATCTCCGACGGGGTCTGGAACCCGACCACCTCGGCCACACAGGCGCGCGGGATGATCAGCCGCCCGTCGACCAGGGGCACCAGCAGGCTGTAGATCTCGGCGACGCGTTCGGCCACGGCTGTCTTCCTCTAGGTCGCGGAGGCGCCGGCGACCCGCCCGGCGGCGCGGCGCCGCTCCACCAGCGGGGCGATCGCATCCAACAGCTGCGCCTCCTGGTAGGGCTTGCCCAGGTAGTCGTCCACGCCGAGCTCGATGGCGCGCGCGCGGTGCTTCTCGCCCACGCGCGAGGTCACCATGATGATCGGCACGTCCTTCAGGCGCGGGTCGGAGCGCACGTGCGCCGCGACCTCGTAGCCATCCATGCGTGGCATCTCGATGTCGAGCAGGATCACGTCCGGGACGTTGTCCTGCAGCAGCGCCACCGCGTCCATGCCGTCGCGCGCGGTGAGCACGCGCATGCCGTTGCGCTCGAGCAGGCGCTGCGTCACGCGGCGCACCGTGATCGAGTCGTCCACGACCATCGCGAAGGTGCGGCGGTCGCCGCGCTCGCGCGGCACCACGGCCGCCTGCGCGCGCGCCCGCCACTCGCCGCGCACCAGCGCGTTGATGTCGAGGATGATGACGATGCGGCCGTCGCCGAGGATCGTGGCGCCGGAGATGCCGCGGATGCCGGAGATCTGCGGGCCGACCGACTTCACCACGATCTCGCGGCTGCCGACCAGCTCGTCGGCGACCAGGCCGGTGGAGTGCTCGCCGGCGCGCACCAGCACCACCGGGATGGTGACGTCCTGCCCCGGCAGCTCGGCAGGGGCGAGCCCGACGAAGCTCGCCAGGTGCTGGAACCGGTACTTCTGCCCGGCATGCTCGAACAGCGCCGCATCGCGCCCCAGGTGCGCGGTCACCTCGGCCTTGGACAGGCGCAGCACGCCCTCCACCGTCGGCAGCGGCAGCGCGTAGTACTCCTCGTCGGTGCGCACCACCAGCGCATGGCTGATCGCGAGGGTCAGCGGCAGGCGGATGGTGAACACCGTGCCCTCGCCGGGCTTGGTCTCCATGTGCAGCGCCCCGCCCAGGCGCTTGATCTCGGTGGCCACCACGTCCATGCCGACGCCGCGGCCGGCCTGCTGGGTGATGGCGCCGGCGGTGGAGAAGCCGGGCTCGAGGATCAGCTGCATCGCATCCTCGTCGCTCAAGGTCTGCCCGGCGCCGATGATGCCGAGCGACTGCGCCTTGTCGCGGATGGCGTTCAGGTTCATGCCGCCGCCGTCGTCGGTGAGGCGCACCATGACCTCGGCGCCCTCGCGGTGCAGCTCGAGCAGGATGCGCCCGGTGTCAGGCTTGCCGCGGCGCGCGCGCTCCTCGGGCTTCTCGATGCCGTGCACCACCGCGTTGCGCAGCATGTGCTCGAACGGGGGCAGCATGCGCTCGAGCACCTGCCGGTCCAGCTCCCCGGAGGCACCCTCGACGGTCAGCTCCGCGCGCTTGCCGGTGTCGGAGGCGGCCTGGCGCACGATGCGCGCCAGGCGCTGCACGTGGCGCTGGAACGGCACCATGCGCGTGCGCATCAGGCCGTTCTGCAGCTCGGTGATGGTGCGCGCCTGCTGCTGCAGCAGGTTGCCGGTGTCCTTGGCGAGGTTCTCCAGCAGCTGCTGGATGCTCGCCACGTCGTTGGCGGTCTCGGCGAGGGCGCGCGAGTACTGCTGGATGGAGGAATAGCGGTCGAGCTCGAGCGGGTCGAACTCGCTGCGGTGCGAGCCCTCGTCCTCGTGCTTGTGCAGGATCTGCGCCTCGGTCTCGATCTCGAGGCTGCGCAGCTGTTCCTTCAGGCGCGTCACGGTGCGCGACAGCTCGCCCAGGTTGAAGTCGAACGAGCCGAGCTGCTGCTCCAGGCGCGCCCGCGCGATGCTGGCCTCGCCGGAGGTGTTGAGCAGCATGTCGAGCAGGTCGGCATCGACGCGTGCCATCTCCTTCGGCTCGCCGCCGCTGGCGACCGGCTCGCGCCCCGGCGGCACCAGGGGCAGCGCCGCGGCCGCGGCCTCATCCTCACCCGCCAGGCCCGCCAGGCGCGAACGCGCGAAGGGCAGCGCGGTGGCCGAGGAAGCGGCGAAGGGACTCTCGCGCGGGGCAGGCGGCGGCGTCACGACGGCCGGCACTGCTTCCGCGGGCGCCTGGGCCGCGGGCGCCGCGCTGGCCGGCACGGTGCCGGTGCGGGCGGCGGTCTCGTTGGCCACCACCGCAGCGACCACATCGCCGGCGAACATCAGCTCCGCGTTGAACTTGGCGAGCATCGACTCCGAGTGCTGGTCGGAGTCGGTCAGGGCGAGCGGTGCCGGGGGTGCGGCGGGCGCTGCGGGGACCCGCGGGACGGCGGCCACCGGGGGCGCGGGGGCGGGGGCCGGCTTTGCAGCCGGGACCGCGGGCGCGGCGGGTACCTTGGCGCCGGGCCGGGCGAGGCGCTGCAGGCGCTCGAGCATCTGCCGTGCGGGGGCCACGCGGCGCCCATTGGCGACCTGCTCGCGCATGCGCGCCAGTTCATCGAGGCTCGCCTGGATCGCATCCAGCAGCGGGCCGTCGGCGAGGACCGTGCCGTTGTCGACCAGCATGACCAGGGTTTCCAGCTCGTGGCTGAGATCGCCCATGGCCATGATCCCGGCCATGCGCGCACCGCCCTTGAGGGTGTGCAGCGGGCGCTTGAGGCCGAGGCGGCACTCGGCGCTGTTCGGCTGCGCGCGCCAGGCGGCGAGTGCGCGCTCGGAGGCCTCGATCAGCTCGGTGGCCTCGTCGGTGAAGATCGCGGCGACCTCCGGATCGAAGTCGGCCGCCGCGCTCTCCTCGGCTGCCGCCGCCGCCTCACTCTCCGGGACGGCCTCGGGTGCGGCCGCCGCGGCCGCCTGCGCCTCGGCCGCCTGCGCCTGCGCCTCGGCGGCGGTCTTCTCCGCGGCGATGCGCGCATCGAGGCTCTTGTCGGCGCGCTCGATGCGCTCGAGCAGTTGCCAGTGGTTCACGAAGTAACCGGTCGACTCGTCCAGGTGCGTCGCCACCGACTCCATGGCCGCCATGCAGTCGCCCAGGAGCGCAAGGTCCGGGGTCGCAAGCCCCAGCGCGCTGCCAAAGGCGCGGCGCAGCCAGTGATCGAGCGGCTCGGCCAGGCGGATGCCGTGGCGCGCCTGCGCCATCTTGGAACTGCCCGAGAGCGTGTGGCAGGCGCGGTAGACCTCCTCGGGCAGCGGGTGCGGCTCGGGGAGCGCGGCCTCGCGCGCCAGATACGCGCGCACGGTGGCCACATGGGTGGCGGTCTCGCGCGCGTAGATGTCGCGCAGCGTGTCATCGGTCACCGCCGGCTTCGCCGGCGCGCGCGGCGGGCGGCGGCGGGCATCTCGGGGAGCGCCGCGCGCAGGGTGCCGGTGGCGGCGATGTCCTCGGCGGCGCTGCGCGCCGGCGGGGTCGCCCGTCCGGCCGCCAGCGCGTGCGCGCGCGAGGAGATGCCGGCCATGTCGGCGCGCACCGGCGTGCCGCTCTCCAGCTGGGTGATCAGCTCCGGCAGCGCGGCCACGGCGGCGCGCAGGGTCTCGATGATTGCCGGCGAGCGCGTCAGCGTGTTGTCGAGCACGCGGTTGACCAGGTTCTCGATCGACCAGGCGAACTCGCCCAGCTCGCGCGCCCCGACCATGCGGCCGCTGCCCTTGAGGGTGTGCAGCGAGCGGCGCACGGTGACCAGGGCGTCGCGCTCGAGCGGGTTCTCGTCCCACACCGGGAAGTTGTGCCGGATCTTGGCCAGCTCCTCGTGCGCCTCCTCGATGAACAGCTTCACCAGCTCAGGATCGGCGTGCTCGGCGAGCGCGGGCACCTTCGGGGCCGGCGAGGCGGCCAGGGTCGGCGCGGCGGCATCCACTGCGGCCGCATCCGGGCGCACCGGGACGGCGTGCATGGCGGTGGTGCTGATCTGGACGGTCTTGGCGTAGGCGCCGGGCTCCAGCGGCGGCACGGTGGGCACCGCGGGGGTGGCCTGCTGCTCGAGCGCCTGCACGCAAGCCTGCGCATTGTCGAGCATGTACCACGGGTCGCTGCGCCCGGCCTGCAGGGTCTCCATGTAGTACTCGACGCTCACGATCGCATCGGCCAGGCGGTCGATGAACCCCGGCGGCAGCACGTGCACCCCGGGTTGCATCACCCGCTTCAGCTGCTGGGTGATGCCCTCGATGACATCCACCGCGCGCGGCTTGCCGAGCAGCAGCAGGCCCGCCTTCATGCCGCGCATCAGGTCCTGCCAGCTGTCCAGGCCCGCCGCATCGAGCGTGCCGCCGACACTCTGGGTGACCGCCTCCTTGATGCGCGCCAGGTTCACGATGCACTCGCGCAAGACCGCGGCCTGCACCTGCTGGAACTCGCTGTCATCGCCGCTCGGGGCATCGGCGGCGGCGTCCTTGGGCAGGATCAGCCCGACCAGCCCGTCATCGAGGCGGTCCTCGACGCCGATCAGCATGGCGGCGATCTCCACCAGCATCGACTCGTCGGCCTTGACGCTGCCGTCGACGATCCTGGCCAGGCGCTCGGTCTCGGCCTGCACCTTGGCGCGCAGCTCGCCCAAGCCCAGCACCCCGAGCGTGTCGCCGATCTTGCGCAGCATCTCGACCTGGGAGGCCAGCTCCTGCGGCTGCCCGGCGCCGCGGCGCACGAAGATGTCCAGCACGTCCTTGACCTTGGCGAGGTCCTCGCGGATCGCCGCGGCCACGGTCTGCATGAGCTTGATGCTGGGCGCGGAGAGGTTCTCGCGCTCCTGCTCGATGCTCTCATCGACCGGCAGCAGCTCCGCCAGGCGGAACGAGGCGCGCACCGCGTTGACGCGCCCGCCGGAGGACTCCGCGCGGCCGACGTAATAGAGCAGGTTGTTCAGCAGCTCCACGGCCGGGGCCTGCGCGTAGCGCGCCTCGCCCTGCTCGTACAGGCGGCGGATCTCGCGGTCGCCCAGGCCCAGCAGCCGCTTGATCGACTGCCCGCCCTCCAGGCCGTTCTCCTGCAGCGCCTCGATCACCGCCCCGACCACCCACCACAGCTGGAACACCGGCTGCCTTGTTGCGATCTGCTCGAGCTTGCGGGCGACGTTGGCGAGGGTCTCCAGGTTCTGCTGCACGCGCTCGCCGCGGATCCAGCCGATCAGGCCCACCTGGTAGCGCGCGCGCAGGCGCCGCGCCCACTGCTCGACGGTCATGGCCGGCTCGTCCGGGCTGCCGGCCATCGGCTGCGCCTGCTGGTCCGAGCGCAGGTTGAGCACGAGCAGCGTGCCCTCCGAGAGCAGCGAGCTGCCGCGCACCGCGCGCAGGTCGTTCAGGAGCGGCAGCAGCACCAGCGCCAGGTCGCGCCCGCCGGCGAGCACGCGCTCGAGGTAGCCGGGCAGCTGCACCATGGCGCGCATGAGCGCATCCAGGCTCTCCGCCTGGCTCTTGCGCTCGGTGTGCGTCGCCATCAGGTACTGGGCGACGTGCTCCATCTCCTCGGCGAGCAGGGCCGCGCCGTAGATCTCCAGCATGCGCAGCACGCCTTGCACCTGGTGCAGGTCGGTGACGCAGCGCTCCAGCAGGCCGACGTTGTCGGGCTGCTCGACGTAGCTTTCCAGCGCGCCACGGGCCTCGGCGAGGGTGGCATTCACCTCGCGGCCGACGAGATCGAACGTCTGCGAAACGACTTCAGGCATGCAATGGCTTTCGCGTGCTCACGATCCGCCGAGCGCGGAGACCTGGCGCACCTTGGGACTGGACGGAGCATCCTCGGCGCGCTTGGCCGCCCCTGCGGGTGGGGTGGCCGCCGGCGGCGGCGCCGGCGGCGGCGCCGGCGGCTTGCCGGGCGGGGCCGGGGCTGGTGCACGCTCGGCGGCGCTGCCGGGCAGGCGGAAACCGGCGGCCGAGCGGCGCAGGCCCGCCGACAGCTCGGCAAGCTTGGCGATGGCGCTGGAGGTGGCGTTGGTGGTCTCGGTGGTCTGGGCGCTGATTTCCTTCAGGCTCTGCATGCTGCGCGCGATGTTCTGCGCCGCCCCGGTCTGCTGGCGGGCGCTGCCGGAGATGTTCTGCACCAGGGAGGCGATCTGGTTGGAGACCTGCTCGATCTCCTCGAGCGCAGCGCCGGCGTTCTCGGCGAGCAGTGCCCCGCCGACCACGTCGGTGGTGCTGCGCTCCATGGACACGACCGCCTCGTTGGTGTCGGTCTGGATGGTGCGCACCAGCACCTCGATCTGCTTGGTGGCCGCCGCGGCGCGCTCGGCCAGGCGCTGCACCTCGTCGGCCACCACCGCGAAGCCGCGGCCGGCCTCACCGGCCATGGAGGACTGGATCGAGGCGTTGAGCGCCAGGATGTTGGTCTGCTCGGCGATGTCGTTGATCAGCTCGACGATGTTGCCGATCTCCTGCGAGCTCTCGCCCAGGCGCTTGATGCGCTTGGAGGTCTCCTGGATGGTCTCGCGGATGGTGTTCATGCCATCGATCGTGCGTCGCACCGCATCGCCGCCCTTGTGCGCCACCTCCACCGAGTGGCGCGCGACATCCGAGGCGCGCTCGGCGTTGCCCGAGACCTCCTCGACGGAGGCGGCCATGCTGGCGGCCGACTCACCCGCGGAGGCGATCTGCTTGTTCTGCGCACCTGAGGCCTTGGCCAGGTGCTGCGAGAGCGACTGCGTCTGCCGGGTGGCGCTGTCCAGCTGGATGGCCGAGCCGTTGATGGTGGTGACCAGGCCGCGCAGCGCGTCCACCGCGTAGTTGATGGAGTCGGCGATCGCCCCGGTGATGTCCTCGGTGACGGTGGCCTGCACGGTGAGGTCGCCGTCGGCAAGACTCGAGAGCTCATCGAGCAGGCGCAGGATCGCCTGCTGGTTGCGGTCGGTTTCCTTGCGCTGCACGTCCGCGGACTCGCGCTGGGCCTGCACGGTGCGGTGCATGCGCAGCGCCCCGACCAGGGCGGCGAGCAGGAACACGAGGCCCGCGGCGAGCAGCAGCAGCGGCAGGAACCGCAGCGTGCCGGCGGCGGCCGGGGCGCTCGCCGGTGTGGCCGCGGCGGCGGCCAGGTCGCGGGCATCGGCGACGATGGCACGCGCGGCGGTCTGCGCGGCCGGCAGGGCGGGAGCTGCCCCCACGGCACGCTTCACCGCGGCGTTCAGGTCGGCGTAGATCGAGTCGAGGGCCTTGAGGTGCTTGGCCGAGTCGGGCGCTGTGACCTTCGGCAGCGCGATGGCGGAGGTGCCGCCGGCGAAGGCCGAGATCACCTGGCCCAGGTAGTCGGTGCTCTCGGCGATGTGCTGGGCCGCCTGGCCGGGATCGGCCTCCCCCTGGGTGAGGGCGGCGACGTCCAGCTGCAGCCGCTGCGCGCGCGCCTCGAAGCGCTCGAGGACCCCGGCGGCCTGCACGGCATTGGCCGGCGGCAGGCTCGCGGCCAGGGCGCCGGCCTCGGACAACAGCTTCGGCACCAGGGTGCTCGTGTCATGGGCGGCGCTGCCGGCATCGGCGAGCGCGCTGCGCGCCCGGAGCACCGCGGTGGCGTTCTTCATCAGGCGCGCATAGCGCGCATCGCTGGCGAACGGCGCGGAAGGGTCGCGCGCGGCGGCCTCCTCCAGCTGCTTCTGGCGGTCCTGGAAGCGCCCCAGCGCGCCCGAGTCGCCGGCGACCGCGCCATCGGCATCCAGGGCCAGGCCATACAGTGCATCCAGCGGTACGCCGGCGGCGTGCTCGACCGGACGCGCCTGCGCCAGGTAGTAGGCGACGCCGCTGGCGATGAGCAGCAGCGTGGCGATCCCCAGCAGCAGCGGCAGCCGCGAGCGCGGTAGCGGTTCCACCGGGCTCATGCCGCCGCCTCCGCGAACGCGGGGCTCTCCAGGATGTTGCGCAGGCTGATCACCGGCCACTGCTCCTGGCCGCGCCGGAAGGCACCGGCCAGGTAGCGCTCGCAGCGCGCCACCGTCGGCGGCGCCTCGCCTACGAACTCCGCCTCGGCGAAGCGCCGGAAGCCGAGCACCTCGTCGACGATCAGGCCGGCGGGGATCTCGCGGTGGTTCACCACCACGATGCGGGTGTTGCGGGTGATGGGGGTGACCCCTGAGCCCAGGAACTGCCGCAGGTCGATGATCGGCAGCAGCTGGCCGCGCACGTTGGCAAGCCCGCGGATCCAGGGCTTGGCGCCGGGCACGCGCGTGGTGCTGGCCGGGATGCCGAGCACCTCGCGGGTCTCCTCGCGCGCCACCAGGAACAGGTCCCCGGCCATGCGCAGCGCGACCCCGACCCACTCGCGCCCGTCGGTCGGCTCCTGGCTGTGCTGCGCGGACACCGCGCGGCCGCGGCGCTCGAGCTCGGCGAGCAGCTCGAAGGGCCGGTCCCTCAAGGACTTCAGCTCGACTTCAGGTGAGATTGACGGTTCGGTCATGTTTGATCAGCAGGAACCTCTTGCGGCGCGTCCTTTGTGAAGGAACGCGCTCAAGCAGCCAGCGTCGCCTCGGCCTTGGCGACCAGTTGATCCGGCGACACCGGCTTGACCATGTAATCCACCGCGCCCTGGCGCAGCCCCCAGATGCGGTCGGTCTCCTGGCCCTTCGAGGTCACCATGACGATCGGGATGGCACTGGTGCGCGGGTCGCTCGAGAGCGCGCGCGTCGCCTGGTAGCCGTTCATCCCCGGCA
This sequence comes from uncultured Pseudomonadota bacterium, assembly GCA_963741745.1. GTDB lineage: Bacteria > Pseudomonadota > Gammaproteobacteria > Steroidobacterales > Steroidobacteraceae > 13-2-20CM-66-19. Next base: position 1,050,634 of record CAVUJF010000001.1, on the reverse strand, counting down.
TCACGATGTCCATGAAGATCAGGTCCGGGCAGATCTCGCGCGCCAGGCGCACGCCCTCGGCCCCGTCCACCGCCGCGGCGGTGCGGAAGCCGTGCTTCTCGAGCGCCTTCTGCATCACGTGCAGCTCGGTCGGGGAGTCGTCAACGATCAGGATCAGGGGCATGCCGTCATCTCCCGATATGGGTCTCGATCGCGGAGAGCAGTTCGTCCTTGGTGAAGGGCTTGGTCAGGTAGTGCTCCGAGCCCACGATGCGGCCGCGGGCGCGGTCGAACAGGCCGTCCTTGGAGGACAGCATGATCACCGGGATCGCCTTGAACACCTTGTTGTGCTTGATCAGCGAGCAGGTCTGGTAGCCGTCCAGGCGCGGCATCATGATGTCGACGAAGACGATGTCCGGCTGGTGGTCGGCGATCTTGGCGAGGGCATCGAAGCCGTCGATCGCGGTGAAGACCTCGCAGCCCTCCTTCGCCAGGAGCGTCTCGGCGGTGCGGCGGATGGTCTTGCTGTCGTCGATGACGAGCACCTTCAGACCCTGTAGCTTGGTGTTGCTGCCGGTCACGGTCAGACGACTCCTTATATGTCCTTGGGGCGAAACCACAGGCGCCAAAACTTGCCCTCGAGCCGCGCGTGAGCGTGGCTGGCCACCGCCGGGCGCGAAACCGAAGGCGTCACGCCCTCAGCGACCCGTCTCCACACAGGTATCCTGAAGTCCCGCGGCGACCCCTGCCCTAAGAGGGCAAGCGCAGCGCGGTTTTAACATATCGGTATACCCCCCGCTATGCCGTGCACGTCACGTTTTTCGAAGCCCGCACGCCATGACCTGCCGGCAGCCGCGCCGGGGCAGACATATTCGCGCCGCACTGAGCATAATCGCCCCTTTCCCTCTGCCGCTGCACAGGCCCGTAGATGACCCCGAAGCGACTCGGCGTGGTGATGGACCCCATCGGTGCCATCAACTACCTGAAGGATTCGACGCTGGCGATGCTCCTGGCCGCGCAGGCGCGCGGCTTCGCGCTCTCCTACCTCGAGCAGCGCGACCTGTCGCTTCGGGATGGGGTCGCCCTGGGGCGCATGCGGCCCCTGACCGTGCGCGCCAACCCTGCGGACTGGTTCACCCTGGGCGCGGCCACGGTCGAGCCCCTGAGCGCGCTGTCGTGCCTCTTGATGCGCAAGGACCCGCCGTTCGACACCGAGTACATCTACAGCACCTACATCCTGGAGCGCGCCGAGGATACCGGGGTCCTGCTGGTGAACCGCCCCCAGGGCCTGCGCGACATGAACGAGAAGGTCTACACGGCCTGGTTCCCGCAGTGCTGCGCCCCGACGCTGATCACGCGTGACATGGCCGACATGGCCGCCTTCCTCGCCGAGCACGGCAAGGTGGTGGTCAAGCCCCTGCACGGCATGGGCGGCAGCTCGATCTTCGTGCTGGAGAAGGCCGACCTGAACGCCCGCGTGGTGTTCGAGACCCTCACCGACTACGGCCGGCGCTTTGCGATCACGCAGCGCTACCTGCCCGAGATCGCCCAGACCGGGGACGCGCGCGTGCTCGTGGTCGATGGCGAGCCGGTGCCGTACGCGCTCGCGCGCATGCCCTCGGCGGACGACCACCGCGGCAACCTCGCCGCCGGGGCCAAGGGCGTCGGCCGGCCCCTCAATGACCGCGACCGCTGGCTCGCCGGGGAGATCGGGCCCACGCTGGCAAAGCGGGGCATGCTGTTCGTCGGCCTGGACGTCATCGGCGGCTTCGTGACCGAGATCAACGTGACCAGCCCGACGGGCATCCGCGAGCTCGACAAGCAGTTCGGCACCGACATCGGCGAGCTGCTGATGGCCGCGGTCGAGCGGCGGCTGCAGGGGCGCGCCGGCGGCGCCCGGTAACGGCAGGAGCAGCTTCCATGGCGCGTCGTGCGCTCACGCTTCGGGAAGGCCGGGCACCGGTGTGGGACCGGCTGCTCACCATGCTGTTCCTGGCCGGCCTGCTGCACGGGCTGATCATCATCGGCCTCACCTTCAATGCGGCCGCGAGCAGCGGCAACAGCGCACCGGGGCTGGAGGTGCTGCTGGTCTCGGACGAGTTGCCGGAAGCTGACAAGAACCCGACCGCCACCTACCTGGCGCAGCGCACCCAGGTCGGCTCGGGCAACACCCGCCGGGCGGTGGCCCCGCGCAACCGCACCGCCTCGATCCCGACGCTGAAGCACGCCGGCACGGCGGAGGGCACCTCGCTCAACGATGCGGCCGAGGCCGCAGGCTCGACCCGGGACGAGCAGGTCTTGAGCTCGATCGCCTGGAGCACCAGCGTGCGCTACCTCGCCGAGGACGGGGAAGCCGGCACCGTGCATGACCAGCCGCTGCTGATCGACCAGCCGCCCACGGCCGAGCCCGGGCCCGATGAGCAGGGCCCGGCGCAGCTGCGCGGACCCCAGCGCGAGGAGCTGTGGATCACCCCGGACACGCGCGCGGCGACGCTCGCGCCGTACCTGGACAGCTGGCGCCGCAAGGTCGAGCGCATCGGCACCCTCAATTACCCGACGGTGGCGCGCGTCGCCGGGGCCCAGAGCAGCCCGGTCGTCGAGGTCGGCATCGCCGCCGACGGCAAGCTCGACCGCGTGCTCATCCGCCGCTCCAGTGGCAGCCCGGAGCTGGACCAGGCGGCGCTGGCGATCCTCAAGCTCGCCAGTCCCTTCGACCCGTTCCCCCCGGAACTGGCCGCCAAGTACAAGGTGCTGCGCTTTGCCTACGAGTGGCAGTTCTCCGGCGGCCGCCCGGCCGGGGGAACCGTATCGGTTCCTTGAGACTGGCGCCGGTGATGCCCATACTGCAAGGCATGGGCGGCAAGCACGACTCCCCGGCGAGCGGCGGCGACCCCCCGGGCAGCGAGGCGGGGGCGCAGGGGCCATTTGCGGAAGGCCGCCCCGGCGGCCTGACCAACCACCTGCTCATCGCCATGCCGCAGCTCTCGGACCCGAACTTCGCGCAGACCGTGGCGCTGATCTGCGAGCACACCGACAAGGGTGCCCTCGGCATCGTGCTGAACAAGCCCCTGCCCATGACCCTCTCGGACGTGCTCACGCAGATGAAGCTCGAGCCCTCCCGCGAGGACATCGCCACCCAGCCGGTGCTGCGTGGCGGGCCGGTGCACACCGATCGCGGCTTCGTGCTGCACCGCCCCGGCGGCCAGTGGGACCACACGCACAAGGTCTCTGACACCATCCAGGTGACTACCTCGCGCGACGTGCTGGCGGCGATGGCGCGCGGCGACGGGCCCTCGGACGCCTTCATCGCCTTAGGCTACGCCGGCTGGGAATCCGGCCAGCTCGAGCGCGAGATGCGCGACAACGCCTGGGCCTCGGTGGCGGTGGATGCGCGCGTGGTGTTCGAACTGCCCTTCGAGGAGCGCTGGGCCGGTGCCTGGAAGCTGCTGGGCATCGAGGTCGAGCAGCTCTCCCCGGAGGCCGGCCATGCATAGCCGCCTGCGCTGCCCCGAGGCATGACAGCCCCCGAGACCGTCCTCGCCTTCGACTTCGGACTCAAACGCATTGGCATCGCCTCCGGGGACTCCCTCACCCGCAGCGCCGCCCCACGGCCCGCGGCGGTGAGCGGCGCGGCCGGACCTGACTGGGAGGCGATCACGCGCGAGGTGCGCGCCTTGGGCCCGGCACGCCTGATCGTCGGCGCCCCTTATAATGTCGACGGCACGGAGGGGGCGATCACGGTGGCGGCACGCGCGTTTGCCGCCGAACTGGCGCGCCGTTTCGCCCTCCCGGTCCACCTGGTCGATGAACGCTTCTCCTCGCTCGAGGCGACCGCGGCTCTGAAGAGCCGGCGCGCCAGCGGCGCGCGCAGGAGGCGCGTGCAGCGCGCGGACATCGACAGCGCCTCCGCCGCGGTGATCCTGGACCGCTGGTTCGCCGGCGAACGACACATGAACGAGAGCCACGCCAAGCAATGACCGACCAGCTGCGCCCCGACGGTTCCCTGCGCCACCTGCTCACCCTCCAGGGCCTGAACCGGCCGCAGCTCGAGCAGCTCCTGGAGCGCGCGCAGGGCATGGTGCGCCCGCTGGGGGCCCGCCCGGCCATGAGCCAGGCGCTCGCCGGCGCCACGGTCGCCAACCTCTTCATGGAGCCCTCCACGCGCACGCGCGTGAGCTTCGAGCTGGCCGCCAAGCGCTTGGGCGCCCAGGTGGTGAACCTGGAGGTGCAGCTGTCCTCGCGCGTCAAGGGCGAGAGCATGCTGGACACGGTCGCAACGCTGGAGTGCCTGCACGTGGACGCCTTCGTCATCCGCGACGCCGAGGCCGGTGTGCCGCAGCTGGTGGCCACCCACGTCGGCAGCCACGTGAGCGTGCTGTCCGCCGGCGAGGCGCACGTCTCGCACCCGACGCAGGGGCTGCTCGATGCGCTCACCATCTACCAGCGCAAGCAGCGCTTCGCCGGCCTCGCCGTGGCCATCGTCGGGGACATCCGCCACTCGCGCGTGGCGCGCTCGGCCTGGCATGGCCTGCACACCCTCGGGGTCACGGACCTGCGCATCGTGGCCCCCCCGGCGCTCATGCCCGAGGCGAACGAGTTCGCAGGCGTCACCCGCTGCACCGACTTCTCCGCAGGCCTGGAAGGGGCCGACGTGGTCATGATGCTGCGCATCCAGAAAGAGCGCATGGGCGAGGCGGACCTGCCGGACAACGCTGCGTACTTCGCCGCCTGGGGCCTCACGCGCGAGCGCCTGAAGGCGGCGCGCCCGGATGCCATCGTCATGCACCCGCAGCCGATGAACCGCGGCATCGAGATCGCCGCCGACGTCGCCGACGGCCCGCAGTCGGTCATCCGCGACCAGGTGCGCAACGGGGTGGCGGTGCGCATGGCGGTGCTCGCCCAGGTGCTCGGCGGCCGCGACGCCCCATCATGAGCAAGGAAGCACGCGGCACCATCTTCCTGGAGCAGGCGCGGGTGCTCTCGCAGCTCGCCTACGACGCCGAGCAGTTCGTGCTGCGCCTGGCCGCCCCCAAGTGCGCCGCCCACGCGCACCCCGGCAGCTTCGCGCACCTGACCTGCGATGCCACGATCCCCATGCGCCGCCCGCTGTCGATCATGCGCGCGGACCCGCAAGCCGGCTGGATCGAGATCCTCTACAAGGTCGTGGGCCCGGGCCTGCAGGCACTGGCCGCCCACAAGGCCGGCGATACCTTGAGCCTGCTCGGCCCGATCGGCCAGCCATTCGTGCCGCACGCGCACCGGCCGCGCACGCTGCTCGTGGGCGGCGGCGTCGGCATCCCGCCGATGGTGTTCCTCGCCGAGCGCCTGAAGGAGGACCCGCACTACAAGCCACTGGTGCTCATGGGCTCGGAGGTGCCGTTCCCGTTCCGCACGCGTCCCTCCACGCTGATCCTCGCCGGCATTCCACAGGCCTCCATCGCCTGCATGCCACTGCTCGAGGAGTGGGGCGTGCCGAGCCGGCTGGCCAGCAAGGCGGACTTCCCCGGCTGCTACCCGGGCTTCGTGACCGAGCTGGCCGCCGAGTGGCTGGCGAGCCTGGGTGCGGCGGAGCTTGCCGAGGTCGAGATCTTCGCCTGCGGGCCGACGCCGATGCTCAAGGCCGCCGCGGCCCTGGCGCGCCGCGTCGGCGTCCCCTGCCAGGTGTCGCTCGAGGAGTTCATGGCCTGCGCGGTCGGCGGCTGCGCCGGCTGCACGGTGCTGGTGCGCACCCCGCAAGGTCCTGCCATGAAGCGCGTGTGCGTGGACGGGCCGGTGTTCGATGCCTACAGCGTCTTCTAGGGCCGCCGGGACCCCCGGCCGCGCGCACCTGGGGCTCGTGGCGCTCGCGCTGCTGACGGCCGCGTGCGCCAGTACCCCGGACACCCCGCAAGCGCGCGCCGCCTACCTCGGCGAGCTGGCGCAGGCCTATGACATCGAGGGGACGGTGAGCCGCTCCCAGACCGAGGCGCTTGCCGAGGCGCGCCGCGGCATCGAGACCGTGCGCAGCCAGTTCGCCGAGGAACTCGCGCGTGCGAGCCCGGCACAGCGCAACCGGCTGGATGCGGCCATGGACCGCTTCGTCACCGCGGCGCGCGCCCCGCCGGACCTCGATGCGGCCACGAATATCTGGGCGCAGGGCTTTGCCGCGAACCTCACCAACGAGGACCTGCGGCACATCGTGGAGTTCTCGCGCACGCCGGCCGGGCGGGCGCAGATCAGTGCCAGCCGTGATGCGAGCGCGCAACTTAACGCCTACCTGCGCCAGGTGCGCAGTGCGAGCGTCGACCACGCCGCGCAGCAGTACCTCGCCGAGCTCAAGGCCGTCATCGCCGGCGGCCGCTAAAAAGACGGCGGCCCCGGTCGGGGCCGCCGTGGCATCACCGCGAGGGTCCGCTCAGGTGCTGCGCCGTGCGCGCCGCGTGAGGCCGAGCGCCGCGATGCCGATCAGTCCCAGCACCGTGAAGGGATCCACCGCCCCGCCCCCACCCCCGCCACTGGCCGGCGGCGGGGTGCCGCCACCGCCGGAGGCGGCATTCACGGTGAGCGTCGCCGTGCCATTGGCCGTGCCACCGGCGCCGGTGCAGCTGAGCGCGTAGCTCAGCGAGCCGGCGCTGGCCGGGGTCACCGCGAGGGTGCCGCTGGTGGCCTGCGCGCCGCTCCAGGCATTGCTGCCCGTGCAGCCGGTCGCATTGGTGGAGGACCAGGTGACCGTGGCGCTGGCACCCACCGTGATGGTGCTCGGCGACACGGAGATCGTCACCGTCGGGGCCGGCGGCGGCGGGGTCGTGATGCTCAGCGCCACGGCACTGGAGCTCGAGGCCGCGTTGTTGCTGTCACCCTGGTAGGCCGCCGTGACCGAGTAGCTGCCCGCGGCGAGCGTGCTGCTCGAGAACGTCGCGACCCCGGTGCCGTTCAGGGACGCCGAACCGAGCATGTTCGAGCCGTTCATGAACTTCACCGTGCCGGTGGGCACGGACGTGCCGGAAGTCTCGGTGACCGTGGCGGTGAAGGTCACCGCCGCGCCAGTATTGGCACTGGCAGGCACCACGGTGAGCGCGGTCGCAGTCGTGGCCGGTGCTTGCAGGATGATCTTCGCCACGAAGGCATCGGAACTGCCGCCGCCGTAAGCCGACTGGAATGCTCCCGAGGTTGCGACAGAGGCCGGCGGGGAATTGACACTGCCTGCCATGTAGATGCTGCCGGCAGTGCCGAGCGCGAGACCGTCGGCTACGATCTGGGACTGGCCGCCGGTGCTGAGCAGCGTCGAGAACGACAGCGTCGTCAAACTCGAATTGAACTTCGCGACGAAGGGCGAGACCACGCCCCCGGTGCCATTGCTGGTACCCAGCGAATTGACTTGCGGCAGCCCATCCGCGGCGACTCCATCGATATACACGCTGCCCGCGGCATCCAGCGCGATCGGACCCATCGAACTGATGCTGTCGGCAACATTGTTCGCCCCGCCGTAATAGCCCCCGAAATAGGTGCTCGCCAGCAGCGCCGTGCCACTCGGGTTGAGTTTGGCTATGAACGCCGCGGCACACTGAGCATTGGTGTTGCCATTGACGCCGTACTGATTGCAGGTCGTCTGATAGGCACCGGAGGTGGTGGGAAACGTGGCTTGGTTGGTAAAGCCGGTGACATAGGCGTCCCCGGCCGCATCGGCAGCAATGCCGGTCAGCAGATCCCCGTAGGAACTGATCACCGTATGGCCGAGGTAGGTGCCATAGATCAGGCTCGGGGTGCCGCTGCCCACGGCGGAGAACTTGGCCACGAAGGGACAGTTGAGCAGTACGTTGTTCGTCACCGTTCCGCAGCTCGAGGCACTCGCCTCGTACGCGCCGGAAGTGGTCGGCAACGAGCCATCCTCGGTGGTGCCTGCCAGGTAGAAATTGCCCGCGGCATCCACGGTCACCGCCTCGCCAAAGGTGAAACTGGCACCTCTGAAGCCAACGCCGGCGTTTGAAACCTGGGGTTCGCCGAACAGCGAGGAGTAGACCAGGGTGCTCAAGGTGGGATCGAACACGCTGATGAAGGCGTCATTCTGCGCACTGAGCACGTTCTGATACCCGGCAACGCCGGTCGAATAGGGCGGCGTGACCAGCACCGCGCCGGCCGTGGTCGGAAAGGGTATTGCCTGCGGACTACCCCCGGTTCCGGCAGGTACCACCGAACCGGGCAAGGTCTGTCCCGCCACGTACGCCCGCCCGGTCGGGTCCACCGCCACTGCAAACGCGCTGGTGTTGGTGTTGGTGCCGCTCAGGAAGGTGGAATAGAGCAATGCGCCGGCCGGGCTGAGCTTGCTCACGAAGGCTGCGAATCCCCCCGCGTCGCAGTTCGGCACTTCCACGTTGGGGCCGCTGAACACCGGGTTGCACACGGTCTGGTAGGCAGCGGAGGTCACCGGGAAATCATGGGATCCCGCGACACCCACCACGATGGCATTGCCGTGGGAGTCCACGGCGATGCTCGCCGCCCGGTCGTTCGCGCCCGTGCCACCCAGGTAGGTGGAAAAGATCAGCGTCTTGGCGTCGGCTGAAAACTTCGTCACGAACGCCCACGACTGGCCACCGGCGGGGTTTGCCTTGGCGGGCGGGGGCGCGAATTCGGACTGCGTGGGGAAATTCGTGGAGTTGGTATAGCCGGTGACGTACAAGTCGCCGGCGCTGTCAATCGCCGCCGTCTGGCCGGAGAAATACGAGCTACTGCCCGAGGGAGGTGCGATCCCGGCGACATCGTAATTGCTGCCGCCCAAATAGCTGAAGTAAGACAGCACGGGATCGATAATCAGCTGTTTGCTATGGTCGTACGCTCCGAGCTGAAAGCGCACGGTCCCGCCGCGCAACTCGTAACGCGCCGCCACCGGGGCCCGCCGCCCGTCTCTCATCTGATAGGCAACCGGACGTTCGAAAACCACTTCGTGTCCATTGCCCGTCAGCTCGAGATTGCCTTGGGCATCGACGTGCATGAGGTTGGCACCGGCAAAAGCCAGCCGGATCGGCGCGGCACTCGCGCCGGGTGCGACAGCAAAGTCGTATTCCAGACGTCCCTGCGTGCCGTAGTACAGCAGGTCGACGCCGGGATAGACGCCTGCGTAACGCACCTGGGCGAAGGTCTTGACACCCGTGCGCCATTTGGCCGGGTCGTTGCCGATGATGTAGTTCACGACCCCGGGCAGCGGCTGCTCCGCGACCGGCTCGGCAGAGCGTGCGCCGAGAACCTTGAGCCGGATGACCTCCGAGCCAACGGCAAGCGCCGCGCCCTTTTCGCTCAAGCCGATGGCGTACTTCGAGCCGTGCGCGAGGTACTCCACCTCCCCAGGGGCCTGGCCGAGGTTGCGCTCGAAGCTCAGCGGCATGGCCGTAAGGGCCACCCCGCGGGCCGCAGCCCCGCCGGAGGCGCCGAGGGCTGCCAGCACGGCTGCCGCCAGCGCGGGCGCGAGGCGGCCCGGACCGCACCGACCGCGATGTTCTCGTCGTGATGTCCTTAAGTTCACTGGACCGCTCCCCTGTGCTGTATGATCGCGCACGGGATGCATCGATGGCATCCTCTGTAGGGAGAAAGGCGTAAGCGCGGGCGCTTTCATATCAGCGCCGGCGGCGAAAGCTAAGGATTCAGTCCTTGATGCGCGCCGCCACGTCCTGGGCAGCGGCCGGGCGGCCGGTCTGCTGGTACAGCCAGCGCAGGGCCTTGAAGCCCAGCTGGGTGGTGTAGAACCCCTCGCCGCGGGCGGCCGTGAGGCTCGCCGTCGCCTTCAGCAGCAGCGGTTCGGCCTCGGCGAAGCGGTGCAGGTGCGCCAGGCACAGCCCGATCACCACCTGGCTGCCCGCCTGGTGGTAATCCTCCGGCGGCAGGGCGCGCGCGCGGATCTGCGCCACCTTCTGCGCGGCCGCCAGCCCGTCCTCGGGTGCGGTGCCCTGACAGGCGGCAATGGCGTAGTCGCTCCAGGCGCCCACGGTGTAGCGGTTGTCCGGGCCCTGGACGCGCTCGAGGGTAAGGGCTGTGGGGCGCAGCAGCGCCTGCGCCTCGGGGAAGCGGCCGAGGTCGGTCAGGGTCTCCCCGAGCTGCGCCTGCCCGACCAGGGTGTCGGGGTGCTCGGGCCCGCGCACCGCGGTGCTGCTCTTGATGATCTCGCGCTGGATCGGCTCGGCATCCTTGGGGTCCTTCATGTTCAGCAGCGTCATCGCGTAGGTCTGCTGCATCGACATCAGGTCCGGGTGCGTCGGCGGTAGCGTGGCGCGCAGGATCTCCAGCGCCTCGCGCGCCGCGTCGCGCGACTCGGCGTAGCGCCCCTCGTTGCCCAAAAGCACGGCGAGGTTGTCGAGCGCCCCGCCTAAGGCTGCGCGCTGGGGGGCACCGAGGCTGCGGTCGAGCGCTATCGCCTGGCGGAACGAGGCCTCGGATTCCTTTTCACCGCCGGAGTTGGCCAGCGCCATGCCGAGCTCGGTGAGTGCGGTGGAATGCTCCCCCGCCGCGCCTGGCAACGTCTTGAGCAGCGCCACCGCCCGGCGCAGCACCGGGACGGCCTCCTGGTAGTGGCCCCAGCCGCGCAACAGCTCCCCGCGCGAGGTGAGCGCGCGGGCGATCTCCAGCGCACCTGCGCCGTTGGCCTCCAGCAGTGCCAGCTGGCGCTCGCTCGCGGCCAGCCCCTGCGGGTAGCGGCCGAGACTACTGTTGGTCTCGGCGATCAGCCCGAGCATGGAGGCCTCGATCAAAGGTTCACCCCCCAGGCTCTGGTCGAGGCCCGCGACGGCTGCGTCCAGCAGCTCCGCGACCGTGATGTCGCGGCGCCCCTCGCGCGGGTCGGCGGACTTCAGCAGCTTCTCCAGGAACTCCCCGCGCCGCGCCGCGGCCTCGCGCGCCTGTGCCACCTGGTGCTGCTGGCGCGCATACATCACCCCACCGACCGCCAGTGCGAGCACGAACACCGCGGCGACCGCCACCGCGAGCGCGCGCCGGCGCACGAAGCGGCCGAGGCGGTAACCCAAAGTCGCCGGGCGCGCGCGCACCGGCAGGTTTGCGAGATAGCGCGCGAAGTCCCCCTGCAGCTCGTTCGCCGTGGCGTAGCGGCGCGCCGGGTCACGCGCGAGCGCGCGGGCGAGGATGGCATCGAGGTCACCGCGCAGGCTGCGCGCCAGCTGCGGCGCCGCGTTCGCCAGCGCCGCCTCACTCGCCGGCGCTGCCTCCCCGGAAGTCACCGCCAGCATGTAGGCCACCGCGCTGTGCGCCTCGCGGTACGGCTCGACCCCTGCCAGCAGCCGGTACGCGAGCGCGCCCAACCCGAATACGTCGGTGGCCACCGTCACCGGCTCGCCGCGCACCTGCTCGGGGGCGGCGTAGTGCGGGGTGAACAGGCGCGACCGCTCGCCGGCATCGCCCTCGCCCACCTCGCTCACCGCCGCGGCAATGCCGAAGTCGATCAGCTTCGGCTGGCCGTCGTCGCTGACCAGCACGTTGCTCGGCTTGATGTCCCGGTGCACCACCAGCTGGCGGTGCGCCACCGCGACGGCGGCGATCACCACCTCGAGCAGGCGCACGCGCGCGCGCAGGTCCAGGTGCCTGGCATCGCAGTACTCGGTGATCGGCACCCCGCGCACCAGCTCCATGGCGATCCAGGCCTCGCCGTCGCCCTGCCCGATGCCGACGTCGATGAGCCGGGCGATCGCCGGGTGCTCCAGGCGCGCGAGGAACTTGGCCTCGCCGAGAAAGCGTGCGCGCCCCTCGGCGCTGATGGTCCCGCGCAGGAGCTTCACCGCCACCGCCTGTGGCACCCCGTCGGTGCGCTCGGCGCTGTAGACCGCGCCCATGCCGCCGGTGCCCAGGCACTGGAGCAGGCGGAAGTGGCCGTACTCGCACCCGCTGCGGTCGATGGCGGGGGTCTCGGCGCCCTTGAGCAGCGCGCCGGTCACGGCGACATCGGAGGCTGCGATCTGCAGCAGCCGCTGCACGTGGCCTAGCAGCGCGGCATCGGCGCCGCACGCGCCCTGCACGTAGGCGGCGCGCGCGGCGGGCGCAAGATCGAGCGCGGCGCTGAAGATCCGGTAGGCCGCCCCGCGCGCCGCCTCGGTGCTCACGCGCCGGGCAGCAGCTCGTGGGCGAGCCAGGTCTTGCCGCTCGCCCAGCGGCGGTTGACGGTGGCCACCGAGACCGCAAGCGCCTCGGCGACCTCCTCCACGGACAGCCCGCCGAAGACGCGCAGCGAGACCACCTCGGCGGCGACCTCGTCGAAGCCCTTGAGCTCATTGAGCAGGTCATCCACGTCCAGCGCATCGAAGGCGGTGTCGGTGCCGCCGAGATTCTCATCGCTCAGGGTGACCTGCGCGCCGCCGCTCCGCTTCGCGGCGCGCAAGCGCCGCGCCTCGTCGACGAGTGCCTGGCGGGTCATGCGCGCGGCCATCGACAAGAAGTGGGCGCGGTCGTTCCAGCGCAGCTCGTTCATGCCGGCCATGCGCAGGTACACCTCGTGCACCAGCGCGGTCGGGCGGATGGTCAGGCGGCGCTCATCGCGCAGGTGGCGCACCGCGATGGCATGGATGTCGCGGTACAGGTGCGCCAGCAGCTCATCGAGCGCCTGGCGGTCGCCACCGGCCCATTGGGCGAGCAGCGCGGAGGTGCGCGTCGAGTCCGGCGGATCGGCCATGTTGTTCTTTGTTTCGCCCCCGTGGGAAGGCGCGCCCAGCAGACTGAACCGGCAGCTTCACGGGTGGGAAAACTCTAGCACGGCGGCGCTGCAGGAATGGCGCGGTTTTGGGCGAACGCCGCGGCAACGCCCCGCAAAGAGGGCATCGGCGGTCTGCGCCGGCGTTCAGCAGGCCCGGTAGGCCGCACGCGGCGACGATGACGCTGGAATCAGTCAAATCCAACACTGCGCTAACCGGAGGCGGGGCTGCGCCAGCAGGGCATGGCCGCACCGCGCGGGGCAGGCCGCTAGCCGAAGTTGATCTTGGCTTCCAGGTTGGCGCGCGAGTCGGCGTTGACCAGGGCCTCTTCCAGACCGACGCGGCCCTGCTTGTACAGCTCGTGCAGCGCCACGTCGAAGCTGCGGATGCCGCGCTCGCCGCTGGCGTTGATCGCCTCCTTGATCGCCACCACGTCGCCCTTCTTCACGAGCGTGCCGATGTGCGGGGTGTTGAGCATCACCTCCACCGCCGCGACGCGGCGGTTCTCCTTACCCATCACCAGGCGCTGCGCCATGATGGCGCGCAGGTACTGCGACAGGTCGAGGAAGATCTGGTTGTGCTGCTCGCGCGGGAACATGTTGATGATGCGGTCGAGCGACTCGGCGCAGTTGTTGGCGTGCATCGTCGCCAGCACCAGGTGGCCGGTGCCGGCGAGGTTGATGGCCGCCTCCATGCCGTCCTTGTCGCGGATCTCGCCGATCAGGATCACGTCCGGGGCGGCGCGCACCACGCCGCGCAGCGCGCGCGCGTAGCTCTTGGTGTCCAGGCCCACCTCGCGCTGGTTGACCATGGAGCGCTTGTTGGTGTGCAGGAACTCGATCGGGTCCTCGATGGTGACGATGTGGTCCGAGGAGTTCTCGTTGCGGTAGTTGATCATCGCCGCGAGCGTGGTCGACTTGCCCGAGCCGGTGGCACCGACCATGAGGATCAGGCCGCGCTTGAGCAGCACCAGCTCGGTGACGATCTCCGGCAGCCCGAGCACGTCCAGGCGCGGCATGTCGGCGGTGATGTAGCGCATCACCATGGCCGGGTAGCCGCGCTGCATGAAGACGTTGACGCGGAAGCGGCCGAGGCCGGGCTCGGAGACCGCGAAGTCCAGTTCCCACTCGCGCTGGAAGTACTCGCGCTGCTCGGCGGTCATGAGCGCGAAGGAGGTCTGGCGCACGGTCTCGGGGGTGAGCACCTGCTTGTTGACCGGCAGGATCTGCCCCTCGATCTTGATCTTGATGGGCGCGTTGGGCGTGAAGAACAGGTCCGAGGCCTTCTTCTCCACCATCAGCTTGAACAGCGGCTTGGTGTTGAGCGTCGGATGGCGGCCGGTGACGGCAGCGGCCACGGCCTCCGAGGTCACCCCCGGCTGGCTGTCCGAGGCAGCCAGGTCCTTCGCCGGATTCACAGACTGCGGCCCTGCTCTTCCTCGACGATGCGCAGCGCGCCACCGTCATCCAGGGCCTTCTGCTCGCGCTTGCTTTCCAGCTTGATGCGCAGGCGCAGCTCGTTCTTGGAGTCGGCGTTGCGCAGCGCGTCCTCGTAGGAGATGAAGCCGGTCTCGTACAGCTCGAACAGCGCCTGGTCGAAGGTCTTCATGCCCAGTCGCGTCGAGCGCGACATGACTTCCTTGATCTCGGCGACCTTGCCCTTGAAGATCAGGTCCTGGATCAGGGGCGAGTTGAGCATGATCTCCATTGCCGCGATGCGCCCCGCACCGGATTCGCGCGGGATGAGCCGCTGCGAGACCAGGGCGCGGATGTTGAGCGACAGGTCCATCAGGAGCTGGTCGCGCCGCTCGTCGGGGAAGAAGTTGATGATGCGGTCGAGCGCCTGGTTGGCGCTGTTGGCGTGCAGGGTCGCCAGCACCAGGTGGCCGGTCTCGGAGAACTGGATGCCGTACTCCATCGTCTCGCGGTCACGGATCTCGCCGATCAGGATCACATCGGGCGCCTGGCGCAGGGTGTTCTTCAGGGCAGCATGCCAGGTCTCGGTGTCCACCCCCACCTCGCGGTGCGTGATCACGCAGCCCTTGTGGGTGTGCACGTACTCGACCGGGTCCTCGATGGTGACGATGTGCCCGCGGGTCTTCTCGTTGCGGTAGCCGACCATGGCGGCCAGCGAGGTCGACTTACCCGAGCCGGTGCCGCCGACCATGATCACCAGGCCGCGCTTGGAGAGCACGACCTCCTTCATGACCGGCGGGCAGTTCGAGCTCCTCGAAGGTCGGGATCTTGGCGTTGATCAGGCGGATGACCGCACCCACGGCGGCCTGCTGCACGAACGCCGAGACGCGGAAGCGGCCGATGCCCGGGGGCGCGATCGCGAAGTTGCATTCCTTGGTGGCGTCGAATTCCTTGGTCTGGCGATCGTTCATGATCGCGCGCACCAGGGTGGCCGACTGCTCGACGGTGAGCGCGCGCTCGCTCTGCGGGCGGATCTCGCCGTCGATCTTGATCGCGGGCGGGAAGCCTGCGGTGATGAACAGGTCGGAGGCCTTCTTTTCCGTGACCCGGCGCAGCAGGTCCTGCATCAGCTTGATGGCTTGGTCGCGATCCATGTTCTTCAGTCCCTTTGGGGATTACAGGGCGTCCTTGTTCTGCGCCTTGTAGCGCGCCTCTTCCTTGCTCACCACACCCTTGGCAACGAGTTCGGTCAGGCACTGGTCGAGGGTCTGCATGCCCTGCGCGCCGCCGGTCTGGATCGAGGAATACATCTGCGCGATCTTACCCTCGCGGATGAGGTTACGGATCGCGGGGGTGCCGATCATGATCTCGTGCGCGGCCACGCGGCCGCCGCCGTTCTTCTTCATGAGGGTCTGCGAGATGACCGCGCGCAGCGACTCGGAGAGCATCGAGCGCACCATGTCCTTCTCCTCGCCGGGGAACACGTCGACGATGCGGTCGATGGTCTTGGCGGCGGAGCTGGTGTGCAGGGTGCCGAACACCAGGTGGCCGGTCTCCGCGGCGGTGAGCGCCAGGCGGATGGTCTCCAGGTCACGCATCTCGCCGACCAGGATGACGTCGGGATCCTCGCGCAGCGCCGAGCGCAGCGCCTCGCTGAAGCCGAGGGTGTCGCGGTGCACCTCGCGCTGGTTGAGCAGGCAGCGCTTGGACTCGTGCACGAACTCGATCGGGTCCTCGATGGTGATGATGTGGTCGGGGCGGTTGTCGTTGCAGTGGTTGACCATGCCGGCCAGGGTCGTCGACTTGCCCGAGCCGGTCGGCCCTGTCACCAGCACCAGCCCGCGTGGCAGCATGCACAGGTCGCGGAAGATCTTCGGCGCGCCGAGGTCGTCCAGCGAGAGAATGGCTGAGGGGATGTTGCGGAACACCGCGCCCGCGCCGCGGTTCTGGTTGAAGGCGTTGACGCGGAAGCGCGCCAGCTTGGGGATCTCGAAGGAGAAGTCGGTCTCGAAGAACTCCTCGTAGGCCTTGCGCTGCTTGTCGTTCATGATGTCGTACACCATGGAGTGCACTTCCTTGTGCGACAGCGGCGGCATGTTGATGCGCTTCATGTCGCCGTCGACGCGAATCATCGGTGGCACGCCCGAGGATAGGTGCAGGTCCGAGGCATTGTTCTTGACGGCGAATGCCAGGAGTTGCGCGATATCGACAGCCATGGATGCTCCCTGGAACGACGCGCGGAAAGAGCAGGAAAAAGCGACGTGCGGGCCTGCCTCTGAAGCGCGTGGCCAGTATAGCGGAGGGGTTACACGTCCAATATGTTAATGGGTCCGCAGAATTTGCCGTTGCACATCCGGGAAGTGCGCGAACGCATCGCGCAGGCGGCTGCCGCCTGCGGCCGAAATGCGCAGTCGGTCACACTCCTCGCCGTCTCCAAGGCCCAGCCCCCGGAAATGATCGCCGCGGCGGCCGCGGCCGGCCTCGTCGAGTTCGGTGAAAGCTACCTCACCGAGGCGCTGGAGAAGATTGCCGCATTGCAGGATCAGAGAGCTCACCTGGCACTTCATCGGCCGCGTGCAGGCCAACAAGACCCGCGACATCGCCGCAAACTTCGCCTGGGTGCATGCGCTCGACCGGCTCAAGGTTGCCGAGCGCCTGGACGCGCAGCGTCCGGCAGCCGCCGCCCCCCTGAACGTGTGCCTGCAGGTGAACCTCGCCGGGGAAGCGAGCAAGGCCGGCGTCACGCCGCAGGAGCTGCCGGAACTCGCCGCACAGGTGGCGCGGCTGCCGCGCCTCACGCTGCGTGGGCTCATGTGCCTGCCGCCGCACGAGTCAGACCCGGTGCGCCAGCGCCACTGGTTCGGCCAGCTGCGCAGGCTGAAGGATGCCCTCAATGCCGCCGGCGGCAGGTCTCGACACGCTCTCCATGGGGATGAGCGATGACTTCGAGGCGGCGATTGCCGAGGGGGCCACCATCGTGCGCCTGGGCACGGTCCTGTTTGGTGCTAGGGCTACAATGAACCCATGACTCACGGACGGATTGCGCTGCTGGGCGGCGGTAACATGGGGCGCGCGCTCATCGGCGGCCTGCTGCGTTCCGGGACGCGCGCGGAACTGATCAGCGTCGGCGAGCAGCATCCCGGGGCGCGTGCCGCGCTGTCCGCCGAGTGCGGCATCACGGCCAGCGCGGACAATGCGCAGGCGCTCGCGGGCGCAAGCCTGGTGGTCCTGGCGGTGAAGCCGCAGGACGCGGCCGCCGTGCTCGCCCCCCTGCTGCCGCTCATGAGCCGCCTGCGGCCACTGCTGGTCTCGGTGTGCGCGGGCACGCGCGTGGCGGCATTGCAGCAGTGGACCGGCGGCGCGGTGCCGGTGGTGCGTGCGATGCCCAACCGCCCCGCCCTGGTTGGCGCCGGCATCAGCGGGCTGTATGCCCCGCACAACATCAGTGCAGCGCAGCGCGCGGCTGCGCAGGCGGTGATGCAGGCCGTGGGGGAGGTGGTCTGGGTGCACAGCGAAGACGACCTGGATGCGGTCACCGCACTGTCCGGCAGCGGGCCGGCGTACTTCTTCCTGCTCGCGCAGCTGATGGCCGAGGCCGGTGCCGCGCTCGGTCTTGAGAAGCAGGCCGCGCAGCGCCTGGCCGCGGCCACCCTCTACGGCGCGGGCCAGATGGCGCACGCACCGGATACCGACCTCGCGCAGCTGCGCGCCGCGGTCACCTCCCCCGGCGGTACGACGGCCGCGGCGCTGCGCGTCATGGAGAACGCTGATCTTCGCGGTACCATCGAGCGGGCCCTCGCGGCGGCCGTGGCGCGCAGTCGCGAACTGGCCGCACTGAGACCCGATCCAGATCCGGCAGGAACCTCATGAGCGCGATCATCTACATCCTCGACACCCTGCTCGGCCTGGCGCTGTTCGTGGTGATGGCGCGGCTGCTGCTGCAGTGGACGCGCGCCGACTTCCGCAATCCGCTGTGCCAGGGGATCGTCAAGGCTCACCAATCCCCTGGTCCTGCCGCTGCGCCGCGTGCTGCCGCCGCATGGGCAAGCTCGACACGGCCTCGGTCGTGGCGGTGGTGCTGGTGGCCGCTCGTCAAGGTCGCCAGCCTCTACTGGCTCGCCGATGTGCCGCTGCCGCCGCCGGCGCTGGTGTGGGTGCGGGCGGTGGTGATCGGAGATCGCGCGCACGCTGCTGTGGACCTATTTCTACGCGATCGTGCTCTATGCGCTGCTCAGCATGATCGCCCCGGGCGGCTATTCGCCGCTGCAGTCACTGCTCACGTCACTGTGCGAACCGGTGCTGCGCCCGATCCGGCGCACGATCCCGGGCATCAGCGGACTGGACCTGTCGCCCCTGTGGGCCGGCATCGCGATCCAGGCGCTGCTCATCCTGCTGCGCTAGCGCAAATTCACTGGAATTTCCGGCCTGCGCGCGCACGCCGGCACGCCTTCTTGTTTGCACAAACACGTGCTTAGCCTGCGACATCGCACGCGAAGTCGCAGCTGTCGCGGAATGGGGAAAACGCGCGCCGCAGCTGCGACTCATGCTGCATGCAAGGAACGTGCAGCGAAAAAAGCCTAAGAAAAAAGGCACTTTCGCAACACCTCGACAGAAGAAAGCGCTTGCCAAAGCGCGCGCATGTGTTATTTTTCGCGCCGATTCTCTTATCGCGGCGAAATTGCTGCCGCGTATCGCAACACTAAATTCTCGAGGAGTAGGGCAAAATGGCGAAAAAGGGTGGCGCACCGACGAAGTCGGAAGTCCTGACACAGATCTCCAAGGACACGGGACTCTCACGCAAGCAGGTCGGTAGCGTCTTCGAGTCGCTGAGCGGCGTGATCAAGAAGAGCCTGCGCGGCAGCGGACTGTTCACCGTGCCCGGTCTGATGAAGCTGAAGGTCGTGAAGAAGCCGGCGACCAAGGCGCGCGAGGGCGTCAATCCCTTCACCGGCGAGAAGATGACGTTCAAGGCGAAGCCGGCCAGCAAGAAGGTCCGCGTGCTGCCGCTGAAGAGCCTCAAGGCGATGGTGAACTGAGAGCCCGCTTCAGCTGCCTGCAGGGTAGTGAAGGCCCGGAGGAACTCTGCGTTCCTCCGGGCCTTTTTTATTGGCGGCGGCCGCCGGTGCCCGGCGGCGCAAGGCCGTGGAATCCCTGACTTTTAGTGCCCCGGCGGCGCGCCTGAGTCGCGCGGCGCCGGCGTGCGCGCGCGGCGCAGCTGCCACCACAGGGCGTGCAGCACGATGGCGTCGGCGAGCAGCGCGCCCAGGCCGAACATGATGCGCCCGGCGAGCTGCCCGCCGGCGGTGCCGATCGAAACGCCCGGGATCGAGAAGGTGCTGGAGAACTGCCGCTCGCCCGGGAAGAACGCGACCCAGTTGAACAGCACCGCGAGCCCGAGGGAGACGGTGAGTCCGATGAGCTGGTTCAGCCAGTCCGGCAGGCCGAAGGCGGCATTGAGCGGTATGAATGCGCCGGCCATGAAGATGAGTCCCGCACAGCCGGCGACCCAGCGCGGGGCCGCGAGCGTGCCGGGCTGCACCGCCAGGGCGCCGATGGCCATCGCGAACACCGCCGCCCCGCAGATAAAGCACAGCAAGCCTGCGACCAGGGCGACCGGGCGGCTCAGGGGCTGCGGCGCGAGCTGACCTTGGGGTTGCGGGGGCATTTTGCGGTGCCGGTGGCGCGCCCGTGGAGCGCACTGCGAGCCACGCTACGCGCGCCGGCGCTCGATTGCAGTCGATCCGCGCACGAAAAATGCCCGTCAGCGCTGCTGGAGCTGCTCCAGGAAGCGGACCACGGCCCCCCGCAGCTCGTTGATGCGGCCGTGGAAGAAGTGTCCGGTCTCGGGCAGCACCGTCACCACCGGGGACGGCTGCAGTGCGCGCGCCCAGCCCAGGACCTCTGCGGCGGGGACCAGCTCGTCCGCATCACCCTGAACGATGAGCCACGGGCATGCCGGCGCGGGCTCGCCGCTGACGTCGATGCGGTTGACGGCCGGGGCCACCAGCACCAGGCGCGCCGGATCGGCGGCACCGGCGGCGCGCACGGCAACGGCGCCGCCGAAGGAGAACCCGCCCAGCCACAGTTGCGCCTGCGGCCAGCGCCGCCGCCCGTACTCGATCACCGCCAGCGCATCCAGGGTCTCGCCGCGGCCCTCGTCGTAGGTGCCGGCGCTGGCACCCACGCCGCGGTAGTTGAAGCGGATTGCCGGGGCGGCGCACTGCTGGAACGCGCGCGCCACGGTGTAGACCACCTTGTTGTCGAGGGTGCCGCCGTAGAGCGGGTGCGGGTGGCACACGACGGCAAAGGCGCGCACCGGCGCGGCGGGGGCCTCCTCCTGCGGGGTCTCGATGAGCGCCTCGAGATCCCCGGCGGGCCCGGGGATCCTCACCCGCTCGGCGAGCGGCGGCCGCTGTGCCACCGGGTGCTATGCCGCAGGCGCTGCGAGGCGCACGAGCAGGCGATTCAGGCGCTGCACGTACTCGGGCGGGTTGGGCAGCTGCGTGCCCTCGGCCAGGGCTGCCTGGTCGTACAGAAGCTGCGCGAGCTCGCCGAACTGCCCGGCATCGGACACGCCCTCGAGGTACTTCACCAGGGGGTGCGTGACGTTCAGCTCCAGCACCGGGTGGGCCTGGGGGGCCTTCTGGCCGGCGGCCGCGAGGATACGGCGCATCTGCTCGCCCATGTCCTCCTCGCCGAGCACCAGGCACGAGGGTGACTCGCGCAGGCGCTCGCTGACGCGCACCTCGGTGACGCGCTCGCCCAGGGCGTCCTTGACGCGCTTGAGCAAGCCCTTGCTCTCCTTGAGCTGCGCGTCGTGCGCCTTGCGGTCGGCCTCGCTGGCCAGGCCGCCCAAGTCCAGGCCGCCGCGCGTGGCGTCCTTGAAGCGCTTGCCCTCGAAGTCATTCAGCTGGCCCATGACCCACTCGTCGATGCGCTCGGACAACAGCAGTACCTCCAGGCCCCGCTCGCGCAGGCGCTCGATGGCCGGGCTCCCCCGGGCCGCCTCGGGGCTCTCGGCGATCACGTAGTAGATCTTGTCCTGGCCGGGCTTCATGCGCGCGACGTAGTCAGCCAGGGTCACATCGGGGTTGTTGTGCTCCTGCTGGGTGCTGGCAAAGCGCATCAGGGCCAGCAGCGCGGCCTGGTTGGCGTGGTCCTGGACCACCCCTTCCTTGAGCACCGCGCCGAATTCCTTCCAGAATGCGGCGTACTTCTCCGGTTCGTCCTTGGCCAGGCGCGCCAGGAGGTCGAGCACGCGCTTGGTGAGGCCGCCCTTGATGGCCTCGACCTCCGGGTCCTGCTGCAGGATCTCGCGCGAGACATTCAGCGGCAGGTCGCTGGAGTCGACCACGCCCTTCACGAAGCGCAGGTAGGGGGGCAGGAACTGCTCGGCGTCGTCCATGATGAACACGCGCCGCACGTACAGCTTCAGCCCGCGCGCGGCATCGCGCTGCCACAGGTCAAAGGGGGCCTTGGCCGGCAGGTACAGGAGGCTGGTGTACTCGCGCTTACCCTCGACCTTGTTGTGGCTCCAGGCCACCGGGTCCTGGAAGTCGTGCGCCACGTACTGGTAGAACTGGCGGTATTCCTCGTCCTTGATCTGGGTGCGCGGCAGCGTCCACAGCGCCTTGGCCTGGTTCACCACCTCGTACTCGAGCGAGGCCTCGCCTTCCTTGCGCATGCGCACCGGGAAGCCGATGTGGTCCGAATAGCGGCGGATCAGGCTGCGCAGCCGGAAGGCGTCGGCGAACTCCTTCGCATCCTCCTTCAGGTGCAGCGTGACGGAGGTGCCGCGGGCGGCCTGGGTCACGGTCTCGACCGTGAAGTCCCCGTCCGCGCCGGACTCCCAGCGCACGCCGGCCGCGGCCGGCTCGCCGGCCTTGCGCGAGCGCACCTCGACGCGCTCGGCGACGATAAAGGCCGAATAGAAGCCGACGCCGAACTGGCCGATCAGCTGGGAGGCCTTCTGCTCATCGCCGGAGAGGGACTTGAAGAACGCGGCGGTGCCGGAGCGGGCGATGGTGCCGAGGTTGGCGACGGCATCCTCGCGGTTCATGCCGATGCCGTTGTCGGTGATGGTGACGGTGCCCTTTGCGGCATCCGCCTCGATGCGGATGCCGAGCTCGGCATCCTCGGCCATGAGCGCGGGCGTGGCGATGGCCGCGAAGCGCAGGCGGTCGCAGGCATCGGAGGCGTTGGAGATCAGCTCGCGCAGGAAGATCTCGCGGTGGCTGTACAGGGAGTGGATCATGAGCTTGAGCAGCTCACGCACCTCCGCCTGGAAGCCGTGGGTCTCGCGATTGCCGGTGTTCTCGGCGGCCGTTTCGGTCGTGGATGCCATGGATCACCCGTCCGCAGGCTTTAAGAGGTGCCTGCACGGGGTGCGATCTTGGGAATCGCGACGGGATTTTCAAGCGCCGCGTGCGGCGCAGCGGACTATTTCAGGCCGAAGGGTCCAGAAACTGGCGTACGGAGAGCAAAAACAGGGCCGTCCCGGCCAGCAGCACCCCGGATGCCGCGCTGAGGAAGGACACCGAGAGGTCCCACGCCTCCCCCAGCACCACAGTCGCCACGTGGCGACAAAGACACAGCGTGTCGTCCAGCTCGTCCCAGGCGTGCAAGAACTTCTCTTCCATGATGGCAGCGACTCTAAGGCCGCCCGCGTGACAGTGGCGTGTCCGCGCTCACACTCGTACCGTGGCTTGCACCGTTCCGGGGGGGTGCGTACGCTTGGTGCGGTCAGCGCGTCACCGGCACGCGAAACATAAGGCCACCATGCAGCGCATAGTCGTCCTGAACCCCAAGGGCGGGTCTGGTAAGACGACTATCGCTATCAACCTGGCTAGCTACCTCGCCTCGTGCGGCCACCGGCCGGTGCTGATCGATTTCGATCCGCAGGGATCCTCGGTGCGCTGGGTTAAGAAGCGCAAGCCCGCCCAGGCGCCGATCCAGGTCATCGCCGGCTTCGAGAAGGACACCCGCACCACGCGCGCCTTCCACCTGCGCCCGCCCGAGGGCACCACGCACGTGATCGTGGACACCCCTGCGGCCCTGTCCGCGCCGCAGCTGCCGGACATGGTGCGGGATGCAGCCAAGATCATCGTGCCGGTGCTGCCCTCGGACATCGACATCCACACCTGCTCGCGCTGCATCCGGGACCTCTTGCTGGTGGCCAAGATCCGCCGCGAGGATGACCGCATCGGGGTGATCGCCAACCGGGTGCGCCGCAATACCCTCACCTACCAGTCGCTGATCCGCTTCCTGCACACCCTGGGGATCCCGATCGTCGCCACCCTGCGCGACTCGCAGAACTACGTGCGCGCCGCGGAGCTCGGGGTGGGAGTGCACGAGATGAAGAGCTACGTCGCCCACGACGACGTGGAGCAGTGGGCGCCCCTGGTCGATTGGCTGGCGCGGCCACGCGGCGGCGCCGTTACCCCGCCGGTGGCCACCGGCGCCGCGCCGGGATCGCCCGCCCCGGCGCCGGGGGAGGGGCCGGACGGCGGCAGCCAGCGCGCGCTGGAGCAGGCCATGGCGGAGCTGCCACCCGTGCCCGCGGCGGTGGCCAACGCCTGATCAGGCGTGCGGATCGATGGTCTTAGGTGCAGCCCACGCTGCAGGATCCAGGCTCTGCAAGCACCCCTGTCAGGGTGCGGAAGCCTACTTCTTGGGCTTTGAGGGAGCGGTCGGGGCGCTCTCGGCAGGTCCCCAGGAATCGCGGACCTGGTCGGCCCAGTTCTTGTAGTTGGACCAGGTGTAGAGGTTGCGCGTGATGGCCGCCTGGCGGGCGCGGGCGCGCTGCATGCGCTCCAGCCAGCTCGCGTAGGCATCCGCTCCGCCCGGACCGGTAGCCGAGGGGGCCGGTTCGCGTGGCGCACCGGGCAGATCGTCTCGCCCCCTGTCACTCGAGCTCATCGGACGCTCCTGAATATTTCAACGGAGACTACGGCGTTCACCCGGGGCGCGCAGGAACTGGTTCACAGCCAGGCGGCGCATCGCGCGCAGCGCTGCGCATCTTTCGGGCGTGCCGCGCAAAGTGTGCGGCGCATGAGAGCGTTATGTTACTCAGCCGACCAGACGGTAGACCGGCTTGTAGACGCTGCCGGGCAGGCGCATGCGCTGCTGTGCGACGAAGGCGGCCAGCAGCTCATCCAGTGGCTGCATGATCGCAGGATCGCCGGCGAGTTCGTACGGGCCCTGCGCCTGGATCGCCTGGACGCCGATTTCCTTCACGTTGCCGGTGACGATGCCGGAGAAGGCCCGCCGCAGGTTGGCGGCGAGCTCATGCGGCGGCTGGCCGCGCCTCAGGTCCAGGGCGCGCATGGCCTCATGGGTGACCTCGAAGGGGCGCTGGAACTCCGGGCGGATCGACAGCAGCCAGTTGAAGTTGTACGAGTCGCTCTGCTTGCGGCGGAACTCGCGCACCGCATCCATGCCGCGCACCATGCGCCGGGCGACCTCGGGCGGGTCGTCCACGATCACCGTCAGGCGCCGCGTGGCATCCTTCCCCAGGGCGACCGCGACGAAGCGCACGATGTGCTCGAAATAGGCGGCGCTCTGGCGCGGCCCGGTGAGCACCACCGGGAACGGCTGCTCGCGGTTGGCCGGATCGAGCAGGATGCCGGTGAGGTAGAGGATCTCCTCGGCCGTGCCCGCCCCGCCGGGGAACACCACGATGCCGTGGCCGAGGCGGACGAAGGCCTCCAGGCGCTTCTCGATGTCCGGCAGGATGGCCAGCTGGGTGACGATCGGGTTCGGGGGCTCGGCGGCGATGATGCCCGGCTCGGTGATGCCGACGTAGCGGCCGTGGTGGATGCGCTGCTTGGCATGGCCGATGGTGGCGCCCTTCATCGGCCCCTTCATGGCCCCCGGGCCGCAGCCGGTGCACACGTCCAGGCCGCGCAGCCCGAGCTCGTAGCCGACGTTCTTGGTGTACTGGTACTCGCGCGCATCGATCGAGTGCCCGCCCCAGCACACCACCAGGTTCGGGCGCGCCTTGTGGTCGAGCAGCCGGGCGTTGCGCAGGATGTGGAACACCGCGTTGGTGATCGAGGCGGAGTCGGTGAGGTCGAAGCGCTCGGAGTCGATGATCTCGTTGGAGATGAACACCACGTCGCGCAGCACCGCGAACAGGTGCTCCTTGATGCCGCGGATCATTTGCCCGTCCACGAACGCCGCCGCCGGCGCGTGCTGCATCTCCAGCTTCACCCCCCAGGGGTGGCGCACGATCTGGATCTCGAAGTCCTTGTGGCGGTCGAAGATCTCCTTGGCATCGTCGGTGGAGGCCCCGGAGTTGAGCACCGCGAGCGCGCAGCGGCGGAACAGCGGGTACAGGCCGCCCTGGCCCGAGTCCAGGAGCTTGTCGAGTTCGCCCTGGGAAAGGTTTTCCAGGCTGCCGCGCGGACCGACGCGCGCGTCAACGAATTCTGCCACTTCGCTGTTCACGGCCTAGGGCAGGATGTCGATCGGCACGTCGTCAGGCACCAGCATCCAGATCTCCATGATGTCGGCGTTGGAGACCGCGACGCAGCCGTCGGTCCAGTCGTGCGACTCGTAGTACTCCTGATCGTGCTTGAGCACGTTCGGCAGGCCATGAATCATGATCGAGCCGCCCGTGTCCCAGTGCCGGGTGCGGGCGCGGCGAATGTCCTGCTCGTTCGGATAGCTCACCTTGAGCGACAGGAAGAAGTCGCTGCGCGGGTTGCGCCGGTCCAGGCGGTAGGTGCCCTCGGGGGTGCGGAAGTCCCCGGCGCGCTCCTTCTGGCCCTGGGGATTGAGTCCGAGGGCGATATGGTAGCTGCGCACCACGTTGCCGCCGTGCATCAGCGACAGGCGCCGCTCGGCCTTGCGCACCACCACGCGGTCCACCGTCGGCAGCTTGTCCTGGACCGGCGGCGCGAACGCGGTCGGCTGGGTTTCCGTCAGTCCGTCGGTCTGTCCCACCGACCAGGCGCAGCAGAGCACCAGGGCGGTGGCGAGGGTCGCAAGGCGCATCATGCTCCGCTTCGGCACACGCTAACTCGGGCGATTATAGGCATGGTCTGAGCAGGCCGGCAGGTATGCAGGTCACACCCGCGTGTCAGTTCATGGCGCATTTCAGCCACCCCCACTGCCCACCTGCTCCACGCGCGGCATCACGATCTGGGTGCCGGCCCGCAGGTCAGCGAAGTCGAGGCTCGGGTTGTACTGCTGCAGCAGCCACTGCGGCACCTGGCCGCCGCGCTGGGTGAGGGTCCACAGCGAGTCCCCGGAGCGGGCGAGGTAGACCTGCGTCCCCACGATGCGATGGGCGGCGAAGTAGCTGGCCTGGACGGCGCGGTGGAAGTCCTTGCGGCGTGCCTCGAACACCTCGTGCGTGATGCCCTTGAACTCCAGCTTCAGCCGCTGGCTCACGCGCAGCGTGGCGCGTGCGTTCATGTGGTTCAGCTCGCGCAGGCGCTGCGGGTTGCTGCCGAGCCAGTCGGCAAAGTGCCCCAGTGTCTCGTCGGTGGCGACGCGGATGGTGTCGTCCTTGCCCACCGAGTAGTCGGTGGGATCAGCGCTCTGTTCCGCGTCCGAGCCGGGACCGACCGAGGGGCCGATGGCATCGGCCTGCGCCGCCGAGACCACCTCGATGGTCACGCTGAAGCGCTTCGCCTTGGCCGCCTCCGCGGCGGCCGCCGCGGCATCCTCGGCGCTCTCGCGCTGGGCCACCGCCGCCGGCACCGCACCACCCGGGGACGGCGGTGCGACCGTGCTGGCCTGCGCAGCGCCCGCGGCGGCGGCAGGCGCAGGCGCCGGCGGCACTGCGGCCACCACCACCGGCGCGCTCGGCTCGGGCAGCACCAGCACCTTGCCCGGCGAGACGCGCGCGCTGGTACGCAGGTGATTGACGCGTGCCAGCGTTTCCACCGGCACGTCGTAGGCGGCGGCGATGCTGACCAGCGTGTCGCCCTTCTGCACCTTGTAGCGCTCAGGGCCGCGCTGTGCGGTGAACATCTCGCCAGGCTGCAGGCGCTGCGCCAGGCGTTCGCTCGTCCAGGCCTCCCCGTCCAGCGGCATGCGCAGGCGGTACGCCTTGGGCACGCGCTGCGCGCCCGACCACACCGGCGGCAGCAGCGCCGGATTGAGCGCGCGCAGCCGATCGGCGTTCATCTTCAGCGTGCGCGTGAGCGCACTGATGGACACGTAGGCCGGCAGCTCGATCTCGCGAAAGTGCGCCTCCGGTTCGCGCTGCAAAGGACCGAAGTACTTCTCCGGGTTGCGGTCGATCTCCAGGGCGGCAAGGAAGGAGACATAGAAGTTGCGCGAGGCGAAGCCGAAGCTGCGGCTGGTGTAGCCGCGCACGATCTTGGCGATGTCATCGGTGCCCATGGTCTCCTTGGCGCGCAGCATGCCGGCGCTGCCATGATTGTAGGCGGTGAGCGCCAACGGCCAGGTACCCAGCAGGCGGTAGTTGTAGGCCAGCAGCTGCGCGGCCGCCTCGGTGGAACGGAACGGGTCCAGGCGGTCATCGACCGCCGAATCGATACGCATGTAGCGCCGCCCGGTGGAGCGCATGAACTGCCACAGTCCCGCCGCCCCGACCTTCGAGTACGCCGCCGGATTGAACGAGGACTCCACGTGCGGCAGCGCCGCCAGCTCGGGCGGCAGCCCGAGATTGGCGAGCGTCTCCTCGATGTGCGATCTCCCAGGCACCCGAGCGCACCAGCCCGCCGCGGAAGCGGTCCGACTGGCCCAGCTGGAAGCGGATGTCCTCGACGGCGGCCAGCAGGCGCTCCGGGGTACCCTCGGCGCCCCACAACTCCTTGATGTGCTGGTCCTCGGCAGACAGCGGTGCAGTCCCGGCCGCGGCGATGCGCTTGAGCGCGGCCGCCAGGTGCTGGCGCTCGTCATCGACGATGCGCTGGCGCTCGGCGGGGGTGGTGCTCGGCGGAAAGTGCAGCGTGTCGTAGACGATGCCCAGGTTGTACTGGTCGTGCAGGAAGCCTGAGTTGGTGTCGATCTGCGAATAGACGCGCACCCAGAACTGCACGTCCCGCTCCAGCTCCGGTGGACGGGGCACCGGGCTCTCGGCCGCCTGCGCAGCCCCGAGCAGCACATTGATGAGAGCAAAGGCCCAAAGAGCGTGGCGCGCCGGCGAGCGCCGCGCGCCGGAAAGTCCTGTCGAGTTCATTTACACATCGGGCGAGAGTCCGCTTCCTGCGTAGGTTCAATGGTTTGCGGGGCAAGTGATGCGTAACGCGCGGCCTTACCTCCCCCGGGGCGTCGGGGATTTTGACAACCGGGCTGGAAAGGCGTTTCGCGCCGCTGGCGCCCGGGGGTGCGGAAGGGGCCTGGCGGGGGGTCTAGGGGGCCGGAAGTGTGTGCTGCGTCACACTTCATGGGAGAGGATCGACAAGATCTCGCGTCGGCAGGCCCGGCCGCGCGCTTGGCACGGGTGTTGCTTTGTATCTACCCACCAACGGGATATCCGTCGGGAAGGAAGCCAGAACCACGGGATGACTGAAACAAGAGCGCGGGTCGAAGGATGCCGGGATGGCATCCGCAGATAGCGCGCCGCCAAGATAACAATAACGAGAAGACACTCCTCCACACAAGCAAGCGACCAACCCCGCCGCAAGCGGGGTTTTTTTTGCCCCGCGTCCGCGGACCCCGGAAACAAAAGAGGCGGCCGCGGGGCCGCCTCCAAAACATCAACGGAGTCTGTCAGTTTGCGTCGGTCGAAAAGTCGCTCAGTTACCCACACTTCGAATCGCCACAGTTCAGGCACGTCATGCAGCCATCCATCATCACCACCGCGGCGGTGCTGCAGTGGTTGCACAGCTGCGCCCCGTCCGGGAAGTGGGACTTGGCAAAGGCATCGCTCTGCTTGGTGCGCGCCTCGAACTCGGCGCGCTTCTCGTCCACCAGCTTCTGCTGGTGCACATCCAGCTGCGGCTTGCGGATCAGGCCGATGGTCTGCAGGTGCTTCTCGATGACGTGGCCGAGCTCGGCGATGATCGAGGGCATGAACTTGCCGCCCGGGCTGCCAGTAGCCGCCGCGCGGGTCGAACACCGCCTTCAGCTCATCCACCAGGAAGGTGACGTCGCCGCCCTTGCGGAACACCGCCGAGATGATGCGCGTGAGCGCCACGATCCACTGGAAGTGGTCGAGGTTCTTGGAGTTGATGAAGATCTCGAACGGGCGGCGCTGCTCGAAGCCGGTGCCCTCGTTCAGCACGATGTCGTTGATCGTCACGTACATCGCATGGTCGGAGATCGGCGTCTTGATCTTGTAGGTCGAGCCGACCAGCATCTCCGGGCGCTCGAGCTTCTCGTGCATCTGGATGACATTGGTCGAGCGCCCGTGGCGGTCCTTGACCGTCTCGGGCTGGGGCTGGGCTGACTTGGCCAGCTCCGCCGCGGCCTTGTCCTCGGGCTTCTGTACCGCGTACTTGACGATTTTCCGGTCGATCTTGACGGTCATAACAGTTCCTTCGCGCGCGGGCGCCTATCTAGAAGCGCCCGTAGTAGCCATCGCGCATGGCGTCATACAGGTTCGCGGCGGTGTGAATCTCACCGTCGTAGTCGATCTCCTCGTCCCCGCGCACCTCGACCACCGAGCCGTCCTCGAGGGTGAACTTGTAGACCGTGTTCTTCAGGTCCTGTTCCTTCACCAGCACGCCCTGGAAGGCCTCCGGGTTGAAGCGGAAGGTCGTGCAGCCCTTCAGGCCCTGCTCGTGTGCATACAGATAGATGTCTTTGAACTGCGAATAGGGGAAATCCGTAGGCACGTTCGCCGTCTTAGAAATCGATGAATCGACCCACTTCTGGGACGCAGCCTGCACTTCGACATGCTCTTTGGGAGTGACTTCGTCGGCGGCGATGAAGTAGTCCGGCAGTCTTTCAGCATCGTTGGTGGCTCCAGGTTGGGCGTTCGGGTTGACGAGCTCCCGATACGCCAGCAGCTCAAAGGAATAAACGTCGATCTTTTCCTTGGACTTCTTGCCTACCCGGATCACGTTCCTGAAATAGTGGTGCGCAAACGAGGGCTCGATGCCGTTGGAGGCATTGTTCGCCAGCGACAGCGAGATCGTCCCGGTCGGGGCGATCGAGCTGTGATGCGTGAAGCGCGCACCGATCTCGGCGAGCTCGTGCACCAGCTGCGGCGCCACCTGCGCGATGCGCTGCATGTAGCGGCTGTACTTCGCGTGCAGCAGGCGGCCGGCGATCTTCGAGCCCGGCTTCCAGCCGTCGCGCGCCATCTCGGGGCGCTTGCGCAGCATCTCCTTGGTGACCGTGAACTGCTCGTTCATGATCGGCGCCGGTCCCTTCTCCCGCGCCAGCTCCAGTGCGGCCTCCCAGCCGGCGATGGCCATCTCGCGCGAGACTTCTTCCGTGAATTGCAAGGCCTCGGGAGAGCCGTACTTCATGCGCAGCAGCGCCATGGTGCTGCCGAGTCCTAGAAAGCCCATGCCGTGGCGGCGCTTGCGCATGATCTCGCCGCGCTGCTGCTCGAGCGGCAGCCCGTTGACCTCGACGACGTTGTCGAGCATGCGCGTGAACACGCGCACCACCTCGCGGTACTCGTTCCAGTCGAACTCCGCGAAATCGCCGAACGGATGCTTTACGAAGCGGGTGAGGTTCACCGAACCCAACAGGCACGAGCCATACGGCGGAAGCGGTTGTTCGCCGCACGGGTTGGTGGCGCGGATGTTCTCGCACCACCAGTTGTTGTTCATCTCGTTGACGCGGTCGATGAGGATGAACCCGGGCTCGGCGAAGTCGTAGGTGGAAGTCATGATGACGTCCCACATGCGCCGCGCCGGCATGGTCTTGTAGACCTTGCACGCCACGAGTCCCTCGTCGTTGGTCACGTAGCCATCGTGCAGTGGCCATTCGCGCCAGACGAACTTCGCAGCATCGGTCAGGTCCGGCTTCTCCGCCTCGTTCTCCTTCAGCGACAGCGGGAAGGCGAGCTTCCACTCGCGGTCCTCGCGCACCGCCTGGATGAACTCGTCCGTGATCAGCAGCGACAGGTTGAACTGGCGCAGCCGCCCGTTCTCGCGCTTGGCGCGGATGAATTCCATCGCATCCGGGTGGCCGACATCGAAGGTGCCCATCTGCGCGCCGCGGCGCCCGCCGGCGGAGGAGACGGTGAAGCACATCTTGTCGAAGATATCCATGAACGAGAGCGGGCCGGAGGTGTAGGCGCCAGCTCCCGAGACGTAGGCGCCCCGTGGACGCAGGGTCGAGATACTCATAGCCGATTCCGCTTCCTGCCTTGAGCGTAAGCCCCGCCTCGTGGACCTTCCCGAGGATGTCGTCCATCGAGTCGCGGATCGTGCCCGAGACCGTGCAGTTGATGGTCGAGGTGGCCGGCTTGTGCTCGAGCGCACCGGCGTTGGAGGTCACACGGCCGGCGGGAATCGCCCCGCGGCGCAGCGCCCACAGGAAGCGCTCGTTCCAGTGCTCGCGGACTTCCTCGCGCTCGACGTCCGCCAGGGCGCGTGCCACGCGTTTATAGGTGTCGTCCATCGACTTGTCGACGGGCGATCCGTCCTTGGCCGTCAGGCGGTATTTCTTGTCCCAGATGTCGAGTGACGCCTCCTGGAAAGGGATGGCATCAATGTCTTTGGGATCGATCTTCACGACTGTGTTCATTAATCCGCGGCGCTCCGATGTTCTTACGCCTTATCCGAACGGATCGCAGGGAACACCGGACAAAACGCCATGGGACTCCTTGAGAGTCGCGCGCCTTACCGGTACCTGCTGCCGTGTGTTTCGACAGTCAGGTCCCTGAAACCTCCCCCCGACCGCGTGACCCTTGTTTCGCTTGTGGCGAACACAAGATCTTGTGTCGGGGTCAAAAGCCTAATGACGGTCTCCTGGGTCGTCAAGCTTCGCAGCAAGATAATGTAACGTCATTTTTCAATCGATTTTTCAATGATTTATGACGATATGGGCCGCAGCTATCCCGCTAATTTTGATACGAACGCACCGCTTTCTGGCACCCCCCGGAACCCCCATATCTTGTGCCCAGACCTAGCACAGGTTTTGCACAGGGTGCCCACAGGGGGCTTGAGCTGAGCCGTATGGATCGGGAAGCGCGCTGAGAGGCCTGACAGGGGCGCGGTGAGTGCGTCATGCGGCAAGTGCACCGGCTTAAATGCGGGCGCGGATGCCAAACACAACGTCGCGAAAGCAATCTTTTTGCACGCTCGCAGAGCCACTTGAAAGCGAAAAGCCCGGTCCGCACATCGTCCTCAACGGCGCTCAAGCGCATTGCGAATTTCAACTGCAACTTCCGATGGAGGACTTAGACATGACGATTGTGAGTTACGAGCCTTGGGCGCTCGTCAGCCGCTTCCAGCGGCAGTTCGACCGTGCCCTGGCCAAGGATGCTGACGGGGCTGTCGCGTCTGCGAGCGTCAGCTGGATCCCGAGCGTGGACATCCACGAAGAGGCCGAGCGCTTCCTCGTGGTTGCCGATGTGCCGGGCGTGGATGGCAAGGACATCGAGATCACCGCCGAGAAGGGCGTGCTCACCGTGCGCGGCGAGCGGCGCTCCGAGAAGAAGGCGACTGCGGAGGGCTACACGCGCGTCGAGCGCGCCAGCGGCAGCTTCCTGCGCCGCTTTACGCTCCCCGAGACTGCCGATGCGGAGGCCATCAAGGCCTCGCACGTGAACGGCGTCCTCGAGATCTCCATCCCCAAGCGCCCGCAGGAACAGCCGCGGCGCATCTCCATCCAGGCCGCCTAAGGGGCCGATGGAGCGGGCCGGCCGTGCGCCGCGGGGTGCACGGCCGGCCTTTCTTTTTGGCGCGCCCGTTCGGCTAGTATTCAGAGCAACATGAACCGCGCCGCGTCGCTGCTTGCCCTGCTGATGACACTCGCCGCCCCGGCACTGCAGGCGGCGCTGCCACCGGTGGTGGGCGCCACCCCGCTGCCGACGCTTGCGCCCATGATCAAGAAGGTCTCCCCGGCGGTGGTCAATATCGCCACGCGCGGGACCATCCACGAAAGTGGCGCCCAGAATCCGCTGCTCGATGATCCCTTCTTCCGGCGCTTCTTCGAGGCCCCGAAGGATCCGGGACCGCGCGAGCACTCCTTCCAGAGCGCCGGCTCCGGGGTGATCTTCGATGCGAAGGCCGGCTACATCCTCACCAACGCGCACGTGGTTGAGAACGCCACCGAGATCACCGTCACGCTGCAGGACGGGCGCGACCTGAGGGCCGAGGTGCTCGGCAGCGATGCCCAGTCGGACATCGCCGTCCTCAAGGTCAAGCCCGAGGGGCTCACGCAGATCGTGCTCGGGGACTCCTCCAAGGCCGAGGTCGGTGACTTCGTGGTCGCGATCGGCAATCCCTTCGGGCTCGCCCACACGGTCACCTCCGGGATCGTCAGTGCCCTGTCGCGCTCGGGAATCAACCCGAACGGCTACGAGGACTTCATCCAGACGGACGCCTCGATCAACCCGGGCAACTCCGGCGGTGCGCTGGTGAACCTGCGCGGCGAGCTGATCGGCATCAACACCGCGATCCTCTCACGCAGCGGCGGCAACATCGGCATCGGTTTTGCGATCCCGGTGAACATGGCGCGCAATGTCATGCAGCAGCTGATCAAGTACGGCACGGTGCGCCGCGGCCAGCTCGGCGTGAGCATGTACACCGTGACCCCGGAGGTCGCCCATTCGCTCGGCCTCCCCAGCGCCACCGGCGCTCTCATCTCGCAGGTGGTGGAAGGCTCACCGGCCGCCGCCGCCGGGCTGCGCGCCGGCGACGTGATCACCTCGGTCAACGGCGCACCGGTGAAGTCCAACAGCGAACTGCGCAACATCATCGGGCTGCGCCAGGTCGGCGACCACATCGACATCGGGCTGGTGCGCGACGGCAAGCCCATGCGGGTCACGGCGGTCATCGCCGACACCACCGCCGAGGCCGACAAGCACTGACACGACCCCGCGGCGGCGCCTCATTCGGCCGAGTCGGCCGCCATGCCGGCCGTCGCACACAGCTGCGCATGGCGCTGCGCGCGCGGCAGCCTGGACACCACGCGCGCGGCCGCATAGAAGCGTGGCAGGTCGTTGTCGGCTTCAGCCAGCAGGCGCCTGAATCCCGGCACGCAGTCGTAGTAAGTGGCGATGGAAGCCAGCTGCGCGTTGTTGAGCCCCTCCGCGATCCACTCATCGTACAGCGGGTAGGTCACATGCTCGCGGTACTCGGCCGCCCGGATCTGCGCAGCAAGCTCGGCGAGGATCTTCTGCTTGTCCTCGCGCATGGCCGGCAGCGGCACACCGGAGGCATATAAGCGCGCCAGGCGCGCGCGCGCGGCGGCAATCATCTTCACCGCGGCTGCCTCGCGCGCCTGCTCGTCGCGGTACTCGCGGATGCGCATGCCACCGCCCTGGTGGGCGATCCAGCGCTCAAGCCCGGCATCCTCCACCGTGGTGGCGAAGGCCTCGTTGAAGGCGGAGTCATCGCGCACGTACAGCAGCTGGTGCGCGAGCTCATGAAAGATGGTCGCCGCCAGGTCATCGTCACCGTAGCGCAGCATGCTCGAGAGCACCGGATCTGCGAACTTGCCCAGCGTCGAGTACGCCGGCACGCCCCCCACGGTGACATCGAAGCCCTTGACGGCCATCTCGTTGGCGAACGTGCGCGCGGCGTACTCGTGGAAATAACCCCGGTAGGCCACGCAGCCGGCGACCGGAAAGCACCAGTGCTCAGGAGTGACGGAGAACTCAGGCGTCGCCACCACGTTCCACACGACATAGGGTCGGCCGATGTCCGCGTAGCTGCGGTAGCTCTTGTTGTCCGGCAGGCCCAGCTCCCGGGAGGCGAAGTCGCGCGCCGCCTGCACCTGCTCCAGGTGCGCGCGCACGGCAGCGCTCGTGTGCGGGTCGGCGATGGCCTGGTCGATCGGCTCGCGCTCGTGCATGACATGCCACTGCCCGCTGGCGGCCTGCATCACGTAAGTCGTGCCGCAGCCGGCCAGGAGCGCACATGCGCACCCGGCCACCAGTGCGCGCCACACGGGGCGCCCGGGCAGGTGCGGCGCGCTGGTGGCGAATTCCTCGGTTAACATGCGCACCATGCAAGTCTACCTAGTCGGCGGCGCTGTCCGGGACCGGCTGCTCGGGCGCACCGTGCACGAGCGCGACTGGGTGGTCGTGGGCGCAACCCCTGAAGAGCTCGAGCGCCTCGGCTACACGCCCGTGGGACGCGAGTTCCCGGTCTTCCTGCATCCCACGACGCACGAGGAGTACGCACTGGCGCGCCTGGAGCGCAAGGTGGGTCCCGGCTACCGTGGCTTCACCACGCTGTTCTCCCCGGACGTCACGCTCGAGGAGGACCTGAAGCGGCGCGACCTCACCGTGAACGCCTTGGCGCAGGCCGAGGACGGGCAGATCATCGATCCCTACGGCGGCCAGGCGGACCTTGCAGCACGCATGCTGCGGCACGTCTCTGAGGCCTTCGCGGAGGATCCGGTGCGCATCCTCCGGGT
Organism: uncultured Pseudomonadota bacterium; assembly: GCA_963741745.1. GTDB lineage: Bacteria > Pseudomonadota > Gammaproteobacteria > Steroidobacterales > Steroidobacteraceae > 13-2-20CM-66-19. The sequence goes on along the minus strand of CAVUJF010000001.1, from coordinate 1,015,110 downwards.
CGCGCGCTTCGCGGCGCGCTACGCGGACCTGGGCTTCCGCGTCGCTGACGAGACGCTCGCGCTCATGCGCCGCATGACCGATGCGGGCGAGGTCGCAGCGCTGGTGCCCGAGCGGGTGTGGCAGGAAACCGAGCGCGCGCTCGACGAGCCCCACCCGGAAGTCTACTTCGAGGTACTGCGCTCCTGCGGTGCGCTCGCGGTGATCTTCCCCGAAATCGACGCCCTGTACGGGGTGCCGCAGCCGCCGCGCTGGCATCCGGAAATCGACACGGGCGTACACGTCATGCTCACGCTGCGCTACGCAGCAGCGCAGAACGCCCCGGCCACGGTGCGCTTCGCCGCGCTCACCCACGATCTGGGCAAGGCACGCACGCCGCGCGAGCGCTGGCCCAGCCACCACGGCCACGAGGCACTGGGTGTGCCGCTGATCGAGGCGCTCTGCGATCGCCTGAAGGTGCCCAACGCCCAGCGGGAACTGGCCATCCTCGCCGCGCGCGACCACACGCTGGTGCACCGCGCGCTCGAGCTCACGCCGGCAACCGTGCTGAAGTTCTTCGAAAGCTGCGATGCCTTCCGTCGCCCGGAGCGCTTTTGCGAACTGCTGCTCGCCTGCGAGGCCGATGCCCGCGGGCGCACCGGGCTGGAGAACATGCCCTATCCGCAGGCTTCTTACCTGCGCACGCTGCTCCATGCGGCCACCGCGGTCACCCTCTCCGCGCAGGAGCGGGCCGGGCTTGCAGGTCCTGCCATCGGCGAGGAGATCCGCCGCCGCCGGCTGGCCGCGATCACCCCGCTGCGGGCCCCGCCGCCGTAGCCCGCGGCGCGCCTTACTGCAGCGCCCCGCTCAGCACGCCGGCCAGCAAGGCACCACCGAGTGCGATGCGATACCAGGCGAGTACCGTGAAGCGGTGCGTCTGCACGTAGCGCAGCAGCCACTTCACGGCGACGAAGGCGACCACGCCCGAGACCACGAAGCCGACCAGCAGCGCGTTCCAGTCCTCGCCGGCGCTCTGGTGCCGCACCTTGAGCAGCTCATAGCCGGTGGCGGCGAACATGGTCGGGATGCCGACCAGGAAGGCGAACTCGGTGGCCGCGGGGCGCAACGTCAGCCCCACCAGCATCGCCGCGAAGATCGTCGCCGCCGAGCGCGAGGTGCCGGGGAACACCGCCGCCAGGATCTGGCAGGCCCCGACCATGATCGCGACCTTCCAGGTCACGACCGAGGAGGAGGGCTTGCCGGCGACATAGCTTTCGATGAGGAGGATGGCGATGCCGCCGATCACAAGCGCCAGCGCCACCGGCAGGATGGTCTCCGGCAGCTTCCAGCCGGCGCGCGTGGCAATGAAGCCGCCGCCCGCGGTGATCAGGAAGGCAACCACGAGCTTCGCCAGGTAGTCGCGGTTGGCCGGATCGTCGAAGCGCGTCAGGAGAGCCACGATCCGCCGCCAGTAGATGAGCACGATCGCGAGGATCGCCCCGGCCTGGATGGCCACGTTGAACAGCTCCGAGCGGTGACCGAGCCAGCGCTCGGCGATCAGCAGGTGCCCGGTGCTGGAGACGGGCAAAAACTCAGTGATACCCTCGATGATGCCGAGGATGACGGTGCTCAGGATGTCAGACACGGTTGCTTACACTCGCTGCGGCGACGGTGCGCCATCTTACCGATCCGGCGCGTCCGGAAACGTGCGCCAGTCTCACAGCAGGTCGCGCAGGTCCTGCAGCGCAAAGCCGGCCAGCGGACCGGTAAGCCCGCGCCTCAGCGCCAGCGCCTTGAACGCCTCGCCCATCTCCTCGGGCATGATGAGGCGGCGCGCCTCCCCGGCCAGGCGGGCGCGCTCCAGCTCATCCGCCGCCGCGCCCACCAGCTCTTCCAGCCCCGTGGCCAGAAGGTACGCCGCCTGGGTCGCAAACCCTGCGACCTCGAGGCCGGCATCGACGCCGGCCTGCGCCACGCGCGTGAAGTCGACCCAGGCGGTGATGTCCTGCACGCCCACGTTCACGTACGGGTCATCGTGCACGCGCTGCCTGAAGTGGCACCGCAGCGTGCCGCTCACGCGCTGCGGGTGGTAGTAGTGGCGCTGCGTGAGCCCGTAGTCGAACAGCAGCAGCGCGCCGCGCCCGAGGCAGTGCGCGAGGCTCGTGACCCACGGTCCGACGGTGAGGGACAACTCCGACACGTAGCCCTCCGGCAACGGCGCCGGCAGCGCATCGGATACGGCGGCCCAGGCACGCGCGAGCGCCGGGTCGGCCACAGCAGCGGTCTCCTGGAACTCGCCCGCACTGCCGATACTGACACCGAGCTCGCGCACCGCGGCGTCCTGGCAGAGGAAGCGCCGGCACGGCAGGGCATCGGCGACCTCGTTGGCAAGGATCACACCGTCCAGGGGGACATCCGGCAGGCGCTCGAGCCAGACCACCCGCTCGCGCAGCTCGCGGGGCAGCTGGCCTAAGTGCTCGCGCTGGCGCGCGGCCAGGTCGGCACTGACCTCCAGGATCGCGTAGCGCTGCGGCAGCACCCCGCCGGCTGCCAGCTCGGTGAGCACGCCTGCGGCCATGACCCCGGTGCCGGCGCCGAGCTCGAGGATCTGCCCGCCGGTGCGGCCAAGTACCTCGGCGCAGGTGCGCGCAAGGCAGCGGCTGAAGAGCCCGGACATCTGTGGCGCGGTGACGAAGTCTCCGCCGGGGCCGAGCTTCTGCGCGCCGGCACTGTAGTAGCCGAGGGCCGGGGCATACAGCGCCAGCGCCATGAAGCGCTCGAAGGACAGCCAGCCGCCGGCCGCGCGCACCTCGGCCCGGATCACCTCGGCCAGGGCGTCGCTGTGGCGGCGTTCCTCCGTCGACAGCGGCGGCAGCATTGAGCGAGGCGCCGATGCCGTCATAATCGGCCCCCATGACACAGTCCACGCCCCCCCGGGAAGCCGCACTGCTTGCCGGCAAGACCGTCCTGATCACCGGCGCCGCCAAGCGCGTGGGGGCCGAGATCGCGCGCCTCATGCACGCCAGCGGCGCGAACCTGGTACTGCACTACCGCAGCTCCGCCGAGGATGCCGCGGCTCTGGAGCGCGAGCTCAACGAGGCGCGGCCGGGCTCCGCGCGGTGCGCCGAGTGCGACCTGCTCGAGGTCGCGCAGCTGCCGGGCCTGGTGGCCCGCGCGCTCGAGGCCTTCGGCGGCCTCGACGTGCTCATCAACAACGCCTCGACCTTCTTCCCCACCCCGGTGGGCGATATCACCGAGATCGACTGGGACGATCTGCTGGGCACCAACCTCAAGGCGCCGCTGTTCCTCTCGCAGGCCGCCGCCCCCGCGCTGCACGCGCGCGGCGGGCTCATCATCAACATCACCGACATCCACGGCATGCGTCCGCTGCGCCGCTACCCGGTATACAGCATCGCCAAGGCGGGGCTGATCATGCTCACCAAGTCCCTCGCCCGCGAGCTCGGCCCGCAGGTGCGCGTGAACGCGGTGGCGCCCGGACCGGTGATGTGGCCGGCGGACGGGCTGGACGCGGCGCTGCAGGAGAAGATCATCCGCCGCACCGCGCTCAAGCGCCCGGGGAGCGCCGCGGAGGTCGCGCGCGCCTGCCTGTTCTTCGCCAGCGAGGCCTCCTACATCACCGGCCAGGTGATCGCGGTGGACGGCGGGCGCAGCATCGGCTGGTGACACGGCGCACCTGTCAGGGACTGATCTGCCGCAGCGGATGCGCGGCCTGGTCGAAGCGCCGCCACAGCTCCCCGATCGTGACGCCGGCGGTCGGGTGCATGACCTCGGGTGCGAGCGCCGCCAGCGGCCCGAGCATGTAGGCGCGCTGGGTGAGGTCCGGGCGCGGCAGCTTCACGCTCGCCTCGTCGCACACCATCTGGCCAAAGAGCAGCACGTCCAGGTCCATCGAGCGTGGCGCCCAGCGCGGCGCACCGCGCGGCCTGCCGCACTCGGTCTCGATGGCGTGCAGTCGCGCCAGCACCTCCGTCAGCGACAGCCCGGTGGTGAAGCCGGCCACCAGGTTGATGAAGTCATCGCCGCTGAAGCCGGCGGCCTGGTTCTGGTACCAGGGCGAGAAGCGCACGCCGGGGAAGGCGCGTTCCAGCGCCTCCACCGCGCGCGCGAGGTTCTTGCGCGGCTCGATGTTGCTGCCGGCGGCGACGTAGACCTCGGTCACCTCAGCTCCGCGGCGTGGGCGCGGCCAGGTCGGCGCGCACGCGCTCGATCGTGACACCGACGTCACGTGAGCCGCGGATCGCGCCGGGCTTGTTGACCGAGATGCGCACCCAGGGCAGCGCGAACTCCTCGAGGATGGTCAGCGCCAGGCGATGCGCCAGGGTCTCGACGAGCTTGAACTCGGAAGCTTCGATGAAGCTGAGCACGCGCTTGGCGACCTTCTTGTAGTCGAGCGTGTCGGCCACCTCGTCACTCGCGGCGGCGCGCGCGCAGTCCACCGGCAGTTCGAGGTCGAGCACCACCGTCTGCTTGACGCGCCGCTCCCAGTCGATGAAGCCGATGATGCATTCGCTGGTCAGCCCGCGCAGGAAGATGCGGTCGCCGCTGTGGAGGGTGTTGATCATGTAGGAGATGAGCCTGGGGTTTTGGGATCAGGTTTGCGCCACCGCCGGCAGCGACTCGAGCGGCCACTGCGCGCGCGCCTGGATCGCGAGGCTGTCGTGCTGGCCGGCGGCAAGCCGCGCCAGGCCCGCGACCGCGATCATCGCTGCGTTGTCGGTGGAGAACTCGATGCGCGGATAGTACACGCGTGCCCCGCGGGCGCCGACCGCAGCGGCAAGCCGCGTGCGCAGCGTGCGGTTGGCGCTCACCCCGCCGGAGACCACCAGCACCTTCTGCTCGGTCGCCTCCAGCGCGCGCAGCGACTTGGCGATGAGGGTGTCGACGATGGCATCCTCGATGCCGCGCGCCACGTCCGCACGCTGCGCGCCTGTCAGGTCCCTGCCGCGCACCGCCTGCAGCACCGCGGTCTTGAGGCCCGAGAAGCTGAACTCGAGGCCCGGCCGGTCGAGCATCGGCCGCGGGAACTCGAACGCCCCGGACCGGCCTTGGCCGGCCAACTGCGCCAGCTGCGGGCCGCCCGGGTACGGCAGGCCGAGCAGTTTCGCGGTCTTGTCGAAGGCCTCCCCGGCCGCATCGTCGCGGCTGGCCCCGAGCACGCGGTAGGCGCCGATGCCGGACACTTCTATAAGGAGCGTGTGCCCGCCGGAGACCAGCAGCGCGACGTGGGGAAACGGCGGCGGATCGGCCTCCAGCAGCGGGGCGAGCAGGTGCCCCTCGAGGTGGTGCACCCCGATGGCGGGGATGCCCCAGCCGAAGGCCAGACTGCGGCCGAGCGCGGCCCCGGTCAGCAGGGCCCCGATCAGCCCGGGTCCTGCGGTGTAGGCCACCCCGGAAAGCTGCCCCGGGGTGGTCGCGGCGGATGCCAGCGTGGTGTGCACCAGGGGCAGCAGGCGCCGGACGTGGTCCCGGGAGGCCAGCTCCGGCACCACCCCGCCGTAGGCGCGGTGCAGGTCGACCTGGCTGAAAAGCTCGTGCGCCAGCAGGCCGGACGCACTGTCCAGCACCGCCACGGCGCTCTCGTCACAGGAGGATTCCAGGGCCAGGATCCGCATAGCCAAAAATTGTAGTGGTTTTTGCCTTTGCCCCGGGGCTCCTTTAGAATCCCCCGCCCCCGACTGGCCGCCTGTTTTACGGTGCGGTTCGCCGGTCAGGTGAGATCCAACCGCTCAATAATCTTGAGGTTTCGATGCCGAGCGTCCGTGTCCGCGAGAACGAGTACTTTGATGCCGCCCTGCGGCGTTTTAAGCGTGCCTGCGAGAAGGCGGGCATCCTCACGGAGCTGCGTCGCCGCGAGTTCTACGAGAAGCCGACGCAGGAGCGCAAGCGCAAGAAGGCCGCGGCCATCAAGCGCCACATGAAGCGCGTATCGCGCGACGGCATGCGCGCCCCCCGCTAAGGGGAGCTGCCGCGCAGCGGCGTATGACGCTCAAGGACCGGATCACCGAGGACATGAAGACTGCGATGCGCTCCGGCGACAAGGAGCGGCTCGCCACGGTCCGCCTCGCGCTGGCCGCGATCAAGCAGCGCGAAGTCGACGAGCGCATCGTGCTCGATGACAGCCAGGTCCTCTCGGTCCTGGAGAAGATGATCAAGCAGCGCCGCGAGGCGATCACCCAGTTCGAAAGCGGCGGCCGCGCCGACCTGGTCGCCAAGGAAAACAGCGAGATCGTGGTGCTGCAGCACTACCTGCCCGCCCAGATGGGCGCGGCCGAGGTGGATGCCCTGATCGCACAGGCGATCGCCGACAGCGGCGCCACCTCCATCAAGGACATGGGCAAGGTCATGGCCCTGGTGAAGCCCAAGGCCGCGGGCCGCACCGACATGGGCGCGGTCAGCGCGCGGATTAAGCAGAAACTGAGCTGATTTCCCCTGGTGCCAGGGCGTGCGCGCCCTGTCAGGCTTGCCTTCAGTTAGGTTCGCTCACCCGCACGGTCAGCACGTGGCACGCATCCCGCAGCACTTCATCGATGAGTTGATCGCCCGCGCGGACATCGTGGAGATCATCGGCGGGCGGGTGCAGCTGAAGAAGGCCGGCCGCGAGTACCGCGCCTGCTGCCCGTTCCACAACGAGAAGACACCCTCGTTCTGGGTGAGCCCCGACAAGCAGTTCTACCACTGCTTCGGCTGCGGCGCGCACGGCACGGTGCTCGGCTTTCTCATGGAGCACGACCACATGGCCTTTCCCGAGGCCGTGGAGGAGCTCGCCACGCGCCTGGGGCTGGAGGTGCCGCACGAGGGCGGCGCCGCGGGACCGAAGCGTGCCGATGAGCCGCTGTACGAGCTGATGAAGAACGTCGCCCGTTACTACGCGGAGGCGCTGGCGAAGGAGCCGCGCGCGCGCGATTACGTGGTGCGCCGCGGGCTCACCCCCGAGACCTGCGAGCGCTTCGGCATCGGCTATGCGCCGAACTCCTGGAACGAGCTGCTGCGCCGCTTCGGTGGCAACGAGGCCGGGCGCAAGGCCCTGAGCGAGGCCGGCATGATCATCGAGCGCGAGCGCGGCCAGGTGCGCGAGGGCGACCGCCACTACGACCGCTTCCGCGACCGCCTCATGTTCCCGATCCGCGATGCGCGCGGGCGGGTGATCGCCTTCGGCGGGCGCATCATCGATGCCGGGGAGCCGAAGTACCTCAATTCCCCGGAGACCGTGCTGTTCCACAAGGGCCGCGAGCTGTACGGCCTGTACGAGACGCGCCGCGCGCGCACCAACCTGGCGCGCCTGTTGATCGTCGAAGGCTACATGGACACGGTGCGCCTGCATCAGGCCGGGATCGACTACGCGGTGGCCACCCTCGGCACCGCCACGACACCGGAGCACCTGCGGCGCCTGTTCCGCCTGGTGCCCTCGGTGGTGTTCGCCTTCGACGGCGATCGCGCGGGCCGCGCGGCCGCCTGGCGCGCGCTGCAGCAGGCGCTGCCGGAGGTGCGCGAGGGCCGCGAGATCCGCTTCCTGTTCCTGCCCGAGGGCCACGATCCGGACACGCTGGTGGGCGAGGAAGGCAGGGACGCCTTCGAGGCGCGGCTGCACGATGCGCTGCCGCTGTCGGAGTACCTGGTGCGCGAGCTGTCGCAGCAGGGCGAGCTCGGGCATGCCGACGGCCGCGCGCGCTTTGCCGAGAACGCGCGGCCGCTGTTCCTGAAGGTGCCCGAGGGGGTCTACCGTGAGCTCCTGCTCGAGCGCCTGGCCGAGGTCGTAGGCCTTGGACCCCAGCGGCTGCGCGAGCTGTGGACCCCGGGGGCCGCGGCGGCCCCCAGCACCCCGGAGCCGCGGGCGGCCGTCGCACGAGCGCGCAGCGCCACCGCCGCCGGCCGCGGCAGCCTGGTGCGCCAGGCGATCGTGCGCCTGCTGCACTACCCGGCGGTCGCCGTCGAGGTGAGCGCGGCGGAGCGTGCCGGGCTGGATGCCAGCGACGAGCCCGGGGTCGCCCTGCTGCGCGAGCTGATCGATGACCTGCGCCTGCACCCGGCCACCCTTGCCGCCCAGGTCGTGGAGCGCTGGAGCGACCGGGAGGGCGGGGAATCGCTCAAGAAACTCCTGGAGCGCGAGGAGGTCATCACCTCCGCGGGGGTGGCCGCCGCCGAGTTGCGGGGGGCCCTCGGGCGGCTGGCGGACCTGGCGGCCGCCCGGCGCCTGGAGGCGCTGGAAGCCAAAAGTCGTTCCGGACGCCTGGATGAGTCCGAACTTAAGGAATTTCAGGTACTTATTGTTAAACTGGGCAGCCGCCGCACGGGTGGAGGCTAAGTTAGATTTGGTGATTCACGGCCGGTTGCATAAAATTACCGGCTCTTTGCCCCTCCCCCTTGAGCCGCCCCCTATCGGGCAGCACATTAGGGGAATCCACCAGCGCGCCGCGAGTACATGACACGTAAGCAAAAGCCTCAGACGGCCCCCAAGAAGCGTCCCACCGCCCAGGTCCACCCCGCGAAGCCGGCCAAGCCGGTCGTTGCCGAGAAGGCCGCCGCGGCCCTCAGCAGTGCGCGCGAGAAGGATCGGGGCAAGGCCGCCGTACCCCCGGCCAAGAAGGCCGCCCCGGCGGTGAAGGCCGCAGTCGCGCCGCCGAAGGTCGTGGACGCCACGCGCGCCACCAACGCCAAGCTCGCCGCCGTGGACAAGCGTCCGCTGGGCATCGAGCGTCGCGGGCCGGCGATGCCCGAGGAGCGCCAGTCGCAGCTGAAGCTGTTGATCGCGCGCGGCAAGGAGCAGGGCTACCTCACCTACGCACAGGTGAACGACCATCTGCCCTCGGAGATCGTCGATCCGGAGCAGATCGAAGACATCGTCAACACCATCAACGACATGGGCATCCCGGTGTACGAGAAGGCACCGGATGCGGAATCGCTGCTGCAGACCGAGCCCTCGCAGCCGGCCGACGAGGAGGCGATCGAGGAAGCCGCCGCCGCCCTGGCCGCGCTCGATGCCGAGCTCGGCCGCACGACCGACCCGGTGCGCATGTACATGCGCGAGATGGGCACGGTGGAACTGCTCACGCGCGAGGGCGAGATCCGCATCGCCAAGCGCATCGAGGAAGGTCTCGATGCGGTACGGCGGGCGCTCGCCATGTACCCCTCCACCTATGATTTCCTGCTGCGCGCCTACGAGCCGGTGAAGGCCGGCCGCGGCCGCCTGGTGGACGTGATCGTCGGCTACATCGACCCGAACGCGCCGGATGTCATCGCCCAGCCGCAGAACCCGACCAAGATGGAAGTGGTCGCCGCTCCTGAGAAGGACGACGAGGCGGAGGAGGCCGAGGAGGCCGCCGACGGCGAAGAGGAAGCGGTCGACACAGGTCCCGATCCGGTCGAGGCGGCGACGCGCTTTGCCTCCATCGCCAAGGTGCACGGCCAGGTGCTCGGCTCGATCGCCAAGCTCGGCGCCAAGGACGTGAAGACCCTGCGCCAGCGCAAGAAGCTGCAGGACGAGTTCATGGAGCTGCGCCTGGCGCCGCGCATGTTCGAGGCCCTGATCCAGAACCTGCGCAGCCACGTGTCCGAAGTGCGCCAGCTCGAGAAGGAGATCATGGTCATCGCGGTGCGCGATGCGGGCATGCCGCGCAAGGACTTCATCGCCTCATTCCCCAAGAACGAGACCAACCCGCGCTGGCTGTCCAAGCACGTCAAGGGCGGCAAGAAGTACTCCGCGCCGCTGGCGAAGTTCAAGGACGAGATCGAGCGCCGGCAGAAGAAGCTCGAGCAGCTCGAGGTCCTCTACCACCTCACGATCAACGACATCAAGGACGTGAACCGCGAGGTCTCGATCGGGGAGGCCAAGGCACGCCGCGCGAAGAAGGAGATGGTCGAGGCGAACCTGCGCCTGGTGATCTCCATCGCCAAGAAGTACACCAACCGCGGCCTGCAGTTCCTGGACCTGATCCAGGAGGGCAACATCGGCCTGATGAAGGCCGTGGACAAGTTCGAATACCGCCGCGGCTACAAGTTCAGCACCTACGCGACCTGGTGGATCCGCCAGGCGATCACGCGCTCGATCGCCGACCAGGCGCGCACCATCCGCATCCCGGTGCACATGATCGAGACGATCAACAAGTTGAACCGCATCTCGCGGCAGATGCTGCAGGAGATGGGGCGCGAGCCCACCCCCGAGGAGCTGGCGGTGCGCATGGAGATGCCCGAGGACAAGGTGCGCAAGGTGCTGAAGATCGCCAAGGAGCCGATCTCCATGGAGACCCCGATCGGCGACGACGAGGACTCACACCTGGGCGACTTCATCGAGGACACCTCGGTGGCCTCGCCGATCGACCAGGCGACCATGGAGTCGCTGCGCGAGACCACGCACTCGGTGCTGGCGCAGCTGACCCCGCGCGAGGCCAAGGTGCTGCGCATGCGCTTCGGCATCGACATGAACACCGACCACACCCTGGAAGAGGTCGGCAAGCAGTTCGACGTCACGCGCGAGCGCATCCGCCAGATCGAAGCCAAGGCACTGCGCAAGCTGCGCCACCCGAGCCGCAGCGAGCAGCTGCGCAGCTTCCTGATGGATGACTGACGCCTGCAGGCTGCGCAAATGACAAAGGCCCGGTGCTTGCCGACAGCACCGGGCCTTTTTCTTTGCGGACGCCGTTGCGGTCCTTAGAGGCCGGCCTTGCCGAGCGCGTCGACCACCTCGCGCAGGGTCTCCGCGAGCGCCGGGTGGCTCGCCTCGAACTTCACCGCCAGGGACTCCAGCCGTGGCGTGGCCGGTGCGGCACCGGCCGCGGCACCCTGCCGCAGCTTGTGCTCGATGTCGTGCATCAGCGCACTTAGCTGCTGCCGCGCCTCGCCCTCCACGGGACCGGCGCCCAGGTGCTCGCGCACCCGCGCCAGCAGCTCGTGCAGCGTGTTGTCAGCCATGGGCAGGCTTAGCTGCCCAGGGAAGCGCTCAGTGCGCCGGAGAGGGCGGCATCCCCGCCGACGATGTCCTTCCAGGTCAGTTCCTTGCCCAGGCGCTTACCCTTCTCGGTGAGCTTCAACCCCTCGGGCGACAGCGTGACCATGTACGGCTTGCCGTCCACTTCGATCTCGCGCTTGAGCTGCTTGCTGAGTTTCGTAGCCATTGCGTCCTCTCACTTACAAATCTGCTGCTGATGGTAACAGTGACCGCCGGTGTTCACCGGCGGAGGGGGCAAAAACTAAGGTCAGGCGGCTTTCAGGCCCTCGGCCTTGAGCGCCTCCTGGACGTGCGGGCGCGCGTGGATACGGTCAACGTAACGCTTAAGCTCGGGCCACTTGCCGAGGTCGAGCTTCACGAAGGGCGCCCAGCTGAGCACGGTGTAAAGGTAGCAGTCCGCGACCGTGAACTGCTCGCCCATGAGGAAGGTCTTGGAGCCGAGCGCGCGCTGCACGTAGTCCAGGCGCTTGGCCAGGTTCGCCATCGCGAATTCGCGGCTGGCCTCGGGCGCGTCCTTGTGGAACATGGGGGTGAAGCTCTTGTGGATCTCCGAGTTGATGAAGCTCAGCCATTCGATCAGGTGGTAGCGCTCCATCGTTCCGGCCGCCGGGGCGAGCTTTGCGGCCGGGCTCTGGTCTGCGATGTACTGCAGCACGGCGACGTTCTCGGTGAGGGTCTCGCCGTTGTCCAGGGTCAGTGCCGGCACATAACCCTTCGGATTCACGGCGTTGAAGTCGAGCCCGTCGGCGGCCTTCTTGGTGTGCCGGTCGACCTTGACCAGCTCGAATTTCAGGCCCGCCTCGCGCAGCGCGATGTTGGATGCCTGGGAGCAGGCCGAGGGCAGGTAATAGAGCTTCATGTCGATGACTCCTTGGGTTCCCGCCGGCTGTCACCGGTTGGCATATGCCCGGCGGGATGGTCATGCTAACGTTGCCCACAGCGATGGCAAGAGGATAGCGTGCCATGAGGGCGCTTTTGAGCACGGTGGCGGTCATTGTGGTCGGCCTGGCATTGGGCGGCTGCCCCAACCGGCAGCAGCCGCCAGTGCCCGGCCCGAAATCCTCCACGGTCTCCGGATTGCTGCCCGGCAGCGCCACCCACGCCGCGCCGGCGGCCTCCGGCAGCCAGGGACGCGATTCGCCGGATGAAATCAACTGGTTCCAGGGCACCCTGGAAGAGGCTTTCACGCGGCGTCCCGCCACCGACGAGCGGTCGCCCTTTCGCTACTAGGCGCGGGCGACTGTTACAATCCGCGCCGGTTGGGCCTGTAGCACAGCGGTTAGTGCAGGGGACTCATCGATAAGGTGCCTTCGCGTGGAAACGCGCGAAGTGGACGGGATGAATTCAGGGAAACCTTCGGGGCCGGCGCCCCATGGCAATCCTGAGCCAAGCCGCCGGTACACCGGCGGAAGGTGCAGAGACTACCTGAGGGCTTTGTGAAGCGCCCTTGATGACAGGCTAGAGCATCCCGCACCCTCACGCACGGCCAGTGCACGGGTGAAGAGATAGTCCACTCCCGGCGGAAACGACGGGGTCAAGTGAATCCCTTGGTCGTAGGTTCGAATCCTACCGGGCCCACACCAACACGTTGCCATCCGACATGCGTGGGGGCACGAGCCCGGGTTGCGCGCCCGCGCGCGGCTGCTCATTATCCGCGCCAGCCACCCGAGGTATTGCCATGCAGCGGCTGACCGCGATCTGCGCTCTTGTAGCACTCACCCCGAACATTGCCCTGTGTGATGAGACGTTCCGCTGCGGGTCCTGGCTCGTATCCACACCGTTGTCAGTCGCGGAGCTCGTCAAGAAGTGCGGTGAACCCACTTCCAAGAAGGTTTCCACGGAAGACGTTCGCGCGAAGGTGGGCGGTGGCGGCACGCAGAAGATCGGCTCCACCGTCACGGAAGTGTGGCGTTACGACCGCGGCAGCAACTCGTTCCCGATGATCGTGACGATCACCGATGGCGTCGTGCAGAGTCTGTCGCGCGGCGAGTGACCGCGACTTAGCGGCACGTCCCGCAGGCGCTCATTCCTGTCTGAGCCCCAGGGCCAGCGCACAGGCGGCCGGCTCGTCCAGGCGCAGGCGCGAGTCGGAGGCCAGTGCGCGCCAGTTCGAGCCCAGGTTCTGTTCCAGGGCCGACGTGACCTCGGCACGCATGCGCTCTTGCGCCGGGCGGCGCCGCAGCTGGCCCTGAGCCGCGTGCGCGTCATCGGCACAGAAGCAGATCCGCGCTGCCGGCTCGTAGCGCCGCTCCGCGCAGGCCAGGAACGCCATGGCATCCAGCACCGTGTAGAGCTTGCTGCGATCCAGCCGCAGCGCTAGATCCAGAAGCTCCGCGCCGGTGGCCCGCGCCTCGGCCAGCTCCCCGGTGACCAGCAGCGCCACGAAGGTCATGACCAAGAGCTCGAACTGGGTTTCGCGCCGCCCGAGGTGGCGCAGGCTCAGCGCCAGTGGGCGCCCCAGTTGCAGGGCGGCATCCGGGTCGCCACAGGCAATGTCCAGCTCCACGATGCTCACGGTGGCCGACAGCGCCTGCCGCTCGCTGATCGACAGCGCCAGGCGCATGGCGCGCTGGTAAGCCGCGCGCGCTTCCGCGAACTTGCCGGCGCTGGTGAGCAGCGTCCCTTCGGTGAGCGCGCCGTGGGCCAGCAGCCGCGCGGGCCAGGCCGGGTCCTCGAGCGCGCGGGCGGCATCGAAGGCCGCGCGCGCCGCCTCGGTGTCGACCCGCCAGTTGGCGGCGAGTTGCATCAGCGCGAAGTAGTGCGAGCGCGTGTCACTGGTGGCGGCGTGCATGCGGGCCGCCAGTTCCGCGGCATAGCGCGCGCGGTCGCACTGCCGCGCGGAGTCGTAGGCGGCGATCGCCTCCCAGAACCGGCCCACGCGTGCCCGCGGCAGGCCGTCGTGCAGCAGCGCCAGCACCTGCGAATAGCGCGCGCGCCCCTCCCCGTACAGGTCCGTCTCCACGAACAGCGGCCACGCCGAGCCAAACAGCGCCACGCTCAGGTCCGGGTCGTGTTGCATGGTCCAGTCGATGGCGACGCGCACGTTGGCGAGGTCGTGCTCGTAGCGCTGCAGCCAGAGCGCCTCATCGAGGGACCAGTATTCCTGGTACGCCAGGTCGAGCAGCTCCAGCACGGTGCTGGCCATGCGCTGGCGTGCCGCGTGCAGGCCGCCCTGCGCGCTGAGCTTCTCGCGTGCATAGTCGCGCGCGCTCTCGAGCAGCGTGTAGCGCGGCGGGTCGACCGCCAGCACGCTCACCAGCGAGCGATCGACGAGGCGGCCGATGAGGTCGATGACCTCGGCGGCATCGGTGTCAGCATCGCAGGCATAGCGCGCCGCACTGTCGAGCGAGAAGCTGCCGGCGAAGACGCCGAGGCGGTCGAACACACGCTGCTCCTCGGGTGACAGCAGGTCGTAACTCCAGTCGAAGGCGGTATGCAGGGCGCCATGCCGGGCATCGCTCGGCCGCCCCGCGGCGCGCAACAGGCGGAACCGGTCATCCAGTCGCTCGAGCAGGGCGGCAAGCCCGAGCGCCGGCACCCGCGCGGCCGCCAGTTCCAGCGCCAGCGGGATGCCATCCAGCCGGCGGCAGATCTCCGCCACCAGCGCGGTATTGGCGGGTGAGAGCTCGAAGCTGCGGTCGGCCGCGGCCGCACGCTGCGCGAACAGGGCGACCGAGGCGTACTGCGCCGCCATCTCCTGCGCGACATCCGGATCGGGGGCGGGCAGCGCTGCGAGGCGATAGACGACCTCGCCGGCGATCCCCAGCGGCGCCTGGCTGGTGATCAGCACGCGTACCCCCTGCGTCTCCGGCAGCAGCTCCGCCAGCGGCGCGGCCAGGGACTCGCTGAGGTGCTCGGCACAGTCAAGCACCAGCAGCAGCGGCATGCTGCGCAGCGCATGGCCGAGCGCGGCGAAGTCGTCCCCGTCATCCGGCAGCGACAACCCCAGTGCCACCGCGATGGCCGAGGGCACGTGCTCGGCAACCTCCACGGTGCGCAGCGACACCCACGCGGCCGCCAGCCCCGCCTTCTCGGCCTCGCGCGCCAGCACCTCCTGCGCGAGGCGCGTCTTGCCAACCCCCGCGATGCCGACGATGCTCACCAGGCAGCCGCGCGCGAGCGCCTCCTGCACCTCGCGCAGCTCGGTATCACGACCGATGAGCGGCGCGAGGCGATGGGGCCAGCTGCGCCGGGGCAGCGGCTGTGGTGCGGCAGGCTCGGCGGCCGGCGCAACGCCGCCGCTGCGCGCACCGCCCGCGGAGACTTCCAGTTCGAGCCGGTAGCCGAAGCCCGGCACGGTGCGGATCGCCTCGGCGCCGAGCACGCGGCGCAGCCCCGCGACCTGGGCGGGAAGATTGTTCTCATCGACGACGAGCCGCGGCCAGACGCGTTCGAGCAACGTGGCCTTGGTGACCAGACGCCCCGGGTTCTCGACCAGCACGAGCAGCAGGTCGAAGGCGCGCGCACCCAGCTCCAGCTGCTGCCCGCCGGCGCGCAACTGGCGCTCCGAGGGATAGAGCTCGAACGCGCCGACGCGTATCAGATCCATGCTGCGCTCTCCAACCCGCCGCGTCCGCCAGCTGGCGCACGGCGGCACACTATACGCCCACCGTCTGCGGGCTGGCGCTAGCCACGATTCAGAAGAGTTTCAGCCCGGCTTTAAGACATAAAAGCCTTGCCGGGCGATCCTGCTCACATGCACTCACGGGGCGGTTCGCTGCCTCGGGAGGCGACCTCCAACCAACCAGCGAGAGACTGTCATGACTAAACTGCCTGTATTGGCGGCGTTTGCTGCCATTGCCGCCGCCCCCATCGCCGCCACGCACGCGGAGGGCAGCGCTGTGCCGCGCTCCGAAACGGTGCACTACGGTGACCTCGACCTGAACAACCAGGAAGGTGCCGTCACACTGTATCGCCGCCTGCACAACGCAGCGGCGGACGTGTGCAGCGACCCGGCAGCGGATAAGTATTCCTCTGTGCCCCACTACCAGCGCTGCGTCGCACACGCCGTGGGCGATGCAGTGGCTTCGGTGGACCAGCCGGCGCTCACGACCTACGCCGTGGCGCGCGGCGTAGCGGTGACATCCCGCAAGGGCGGACGTCCAAACTAAGCTTGCGCGGGGCGGTGGCGCAATCCGTGCCACCGCCCCGCGTCGTTTTCTGCCTCACAGCCGGCCCGTTCGGGCCGCCGGCGCCACCCAGGCGCTTTCAGAACATTTTCAGACACGCTTCAAGACGCGGGGCACGCGCTCGGGAACACTACCTTCCCGTACTGGTCGCGCCACTACACAGTGCCGGGGCGCAGCGGACCGAGCCAGGAAACCAACCAGGAGCCAGTCATGCCGAAGTTTCTCATTGAACGGGATATACCCGGGATCGGAAGGATGACGCCCGCCGAACTCAAGAGCGCATCGAAGAAATCCGTCGGCGTGCTCAGCAGCCTCGGGCCGAGCATCACCTGGCTGCACAGCTACGTCACCGCCGACAAGCTGTACTGCCTTTACCACGCCGCCGACGAATCCCTGCTGCGCCGCCACGCGGAACTGGGCGGCTTTCCGGCCAACAAGATCTCCCAGGTCACCGGCACGATCGACGCGACGACCGCGGAGTAGCACGCACGCCAACGTTTCCCCATCCTCAGCACCCAATCGGAGTTACTAAAATGAAATCAATCGCCCCGGTTCTGTCATTACTGCTCGTTGCTCCCGTATTCGCCACCGATGCCCCCTCGACCGCGACCCCGCCCACGGCGACGGCCGCCGGTGAGCACCGCTACGTCATCGAGCGCACCTTCCCGAAGGGCGCGCTGGAGGGACTGGACGCCGCCGGCAAGGAGAAGATCAACCAGAACAACGCCAAGTACGGCGCGCGCTGGCTGATGTCCTTTGCCAATGCGGACAAGACCAAGACCTACTGTGTCTACGAGGCCCCGAACGAGGCTGCGGTGCGCCAGGCCGCCGTGGCCAACAAGATCCCGGTCGACAGCATCACCGAGGTCCCGGTGACGCTGCTGCCGAAGTAAGCCAGGTGGCGCGGGCGTGCGGCGCGGGCCGCACGCCCCCGACTGTCACTTGTCGAGCGGGGTGTTGCCGCCGCTGAACTGGGCGTGCGCCTGCGCGAGGCGGTAGCGCTGTTCGGCACGCCAGCTGCGCCACTGCGTCAGGGCCAGCAGCCCGTAGAGGGCCTTGAAGAGGCCGATGCGCCGCAACACCTTGGGCGTATCGAACAGGTCTCCTGCCAGCATGGAAATAACGCCCTGCTCCAGCTGCAGCGTATTGCGCGGGCTGGCGAAGAGCCCGCTCATCACCGGATTGTTGAAGCGGTAGATGAAGAAGGAGAACCGCTTCATGCCCGCACGCTGCCGCCGCTCGAGCCTGCGCAGCAGCCCCGCCTCGGCGGCCGGCTCGCGCAACGCCCGATCGACCACTGCCACCGCCTGCTCGGCGCCGGACATCGCCAGGTACACGCCCGAGGAGAACACCGGGTCAAGGAAGGCAAAGGCATCGCCCACCATCACCCAACCCGGGCCGCCCATCTGGCGCGAGTCGTACGAGTAGTTGCCGGTCACGCGCACTTCATCGCCGATCAGTTCGGCCGCCTCCATGCGCTTCCACAGCGCGGGATTGCGCCGCAGCGTCTCGAGCAGGAACTCCACCGTGCGCCCCTTGCGCTGCCTGAAGTAATCCGGCCGCGCGACTGCCCCGACGCTCATCACCCCCGCGGGCAGGGGAATCATCCACATCCAGCCCTGCTCGAAACGATAGATGCTGATGTTGCCGGCATCCGCACCGCCGCGGTCCAGCGCCCCGCGGAAGTGGCCGAAGATCGCCGCGCTCTGGTGCTCGACGTTGCGGCGCCGCAGTTTGCGCCTGGCCGAGAGGAAGGTATCGCGGCCGCTGGCGTCCACCACGTAGCGCGCCCTGACCTGGTAGCGGGTGCCGCTGTCGGTGCGCACCTCGAGCAGTGACTCGCGCGGGCCGCTCTGCTCGAGACTCAACACCTCGTGCCCCTCGCGCGCGTCGGCTCCGCAGCCGCGCGCATGCTCGTAGAGCATGCGGTCGAAGTCCTGGCGCCACACCTGGTAGGCGTGCGGCGGGCTCCTGCCGAGCGCACGCGCGAACGCGAACGTGTTGTATCCCTGCTCGTTGTCGGCCTCGAAATCCGCACCGGGCTTATACACACCCAGGGCGCGCACCTTCTCCATGACGCCGAGCCGCTCGAACAGCGGCAGGTTCATCGGCAGGAGCGATTCGCCGATGTGGAAGCGCGGGTGATGCGCCTTTTCCAGCGCGATGACCTGGTAGCCCTTGCGCGCGAGCAGCGCGGCCGCCGTGCTGCCCGCGGGGCCGCCGCCGATAACCGCGATGTCGCACAGCTCCATTTAGCGTCAGACCTGGTCCGGTGATGCGGTCGCAGGTACCAACCGCCGCAGCATCTGACAAGGCGGGGCACGCCCTTGTCAATCCGGGCCGCCGGCGCTACCGGCTGCGGCTTAGGTTGTGCGGGGCCCTAGGGGGCCCCGGGCGGGACGTAGATCGCCAGGCCCTTGGCGTTCTTGTTGTACAGCCCGCCGCTGCCGCCGACGCTCCCGCCGCTCGCGGAACTGCCGCCGTAGCTGGCGCCGCCGACACCGAGCCCGATCGAGCCGGTCTGGTGCTTCTCCACCCCCTGCAGGAGGATCCCGTTGGCCCCTACCTTGGCCGCCTCGGCCTTGAGCTTCGCGATCGCCTCGTCCGTCTTGCCCTGGTCGGAGAAGGACATCGAGCTGCTCGAGGCATCCAGCGTCGCGATCTGCTCGTACTGCGGCGGCGGCTCGAAATAGATCTTCACCTGGTCGGGGGCTATCGCCGGCCGGGCGTTGCCAACCAGTACGTGGGAGGAGGAAGAACAGGCTCCCAGCAGGGCGGCAGAGGCCCCTGCCAGGACCAGCTTAAGGATGCGAGACATGGGTCGTTTCTCCTGGATCCCCTTCAGACAGCCTAACGAGGGTATGCGGGTCCCACACCCCAATCAAACCACGATGGCCAAACCCCGCCCCGCCTCTCATTTCTCGGCCGCGGCAGCTGCCGGGGGGCTGGCGGCCACGCCGCCTTTGCAGGCGCGCCGCCTTACTGCTTGAGTTCGACGATGATGGTTTCCACCGCATCGAGCGCCTCGTCGGAATGCGTGACCGGCGGCTTCAGCAGCACCTGGCCGCTCTTGAGCTCGCTGATCGTGGTCGTGCCGTCAGGCAGCGTGTATTTCACGCGGCCGCCCTTGACGACATAGACCACATAGCTCGGGTGGGAATGGATCGGCGTCTTGTCACCGGCCTTGGGCGCGAAGCGCACCACGCGCACCTTGGCGTCCTCTGCCATCACCCTCAGGTGCTTGAGTCCGTAACTCATTGCATCCTGTGCGAACACCAGCGGACAGCCCAGTACCAGGACGGCCAGCGTCACGCGCAGGGACCGTTTCATGCTGCAGTCTCCCTTGTGTGGCAACCCGCGCCGATTCTGGCACGCCCCGCGCAGACCCCGTAGCTTGCGGCCGCCGTCCCCACTAGGCCGGCTGGTAGCCCTGCACGCCGGTCTGCCACAGCAGGAAGGCGTATGTGTCCGCCGCCTCGCGATCCTGCTGT
Organism: uncultured Pseudomonadota bacterium; assembly: GCA_963741745.1. Classification (GTDB taxonomy): domain Bacteria; phylum Pseudomonadota; class Gammaproteobacteria; order Steroidobacterales; family Steroidobacteraceae; genus 13-2-20CM-66-19. The sequence goes on along the minus strand of CAVUJF010000001.1, from coordinate 995,550 downwards.
GCGCGCGTGGAGCCGATGCCGTGGCCGGCGTCGAAGTCGACGCGCAGCAGGATCGGCTTGTGCGAGCGGGTGGCCGCCTGCAACCGGGCGGCCATCTTGCCCACGTGGAACGGCGCGACCCGCGGGTCGGTGACGCCAGTGGTCAGCAGCACCGCCGGGTAGGCGACCCCATCCCTGACCGACTGGTAGCTGTCGATCGAGCGCAGCGCCCGGTAGCCGGGCTCCTCGGTGATGACGCCCCACTCGGGTTCCTCGCCATAACCGTCCTGCTCGACCACGTAGCGCAGCGGGTTGGACCAGCCCACCCCGTCGATGACGGCGGCAAACAGCTCCGGCCGCTCGGTCATCGCCCGCCCGACCGTGATGCCCCCGGCGGAGCGCCCGCCGATGGCAAGGCGCGCGGGCGCGGTGTACTTGCGGGCGCACAGGTCCTCACACACGTCGATCAGGTCGCGCCAGGTGTTGGGCTTGTTGGCCAGCTGGCCGGCCTTGTGCCAGTCGCGCCCGTACTCCCCGCCGCCGCGCACGTAGGCGTAGCCGACCACGAAGCCGGCATCCACCAGCGCGAGGGTGCGGCCGGCAAAGGCGGGCGTGTAGGCCGGCAGCCCGTAGGAGCCATAGGCGCAGATGTAGGCCGGCGTCGAGCCGTCCAGCTTCAGGCCCTTGCGGTGGATGACCACGTACGGCACGCGCGTACCGTCGCGCACGGTGGCGAAGAGGTGCGTGCTCTCGTAGGGACTGACCTCGACCGCCGGCCGCGGCGTGAGCCCGGTCTGCGTCAGCCGACCGGCGGCATCGACCGACCAGATATCCGGCGGCGTCAGCCAGCCGGTGAGCCCGAACATCATCCCGTCGGTCTCGGGCGCGACCTCGACCGCGCTGAGCGTGCCGTCGAAGGGCAGCGTGATCTCACTGACACGGCCGTCGCGCGCGAGGCGGCGCAGCCGCGAGATGCCGCCATCGAGCATGCGCAGGTACAGCCCGTCGCGGGCCAGGTGGATATCCTCGATGACCCACTCACCCTGCGGCACGACCTCGACCGCGCCCGCGAGCGCCGGGGAGGCCGCGCTCGCCTTGAGCACGCGGCCGCGCGGCCGGTCCTTGTTCGCCAGCAGGTAGAGCGTGTCGCCGTCGAGCTCGCTCGAGGTCACCTCGTCCTCGAACCCCGCGACCGCGACCCAGCGGGCCTTGCCCGCCAGCACCTCGGCCAGTGGCGCGACAAACACGCGCGCCTCGCTGCGCACATCGGTGAGCTCCAGCAGCGCATGGCGCGAGCCCTCGAAGGCGCGGATGTGCGGCATCTGGATGCGCTCGTAGCTCGACCTGGGAGTCCAGGCCGCGCTTCATCAGGATCGGGTCCGCAGCCGGGTCGGTGCCCAGGCGGTGGAAGCGCGCCTGGCTGTCGAGGTAGCGCTCCGGGGTGGCGACCGCGGCGGTCAGCTGGTTGTAGAAGAAGCCGCTGCTGTCCTCGAGCCAGCTCGGCTGCGCGTCTTCCGCATTGCTGATGCGCTCGGGCAGGTCGGTGCCGTCGGCCACGTTGAGCACCTGCAGCACCGAGTCCTCGCTGCCATCGCGGGAAACCCCGTAGACCACGCGCTTGCCGTCGGGGGAGGCCTGCCACCAGTCCAGCGACTGGTGGGTCGCGGCAGCGCTGTTGGTGGTCGGGTCGATGAGCACGCGCTGGATGCCGCCTTCCTGCACGAACAGCTTGAAGTTGTCGGCCCCCGCCGGGCGCTGCTCGAAGAACAGGCGGCCGCCGGCCCGCTGCACCGCGCGGGTGACCGCCGTGTCACCGGAGAGCTGCTGGATGCGCTGCAGGAGCGCCGCGCGCCCGGGAACCAGGTCGAGCACGGCGCGCGTGTGCGCATTCTGTCCCTTCAGGAACGGCAGCCAGTCGGGGTCCCTGGGGTTCTCCATCCAGCGGTACGGATCGCTCAGGGTCTCGCCGAAGTAGGTGTCCTTCACCACCGCGACGCGCGCCACGGGTGCGGCCGGGACCGAAATTGCCGCCAGCGCAGCCTTGCGCACCAGCAGGCTCGCGCACACCCCGCCGGCGCCCACGAACAATTCCCGACGATTGATGCCGCTCATCGCTTGCGCCCCTCAAGTTTGCCGGAGAATGGCGCAGGATTATGGGCCAGCGGCGGTGCCGCTGCCCAGCGCGCGGGCGCACCGCGCGGCTGGCGCTAGTGTTCCCCCGGCAGCCAGCGCACGTCCTGCTGCATCTGCTGCGCAAGTGGCGCAACGTCGCCGCGGGTGCGCTGGAGCACCGCGATGCCGCCACCGCCCTGCGCCGGCACGACGATCCCGGTCATGCCGCCTTCGTGGAAGGCGCGCCGCGTGGTCACGGTCTCGTGACGCAGCAGCAGCACCGTGGCCGGGCCCTGCGAAGTCTGCAGCACCAGGTGCGGCACGTAGTGGCCGTGGAAGAAGCAGCTCTGCGCGTAGACGATCTTGTCAGAGGACAGCTCGAGGGCGACACCGGCGCCGTTCAGCGCCGCGGCCAGCTGCGCTGCATCGACGTGACGCTCGCTCAGCCAGCTCTCCGGCTCACCCTTCACGTGGTTCACGAGATCGCGCGCCAGGGTGTCACTCGGGCGCAGCAACCAGGTGCCCAGCACCACCGCGGTCGCCAGCAGGATGCTCGCCGCCAGAGCCCACTGCTGCCACCGCGGCTTCAGCCGCGCCCGCGGCACCAGGGTGGTCACCGGAGCGCGCAGCGGGGCCTCCTGCAGCACGCGCTGGATGCGCCCCTCGAGGGTGAGCATCTCGGTGCGGAAGGCGTTGCAGGCGTGGCACTCCTTGAGGTGCTCCTGCAGTTCCACCGGGACGGAGGCGGGGTCGGCGCCGATCAGCAGGCGTGCGTGCTCGCAGTTCACGCCGGCCCCTGTGCGTCGGCCACGTCCGGCGCCGCGCTCATGCCGCAGATCACGCGCAGCTTATTGCGCGCACGGAACAGCCGCGTGAGCACGGCCGTGGAGGACAGCGCCAGCTCCTGCGCGATCTCCTCGGTGGTGAAGCCGCCGATCACCTGCAGGACCAGCGGCTCTCTGTATTCGATCGGTAACTTCATGATTGCGTGACGCAGCGCAAACAACTCACTATCGGGCTCCGCGGGCCCCGGGCTTGCATGGATCTCGGCAACATCCTCCAGCGGCACCATTTCCAGGCGCTTGCGCTCGTACAGGCGGGCGTGCTCGCGGCGCACGATGGTCAGCAACCAGGGACGGGCGGCACTGGGATCCTTCAGCGCCTCGCGCGACCGCCATGCCCGCAGCAGCGATTCCTGCACCACGTCCTCCGCGATGGCCCGGTCACGCGAGAGCCACTGGGCGAAGCGCAGCAGCTCCGGCCGCATGGACTCGAACAGCCTGACGATGGGCTCGCCCGGAGCCATTCCGGACAGCCGGTCGCTGACAGATAAGACCGGGGATTCGGGCGGGGAATTGCGCATAGCTTGTCGCTGCAGCGGATTATACGCATCGGCGATCCCCGCCCCGGCAATATCGCGTCAGACTGACCGGTCTTCTCGCCCAACTGTGACATCACCGCGACAGGAGTAACCGTGAGCGTGCTCATCCAATGGCTGATCGAGTGGCCCCGCCGTGTCGCCGGGCATATCGCCTGGCTTGCCCCGCTGTTTGCCCGCCTCACCGTCGGCTGGGTGTTCCTGTGGAGCGGCTGGGGAAAGCTGCAGAACCTGCCCCTGGTCACCGAGAACTTCATCGGCTGGGGCATCCCGGCGCCGCACCTGCTCGCGCCCTTTGTCTCCGGGGTGGAGTTCTGCGGCGGCCTGTTCCTGCTGCTCGGCCTGCTGACGCGCATCTCCGCCGGGGCACTCGGCATCACCATGATCGTGGCCATCAAGTCGGCCAAGTGGGCCGATGTCGACTCACTCGAGACGCTGCTCGGCTTCGACGAGTTCGAGTACCTGGCGCTGTTCCTGTGGCTCGCCATTGCCGGCGCCGGCGCGGTGTCGGTCGATCACTTCCTCGAGCGCTGGTTCCATCGCACCCGCCCCGCGGCGCCGGGAACGGCGCTGCACTGAGGCCGGGCGGACGCAACAAATGCGCACCGCTGCCGGTCTCCTGCCGTACCGGGCCTTACCCCGGCAATGTCCAACAACGAGGAATGTACCCATGCGATTGAAAAACTCAGGTCTCGCGGCCGCCACGGCCGCCGCCATGCTGTTCAGCACGGCCATGATCGGCACCGCCGTCGCCGGCACGGGCACGAATGTGCAGTGCGCGGGCGTCAACTCCTGCAAGGGGCAGTCGGCGTGCAAGACCGCCAACAACGCCTGCAAGGGCCAGAACTCCTGCAAGGGCAAGGGGTTCCTGGAGATGAGCAAGGCGGACTGCGACGCTGCCAAGGCCAAGGCGGCCAAGTAACCGCGGTGCGCACCGGTGCAGCGTCCGCAGCGGACGTTGCACCGGTGGCGCAGATCAGCCGGCGGGCATCCCGTCGAAGAAATCCACCAGCCCGGTCTCCAGCGAGTACTCGGCGCCCACCACCAGCAGCCCCTGCTTGCGGATCAGCTCCTCGAGCACCTCCGAGCCGTGGCGCAGGTGATCGGCGGACATGCGGATGTTGGCGCGCACCGCCTGGTGTTCCAGCGTACCCGGGTCGCTGGAGGGCGCATCGAGCAGCCCCACCACCGCCGGCCGGATGCGGTCCACGATCGAGCTCAAGTTGCGCGACTGCTCCTGCCATGGGCGCGCCAGCTGCTGCAGGGTGGCATGGATCGCCCCGCAGCGGGAATGACCGAGCACCACCACCAGGCGCGTGCCGAAGGCCTCGGCGGCGAACTCGACGCTGCCGACCTGGGACGGGGCGACGATGTTGCCCGCCACGCGGATCACGAACAGGTCCCCCAGCCCCTGGTCGAACACGATCTCCGCCGGTACCCGGGCATCGGAACAGCCGAGGATGATCGCGAACGGCGCCTGCTGGAGTGCCAGCGCGCGGCGCCGCTCGGTGGTGTCGCCGCCATCACGCGGCCGGTCGGCCGCGAAGCGCCGGTTGCCTTCCTGCAGTGCCTTGAGAGCCTCGCGCGCCGGGATCATGGGTTCGCTTTTTCGCTGTGCATGCTAATGCTCAATATACCCGATAGCGCGCGCCTGCTCTGCTCCGTGCCGCGCCGCGCCTCACCTGCGGCGCGTGCCGCGCACCGGCTGCGCCTCGAGCGGGTTCTCGGGCCAGTAGTGTTTGGGGTAGCGGCCGCGCATGTCCTTGCGCACCTCCGCGTACGCGCCGCGCCAGAAACTCGCCAGGTCGCGGGTCACCTGCAGCGGGCGCTGCGCCGGGGACAGCAGCTTGAAGGTCACCGGGACGCGGCCGCGGCCAAGCAGCGGCGAGGCGGACAGCCCGAATACCTCCTGCAGCCGCACTGACACCGCCGGCGCACTGTCGTCCAGGTAGTCCACGCGGATGCGCGAGCCGGTGGGCATGGTCAGGTGCGTGGGCGCCCACTCTTCCAGCTCGCGCTTCTGCTCCCAGGTGAGCAGCGCCCGCAGGGCTTCCGCCACCGGCAGCTTCGCCACGTGTTCGCGCCGCGTCACCCCGTCCAGCCACGGCGCCAGCCACTCGAAGGATGCACCGAGCGCCGCATCGCTCACCTGCGGCCAGGCGCTGCCGGCCTCTGCCCCGAGGGCGGCGCGCACGAACTCGATGCGCGCCTGCAGGTCACGGGCATCGCGGTCCCAGCCCAGCGCCTGCACGCCCAGCTCGCGCAGCCCGTGCAGCATCGCGCGGCGGGCTGCCTCCGGCGGCACCTCGGCCATGGGCTTCTCCTCGAGCACCAGGCCGCCGAGGGACAGCGTGCGCCGCGCCAGCACCGCGCGCTCGCGCGGGCTCCATTCGACCGACTCACTGCGCACCAGCTGGGCGGCGAAGTGGCTCGCCAGGGCGGCAGGATCCAGCGCTGCGGCCACGAGGATGCGGGCGTCGCGGTCGCGGTCATCCAGATCCACCGCGACGATGAACTCCTGGCGCGCCAGGGCCTGTGGTTCGCTGAAGTGCGCACCGCGGCCATTGGCCAGGGTGTAGCGCCCCTCCCCGCCGGCACGCTTGCGCCCGATGCGGTCGGGGTAGGCAAAGGCGAGCAGCAGCCCGGGTGACCCGGGTTCCTCCAGCGCCGCCGGCGGGCCACCGGCGAGCTGCTGCTCCAGGGACCGCGCGGACTGGCGGGCGCGCTGCAGGGTGCCGCGGTCGGGCAGCGCGTGCGCGCCCTCGCCGCGCAGGATCTCCAGCCGGGTGCGGACGTCCCCATCGCGCGCGCCGCCACCACGCAGCAGGTCGCGCTCGGACAGCAGCCCCGCCAGCTGCCCGGCGAGACGCAGCAGCCCGAGCGCGCGCGCACGCAGCAGCATGTGCGCCAGGCGCGGGTGCACGCCGATGCGGGCCATCTCGCGGCCGTGCGCCGTGATGCGGCCATCGCCATCGAGGGCGCCCAACAGGCGCAGCAGGTCGCGGGCGCTGCCGAGCATCGCCGGCGACGGCGGGTCGAGCCAGCGCAGCTCGCCCGCATCGCGGGTGCCCCAGCCGGCCAGCTCCAGCGCCAGCGCCGCGAGGTCCGCCTCGGCGATCTCCGGGGCGGTGAACGCGGCAAGGCTCGCCTGTGCGCCCTCGCTCCAGCCGCGGTAGCAGACGCCCTCTTCCGTGCGCCCGGCGCGTCCGCGACGCTGCTCGGCCGAGGCCCGCGAGATGCGCTGCGTCTCCAGCCGGCTCATGCCGGTGACCGGGTCGAAGCACGCGCGGCGCATGAGGCCGGAGTCGACCACGACGCGCACGCCGGGGATCGTCAGGCTGGTCTCCGCGATGTTGGTGGCGAGCACTACCTTGCGCTCCCCGGGCGCAGCCGGCTGCAGCGCGGCGTCCTGCTGCTCGCCCGAGAGGTCACCGAAGAGCGGCAGCACCCGCGTGCCCCGGGGCAGCGCGGCGGCGGCCAGGTGCGCCTGCACGCGGCGGATCTCGGCGGCGCCCGGCAGGAAGGCGAGGATGTCGCCGCGCTCCTCGGCGAGGGCGAGTGCGATCATCTGCGTGACGCGCCGCTCGGCGCTGTCACTCGCGCGGCCCGCCGCGGGCGGCAGCGGTGGCAGGCCGGTGCCGTGGAAGCGCGTCGCGACGGCATAGGCGCGGCCGGGCGCGCTGACCAGCGGTGCATCCCCGAGCAGGCGCGCCACCGCCGCGCCGTCGAGCGTGGCCGACATGACCAGCACCCGCAGGTCCGGGTGCAGCTGCGCGCGGGCATCCAGGGTGAGCGCGAGCCCCAGATCCGCCTGCAGGCTGCGCTCGTGGAACTCATCGAAGATGACCACGGCGACATCCTCCAGCGCCGGGTCTGCCTGCAGCAGGCGCGTCAGGATCCCCTCGGTAATGACCTCGACGCGCGTCGCGCGCGAGACGCGCGTGTCCAGCCGCATGCGGTAGCCGATGGTGCGGCCCACGCTCTCGCCGAGGGTCTGCGCCATGCGGCTGGCAACTGCGCGCGCCGCCAGCCGCCGCGGCTCGAGCATCAGCACGCGTCGGCCGGCCACCCAGTCCTCCTCGAGCAGGGCGAGCGGCACCACGGTGCTCTTGCCCGCTCCCGGGGGCGCCTGCAGCACGGCCGCGCCGGCTGCGCGCAGGGCCGCGCACAGCGGTCCGAGCGCCTCATCGATCGGGAGCCCGGACCTCACCAGATGCGAACGCGCTCGCCCGGCGGCAGGTAGAGCTTGTCGGAGGCGGTGATGCCGAAGGCGGCATACCAGGCATCGACGTTGCGAACCACGCCGTTCACCCGGAAGCGCCCCGGGCTGTGCGGGTCGCTGAGCACCTGGGAGCGCAGCGCCTCGTCGCGGTCCAGGCCGCGCCACACCTGCGCGAACGACAGGAAGAAGCGCTGGTCGGCGGTGATGCCGTCCAGCACCGGCGGCGCACTGCCCTGCAGCGAGCGGTGGTAGGCGTCGTAGGCGACCGAGATCCCGCCCAGGTCGCCGATGTTCTCCCCGAGCGTCAGGCGCCCGTTGACCTTCAGTCCCGGCAGCGCGGTGAACTCGTCGTACTGCGCGGCGAGGGAATCGGTGCGCTTCTTGAAGGCCTCGGTGTCCGCCGCCGCCCACCAGGTGCGCAGCACGCCGCGCGCGTCGGACTTGGATCCCTGGTCATCGAAGCCGTGGCCCATCTCGTGGCCGATCACCGTGCCGATGCCCCCGTAGTTGACGGCCGGGTCGGCGTGGGGATCGAAGAACGGCGGCTGCAGGATCGCCGCCGGGAACACCACCTCGTTGAAGGTCGGGTTGTAGTAGGCATTGATGGTCTGCGGCGTCATGCCCCACTCGCTGCGGTCGGTCGGCTCGTTGAGGCGCTTCACCTCGCGGCTCCACTCGAAGACGCGCGCACGGATGGCGTTGCCGAAGGCGTCCCCGGGCACGATCGACAGTTGCGAGTAGTCGCGCCACTTGTCCGGGTAGCCGAGCTTGGGGTGAAAGGCGGCCAGCTTCTCCAGCGCCACCTTCTTGGTGGCCGGCGTCATCCACGGCAGTTTCCTGATCCGCCCGGCGTAGGTGGCGCGCAGGTTCTCGACCAGCTCGCGCACCTGCTGCTTCGAGGATGCCGGGAAATAGCGCTCCACGTAGAGCGCGCCCACGGCCTCCCCGAGGTCGTTGTCCAGGGCGCGCACCACGCGCTTCGCGCGCGCGCGCTGCTGCGGCTGGCCCTGCAGCGTGCGTCCGTAGAAGTCGAAGGCCTCCTCGTCGAAGGCGTGCGGCAGCACCGCGGCGACGCTCACCAGGTAGTGGTACTTGAAGTAGGCACGCCAGGTGTCCACCGGTACCTGCAGGAACAGTTGCGCCAGGCCCTGCACCGCATCGGTCTCGCGCACGACGAACTGCGGCTGCGCATCGACGCCCTCGGTGGCGAGCAGGGTCTCCCAGAAGAACCCCGGTGCCATCGCCTCCAGTTCCACGCGCGTGCGCGGGTTGTAGGTGAGGTCGCGCTCGCGGCGCTTGGCAGCCGGCCAGTGCAGCCTGGCGATCTGCGTCTCGGCATCGAGGATCGCCTGCGCCTCGGCCGCCGGCTGCGGCTCGCCGATCAGCGTCAGCATGCGGCTGATGTGGGCAACGTACTTGGCACGCAGCCCGGCGTACACCGGGTCATCCTTGAGGTAGTAGTCGCGGTCCGGCATGCCCAGACCGCTCTGCGTGAGGATCACGTCGTAGCGGTCCGGGTCCTTCTGGTCGATCGAGATGCCGATGCGCAGCGGTGCCTTGAGGGCCAGATCCGGCCGCCCCATGAGCCGCGTCAGGTCGTGGTAGTTGCGCGCCTGGGTGATGGCATCGATGGCGGCGCGCGCCGGCTCGATGCCCCGCTGGTCGATCGCCGAGGTGTCCATGAAGGCACGGTAGTAATCGCCGACCTTCTGGTCATTGCTGCCCTCGGGCGCATGCGCCGGCAGGGCCTGCACGATGCCCAGCACCTGCTGCTGCGCGCGCTCGTCGAGCTCGCCGAAAGCTCCCCAGCGCGTGCGGTCGGGCGGGATCTGGTTGCCATCGAGCCAGTGGCCGTCCGCGTAGCGGTAGAAGTCGTCCCCCGGGCGCACGCTCAGGTCGCGCGCGCCCAGATCGATGCCCCACGGCGGGATGGTCGCCAGCATGCGGGAGGGCGCAGCGGGCGGCAGGGATGCCGCCTGCACCCCGGCCCCGGCTGTCACCAGGGTGCCGGCCGCGCAGGCCGCGGCGATCGCTTGCTTCCACATACGAAGACTCCAGAAGAGGTCAGCGGCGCCACACGCCCCAGGCGAACAGCAGCCAGGCGGCGATCCAGGCCACCCCGCCGACCGGCGTGAGCAGGCCCAGCGCGCGCGGGGCAGAGAGACTCAGCGCGTAAAGACTGCCGCAGAACAGCACGATCCCCGCCACGATCAGCACTGCGGCGGCGCGCAACGCGGCCTCATCGAGACTGCGCAGCGCAAGTCCCACGCCCAAAAGCCCGAGCGCCTGGAAGAAATGGTAGCGCACCGCCGTCTCCCACAGCTGCAGGCGGTCCGGCGCCAGCTGGCCCTTGAGCAGGTGTGCGCCGAAGGCGCCGCACACGGTCGCCAGCGCCAGCAGCACACCGGCGAGCGCCAGCGTGCGGCTGCTATTCACCGTGCTTGCCGAGGAACGGCTTGATCAGGTCCAGCGGCAGCGGGAAGACGACGATCTGGGTGCGCTCGTGCGCGATGTCGGCCAGGGTCTGCAGGTAGCGCAGCTGCAGCGCGCTCGGGGCCTGCTCGAGCGACTTGGCGGCATCGACCAGCATCGCCGCCGCCTGGCTCTCGCCCTCGGCATGGATGATCTTGGCGCGGCGGGTGCGCTCGGCCTCGGCCTGCTTGGCCATGGCGCGGATCATGCTCTCGTCAAGGTCGACATCCTTGATCTCGACGTTGGAGACCTTGATGCCCCAGGTCTCGGTGCTCTGGTCGAGGATGCGCTGCAGGTCGACGTTGAGCTTGTCGCGCTGCGCGAGCAGGTCGTCCATCTCGTGCTGCCCGACGACCGAGCGCAGGGTGGTCTGCGCGACCTGGCTGGTCGCATCGAAGGCGTTCTCGACCTGGATGATCGCCTTGCCGGCATCGACGATGCGGAAGTAGACGACGGCGTTTACCTTGACGGACACGTTGTCGCGCGTGATCACGTCCTGCTTGGGCACGTTGAGCACGATGACGCGCAGGTCGACCTTGCGCATCTTCTGCACCATCGGCACGACCAGGATCATTCCCGGCCCCTTGATGCCGGAGAAGCGGCCGAGCGTGAACATGACGCCGCGCTCGTACTCGTTCAGCACCTTCAGGGCACTGAACACCAGCACGATCACAAGGACGATGACGGCAATTCCGAACGGCATGGTGCGTCTCCGGTTAGCGCAGGTTCACTGCGGCTCGACCCATAATGTTAGCCCTTCCACCTTCACGATGCGCGCGGTATCACCGGGGTGCATCGGCACGGCGCTGCGCGCGCTCCACAGCTCGCCGCCGAAACGTACCCGCCCGCGGCCGGGGAACTCGCCGACCACCTCGGCGCTGGCGCCGATCATGCCCTGCACGCCGGTAGTCACCGGGCGGCGCATGGAGCGCGTCGCCACGAACACGATCACCGCGATCGCCAGCGCCCCGACGGTTGCGAACGCGGCGATCAGGGGCCGCCCGACGCCCATGCCGGGCACGTCGGAGTCAAAGAGGATGAGCGAGCCGACCACGAAGGCGATCAGGCCGCCGATCCCGAGCGAGCCGTAGGTCGGGAAGAAGAACTCCGCGACGATCATGCCGACGCCGACCGCCACCAGCGCAAGACCTGCGTAATTGACCGACAGGATCTGGAAGGCGAACAGCGCAATGATCAGGCAGATCGAGCCGACCACACCCGGCAGCACCGCACCCGGGTTGTAACCCTCCAGCAGCAGCCCCCAGATGCCGATCAGCATCAGCCCGTAGGCCACGGTGGGATTGGTGATGACCGCCAGCAGCTGCGTGCGCCAGTCGGGCCGCGCGCGCACGACCGTGAGGCCGCGCGTGGCAAGCTTCACGGTGCTGCCGGCGACCTGCACCTCGCGCCCGTCGATGCGGGTGAGCAGGTCCGGGATGTCGCGCGCGATCAGGTCGATGACCTTCTGCTGCAGGGCGGCGCTTGCGGACAGGCTCGCCGCCCCGCGCACCGCCTGCTCGGCCCACTCGACGTTACGCCCGCGCAGTTCGGCGAGCCCGCGGATGTAGGCGACGGCGTCGTTCACGACCTTGTGCTGCATGGCGCTGCCGGACACGGGATCCTTGGCTTCCCCGCCGGCGGGCGAGGCGCCCGGCACACCAGGCTTCGGCGTGCCACCGGGCAGCGGCACCGGTGCGGACTCGCCTTCGTCGCCGATCGAGACCGGCGTCGCCGCGCCCAGGTTGGTGGCCGGTGCCATTGCCGCGATCTGGCTTGCGTAGAGGATGTAGGTGCCGGCGCTGGCCGCGCGCGCTCCCGAGGGGGCGACGTAGCTGGCCACCGGTACCGGTGAGGCCAGGATCGCCCGGATGATGTCGCGCATCGCGCTGTCGAGGCCGCCGGGGGTATCGAGCTGCAGGATCACCAGGCGGCTGCCGCCGGCCGCCGCCGCCGCAATGCCGCGCTCGACATAACGCGAGGTGGCAGGACCGATCGGTCCGTTGATCTCGAGGACGCTGGCCACGCCCTGCGCTGCCGCATCCGGTGCCTTGAGAGTCTCGCCCGCAGCGACCCCTGCAGTCACCAGGAGCGCCAGCGCCGCTAGCGCGGCACGCCGTGCATATGGCCGCGGGAATCTCATGCGATCACCCTACTCTTGGCGGAGTTGCATCCGCAATCCCGCCCTCGACAGAGACCTAGGCCAGTGCGCGCACGCCCTGGTAGCCCAGGCACAGGCCGACGAGCAGGATCAGCGCGCCGGAGAAATACGGGGCGCGCCGGGCGAACACGGTGAAGCCGCCGACATGTTTCGACAGGTGCCGCACGCCGAGCGCCGCCAGCACCCCGGAGGCCACCATCGTCACGGCGAGCCCCAGGCTGAAGCCGAGCACCAGCGTCACCCCGAGGACGAACTTCTTCAGCTGCAGGCACAGGAGCAGCACGGTCACGGCCGCCGGACACGGCATAAGGCCGCCGGTCAGGCCGAACATCACGATCTGCCCGCTCGTGACCTCGCCGTTGGTGAAGCGGCGGCGGATGTCGTTGGCATGCGCCAGTTCGTGCGGGTCCTGGTAGCCGGGCGCACTGACATCGAGCACGTCGTAGTCCTTGATCGCGTGGCGGTGCGTCCCTGCCACGAACTCCAGGTCGTAGTCGTGCATGTGGTGGTCGTGCCCGAGCTTCAGGCGCGCCACGAACTCGTGCGGCGTGGCGACTGTCTGGCTCGACACCAGGTGGTCCGACTCGCGCCGGAAGGTGAACACCTCGCGGCTGCCATCGGCGCGCTCGGTCTCCACCTGCACGTGCCCGGCCGAGCATAGCGGGCCGGCCTCGGCGTGCAGGCAGAAATGCGCCGCACCGCCGTCGGGTGACAGCGCCAGCAGGAACACGCCGTGGCCGGTGTCAACGCGGCGCGTACCGTCGTGGTGGTGGTCGTCGTCGTGGGCGTGCCGGGCCGCCGCCGACGCACGCCAGGCGCGCCACAGCATCCACGAGGCGACCGCCACGATGAGCACGGCCGAGGCGACCTGCAGGTACGGTTCGGTGGCCTCGGTGTTGAAGCGACTGCCGAAGTAGAGGCCGGACAGGCCGATCGCCCACACGATGGCCGTGTGCGAGGCCGTCGCCGCCAGCCCCAGCAGCACCGCCTGCGCCAGCGTGCCGCGCACGGCGATGATGAAGGCGGCCATCACCGTCTTGGAGTGCCCGGGCTCGAGGCCATGGAGCGCGCCGAGCAGCATGGCGCTCGGTACGAACAGCCAGGAGTTGCCCTGCTGCAGCAGGTTGCTGAAGGAAGTCATGGGTCGGAAGGACCGCTATAGGGTGGGGGGGTATAGTATATTTGTGGCTGCCGGCGCCGCTAGCGAGCCTTCGGGCGGCGGCCCCCGGTGGCGCGCGGGGTGTGCGGCAGCCCGGTGTGCTGGGTGCGGAATGGCCGGGCCGCGGCGCCCGGTCCGGCGGCGGCATGGCCGCCGGTGCCGGCGGGCTGGTAGGCGGGAATGAGCTGGTGGCGTGCGCTGCCGATCAGATCCGCGCGCCCCATGCGGCGCAGCGCCTCGCGCAGCACCGGCCAATTGTTCGGATCGTGGTAGCGCAGGAAGGCCTTGTGCAGGCGGCGCACCTTGATGCCCTTCGGGACAAGGACCTCCTCGCTGCTGCGCGTCACGCGGTGCAGCGGATTCTTCCCCGAGTGGTACATCGCGGTCGCGGTCGCCATCGGCCCGGGCAGGAAGGCCTGCACCTGGTCGGCGCGGAAGCCGTTCTTCTTCAGCCACAGCGCCAGCTCCAGCATGTCCTGGTCGCTGGTGCCGGGGTGGGCGGCGATGAAGTACGGGATCAGGTACTGCTCCTTGCCGGCCTCCGTGGAGTAGCGGTCGAACAGTTCCTTGAAGCGGTCGTAGGCGCCCACGCCGGGCTTCATCATCTTCGACAGCGGCCCCTCGGCGATCGCCTCCGGGGCGATCTTGAGGTAGCCGCCGGTGTGGTGCTGGGCCAGCTCCTTGACGTACTCGGGTGACTCAATCGCCAGGTCATAACGCACCCCGGAGGCGATGAGGACCTTCTTGATGCCCGGCAGCGCGCGCGCGCGGCGGTACAGCCGGATCAGTGGCGTGTGGTCGGTGTTGAGGTTCGGGCACACCGCCGGATAGACGCACGAGGGGCGGCGGCAGGCGCTCTCGATCTGCGGGCTCTTGCAGGCCAGCCGGTACATGTTCGCGGTCGGCCCGCCCAGGTCGGAAATCACCCCGGTGAACCCGGGCACCTTGTCGCGCACCTCCTCGATCTCGCGCAACACGGAGTCCTCCGAGCGGCTCTGGATGATGCGACCCTCGTGTTCGGTGATCGAGCAGAAGGTGCAGCCGCCGAAGCAGCCGCGCTGTATCGCCACCGAGAAGCGGATCATCTTGTACGCGGGGATGCCGGCGTCGCCGTAGAACGGGTGTGGCGCGCGGCGGTACGGCCGCTCGTACACCCAGTCCATCTCCTTCGTGGTCAGCGGGATGGGCGGCGGGTTCAGCCACACGTCATGGTCGCCGTGACGCTGCACCAGCGCGCGGGCGTTACCGGGATTGGACTCCAGGTGCAGGATGCGCGAGGCGTGCGCATACAGGACCGGGTCCGCCGCCACCGCCTCGTGCGCGGGCAGCCGGATCACGCTGTGCTCGCGATCGGCGCCCTTCACGCGCCGCACGAAGCGCACCACCTTCTCCGGCGAGGGCTGCGCATCGCGGCATGCTGGCGCGGGCGTCTGGCCGGCCGGCTGGGGCGCCGCCATGGCGTAGGGGTCCAGCGGCGGGTTGAGCGGCCCCGGGGCGTCCAGGTGCGTCGAGTCGATCTCGATCCACCCGGGCGGGACGGCCTTGCGTACGAAGGCCGTGCCGCGCAGGTCGGTGATCTGCCCGATGGCCTCGCCCGCTGCCAGGCGGTGCGCGAGCTCGCAGATCTGCCGCTCGCCGTTGCCGAAGATCAAAAGATCCGCCTTGGCATCCAGCAGCACCGAGCGGCGCACCTTCTCCGACCAGTAGTCGAAGTGCGCGATGCGGCGCAGCGAGGCCTCGATGCCGCCGATCACGATCGGCACGTCGCGGAACGCCTCGCGGGCGCGCTGGGCGTAGACGATGACCGAGCGGTCGGGGCGCCGGCCGCCGGCGCCGCCGGGCGTGTAGGCATCGTCGCTGCGCACGCGGCGCTCGGAGGTGTAGCGGTTGACCATCGAATCCATGTTGCCGGCGGTGATGCCGAAGAACAGGTTCGGGCGCCCCAGGGCGGCGAAGGCTTCGGCGCTGTGCCAGTCCGGCTGCGCGATGATGCCGACACGGAAGCCCTGCGCCTCGAGCACCCGGCCGACGATCGCCATGCCGAAGCTGGGGTGATCGACGTAGGCGTCACCGGTGACGATGATGATGTCGCAGCTGTCCCAGCCGAGCAGGTCCATCTCCGCGCGCGACATGGGCAGGAACGGGGCCGTGCCAAAGCGCGCGGCCCAGTGCTTGCGGTACCCGGAGATTTCGCGCGCGCTCTGCATAGGACCGCGAATTAGAACAGAACTGCCGTCCGGGGGTCACGCCGGCTAAGGCACGGGGGCGCTGGGCGCCCTGAAACAGGGGGTGAGTGCGGCCGCATACGCCGCTACCGCCCGTCAGGCGCCGAGAGACGCCGTGGTGCGTGTCGCCGCTTGCATGGTACCAAGTTACCTTGGTAACATTGCCCGCATGAAGGAAATCACCCGCACCCAGACCGGCGTGCGCCTCGAGAGCCGCCTTCTCAAGGTGCTCAAGGCGCTCGCCACGGAGCTGGACCTCTCGCTCGGGGACCTGCTGGAAGGCATCGTGCTGCACGCCTTCGAGGGCAAGGCGCCGTTCTCTGCCGCGACGCTGCGCAAGATCAAGGCGCTGCGCGCGGTCTACGGCCTGGACCTGGTGGCCGCCGACTCCCACCAGCTGCGCGAGGCCACCGGTGAGCGCTGAAGCGATCACGCTGCAGCGCTTCGTGCGCGGCGAGATAGCCGCCGCGGACTTCCCGCACCGCGAGCACGTGCGCATGGCCTTCGAGATGCTGCGCCAGCACGACTTCGCCGAGTCGGTGCTGCACTACTCGCGCACCCTGCGCGCCATGGCCGCCCGCGCCGGCAAGCCGCAGGCCTTCAACCAGACGATCACCGTGGCGTTCCTGGCGGTGATCGCGCAGCGCCTGGCGGCGGCCCCGGGCGCGGACTTCGCACACTTCGCCGCCTGCAACGCCGACCTGTTCGACCGCTCGCTGCTGGCGCGCTGGTATCGGCCCGAGCAACTGGCCTCGCCGCTGGCGAGCCGCTCCTTCGTGTTGCCGGACCCGCGGGCGTGAGGGCGCCGGTGGTCCTGGCCGGCTATCGCTACCTGTTCTGCGTGCTGCTGATCATCGCGAGCGCCCAGGCGCTGCTGACGGCCGGCCCGGAGCACGCGCACGTTGCGCTGCTGGGGCTGGTGGAGGCGATCGGCGCCGTCCTGCTCATGGTGCGCAGGACGCAGTGGCTCGGGGCGTGGACACTGCTGGCGGTGTTCAGTTGCGCACAGACAGCCGCGGCACGCGCATCCGAATGGCCCGTGCGCTTCGTGCTGTACGCGGCCTGCGCATTTCTGATCGTACTACTGGATGGCGCGCTGCGAAGCAGGCGGGCGGCGCAGTAGCGTCCACCGCGGCAGCCGCCTCCACATCGGCCTGCGCTGCGCCCGCGCGGCGGCGGACCCGCCACACGAGCAGCGGCACGAGTGCGACGAGCCAGCCCCACGAGAAGGCGCCCGCCCCGCCCTTGCCGCCGTCCTTGTGCACGACCTGGAGGTTGGCGTGTCCGGCACGCACCTGGGCCTGGAGGTCGGCCAGTGCTCTGTCCAGGTGGTCGATCATCTGGTCGGCCGCGGCGCCGAAGGCGGCGGCACTGCTCTCGCGTGATTCGTGGCGCGTGTCCACCCCGCCGACGCGCAGGATCGGGTGCTCGCGCAGGGCACCGCAGGAGGGAGCGCACAAGGCCTCGCAGCCCGACAGGACGATCGCCGTGACCAGGGTCACGGCCAGGCTCAGTGTTCGCATGGAAGTGCCTCTTTGCCGGAGTTACTTACTGCGGATACTGTGATTACAGGTCTCTTTATGAGCCACTTTTACAGCTCAGGTAGCATCTTTTGAGCCTTTAGGTATCTCTTAATGATACTATTCTAGAATAGTCAAGACTTGGGGAAGCGCCCATGGCCGAACGCCTGGCGATCGTCCGCGAGCTGAAACGTGCGCTGAAAGAGCGCGGGCTGACCTACGGCGACGTCGCCGCGGCGCTGAAGCTGAGCCTGCCCACCGTGAAGCGACTGTTTGCGAGCGCGGATTTCTCGCTGGCCCGCGTCGATTCGGTGTGCGAGCTGACCGGCATCTCGCTGCGCGAGATCCTCGAACGGGTCGAGGAGCACGCCATCCCCGCAAGCCAGCTCACCCTCACCCAGGAGCGCGAGATCGTCGCCGATCCGCGGCTGCTGTTCGTGACCTGGCTGGTACTCAACCGCATGCCCTTCGAGCAGATCACGCGCGACTACCGGCTGACGGAGGGGGAGGTGCTCAACTGCTTCATCAAGCTCGACCGGCTGAAGGTGATCGAGCTGCAACCCTTCAACCGCGTGCGCCTGCTGGTAAGCCGGCACTTCAGCTGGCGGCCCGGCGGCCCGGTGCAGCGCTACATCAACGATCGGCTGCTGCGCGAGTTCATGGCGACCCGGTTCCTGGGGCCGCACGAAGAGTTCATCTTCCACGGGGCACCCACCTCGACGGCGGTCCTCGGGCAGATCAAGCGCCTCCTGCAGAGCACCGCGCGCGAGTGCATGGAGCTGATCGAACGCGACCGCTCCACGCCACAGGAGCGTAACGGGGCCGCGTTCGTGCTGGCGCTGCGGCCGTGGGAATACTCAGGCTTCGCGCAGTTCCGCCGCGACGGCGACCCGGCGCCCTCAGTACAGCAGTGAGTCCTGCCGCGCGCCCTGCCAGGCCGCCTCGTCCGCAGCCGCCGCGGCCTCGAGGTCGGCCGCTGTCGCGGTCGGGTCATCGACCCATTCGCGCAACAGCGTGCCGCCGTTGATGACATCGATCGCCAGGCGTCCCTCCTCGTACTCGTAGGGGAACTCACGCCACAGCGGGTAATCGGGGCGCAGGCGCCGCAGCGCCTTGAACGCCAGCGCAAACAGTCGCCACGGCCGGAAGGCCTCGTGGTCGTAGTACGCCGGGTCCTCCACGTGCACCTGGAATCCGGCGCACAGCTTGCCCGCGTGCTTGTGGAACGTGGGCTCGAACCAGCAGGCGCGCAGGCGGCAGCCCTTGAGCCACTGCGGCGCCAGCGCCTGCATCTGCGCGAGCAGCGCCGGCACGTCCAGGTCCGGGGCCCCGAGCAGCTCCAGCGGGCGCGTCGTGCCGCGGCCTTCCGAGAGGGTCGTGCCCTCGAGCATCACCGAGCCGGCATAGCAGCGCGCCATCCACAGGTTCGGCGCGTTCGGACTCGGGTTCACCCAGGTGCGCTCCTCCTGCGGCCAGCCATGCCCGGGACCGAGCAGCGGCTGCCAGCCGCGCATGGTCACGACCTGGCAGTCCACATCCAGCCGCAGCGTGCTGACGAACCACTGCGCCAGTTCCCCCATGGTCAGCCCGTGCCGCATCGGCAGGGGACCTGCGCCGACGAAGCTCTCCCAGCCGGCGCGCAGGGTCAGCCCCTCGACCGGGCGCCCGACCGGGTTGGGTCGGTCGAGCACCCAGACGCTCTTGCCGTGGCGCGCGGCCTCCTCGAGCAGGTAACGCAGCGTCGTAATGAAGGTGTAGATGCGGCAGCCCAGGTCCTGCAGGTCGACCAGCCAGACGTCCGCGATATCCAGCATCGACCGCGTCGGCCGGCGCACCGTGCCGTAGAGGCTGAAGACCGGGATGCCGTGCACCGGATCGACGAATTCCGGCGACTCGATCATGTTGTCCTGCTTGTCGCCGCGCAGCCCGTGCTGCGGCCCGACCGCGGCCGTCAGGGTCACGTCCTCGAGCGCAGCCAGCGCATCCAGCGAGTGCACCAGCTCGCGCGTGACCGAGGCCGGGTGCGCCAGCAGTGCGACGCGCCGGCCGATCAGCGGTTCGCGCAGTGCCGATTCAGCGAGCAGCCGGTCGATGCCGGTGTTCATGGGCAGGGAAGCTCCAGTACGAAACCATCGGAATGATGAAAGTCCGGCTTGCCGGCAGCATGCCGCAGTGACCAGTAGGAAAGCTCCCCGGCGGCATCCTCCACCACGGCCGTGAGCGCCACGCGCAGCAGCGGTGCCTCGGCTATCTCCGCCAGCGCACGCGATGTGCACGGTGGCCGAGAGCTCCAGGCGCTCGGCGTTGCCGTACACCTGCAGGTGCGGCGCGGGCGCGACCGCGGCAGCACCTGCCCCCTCGCGGTAGGCGCTGAAGCGGTACGCAGCCCAGTCACCGCCAGGGGAGAAGTTGAACTCGTAGTACGGGTCCGCCCCGGGGACGCCGACGAAGGCCTCGAAGCAGGTGTGCTGCCACAGTCCGTCCACCGGCGAGCCGCCCTGCCGCTGCGGGATGCGCACCTGCGCCATGTCGGCATGCAGCGTGTAATCACAGAAGAGCACCGCAGGCTTGATGAAGCGGACCTCCGCGCCGATGCCGTACACGGCCGCCCCGGGGGTGCGCGGGTGGGCCACCAGCATCGACCACTGCGCAGCAGGAGTAGCCATCGCCACCGTTCAGCCCTGCAGCAGGGCCAGCAGCGCCTGGTTGACCGCCTCGGGCTCCTCGAGCGCCGAGAGGTGCCCGCAACCGGGCACGGTGACCAGCCTGGCGCCGGCGATGCCGCTGGCCATCTCGTGGGCGCGCTCGGGCGGGGTGAGCTGGTCGGCCTCGCCCACCAGCACCAGCGTCGGGCAGCGGATCGAAGCCAGCAGCGGCCGCGAATCGGGCCGCGCGATGATGGCCGCCTGCTGGTTACAGTAGCCGGCCACTCCGACCTCGCGTCCCATCTGGCGGTTGAGTTCGCGCAGCGTGCTATCGGCGATACGCGATGCATGCACCAGCCGCGGATACAGCGCATCGATCACTTCCTCGAAGCGCCCGCTCCGGGCCAGGTCCACCTGCGCGCGGCGCGCGGCGGAAGCTTCCGGTGTATCCGCACGTGCGGCGGTGTCCAGCAACGCCAGCCGCGCCACGCGCTGCGGGGCCTGGCGCAGGATCTCGAAGGAGATGTAACCGCCCATGGAAAGTCCGACGAGCGCGAAGCGCGGCGGCGCGCTGGCCAGGATGCGCGCGGCGATGCCGGCCATGGTGTCATCGCGCGTGTGCTCGGCGACCATCACCGGACCTGTGCTCCACAGGGCGGGGATCTGCTCCGCATACAGGCGCGCGGAGAGCAGCAGGCCGGGGATCATCACGACGGGCAAAGACTCGGACACGAGGCGAGGTTAACATGCGCCGCATGAAAGTCCGTATCGCACTGGCCGCCGCCGCACTGTGTCCCGTGCTCGCCGCTGCCGCCGCGCCACCGGCAGCTGCCACGCACGCAGCACCGGCGCTGAGCGCCGAGGCCGCCGGCAGGTTCGCTGCGCTGGCTCTGAAGTGCCTGCACCAGGAATATCCTAACCATGTCTCGCACACGCTCGCCGGGGATGCCGACGCGCGCCCGCCGCGCGAACTCACGCCCGCCTTCTACGGCTGCTTCGACTGGCACTCCGACGTGCACGGGCACTGGCTGCTGGTGCGGCTGCTGCGCCTGTTCCCCGATGCGCCCTTCGCCGCGCAGGCGCGCGCGGAGCTGGCGCGCAGCTTCACCGCGGCTAACATCGCAGGCGAGGTTGCCTATCTGCACGCTGCGGGACGCGCCTCCTTCGAGCGCCCCTACGGTCTCGCCTGGGTGCTGAAGCTGGCCGCGGAGCTGCGCAGCTGGGAGGATGCGGATGGGCGCACCTGGTCAGCGACCTTCAGGCCGCTGGAGGATGAGGCCGCGGCGCGCATCAAGGCCTGGGTGCCGAAGCTGCACTACCCCATCCGCATCGGCGAGCACGACCAGACCGCCTTCTCGTTCGGCCTGATCTGGGACTGGGCGGGGGTTGCGCAGGATGAGTCGATGCGCACGGTGCTGCGCGATGCCGCGGCGCGTTTCTACCAGGCCGACCGCAGCTGCCCGCTCGGCTACGAGCCCTCCGGGCAGGACTTCCTCTCCCCCTGCCTGGCGGAGGCGGACTTCATGCGCCGCGTGCTCGCCCCGGCGGACTTCGCGCGCTGGCTCTCCGGCTTCCTGCCCGGGATCCCCGGCAATGCCACGGCGGGCGGGGCGGCGTGGCTTGTTCCCGGGGTGGTCACCGACCGCGCGGATCCCAAGCTTGCGCACATCGATGGCCTGAACTTGAGCCGCGCCTGGATGCTCGAGGGCATCGCCGGCGCGCTGCCGGCGAAGGATGCGCGGCGCGGTGCGCTGCTGGCGGCCGCCGCCGCCCACCGGGCAGCCGCGCTGCCGCAGGTTACCGGCGAGCACTACGAGGGCGGGCACTGGCTCGGCACCTTCGCGGTGTATCTGACCAGCGCCGCGGGCGAGAGCGCCCGGTCCGGTCACTGATCAAGGCCGCAGCAACCGCGCCAGGCACGCCGGCAGCGCCTCACCGGCGCCCGTCCCGGTGTAGTTGCACCTTGGCCGCCGGATCCAGCTGCCGCGCCATCGCGGCATCGGCGTTCGCGCGCTGGAAGTCCTTCCGCTCCGCATAGGCTGATGAGCGGAACGTGAAGGCGAGCGAATCCCGCGGGTTGAGGTTGATCGCGATGCTGAGGTCGGCGATTGCCGGGTCGTCGATGAGGTGCGTACATGCAGCGATTGCCGCCTTGGGTTCGGTGCTGTTGCACTGGCGCTTGTAATAGCTATTGCCCTCCTCGTGACTCGGACCCACTTGTGCAAGCACTACCGGCACTGCAAGCGACAAGCCGGCGCATACGATCAGCCTGGTGCAACCGAGCGACGGCATTCCCGCGCGCCGTTCCTCCCACGGTTTCACGCGTGCGGGATCCGGATGCTCAGCCGAGGGCTTCCTTCAGCTCGGCGAGCAGATCCGCGATGTCCTCGACACCGACCGAGAGGCGGATGAGCCCGTCGGTGATGCCAAGTGAGGCGCGCATCGAGGGCGGCAGGGACGCATGAGTCATGATCGCCGGATGCTCGATGAGGCTCTCCACGCCGCCCAGGCTCTCGGCCAGCGAGAACAGGTGGCAGCGCTCCAGCATGCGCCGCGCCGCATCGAGCCCGCCGCGCAGCACCGCGGTGACGATGCCGCCGTAGCCGTTCGCCATCTGCCGCCGGGCGAGTGCGTGCTGCGGGTGGCTGGCGAGCCCGGGGTAGAGCACGCGCTCGACGGCCGGGTGCTGCTCGAGGAACTGCGCCACCGCGAGTCCGTTGGCGCAGTGCCGCTCCATGCGCAGCGCCAGGGTCTTGATGCCGCGCAGCGTGAGGAAGGAGTCGAAGGGCCCGGGCACTGCGCCGAGTGCGTTCTGCAGGTAGGCGAGGCGCTCGGTAAGCTCCTTGTCGGCGCGCACGATGGCAGCGCCGCCGATCGCATCCGAGTGCCCGTTCAGGTACTTGGTCGTCGAGTGCATGACGACGTCGAAGCCGTGCTCGAGCGGGCGCTGGAGATAGGGGGTCGCGAAGGTGTTGTCGCAGACGCAGAGGATGCCGCGGCTGCGCGCAATTTTTGCCACCGCACTCAGGTCGACGAGCTTCAGCAGCGGGTTGGTCGGGGTCTCGACCCACAGCAGGCGCGTGTCGGGCCGGAGCGCCTTCTCGAGCGCGGCCACGTCCGAGAGGTCCACGAAGGAGACGCTGTGGCCGGCGGAGCGCTTGCGCACGTTCTCCAGCAGCCGGTAGCTGCCCCCGTACAGGTCGTTCATGGCGATGATGTGCGAGCCGGCATCCAGCAGCTCCAGCAGGGTCGCGGTCGCGGCCATTCCCGAGGCGAAGGCAAACCCGGCGGCCCCGCCCTCGAGATTCGCCAGTGCCGCCTGCAGCGCATCGCGCGTCGGGTTGTGGGTGCGCGAGTATTCGTAGCCCTTGTGCACCCCGGGGCTCGACTGCACGTAGGTCGAGGTGGCATAGATCGGCGGCATGACCGCTCCGGTGAGCGGGTCGGGGCGTTGCCCGCCGTGGATGACGCGCGTGCCGAAGCGCTGCCCGGAAGTCTCGTCACTCATGCGAAGGGCACCTCTGGTGTCGTGGAGTCGTGCAGCCGCTCATTGCCGGCGGCGCAGCCAGTTGAGCAGGTCGATGCGGGTGATGAGCCCCTGGAACTCGTTGCCGTGCATGACGATGGCGACCATGCCGCGCTTGAAGATATCCATGAGCTGCGTGACCGGCGCATCGGAGCCGATGGTGACCAGGTGGCTCGTCATCGCGCGGGTGACCGGCTCGTTGAAGTGCGCCGGGTTGGCAATCACCTCCATGAGGATGTCCTCCTCGTCGACGATGCCGACGATGCGGCCATCCTCCAGCACCGGCACCTGCGAGACGTCGTAGAGCTTCATGCGCCGGTAGGCGGCCATCACCGCCTCGGTGGAATTGACCGTGACCGCGGCGCGCTCGGTGTGCCGGCGGGCGATCAGGTCGCGCAGGTCGCCGAGGTGCGCACGCTCGATGAAGCCCTGGTCGAGCATCCAGTAGTCGTTGTAGACCTTGGACAGGTACTTGTTGCCGCTGTCGCACACGAAGCTGACGACGCGCTTGGGGCTCTGCTGCGCGCGGCAGTAGCGCAGCGCCGCTGCGAGCAGCGTGCCGGTGGAGGTGCCGGCGATGATGCCCTCGCGGCTCAGCAGCTCCCGGCAGGTGCGGAAGGCCTCCGCATCGGGGATGGTGTAGGTGCTGCTCACCCGCGAGAAGTCCCCGACCGGGGGCACCGAATCCCCGCCGATTCCCTCCACGAGCCACGGCGTCATCTTCTCCGGCAGCTTGCCGGTGGTGGCGTAGGTGGCAAGGCCCGAGCCGGCCGGGTCGGCCAGCACCAGCTGCACCGCGGGTGCCGTACGCGCGAAGAAATGCGTCAGGCCGGCGAGGGTGCCACCGGTGCCGGCGCCGCACACGATGGCATCGAGCCTGTGCCCCATCTGCTCCCAGATCTCCGGTGCGGTGGTCTCCTCGTGGGCCTGGGCGTTGGCCGGGTTGCCGAACTGGTTGACGAAGTAGGCGCCGGGGATCTCGCGCGCCAGGCGCTCGGCGACGTCGCGGTAGTACTCCGGGTGCCCCTTGCTCACGTCCGAGCGCGTCATCATCACCTCCGCGCCCATCGCCTTGAGGTGGAAGATCTTCTCCTGGCTCATCTTGTCCGGGATCACCAGCAGCAGGCGGTAGCCCTTCTGCGCGGCCACCAGCGCCAGCCCCAGCCCGGTGTTGCCGGCCGTGGCCTCCACCAGCGTGCCGCCGGCCTTGAGCTTGCCGGAACGCTCGGCGGCCTCGATCAGGTACAGACCCACGCGATCCTTGATCGAGCCGCCGGGGTTCTGGTTCTCGAGCTTGAGGAACAGCTCGCAGGGGCCGGTGTCCAGGTGCCGCACCGCCATGAGCGGTGTGTTGCCGATCATCTCCAGGACGTTGGCGTAGGTGGCGAGCGGCATCGGGCGGCTTTTTTGCGGAGAGTCGGGCCGCGATTGTACGCTGGCGTGCGCACGGATGTTGGCCGCGCGAAGAGGCACCGGCAGCGCGGCGCCGTCGGGAATCAGTCCGCCCGGGTGATCAGGCCCGCGGCGACCCAGCCGCGCAGCAGCGTCGCCGCCTGCAGCGGCGCCTGCGCCTCGCCGAGTTCCTCACACAACAGCGCGCACAGTTCCCCGAAGGGCCGGCCGCTGCGCGCCGCGTCCAGCACGGTGCCTTCCGTCTGCGCCAGCGAGCGGAAGTAAGTCCTCAGCTCCTGCCGCCACGCCAGCCACGGCTGCGCCTCCTGGGTGAAGCTCACCGCCGGCGGATCGCGCTCCTCGGTGGCCGCCTGCCAGATCTGCGGCACGTTCCAGTGCAGCTGCAGGCGCTGCACGCTCGGGTGAAAGCCAAAGCGCAGTTGCGCCCACTGCTGCGGTTCCACGCGCGCGAGCGCTTCGTGCGCCAC
Source organism: uncultured Pseudomonadota bacterium (assembly GCA_963741745.1). GTDB lineage: Bacteria > Pseudomonadota > Gammaproteobacteria > Steroidobacterales > Steroidobacteraceae > 13-2-20CM-66-19. Next base: position 970,274 of record CAVUJF010000001.1, on the reverse strand, counting down.
GGGCTCGGCATCCGCGGCATCGAAGACCTGGCCGAGAGTCCACTCCCAGTGGGCCAGCTCCGCGAGCACCGGCGCGCTGGCGTACGGCTCGGTGCTCGCCAGGAACTCGGCAAGGCGATCCCCGTAGTAGCGGATCGAGAAGTACGGCGACTCGTGGGCACGCACGTAGGCACTGGCCAGTTGCTGGAAGTCCGTCTCCCCCAGAAGCTGCGCCAGCGCCGGGAAGTTGCTGGCAAGGGCCTCGGCGAGGCGGCTGCCATAGGCGCCGCCATAGATCGCAAGGCGCGTCGCCACCGGCACCCGCGTGGTCCCCAGCACGTGCGCCTCGATCGCGCGCTCGCCCTGCAGCAGGTACGCCTGGAAATCCCCCTGGACCTGCGCCAGGCGGGTCACGGGGCCGTGCCCGTGCGCTGCGGCCGCGCGGCCTTGACAGGCGGCGCGCCGGTGCGCTGCGGGGCGGCCAGCACCTGCGCACTGACCGCGCGCGCCTGCTCAAGTTCGGCGACCAGCTCGGCCAGCGGCGGGATGTTGTCGTCGCGTTCGATCATGCTCGCCACCGGCCCGCAGTGGCGCAGGGCAGCGGCGTACAGCTCCCACACCGGGTCCGGCACCGGATGGTCGTGGGTGTCGATGAGGTAGTCACCGTGGTTCTCGTGGCCGGCGAGATGGATCTGCTGCACGCGCTCGGCCGGCATCGCCGCCAGGTAGGTGAGCGCGTCGAACTCGTGGTTGACCGAGCTTACGTAGATGTTGTTCACGTCGAGCAGGATCAGGCAGTCGGCGCGCACGGCCACCTCACGCAGGAAATCCCACTCCGTCAGTTGCGAGTGGCTGAAGCCCACGTAGCTGGAGACGTTCTCCATGAGGATGCGCCGGCCGAGCACGTCCTGAACCTGGCGGATGCGCTCGACGACATGCGCGAGCGCCTCTTCGGTGTAGGGCAGCGGCAGCAGGTCGTGCATGTTGCGCCCGGCAACGCCGGTCCAGCACAGGTGGTCCGACATCCACGCCGGCTCGATGCGCTGCGCGAGGGCCTTCACCTGGCGCAGGTACTCCAGATCCAGCGGCGCGGTGCTGCCGATGGACAGCGATACCCCGTGCATGACCAGCGGATAGCGCTCGCGGAAGCGCATCAGGTAGGACAGGGGCTTGCCACCGGGCACCAGGTAGTTCTCGGTGAGCACCTCGAACCAGTCGACGGGCGGGCGCTCGGCGAGGATCGCCTCGTAATGATCGACCCTCAGGCCCAGGCCAAAGCCGAGGGTGGAGCTGGTAAGCATCTAAGAGGAGTAAAGGGCGGACCGGGCGCCGGCGGCGCCCGGTCCGCAACAGCTCACTTCGCCTTGGCTTTGGCGGCGTCGCAATCCGCCTTGCTCATCTCCACGAATCCCTTGCCCTTGCAGGAATTCTGGCCCTTGCAGGCATTGTTGGCACTCTTGCACGCGGACTGTCCCTTGCAGGAGTTCACGCCCGAGCAGTGCACCTTGGCTTCGTCTGCGCTGGCGGTGCTGATCGCTGCGGTCGAGAACATCACCGCGGCGGCCGCGGCCAGGGCAACACTGGGAAGCATTCTGGAACTCATTCGCAGTCTCCTCATACGGGGGATGGTGGAACGCCGCGGATTGTACGCCCCGGGTGCGTGCAGTAGTGCAGAGGGCGCGCGGGCCCCGTAAGTGCCTCGGCGCCCATGCAAATCCCCACGCCGCCGCGGCGCTTGATTGCGGCCATACAGTAGACCGGGCGGACGCGTACTGGATTGCAGAACACCCCCAAGGGCCCCATAAGAGGGTTCCGGACCCACGCCGGGGATGCCGCACCGCACGATGGATCGACGTATAATTTACAGGCCTGCGCCGGCCCGGCACGGGCGAGTTCCACTGTCTGCACACACACGGTGACGGAATGACCGACGCCTCTCGTGACGCCATTTCCCTGCGTGGCGCGCGCCAGAACAACCTGAAGAATCTCGACCTGGAGATTCCGCTGAACGAGCTGATCGTCGTCACCGGTGTTTCCGGGTCGGGCAAGTCATCGCTGGTATTCGACACCTTGTACGCGGAAGGCCAGCGCCGCTACGTCGAGACCTTCTCGCCCTACGCGCGGCAGTTCCTCGATCGCATGGACAAGCCCCAGGTCGAGTCCATCCACGGCATCCCGCCGGCGATTGCCATCGACCAGACCAACCCGGTGCGCACCTCGCGTTCCACCGTCGGCACCATGACGGAGCTGAATGATCACCTGAAGCTGCTGTTTGCGCGCGCCGCGGCCCTGTTCTGCCGGCGCTGCGGCAAGCCGGTGCACAGCGACACGGCCGAGAGCATCTACGCGGACATCCTCGCCCGCGCCGAGGCCGGCGGCGACCCGCGCCTGGTGATGAGCTTCCCGGTGCCGGTGCCGGAGAACTTCAAGATCGAGGAGGTGCGCGAGCTGCTGTCCCGGCAGGGCTACACGCGCTTTTTCGACTCCCCTGCCACGACGGCAGTTCCCGTGGCGCCCGCCGCTGCCGCCGCTCCGGCGCGCAAGGGCCGCAAGCGTGCCAAGCCACCCGCCGCCACCGTCACGCTCGAGGTGGTGCAGGATCGACTGCGTGCCGGCAATGCCGAGCGCGGCCGCGTGCTGGAGTCGCTGGAAGCGGCGCTGCGCGTCGGGCGCGGCCGCGTCAACATCCAGGTCGTCGATGACCAGGATCCTCCGCAGCGCACTGCCACGTGGCGCTACTCGAGCGAGCTGCACTGCGCGGAATGCGACCTCGCCTACCGTGCCCCGGCCCCGAGCCACTTCTCCTTCAATTCCCCGCTGGGCGCGTGCGAGACCTGCCGCGGCTTCGGCCGCACCATCGGCATCGACTTCGGGCTGGTCATCCCGGATGAGACCAAGACCCTGCGCACCGGGGCGATCAAGCCCTGGCAGACCAAGTCATACGCGGAGTGCCAGGAGGACCTGGAGAAGTTCGCCAAGCTGCGCGGCATCTCGCTCGATACCCCGTGGCGTGAGCTCAGCCACGACGCGCGCAAGTGGGTGATCGAGGGCGAGGGCGCGTGGTCGAAGAAGGTCTGGTACGGGGTGCGGCGCTTCTTTGCGTGGCTCGAGACGCGCGCCTACAAGATGCACGTGCGCGTGCTGCTGTCGCGCTATCGCGCGTACACCCCCTGCACTGCCTGCGACGGGGCGCGCCTGAAGAGCGAGGCGCTGCTGTGGCGCCTCGGCAGCCACCAACTCGCCGCGAGCGCCCTCGGCTCCATGCCGCGCATGCGCCCGCACGGGGCCGAATGGACTGACGCGACGCTCGCGGCACTGCCGGGTCTTTCGATCCACGACCTCATGCTGCTGCCGGTGGAGCGCAGCCACGAGTTCTTCGTCAACCTCGCCCTGCCGCAGCCGCTGGATGAGGCCACCGACCTGCTGCTGGGGGAGATCCGCGGGCGCTTCCGCTACCTCTGCGACGTCGGCCTGGGCTACCTCACGCTCGATCGTCAGTCGCGCACGCTCTCCGGCGGCGAGGTGCAGCGCATCAACCTCACGACCGCGCTCGGCACCTCGCTGGTGAACACGCTGTTCGTATTGGACGAGCCCTCGATCGGGCTGCACCCGCGCGACATGCAGCGCGTCATCGGGGTCATGAAGCGCCTGCGCGATGCCGGCAACTCCCTGGTGGTGGTCGAGCACGACCCGCAGATCATGCTCGAGGCCGACCGCATCCTCGACCTCGGGCCCGGGGCCGGCGAGCGCGGCGGGGAGGTCGTCTTCTTCGGCACGCCCAGGGAAATCCGTGCGCACAAGGCCTCCCTCACCGGCCAGTACCTGAGCGGCGCGAAGTCGCTGGCGCCGGTCAAGGAGAGCGCGGAGGGCGTGCGCGAGAGCCCGCCCGGGGAGGTCGTGGCCGAGGCGGTCTCCAACCGCTGGCTCGAGTTGCGCGGCGCCTGCGAGCACAACCTGAAGAACCTCGACGTACGCATCCCGCTCAAGCGCCTGGTGTGCGTGACCGGAGTATCCGGGTCCGGCAAGTCCAGCCTGGTGGAGGATGTGCTGTACCCGGCGCTGCTGAAGTACCGCGGCAAGCCCACCGAGGCGCCCGGGCAGTTCGCCGGCCTTGCCGGCGCCGAGCTGATCGACGATGTCGTCATGGTCGACCAGAACCCCATCGGCCGCACCACGCGCTCCAACCCCGCCAGTTACGTCGGCGCCTTCGATGCGATCCGCGCGCTGTTCGCCGCCGAACCGGCCGCGCAGGAGCGCAAGTACACCCCGGGCACGTTCAGCTTCAACTCGGGCAACGGCCGCTGCCCGACCTGCACCGGCAACGGCTTCGAGCACGTGGAGATGCAGTTCCTCTCGGACGTGTACCTGCGCTGCGCGGACTGCAACGGCCGGCGCTACCGCGATGAGGTGCTGGAGATCCGCCGCGAGGGCGCGGATGCGCGCCGCCTGAGCATCGCCGAGGTGCTCGAGCTGACGGTGAGCGAGGCGCGGGTGTTCTTCGCCGATGCGCCCGAGGTCGCCCAGCGGCTCGCGCCGCTGGCGGACGTGGGCCTCGAGTACGTCAAGCTCGGCCAGCCGGTCCCCACCCTCTCCGGCGGCGAGGCGCAGCGGCTGAAGCTGGCCGGCCACCTCGCGGAGGCGGCCTCCGTGCTCTCGAGCACCACCCACCGCGGCAAGCTGTTCCTGTTCGACGAGCCGACCACCGGGCTGCACTTCGAGGACGTGGCGAAGCTGCTGCGCGCCTTCCGCAAGCTGCTGGTCGCGGGCCACTCGCTGCTGGTCATCGAGCACAACCTGGACGTCATCCGCGCGGCCGACTGGATCATCGACATGGGCCCGGAGGGTGGCGAGCGCGGCGGCGAGATCGTGTGCGCGGGCACCCCGGCACAGGTGCGCGCCGAGCGCCGCTCGTTCACCGGCCAGGCGCTGGCCACCTACGACCAGGCGCTCTCCCCGGCCGCGGCGGTCGCCGCGCTGGCCGTCGCAGAACCGGCCCCCGCCTACGGCGCCAGCCGGCGCGGCCGCAACGCCGTGGTCATCCACAACGCCCGCGAGCACAACCTGAAGGGCATCGACGTCGAGATCCCGCGCGACCGCTTCACCGTCGTGACCGGGGTCTCCGGCTCGGGCAAGTCCACGCTCGCCTTCGACATCCTCTTCAACGAGGGCCAGCGCCGCTACCTCGAGTCCCTCAACGCCTACGCGCGGCAGTTCGTGCAGCCGGCCGCCCGCCCCGACGTGGATGCGATCTACGGCATCCCGCCCACGGTTGCCATCGAGCAGCGCACGAGCCGCGGCGGACGCAAGAGCACGGTCGCAACGCTCACCGAGATCTATCACTTCCTGCGCCTGCTGTACGTGAAGCTCGGCACGCAGTACTGCCCGGACTGCGACGTGCCCATCGAGCCGCAGAGTCCCGCCTCCATCGCGGCAAGGCTGCTGCGTGACTACAGGGGCAAGCGCATCTCACTGCTCGCCCCGCTCGTGGTCGCCCGCAAGGGCTACTACACCGACCTTGCCAAGTGGGCGGCGAAGAAGGGCTTCAGGCAGCTGCGCGTGGACGGGGCGCTGCTGCCCACCTCGGCGTGGCCGCGCCTGTCGCGCTTCCGCGAGCACACCCTGGAGCTGCCGGTCGTCGAGGTGGATGTCAGCGTCAGGAACGAGGCGGCACTGCGTGCGGGACTGGCGCGCGCGCTGGACTTCGGCAAGGGCCTGGTGCACGTGCTGGGGCCGAAGTCGCAGCGCGTCACGGTGTTCTCCACCAAGCGCGCCTGCCCGTCCTGCGGCCGGAGCTTCTCGGAGCTGGACCCGCGCCTGTTCTCCTTCAACTCCAAGCACGGCTGGTGCGAGTCCTGCTTCGGCACCGGAGTGGAGATCCCCGGCTTCAGCGAGGAGCACAGCGGCGAGGAGATCTGGTGGAACGAGTGGTACGCACACTCGCCGCAGGCATGCGGCAGCTGCGCCGGCGAGCGGCTCAACCCGACCGCGCTCAGCGTGCGCTTCCGCGAGCGCTCGATCGCCGCGCTCGCCGGGCAGTCGGTTGCCTCCAGCCAGGAGTTCTTCGCCAGGCTGCGCCTGGGACCACGCGAGCGCGAGATCGCCCGCGACCTGCTGGCCGAGATCCGCGCGCGGCTGAAGTTCCTCGACCGCGTGGGCCTGGGCTACCTGCAGCTGGACCGCTCCGCGCCGACGCTCTCCGGCGGCGAGGCGCAGCGCATCCGCCTGGCCGCGCAGCTGGGCTCCAACCTGCAGGGGGTGTGCTACGTGCTGGACGAGCCGACGATCGGCCTCCACCCGCGCGACAACGCGATCCTGCTGGACTCGCTCGCCGAGCTGGCCAGCCACCGCAACACCCTGGTGGTCGTCGAGCACGACGAGGACACCATCCGGCGCGCGGACTACGTGCTGGACTTAGGTCCCCAGGCCGGTGTGCGCGGCGGCGAGGTGGTCGGGGCCGGCACCGTGAAGGACCTCATGCGCAGCCCGCGCTCGGTCACCGGGCGCTTCCTGCGCGAGCCGCTCCTGCACCCGGCACAGCCGCACCGCAGCATCACCGCCGCCACCGCCCGCCTTAAGCTGGAGCGCGTCGCGCTGCACAACATCAAGGACTGTGAGGTCAGCATCCCGCTCGGGCGCCTGGTGGTCATCACCGGGGTCTCCGGCTCCGGCAAGTCCACGATCGCCCGCGACGTGCTGTATGCGAACCTGCGGCGCCTGCTGGACGGGAACGCCCGGCGCGGCAGGGCGCCCAAGCGCGCCGCTGCCGCCAGGCTCATCGGCTGCGGCGCGCTCACAGGCATGGAGCACATCGACCGGGTGCTGGAAGTGGACCAGACGCCGATCGGCAAGACGCCGCGCTCGTGCGCTGCAACCTACATCGGCTTCTGGGACGAGATACGCCGCATTTACGCCGGCACTACCGAGGCGCGCATCCGCGGCTATACCACGAGCCGCTTCTCCTTCAACACCACCGGCGGGCGCTGCGAGGGCTGCGAGGGCCAGGGCGTGAAGACCATCGAGATGAGCTTCCTGCCGGATGTGAAGGTGCTGTGCGACGTGTGCGGCGGCCGGCGCTTCAACTCCGAGACCCTCGCGGTACTGTGGCGCGAGAAGAGCATCGGCGACGTGCTGGCGATGGACGTCGATGACGCCGTGGGTTTCTTCGCCGCCCATCCGCGCGTGCACCATGCGCTGAAGCTCCTGCAGGACGTCGGCCTGGGCTACCTCACCCTCGGCCAGCCGAGCCCGACGCTCTCCGGAGGTGAGGCGCAACGCATCAAGCTGGTCACCGAGCTGTCGAAGGTGCGCGACGAGGTCGCGCGCGGCCCGCGCCACAAGGCGCAGCACACCCTCTACGTGCTGGACGAACCGACGGTCGGGCTGCACATGGCCGATGTGGAGAAGCTAACGCACGTGCTGCACCGGCTGGTGGCCGCCGGCAACACGGCGGTCGTCGTGGAGCACAACCTCGATGTCATGGCAGAAGCGGACTGGATCATCGACATGGGTCCGGAGGCCGGCGACGGCGGTGGCCGCATCGTCGTACAGGGGACTCCCGCGCAGGTCGCGCGGCGGGCCAAACAGTCGCATACGGGCCGCGTGCTCGATGTCTTCCTGCGCGAGCGCACGCTGCCGGTCGCGGCGGCCGGATGACAAGTCCGCTTCTACCAAAGATATTGGCGCGCCTGCACGCACAGGGTAACGACACGACCTAGTTCAGCAAGGTGCCGCAGCAGCCTCTGCCGAGCTTCGCGCTGAGGTCCCCTTACTGAATAACGGCGAAGGGTGAGCCCGGCATGATGGTCAGCTCGCCTGTTGCCGCCTGCCGATAGAACCCGGTCACCGTTCCAGCGCTACGATTTGTCACGTAGAGGAACTGATTTGTTGGATCGACGCTCGCGGAATCCGCGCTGCCGCCAACGGCGAACGGAGATCCGGGGAGCGGGATCAACGCTCCGGTCTGCTGGTCAACGCCAAAACCGAACACGTTCGTCCCCGCTGTTGCGTACAGGTAAGCACCCGTCTGGTCGGCGACGACATAGCTGCACGAAGGCAAGGCATAGGGAAAACCGGGCAGAGCGGTCAACGCGCCATCGTTCGCGTCGCCCATGGGAGGGTGAATGCTGAAGCCCATGATGTTCGCGGTACCGCCACTCGCGCTCGCAGCGTATAGGAGGCTCTTTAGCCCCGGGCTACCGTTACTCTCACCCGGAGGGTACGGGAAGGCATCGCCGAGGCCGAACGCCAAGGAGCTTACGTTGCCGTTTGAGGGGAAAGGCGACCCTGTAACCGCACTCAGACCGACTGGAAATTCGTCTATCTGAAACGCAGAGATATCGTTGGAGCCACCATCGTTTGCGATGTAGACGAATGGGTTTAATGGGGCGCTGGAGCCAGCGTAGCCGCCAACGGCCATCGCCGATGGGCCCATACCGGTGGAATAAGGGCCAAATGATGTAGGGGCCGGTGTAAGGACACCGGTGCTTGGATCGATCTGGTAGGCGGAGACGGTGTCGGATCCGGAGTTCGCGACGAATAGATTTTCGAGTGTGTGGCAAGGCGATCCCCGTGAGCTACACGCCGTGGTTGCAAAGACCGCGACGGCGCCGGGGCTCGTGCCCGCGGCAAACGGCGAGCCGGGAACTGCGGTCAGTGCGCCGCTAACGGCGTCGACGGCAAACGCCGATATGTCATTGCTGCGACTATTGCTGACGTACAGGTACCTGTTAGTGAAGTACATGTCATCGATCGTGCTGGCCATCGCGGTGGGTCCCTGACCAGCGGCCACCGGTGGGCCAGTCGAAGACAACGCTCCGCTGTTCGCGTCAATGGAAAATTCCGAAATGCTATCGGCCCCTGAATTCGCCACAAACAAGAAATGTCCAACAAAGGCCGTACCCACGATCGAGAAGGTGGCATTGCTGCCACAAGCTACAGCCACGTTGGTTACATTCGCCCAGACCTGGCCCGAGCTGCCCGTGACGTCACAATTCTTGCCCTCCGGGGCAGTTGCTGTTACGGCGTAGGTGCCGCCGCTGCGAATTCTGGTGACAAAGACGAACGACCCGTTCGCGCTGACCGGCAAAGCGTCGCCGCCATTATCAAGGAGGATGATCGACTGCCCGGGGTCAATACCAGAGACCGTACCGCCGATGCTGTACGTCGGCGGGGTACCGCCGCTGCCGCCGCCGACGCCGCCGAAACCGCCACCGCTGCCGCCACACGCGCCGAGCGCTAGCGCGGCAAACATTGCCCAGCATGTCGGGAAATGCCCACGATGCGGGCAACTCAGCCGACGAAGTCCTAACGTATCAGGCATAGGCCCGCCTTGTTGTTCGTAACTACCAACCGGCCTTGCCCGTCTCGCGGCCGGCTGTGATAACGCGCCATCTCATAGGTTAAGAGTCCGCGGCGGCCAATTCGGCAACCACAATCTTCGTGAGGCGGTGAACGGCCCCTTTCAGGCAGGCATATCGACCGAGCGTATGACCGCAGCCGACCGTAACCCGTCCCTCGATTGCTCAGATTGCCGGCGCGCAACCATCGAGGAAGCATCGCGACGGCGGTGACGGCTCCGCAGGGCACGGCCCCCCGCAAACGGCAGGCGGGGCTTAAGCTGCGTAGCGGCGACAGCCCCGCCCGAGCGGTAGTACGCTAGCGCGCATGGCGCATGACCTGGTCTGCTGGAAGTGTGGCGCGTCGCTGGCGGAGCTGACACTGCCGCTGCGCCGGCTCGAGGAGTGCCCCAAGTGCCGCAGCGAACTGCACGTGTGCCGCATGTGCGTCGACTACGACACGCGGGTCGCCAAGCACTGCCGTGAGCCGACGGCCGAGGAAGTCAGCGACAAGGTGCACGCGAACTTCTGCGACCACTTCAAGCCGCGCCCCGCCGCCTACGTTCCCCCGAACACCGGCGAGGTGAATAAGTCACTGTCGGAGCTGGAGAAGCTTTTCGGCAAGCGCTAGGCCGCTCGCCTCGCCGCACGCGCGCCTCGCCATGGCGCAAAGCCCCCACAGCCGGGGCAAACCCTTGTGGGGCCGCGCTAAGATGAGTGGATAAGACGATAGGCTGCGGAGCCCTCAAAGCCGCGGTCGCAAGGGAGCCCGACATGACGCATCGCCCCGCCCGCGCGCGGATCTTCTCATCGTTACTCGCCTCGCTGCTGTGCCTGGCACTGCCGGCCCTGGCTCTGGCGGCCGCCGCGCCACCGGCTCCGGTGCACGCCTGGGAGACCGGCGGCACTCCGGGGGCGCTGGAGGCCTGGGTGAAGCAGCACCTCGCCACCTCCGATGCCGCCGTCAAGCGCCTGCTCGCCGTCAAGGGCGCGCGCACCGTCGACAACACGCTGCAGCCCTACGACGAGGCCTTCGGCGCGCTGGCCGATGCGCAGAGCCAGTCGTCGCTGCTCTACGGTGTCGGTTCCACCAAGGAACTGCGCGACAAGGCCCAGGCCCTGACGCAGACGGTGGCTGCGGCCCTGGCCGCCCTGAGCCTGAACCAGTCGGTCTACCAGGCGCTCACGGCGATCCCGAGCCCGGCCGATCCTGCCGCCCGGCACTACCTCGAGCGCACTCTGCTCGAGTACCGCCTGGCGGGCGTCGACCGGGACGACGCCACGCGCGCGAAGATCAAGACGCTGCAGGACAAGATCACCGAGCGCGGCCTGGCCTTCGAGCGCACCGTGCACGATGACCGACGCACCGTCGTCGTCGACAAGGCGCTCCTGGACGGGCTGCCCGCTGACTACCTCGCCTCGCACCCGGCCGACGCGGACGGCCACGTCAAGATCACCACGGACTACCCGGATACCCGCCCGGCGCTGAAGTTCGGCAACAACCAGCAGCTGCGCCACCAGGTGTTCCTGTCCGCGCACCAGGTCGGCTGGCCGGCCAACACCGAGATCCTGCGCAGCCTGCTCAGCGCGCGCCGCGAGCTGGCGCAGCTGCTCGGCTACAAGACCTGGGCGGACTTTGCGATGGCCGACCAGATGATGGGCTCGCCGGCGAAGCTCGCGGAGTTCGTGCACCAGGTCGACGCGGCCTCGCGCGAGCCCGGCGCACGCGAGGATGCCGCCTTGCTCGCCTTCGTGAAGTCGCGCGATCCATCGGTCCAAAGGGTCTCCGCGGCGGACGTGAGCTACTGGCGCGAACAGTACCGGCGCGCCAAGTTCAACTTCGACTCGCAGAGCGTGCGGCCCTACTTCCCCTACGACCAGGTCGAGAAGGGCGTCATCGCCACCGCCTCCAGGCTGTTCCGCGTGCAGATCAATCCGGTGGCGGGCGTGCGCACCTGGAATCCCTCGGTAACGACCTACGATGTATTCGACGGCGCCACCAGGCTCGGGCGCATCTACCTCGACATGCACCCGCGCGAGGGCAAGGACAAGTGGTTCTCGACCACCTCGGTCACTGGCGGCGCCCGTGGGCGGCAGCTGCCCGACGGCGCACTGATCTGTAATTTCCCCGGTGGCGTCGCCGGGGATCCCGGCCTGATGCAGTACGGCGACGTGGTCGTCTTCCTGCACGAGTTCGGCCACCTCATGCACCACGTGATTGGCAGCCAGAACCGCTTTGCCGGCACCGGCGGCTTCTTCGTCGAGGGGGACTTCGTCGAAGCGCCCTCGCAGATGCTCGAGGAGTTCTTCCACGACTACGCGATCATCGCCACCTTCGCGCGCCACTACCAGAGCGGGGAGGTGCTGCCGAAGGAGCTGTACCAGCGCATGGTGAGTGCGGATGCCTACGGGCGCGCGGCGGATGAGCAGTTCCAGCTGCTGGCCACGGCGGTGTCGCTGGACTTCCATACCGCGGACCCGGCGACCGCAGACTTCGATGCGCTGTACCGCAAGGCGTTCGACCTTTACAGCACCGCCGAATTTTTCCCGGGCGACCACTTCTGGTCGGCGTACACGCACCTGAACGGCTACAGCTCCAACTACTACACCTACGTGCTGGACAAGGTGATCGCACTGGACTTCTTCGCGCAGTTCGACCCGAAGGACCTGCTCGGCGGCCCGACCGGGATGCGCTATCGCCAGACGGTGCTGGCCCCCGGTGCGACCAAGCCGGCCACGCAGCTGGTGCATGACTTCCTGGGCCGCGACATGAACCTGGAGGCCTACAAGCGCTGGATGCTCGCCGAGTTCGACGCGCCGGCTACGACTTCTTCACCCGCTCACTGAGGCGCTCGAGGAGTCGCGCGAACGGGGAGCCCTTCTGGACCTCGACGCGCAGGTGACGCACGCCGCTCTCGTTGAGAGTCTCGCCGTTGCCGTTGTCGATCGCGAGCTGGCCGGCGCCGAGGATCTCCAGGGTCTCCTCGAGCGACTGCGCGCTGCGGGCCTCGCCGGCGCCCACCTTGCCCGCGCCGCGCGCGCGCGGCTTGGGGGCTGCGACCGGCTTGGCAGCCGGCGTGGCGGGCTTGCGGCCGACCGCAACCTTGGGGATGGGCCGGCCGGGGATCTTCCGGGCGGCCGGATCGCTCAAGGACTGCGCGGCCGCAGGCTTCGCCGCCTGCGCGGTGCGCGGTGCCATGCGCTTCAGCGCATCGGCCGCCTCGGCGGCGATCGCCGCGGAGTCATCAATCAGCTTGAACTCATCGACCCGCTCGGCCGGCTGGGCCGGGGCGCCGCCCAGGGTCGCCGCCTGCTTGTCCTGCTCCGTGGCGCGCGACTTCTCCTGGGCGCTGACCGGGACCACGGCGACGGAGGCGAACTCCGAGCGTACGTAGTGGGCTACCTGCTTGGCCGAGATCGCGTCGCTGAAGAAGCCCAGCCGCAGTCCGTACCACTTGCGCCCGTCGCGGCTGCCCTCGACGGTATAGAGCGTGTAGGCACTGAAGATGGCCAGCGGCGGGACCTTGTCCAGCGCGACCGCCTGCACGGACCACTGCAACTGCACGGCGAACAGCACGGCCGCGTTGCTGACGACGGCATCCTTGAGCGCCTCGCGTGTGCCGGTGTCATCGGGCTTCAGCAGCGGAATGGCGCCGTGCGCCGGTTCCTGCGTCTGGGGCTCCGCGCCCTCGGGGCGCCGCACTTCCAGCAGCTTCAGTACCTGGGTATCGCTCAGGGATTCCTTCGCCGGCGGCGCGGGTGCGCGTGGCGGCGGCGGCGCGTGCATCAGGCGTGTCTCGCCGGTGGCGCTGGCATCACCGAGTGCCTTGAGCACCTCGCGTACGTTCGAGTCACCGAAGACACCCGTGGCGCCGGCCGCCTTGTCAGGCGCCGGGGCTGGTGCCGGCTCCGGGGCGAGGCTGAGCACGCTGGGGGCGGTCGCCACCGGTGCGCTCGCCCGGCTCGGCGCGGCAGCCGCAGGAGCGGCCCGGGTGGCGCGGACCGGGGCGGCCGCAGGCGCGGCGGGTTTGCGTGCGGTCACTGCCGGGAGTGGCCGCGGAGCGGACGGTGCGAGGGGCTTGCGTGCGGCGGGCACCGGCTGCGGCGGCGCGCTGTCGGCGGCCTTGCGGACGGGGGGCGCCTGTGGAGTCGGTGCGAGGGCGGCGGGCGCTGCCTGCAGAACCGGCAGCAGCACCGGAATCGGATCGGGCACGAGCGGCTTGGGAGGCGGCGCGGGGGCGAAGGGGTGCGGCGCGGCCTGTGCGGCCGGCGGGGCCTGCCGTTGCGGCTGGGGGCCGGCAGCGTGCTGCGCCTGGGCGGCCGCGGCCGCGGCGGCGCGTTCGCGCAGCTTGCGCCCCGGGGCCTCGCCGGCCCAGGCGCCCGGATAGATCTCGCGCACGAGGTTCAGCCACTCCTCGGCCTCCGCGAGCGTGGCGAAATATCCCATGTGCAGCCGGAAGCGTTCGCGGCCTTCCTCGAAGCGCCGGCTCACGAAGAACGTGAAGCGCTTGAGCTCTGGCAGATCGGCCTGCGCGAGCGCCATCGGCGTGGTCGACGAACACAGATTCAGCACGAACGGTCCCGTGCTTGCGACCGGTGCGGTCGCATCGCCTGCACCGAGCTCTGCGAGAGCGTCGGAAGCGAAGTTGGGCTTTGCAGTCATAACTTCCCCGGAAAACGAAACCTTGCGCGGCCGCGATCCTAAGTGCGACGTTCCTGGTGACGGGGAAGGGAGTGCGAGCGGCCGCGCCTGGTGCGCGATCGTGGCAGCCCCGCCGTCATAGGAATCTCCCTTTAGACCGGTGGCTTTGCGTCCCCGTCTTTCGACGGGTTTGCCCTTATCACTGAGTTCTTAGTGTCGAAGCGTCGCGGATTGGAGTCAAGCAACGAAATGTGTCGTGACTCTCAAGTGCTGTGACATATGCGCAACTATTGCCCTCGGGCCACTTTATGTTTCATGGCGGCGGCTGCCAGAAGCGCCCGGCGCTGACGATATGGCGTGCATAGTATCCGCCGCTTATGCCCGCTGCGGACACGGAAACGCCGGCATGCGGCGCATGCACGAACTGGCCCCCGCCGGTATAGATCCCGACGTGGTCAATGCCACGCCTGCGTATGCGAAAGAACACCAGGTCGCCCGGAAGAATTTGCGCCAGCGGCACCGGTCGGGCCGCGTGCTGCTGCTCGGCGGCGGTGCGCGGGATGGCGAGGCCGACGCGCTCGTGCACGTAGAGCGCCAGCCCGCTGCAGTCGAAGCCGGCGCCATCGGCGCCGCCGAAGTGATACGGCGTGCCGATGAGGGCGGTAGCCGCCGCGGCAATCGCTGTGCCCTGCGCGAGCTGCTGCGGCGGCAGCTCGCCTGCGGCGGACCCGGGCGCCATCCCGGGTGCGGCGGCCGCGGCGCCCGGTGCACTGGGCGGGTTCTCCGTCGGGTGCGAAGGGAGCGGGCTGCACGCCCCGAGCAGCGTGCACAGGGCGATGGTCAGGGCGCTATGCGCGCGCAGGTGCGTGCGCATCAGCAACGCTAGCGCGCGCGCGCGGCTGCCTTGGCCGGCGGCGGCGGGCGGGGTCGCACGAACGTGGCGCGCGCGAGCGCCTCGATGCCGGCGTAGGTATAGCGCTGCACGCCGCGGCGGCCCGAGCGCGTCGCCCCGAGCATCGCCTTGCCGATGGTGGTCGCGGAGATGCCGCGATAGGCCGCGTACCTGCCACCCAGCAGTGGGTTCACCAGCGGCATGAGCGTCAAGCCGACGAGCTCGAGCGGGCGCATCTCCCTGCGCCAGCCCAGCAGCATTGAGGGCTGCAGGATGTCCAGTGACTCGAAGCCGAGCGCCTCCAGCTGCTGCTCCATTTCCCCCTTCGTGCGCAGGTAGAAATTCCTCGACTCCGGGTTCGCGCCGACGGAGGAGACCACGACGAAACGCTTCGCGCCGGCAGCGCGCGCGGTGCGCGCAAAGGTGAGCACGCTGTCGATGTCCACGGCGCGGAAGGCCTGCTGCGAGCCGGCCTGGCGGATGGTGGTGCCAAGGCAGCACAGGGCAGCGTCCGCCGTGACGCCCTTCAGCTGCGATTCCATCTGCGCAAACTGCACGATGCGGTTGGCGAGGCGCGGGTGCTCGCGTCCCAGCGGCCGGCGCGAGACCGCCAGCACGCGCGTGACGTCGGGCGCATCCAGCAGGGCATCGAGGGTGCGGGAGCCGGTGAGCCCGCTCGCGCCGGCCAGCAGCACGATCTTCGCGTCCGCCTCGCCCATCACTGCCTCGCCGCCAGGGGTGGATGTTTGTCTGCGACAGCTTAGGAGCGCGCAAGCTTTGCGGCAAGCGCGCGGGCGATGTCAGCTCGGGTCGTAGCAGGTGACGTTGATGGTCTGGCCCTGCTGCCCCGGGGTCAGCGTGATGTCGCGGCGCACCTCGCGGTACCCCTCACGCGTGCCGATGACCGTGTAGCGACCGGGCTTGAGCTCCACGTCGCGCCGCGAGAAGCCGCCAAAGCTGCCGACCTCGGGGATGCTCACCTGCGTCAGGCCGTCGGACACCAGTGACAGGCGCACGGTCTTGTCCAGCTCCGGCAGCAGCGCCGAGACGCGCGCGATCTGCAGGCGCAGTGCCGGCCCGGGCGAGCTCACCGCCTGGGCACTCTGCAACGCGGTCTCCGCTTCCGTGCGCGCCGCGGGGGATGCCAGGCGGTCCGGGCGGTCGATGAAACCCTGCAGCGTCTCGCTCAGGTCCAGCCGCGCCTGGGCGCGCGCCTTGCCCTGCTGCGCGAACTCGAGCGCGGGATTCTGCCGCAGCGCCGATTTGTAGGCGGCAAGGGCCTCATCCCAGCGCTCGTCGGCCTCCAGGTCCTCGGCGCGGGTCTGCAGCGAGCCGAAGCCGCGGGAGCGCTCGGCGGCATCCACGCGCTTCAGGCCATCGATGGCCTCGGCGCCGTCGGGGCGCAGGGTACGCGCACGCTCGAACGCCGCACGCGCCTCGCTCAGCCGCCCGGCCCCCAGGGCCGCGAAGCCCTCGCCGGCCGCC
This sequence comes from uncultured Pseudomonadota bacterium, assembly GCA_963741745.1. Taxonomy (GTDB): domain Bacteria; phylum Pseudomonadota; class Gammaproteobacteria; order Steroidobacterales; family Steroidobacteraceae; genus 13-2-20CM-66-19. The sequence goes on along the minus strand of CAVUJF010000001.1, from coordinate 953,941 downwards.
TTCGCATAGCGATCCTCGCCGAAGGCGGCGTCGGTACGCGCCGGCGCTGCCGCCGGTGGCTGCTCGTTCGGATGGGCGGCGGCGGACAGCTGCCGTGCGCGCGCCTGACCTTCCAGCGCCCGCGCGTCCTGCGGGGCAATGCGCACGGCGAGGTCATAGGCCTGCGTGGCCAGCGCCGACTGCCCGGCGGCCACGGCCTGCTCGCCGGCGGCCAGTTCCGCCGCCAGTGCCGCTGGTGCGGCCGCCTCGACCGTGTCCAGCAGCCGGCCGGCCTCGGCGAGGTGCTCACGGGCCAGGTCCACATTCCCGGTCGCCTGGGCGCCGGTCGCCTCGGCGGCGCGTGACTTGGCCGTCACGAATTCGCTGCCTCCCCAGATGGCAGCGCCGCGCGCCTCGAGCGTGGTGATGCGCTGCTCGAGCAGCGCATGGTCGGTCATGAACTTCGCCTGCGCCTGCGTGTCGGCCGGCGGCAGCACGGGCACGGCCGGCCGGGCAGTGCCGGTTGTGGGCGTGCCGGTTGTGGGCGTGCCGGGCAGTGAGCGCGGCAGCCACAGGTATGCGGCGACCGCGAGGGCCGCCACGATGGCGATCGCCACCAGGGCGCGCGGCACGCCGCTGCGCATCGGTTCGTAGCTGCGCGGCCGCAGCGGCGCCTCCCGGACTTCCTGCCACAGCGCCTCGCCATCCACGGCGCCACGGGTGACCGGCACCTCGTCACGGATAGCCGGCACCTCGGCGGTCAGCTGCCCCATCGGCAGCTGCGGCTCGATGAAGGCTGCCGCCGGCGCCATGGTCAGCTGCTCGACGGGCGGCTGCGTGATGTTGAGCGGCTCGCCCTCGCGCGGCGGCTCGGCGGTCTCGAAGTCGAAGGTCAGGGTGTCGTTGAGCGAGGCGTCGAGTTCATCGATCACGTCGCGCATGTTCGCGGGGCGCCTGCGCGGGTCCTTGTCCAGCATCGCCGTCACCAGCGCCGCCAGTTGCGGCGGGATCTGCTGCACGGGCACCAGCGGTGGCACCGGTTCGTGCTGCATGCGCTCCGGGTCGAAGTGCGGGTAGTGCGGCGGCTTGCCCGACAGCAGCTCGTAGGCCAGGGCGCCGAGGCCATAGACGTCGTCCCCGGGCATGGGTGCCTCGCCGCGCAGCTGCTCGGGGCTCGCGGTGAAGGGCGACAGGCCGCGCATCGAGCCGGTGTCCGCCGAACGCCCGGACACGCCGAAGTCCGCCAGCTTCACCCGGCCCTGCGCGTCGAAGAGTACGTTCCCGGGCTTCAGGTCGCGGTGCACGATGCCGCGCTCGTGCGCGTGTTCCAGTGCCTTGGCCACCTCGAGCAGCACCGGGACGATGGTGAGGTAGCTGGCGCCACGCAGCCGGCGCAGGTCACCACCAGCGGCCAGCTCCATCGGCAGGAGGAAGGTGGCCGCGTCACGCTCGGGGGGGTAGACGTGGAGGATGCCCGGGTGGTCCAGCCGTCCGGAGCTCTCATGCTCGTGCACCAGGGCGACCCAGGCGGCGGCGCTGCGCCCGGAAGGCGGCTGCAGGATCTTCAGCGCGATGTCCACCCCGGTCTGCGGATCGAACGCGCGCCATACCTCGCCCTGGCCGCCGACGCCGAGGCGCTCGCGTAGCACGTAGCGGCCCTTGACCGCATGGCCGCTGTTCTTGGCCGCCTCACTCATGCGTGGACCGTACCGGGCACACGGCCACGCGTGCGCGCACCGTCTGGCAGTGCACCACTGATCTGTCCGGGGCCAACCGCATGCTGCAATCGCGCCGCTCCACATCCGCCTTACAGGACCGGTGAGTTTAAGCGCGCAACCAGTGACGTCAACGCCAAAGGCTGCACCCGGTGGAATATGCCCGCAGGGGCACCGCCACGGTGCCGGTTGCAGGGGATCCGGGAAGCTCCCTTAGAACCCGAGGCCGAGCTGGGAGCCCGGCGGTGGCGGGGCGCGGAACAGCGCGCTGCTGAGGTCCGCGCGCCGGGTCACATTCAGCCCGACGCGCCGGCAGGCGATGCGAAACCGGCTCCGCAGCAGCTCCGCGAATGGTCCCGTGCCGCGCATGCGCGTGCCGAAGCGTGCGTCGTTGTCGCGGCCACCGCGCATATCGCGGATCACCGACATCACGTGCGCCGCACGCTGCGGATAGTGCTCGGCCAGCCACTCGGCAAAGAGGTCCTTGATCTCGTAGGGCAGCCGCAGCAGCACGTAACCTGCCCAGGTCGCGCCGGCCGCCGCCGCGGCCTCGAGGATCGCCTCCAGCTCGTGGTCGGTGAGCGCCGGAATGACCGGCGCCACCATGACCGCACACGGAACACCGGCGGCGCTCAGCCCCGCCACCGTGCGCAGGCGCGCCTGCGGCGATGCGGCACGCGGTTCGAGGGCGCGCTTCAGTTCCGTATCCAGGCTCGTGATGCTCACCGCGACGCTGGTCAGCCCCTCGCGCGCCAGCTGCGTCAGCAGGTCCAGGTCGCGCAGCACCAGCGAGCCCTTGGTGATGATGTTCACCGGGTGGTGAGTGCGCACCAGAACCTCGAGGATCGAGCGCGTGACCCGCATGCGTTTCTCGACCGGCTGGTAGGGATCGGTGTTGGCGCCGAGGGTAATCGGCTTGCAGACATAGCTCTTGCGGGACAGCTGCTTCTCCAGCAGCCCGGCCGCGTCTTCCTTGTAAAAAAGCCGGGTCTCGAAGTCGAGGCCCGGCGAAAGCCCCATGTATGCATGGCTGGGGCGGGCATAGCAGTTGTGGCTGACGACACCGTTGGCGATGAAGTCCTCAGTGCCGGTCGTGATGTCGTAGAGACGCATCGCGCGGCCCAGAGGAACAATGCTTACGACTCGCAGTTTGCAGGCGCTCTTAACGGCCTGCCCTGAGATATCGCGCTTGCGCGAGATCGCGGGATTCATCGTTTGAAGAAATCGCAGGTTCTCGCGCAATCCACCCTGGAGACGCACGATCTGAATGGGCTTCCAGTTTTCGCGCTCTAAGCGCGTCACCACGAACTTGAAATCGAAGAGTCGCAGTGCGTCGACTATGCGATTTACGATCATCGAGTTCGTGTTGCAAATGCTAAGGATCCCGCCGCTGTGGCAACCTTCGGCGTCAAAAATCCCCGCGAGGAAGCCCGCTTGCCACGCGCGTTGGGGCGTATTCGGCCACTCAATGACTTCGCGAATTCGACTCACGTTGTCCCGTGAAGCGGTGGCGATTGACTGCATTGGCCTACCAGAGGCCGTCTTAGAGGCGTATTGGTGAGTTTCGACATAGCGATAGGAAAGCCAGCTCCGCGCGCGCTCCACCGCCTCAAAGTCGCACATCGACAGACTGAACTTGGCGTACTTCGCTCGATTCGCACTCGGCAACGAGCCATAGTACTCACCGATCGATCCGTCGCCTCTGATCAGCCCGCACAAGTAGCCGTCCCGGTAGTTGGCATCCTGGTACACAGGAACAGCGAATGAGCCGATGCCCATGAGTTTGTTACGCGTCGTGAGATGCGGCCGCTGCAACCTGCCGCAATCAGTGCCTGTTATAAATTTCCAGCCATCCTCGGTCAGTAATCTGTGATCAGGGCCTACTGTGAGAACCGTGCCGTCTTCCAGGGCAACTCGGTATGCCGGCTTGATGATGCACCAGCGCGCGAGGACCCGAGTCTTGACGTACTTCCTGCACTTTCCGCTCCGCACTGTCCCAAAAATTGAGTCACCTACGCGTAACCGAGCTAACTCGCGTGTCGATCCATCCGCCATGAGAATTTGGGTTTCACCAGACATGCAGTAAACACAACCATGGCTGCAGCCCCTGTAAGGATTTATTGAAACCTCGAACGGGATGTCCGGTGAGTCGTTGGTGGTGATGATCTCGCGCGCCTTCTCCGGCTCGAGCGTGGTGGCGACGCTGTCGGGTTGTTCCTCCAGGTACCAACCGTCATCGACCGGTGCGAGTTTCTGCAGGTCGAACCGTCCCGGCGGGTTCGAAAGGGCCCCCCTGCCCTTGAATTTTTGCCTGCCGATGAGCGTGCGCCGCATGGCGCTACTGTGTATTTATACAGTACCAAAATCAAGTGCAGTTTCGGGCCCGAAGAGGCAGAAATTGGCTTATTTCACGAGCCGCAGCGAGAACGGATAGCGGTAGGGGATGCCCTCGCTCGCCTTGATGGCGGCGATCAGCGTCATCACGAGCCAGGCAATAAAGAGCGCCGCGCCGAGGATGAAGCCGATGAACACCAGCATCAGGAATGAGCACACGATCAGGGCGAGAAACACCGAGATGTTGAAGTTCAGCGCCTCCTTGGCCTGGCCTTCCACGAAACTCGACTGATCACGGCGCCCGAGCCACACCACCAGCGGCCCCAGCACGCAGCCGAACAGCGGTACCACGACGCCGGCCAGCGCGGAGAGGTGCGCCAGCATGCCCCAGGTGCGCTCGTTCTCCGTCAGCCCGGGTACGGGGGCCGTGTTTGCATCCGACATGACACCCCAAGAATAACATTTCACCGCCCCGCACGATCTGACGGCCCCGCCTGCGGGCGCACGGGGGCGACGGCCCGCGTGGCATCATCGGCAGCAGTGGTCAGCGAAAAGACACCCGACGTACAGGCGCCCGCCCCGCTCGCCGCGGGGCTCGAGTGGGCCAGCTATGTCTGCGTGGCGCCGCTGCTGCTGGGGCTTGCCGGGGTGGGACTGCTGCCCGAGTACGCCGCGCGCGATCTGGTGCAGCGCGGCACGCTCGCCTGGGGTGGCGCGCTGCTGGCCTTCACCGGCGCAGTGCACTGGGGACTGGCGCTCGCCGGCCGCCTGCCGCGCGCAGCTGCGGTGGTCGCGGCACTGGCGCCGGCGGTGTGCGCCGCGGCGGCCGTGACGATCGGCGGCCAGCGCGGACTGGCGCTGCTGGTGGTCGGCTTCGGCCTGTTCTGGCTGTACGAGCACCGGGTGCTCGGCGCACAGTTGCCGCCCGCGTACCTGAGCCTGCGCCGCCAGCTGTCGGTGGCGATCTGCGTGCTGCTGGCGGTGACGATGATCATCTCGGACGCGAACGGGCTGTCCTGAGCGGCGCCACGAAAGGAATCCGAAAGCGATGGAAGACTTCGTATCCGCGCCGTGGCTGCGCCGCCTGATGAGCGTCGTGCTGCTGGCCGGGCTGGTGCTGCTCGGCTTCCGGGTCATCGCCCCGTTCATCGTGCCGGTGGTCTGGGCCTCGATCCTCGCCTACGTCAGCTGGCCGGCCTACGCGCGGCTGGTGAAGACGCTGCGCGGCCGGGCGCTGCTGGCGGCGATCATCATGACCGTCCTGGTGTCCGCCGCGGTGATCGTGCCGATCGCCTGGCTGGCCGTGGTGCTGCGCATCGACCTGGTGCGCGCCTACCACGAGATGCAGGACGTGCTCGCCGGTGGGGTGCAGGTGCCGCCGGCGATCCTCAAGCTGCCGTGGATCGGCGACCAGCTGCGTGATCTGACCGCGCGCATCGCGCAGGACCCGCACGCGCTGGGACTGGAACTGCGCAAGCTCACCGACCACTCCTTCGACCAGATCGCCCGCGTGGTCGGTGACATCAGCCGCAACGCGGTGAAGCTCGCCTTTGCCGTGCTCACGCTCTTCTTCCTCTATCGCGGCGGGGAGAGCTTCGCCGAGCAGGTCGCGCGCGCGCTCGGCCAGGTGCTGGGGCCGCGCGTGGACAACTACCTCACCGCGATCGGGCAGACGGTGAAGGCCGTCGTGTACGGACTGGGCCTCTCAGCGCTGGTGCAGGGCGTGCTGGCGGGGCTCGGCTACTGGATCGCAGGACTCGGGGCGCCGATCTTCCTGGCAGCCCTCACTACCATCTTCGGCATCATTCCCTTCGCCGTGCCCATCCTGTGGGGCGGCGTCGGGCTGTGGCTGGTGGTGACCGGACACACCGTGGCGGGCGTGGGCCTGTGCGTGTGGGGCGCGCTGGTCATCAGCTGGACCGACCACTTCGTGCGGCCGCTGCTGATCAGCCGCGGCGCGCGCATCCCCTTCCTGATCGTACTGTTCGGGGTGCTGGGGGGCCTGGCCTCGTTCGGCCTCGTGGGCCTGTTCATCGGCCCGGTGATCCTGGCGATCCTGCTGGCGATCTGGCGCGAGTGGCTGCTGGAGAGCGGTCAGCCGGCCGACTGACGGCACTTCGCAAGTCAGGAGCCGAGGAACATCCGGTAGGCCGGGTTGCGCGTCTCCTCGACGAAGGCGTAGTGCAGCTCATTCAGGTGCTGCAGGAAATCCGCGCGCTCGGCGGGGGGCACCTGGATGCCGGCCAGCACGCGGCCGTAGTCCGAGCCGTGGTTGCGGTAGTGGAACAGGCTGATGTTCCAGCGCGTGCCGATCGACTCCAGGAAGCGGTGCAGCGCACCCGGGCGCTCCGGGAACTCGAACCGGTAGAGGACCTCGTCGGCCAGGCCAGCGGCATGTCCGCCGACCATGTAGCGCACGTGCAGCTTGGCCATCTCGTCATCGGTCATGTCGGTGACCGTGTACTGCGCTTCGCGCAGCGTGCGCAGCACGAGGTCCTTCTCCGCGCGGCCCTGGGTGAGCGCCAGGCCGACGAAGATCTGCGCACTGCCGGAGCCGGCGTAGCGGTAGTTGAACTCGGTGACGTTGCGCTGCCCGAGCAGGTTGCAGAAGCGCAGGAAGCTGCCCGGCTGCTCCGGAATCACCACCGCCAGCAGCGCCTCGCGCTCACCGCCCAGGTCAGCGCGCTCGGCGACGTGGCGCAGCCGGTCGAAGTTCATGTTGGCGCCGCTGTTGATCGCCACTACGCGGCGCCCGCGCCAGCCCTCGCGCGCCAGGTACTTCTTCATGCCCGCGACCGCCAGCGCCCCGGCCGGCTCGACGATCGAGCGGGTGTCCTCGAACACGTCCTGGATCCCGGAGCAGATCTCGTCCGTCGTCACCAGCACGATCTCGTCCACGTGCGCACGGCACAGGGTGAAGGTCTCCTCACCGACGCGCTTGACCGCCACCCCGTCGGCGAAGATGCCGACGCGCTCGAGCGTCACGCGCCTGCCGGCCTTGAGCGAGTCGTGCATGCCGGCGGCATCGTACGGCTCGACTCCGACGATCTTCACGGCCGGATACAGGTACTTCATGTAGACCGCGATGCCGGCGATCAGGCCGCCGCCGCCGACCGGCACGAAGATGGCATCGAGCTGGCCACCACCCTGGCGGGCGATCTCCACCCCGATCGTGCCCTGCCCGGCGATGACGTCCGGGTCGTCGAAGGGATGCACCAACACCAGCCGGCGCTCGCGGGCGAGCGTGAGCGCGTGCTCGAACGCGCTGTCGTAGTCATCCCCGTGCAGCACCAGCTCGGCGCCGAGGTCCATCACCGCCTGCACCTTGATGTGCGGGGTGGTCTGCGGCATGACCACCACGGCGGGAATGCCGCGGCGCCGGGCGGCCAGGGCAACCCCCTGGGCGTGGTTGCCGGCCGAGGCGCACACCACGCCGCGCTTGGCGATGGCGTCGGAAAGGTGGGCGATGCGGTTGTAGGCGCCGCGCAGCTTGAACGAGAACACCGGCTGCAGGTCCTCACGCTTGAGCAGCACCTGGTTGCCCAGGCGGCGCGACAGCCGCGGGGCCTCCTCCAGGGGCGACTCGATGGCGACGTCGTAGACGCGCGCCTTGAGGATCTTCTCGATGTAGGGATTCGCCACTGGAGTTGCCTGCGCTCGCCTGCTGCCGGGACAGCCGCAGAGCTTAGCGGTTGGCGGCGCGTGCTGTCAGCGCTTCTCGTTGCTCTTGCGCACCGCAAAGCGGTACTGCTGGCGGCCGATGGAGACCGAGTCGCCGTCCTGCAGGGTCTGGCGGGTGACCCGGCGGCCGTTGACCTGCACGCCGTTGGTGCTGTTGAGATCCTCGATGATCGTCTGCGTGGGGCCGGCGAGGATCACCGCGTGGTGGCGGCTGATGAACTTGGCGTCGATCTGCAGGTCATTGTCCGGCGTGCGCCCGACGCTGGTCTTGCGGCCGAGCACGTAGACGACCTCGCGCCCCTCGTCGGTGCGGATGAGCAGTCGCGTCGCCCCGTCCGGTGCCGGGCTCACGGTGCGCTCCGCCTCGTCCGCGCGCCGCACGCTGCCGCTGGCGGCCACCGGTTCCGCGGCCGGTGCAGCGCGCGCGACTTCCTCGAGCGTGGCACGCAGCTGCTGGGACGACTTCTCCAGTTCCTCGATGCGGGCATTGCGGGTGCGCGCCTCGGACTCCAGGCGGTTGACCGCCTCCTCGGCGGCGACCAGGTCCTGCTCCAGTTCGCGCACGCGGGACGGGGAGCCTGCCGAGTGCGCCTGTGCCTTGAGCAATTCTTCCGCGTGCTCGAATTCGCGCCGCTCGAGCTCCTTCACACGCTCCTGCACGGTCTGCAGCGTCGCGCGCTCCTGGTGGGCACCCTTGACCGCGTTTGCCCACTCCTCCATCTCGCTGCGCACCGCGGTCAGCTCCGCGTCGAGCTCGGCGGCACGCTTGCGCTCGGCGGCCAGGGAGGCTTCCAGGTCGGCATCGCGGGCGCGGCGCTGCGTGAGCGCCGCCTCGCGTTCCACGACAGCCGCGGCGGCGGCCGAGGCCTGGGCGCGCGCCGCCTCGACCGCGGCGGTGAGGTCGACGCGCTCGGCAAGCAGCCGGCTGAGCTCGCTCTTGCGCTGCGACTCCGAGGAAGTCTGCTGCGCGGTGACGGCGGTGAGCGCACGCACGCGCTCGGCACTGGCCTCCAGCTGCGACTGCAGGCGCGCGATGCTGGCATGCAGGCCCTGTGACTCGCGCCGCGCATCGCGCAGCTGGGTGTCGCGCTCGGCGATGGCGGCCCCGAAGGCGGTGACCTGCTGCTCGAGCACGGCGATCCGCTGCGCACGCTCGGCAAGCTCGCCGTCCTGCTCGCGCACGCGCGCCTCGCGCGCGGTGAGCTCGCTCGCGGTGCGCGCCAGGTCCGCCTCGCGGACCTGGGCCTGCTCGTGCTGGTCGGTCACCAGCGCCTCGAAGATGCTGCGCCCCGCGGCCAGGGTCTGCGCGGACTCGAAACAGCTCATGGCGCGGGCCCGCTCGGCATGCAGGTCGAGCATGATGGTGGCGGCATGCGCGGCATGCAGGCGGTCGCGCTCGGCGCGGCCGCGCTCATCCTCGAGCTGCCGCGCCTGCGCGACGGCGAGCGTCTTTTCCTGCTCGCCGAGCCGCTCCTGCAGCTGCGTGCCGTGCGCGGCGGCCTGGTCACGCTCGGCGCGCAGGGACTGCAGCTCTTCCTCGAGGCGGCGGACACGCAGCTCCGCGGCCGCGCGCGCGCCGGTGAGCTCGGCGAACTGCGAGTTGTGCTGCACGGCTGCATCGCGCAGGCGCAGCAGCTCGGCATCAAGGGCACTGGCGCGCTGCTCCGCGGCAGCACGCTGCGCGACCAGTTCGCGGGCGGCCTCCGCATTGCCGCCGCTTTGCAGTTGCGTCAGTTCGGTGGTCGCACTCTCGGCACGCCGCTCGGCGGCCTGCAACGCGTGGCTGAGTTCCTCGGCACGTGCGCTGTGCTGCTTGTTCGCGGCCTCGAGGCGGGCGAGCTCGCCGCTGAGGGTGGTGACGAGCTGCTCGGCGGCGGCGCGCGCGGCGCGCAGCTGCTCCCGGTCCGCCTCCAGCTGCGCCAGGTGCGCGGCCTGGCTGGTGAGGCGCTGGTGCGCGGCGCGCAGCTCGACTGAGACCGCCTCGATCGTGGCGTCCTGCGGAAGATCGTGTTGGGGGCGCAGCTGCGGCAGCGCTGCCCAGGTGTCGGTGCTCGAGTGATCGTCCTCGTGCGCGTGCACTGCCGCAGGATCCAGCACCGGCAACTCTGCGGTGCTGTCCAGATCGGGGTCTTGTGTAATGGGTGGCGGCGACATGGAACGCGAACTCATCGAGGTCAGCAACTCCCCTCATCTACCGGCGAAAAAGTGTAGCCCCGGGATGCCCCACGCCCCCGCCCCGCCCTGTAAATATGTGAAACGAATCCCGAAAATCCGCGGCTAAACGCGCAGGAAGTCCCGAACCGCCTCCAACAGGCGCGCCGGCTGGTCCGCCAACAGTTGCCCGCCGGGGATCTCGAGGTCAACCACCCGGGCGGACGGCAGCACCTCGCGTATACCCCAGCTGGCCTCCCACAGCTCATCCTTCGGCCGCACCAAAAGCACTTTCTGGGTGAGCCGCGCCAGGCGCTCGCGGGCCGCATACTGCGTGAGCGCCGCGGCGAGCATGCGCTGGGAGTCGCTGGCGGGCGCCTCAAGGGGGAATGGGTGCCGCTGCCCGGGAGCGGCCAGCGGCACCGACACCATGACCAGCGCGGCGATCTGCTCAGGCCGGGCCAGCGCCAGCTCCGCCCCGATCAGGGCGCCGGCGCGGTTGCCCAGCACGTGCAGCCTGCGGATGCGCATCGTGTCCAGGAAGTCGCCGAGCGCGGCAGCGTAGTCCGCCACCGTGGCATGCAGCCCCGGCGGGTCCGATTCACCCAGGCCGGGAAGATCCGGCGCATACACCGACCGGTCGCGGCCGGCGAGCGCCATGAACGGCGCAAACGCGCGACCGGTGCCCGTCAGGTCCTGGATGCACAGCACCGGCGTGCCCTCCTCGAAGCCGCCGCCCGAGGGCATGGAGTTGTGCAGGTGCAGCTGGCCGAAGCGGCTCTCGAAGTAGCCGCGGCGCACGCGCGCCAGCGCTGCGGGAGGCCGGGCCTTGGGGGTCTTGGGCATAGCCAATAGTGCCATGGCGACCGGCACGCTTGCGCCATGTCCTCAGCAGCGTAGAGTGGTTCCGGTTCCTGGATCCCGCCCCTTTACCTGAAGGGTCTGCCTGTGAATCGGATCATCGTGACGCTGCTGTTGCTGTCGAGCTTGTCCGGCTGTGGCGTCGCCGGCACCGGCGCCGCGGCAGCGGCCGGCGGCACCGCGGAAACACAGCAGGCCGCCCAGGCACGGCAGACCGAGCAACAGGTCCGCCAGCAGGTGAGCGCCGCCCAGCAGCAGGCCGCCCAGCAGCGCGAGGACGCTGAAAAGCAGACCGAGTAGCTGCGACGCTCACGTCCGACCCAGCACCTGAACCCAACACCTCAGCGTCCGGCCGCAGTTGGTGCCGCGCGCCGCCGCGGCCGGCGCCGGGCGGGCCCCGGTGACCGGCGGACACCTGGTGCTCCGCCCCGGCCCTGGGGCGGCACCGCGCGGAGCTATTTCTTCTTGCGCGCCGCGCGGCGCACGACCCGGCGCACCACGCGCTTCGCCCGCCGCACGGTCTTCTTCGCGCGGCGCACCGCCTTCTTGGCCTTGCGCGCGGACTTCTTCGCCTTCCTGGCCGGCGCTTTCTTCTTAGCCGCGGCCTTCTTCCGGGCAGCGGCCTTCTTCCTGGCCGGCGCGGCCGCCGCCTGCAGTGCCGGCTTGCGGGCCGGGGCCGCCGTGCTGGCCGGCGCGCTCATGGCGCGCGGCATCTCGTGCACCGCAAAGGCCCCGCCCTGCGGGTCCATGAACAGCGCGATCCAGCTGCCGCCCGGAACTTCCACCGGTCCGTGCAGGAGCCGGCCGCCGGCGGCCTTCACCGCGGCCACCGCACGGCTCGAGTCGGCCACGTGCACGTAGCTCAGCCACGAGGGCGGCGTCGAGGGACCCTGGGTATTGCACATGCCGCCCACGGCCATGCCGCCCTGCTCGAACAGCTGATAGACGCCCATCGCCCCCATGTCGTGTCCGACGCCCTTGCTCCAGCCGAACAGCTGGCCGTAGAAGCGCAGCGCCGCGGCGACGTCCGTGGTGGCCAGCTCGTGCCACGAGAATCCGCCGAAGGCCGGCGCTGCGGGCGGCGGCCCGCTGCCGGGGGTGAACACGGCAAAGGTCGCCCCCTGCGGATCGGCCAGCACCGCGAAGCGCCCGACGTTGGGGATGTCGGCGGGGGCCTTGCATACCCGCGCACCCAGGGACTGGGCCTGGGCGCAGGTGGCATCCACGTCGGCGGTGCCGACGTACATCAGCCAGTGCGCGGGCGTGCTGCCCGCCTCGCTCGGCAGCGCCATCAGTCCCGCCACCTGGGACTGGCCCGACATGAATATGGTGTAGCCGGGCATGTTGGACGGCTGGGTGCGCCAGGGCACGATCCGCGGGTAGAAGGCCGCCGCGGCGGCGGTATCGGTGGTCAGCAGTTCGTGCCAGACAAATCGTCCGCGGACTTCAGCATTGCTCATGGTGAGTCTTCCTCTTGTGGCGAGTGAGGTCTTCCACAGTCAGCCAACCGGGCGCGTCATTCTGCCCTGCTAGGGTAGCGGCTGCCACGACTGCGCGGCCACCTCGCGCGCCACGTGGGTGCGCTCGCGCCAGATCAGGTACAGGCCGCTGCCGATGACCACGGCCCCGCCCCAGCACACGCGCGCGGAGGGCAGCACGTGCCAGACCACCCGGTCGATCAGGATCCCCCACAGCAGCGCGGTGTACTCAAGCGGTGCCACGACCGAGGCAGGCGCGGAACGGAACGCCGTGGCCAGGAGGTAGGACCCGGTGGCCGCCAACGCCCCCAGCAGCACCAGCCAGCGGTAGTGCTCGGGGTGGATGCGCACCCAGTGCGGCGCGGCGATGAGCGCGGCGATGGCCGTCATCACGCCGACGGTCCACACGACCACGCTGCCGGTGCTTTCCGCGCGCGTGAGCATGCGCAGGGTGATGGCGCTCAGGGCGTAGGCCACCGCCGCAAGCAGCGCCGCCAGCGCCCCCAGGGTCACCAGTCCCGAGACGCTCGGGCGCAGCATGATGAGCACCCCGGCAAGGCCGACGGCGATGGCGACCCAGTTGCCGGTCGCGGTGCGCTCCTTGAGCATCGGCACCGAGAGCGCGGTGACGATCAGGGGCGCGGACAGGAACACCGCGTAGGCGTTGGCGAGGGACAGTTCGCGCACCGCCAGGATGAAGCCGCCGAGCACCACCACGCTGAGCGAGCCGCGCAGCAGGTGCATGGACAGCCGGCGCGGGCGCAGCGAGCGCCAGCCCCCGCTCGCCAGCACCGGCACCAGCATGAAAGGCAGCGCGCAGGCCCCGCGCAGCACCGTCACCTGCATCGGCGGATAGCTGGCGGACAACAGCTTCAGCAGCGTGTCCATCCCCGAGAACGCCACGACCGCGGTGAGCATCGAGGCAATCGCCCGCAACCTGCCCTGGCGCACCCTCAGCCCACCGGGTCCGCCTCCGGCTTGCCGGGCTTGACGTCCGCGGGCCTGCCAGGAGAGCTCATCGGCCGGTACTGCGTCCCGAGCAGGCTGGCCGGCAGCTTGAACGCACTGATGAGGGAGACCACGAGCGAGGAGGCATACGGCACCGCCTGGATGCACAGCACGATGATCCAGGCCAGCCGGTCGGGGCCGGCGGCGGCCCCGCGCGCGTGGTCCGTGGAAGTCGTATACGCCACCGCCCACGCCGAGACCAGAAGCCCGATCATCATCAGCGTCTCCTCGCGCGCGGCGCTAAGTGCGCTCCACAGCCCGGTCCGGCCGCCCTGCTTGGGCGTGCGGAAGAACGGCTCACTCTTGGTAAGCAGGCCCTTGATCGCCGCCATGCCGATGGTGTGCGTCAAGGCCAGGCCGGCGATCGCGGCGGCGAGGGTCTGGCGCGCGTTGGCGCCCACGCGCACGCGGTACAGGTGCACGAGCTTGGCAAGCTTGAAGGTGAACAGCGACAGCGGCAGCACCGAGTACATCACCAGCGGCGGGTCGATCTGCGTCGGCGCCCACACCATCGCGGCCGACCAGCCGAGGGCGGCGAGGTTGAACAGCATGTTGCAGCCGTCGGCGATCCACGGCAGCCAGCCGGCCACGAAGTGGTAGCGCTGCCCGGGGGACAGCGGGCCACCCTCCAGGAACAGCGCGCGCCCGTGCGCCTTGATGATCTGCATCGCCCCGTAGGCCCAGCGGAAGCGCTGCTTCTTGAAGTCGATGAAGGTGTCGGGCATCAGCCCGCGCCCGTAGCTGGTGGGCACGTAGGTGGCGTCGAAGCCGCGCTCGAAGATGCGCAGGCCCAGTTCCGCGTCCTCGGTGATGTTCCACTCCGCCCAGCGGCAGTGGTCCAGCTGCGTGCGGCGCACCATGGTCATGGTGCCGTGCTGGATGATCGCATTGCGCTCGTTGCGTGTGATCATGCCGATGTGGAAGAAGCCGCGGTACTCCGCGTAGCACATCGCCTTGAAGGCACTCTGGTCCGCGTCGCGGTAGTCCTGCGGTGCCTGCACGATGGCGATGCGCTGGTCCTGGAACCCCGGCGTCAGTTCGCGCAGCCAGTTCGGCTCGACGATGTAGTCGCTGTCGATGACGGCGACGATCTCCGCATCCGCGACCGTGCGCTCGAGGGCATAGTTGAGCGCACCGGCCTTGAAGCCGGCCAACGGCGCCACGTGGAAGAAGCGGAACCGCGGCCCGAGACTCGCGCAGTGCGCCTCCACCGGGCGCCATACCGCCTCGTCCTTGGTGTTGTTGTCGATCACCAGCACTTCGAAGTCCGGGTAATCCATGCGCGCCAGCGCATCGAGGGTCTCGATGAGCATGTCCGGCGGCTCGTTGTAGGCGGGCACGTGCACGGAGACCTTGGGGAACTTCTTGTCGTCCTTCAGGATCGGCGCGCCGAGGCGCCGCCGGTAGGTGACCCAGTGCGCCTCGGCCCACTCGTGCGCCTCGGCGAGCAGCACCAGCAGCACGCCGAGCATGCCGAGCAGCAGCAGCACGCCCGAGACCACGCTCGAGACGGTCATGTACTGCTGCGTGAAGTCGTAGATGACCCACACGGCAAGTGTTGCCGCCGCGTACACCACCAGCGCGAGGAAGCTGCGGCCGCGGTTGCGCAGCGCGTCGCTGTTCAGGTAGAGAATGCCCAGCAGCACCAGCGCCACGGCCACCGAGATGGCCGCGAGGATGTGCCACTCGGGGATGCGCACGATCGGCGCGGTGAACTCGAACTTCGGCTTGCGGTCGACGTCGTACACGCCCCAGTACGAGCCTACCGCCCCCTCCATGTAGGCCTTCCAGGGCTGGTCGAAGGCCTCCACGACGTAATAGTTGATCTGCAGCTTGTGCGCCTTATCGAGGAAGCGACGCAGGAACAGCGCCTCGTTGGCTTCCGAGGCGACCGCGGACTCGCGCGTGCGGCCGCGGCTCGGCCAGCCGATCTCGGCCACGACGATCGGCTTGCCCGGGAAGGCCTTCTGCAGGCGCTTGAACAGCGCCAGCGAGTAATCGACCGCGACATCGACCGAGGCACCCTCCCAGTACGGCAGCAGGTGCACGGCGAGGAAGTCCACGTGCTGCGCCAGGTCCGGGTGCGCCAGCCACACGTGCCAGGGCTCCGCCGTACTCACCGGCTGCTCGAGCGCATCGCGCGCGCGGTCGAGGTAGGCCTCGAGCTCCTCGATCGGCAGGTCCCCGCGCAGCACCACCTCGTTGCCGACAATGACGCGCACCACGTTGATGTGCGTGCCGGCGAGCTCGATCGCCGTGTTCAGCTGCTGCTCGTTCTTCTCGCGGTGGTCATCGATCCAGGCGCCGACCGTCACGTTCAGGTCGTGCTTCTCGGCCAGGTCGGGGATGTGGGCGAGCGTCGACTCGACGCTGTAGGTGCGCACCGCCTTCACCTTGCCCTGCAGCAGCGCCAGGTCGGCGTCGATCTCCTCATCGGTGGGAAACACCCCGTGCGTCGGGTCCTCGCCGGCACGGAACGGGGAGAACGTTAATCCCTGGATGAGCGCCGGCCAGGGCGGCTCGCGGGTGGGCTTGTTCAGGTACGCCCACACCGCGAAGGTCACGGTGGCGAACACCGCCGCAATCAGCAGGCTCGGGATCGATTTCATGGCAGGCGCAGGGTGCTACCAGGTGCCCGTGTTCGGCATGGATTTCCACGGTTCGGCGGGAGCCTGCGCCGCGCCCTTCTGCAGCAGCTCGATGGAGATGTTGTCCGGCGAGCGCACGAAGGCCATGCGGCCATCGCGCGGCGGCCGCAGGATGGTCACCCCGTGCTCGGCCAGGCGCTGGCAGCTGGCGTAGACATCGTCGACTTCGTAGGCGAGGTGCCCGAAGTTGCGCCCGGCGCCGTACTCCTGCGGGTCCCAGTTGTGGGTGAGCTCCACCTGCGCATCCTCGTCGCCCGGCGCGGCGAGGAACACCAGCGTGTAGCGTCCCCCCGGGTAGTCCTTGCGCGACAGCTCCTTGAGCCCGAGCGCCGCGCAGTAAAAGCGCACCGACGCATCGATGTCGGTCACGCGCACCATGGTATGCAGGTACTTCATCGCATGCCTCTTAGAACATCTCCGACGGCCCGGGGGTCTTGATGTCCACCTTGTGCCGCGAGGGGATGAAATCCCCCGTGATCATCTCATCGTAGGCCTGCCCGGGGCCGACCATCGGGTACACCCCGGCGTCCGGGTCGATCATCACCTCGAGGAATGCCGGACCCTTGAAGGCGAGGAACTCGGCGATCACCCGCGGCACGTCGGGCTTGCGGTCCAGGCGCACCGCGTAGCGGAAGCCGTCGGCCTGCGCGGCCTTGACGAAGTCCTTCTTGTGCAGCGAGCGGTCGCTCGCCGACAGCCGTCCCTTGAAGAACAGCTTCTGCCACTGCTTGACCATGCCATCGCCGAAGTTGTTCAGCACGACCACCTTCACCGGCAGGTCATAGGTGGTGACGGTCTCCAGGTCGCCGAAGTTCATGCGGATGCTGGAGTCGCCGTCGATGTCGATGACCATGCGCTTGGGCTGCGCGAACTGCGCGCCGATCGCCGCCGGCAGGCCGAAGCCCATCGTCCCCATGCTGCCGGAGGTGAGCCACAGGCGCGGGGAACGGAAGTCGAAGTACTGCGCCGCCCACATCTGGTGCTGGCCGACGCCGGTGCTGATGATGGCCTCCCCGCGCGTATGGCGGTTGATCTCCTCGATCACGTAGTACGGCTGGATCAGCGCACTGTCGCGGTCGTAGTTCATCGCGTAGCGGCGCTTGAGCTCGCCGAGCTCGGCTGCCCAGGGGGCGAGGTCGCGCTCGAAGCGTTCCGCGCGGCCGTGCGCGGTGAGCGCCTCCAGCGCCGGCCGGATCAGGCCCACGTGGCTCCACTGCACGCGCTTGACCTTGCCGACCTCGGCGCGGTCGACGTCCAGGTGGGCGATGCGCACCGCGTTGCGCGCGAACTTCTCCGGCACGCCGGCCACCCGGTCATCGAAGCGCGCGCCGACCGCGATGAGGAAGTCGCAGTCATCGACGGCGTAGTTGGCGAAGGCCGCCCCGTGCATGCCGAGCATGCGCATCGCCATCGGGTCGGTCGTGTCGTAGGCCCCGATGCCCATGAGCGTGGTCACCACCGGGATGCCGAAGGCGCGGGCGAAGCTGCCCAGCGACTCCGCGGCGTTGCCGTTGATCACCCCGCCGCCCGCGTAGATCAGCGGCCGACGGGACTCCCCGAGCATGGCGAAGAAGCGGGCCGCCGCGCCGGGCTCGAGGGTGGACTGCTCCAGCTCGCGCATGCGGCGGCGGTAGCCGGGGACCGGCAGCAGGCCCTCGCCCGCGAAGGTTCCTTCCCAGTTCTGGACATCCTTCGGGATGTCCACGACCACCGGACCGGGTCGCCCGGTGCGGGCGATCTCGAAGGCGGTCCGTACCGTGGACTCGAGCTTGGCCGGATCGGTGACCAGGAAGATGTGCTTGGCGACCGCCCCCATCACCGAGGGAATGGGAGCCTCCTGGAAAGCGTCGGTACCGATGGATGGCCGGGGCACTTGGCCGCAAATGACGACAATCGGTATCGAATCGGCCATGCAATCGCGCACCGGCGTAACAGTGTTCGTCGCGCCCGGGCCGGAGGTGACGATGCAGACGCCGACCTTGCCACTGGCACGGGCATAGCCGGCCGCCATGAAGCCGGCCCCCTGCTCATTGGCGGGCACGATCAGCGGGATCTGCGGGGCGCCGGCCTTCTTCGCGTCCTCGTTGTAGAGGAAGACCGCGTCGAAGGTCGGCAGGATCGCCCCGCCGCTGTAGCCGAAGATGGTGCTGACGCCCTCGTCCGCCAGCACCTGCATGATCATGCGGGCGCCGTTCATGGTCTCCCCGGCAAGCGGGTGGCCCGCCGGGCGTGGCTGGATAACGGTGTCGGTCATGGGCGCGCTTCTAGGCCTTCAGATGCGGTGCGCTTTAGGGAAAGTCGAAGGGATCCGCGAGCCTAGCAGCTTGCTTCCGTGGTGCAAACTCGCGCCGATCCCTTATTCTGCGACGCCCCACCACGCTCGCGACGGCCCTTATTCATCCATGCGACACATCATTGCCATCCTGCTGCAGAACGAGGCCGGAGCCCTGACCCGGGTCGCCGGGCTGTTCTCCACCCGCGGCTACAACATCGAATCGCTGTCGGTGGCCCCGACCGATGACCCCACCGTCTCGCGCCTGACGCTCGTGACCTCCGGCTCCGACCAGGTCATCCAGCAGATCGCCAACCAGCTGAACAAGCTGGTTGACGTGGTCAACGTGCTCGACATGACCCGCGGCGAGCACCTGGAGCGCGAGCTCGTGCTGCTGAAGCTGCGCCTTACCCCTGCGCAGACCGACACGGTGCGCGGCCAGGTGGTGCGCAGCGGCGGGCGCGTGCTGGACCCGGCGGTCGAGGGCTTCATCGTGGAACTCACCGCAAGCGAGGCCGAGGTCAGTGCCTTCGTCGGGAGCCTGGGTCACCAGGCGGAGCTGTTGGAAGTGGTGCGCAGCGGGGCACTCGGCATCAGCCGTAGTGCCCGCCCCCTGCGGGCGCGCGCGCTACCCGCCAGCGCCTGACACCGTGCCGGCCCCGTTTGCGGGCCATTAAGAATCGTTCACGCCGGTCGGCTTGGGCGGAACTGTGACGTTGTACGGGGCAGGCAGCCAGTGGGCTGTCTAGGCTCTTACATATTGGCCCTGGCGGCCTCAGGAATACGGAACATGACCCACGTTTCCAAGTACTTCGCCGGTTCCGGTCTCGCGTGCGTGCGCCCGTTGTTGGCCGCTGTGGCCCTCATGCCGTTGCTCGGTGGCTGCGTGACCTACGTCCAGCCGGCCGGGAGCCCGCCACCGCCACCGCAGGCCGACGTCGCCGAGGAACCACAGGACTCCGCACCGGCGGTCACTGCCGAAGTGGCCCCTCCGCCGCTGCCGGTCTACGAGCAGCCGCCCCTGCCGGAGCCGGGTTACATCTGGACCCCCGGCTACTGGAACTACGGCCCCGCCGGTTACTTCTGGGTTCCCGGTACGTGGGTAATGCCCCCGCAGGTCGGAGTGCTGTGGACCCCTGGGTACTGGGGATTCGCCGCCGGCCTGTACGTGTTCCATCCCGGCTACTGGGGTCCCCACGTCGGCTTCTACGGTGGCGTCAACTACGGCCATGGCTATTTCGGCGACGGTTATCACGGTGGCCGCTGGGTGAACAATAGCTTCGCCTACAACACCTCCGTGACCAACGTGAACACCACGATCGTGCACAACACCTACCACGAGACGGTGATCAACAACACCACCGTGAACCGCGTGAGCTACAACGGCGGCGCGGGCGGTGTGCATGCGGCGGCGACGCCGGCTGAGAACGCCGCCATGCACGAACGGCACGTGCCCCCGACCCGTGTGCAGGCACAGCACTTCCAGGCGGCAAGCCAGGACCGTGCCCTGCAGGCGAGCGTCAACCAGGGTCGCCCGCCCGTCGCGGCGACCCCGCACCCAGGCGTGTTCAATGCACCCGGTGTCGTGCCCGCGCATCCGGCCGGCGCTCCCGCCTACGCGGGGGGTCCCGGCGCGTCCGGGGGCGCCGGTCCGCACGGCTATCCAGGCGCGCCCGGGGCCTCCGGGCCCGCCGGTCCGCACAGCTATCCGGGAGCAGCGCCCGGGGCCGCCGGTCCGTACACCTACCCCGCAGGCACCGTGCCACACGCCGCCACCGGGACAGCCGCCACCGCAGGGGTCCCCGCCGGGCATGGCAACCCCCACGCTGGTGCCCCGCAGGCGATGAACACTGCCACCCAACCCTCCACGGGCAGGGGCACGGCGGCCGCGCCGGCGCAGGCACAGGGAAAGCCGCACCAGGGCAATCCCGAGAAGCCGAAGCACGCGCCGGAACCGGGCAACAACGAGAAGCACGACCAGAAGTAGGCACCCCGCAGAGGTGCCGCAACGAACGGGGGAGCATTGCTCCCCCGTTTGTTTTTGGAGGCTAGGGAATGAGCACGGTCGAGCCGGTGGTGCGGCGCGCCTCGAGGTCACGATGCGCAGCGGCAGCCTCGGCCAGCGGATAGCGCTGGCCGATCAACACGCGCACCTTCTTCGAGCGCACCGCGGCGAACAGCTCGCGCGCGCCCGCGACGAGCTCCGCGCGCGTGGCGATGTAGTTAAACAGGCTCGGCCGCGTCAGGAACAGCGAGCCGCGGCGCGCCAGCTCCACGGGGGCGATGGCAGGTGGTGGCCCGGAGGCGTTGCCGTAGCTGACCATCATCCCGAGCCGCCGCACGCAGTCGAGCGATTGCACGAAGGTGTCCCTGCCAACCGCGTCGTACACCGCGGCCACCCCGGCCCCGCGCGTCAGCGCCTTCACGCCGGGCACGAGCTCGTCCTGCCCGCTGATCAGCACGTGCTTCGCGCCGTGCCGTCGCGCGAGTTCCGCCTTGGCCTCGCTGCCGACCACGCCGATCACCTTCGCGCCCAGTGACTTCGCCCACTGGCACAGGATCAGGCCCACGCCACCGGCGGCGGCGTGCACCAGGATCGTGTCCCCGCGCTGCACGCGGTACGTGCGGCGCAGGAGGAACTGTGCCGTCAGTCCCTTGAGCATCAGCGCCGCGGCCTGCTCGTCGGGGATACCGCGCGGCAGCCTCACCACGCGCTCCGCGGGGACGTTGCGCACGGCGGCGTAGGCGCCCGGGGAGGCGGAGACGTAGGCGACGTGCTCGCCCTTGCGCAGGCCGCGCACGGCGCGGCCGAGGGCGGTGATGACGCCGGCGGCCTCGCGCCCGAGCCCGCTGGGCAGCGCCACCGGGTACAGTCCGGTGCGGTCGTAGACGTCGATGTAGTTCAGGCCGACCGCGCTCTGGCGCACCTGCACCTCGTGGGCGCCAGGCTTGCCCGGCTCGAACTCCTCGGCCTTCAGGACCTCGGGGCCGCCGTGTTCATGGATGCGGATGGCAGTCGGCATGGCTCACCGAGCATAGCCCCCGCCGGGCCGGCCCCCAAGCGCTGCGGCCCGTGCCCTAGAGTGCCGCGTCGTCGGTCTCGCCGGTGCGGATGCGGATCACCCGCTCGATGTGGGTGATGAAGATCTTGCCGTCGCCGACCTTGCCGGTCTTGGAGGACTTGATGATCGCCTCGACGACCTGGTCGACCAGGTCGCCGCGCACGGCGACCTCGATGCGCGTCTTGGGCACGAAGTCCACGACATACTCGGCGCCGCGGTACAGCTCGGTATGCCCGCGCTGGCGGCCGAAGCCCTTCACCTCCGTGACCGTCATGCCCGAGACCCCGATGTCCGAGAGTGCGGCACGCACGTCGTCGAGCTTGAAGGGCTTAATGATCGCTGTTACGAGTTTCATGGAGAGGCTCCGTCTGCCCGGTCGTGGCGCGTGGGATTTTGCAGCTTTCATGCCACGCTGGGAAATAGGTCGCCGCCACAGGTTACAGGGTTTGCCGGCCGGTGCCGCGCACCGCGGCGCACCAGCATGGGGCGGCGGCGCGCCGTTGCCCCGATCTGGTGCGCTTGGCGCGCTTCGGGCTTCGGCTATGCTGCGCGCACCATGTATCAGCAGATCGTGATCGTCGGAGCAGGCCAGGCCGCGGTGCAGACCGTCGACACCCTGCGTCGCAAGGGCTTCACCGGTCAGCTGGCGGTGGTGGGCGATGAGCCCTACCTGCCCTACCAGCGCCCGCCGCTGTCGAAGAAGTACCTGGCCGGAACGCTCGAGCGCGACCGGCTGCTGATCCGGCCCGCCCAGTTCTTCGCCGACCACAAGGTCAGCATGCACGTGGGCAGGCGCGTGGCCGAGATCGCCCCGGTCCAGGGCCACCTGCGGCTGGAGGATGCGACCGTGCTGCCCTTCGATGCCCTGGTGCTGGCCACCGGCAGCCGCCCGCGCCGGCTTTTGTCCCCCGGCGCAGACCTGGCAGGGGTGCATTACCTGCGCGGCATCGCCGATGCGGACACCATCCGCGCGGCCTGCACCACCGGCGGCCGCGCGGTCATCATCGGGGGCGGCTACATCGGGCTCGAGGTGGCGGCAACGCTGCGCGAGCTGGGCATGGAAGTCACCGTGCTCGAGATGGCCGACCGCGTCATGAACCGCGTGACCTGCCCGCAGGTCTCCGCGTTCTACACCCAGGAACACGCCCGCGCCGGCGTGCACATCCACTGCAACGCCCAGGTGCGCGCACTGCATGGCGATGCCCGCACCGGGCGCGTGCGCGCGGTGGTCACCGAGGACGGGCGGGAATACCCCGCCGACCTGGTGATCGTGGGCGTCGGGGTGGTCCCCGCGGATGAGCTGGCGAAGGCTGCGGGGCTGGACTGCGAGAACGGCGTGCGCACCGATGGCCACTGCCGCACCTCCGCGCCGCACATCTTCGCTGCGGGTGACTGCGCGAGCCACCTGAACCGCCAGTACGGCCGCCACCTGCGCCTGGAGTCGGTCGACAACGCCTTCGAGCAGGGCACGACGGTGGCGCTCAACCTGCTCGGCGTGCCGACGCCACACGACAAGGTGCCGTGGTTCTGGTCGGACCAGTTCGACCTGAAGCTGATCATCGTCGGTGTCGGCTATGGCTATGACAGCGTGGTGATGCGCGGGGACCCGGCGACCCGCAGCTTCAGCGCCTGCTACCTGCGCGCCGGCGAACTGGTGGCGATCGACAGCATCAACGCCCCGAAGGACCAGATGGCCGCACGCAAGCTCATCGCGGTGCACGCGCGTCCGGATCCTGCGAAGCTCGCCGATCCTGCGATCGCGTTGAAGGATGTGCTCTAGCGCAGGACCACCAGCAGGTCCTTCACGTCCACCGCCTGGCCCGCTCGCACCAGCACCTCGATCACTTCCCCGGCCGCTTCCGCGCGCACCGCGGTCTCCATCTTCATCGCCTCCAGCGCTCACCAGGAGGTCGCCGCGGGCGACCTTGGCGCCGACCTTGGCGGCGATGCCGACGACCGTGCCGGGCATCGGCGCACCGACCTCGCCCGAGTTGCCCGCGGCGGCCTTGCGCGCCGGCGGGCGCTTGGCGACCTGGCCGTGGTCGGGCACGCGCACCGAGCGCGGCTGGCCGTTCAACTCGAAGAACACCGTGCGCGTGCCGTCCTCGTGCGGCTCGCTGGCAGCCAGGTAGCGCACGATGAGCGTCTTGCCGCGCTCGAGGTCGACGCTGATCTCCTGCCCCGGCTCCATGCCGTAGAAGAACACCGGGGTCGGCAGGATCGCCGGATCGCCGTACAGCGCGCGCTCGCGCGCGTAGTCGAGCCATACCCTGCGGATACATCAGGTACGAGGCCAGGTCCTCGTCCGTCACCGGGCGCAGCAGGTGCTGCTGGATGCGCGCGCGCTCGGCGGCAAGGTCCGCCGGCGGCAGCCGCGCGCCGGGGCGCTCGGTGTTGGGCACCGCGCCCTTGAGCACCTTGGCCTGCAGCGCGGGCGGGAAGCCGCCGTACGGCTGGCCGAGGTCGCCGCGGAACAGCTGCACCACCGACTCCGGGAAGGCGACCTCGGTGTGCGGGTCGAGCACCTGTTCGCGGCTCACCCCGGAGCTGACCATGAGGATCGCCAGGTCCCCCACCACCTTGGAGGTCGGCGTCACCTTGACGATGTCACCGAACAGGTCGTTGACGTCGGCGTAGGCGGCGGCGACCTCCGGCCAGCGCGCATCCTCGATCCCCAGCGAGCGCGCCTGCTCGCGCAGGTTGGTGTACTGCCCGCCGGGCATGCCGTGCACGTAGACCTCGGAGGCGCCCGCGCGCATGTCGCTCTCGAAGGCGAAGTACTGGCGGCGCACCTGCTCCCAGTACGCCGAGATCGCACGCAGGTTGCCGGCATCGATGCCGGCGTCGCGCTCCCCGAAGCGCAGCGCCTCGATGATCGAGCCGAGGTTCGGCTGCGAGGTGAGCCCGCTCATGGCATCGATCGCCCCGTCGATCGCATCGGCCCCGGCGGCCACCGCCGCCAGCACGGTGGCGGCGGCGATGCCGCTGGTGTCATGGGTGTGGAAGTGCACCGGCAGGCCGACCTCCTCCTTCAGCGCCTTCACCAGGGCGTAGGCGGCGCGCGGGCGGCACAGGCCGGCCATGTCCTTGATCGCCAGCACGTGGGTGCCGGCGGCCTTGAGCTCGCGGGCGATCCTGAGGTAGTAGTCGAGCGTGTACTTCTTCTCGTGCGGGTCGCTTAAGTTTCCCGTGTAGCAGATCGCCGCCTCGCACAGCTTGCCGCTCTCCAGCACCGCGTCGATGGCGACGCGCATGTTCTCGACCCAGTTGAGCGAGTCGAAGATGCGGAACACGTCGACGCCGCCGGCGGCGGCGCGCGCCACGAAGAAGCGCACGACGTTGTCGGGATAGTTGGCGTAGCCGACCGCATTCGCCGAGCGCAGCAGCATCTGCAGCAGCAGGTTCGGCATCTGCTCGCGCAGCAGCGTAAGTCGCCGCCACGGGTCCTCGCGCAGGAAGCGCATGGCGACATCGAAAGTGGCCCCGCCCCAGCACTCCACCGAGAACAGCTGCGGCAGCAGGCTCGCGTAGTAGGGTGCGATCGCGCTCATGTCGAGCGTGCGCAGGCGCGTTGCCAGCAGCGACTGGTGGGCATCGCGCATGCTGGTGTCGGTGATCAGCACGCGCTGCTGCGCGAGCATCCACTGCGCGAATCCTGCGGCGCCGAGCTCATCGAGCTTCTGCTTGCTGCCCGGCGCGGGCGGCGGCCGCGGCCCGGGCGGCAGCTTGGCGGGTGCAAAGTTCGCCGGCCGCGGCCGGCTGCGGGTCTCCGGGTGGCCGTTGACGATCGTGGTGCCGATGAACGAGAGGATGCGGCTGGCGCGGTCGCGCTTGCGCTGCCACTGGAACAGCTCCGGGGTGTCCTCGATGAAGCGCGTGGTGTAGTCGCCCGTGGCAAAGCGCGGGTGCGTGATCAGCTGGTCGAGGAAGCGCAGGTTGCTCACCACCCCGCGGATGCGGAACTCCCACAGCGCGCGGTGCATGCGCGCGATGGTCTCCTCGGGCGTCGGCGCCCAGGCGGTCACCTTCACCAGGAGCGAATCGTAGGAGCGCGAGATGATCGCACCGGTGTAGGCGGTGCCGGCATCCAGGCGCACGCCGAAGCCTGCAGGACTGCGGTAGGCGGTGATCGTGCCGTAGTCCGGGATGAAGTTGTTTTCCGGGTCCTCGGTGGTGATGCGGCACTGCAGGGCGTGCGCGCTGATGCGGATCTCCCCTTGCGCGGGGACACCGCTGGCCGGCTCGCCGATGCGCGCCCCGCCGGCGATGCGGATCTGCGCCTTCACCAGGTCGATGCCGGTGGCGCACTCGGTGACCGTATGCTCGACCTGGATGCGCGGGTTGACCTCGATGAAGTAGAACTCACCGGTGTCCGCATCCTGCAGGAACTCGACCGTGCCGGCGTTGCGGTAGGCGGCGGTGCGCCCGATGCTAAGCGCCGCGGCGCACAGCTGCGCGCGCTGCGCATCGCTCAAAAATACCGCCGGGGCGCGCTCGACCACCTTCTGGTTGCGCCGCTGCGCGGTGCAGTCACGCTCGTAGAGGTGCACCAGGTTGCCGTGGCTGTCGCCCAGGATCTGCACCTCGACGTGACGCGCACGGCGCACCAGTTTCTCCAGGTAGACCTCGTCGTTGCCGAAGGCGGCCTGCGCCTCGCGGCGCGCCACCGGCAGCAGCTCGCGCAGCTGCGCCTCCCCGGCGACCACGCGCATGCCGCGGCCGCCGCCGCCCCAGCTCGCCTTGAGCATCACCGGGTAGCCGATGCCGGAGGCGACCGCCGCGCAGGCATCCAGCTCCGCCGGCAGGGCAGCGCTGGCGGGCATCACCGGGACACCCGCCCTGACAGCCAGTTCGCGCGCGGCGACCTTGTTGCCCAGGACCTGCATCGTTTCCGGCTCCGGGCCGATGAAGATGATGCCGCTGGCGGCGCAGGCGCGCGCAAAGTCAGGGTTCTCGGCGAGGAAGCCGTAGCCGGGGTGGATGGCATCCACGCGCGCCTCGCGGGCGGTGCGCAGGATGTCCTCGATGTCGAGGTAGGCCTCCACCGGGCCACGGTCGCGGCCCACGAGGTACGCCTCGTCCGCCTTGGTCCGGTGCAGCGAGAAGCGGTCCTCCTGGGAGTAGATCGCCACCGTGCGCAGGCCCAGCTCGCTGGCCGCGCGCATGACGCGGATGGCGATCTCGCCGCGGTTGGCGACCAGCAGGCTGCGGATCCGCTGCGGCGGCTCGGATTTCATTTAGTATTTACCGTCCGGACGTGGGGCGGGTCCTCAAGGATGGCATGCACATGCCGTGCCGCGGACGCGCCTCAAAATAATAGCCGCTTTGGGGGAAACCATGTCGCTCCGAAACCTGCCCGCCATCCTGTGCCTGCTGCTCGCATCCGGAAGTGCGCTGGCCGCAGAGCCAACGATCGCCTTTGCCATCCACGGCGGCGCCGGGGTCATGGATCGCGCGAAAATGACGCCGGAGCGCGAGGCCTCGTTCCGCGCCGGCCTGGCCGCGGCCGTTGATGCCGGCTACGCGGTCCTCGAGCGCGGCGGCTCGAGCCTTGATGCGGTGGCCGCGGCGGTGCGCATGATGGAGGACGACCCGCAGTTCAACGCCGGCCGGGGGGCCGCACTGGACCACGACGGCAACGCGGAACTGGACTCGGCGATCATGGACGGCCGCGGGCCGCGCGCCGGCGCGGTGGCCGGGGTGTGGCACGTGAAGAATCCGGTCGACCTGGCGCGCCTGGTGATGGAGCGCAGCCCGCACGTGCTGCTGGTCGCAGCCGGCGCCGAGGAATTCGCCCTGGAACAGGGCGTGGTGCTGGTGCCGAAGAGCTACTTCCGCACCCGTGCCCGCGTTGCCGAGCTCGCCGAGGAGCAGTTGGCCGAGGAGGACAAGTCGAAGGCTGCGGCCCCGAACCCCAAGGGCACCGTGGGCGCGGTGGCGCTGGATCGTGCCGGCAACCTGGCCGCGGCCACCTCCACCGGGGGCCTCACCAACAAGCACGCCGGGCGCGTCGGGGATTCGCCGATCATCGGCGCCGGCACCTACGCCAACAACCAGTCGTGCGCGGTCTCGGGAACCGGCGATGGCGAGTACTTCATGCGCCAGGTGGTCGCCTACGACATCTGCGCACTGGTCGCCTACCGCAAGATGACGCTCGAGCAGGCAGTCACCGAGGTGGTGCACGAGAAACTCGGTGCCACCGGTGGCACGGGCGGGGTGATCGCGATTGACCCGGCCGGCAATATCGTCATGGACTTCAACACCGTCGGCATGTTCCGCGCGGCCCGCGACGGCCACGGGCGGCGCGAGATCGCCGTGTACCGCGACAAGTAGCCGCACCCCTATGCACGCCATTGCCATCCACGGCGGCGCCGGTGCCGCCCCGCGCGCCTCGCTCTCCCCCGAGCGCGAGCGGCGCTACCGCGCCGGCCTCGAGGCCTCCCTCGACGCCGGCTACGCCATCCTGCAGCGCGGCGGCTCGAGCCTCGATGCGGTGACCACCGCGGTGCGCATCCTCGAGGATGACCCGATGTTCAACGCCGGCCATGGGGCGGCGCTCACGCGCGACGGGGCCGCGGAGCTCGACGCGGCCATCATGGAGGGGCAGGAGCTGCGCGCCGGGGCGGTCGCCTCGGTGCGCCACGTGAAGAACCCGATCGAGCTTGCCCGGCGCATCATGCAGAAGTCGCGGCATGTGCTGCTGGTCGGCGCGGGCGCCGAGGAATTCGCGCTCGAGGAGGGCATGACGCTGGTGCCCAACCACTACTTCCGCACCGCCGAGCGCCTCGAACAGCTCATGGCCGAGCAGCGTGGCGAGCGCATCTCCGAGATCATGCCGTCCGCCCCGCGCGGCACCGTCGGGGCGGTGGCGCGCGACGGCGCCGGCAATCTGGCCGCGGCGACCTCCACCGGCGGCATGACCAACAAGCGCCCCGGGCGCGTCGGCGACTCGCCCATCATCGGCGCCGGCACCTATGCGAAGAATGGTGTCTGCGCGGTCTCGGCCACCGGGCACGGTGAGTACTTTATCCGTGCCGTGGCCGCTCACCACGTGTGCGCCGCGGTCGAGCACCGCGGGGTCACACTGGCACAGGCCGTGCACGAGATGCTGCATCAGATCCTGCGCCGCCTCGGCGGCGACGGCGGCATGATCGCCGTCGATCACCACGGCGGGATCGTCATGGACTTCAGCAGCGACGGCATGTTCCGCGGCGCACGCGACTCCAGCGGCCGCCGCGAAGTGGCGATCTACCAGCATCCCTAGGCGGCCTGCAGGTCGCGGCCGCGCAGTGCGCTCGGCGGCCGCGCCTCCCAACGCGACCACACCCGGCGCAGGTGCTGCGCGGAGCGGAACCCGGCACGCATCGCCACGCGCTCCAGGTCGAGGCGGCTCTGCGTCACCAGCTGCCGCGCGAGTGCGAAGCGGATCAGTTGCACGTAGTCGAGCGGCGAGCAGTGGGCGTGCTCGGCGAACAGGCGCGCCAGGTTACGGGCACTGGTGCAGGCGACCGCGGACAGCTCGCGCGCGCCCCAGCGCGCGGCCGGATCCCGCGTGACCGCGTCCTGCACGCGGTGCACGGCCGGGTGCAGGTGATTGCGGTGCATGACCCACGGCGAGAGGGCCGGGTCGCTGCCGGCACGGCGCAGGTAGACCACCAGGTCGCGCGCCACGTTGGCCGCCACGTGCACGCCGAGCTGCGCGCCGATCACGTGCAGCGCCAGATCCAGCCCGGCGGTCACGCCGGCGCTGGTGAACACCGAGCCGTCCTCGACGAAGATGCGGTTGTCCAGCACCCGGGCGCCGGGGGCGACGCGGCGCAGCTCCTCCAGGTGCTCGTGGTGGGTCGTGCAGGCGCGCCCGGCCAGAAGTCCCGCGTGGCCGGCGAGCACGCTCCCGGCACACACGCACATCAGCAAAGACTCGCGCACCGCGCCTGCACGCAGCCACTGCACCACGCGCTGCGCGGCCGGATCCTGCAGGTCGATGCGCGGTCCGGTGATCCCGGTGAGCACCACGATCGAACCGGGTGCCGCCTGCCCCGGCAGCGCCTCGAGGTCGCACAGGTTCAGGCCCACCGCGGCCTGCAGCCGGGGTTGCGGTGCCACGAATCGCAGGCGGTAGCTGCCCGGCCGCTGCGCCTCGGCGTTGCGGAAGGCATCGGCGGGTCCGGCGACATCGAGCAGCACCACGTTGGGCAGCAACACGAAGTACACGTCGCGTGGGGTATCCATGACCGCCTGCCTGCGCCGTTACGCCAGCGCGCCTGCCGTGGAGACGATTTCCGCAAACCGCCCGTCGAGCACCAGCTCAGTACGCTCGCGGATCTCCGCGGGGCTCACCTGGCGCCCGGCGCGCGTCTGCATCTGGAAGGTGAGCGTGGCATCGGTGACGTAGCGCACGCTGAAACCGAGGTCTGAGGCGTGGCGGGTGGTGGTCTCGCAGCACTGCTCGGTGCGGATCCCGGTCACCAGCAGCGCATCGATGCCGCGGCTGCGCAGCCAGCGCTCCAGCGTCGTCCCGTCCGCCGCCACGGCGAACATGGCCGAGTGGACCGCCTTGTGGAATACCGCCTCAGGGCGCAGTGACAGCTCGCGCAGCGCGCGCACCTGGCCGGAGGCGGCGGTAAAGGGGTTGGCCGCATCATCGCCGGGCTCGCGATGGAAGATCTGCAGCACCGGAATGCCCTGGGCCTGGCAGCGATCGATGAGCGACTGGGTGTTCTTCAGGAAGCCCGGCAGTTCGGCGTCGTTGAAGTACGGGCGGCTGCGGAAGGATTCCTGGGCGTCGATGACAAGCAGTGCCTGCTTCATGGTCGTAGTCCTTGAGTGATTTTCGGACTATATCTTCCCCGGTTCTCCGGCCTGCTTCCACAGCCTTTCTAGACGTTGATCGATCAAAAACAGACACCCATTTTCAGACCCCCGGCCCCCGGTGCGGCCAGGCCGCCGGAGCGGGTTCAAGTGACCTTGAGGGACTGCAGCCCTGCAGGGCTCCGCGGAGCACTCCGCTGCGGGTGCTCCAGCGCCACCACTGGCCCGCGACGCCGCGGAAACACCGGGGCCAGGCGCAAGGGCTCCGCGTAGGCCCGGGTTTCGGCTGCCAGCAGGGTCTGGCCGCGCAACTGGGCGCGCCACAGGGCCGGCGGATCATCGGCATGGGCCGCCGCCAGCAGCTCACGCCATACACGCGGGTGCCGCAGCCAGCGTGGCCTGAGCCATTCCGGGTGCGCCGCCGCAACGCCGCGGATCTGCCCGAGGGTGCGTTGTGTCATCAGGTTCACGCACGGCGCGGGCATCCCCAGCAGCAGCTGCGCAGCGCTGCTGTGGCAGCGCGCGAGGTGCCAGCCAAACACGCAGACGGCCTGCATCAGCGCGGCCGCGCCGGGGACGGTGAAGAACGCCGCCCCCGTGGCTGCGCCGGCCTCGGCCGCGGGCCGCTGCCAGCGGCGCGCATCGGCGAACCCGGCATCCAGCACCAGATAGTGGCAGCTGGCCGCGCGGCGGCGGCTCGCGGCGTCGAGCAGCCGCCACTGCTCGCCGAACTGCCCGAGCAGTGCCTCGCCAAAATTCAGACGCGCCTGCTCGGCCAAAAGTGCCAGGCAGCTCTCGTTCAGCTCGAACAGCGACTCGAGGGTGTTGGCGCGCAGCGCGCTGGCGCCGGCCCCCGCACTGGCGGTGCCGTCGTGGATCTCGCACTGCAGCAGCATGGCGCACTCCTTCCCGCGGAAGCAGCCATCCTAGAGCGCCGCGCCGGGAATTGTCACCCACCGATTTGGGGATTTTTTACCAAATTTGTGAGCTTGCAATTCCCGGCAACACCAACAGAATGGCTCGTCCGTAAGGCCGGAATCACCCGCCATGCGCATCACCGACGACCGCTATCACCGCGAACGCCTGCGCATGGAGCTCGCGCTGCGCTTCCTGCGCCACGAGGCGCGCACGCAGACGATCCGCACCTGGACGGGCCTGAGCGATGACCGTATCCGCAAGCTGTATCGCTCGTACATGGACGATGCCCGCGGCGAGTTGCCGCGCCACCGCGGCAAGTCACCGCACCAGGTCGCCTACTTCACCCGCTCCACGCGCCTGCAGGACGAGACCCTGGCGCTGGCCACCGCCTTGTGGCTGCTCGGGGTGCTTGCCGGCGCTGATGCGGCGGAGGCTCCCGGCTCGCTGGCCGCCCTGGGGCGCGGCGCCCTGCTGTGCGAGGCCTTCGATTCCTACCGCATGGCCCATCCGGCCGCGCAGATCTCCTTCGAGCATGCGGTGTTCCTGGTGAACGTGCTCTCCCGTGGCGAGCAGCTGCGCATCGGCTGGTGCACCGGCTGCGGCGGGCTGATGGTGACCGAGCCGTTTTCGCTGCGGGTGAGCCGCTGCCACCACTGTAGCGGCACGGCGCGCTGCTAGAATCCGCCGCCATTGCCCTCGGCGGCAGGCGGAACGGAGTCATGAGTCACGAGCGGCCAAATTTCTTTGCCGGGCCTTACCTGGATCGCCGTGCCGACCTGCGCGAGGACCGCGACTGGATCGATGCCGCGCGCGCGGACCCGACCACGCGCTACCTGCTTGGGCGTGGCAGCGAGCAGCTGCTCAGCGGCGGCCCGGCACCGGGCATTGCGTTCCTGGATGGCGATGCACCGCCGGTAGCCGCCGCGCAGACCCACGAGTTGCTGCTGCTGGGCTGGTTCCGCGGCACGCGGGTCGTGCTGGTCGACCTGCCACCGACGGCCTCCCTGGAGCTGCCGCCCGAGAGCCGCTTCGAGGAGCTGCGGCCCCTGGCACCGCTCATGGACGCCGAACAGGCAGGACTGCTGGCCTATGCGCGCGCCCTGGCCACCTGGCGCGCGCGGCAGCGCTACTGCGGCGCCTGCGGATCGCCCACCTTGTCCTCGCACGCCGGGCACTGCATGGTGTGCTCCGATCCTGCCTGCGCCCAGCAGTACTTCCCGCGCATCGACCCGGCGATCATCGTGCTCGTGAGCGACGGTGAGCGCGCCCTGCTCGGCCGCCAGGCGAGCTGGCCGCCGCGCCGCGTGTCGACGATCGCAGGCTTCGTCGAGCCCGGGGAGAGCCTGGAGGATGCCGTGGTGCGCGAGGTGGCCGAGGAAACCGGCGTGCTCGTCAACAACGTGCGCTACGACTCATCGCAGCCCTGGCCCTTCCCCTCCTCCCTGATGCTCGGCTTCTTCGCCAGCGCCGCGCCCGGCAGCATCGTGCGCGTGAGCGGGGAACTGGAGGAGGCGCGCTGGTATACGCGCGAGCAGATCCGCTCGGGTGAAGCGCTCGCGCCGCCGACGCAGTCGATCTCGTGGCGCCTGATCGAGACCTGGTTGCAGGGCGCGAGCTAGCCGCATGTGCCTGCTGGTACTCGCCTGGCGGGTACACCCGCGCTATCCGTTGATCGTCGCCGCCAACCGCGACGAATTCCACGAGCGTCCGGCGGCGGCACTGGCGAGATGGGCGGCGCCCGATGACATCCTCGCCGGCCGCGACCTGCGGGCGAATGGCACATGGCTCGCGCTGGACCGTGCACGGCGCTTTGGCGTGGTCACCAACTTCCGCGACCTGCAGCGCCCGCGTGCCGATGCGCCCTCGCGCGGAGGGCTGATTCCGCAGTACCTGCGCGCGGCGGGCGGACCGCAGGAGTTCTTCGCTGCGCTTGCCGGGAAGGCGGCCGAGTACTCCGGCTTCAACCTGCTGCTCGCCGACGCACAGTCGCTGTGGTACGGCTCCAATCGCGGGGCCCCGCTCGCGCGCGCCCTGACCGCGGGAGTTCACGGCCTCTCCAACGAAGCCCTGGATACTCCGTGGCCCAAGCTGCAGCGCGTGCGCCGGGGCTTCGAGGACTGGCTACGCGATGCGCCGCAGGCCGACCCCACGCGGCTGTTCGCGCTCCTGGCCGACCGGACCCGCGTCAGCAACGAGGCCGAGCTGCCTCATACCGGCCTGTCACGCGAGTGGGAGCAGGTACTCTCCTCGCCGTTCGTGCAGGATCCTGACTACGGCACGCGCTGCTCTACGGTGCTGATGCTGGAGAGAAGTGGTGCCTGTTACCTCGCCGAGCGGCGCTTTGATGCACGGGGAACCAGCCAGGGCGAGACTGAATTCAGGCTGAACGCCGGCGAGTGGCCCTGAGGGACACGGAACCGACCGCGTGGAGCGGCAGTCTCAACTGCACGGCGCCGAGCGGCTGCGCCCGTAAGGCTCTAGAATTCCCGGACTTTCTCCAGGCACACGTTGAGATGGCGCAGCGCAAACCCCCGCCGCGGGCACGTCGATGGCTTACGCTGACCCCGGCGCTGCTCGTGTGCCTGCTCGCCGGGCCGTTCGCGCGCGCCGCGACGGCCGTCGACGTTGACGTCCGTGGCGTCGATGACGAACTGCGCGACAACGTGCTCGCCTACCTGAGCTTCGAGCGCTACAAGAAAGGTGGCGCCGACCTGACTCCGGACATCATCGACCGCCTGCATGAACGCGTGGAACGCGAAGTGGATGCCGCGCTGCGTCCCTTTGGCTACTACGAGCCCGCGGTCCAGTCGAACGTGACCCAGGAGGGTAACGGCACCTGGAAGGTGACCGTGGACATCAACCCCGGCGCCCCGGTGCTGGTGGAACACATCGACGTGCGCGTCGATGGCCCCGGGGAGAGCGACCCGCTGTTCCAGCGCATCCTCCGGCGGCTGCCGCTGCGCGCCGGGCAGCGCCTCAATCACAAGAGCTACGAGGACATCAAGGGCGACCTGCAGCGCACCGCCGCCACCTACGGCTACTTTGACGCCAAGCTGATCCGCAATGAGTTGGTTGTGGACCCGCCGAACCACAAGGCCAACATCGCGCTGGAGATGGACACCGGCGAGCGCTACCGCTTCGGCACGACCACCATCAAGCAGAAGGTGATCCGCGATTCGCTGGTGCGGCGCTACCTGCGCTACCAGGACGGCGAGCCGTTCGATCTCACACAGGTGCTGCGCACCCAGTTCGCGCTCGACGACGCGCAGTATTTCGCGAACCTCGAGGTGCTGCCCGGCGAGCCTGACCACACCGCGCACACCGTGCCGGTGAACATCAGCGCGGACGCCAGCCGCCGCCATCGCTACTCCGTCGGCGCCGGATACGCCACCGACACCGGTGTGCGCGGCACGCTCGGCTTTGACGATCACCGCATCAATTCCAGCGGCCACAGCTTCAGCGTCGCGATCCAGGCGGCCCAGGTCACCAAGTACAGCCTGCAGGCGCGCTACACCATCCCGGTCGGCGATCCGGCGGTGGAGAACTTCTCGATGCGCGGCACCATCGAGCAGCGCGACTGGGGCGATGTCACGAGTAACACGCTGTCGGTGGGCCCTGCATTTACCGCCGTCACCGGCAGCTGGCAGCATGTCTGGCTGGTCAATGCGGTGCGCACCACGACCCGCGCGGACAACAACGACGTCGCGGCACTGGAGGGTTCGCAGACCGATCAGCCTGCTGGTGCCGGAGCTGGACATTGCCTCGGTTCCCAAGGGCTACCTGGGCGAGCCGCTGTTCGAGCGGCCGCTGTTCATCGAGATCCGCGGCTCGCACGCCGCGCTGGGCTCCAACTCCAACTTCGCCCAGTTGCACGTCCAGGCAGAGCGGGTGTTCCCGTTCTCCCGCAAGTGGCACCTGCTGCTGCGCGGGGAGGTGGGGGCGACCTTCGCCTCGGAATTCAGCCAGCTGCCGACCATCTACCGCTTCTTCGCCGGCGGCGACAACAGCGTGCGCGGCTTCGGCTACCAGAATCTGTCGCCCACGCAGAAGACCACGTACTGCGCCGTTGACCCGCTGCTGCCGCAGCCTCCCACCTGTCCGCAGCCGCCGGGACTGCTCGATGTCTATACCAAGGTGGGCGGCAAGGACGTGATCACCGGCACGGTGGAGATCGTGCGCGACCTGCCCAGGAGCCTCGGCGTCGCCACTTTCTTCGACTACGGCAACGCCTTCGACAGCTGGGCGGATGCGACCAAGCTCGCGTACGCAGTCGGGGTGGGGTTGCGCGTTCGCCTCTCCGTGCTGACACTCGGCATCGACATCGCCAAGCCGCTGTACGAGCCGTGCGCGCAGCCCATAGAGCCGGGCAGGACCTCGTGCACACCCGGCGGCCTGCGTCTTCACATCAACTTCTCACCGAAGCTGTAGCCGTGCGCCGCCGATCCTGCTCATCCTCGCCAGCATTCTGATCGTGACGCTCATCGCCGCGCCGATCGTGCTGGTCTGGTCGGTGCTGTTCACCACCGGCGGCGTGCAGTTCGTCGCGCGCCACCTGCCGCGCCATCTCGGCAGCATCGACCTCGTGATCGAGGGGCTATCCGGCACGGTCGCCACCGGCCTGCACGCCGAGCGGGTCGAGATCGACCAGGAGCTGGTGCACCTGAAGTTCGAGAGCTGTCGAGGCGCGCGTGGCGCTCGCGCCGCTGCTGCTGCAGACCATCCGTTCCCCGTCGGTCTCCGTCGGCAGCGCGCTGATCGAGGTCAAGAGACGCGCGCACCCGCCGACCCCGGGGCCGCCGGGCTTCCTGCCGCGCTGGCTGCTGATCAACGCCGACCAGGTGCACGCCGGCACCGCCACGCTCACTGTCTACAACGGCTTCAGGCTGGCGGTCAGCGAGATGAACGGCGCCGCGGTGCTGCGCCGTCACAGCATCCGCATCTTCGGCTTCAGCGGCCAGCTGGAAGGGGCCCGGGTGGGCCTGAACGGGGTGCTGCATGCCACCGATCCATTCGGCATGGCGGTGCAGTACCACCTCGACTGGCACCCGGCCGGCCAGCCCGCCTGGACGGCCGAGGGCAATGCGGTGGGTGACCTCGAACGCGCTCAACATCGTCGCGCGCACTTCGAGTCCGTTCCGCGCCGACCTCACCGGGCAGCTGCTCGACCTCACCAACCACTTCCACTGGGCCGGCGATGCGCTGCTGCAGGACTTCGCCCTGGAGGCCTGGGGCATCTCCGGCCCCCTCGGCAGGATCACCGGCCACATTGCCGCCTCGGGAGACCTGACCACCTTCACCGGACACGGCCCGGTCAACCCGTCCGGACTGCACGCCGGGGCCTTCGAGGTGCAGTTCGACGGCGGCTACGCCGACCACGTGCTCACCGCGCGGCGCATGGAGGCCACGCACCTGGAGTCCGGGGCGCGGGCAAGCGGCGCCGGCACCATCGCCATCGTCGACAACGGGCCGCGGCTCGATCTCAGCGGGCGCTGGGAGCAGTTCCGCTGGCCACTGGTCGGAGGCGAACCGCCGGTGCGCAGCGCCTCCGGGACCTTCACGCTCCAGGGCGTCCTGCCCTACCGGGTGCACGTCAGCGGCGATGTCCGCGCGGCCGCGCTCGCGCCGATGCCCGTGGATGTCTACGGCACCCTCGGCAAGGACCGCTTCAGCTTTCGAGCGCGCCGAGGTCGACCTCTTCGGCGGACACAGCAGCGCACACGGCGAGGTGGTGTGGGGCGGCGCGGGCAGCTGGGACATCAGCGGTCGCGCCACCGGCATCAACCCCGGGCTGCTGCGCGCCGACCTGCCGGGCAGCCTGAACTTCAGCTACACCAGCACCGGGAGCGGCTTCGGCATGCCGGGCAAGCTCGCGATGTCCGCCTCCTTCAGCGACCTCACGGGCAAGCTGCGCGGCGCCAGCGCCAGCGGCGGCGGCACGATCGCCCACACCGGCACCACGCTCGAGTTCACCAACGTGCGGGTGAGCCTTGGCGGCACCAGCCTCGCCCTCGATGGGCAGGTGAACGAGCGGCTGAACCTGCGCTTCGCGCTCAATACCCAGGATCTGAGCCTGCTCGATGCGGACAGCCGCGGGCAGCTGAAGGCCTCCGGCACCGTCGCCGGCACGCTCGCCAACCCTGCCGTCGTGGCCATCGCCCACGGCCACGACATCGACTATCAGGGCCTCAAGATCGCCGCCTTCGAGGCGAACATCAACTTCGATCCCGCGGCCATCGACCGCGAATCCCATGTCGAGTTCGCCGTCCACAAGCTCAACTACAAGACCCGCACGCTCGATGCCGCCGCGTTCACGCTGCAGGGACCGCCGAGTGCCTACACCGTGCACCTCACCGCGAGCTGCACCGGGCCTTGCCGCCGATATCCAGGCGCGCGGGGCGTATGCAGCACAGAGCTTCAAGGGACAGCTGACCGCACTCACCCTGAGCGGCAACGACGCGCTGCACCTGGCGCTGGAGCGCCCGGTGGATCTGCTGGTCTCCCCGGCGCACGTGCGGGTTGAATGGCTGTGCCTGGCCGGCACGCCCGGCAGCATCTGCGCGGATGGCGACTGGACGCCGGCGGCGTGGTCGACGACGGCGACGACGAACGAGCTGCCGCTGGCCACCCTGACCGCCGGCATGACGCCCGCGGTGCAGTACCTGGGAACCGGCAGCGCGCACCTGCGGCTCTCCGGTGGCGCGGCGCTCCCCACGGTAGGAACGCTGCGCGCGCAGCTGACCGATGCCGAGATCGACCACCGGCTGGCGAGCAAGAAGATCTCGAGCGCACCCGCATCGGCTCGGGCACCGTCGACATCGACGCGACGCCCGCGGCGGTCAGCGCGCAGTTCAACCTGGGCGATGGCCAGGTTGGCACCGTGACTGCGAAGCTCGACATCCAGCGTTCCACGGCGCGCTGGCAGGACATGCCGGTCAGCGGCGAGCTGCACGCGCACAGCGCGGACTGCGGCCTGGTCACGCTCTACGTGCCACAGATCGACCGCGCCTCCGGCCAGTTCACCGCTGACGTCGCCGTCGCCGGCACCGTGGGCGAGCCGCGTCTGTCGGGCCTGATCAAGGTCACCGACGGGGAACTCGATGCCTACGTGGTGAACCTGGCCCTGCGGCAGCTGGTCATGGAGGCGCGCCTGGGAGATGCGGGCATCGACTTCAAGGGCAGCGCCAAGGCGGGCAGCGGCGCACTCAGTGCCGATGGCCACCTGGAATGGCGCAACCTCGTGCCCTACGGCAAGTTCCGCCTGCAGGGCACGAACCTGCGCGTGGTCGATATCCCGGAGGCGCAGATCGATGCCTCCCCCGAGCTGCTGTTCGATATCAACGGCCACAAGATCGAAGTGACCGGCAAGGTGGTAGTGCCCTACGCGAAGATCGCGCCGAAGGACATCACCAACGCCGTGCGCACCTCGGACGATGAGGTGATCGTCGGTCACGAGGAGGATGATCCGGCGAACCGCTTCGCGGTCATGAGCGACATCACCCTCTCTCTGGGCGAGCGCGTCACGATCGACACGCTGGGGCTCACCGGCCGGCTCACCGGCAGCATCGCGATCAGGAGTGGCTATGACGCCATCACGCGCGGCACCGGTGAGCTGTCGGTCGCAGGTGGCAGCTATACCGCCTACGCGCGCAAGCTGGACATCCAGCGCGGCCGCCTGATCTTCACCGGCGGCCCGATCGACAATCCGGGCATCGACTTGCGGGCCGCGAAGGTGTTTCCCGACGTGACCGCAGGCGTCAACGTGCGCGGCACGCTGCTGCAGCCGCGGATGTCCTTCTTCTCGGACCCGCCGCTGCCGCAGTCGCAGATCGTGTCCCTCATCCTCGCCGGCGGTTCGCTGGAGACGGCGCAGAAGGGCGCCGGCACTGCCGCGCTCGGGCAGGCCGCGGCGCTGCTCGCCAGCCAGGTCGGCTCGCACGTGGGCATCCCGGACGTGAGCCTCGAGTCGGACATGACCAACGAAACCTCGCTGGTACTGGGCCGCTACCTGTCCCCGCGCCTGTACGTCAGCTACGGCATCAGCCTCACCGAGCAGCTGAACACCCTGAAGCTGCG
The DNA here is from genome assembly GCA_963741745.1 of uncultured Pseudomonadota bacterium. Taxonomy (GTDB): domain Bacteria; phylum Pseudomonadota; class Gammaproteobacteria; order Steroidobacterales; family Steroidobacteraceae; genus 13-2-20CM-66-19. The sequence continues at coordinate 914,950 of CAVUJF010000001.1, read as the reverse complement.
CTACACCCTGGGGGACCACTGGACCCTCAAGACCGAGGTTGGCCAGTCGATCAATGGCCAGGTGTCCGGCCTCGATCTGGTCTACTCGATCGACAAGTAAGCCCGGTACGACGGCACTTTGCCTGCGACCATCACTTGACTCTCGTGCATTAAAATGCACAATGCGCGCATGTTTATGCGTAAAGGTGCCCGATGCTGACCGACGTCCACCAGCTGGAGCGCCGCGGCGCGATCCTGCGCATCCTGCGCGCGGGCCAGGTGCGCAAGCAGTCCGAGCTGGTGCGTCTGCTGAAGAGGGAGGGCCACGAGGCCACGCAGTCCTCCATCAGCCGTGACCTGCGTGACCTGGGCGTGCTCAAGGCGAGCGGCCGCTACGTACTGCCGCCGGAGGAGACCAGCCGCGCCAATGGCGACTTCGGCACGCTGGCCCAGTTCGTGCGCGAGCTGCGCCCGGCGGGCGCCTCGATCACCGTGCTGCGCACCACCATCGGGGCCGCCCAGAGCGTCGCCGTGGCCATCGACAAGGTGCAGTGGCCGGAAGTGGCCGGCACCCTCTCCGGCGACGACACCATCTTCATCGCCACCGCCACGCTGCGCGACCAGCAGGCGCTCATCGAGCGCCTGCGCGCGCTGTTCCGGGTCTAACCATGCCAGCGACCGCTGCACGTCCGGGCGCCAAGCCCATCGTCCTCGCTTATTCAGGCGGCCTGGACACCTCCTTCCTGGTGCCCTGGCTGGCCGAGAACCAGCAGCGCCCGGTGATCACCGTCACGGTGGACACCGGCGGCATCGATGCGGCCGCGGCCCGCACGCTCGAGGAGCGCGCCCGCGCGCTGGGAGCCATCGAGCACTACCAGATCGATGCCCGCACCGACTACTTCGAGCAGGTGCTGCGCTTTCTGATCATGGGCAACGTGCGCCGCGGGCAGCTGTATCCACTGTGCGTTGGCGCCGAGCGCGCCATGCAGGCGCAGACCATCGCGCGCATGGCACGCCGGCTCGGCACCGACGTGGTGGCGCACGGCTGCACGGCCGCCGGCAACGACCAGGTGCGCTTCGAGGTCGCCCTGCGCACGCTCGCCCCGGACCTGCAAGTGCTGGCGCCGGTGCGCGACCAGGCGTTCCGGCGCGAGGATGAGCTCGCCTACCTCAAGGAGCGCGGCCTGCCCATGCCGCCGACCGGGGCCAAGTACTCGGTCAACCGCGGCCTGTGGGGCGTGACCATCGGCGGCCGCGAGACCCTGACCTCCGCCGGCAGTATCCCGGAGGAGGCGTGGCTGCTGACGCGCGATGCCTTCAGCACGCCACGGGCACCCGAGCGGCACGTGCTCAGCTTCCGCCAGGGCAAGCCCGCCGCGCTCGACGGCCGCGCGGCCTGCGCCGGTGGAGATCATCGAAAGCGTCGAGGCGCTCGCGGCCCCGTTCGGCATCGGCCGCGGCATCCACCTGGGCGATACCATCATCGGCACCAAGGGGCGGGTGGCCTTCGAAGCCCCGGCGGCCGAGGTCCTGCTCACCGCCCATCGCGAGCTGGAGAAGCTCGTGCTCACCGCGCGCCAGCAGCGCATGAAGGACCTGGTCGCCCAGTCCTACGGCGACCTGGTGCACGAGGGCCAGCTGCTCGATCCGGTGTGCCGCGACATGGAGGCACTGCTTTTGTCCTCGCAGCAGCGCGTGAGCGGGGACGTGCGCGTGCTGCTGTCGACCGGCAACCTGTTCATCGAGGGCGTCGAGTCGCCCTACTCGCTCATGTCCGCCACCAAGGGCGTGTACGGCGAGGCGGCCGGGGAATGGACCGCCAGCGACTCGCTCGGCTTCTCGCGCATCGTCTCGCTGCCGGGGGTGTTCTACACGCGTGCCGGCGAGCAGGCCGCGGCCCAGAAGTCCTAGCCGTGGCCGAGATCCGCCGCATCCTGGTCGACAAGCTGGCCTCGGTGACCCAGGCCTGCGGCCTGTCCCACGAGGTGAGCGTCGCCGCGGAGATCCCCGCTGCGGAGGGCGTGGTCGTGGTGGTGGAAGTGCTGACCAACAAGTCGACCTACAACACCCTCGAACTCACCAGCGGCCGCATGGCCAAGGTGGGCAAGGGCGACATCGTGGCCGGCGCCCTGGGGCACCGCAAGGCGCTGTTCGGCTACTCCGGCCACGTGCCCGAGACGGTGCGGCCCGGCGACATCATCCAGATGCTCAACATCGGCGGCGTGCTGGGCATCTGCGACTCCATCAACCCCGACAAGGGCAAGCCCTTCGACTGCCGCGTGCTCGGGGTGGCGCTGAATTTCCCCTACCTCGGCGAGCGTATCGGCGTGCCGGCGCGTGTCGGCCGCAAGCCGCTCGACCTCGGCGCTGCCCTCGACACCGCCGGGGTGCCCGTGGTCGCACTCGCCGGCACCTGCATGGAGGCGGGCAAGACGGCCGCGGCGTGCGCGGTGATCTCGCGCATGCGCCATCGCGGGCTCACCGTGGATGCCTTCAAGGCGACCGGCGTGTCGCTGCGGCGCGATATCCTGGCGATGGAAGATGCCGGCGCACGCCACTGTGCGATCTTCACCGACCTCGGCATCGTCACCACCACGCGCGCCAACGGCCCGGCGCTCACGCGCACGATGCTCAGCGAGCTGGCCGCCGGCAAGCCCGACGTGCTCGTGTTCGAGCTCGGCGACGGCATCCTCGGCACCTACGGCGTCGATGCCATCCTCGAGTGCCCCGACATCCGCGCGGCGTTGAGCGGGGTGATCCTGTCCGCCAACGACCCGGTGGCCGCCTGGGGCGGCGTGAAGCTGCTGCGCGAGCGCTTCCATATCGAGCCGTGCGTGGTGACCGGACCTGCCACCGACAACCAGGTCGGCGTCGAGATCATCGTCAGCCAGATGGGCGTCCCGGCCTTCAACGCCATCAGCAGCGGCGCGGCCCTGGGGGATCGGGTCATCGAGGCGCTCGGGTTGAAGGCCGCGGCGGCGCAATGAGCACGCACATTCCCGCCGTCGTGCTCGGCGGCACTGGCTACGTGGCCGGCGAGCTGCTACGCCTGCTGCATGCCCACCCGCACTTCACGCTCGCGGCCGTGATGTCCGACAGCCGGCCCGGGGAGCCGGTCGCCGCCGCCTTCCCGCACCTGGCCAGCGCCTACCCGCGGCTGTGCTTCAGCTCCCAGGAGGACATCGCCAGGATCCTGTGCGCCGCGCCGCAGTCCGCGCTGTTCGGCGCCGCCCCCCACGGGGTATCCGCCGCGCTCATCGATGCGCTGCTGACGGCAACCGAGCAGGCCGGGACCAAGCCCCGCGTGGTCGACATCTCGGCAGACTTCCGCTACCGCAGCGCACCTGCGTATGCGGCCGTGTACAAGCACCCGCACGAGGCGCCGGCGCGCCTGGCACAGTTTACCTGCGCGGTCCCCGAGCACCTCGCCGAGCTTGCGACCCCACACGTCGCCCATCCGGGCTGCTTCGCCAGCGCCATCCTGCTGGCGAGCGTGCCGCTGCTCGCCGCCGGCCTGGTCACCCCCTCGATCTTCGTCAGTGGCGTGACCGGCAGCACCGGCTCGGGCCGCAAGCCGGTGCCCGGTACCCACCACCCCCTGCGGCATGGCGACCTCTACAGCTACAGCGCGCTGCAGCACCGCCACGTGCCGGAGGTCACCGCCTGCGCAGCGGCGGCCTCGGGAGTGACCGCGAGGTTCGCGTTCGTGCCGCACTCGGGGCCGTTTGCGCGCGGGATCCACGTGACGCTGCAGGCGCAGCTCAGCCGCAGCAGCGACACGCAGCAGGTCATCAACGCGCTGCAGACCTTCTATGGCGGCTCGCCATTCGTGCGCGTCAGCGATGAGGCCCCGCGCATCAAGGACGTGGCGGGCAGCAACTACGCGCACCTGTCGGCCGTGGTCATGGATGGCACCGTCGCGGTGCTGTGCGCGATCGACAACCTCAACAAGGGGGCCGCCGGCGGAGCCGTGCAGTGGATGAACCGCATGTTTTCCCTGCCCGAGACCGCCGGCCTCACCGCGCCGGCAGCGGGCTGGACCTAGCAAGGGTGTCGCCGATGCCATCCACGACTCACCCGGCGCACCCGCATCCGGATTACCTCGCGCCGGTGTTCTCCCGGTACCCGCTCGAGGTGGTCTCCGCCAGCGGCGTCTGGCTGACCAACAGCCGCGGCGAGCGGGTCCTCGACCTGTACGGCGGCCACGCCGTGGCGGGCCTGGGCTACGCGCACCCGGGTTTCACCTCCGCGCTGGCGCTCCAGGCACAGCAGTGCAACTTCCAGAGCAATGCCGTGGCGATGGCGGTGCGCGCCCGCGCCGCCGAGCGGCTGGTGCAGTTCTGCGCCCTGCCCTTCACCAGCGTGTTCTTCGTCAACAGCGGCGCCGAGGCCAACGAGAACGCGCTCAAGATCGCGCTGCGCATGACCGGCCGCGAACAGGTGGTGGCTGTCGAGGGCTCCTTCCACGGTCGCACCGCCGCCGCCGGCGCGGTCACCTGGGGCGCGCTCGAGAAGTGGTACGGCTTCCCGCGCACCCCGTTCGACGTGAGCTTCGTCCCGCGCGGTGATCATGGCGCCATCGCCGCGCAGGTGACGCGCCAAACCGCGGCCGTCATCGTCGAGCCGGTGCAGGGACTGGCCGGGGCGGTGGACCTGGGTGCCGCGTTCCTGGGCGCGCTGCGGCGGCGCTGCGATGAGGTCGGGGCGCTGCTGATCTTCGACGAGGTGCAGTGCGGGGTGGGCCGCACCGGCCACCCCTTCGCCGCCAACATGTACTCGGTGATGCCCGACATGCTCACCACCGCCAAGGCCCTGGGCAACGGCTTCCCGTGCGCAGCGTTGCTGTCGACGGCGGCGGTCACCGCGACCTTGCAGCCCGAGTCCCTCGGCACCACCTTCGGTGGCGGGCCGATGGCCTGCGCGGCCATCGAGGCGGTGATCGAGGCCATCGAGAGCGAGCAGCTGCTGCCGCGCGTGCAGCGCACCGGCGCCTACATCCGCGCGCGCTGCGTGACGGGACCGGTGACCGGCCACCAGGGCGCCGGGCTCTTGGTGGGATTGCGCACCTCGCGACCGGCGCGCGCGGTGCAGGCGGAACTGCTGGAGTGCGGCATCCTCACCGGGACCGCGAGCGATCCGCAGGTGCTGCGGCTGTTGCCGCCGTTCATCCTCGAGGAAGAGCACGTCGACATGCTGGCCGATGCGCTGGCGGAGCTGCCGCCATGAAGCGCTTCATGGCTCTTGCCGACTTCAGCCGCGGTGAGGTGCTGGAGCTGCTCAGGCTGGCGCGGCGCCTCGAGAGCCACCCGGAGCCGCGCGCGCTCGCCGGCAAGATCCTGGGGCTGGTGTTCTTCAACCCCTCGCTGCGCACGCTGGCCTCCTTCCAGGTTGCGATGGCACGCCTGGGCGGCACCTCCTTCGTCATCAACCCGGGCCAGGGAACCTGGCAGCTGGAAACGCGCACCGGCGTCGTCATGGACGGCGCGGCCGCCGAGCACGTGCGCGAGGGCATCCCGGTGCTCGCCTCCTACTGCGACGCACTGGGCATCCGCGCCTTCGCCGAGGGCAAGGACCTGGCGAGCGACCTGGCCGAGACCGCCTTCAACGGCATGGCGGCCCTCATCGACAAGCCGCTGATCAACCTCGAGTCCGCGGTCAACCATCCCTGCCAGGCACTGGCGGACTGGAAGACCATGGACGAGCTCGGGGTCCCGGCCAGCGGTCGCTTCGTGCTCTCCTGGGCCTACCACCCCCGCGCACTGCCCCTGGCGGTCCCGGCCGCGGCCGTGCACATGGCTGCCATGCGCGGCATGGAGGTCATCGTGCTGCGGCCGGAGGGCTACGCGCTGCCCGCGCCGGTCATGGAGCGCGCGCGCCGAGCCGCGGCCGCCGCCGGTGGCTCGGTGCGCGAGACCACCGATCGCAACGAGGCGCTGCGCGGCGCGCAGGTGCTGTACGTCAAGGAGTGGGGGGCCACCGAATGCTACGGCGATGCCGCCGCGGATGCGCGGCTGCGCAGCCAGCTCACCGGCTGGTGCGTGCGCAACGACTGGTTCGGCTCCGCTCCCGAGTGCCACGTGATGCACTGCCTGCCCGTGCGGCGCAACACCGCGATCGCGGACGAGGTTCTCGATTCGGCCCGCAGCGTCGTGCAGCGCGAGGCCTACAACCGCCTGCCGGCGCAGATGGCCGTGCTGCACCACTTGCTCAGCTCCTGACAGCTAGGAATCCACGCGCATGATCATGAACCGAGGCGACCAGACCCTTGCCATCCGCGCGCTGCGCAGCGCCGCCCCCTACATCCGCATGTACAAGGGCAAGACCTTCGTCGTGAAGGCCGGCGGCGGGGTGTTCGCCGATGCCGCCGGCACGCGCGCGCTGGTGGAGCAGATCGCGATCCTGCACTACTTCGGCGTGCGCGTCGTGCTGGTGCACGGCGGCGGCCCGCAGCTGACCGAGCTGTCCGGGCAGCTCGGCCTCAACACGCGCGTGGTGGAGGGGCGGCGCATCACCGACCAGAAGTCGATCGATGTCACCGCCATGGTGCTCAACGGGCTGATCAACACGCGCATCCTGGGCATCTGCCGCGACCTGGATATCGATGCGGTCGGGGTAAGCGGGGTGGACGCGGGCCTGGTGCGTGCCCACCGTCGCGCCCCGGTCAAGGTGGCCAGCGGCGAGCTGGTCGACTACGGCTTCGTCGGTGACATCGACGCGGTGGATGCCACCGTGCTGCGCAAGCTGCTCGACAACGGCCTGATGCCGGTGGTGAGCCCGCTGTCGGCCGATGCTGCCGGCACGCTGCTCAACATCAACGCCGACACCGTGGCCGCGGCGATCGGCGCGGCATTGAGCGCCGAGAAGCTGATCCTGTGCACCGGCGCGGCGGGGATCCTCGGCGACGTTCAAGACCCGCGCTCGCTCATCTCCTACACCGACGTGAGTGGCCTGAAGCGCCTGCGCGAGGAAGGCAGGATCGCCGATGGCATGCTACCCAAGGCGCGCGCCATCGAGGATGCGATCCGCGGCGGCGTGCGCCGCGTGCACGTGGTCTCCTACCACTCGACCGAAGGCATCCTCGGGGAGGTGTTCACCAACGAGGGCACCGGCACGCTCATCGTCGCCGACGTCAATGCGCTCACGCCCGCCGAGCAGCAGAGCGCCACGTGAGCCGGCTGTGGGACAAGGGCGGCCCGCTGGATGAGCGCGTGCTGCGCTACACCGCCGGCGAGGACTACCGGCTCGATGAGCGCCTGGTCGCCTACGACATCCGCGCCTCCATCGCGCACGCCGAGATGCTGCACGCGCAGCAGCTGCTGTCGGCGGCCGACCTCGCGGCCATCCGCACGGGGCTGGCGGCGCTGGCCGCCGAGCACGAGCGCGGCGCGTGGCGCATCGAACTGGCCGACGAGGACGGCCAGACCGCGCTCGAGCGCCACCTGAGCGAGCGCGTCGGCGCGGCCGGGGCCCGCATCCACCTGGGGCGCTCGCGCAACGACCAGGTACTGGCGGCGATCCGGCTGTACCTGCGCGATGCGATCGCCGCACTCGGCGCCGGCGCCACCGAGGCCGCGCAGGCGCTCGAGGCGCTCGCGGCGCGCGCCGGCGCCACCGCGCTGCCCGGGTACACGCACCTGCAGCAGGCGATGCCGAGCTCGGTGGCGCTGTGGGCCGGTGGCTTCGCCGCCGAGCTGCGCGATGATGCGGTGGGACTTGCCCAGGTGCTGCGCCGCACGGACCTGAATCCCCTGGGCTCGGCCGCCGGCTACGGCACCCCGGGCCTGCCGGTGGACCGTGAGGCCACACGCGCCGCGCTCGGCTTTGCGAGCGTGCAGGCCCCGGTGACGGCCGTGCAGCTCTCGCGCGGCAAGGCCGAGAGCCAGCTGCTGTTCGAGATCACCCTGCTGCTGCAGGACCTCGGCCGCTTCGCCGCCGACGTGCTGCTGTTCGCCTCCGCGGAATTCGGGTTCGTCAGCCTGAGCGAGGCTTTCACCACCGGCTCCTCGATCATGCCGCAGAAGCGCAACCCGGACGTGTTCGAACTCATCCGCGGCCGCACCGCCACCGCGCAGGGCTGCCTGGTGGAGGCGCTCGCGGTGTGTGCCAAGTTGCCCTCCGGCTATCACCGCGACCTGCAGCTGCTGAAGTTTCCCGCTGTTCCGTGGCATCGATCTGGCGCTCGAGACACTCGCGATCGTGCCGGCGGCGGTCGCCGCACTCACCTTCCACCCGGAGCGCATCCGCCTGGATGACTCCATCCATGCGGCCGAGGAGGCCAACCGCCTGGTGGTGAGCGAGGGCATCCCGTTCCGCGAGGCCTACCGGCGTGTCGCGGCAAGGCTCAAGCGGTAGTTCGCTCTCCCGGCGGCCAGCCGGTTGCAACCGCAGCGGCCGCCGTGCAGGCTGGCGGCGCAAAAAAAGGACTCCTGCATGACGAAGTTACTGGGCATCTCGGGAAGCCTGCGCCGCGGCTCCTACAACAGCGCGCTGCTGCGGGCGGCGACGCGGCTGATGCCCACGGACGCCACGCTCGAGATCGCCAGCATCCGCGGCATCCCGCTCTATGACGCTGATGTCGAGGCGCAGGGAATCCCGCCGTCGGTCGCGCAGCTGAAGGAGGCGATCGTCGCCGCCGACGGGGTGCTGCTGGTCACGCCCGAGTACAACAACGGCATCCCCGGGGTCTTCAAGAACACCATCGACTGGCTGTCGCGCCCGGCGGCCGACAGCCGCCGCGTGTTCGGCGGGCGGCGTTTCGCGGTCATCGGCGCATCCCCGGGCGGCTTCGGCACGATCATGAGCCAGGCCGCGTGGCTGCCCGTGCTGCGCACCCTCGGGACGCAGACCTGGTTCGGCGGCCGGCTGATGGTCTCGCGCGCCGGCAACGTGTTCGACGAGTCCTTGGCACTGAAGGACCCGACCGTGGAGGAACTGCTCCGGCAGTTCCTCGCCGGCTACGTCAGCTTCGTGCGCGCCGCGCCCGCGCCGCCCTAACCGGCACGCGCCTGCGGCTGCACGTCCGGGGAGGCCGCGGCGAACCCCGCCAGGCCCTCGAGGTGCGCGCAGATCGCATTCAGCCTCGGGTAAGGCGCGGTGTCGCACTTGAAGCGCCGTGCGTTGTACATCTGCGGCACGATGCACACATCCGCCAAGCTCACCCCCGAACCGAACATGTGACGGCCGTCGGCACTGGTGGACTGCACCTGCTGCTCGAGCGCGGCGAAGCCGCGCGCGATCCAGTGAGCGTACCAGCGGTCGATGCCGGCATCGTCCTGGTGCGCCTCGGCGCGCAGGTAGTTGAGCACGCGCAGGTTGTTCAGCGGGTGTATGTCACAGGCGATCGCCAGGGTGAGGGCGCGCACGCGCGCGCGCTCGGCAGGCGCACGCGGCAACAGTGGCGGCGCCGGGTGCGTCTCCTCGAGATACTCGGCGATCGCCAGTGACTGGCTGATGACGTTGGCACCATCGACCAGCACGGGCACCAGGCCTTCCGGGTTCAGAGCCAGGAACTGCGCACTGCGCTGCGCGCTGGTGCCGGCGCGCAGGTCGACCTCGATGCTCTCGTAGGCGAGCCCCTTGTAGTTCAGCGCGATGCGTGCGCGGTAGCTCGCCGAGCTGCGGAAGAAGCCGTAGAGCTTCACCGGGCGCCACCGGCGGCGCTGATCGTATGGCGCAGGGTTTCGAGCCCATCGATGCCGCCCTCAACGCGGTCGCCGGGCTTGAGCGCTCCCACCCCGGCCGGCGTGCCGGTGAAGATGAGGTCCCCGGGACGCAGCTCGTAGAACCGCGACAGCTCGGCAATGATGCTCGGCACGCTAAGCAGCATCTGGTCGATGTCCGACTCCTGCCGCAGCAGGTCGTTCACCTTCAGCCAGATGCGGCCGTGCACGGGGTGGCCCTGCGCGACCGGGCGGATCGCGGCGATGGGCGCCGAGGCATCGAAGCCCTTGGCCGTGTCCCAGGGTTGGCCGCGCTCGCGGGCGGCCGCCTGCAGGTCACGGCGCGTCAGGTCATTGCCCGCGGCATAGCCGAACACGTGTCCGAGCGCGGCGCCCGCTGCGATGCCGGCGCCGCCGCGGCCGATAGCCACGACGAGCTCGATCTCGTGATGCAGGTTGGCCGTGGCCGGCGGGTAGGGAACTGCGGCACCGTTGGCCACCACCGCATCGGCCGGCTTCATGAAAAAAACCGGCGGCGCACGCTCAGGTTCGGCGCCCATCTCGCGCACGTGGTCCGCGTAGTTGCGCCCGACGCAGTAGATGCGGTGCACCGGGAAGCGCAGCTGCGAGCCGGACACGGCAACACCCGGGGGGGGCGCGGGCGGGAATGCAAAGTCGTTCATCGCGGCTGTCCGGTGGCTGGAACGTGGGTGCAGATTGCCATTGCCCAAACCGCTAGACTAGGGGCATGGGAATCTGGCGTGTGACCGCAACCCCCGAACTGCTGACCGAGCGCGGCAGCCGCAGCCTGCCAGGCCAGCTGGGCATCCGCATCACCGAGATCGGCGCGGACTACATGCGCGCCACCATGCCGGTGGATGAGCGCACGCACCAGCCCTTCGGCGTGCTGCACGGCGGGGCCTCGGTGGCACTCGCCGAGACGGTCGGCAGCATGGCCGCCATGCTGTGCGTGGAGCCGCAGTTCATCGTCCTCGGCCAGGAGATCAACGCCAACCACCTGCGCTCGATCTCCTCAGGGACGGTGACCGCGACGGCCCGCCCCTACCATATCGGCGCGCGCAGCCATGTCTGGCAGATCGAGATCCGTGACGAGAGCGAGCGCCTGGTATGCGTCTCGCGACTGACGATGGCGGTCATTGAACGCCGTCCAGCCACGTGAATTAACGAGAGGCAAGCCATGACGGACCCCATCCCGCCACTGACCGCCGAGCCGCCCCGGGTCGATGAGACCCTGATCACCTACACCAACGTCATCTACGCGCTGCACGCGCTCGCGGTGATCATCGGCCTCACCAGCGCGCACACCATCATCGGCAGCTTCGTCGGCGGCGCCCCGTCGATCGTCGCGGTGATCATGAACTACGTGCGGCGCTCGGCCACCGTCGGTACCTTCCTGGAGTCGCACTTCCGCTGGCAGATCCGCACCTTCTGGTTCGCGCTGCTGTGGGTCATCGTCATCTACGTCGTGGCCGTACCCCTGATGCTCGTGATCATCGGCATCCCGATGTTCATCCTCGGCATCTACGCGCTGAGCATCTGGATTGCCTACCGCGTGGTGCGCGGCTGGCTCGCGCTGCGCGACCGTCGGCCGATGTACGTATGAGGCGCGCGGCGCTGTTGGCAGGAGTGGTGCTGGTGCTCGCGGGGTGCGGGCAGAAGGGCCCGCTGTACCTGCCGGACCAGAAGCCGGCCGCGGTCACGGCACCGGCGCCGCCGGCCGCGGCTCCCGCCGCAGACCCGGCCGCGAATGCGCCTGCCCCGAAGAAGAAAACCGACGAGGACGCGAGCCAGACCCCGGCGCCGAAATAGCCGCGGTGCTAGGTGCGAATCAACCCGCGCAGCGGCTTCGCCGCACCGCTGTCGGGGAAAACGGTCTCCTCCAGCGCGCGCGCCGGGATCCCGAGGTGCTCCTCGAGGACGCCCTTGAACACACAGCGCAGGTCCAGTGTTGGGGCAAGATCGCGGCCCTGGTAGAGCGCGCGCGCCGACAATCCCGGCCAGTCCGCCACCACGCGACCCCCGGCGACGGCGCCGCCGAGCAGGAACGCCGCCGCCGCGGTGCCGTGATCAGTGCCGCGCGTGCCGTTCACGGCAGCCGTGCGCCCGAACTCGGTCACCAGCAACACCGCGGTATCGGCCCACGCCGGTCCCAGCTCCTGCTTGAGCGCCGCCAGGCCGGTGTCGAGCGCGGCCAGGCGCCCGGCAAGCTGCCCTTGCGCGCCGCCCTCATTGGCATGGGTGTCCCAGCCGGTGGTGTCGAACACGGCCACCTTCGGTCCGTCCTCCTGTTTCAGGAAGCCTGCGGCGGCATGCGTCACCTCGGCATAGCGCGCGCCGTAGGCCGGCACACGCAACGGCTGGGCGTTGCCCGCGGCCGCCGCGCTCGTCATCGCCGGCTGCGCGCTCGCGGCATCCTCGGCCGCGATGGCATCGGCCTGCATCGCATCGGCCAGGCGCACCGACAGCAGCGGGTCCTTGGCGTACAGGTCGGTGATGCGCGCCAGCGTGTCCTCGTCCAGCGCGGGCATCTTCGAGGGCGACCACGAGGTGACCCCGGCAGGTCCGCGCATCAGCAGGGGCACGTTCTGTCCGAGCGCCACGCCCAGCTCGCCGGATGTGTGACCCGGCAGCTGCGCGAGCGCGCGATTCAGCCAGCCGGTCTGGCTGGCGTGCGCACGCAGTGCGCCACTCTCCAGCACGTCCTGCCCGTCGAAGTGCGAGCGGTCGCGGTAGGGACTTGCGACCGCGTGCAGCACGGTCAGCTCGCGGGCGGCGTAGCACTGCTGCATGAACGCCAGCGAGGGATGCAGGCCGAAGAAGCCGTTCAGCGGCAGCGCACCTCCCGCAGGCCCCGGTGCCCGCAGGGCGACCTCGCGGCGCAGGCCCGTATAGTCCGGGTCGGCGTATGGCGGCACGGCGGCAAGACCATCGAGGGCGCCGCGCATGATCACGACCACGAGGCGCTGCCGCCGCTCACTGGGCTTGGCAAAGGCGACGCGCGAGGTGAGCAGTGCCCCGCTGGCTGCCAGGGCGGTGAGGTTGAGGAATTCGCGGCGCTGCATTCTTGCCATGGTGATCTCCTTAAGTCCTCAGCGGCGCATGAACTCGGGTGACGCCAGCAGCAATGTCAGTCCCTGCGCGGCGCTTGCCGCGCGCGACACGGCCGTGCGCGTGGGCTCGCTGAGGTTGGCGCCCAGCAGCTGCGGGGCAAGCGCCGCGGCGTCGCGGCGGCTACCCACGCGCGCACCGACCGCATCCGCCCACTGGATGCGCTTGATCAGCGCAGATGCCCCGTCCCAGTCGGCGCTGCGATCCGGCCAGCCGGCAGGTGAGCCGGGCGACCAGGTGCGCTGGCCGAGCAGCTCAAACGGTGCGAGCGGCCCCTTGCCCGCCTCCACCGGCAGCGCCAGTCCCCGGTACGCCGAGACGATGAAGTCGTTGGGCGTCTTGAACTTCGACAGGGGCTGCGCCCAGGACTCGTGCGCATCCAGCAACGCGCGGTAGACCGTGGGCAGGTCGCCCTCGCTGGCGGTGAAGGCACCGGCGACCCGCGCCACCGCGGCCGCCGGCGGATCGTCGGCCACGAAGTGGCGTACGAGCTTGGTGGCGATGAAGCGGGCGGTGGCCTGCTGGCGCGCCAGATCGCGCAGCACCGCCACCCCCTGGCCGACACCGCTGTCGGGGTAGCGCGTGTAGAGCACCACCTTCGCGCCCGGCTCGTGCAGCTCCGGGCGGAACACGAATTCCCCCGGGGTGGTGGATGCAAAGCGGCCGCGGTCATCGCCGATCGACCAGCCGGTGATGACTTCGGCAAAACTGGTGACGTCAGCCTGCGTGTAGCCGCTGCCCACCCCCAGGGTGTGCAGTTCCATGATCTCGCGCGCCAGGTTCTCGTTGATGCCGATGCGGCGCGGGGACTGGCGGCGCTCTCCGCGCAACGCCGCTGGCGAATGCGGGCCTACCGAAAGGTGGTTGTCGAGGTAGATGAGCATCGCCGGATGGCTCTCCACCGCGAGCAGCATGTCGGAGAACCTGCCGAGCACGTGCGGCCGGATCGCCTCGCGCTCGAAGCTGCCGGCGAGTCCGGCCAGGAACTGCTTGTCGATCGAGACGGCAAAGTGGTTGGCCCAGAACTGTGTCAGCCGCTCGATGAATGGACGCTCGGTGGTCGTGGCCTCCTGCAAGCGCGCGATCACCTCGGTGGTATAGATGGGCCTGAGGTACTGAGCCGAGCCGTTCCAGGTCCTGTGCGGTGCCGGATTTCTTGGCCTCCTCCAGCTCGTGTCGCAACTTCAATCCCTGGGCGAGGATCTCGGATGAGGGGCGCAGCTGGGAACCCGCGAGTGCAGGTGCTGCGCCCCTGAGCTGTGCCCGCAGCCACTCGCGCCCGTCGGCGCCGATGGCGGCCAGTTCTGCCGGCCGGGCGCCGAGACCGAAGCGATTGGCCGCGATGGCCGGGATTGACGGATCGAGCATTGCGAGGCGCACCCGAAAACTGCACACACCCCCATAGCGCGCCACGGGTCGCCGGGTTGACCCCCGCCGCGGCGGTTCGTGACACCCTGCGCGTTATACTCGCCGCCCGCCTCAGGTACACCCTCCATGCCCGCCTCCCCTGACCTGGTTCTCGTTGACGGCTCCTCTTATGTCTACCGGGCGTTCCATGCCCTGCCACCGCTGACCAGCTCGCGCGGCGAGCCCACCGGGGCGGTGCTCGGCGTGCTCAACATGCTGGTGAAGTTCCTCAAGGACTACCAGCCGCGCCGCATCGCCGTGGTGTTCGATGCCCCGGGGCGCACCTTCCGCGACGAGATCTTTGCCGAGTACAAGGCGCACCGGCCGTCGATGCCCGATGACCTGCGCGCGCAGATCGAGCCGCTGCTCGAGATCATCAAGGCGCAGGGGCTGCCGCTGCTGCGCATCCCGGGCGTGGAGGCGGACGATGTCATCGGCACCCTGGCCTGCCGCGCCGCGCGCGCCGGGCAGTCGGTACTGATCTCCACCGGCGACAAGGACATGGCGCAGCTGGTGGACGGCTCGGTGACGCTCATCAACACGATGAACAACACGGTGCTGGACCGCGAGGGCGTCAAGGCCAAGTTCGACGTCTTCCCCGAGCAGATCATCGACTACCTCGCCCTCATCGGCGACAGCTCGGACAACATCCCGGGCATCGAGAAGGTCGGACCGAAGACCGGCGCCAAGTTGCTGCAGCAGTTCGGCAGTGTCGCGACGATGCTCACGCGCCTGGACGAGGTCCCGGGCAAGGTGGGCGAGAACCTGCGCGCGGGACTGGCGACGCTCGAGCTGTCGCAGCGCCTGGCGACCATCAACACCCACCTGGAGTTACCGCTGTCGATCGAGGAGCTCACCCCCGGGCCTCCCGATCTCGCCAAGCTGCGCGAGTGGTACACGCGGCTCGAGCTGCGCGCGCTGCTGCGCCAGCTCGACGGCGAGGCCGCCGCCCCGGCCACCGCCGCCCCGCCTGCGGCTGCCACCGCCGGTGCGCCGGCTGCGGGGGTGCCGGCAATCGAGCGGCGCTACGAGACCGTGCTGCAGTGGCCGGACCTGGAGCGCTGGCTCGCGCGGCTGCGCACGGCGGACCTGTTCGCCTTCGACACCGAGACCACCAGTCTCGACTACATGAAGGCCGAGATCGTCGGCGTCTCTTTTGCCCTGGAGCCAGGGGTGGCCGCCTACGTGCCGCTGCGCCACGTGTACGCCGGCGCGCCCGAGCAGCTGGACCGCGCGCGCGTACTCGCCGCCCTGAAACCGATCCTGGAGGACCCGGCGCGCGGCAAGCTCGGCCACAACCTCAAGTACGACGCGCACGTGCTGCTCAATGCCGGCATCCGTCTCGCCGGCATGCGCTTCGACACCATGCTCGAGTCGTACGTGTGGAACAGCGTCGCGACCAACCACGACATGGAATCGGACGCGCAGCGCTACCTCAACCTGAAGACCATCACGTACCCGGAGGTGTGCGGCAAGGGCGCCAAGCAGATCTGCTTCGACCAGGTCTCCATCGAGCGCGCCAGCGAGTACGCCGCCGAGGATGCCGACGTGACGCTGCGCCTGCACCGGTGCCTGTGGCCGCAGATCCAGGGCATCCCCGCCCTCGCGCGGCTGTACCAGGAGTGCGAGCAGCCGCTCGTGCCGGTGCTGGTCGGCATGGAGCAGCACGGCGTGCTGGTCGACCGCGAACTGTTGCGGGCGCAGAGCCGCGAGTTCGCCAAGGCGCTGCAGGAGCTGTTGCTGCAGGCACACCGCGAGGCCGGCCACGAGTTCAACATCGAGTCGCCGCGCCAGCTGCAGCAGATCCTGTTCGAGCGCCTGCAGCTGCCGGTCAAGCGCCGCACGCCCACCGGCCAGCCCTCCACCGCCGAGGACGTCCTCGAGGAGCTCGCACAGGACTACCCGCTGCCCCGCATCGTGCTCGAGTACCGCGCGCTGGCGAAGCTCAAGTCCACCTACACCGATAAGCTCCCGGAACTGGTGAACGAGCGCACCGGCCGCATCCACACTTCCTATGCGCAGGCGGTCGCGGCCACGGGACGCCTGTCATCGGTCGATCCGAACCTGCAGAACATCCCGGTGCGCCGCCCGGAGGGGCGGCGCATCCGCCAGAGCTTCATCGCCGCCCCCGGGCACGTGCTGCTCGCGGCCGACTACTCGCAGATCGAGCTGCGCATCATGGCGCACCTGTCCGGAGATGCGAGCCTGCGGGCCGCCTTCGCCGAGGATCGCGACGTGCACCAGGCAACGGCCGCGGAAGTCTTCGGCGTGGAGCTTGCGGCGGTGAGCGCAGACCAGCGCCGCACGGCGAAGATGATCAACTTCGGTCTGATCTACGGCATGTCTGCCTTCGGGCTGGCGCGCAACCTGGGCATCGAGCGCGGCGCGGCCGCACAGTACGTGGAGCGTTACTTCCAGCGCTACCCGGGCGTGAAGAGCTTCATGGACAACACGCGCGCGCAGGCGCGCGAGAACGGCTTCGTCGAGACGGTGTACGGCCGGCGGCTGTACCTCCCGGACATCCGCTCGGGCAACGCGCAGATGCGCCAGTACGCCGAGCGCAGTGCCATCAATGCCCCGATGCAGGGCACGGCGGCGGACATCATCAAGCGGGCAATGATCGCCATCGACGCCTGGGCTTCTCGCACCGGGGCACCCGCGCGGCTGATCATGCAGGTGCATGACGAGCTGGTGTTCGAGGTGCCGGCCGCAGCGGTGGCCGAAACGACCGCGGCCGTGCGCGAGTGCATGGTGAACGCGGCAACCCTCACCGTCCCGCTACGCGTGGACGTCGGGGCGGGCGCCAACTGGGAAGAGGCCCACTAGGCCTGCGATCCCGGGCCCCGGGCTACCCACACCGGCGGCAGGTGCGTTTTCCCAACGCACCCCGCCGCGCGCGGAACGGTCACCGCCATCGCAGTATTTGCGGTGAGCGCGCAAACCGCCCTCCGCGTTCACCGGCTCACCTGTTGCGCGGATCATACATCCTCTGCCGCAAACTTATGATTTGAAACGATATTTCTTACATGTGGGACTGGAACTTGTCCGCGGTAGCCCCATCAAACCCTACGAGTGCCTAGCACTCCCCGCTTCCCTCCCTGAGCGGGTCAACCCGGTTCATTAAGACCTGTGCCGGGTTAGTCTGCCCCGGCGGCTTCTCACGAAGCCGCCGGGGCCTTTTATTGGGGGCGGCCTTTTCAGCCGAGCCAGGACTCCAGGACGTTCTGGGCTTGCTCCACCCCGGTCCCCTTGAGCGCGGAAAACAGCTGCACGCTGGCCCGGCCCGCGAGTGCCTCGGAGGCACTGCGCAGGACCGCTGCCCCCTCGCTGCGGTTGAGCTTGTCGGCCTTGGACAGCAGGACATGCACCTGATGGTTCGGCTGCGCCCAGTCCAGCAGGCCCGCATCCCCCTCCTTCAGGCCCCGGCGTGCATCCACGATCACGAACAGACCCTTGAGCGAGGCGCGCTCCCGCAGGGCATCGATCAGCGGCGGCCAGGTACTGCGGTGCCTGTCCGGCACGTTGGCGTAGCCGTATCCGGGCAGGTCCACCAGGCGGCGCTCGGGACCGAGCTCGAAGAAGTTAAGTAGCTGCGTACGTCCCGGGGTCTTGCTGGTGCGGGCCAGCGCGTTGCGCTGGGTGATGGCGTTGATGGCGCTCGACTTGCCCGCATTGGAGCGCCCCACGAACGCAACCTCACTGCCGAAGTCAGCCGGGAACTGCGCCGGGGTGGCCGCGCTGATGAGGAACTGCACCTGGTTGAAGCGGCTCATCGCAGTGAGCGGCCGGAAAGCGAAGCCATGGCTGTAGTGTACAATTCGGCGCCCCCGCAGCGAGCCCAAGCCGGAATACACGCAATGCCGCAGACCCTGAGAGTCGTTTGGATCGGATCAGCCGCCCTGACACTGGCCGCACTCGGCCTGGCACCCGCGCTCGGGCGCGCCCAGGAGCCCGCTGCTGCCGCCGCCGCGGCACCGGCCGTACCTGGCACGCCGTTTGATCACGGCAAGGCAGCCGACGGGCAGACTAAGGCGGCGCTGTGCGCTGCCTGCCACGGCCCGGGGGGCAACAGCACCAATCCCGAGTGGCCGCGACTGGCCGGCCAGAGCGCGATCTACGTCGCCGCGCAGCTGCACATGTTCAAGGCCGGCACGCGCGTGAACCCGGTGATGCAGCCGCTCGTGGCCTCGCTGAGCGACCAGGACATCGATGATCTCGCGGTGTACTTCCAGAGCCAGACCCCGCTGGGCCTGGAGGCCGATCCCTCCTACTGGAAGTCGGGCGAGGCGCTCTACCTGCGCGGCGACAAGGACACCGGCGTGCCCGCCTGTGTCGCCTGCCACGGTCCGGCCGGGCGCGGCAACCTCGCCGCCGGCTACCCGGCGCTGCGTGCGCAGCAGTCGGTGTACGTGGTCAAGCAGCTCAATGCCTACGCCGGTGGCACGCGCTACAGCGGGGCCGCGGCGCAGAAGCAGGACCCCAACAGCGTGATGATGTTCACCCTCGCCAAGCGCCTCACGCCCGCGCAGATCCGCGACGTGGCCTCCTACGTGCAGGGCATGCGCTGATCTTTCAAGGACCGCACATGAGCCGATCCCTCGCCCTGGTGGCCCTGCTTCTCCTGGGTGCGTGCGCGCGCCAGGAGCCCGCTGCCCCCCCGCCCGCGCCGCCGCCGGCGGCGCAGGAGACCCCGCTCCCGCCTGCTCCCCCGGCAGCGGAGGCCAGCGCGCAGAGTCAGATCGAGCAGGCGACGCACTCGCAGGAATCCGCCGACGGCGCCACCGATGCCGAGCATCCCGGGGCGAGCGATGCCTCGCTGGAGAAGATCACCACGCCACCGGCCGCCACGCCGCTGCCGCCGGGCAAGTGGCAGGCCGGCGTCAACTACAACCTGCTGGTGCCCGCGCAGCCCACGAGCGTCGCCCCGGGCAAGGTCGAGGTCACGGAGGTGTTCTGGCTGGCGTGCCCGCACTGCTACGCGTTCGAGCCCTTCCTGCGCTCCTGGCTGAAGAGCAAGCCGGGCTACGTGGAGTTCGTGCGCGTGCCGGTGATGTGGCAGGCGATGCACAAGAGTCACGCCCACCTGTACTACACCCTCGAGGCACTCGGGCGCGAGGACCTGGTGGCCAAGGCCTTCGAGACCATCGCCGCGCGCCACGAGCTGATGGTCGGCGGCGGCGACGAGGAAACCTTCAAGCTGCAGCAGGACTTTGCGACCAGCAACGGCGTCAGCGCCGATGACTTCGCCAAGGCCTACAACTCCTTCTCGGTCAACTCCAACCTGCAGCGCGCCACCGAGATCACCCAGCGCTACCAGGTCCAGGGCGTCCCCTTCGTCATCGTCAACGGCAAGTACACGACCGACATCGCCATGGCGGGTGGCGAGGCGAAGCTGATCGAACTGATCAACGATCTGACCGCGGCAGAGCATCACCACTGATGCGCACGTCATGGCCTGACAGGGACTGAGGCCGTGCTAAGTGTCTACACCCCCGGCGTCAGGGGCCTCGAGGCCCGCGCCATCTCCCCCGGCATTAAGATCCCCGAGGATGCAGTGTGGCTCGATCTGCTCGAGCCGACCGTCGAGGAGGAGCGCCAGGTCGAGGAGGCGCTCGGCATCGAGGTACCCACGCGCGAGGAGATGCGCGAGATCGAGACCTCCAACCGCCTGTATGAGGACAGCGGCGCGCTCTACATGACCAGCACCGTGGTGTGGAAGGCCGACACCGCGCTGCCCGAGACCACCCAGGTCACCTTCATCCTCACCGGCGCGCGGCTGGTGACCAACCGCTACGCGGACCTGCTGTCGTTCAAGAGCTTCGTCGGCTTTGCGCAGAATCACCCGGCGGTGTGCACGTCCCCGTCGCTGCTGCTGACCGGGCTGCTGGAGGCGATCGTCAACCGCATCGCCGACCTGCTGGAGCGCGTCGGCGGCGACATCGACGCGACCTCGCTGCGGGTGTTCCCGCGCGGCGCCGGCCGCCGCGTCGCCACGCACGATTACCAGGGCGAACTGCAGACCCTCGGCCAGAGCGGCGAGCTGATCTCCAAGGCACGCGAGACGCTGCTCAGCCTCACGCGCCTGGTCGGGTTCCTGCAGCAGAGCACCGACGGCAAGGTCAGTCCCGAGGCGCGCGCCAGCACGCACACGGTCGCGCGCGATGTCGCGGCCCTGAGCGACCACGCCACCTTCCTGGTCGGCAAGACCCAGTTCCTGCTCGATGCGACGCTCGGCCTGGTCACGATCGACCAGAACAACATCCTCAAGATCTTCTCGGTGGTCACCGTGCTGCTGCTGCCGCCCTCGGTGATCGGGGCCTTCTACGGCATGAACTTCGAGCACATCCCCTGGCTGCACGAGCGCTGGGGCGTGTGGGCGGCGCTGGCGATGATGCTCGCCTCGGCGCTGGTGCCATTCGTGTACTTCAGGAGCAAGCGCTGGCTGTAGAGGCGCACTGGCCTGCTTTGTAGCAACGCGGCGTGGCGGCAGGGCAACGGCCCCTCCCTCTAGGAGATTCGGCCTGCAGTGAAGCTACCGGCGGTGCGCTGCAGCTTGCTCTTTCTCCAACGGTTCCCGGGGTCCGTCGTTCCTCGACAGCTCTCACGGAGGTTCGCGCTCCCAAGGACCGGGACACGACTGCGGTGACTCCAGCGCGGCCGTGACGCTGCTCGCGTACCCAACAGAAGCGCCACCGAGCCTCAGCGAAACCGGGGCAGCGATCGCATCTCGTGCGCGTCTCGCAACAGCAACGCGCACTCGCGCGAATCTCCAAAAAGCGCGCAGCGCTTTTCAAAATCGCACTCTGGCGCTGTCAGACTTCCTACATCCAGCGGCGGTATAATCACTAGTTCGAGCCCCGGAAGCGCTCCGCCTTGCGTCAAATCAGTGAGCACTCGACATGCCATGAATGAGTGGCTGCGAGCCGCACCGCGCCGCACCACATGGAGGGGCAAGTCGATCGAGAACACCCGTACCGAGTCACAAGGAGTTTGCAATGAGCACAACCGCCGGGCCTCGTCACAACAGTTCTCTCAAGCACAAGGTATCCGTTGGGAAAGTTGCAGTTGAAAGGAAGACTGCGCAGAAGGAGGAGAAGATGACCGAGATTGCACAATCTGCGGAAAAGCTCTTCACGTTCACCATCGACGCGCGCACCGCCCAAGTGATCAAGTTCGAGACCATGGATGCCAGCGGTGAGCGCCACGAGCTTTCGGACGAGGAAAAGGCGAGCCTGGCGCGCGACGGCATCAACGGCGGGCTCGAGGAATTTGTCGAGCAGGCTTTCGAGGCAGGAATCGCCTGCGTATTGGGTGGTGATGAACGTCAGGAGAACGCGGATGAGCCCGGCGAGGAGGCGGAACTGCGTCATCTGCTGCTGACACCGTTGATCGAGCACAGCCCGGCGAGGCGACTGATACAGCGCGAAGCGCTGAACCGGGCCATTCTGGGAACGCTAATTCAACATGCGACACAAGCACCGGCGGCCGCCGCGAGCAGCCCCACCCCCGAGCTGCAACCGGAGCGCGCTGCGCTGCCGCGTGCAAACTAGTGACTGTCAGGAGGACTTATGAGCGACACTACGCTTGAGAATGAGGACCTTGCACGCCTCGTCGTGGGCGGCCGGGCGATGCGTCGTCGACGCCTCAACCGTGCGCTGCTCGCGCGCCTCATCGGTGACCGCTACGACGCGGAGGATGAGGCGGTCGAGGGCGAAGAGGGAGACGAAGCGGAGGGACGGCGCATCATGCGCCTGCTGATCGGCAGTCGCCTGCTCCGGCGGCGCCGCCTGCGCAATCTGCTGCTCGCGCACCTGCTGCGGGAACGGGGCGAGACGGAGGATGCGGAGGATGAGGATGAGGATGAGGGTGAAAAGGCCGCGGGCGAGGAGGACTCCGATAGGGAGCACCGGCTCGTAAAGCTCCTGGTCGGCAGCCGCATGCTGCGCCGCCGCCGCGTACGCGGTCTGCTCCTCGCGTACCTGCTGAGGGAACGAGGTGAGGCGGAGGATGAGGAGGGTGAAGGCGAGGAGGCCTCTGGCGAGGAAGACTCCGACAAGGAGCGCCGGCTCGTGAAGCTGCTGATCGGCAGCCGTATGCTGCGGCGCCGGCGCGCCCGCCGCATGCTGATGGCGCACCTGCTGCGCGAGCGTGGCGAGGCCGAGGAGGAAGACGACGAGGCTGAGGAGGAGTTCGCCGAAGGGGGCGATAAGGAGCATCGCCTGGTGAAGGCGCTGATCGGCAGCGGCATCCTGCGGCGCCGGCGCGCCCGCCGCATGCTGATGGCGCACCTGCTGCGCGAGCGTGGCGAGGCCGAGGAGGAAGACGACGGGGCTGAGGAGGAGTTCGCCGAAGGGGGCGATAAGGACCATCGCCTGGTGAAGGCGCTGATCGGCAGCGGCATCCTGAAGCACCGGCGCGCCCGCCGCATGCTGATGGCGTACCTGCTGCGCGAGCGCGGCGAGGCCGAGGAGGAAGACGACGAGGCTGAGGAGGAGTTCGCCGAAGGGGGCGATAAAGACCATCGCCTGCTGAAGCTGGTGATCGGCAGCGGCATCCTGAAGCGCCGGCGCGCCCGTCGCATGCTGATGACCCATCTGCGGCGCGAAGAGGCATGAGGATGATCGCCGGGCAGACGCGTGGTGCGTAGGTCGGCCGGGGGGCCACCCCTCCCGGCCGACCTCTCTTGACTTGCTCTGTCACCCGGCGCAGCGGCACGAGCGGTGGCAGGGAGTGCATTCAGGGACGCGGGTGAGTGATAACCCTTTGATTGTATGGCGCGCCCGACTGGATTCGAACCAGCGACCTGCAGCTTCGGAGGCTGCCACTCTATCCAACTGAGCTACGGGCGCGTTGGGGCCGGGGATGATACGCGGCACCGCCGATGGACGTCCAACTGCCGGCCGAGCCCCAGGTTGGGAACGATGGTTGGCCGTATATGACTGGAACCGCGCCCGTATGCGGGCGTCTAATTTGCACTGCTGACAGGCTTTTCAAGAATACGTCGGAGAACGGCCATGCTGAGAACACTCCTGACCTGCGCGGCGACCAGCCTGCTCGTCATCGGCTGCGCGGGCGCTGCGACCCCGAAGCCTGCGACCACGGCGGCAGCCAGCACCAACTGCATCGGACACACTTCCGCCTCGCGCATCCCGCAGAGCAACTGCGGCCCGGGCCAGAGCTACACCCAGGAAGACATCCGTACCACCGGCCAGACCGGGGCTGCGGAGGCTCTGCAGACGCTCGATCCTCTGGTCCATCACTAGGAGGACGGGGTCAGGCGGGCCGCTTCCCGCCCGCGGCGTCTTCCAAGGCGGGCACCTGGGGTGAGGGTGCCCGACATCTGCAGTTACGAACCTGACCCCCGGGCAGCTATACTGCGCCGCCGAATCGGCACCTGCAGCGGATGACATCGTGAGCAAGCAAGATACCCATTTCTTCAATGTTTTCAGCCTCGTGATCGGCCTGCTGATGGCGGTCGCGATCGGTATCTTCGCCTTCGCCCGCATCATCGCCAGCCACACCCAGGACCGCCAGGTGATGGAAGAGGCTGACTACAGCAAGAACGTGCAGGCGCGCCTGGTGTCCCCGAGCCAGGAAGCCGTCGCGGGCCAGGACAACAGCGCGCTGGCGATCAAGGTCGAGGGACCCGCCGCAGCTTCCGCGGCCCCCGGCATGCCGACCACCGGTACCCAGCTGTTCGAGCAGACCTGCAGCGCCTGTCATGGCCAGGGCATCGCCGGTGCACCGAAGGCCGGTGATAAGGGCGCCTGGGCCGCGCGCATCGCCCAGGGCAAGGCGACCCTTTACCAGCACGCCCTCAACGGCTTCCAGGGTAAGGCCGGGATGATGCCGCCCAAGGGGGGACGCATGGACTCCTCGGACGACCTGGTCAAGCAGGCCGTCGATCACATGGTGCAGATGTCGCAGTAGCCAGCGCGCGGCGGCTGCATGCGCCGCTACGGCTTTTCCCCTGTAGAGGCGGACCGCGCGGCGCCCGCGGCGCTCGCCTCCATTTCTGTCAGGCGCGCTTCGAGCGCCTCGAGCCGGGCGCGCGTGCGCTCGAGCACCTTCGTCTGGGCCTCGAATTCATCACGGCTCACCAGGTCAAGCCTGCTCAGGCGCTCGCGCAGCACGGCGCGGAAGTTGCTCTCGAGATCCTGCTGCACGCTGCGCAGCGCCGGGGGCACGCGCTCCAGCAGCCGGCGGGCAATTTCATCGATCCGGAATGCGTCCATGACGATCAACCTTCCCCTGCATGAGAACTGAGCCGGCCTCACCGGCCGGAAGGGGCGCTAGCTTACCCGCCGGAGCTTCTGATCGGTGCGCACGGCGCGGCCGCTGACCGGGCCGGCGCGGGAGCCCCCCGCGCACCCCCGCACCGGGCTTCGGTGGCCATGGGGCCCGGTTTCTTTGTATCGTGACCCGTGGCGACGGCCGCCTGCCGCGGGTGTGACGGAGTTCAAAGGCCGCCCCACCCGGGAGCGGTGATACTGGCCATCGGGGAGGTCCTTTATGTTGCGACTCATATCTCTCGGAAGCCTGATCCTGGCTGGCACGCTGAGCGTGGCTCAGGCGGACGTCTATCGCTGGGTGGATGAGCACGGCGAGGCGCATTACAGCGACCAGTGGGTCCCGGGATCGCAGGTCATCAAGACCACCAAGGCCCGCCCCGGCTCCGACACCCTGACCCAGGCGAACTCGCAGCAGTTCAACCGCACCCCCGAATCCCTGGCCAACGAGGCCAACGCGCGCGCCGTCCAGCAGGACGTCGCCCGCTCGCGCGACGCGCAGTGCAAGGCCGCCAAGGACCGCTACCTGAAGGCGGTCGAGTCACGCCGCGTCTACAAGGAAGGCAAGAACGGCGAGCGCGAGTACATGTCGGATGCGGATGCCGACGCGTACCGCGAAGTGGCGCGCAAGGATGTGCAGAGCCTTTGCGGCAGCGTGCCGTCCTTTGACCCGGACGCACCGATGCCCGATGCGAAGCCGATCCCGGAGCCGAAGGCGATCCCCGAGCCCAAGGCAATGCCCGACACGACTTCCTAGGCAAGCCTGCCGCGCGGCGGCTGGCCGTTTCCGTGCCTGCCGGCAACGCTCTATAGTGACGCCCGCGGCCACCCCAGCGCCGCACGAGGCATCCACATGCGTGTAGGTTTTGTCGGGCTCGGCGCCATGGGCATGAACATGGCCCGCAATCTGCACCGCGCGGGCTTGCTCGCGGCGCTCTACAACCGCACCCCCGACAAGGCGCGCACGCTCGCTGCGGAACTCAAGGTCAGCGCCTGCAGCGATCTGGCAGAGCTTGCCGCCCGCGTCGATGCGGTCGTCTCCTGTGTCTCGGCGGATGCGGACGTGCTCGCCGTGGTGCAGGGCCTGGCGCCCGGTCTGGCGCGCGATGCCTTGGTGATGGACTGCTCGACCGTCGGCGCCGAGACCGCGCGCCAGGCCGCCGCCTTGCTCTCACCGGCAGGGGTTGCCTTCCTCGACTGTCCGGTCAGCGGCGGCACCGAGGGGGCGCGCGATGGCACGCTGGCGATCATGGTCGGCGGGGAGCCCGCAGCCTTCGCGCGCGCCCTGCCGGTGCTCAGCGCCATGGGCAAGGCCGTCACGCTGTTCGGCCCCACCGGCAGCGGCCAGGCGGCCAAGGCCACCAACCAGATCATGTGCGCAGGCATCATCGAGGCGGTCTCCGAGGCGATGGCCTTCGCGCACGCCCAGGGGCTGCCGCTCGAGAAGCTCATCGATACCCTCGGCAAGGGCGCAGGCTCGAGCTGGTACTTCGTGCACCGCGCGCCGAACATGGTGCGCGGCGCCTATCCAGCCGGCTTCCGCGTGCGCCTGCACGCCAAGGACCTGAGGATCTGCCACGACATGGCGGCGCGCTTCGGCGTCGCGCTCCCGGTGGTGGAGCGCATGCTCGCGGAGTACGCGGAGCTCACCGCGCGCGGCTTCGGGGACGAGGACATCTCGGCCACCTACCGCCTCAAGTCCGAGCTCTTCGAGCGCACCAACCTCATGAGTCAACCGGTCCGCCGCGACGCATGAACACCGCCGCCGGCCGCGAGAACCCGTTCTACCTGCCGGACTTCTGCACCTCGCGCGCCACGCTGGCCATCGTGCTGATCGTGGAGCTGACCGCGCTGGTGCTCACCCTGGCCCGCCAGAGCGTGACCGTGGACTTCTGGACCGACCTGGTGCGCACCTCGCTGTTCCTGCTGTGGATCGGTCTGACCAGCGCGGCCCTGCTGTGCCTGCTGCGCGCGCGCCTGAAGCGCCTGTCGGTGGCGGCCGGCTCGGCCGCGGTGCTCGGCCTGAGCGGCGCGGTGGTGGCGGGCATTTCCCTGTGCGTCTACCTCATCGGCCGCTCGCAGCTGGTGAGTGACTCCGGCGGGCTCGGCCTGTTTCCCGCCGACCCGTACCGCTTCGGGGTGCGCAACGTGTGGATCGGTGTCATCGTCACCGGCCTTGCGTTGCGCTACTTCTACGTCTCGCACCAGTGGCGGCGCAGCATCGAGCTGCGCGCGGCTGCGCGCGTGCACGCCCTGCAGGCGCGCATCCGCCCGCACTTCCTCTTCAACAGCATGAACACCATCGCCGCCCTCACCCGCAGCAACCCGCCGCGCGCCGAGGAAGCCGTGCAGGACCTGGCGGACCTGTTCCGCGCCACCTTGAGCGACAAGCACGACACCATCACGCTCGCCGAGGAACTGGCGGTCGCGCGCACCTACCAGCGCATGGAGCAGCTGCGCCTGGGGTCGCGCCTGGTGGTGGACTGGAAGGTGGACGCGCTGCCCGAGCAGGCCCTGGTGCCGCACCTGATCATCCAGCCGCTGCTGGAGAACGCGATCTACCACGGCATCGAGCCGCGCGCCCAGGGCGGCACGGTCACCATCACCGGTGAGGTGAGCGGCGATCTGATCACCATCGTGGTGCGCAATCCGCTCGACCCGTCCCCGGGCATGCGCGAGGGCAACCGCCTGGCACTGGGCAACATCCGCGAGCGCCTCGCGCTCATGTACGGCGAGCGCGCGCTCATGAAGTCCGGGCGCTTCGATGCCGAGTACATCGTGACGCTGCGCTTCCCGCTCCTCGAGCGCGGCGCGCGCGCCCCCGCATGACCCCGAGCGCCCCGGCCGTGCGCCTGAAGGTACTCGTCGTCGACGACGAGGCGCCCGCGCGCGAGCGCCTGCGCAGCCTGCTCGCCGAGCTCGGCGCGGTGGAGGTGGTGGGCGAGGCGGCCAGTGGCCACGAGGCACTGGACCTCACGCACGACCTCGCCCCGGATGTGGTGCTGCTGGACGTGCGCATGCCCGGCATGGACGGCCTCGAGGCCGCCCGCCACCTGAACGTGCTGGAGCAGCCCCCGGCGGTGATCTTCACCACCGCCTTTGACGAGTACGCGGTGGAGGCCTTCCAGGCGCAGGCGGTCGGCTACCTGCTCAAGCCGGTGCGCAAGGAGCAGCTGGGCGCATCCCTGGCACGCGCCGGGCGCCTGACCCGCGCCCAGCTGCAGAGCCTGGCGGCCAGCAGCGGCGCGGCGCGCCGCAGCCACATCGCCGCCCGCCACCGCGAGGGCCTGAAGCTGATCCCCATCGAGGAGGTGCAGTACTTCCTCGCCGACCAGAAATACACCACGGTGCGCCACCTGCGCGGCGAGGACCTGATCGAGGACTCGCTGCGGCTGCTGGAGAGCGAGTTCCCGGCCGAGTTCGTGCGCATCCACAGGAACGCGCTGGTCGGGGTGAAGCACCTGGAGCGCATCGAGCGCCGCGCCGATGGCCAGTACTTCGTGCACCTGCGCGGCGGCGATGCGCCGCTGCCGGTGAGCCGGCGCATGGCCGGGGAATTGAAGGAGCGCTTCAGGATCTGACGCCAGTGCCTGAGGCCCAGGAACTACCAACGCTCACCGGGGGAATCCATAGTGAAAGACCAGCACACGGCGCTCACCCGCCGCACCTTCGTCGGCGGCCTTGCCGCTGCCTCCGCACTCGGCCCGCTGGCACGCGCCGAGGAGCCGCCGCCGTCGCAGCTGTTCGCGCGCGCCCCGCCGCCGGTGACGCAGGCGCGCCAGGTACTCGATGTCATGAGCTTCGAGGCACTGGCGCGCGCGGCGCTGCCCCCGGCGCACTTTGGCTACCTGGCCACCGGCGTCGACGGCGACCTCACGGTGGCGCGCAATGCCGATGCCTTCCTGCACTACCAGATCCGCGCGCGCCGTTTTGCGGACCTTTCACACCTGGACAGCTCACGCACGGTGCTGGGCGCGCGCTGGGCGAGCCCGATCTATGTCTCGGCGGTCTCCTCCCAGCGGGCCTTCCACCCGGAAGGCGAGCTGGCGGTGGCCCGCGCGGCGCGGGCGCACGGCGCGCAGATGATGCTCTCCACGGGCAGCTCCTTCCCCGTGGAGGCGGTGATGGAGGCCTGCGGCGCGCCCCTGTGGCAGCAGCTCTATGCCACAGATGACTTTACCGTCACCGAGGCGATCGTGCGCCGCGCCGAGAAGGCGGGGGCGACGGCGATCGTGCTCACGGTGGACTCACCGGTCCTGCGCCGCAACAACGAGACGCTCGCGCGTGCGATGCTCGCCGACAGCCGCAACTGCGTTGCCTGCCACCCGGGCAACTCGCACGACATGTGGCACGGACGGGCGATGTTCCAGGGGCTGGACACCTCGCGCGTGACTGCCCTCTCCCCGCCGGCGCTCACGCCGCAGTTCCTCGACCGGCTGCGCAAGCTCGTGAAGGGGCGCCTCATGGTCAAGGGCATCGTCACCGGCGAGGATGCGCTGATCGCCCTGGATCATGGCGTCGATGGCATCGTGGTCTCCAACCACGGCGGCCGCAACGAGGAGACCCTGCGCGCCAGCATCGACTGCGTGCCCGAGGTGGTGGCGGCGGTGAAGGGCAAGGTCCCGGTGTTCGTCGACGGCGGCATCCGCCGCGGCGCGGATGTCTTCAAGGCACTCGCCCTCGGGGCGACGGCCGTTGGCATCGGCCGCCCGCAGGCGTGGGGACTGGCCGCGTTCGGCCAGCCCGGCGTCGAGCGGGTGATCGAAATCTACAACGCGGAGCTGGCTGCGATCATGCGCCAGGCCGGCACGCCTGCGATCGCGGACATTACCCCGGCGCACGTACTGCGCACCTGAGGAGCCTGGCGGTGGGCGCCGCCGCTACAGGATGTAGCGGCTCAGGTCCTCGTCCTTGACCAGCTCGCCCAGGTGGTCATCGACGTACTTCGCGTCGATCGTGACCGTGCCGCTGCCGTTGGTCTTCTCCTCGCTGGCCTCGTAGGAAACGGTCTCCAGGAGGCGCTCCATCACGGTGTGCAGGCGCCGCGCGCCGATGTTCTCGGTGCGCTCGTTGACCTGGAAGGCAATCTCGGCGATACGCCCGACCCCGTCGGGCGCGAACTCCACCTGCAC
Organism: uncultured Pseudomonadota bacterium; assembly: GCA_963741745.1. GTDB lineage: Bacteria > Pseudomonadota > Gammaproteobacteria > Steroidobacterales > Steroidobacteraceae > 13-2-20CM-66-19. Next base: position 885,355 of record CAVUJF010000001.1, on the reverse strand, counting down.
CCCCTCGGTGGCCATCAGTGCCCGGTACTGCGCGGTGAGCGAGGCGTCCGGCTCGGTGAGGATGCGCACGAAATCCCCGACCTTGAGCGAGTCGAGCTCGACGCGGATCGGCAGGCGGCCCTGCAGCTCCGGGATCAGGTCCGAGGGCTTGGACAGGCTGAAGGCGCCCGAGGCGATGAACAGCACGTGGTCGGTCTTCATGGTGCCGTACTTGGTGGCCACCGTGGAGCCCTCGATCAGCGGCAGCAGGTCGCGCTGCACGCCCTCGCGCGAGACATCCGCGCCGATGGTCTCGCCGCGCCGGGTGACCTTGTCGATCTCGTCGATGAAGACGATGCCGTTCTGCTCCGCGTTGGCGAGGGCCTGCACCTTGAGCTCCTCCTCGTTGATGAGCTTGCCGGCCTCCTCGTCGGTGAGCAGCTTCAGCGCCTCGGTGACTTTCACCTTGCGGGTACGGGTGCGGTTGCCACCGAGGTTCTGGAACATCGACTGCAGCTGCTGCTGCATCTCCTCCATCCCCGGCGGCGCCATGATGTCGACACCGTTGGGCATGGCACGCAGCTCGATCTCGACCTCGCGCTCATCCAGCTCGTGCTCGCGCAGCATCTTGCGGAACTTCTGGCGGGTCTCCCCGTCGCGCGCCGTGGCCGGCTCGTCGGTGGAGAAGCCCATCATGCGCGGCTTGGGCAGCAGCGTATCCAGCACGCGCTCCTCGGCGGCATCCAGTGCGCGCTCGCGCACCTTGGTCATCGCCTGCTCGCGCGTCATCTTCACGGCGACGTCGGCAAGTTCCTTGACGATCGACTCGACGTCGCGGCCGACGTAGCCGACCTCGGTGAACTTGGTGGCCTCCACCTTCACGAACGGGGCGTTGGCCAGCTTCGCCAGGCGCCGGGCGATCTCGGTCTTGCCCACCCCGGTCGGCCCGATCATGAGGATGTTCTTCGGGGTGATTTCCTGGCGCAGCGGCTCGCGGACCTGCATGCGGCGCCAGCGGTTGCGCAGCGCAATGGCCACGGCGCGCTTGGCGGCCTGCTGGCCGACGATGTGCTTGTCGAGTTCCTGGACGATCTCGCGCGGAGTAAGCGATGACATGTTCGGTGTTAGCCCTGTCCGCCCTGGGCCTTCAATTCCTCGATGACCAGGTTGCGGTTGGTGTAGATGCAGATGTCGGCGGCGATGTTGAGCGCGCGCTCGACGATCGCGCGCGCGTCCAGGTTCGAGCCCTCGACCAGGGCGCGCGCGGCGGCCAGGGCGTACTGGCCGCCCGAGCCGATCGCCGCCACGTCGTGGTCCGGCTCGATCACATCACCGTTGCCGGAGATGATGAACAGGTTCTCCGGGTCCCCGACCAGCAGCAGCGCCTCCAGGCGCCGCAGGTAGCGGTCCGAGCGCCAGTCCTTGGCCAGCTCGATCGCCGCGCGCGTAAGGTTGCCGTACTTCTCGAGTTTGCCCTCGAAGCGCTCGAACAGGGTGAAGGCATCGGCGGTGCCGCCGGCGAAGCCGGCGATCACCCTGTCGTTGGCCAGGCGGCGCACCTTGCGCGCATTGCCCTTCATCACGCTGTGGCCGAGGGTCACCTGGCCGTCGCCGCCGATGGCGATGGCGCCGTTGCGGCGCACGGCGAGGATGGTCGTGCCATGGGGATTGAAGCCGGTCGTTTCGGTCATGGGTTACCTGGTGTGCCTGAGGGGCCGGTCGCGGCAGCCGCTGGGCGCGCCGTTCTCCGGACTGTCCCGCCTGCGCTCAGGCCTTGCGGCGCGCTCGTGGGTGGGTAGCGTCGTAGATACGGGCGAGGTGCTGGAAATCAAGGTGGGTGTAGATCTGGGTGGTGGAGATGTCGGCGTGGCCGAGCAGCTCCTGCACCCCACGAAGTTCCCCGCTCGATTCAAGAAGATGTGAGGCGAAGGAGTGCCGGAACAGGTGCGGATGCACGTGCATGTTCAGGCCCTGGCGACGCGCCCAGTACCCCACGCGTGCCTGCACGGCGCGCGCTCCGAGGCGCCGACCGTTGCGGCCGACGAACAACGCCATCTCATCCGCCTTGGCAAGCGCCGGGCGCTCCCTCAACCAGGCCTGCAGCGCCTTCAGCGCCGGCCGGCCAACCGGGACGATGCGGGCTTTCTTGCCCTTGCCCAGCACCTGCACGGTGCGGTCCTTGAGGTCGATGCTGCCCGAGTCCAGCCCGATGAGCTCGGCCAGGCGCAGTCCCGAGGAATACAGCAGTTCCATGATCGCCCGGTCGCGCGCGGTGAGCGCATCGCCGGCGGGGATCTCCAGCAGGCGCGCCATCTGGTCCGCATCGAGTGTTTGAGGCAGGCGGCGCTGCGCCTTGGGCGCGCGCACCTCGTGGCCGGGGTTGTGCGCGGCCGCCCGCGCGCTCTTGCCGCGGCCGCGCTCCAGACCCTCGCGCAGCAGGTAGTTGAAGAAGCTGCGCACGGCGGACAGGCGGCGCTGAATGCTGCGCGGGGCGAGGCCGCCGGCGTGGGAGTGCGCCGCGAAGCGGCGTACGTGCTGGGTACCCAGGCCGCTCCAGTCACTGATGCCGGTGCGGTCGCAGTACTTCACCAGGGCGGCCAGGTCCCGGGCGTAGGCCGCGTCGGTGTGCGCGGACATGCGCCGCTCGGAGTTCAGGTGCCGCCGGAAGCGCCTCACCCACTCGAGCGCCGCTGGTGTCATTGGAGGGTTGCCTAAAGGGTCAGCCCGCCGGCGCGCGTCGCAGCGTGTCGGCCATCAGGTCCGCCAGACGCGACAGGAACTCCGTGCTCATGCCCGGGTGGAAGCGGTCACGGTCCGCGCTGCCCAGGGCGAGCAGGCCGATCGAGCCCTTCTCCCCCAGCGGCACCAGGGCGACCGAACCCATCTCCAGGCCCTCGGGCCCGAAGAGGAACTCGCGCTGCGAGTCGCGCGCCTGGCCACAGCGCGGCTTGCCGCTGGCGAACAGGGACTCGAAGGATTTCAGCGCCGGGTCCTCCGCGGCGACCGTGCGCACGAAGGATGGCAGGCTCGGGTCTGCCTCCGCGCCCACCAGCACCAGCGCTGCATGGAAGGCGTCGAAGTCCTCGCGCAGGCCGGCCTCGATGCGCGCAATGGCCTCGTTGCGCGGCACCGCCCCGAGCAGGCGCCGCGTGAAGCGGTGCAGGCGCTCGGCCAGGGCATCATTGGCCCGCGCGACCTTCACCAGCTCGGCCAGCTTGTTCTCAAGCCCGGCGAGCTTCTCGCGCAGCACCTCGATCTGGCGCTCGACCAGGGAGATGGTCGAGCCGCCCCGGGAGTGCGGCAGCTTCAGCCGCGCCAGCACCGCCTGGTGGCGCTCGAAGAACTCGGGGTTGCGCTGCAGGTAGCCAGCAATGGATTCCTCTTCGGTGTCCACCGCGGCCAGGCCGCGCGCCTCTCGTGTCGTCATAGTGTTCTAAACCTCGACGTGGCCTTCAAAGGAGATCTCAGTCGGACCGCTCAGCCAGATCGGCTCCCCGGTTCCACCCCAGTTTACCTGCAACTCGCCGCCGCGCACGCCCACACGCACTTCCGGGTCGAGCAGCCCGCGGCGGCGCGCCACAGCCACCGCCGCGCACGCGCCGGTGCCGCAGCTGAGCGTCTCGCCCGCCCCGCGCTCGTAGACCCGCAGGCGCACCGCGCCGCGCGCCACGATCTCGAGGAACCCCACGTTAACGCGCTTGGGAAAGCGCGGATGACGCTCGATCAGCGGGCCGAGACTGGCGACCGGGGCGGTCTCGACCGAGTCCACGGCGAGCACCGCGTGCGGGTTGCCGATGGAGACGACGCCGATCTGCACCGTGCGCCCGGCGACCTCCAGAGGATAGCTGTCAGCCGCGGCATCGGCCTGGAACGGCAGGGAACGCGGCTCGAAATCCGGAACGCCCATGTCCACGGAGACCCGCTCATCCCCGCCGATGCGCGCGCGGATCAGGCCCGCCGGGCTGTCCAGGGTCACCGCACCGTTGCGGGTGAGCCCGCGGTGGTGCAGCAGGGCCGCGATGCAGCGCGCCCCGTTGCCGCACTGCTCGACCTCGTCGCCGTCGGCATTGAAGATGCGGTAGAAGAGCGCGCTGTCCGCCCGCCGCGGACTGTCGAGCACCAGCGCCTGGTCGAAGCCGATGCCGCTGCGCCGGTCAGCCAGTGCGCGCAGCCGCCCGGGCTCAAGGATGGATCGGTCGGCGGGTGCATCGAAGACGATGAAGTCGTTGCCGACGCCATGCATCTTCGTGAAATCGATGCGCATCGGGGAGCAAGCATAGCCGCGAATGCGCGCCGGCGCGAATGCGCCCGTGCGGCAAGCCGCGCGGTGACGGAACCATCCTCAACGCAGCGCGGCGCGGTCCCGGTAGGTGCAGCGGTCCATCACGGTGAAGATGCCCGCCTTGACCGCGCGCTCGGCGGCCAGCGGGTCGATGACCCCGTCCTGCAGCCACAGCGCCGGCAGCTGCAGGCGGATGCATTCATCGACGATGCCGGCCACGAATTGCGGCCTGCGGAACACGTCGACGAGGTCGACGCGCTCGCCGGCCTTGAGCACCCGCGGCAGCTCCTCGAGGCTGGCCACCGCGGTCTCACCCAGGATCTGCGTCTGCGCAGGGGCGACCGGGATGATGCGGTAGCCGAAGCCCTGCAGCGCACGCGCCACGCGGTGGCTGGGGCGCGCCGGGTCGGCCGACAGGCCGACCACGGCGATGGTCCGGGCCGAGCGCAGCAGCTTCTCGATCAGTGCCGGGGGCGGGTTCGCGAACATCTCGGTTGCGTGGCCTTCGTCGGTGCGGGCGTCTAGTCTATCCGCTCCGCCGCACCCGCCCCCACAGCCAAGGCGCAGGATTCTTGAGCCAGGACTTCAAGCTACGCATCGAGCCACACGGGCGCACCGTGCCGGTCGCCCCGGGCCAGGCGCTGCTCGAGGCCGCCCTCGCCGCCGGCCTCAACCTGCCGCACAGCTGCAAGTCGGGCCACTGCGGCTCCTGCCGTGCACGGCTGCTGGCCGGAACCGTGTGCTACCCGGCCGGCCGGCCACTGGGCATCACGCGCGAGGAACAGGAACACGGCTACCTCCTCCTGTGCCAGGCGCGCGCGCAGGAGGATCTGGCCGTCGAGGCGCGGCTGATCGCCAACGTGGACGACGTGGAGATCAAGACGCTGCCGTGCCGCATTGCCCGCCGGGTGATGCTGGCGCCGGATGTGATGCAGGTGTGGCTGCGGCTGCCGGCCGTCGAGCGCCTGCACTTCCAGCCCGGCCAGTATCTCGATGTGTTGCTGGAGGGTGCGCGGCGGCGCAGCTTCTCCATCGCCAGTCCGCCGCACGACAGTGAGCTGCTGGAGCTGCACGTGCGACAGGTCAGCGGCGGGGGATTCACCGGTCAGCTGTTCGCTGATCCCGCGGCTGCCGGCGCGGCGCTCGCCGACGGCGCGCTGCTGCGGATCGAAGGTCCGGTCGGCCAGTTCACGTACCGCCCGGGCAGGACGCCGATGCTGATGGTCGCCGGTGGCACCGGCTTCGCGCCGCTGAAGTCAATGCTGCGGCACGTGCTCGAGACCGGCATCCAGCGCGACATCCACCTGTACTGGGGCGCACGCCAGGTGCGCGATCTCTACGAGGAGGCACTCGTGCTCGAGTGGGTGCGCCGCTACCCGCAGCTGCGCTTCACGGCGGTGCTCTCGGAGGCCAGCGCTCCGGAGGCTGCGCACCAGCGCACCGGCTTCGTGCACGATGCCGTGCTCGCCGACTACGCCGGCCTCGGGAACCTGCAGGTCTATGCGGCGGGGCCGCCGGCAATGATCGAGGCCATCCGCGCCAGCTTCCCGAATCGCGGGCTGCCCCCGCAGGAACTGTACTTCGATTCCTTCGACTACGCCCCCGACTCCCTGCGGCGCCAGGCGCTCTAGCCCTGCGGGGTGAAGTTCTCGCGGTAGTCCTCGATGGAGGCGCGGATCACGGCGGCGGCCTGCGCATAGCCATAGCGGCCGCTGATGGCAATCTTCGGCGGCTCATCGGGAACGAGCTTGTAGGTCGAGAAGTAGTGCTCGATGCGCTCCAGCAGGGCCGGCGGCAGCTCGTCCACCTCGGTGGCGTTGCCCCAGACGTAGTCGCCCTCGAGCACGGCGATGATCTTGTCGTCCGCCTCGCCGCGGTCGATGATCTTGAGCCCGCCGACGACGACCGCGCGCAGCAGCACCTCGCTGTGGTTGATGGGCCGCTCGCTGATGACGCAGATGTCCAGCGGGTCACCGTCACCGCGGTCGCAGCCCGGGGCCAGCCGGCGCACGCGCTCGCCGCAGTAGGTCTGCGGGATGAAGCCATAGAGACAGGGCGGCTGCGAGGAAGTGCGCTGCGGGCGGTCCACCCGCAGGTAGCCGCTCGCCTTGTCAACCTCGTACTTCATCAGGTCGAACGGGGTGATCTCGATGTAGGCGTTCACCACGCGCGGGGCATCGGGTCCGGGTTCCAGGCCGTGCCACGGATGCGGGCGCCAGCGCGAGTAGGCATTGGGGTTCGACACGGCGCGATTGTAGCCTCCGCCTGCTATTCTTACGACGCCCTCCACGTACGGAGCATGCTGTGACCCACGCGGCGATCACCGGCTGGGGCAAGTGCCTGCCACCGGCAGTCCTCACCAACCAAGACCTGTCCACGATCCTCGACACCAACGATGAGTGGGTGGTCAGCCGCACCGGCATTCGCGAGCGGCGCATCTCGCACGTCGGCCTCGGGGACTTAGGCTACGTGGCGGCGGCGCGCGCGCTGGCCGCCGCCGGACTTCCCGGCAGCAGCATCGATCTGATCGTCTTTGGCACCTGCAGCCACGAGGACCAGGTGCCGAACATGGCCTCGGGCATCCAGGCGCGCATCGGCGCCCAGCCGGCGGCCGCGTTCGACATCAACACCGCGTGCACGAGCTTCCTCTACGGGCTGTCCGCGGCCACCGCGCTGATCCGCACCGGCGTCGTGCGCCGTGCGCTGGTCATCGGCGCGGAACTGATCTCTCCCTTCATGGACTGGACCGACCGCGACGTGGCCGTGCTGTTCGGCGACGGCGCCGCAGCGGTGGTGCTCGAGGCCACCGACGACGAGGAAGGACTGCTCGCCGAGAAGCTCGGCTGCTTTGGCGAGTCACGCGACATCCTGACCGTGCAGGGCATGGGCGGTCGCTACGCCAACCACGGCGTGCTCTACGGGGTGACGCGCTGGCAGTTCGAGGGCCAGGAGATATTCAAGAAGGCGGTGGCGGGAATGGCCGCAGCCTGCGAGGACTCCCTTGCGCGCCTGAAACTGACGGCCGCGGACGTCGACCTGGTGATTCCCCACCAGGCGAACCTGCGCATCATCGAGGCCGTGGCGCGCAAGGCACGCGTGCCGATGGAGCGGGTGTTCGTGAACATCCACCGCTACGGCAACATGTCGGCGGCGACGGTGGCGATCGCGCTGTGCGAGGCGCTCGAGGAGGGACGGGTGCACCCGGGCGGGCTGCTGATGTTGCCGGGTTTCGGCGGGGGACTGACCTACTGCGCGCACATCGTACGCTGGGGCAGTCGCACGACTCCCCTTGAGTCCAGCGACGTGGAGCTGGCGCCGAACACGCGCTCGGCACTCGAGCTCATCGAGGACTGCCTGCGCCGCAAGAACCACGCTTCCGAGCGGGGCACGGCGCGGCAGCCGTTCGCGGGCCTCTAGGACAAGGCCCGCAAGCGGCCTGCGTCTAGCGCTTAGCGGCCTTTGCCGCGCGGCGCTTCTTCTTCGCCGGATTCTTGGCGCGCGTCTTGCCGTAGGAACCCTGATAGATCTTGCCGCGGCGGCTTCTTGGATCGCCCTTACCCATGAACAACTCCGATACGAAACAATACTTCAAAGAAAAGGGCCGGCCGCCGATGCCCGTAAGGCACTGACGGCCGGCCCTTGCCTGCTACTGGCTTACCAGCGCTTCGGGGCGCCGCCGCCGCGGTTGCCACCGCCGCCGCCGCCGCCACCACCGGTGCGCTCCTGCGCCTCATTCACGCGCAACGGGCGACCACCGAGGTCCTTGCCGTTGAGGTTCTGAATGGCGCGCGACGCATCGGCGCGCGACATCTCGACGAACCCGAAACCGCGCGGGCGGCCCGTGTCACGGTCGGTGATGATGCTGACCGACTCGACGGTGCCGTGGGCTGCGAACAGCTCACGCACTTCGGCGTCGGTAGCGGAAAATGGCAGGTTGCCAACATAGATCTTCGTCATGCAATCAACTCCTTATAGAAACGTACTAGCAGGAGTGCATGCCGAAGAAGAAATCGGGTCCACACACACTGCCACCTGGTCGGGAACGATTCGGCTTTTCAGACTCGGAAGCCAACTCGCAATCGGGCGGGCGGCAGGCGGCAGGAAAGGGAAAGGTCACGATCCGGCGCGCACGATACCGCAAGCTCCCGGCGGCGCACAAGCAGCCGCCGTTGCGTAGCGCAGCCCGCAAATAGCGCCCCCGCAGGGCACGTCGGACATCAGCGGCGAACCAACACTGCGGCCGGCCGGCAACCGCCCCAAGTGGCTGAATGTAGGGGCCGGCAGGCCCCCCAACGCCCGGCCCGGGGGCCGGTCGCACCCCGCAAACCACCGCCCCGCCGGGGATTCCCACTGTCCCTGCCAGCTTGCCAGATCGCCTAATCAACCCGCGATTGTCGGCTTTTTATATACAATAGCGGATGGACCAGTTGCGCTGCATGCGCACCTTCGTGCGGGTGGCCGAGCTCGGCTCGTTCACCGCGGCGGCCGATTCGCTGCAGCTGTCCCGGGCCGTCGTGAGCGCCCAGGTCGCAGAGCTCGAGCGGCACCTCGGTTGCCCGCTCCTGCAGCGCACCACGCGGCGCGTGGCCCTCACCGTCGATGGGTCCCATTACCTTGGCCAGTGCCAGCGGCTGCTCGCGCAGCTGGAGGCCGCCGACGAGGCCATGGGGGTCTCGCCGGCGGCCGTGCGCGGCCGGCTGCGCGTCGGCGTCCCCGCAGCCCTCGGGCGCTCCTGGCTCATCGGCGCCTTGCCGGAGTTCGGGGTGCGGTATCCGGGGCTGCAGCTGGAAGTGCAGGTGAACGATGAGCCCCACCCTGCGGAGCTGGATCTTGCGGTGCGCCTGGGTAGCGTGCGCGAGTCGCATCTGCTGGTGCGCAGGGTCGTGGCCACGCGGGCGGTGACCTGTGCCTCGGCAACCTACCTGCGCTTGCACGGCGCGCCCACCGAGCCCGATGACCTGGCGCGCCACCGGCTCATCGGCTGCCTGGACCGCGGCAGCCCACAGGCGCTGCTGTTCCAGCGCGCCGCGCAGCGCCGGCGGCTCACGCCGGCATTCGCCGTCGCGTTTGATTCGGTCGACGCACAGATCGAGGCGGCCGTGCGCGGCGCCGGCATCGTGCAGGTCTTGGATCTATGCGTGGCGCAGGCACTGGCAAGCGGTGCGCTCGAGCCGGTCATGCCGCAGTGGTCAGGCGGGCAGCTGCCGGTGTCGATCGTGCGCCGCGGTGCGCAGCGCGAGGCGCTCAAGGTGCAGGCGCTGGCGGACTTCGTCAGCGAGGTGCTGCTCGAACAGCGGCGGCAGATCGATGCCCCGCGGCCGATCACCCGAAGCTAACGTCTCAGCGGCCGCCCCGGCGGCCGAGAACTTCCAGGGCCCGCAGCTGCAGCAGCGTCGAGTCCGAGGCGGGCAGCAGGCGATTGGCCTCGCGCACGAAGGAGATCACCTGCTCCGGTGCCAGCGGCTTGCTGATCAGGTAGCCCTGCGCGTAGTCGCAGCCGAGGCGGCGCAGCAGGTTCCACGCCGCGGCATCCTCCACGCCTTCCGCGACAACCTTCAGTCCCATGCTGTGCCCGAGCTCGATGGTGGAGGTGACGATCGTGACCGCACCGGCATCGGCGTGCGAGATGAACGAGCGGTCGATCTTCAGCTCATCGACCGGCAACACGCTCAGCTGTGACAGTGACGAGTGCCCGGTGCCAAAGTCATCGATGGAAAAACGGATGCCCGCCAGGCGCAGCAGCTGCATGTTGCGCACCGCAGCCTGCGGGTCACCCATCACCGCGCTCTCGGTGATCTCGAGGATCAGCCGCAGCGGATCAACCCGGTGCAGGCGCAAGAGCTTCAGCAGCTCCTCGCCGAGGTCCTGGTCGAGGATGTCCGGGGCCGAGAGATTGACCGCGAGGTCCAGTTCCAGGCCCTGGCGATGCCATTCGCCCAGCTGGCGCACGGCCGCGGCGAGCACCCAGTTGGTCAGGCGGCGCGAGCCGCCGGTACGCTCGGCGAGCGGCACGAACTCCGCCGGGGAGACCGCGCCCAGGTGCGGATGCGTCCAGCGCACCAGCGCCTCCAGGCTCTGCACGCTGCGGTTCAGCATGTCGACCTTGGGCTGGTAGACCAGCGTAAGCGCGTTCTGGTCGATGGCGCTGCGCAGGTCGGTGACGAGGGTGAGGCGGCGGCGGTGCTCGCAGTCCTGGCCGTCACGGTACACCGCCACGCGCGTGCGCACCTCGTCGGCCTCTTCGAGCGCAACCTGCGCACGCTGCAGCAGCTCATTCGCGGCGCGGCCATGCGCGGGGCACATGCACACCCCGCAGGCCAGTCGCAGGTCGAGGCTGACGCCGGCGACGTGGAAGCCGCCGCGGACGCTGGCCGCCAGCTGCTCCCCGTACAGCAGCGCCCGCTCCGGTGAGCAGCGCGGCGCCAGCACCAGGAACTGCGCCTCGCCGAGCCGGGCGAGCGTCTCCCCGGCTGCCACGTTCTGCTGCAGGCGGCGCGCGGTCTCACGGAGCACCTGGTCGCCCACCGCGTGGCCCAGGGAGGCGTTGATGTCGCGCAGGTTGCGCAGCTCGATGACGATCACGGCGGCCGCCTGGGGAGCGTCTGCGGCTGCGCCCAGGGCGTCGATCTCGCGCTGGACAAAGGCGCGGTTGGGCAGTTGCGTCAGCGGGTCGTGCTGCGCCTGGTGGGTGATATCCGCCTCGCGCGCGGCGATGTGGTGCTGCATGGTGTTGAAGGTGCTGGCCAGGGCGCGGAACTCCTCGCCCCCGGCCACGCTCACCGCCGTCTGGTAATGGCCCTTCTCGATGCGCTGCGCGGCGCGCACCAGCTCACCGATCGGCCGCGTGGCGCTGCGGCCGAGCACCGCCCCGATGAGCGCGGCCAGCGCCAGGGCGACGCCGTCGATCAGCAGCATGGCATCGCGCAACTCGCGATACGGCGCGTAAACTTCCGCCAGCGGCTCGAGCAGGATCACGTCCACCGAGTCGCCGCGGCTGTTGAGGCGGCGCACGAAGCCCAAATAGTCCTTGCCGGCGGTGCGCGTCACGTGCGCACCATCATCGAAGGGCACCGGCGCAGGCGTGGCAGCGTCGGCCGGCACGGTCGAGGCGACTTCCACGCGCGCGCCGCTGCCGTGCGTGACGATCTGCACCTCGGAGCCCACCAGCGCGCGGATCTTCTGCGCCAGCTGCTCGTCGGCGACGAAGCCCATGAGCACCCAGGCGATGGTCTCCGGGGTGCGCACCGGCGCCAGGAACACCTGGTACGAACGGGATCCGAAGATGTGGAAGGTAGGCTGCTCGCGCGTGGTCGGCCCGCTGGACAGCAGCGCCTCGAGGGAGCCGTCGCCGCCCTCGGACTGCGGCGCGGTCGATGCCAGCACCTGGCCGCGCGTGTCCAGCACCAGCACCAGGTCCGCGCCGATGCGCTGCGCGTTGTTGCGCGCGGCCGAGAGGATGGTGGGTGCATGGCCGCTGGCCACGGCCTCGCGGAAGCCGAAGTCGGCCGCCAGCACCGCCACGCCGTTGGCCAGCTGGCCGGCGCGGAAGCTCATGAGGTTCTCGGCCAGCGAACCGCCGGAGCGCAGTTGCGCGGCGGAACGCGTTTCCACGGCGCGACGCGTGCTCGCCAGCACTGCGGCCAGCGTCACAGTTTGGGTGACGATCACCAGCCCGATGATCAGCACGAGAAGTCGTTTGCGGAAACTGCGCATGAAATCCGCTCGAATGCCTGGCGCATCGTAAGAGCCTTTACCTGTCCATCGCGAGGATCGAAGTGCGGGAATGAGACCTCCGGCACGCCTGCCAAGCCCCTTCCCCGGAAGCTGCCTGTGGACCCTGCTGGCGTTCCCGGCCGTGTTCGGCTGCGCCGCGCCTGCGGCGGCGGCAACACTGGCGATCCACGTGCAGGCGAGCGACGGCAAGGCCCTCGGCGGGGCGGTCATCACCGCCCGCCCGCTCGACGGGCCGCCGAAGCACGCCGCCGCCGTGCACGCGGTCATGGACCAGGTGGACCGGGCCTTCACCCCTGACCTGCTGGTGGTGCCGGTGGGCTCGACCGTCGCCTTCCCGAACAGCGACTCGGTCAGCCACCAGATCTATTCGTTCTCGAGCGCGAAGCGCTTCCAGCTGCCGCTGTATCGCGGCAAGCCCTATCCGCCGATGCTGTTCGAGCAGGCGGGCGTCATCACCCTGGGCTGCAACATCCACGACGAGATGCTCGCCTACCTGGTGGTCACCGATGCGCCGTACTTCGGCCGCACCGACGGCGCCGGCAGCTGGTCGGTGGAGCTCGGACCCGGGCGCTACCAGGTGACGATCTGGCATCCACGGCTGCATGCGCAGGGCGCGGACGTGGAGCGCGAGTTCACCGTCGGCTCGGATGACCGCGCCGAGTTCACCATCCGCCTCGCCAAGCCCCTGCAGCCGCCGCCGCTCGAGCGGCCGCACTCCTGGGACTATTGAGGACTGACGGGATGCGCGCCGCCAAGCTGCTGAGGGCCAGGATCCGCACCGGCGCAGGTGTGCTGCTCGCACTCGCTGCACTCAGTGGCGCCGCCCGCGCGACGGACTGGGAGGTGAGTCTCGACACGCGCCTCGTGAGCTCGGACGCGGACCGCTCGGTCATGGACGGCGGGCTGGCGCCGGTGCGCTTTGACCGGGACGACTCGCCGCTGCAGCTCGGCCGGGCGCGCCTGGCACTGACGCAGCCGCTCGGCGAGCTCTGGAGCGCACACCTCGATGCCTCGGTGTACGACGACAAGGGCGGCAGTCTGGCCGGAGCCAGCGAGGCCTACCTGCAGTTCCGGCCCTACCCGCGCGAAGGCTATCGCCTGCGGGTCAAGGCGGGAGCGTTCTATGCGCCGGTCTCGATGGAGAACCGCACCAGCGGCTGGGATTCCCCCTACACGATTTCCTACTCGGCCATCGACAGCTGGCTGGCGCTCGAGGTGCGCACCATCGGACTGGAAGCCAACCTCGACTGGCTCGGCACGCGCTTAGGTCACGCGTTCGACCTGGGCGTGACGGCGGCGGTCTTCGGCTGGAACGAGGGGGCGGGGGCGGTGCTCGCCGGCACCGGCTTTGCGCTCACGGATCGCCAGACACCGGTGTTCGGACGGGTCGGCCAGCCCGGGGTTCCGCCCCTGAACGGCGTGGAACCCTTCGTGCAGATCGACGGCCGGATGGGCGCGTACGCCGGCCTCGAGGGCCGCTACCTGGACCGGGTGACCGTGCGCGTGCTGCGCTACGACAACCGCGCCGACCCGACGGTCATCGACACGGTGGCCGGCACGATCGCCTGGCATACGCGTTTCACGAGCGCGGGACTGCGCGCCGAGAGCGGCAGCGGCTGGACGGGCGTCGTGCAGTGGCTGCAGGGGGAAACGATCATCGCCCCCGGTGGCTTCACGATCGATTGGCCCTTCAACTCGGTGTACGGGCTGGTCTCCCGGCGCATCGGCCGGCACACCTTCAGTGCCCGGTACGATCGCTTCAATGTCGAGGTGCGCGGCATGGATGGCGATGGCGAGCAGAGCGGTCATGCGTGGACGGCCGCCTATGCCTGCGACCTGTCGTCGCACTGGCGCCTCGCGCTGGAATGGCTGCAGGTGCAAAGCGAGTCGTACGCGCGGCAGGACCTGACCGGCGCCTCGCCATGGTCCACCCAGACCCAGGTACAGCTGAGCCTGCGCTACAGCCTCGGCGCCACGCTGCGTTAGCGGTAGCGCGCCAGCACCTTCTCGAGTCCCTTCGCCCCCGGTGACAGCGCCTCGTAGGGCACACTGTTCAAGGGCGCATCGGGCGTGGCGTTGACCTCGTGGAACTCATTCTGCGAAGGCTCGATGTGCAGCAGACCGGTGAGGTACTCGCCGGCCTTCATGCGCTCCTGGATGTGCGCGGCCGCGTTCACCCGGTCGGTGGGATCGTAGGACGCATCCAGCTTGCGCAGCACGATGCGACTGCCGTCGTGCATGACCAGCGGCATGCTCTCGCCTTCCTTGTAGCTGGCGACGATCTCGCGCTCCAGCGGCACGAAGTCCGCGTGCACCGCCGGCTCGTAGTGCTCGCGCGTGTAGGCGTAGCTCTTGGTCGAGCCCTCGTGATCGTTGAAGGTCACGCACGGGGACAGCACGTCGATGAGGGCAAAGCCGCGGTGCCGCAAGCCTGCCTGGATCAGGGGCACCAGCTGCTCCTTGTCGCCGGAGAAACTGCGGGCCACGAAGGAGGCGCCGAGGGTCATGGCCAGCAGCACCGGGTCGATCGGCGGCTGCAGGTTGGTCTCCCCCTTCTTCGCCTTGGTGCCGACGTCGGCGGAGGCGGAGAACTGCCCCTTGGTCAGCCCGTACACCCCGTTGTTCTCGATGATGTACAGCATGTTCAGGTTGCGGCGGATCGCGTGGCAGAACTGCCCGAGCCCGATGGACAGGGTGTCGCCGTCCCCCGAGACGCCGATGTAGCTCAAGGCGCGATTGGCGGCATTGGCACCCATGGCGATCGAGGGCATGCGGCCGTGCACGGAGTTGAAGCCATGGCCGCCACTGACGAAGTAGGCCGTGGTCTTGGACGAGCAGCCGATCCCCGACAGCTTGACCATGTTCTGCGGCTCAAGATCGAGCCCCCAGCTGGCCTCCACGATCGCCGCGGTGATCGAGTCATGGCCACAGCCGGCGCACAGCGTCGACAGCGAGCCTTCGTAGTCGCGGCGGGTAAAGCCGAGGGCGTTCTTCGGCAGCGACGGGTGTGCCACCTTGGGCTTGGCGATGAAAGTCATGTCGGCCTCGTTGCAGATCCGGCGAGCAGGGTGTGGCTACGGGTGCTACGCATGGGCGGCACCCTTGGGCTTGGCCTGCGGGTGCAGCTCGGCGAGCACGCCCTCGACGATGAACGCCGAGGAGATCGGCAGCCCGTTGTAGTGCAGCAGCGAGCGCAGCTTGGCCTTGTCCACCTGCGTCTCGAGCGTGAGCAGCGAGCGCAGCTGCGCGTCGCGGTTCTGCTCGATGACGAACAGCACCTCGTGCGCGGCCAGGAAGCGTTCGACGTCCTCGCTGAAGGGGAAGGAGCGCACGCGCATGTAGTCCACCGCGATCCCGTGGCCCTTCAACAGGTCCATGGCTTCGTGGATCGCACCGTCGCAGCTGCCGATCGAGACCAGGCCCACCTTGCTTCCCGCCGTCGCATCGATCACGGCGCGCGGCACCAGCTTCTTGGCGGTCGCCCACTTGACCAACAGCCGGTCCAGCACCTCCTGGTAGTCGTCCGAGTCCTCGGTGTAGGTGCCGAACTTGGTGTGGCCCGAGCCGCGCGTGAAGTACGCCGCCTTCGGATGCACCCCGGGAAGGGTGCGGTAGGTGATGCCGTCGCCGTCCTTGTCCACGAAGCGGTAGAACTTCTCCAGCTTGAGGATCTCCTCCTTGCCGAGCATCTTGCCGCGGTCCGGCCGGTAGCTGTCGTCCCACTTCAGGTCCTTGCACATCCAGTCATTCATGCCGATGTCCAGGTCCGAGAGCACCAGCACCGGGGTCTGCAGGCGCTCGGCCAGGTCAAAGGCCTGCACGGCCATGTAGAAGCACTCCTCCGGGTTGGCCGGATAGAGGCAGATGTGCCGCGTGTCCCCGTGCGAGGCGTAAGCGCACAGCAGCAGGTCGCACTGCTGCGTGCGCGTCGGCATCCCGGTGGACGGCCCGACGCGCTGGATGTCGAAGATCACCGCCGGTACTTCGGCGTAGTAGGCAAGTCCCAGAAACTCGTTCATGAGGGAGATGCCGGGGCCGGAGGTGGCGGTGAAGGCGCGCGCGCCGTTCCACATGGCACCGATCACCATGCCGATCGCCGACAGCTCATCCTCGGCCTGGATGAAGGCGAAGTTCCTGCGCCCCGTGTCCTTGTCGACGCGCATGCGGTCGCCGAACATCTTGAACGCGTCCATCAGCGAGGTGGACGGGGTGATCGGGTACCAGGCCCCCACGGTGGCCCCGGCGAAGATGCAGCCGAGGGCGGCCGCGGTGTTGCCGTCGATCATGATGTGGCCGGCGGTCTTGTCCAGCGGCGCCACGTGCAGCGGCAGCGGGCAGGTGAAGTTCGCCCGCGCATAGTCATAGCCGAGCTGGATCGCCTTCATGTTGCTGTCGACCAGCTGCGGCTTCTTGGCGTAGGTCTCGGCGAGCAGCTCGCGGATGCGTGCCAGGTCCAGGTCGAGCAGTGCCGCCAGCACACCCGCGTAGCAGATGTTCTTCATCAGGATGCGCGTGCGCACGCCGTTGAAGTTCTCGTTGCACATCTTTGCCAGCGGCACGCCGAGCACGGTGATGTCCTCGCGCTTCAGCAGCGCGGGGCGCGGCCAGGTCGAGTCGTACACCAGGTAGCCGCCGGGGGCGACCTCCCTGGCATCGCGCGCGTAGGTCTCGGCATTCATGGCAACCATGATGTCGACCTTGCCCGAGCGCGCCACGTAGCCCTCGCGGGTGATGCGGATCTCGTACCAGGTCGGCAGCCCCTGGATGTTGGATGGAAAGTAGTTCTTCCCCATCACGGGGATGCCGCTGCGGAAGATCGACTTCATCAGCAGCGAGTTGGCGCTCGCCGAACCGGTGCCGTTGACCGTGGCGATCTTGATGGAGAAATCGTTGACGTGCGTGGCGGGTGCTGCGGGCATATGTGGATATTGCTGGAGGTTGGTGAAGGCTGCCGGGGACCTGCGTCCCCGGCCTCAGACACTTCAGGCGATCTTCGGTTGCTTGGTTCTGCGCGGCGTCTCGTCCTGCGCATGCGGCCACAGCAGCGCGGATTTCTGCATGTCCCAGGCCGCCGTCGGGCAGCGCTCCGCGCACAGGCCGCAGTGCACGCACAGGTCCTCGTCCTTGACCATCACGCGCCCGGTCTGCGGCAGGCCGGCTGACACGTATAGCGCCTGTGTCAGGTTCTTGGCGGGGGCCTTCAGGCGCTGGCGCAGGTCTGCCTCGTCGCCGTTGTGCGTGATCGTCAGGCAGTCGACCGGGCAGATGTCGATGCAGGCGTCGCACTCGATGCACAGCTTCGCCGTGAACACTGTCTGGACGTCGCAGTTAAGGCAGCGCTGCACTTCCTTCTCGACTTGCTCGGCGGTAAAGCCGAGCTCGACCTCGATGTTGAGGTTCTTGAAGCGCTCCTTGAGGGAGACGTGCGGCATCAGCCGCCGCTCCACCGGGGTGTAGTCGTTGGAGTAGCTCCACTCGTGCATGCCCATCTTGCGGCTCTGCAGGTTGACCCCCGGGGGCATGCGCTCGCTCACCGACTCCCCCTGGCAGTGGCGGTGGATCGAGATGGCCGCCTGGTGGCCGTGCTCGACGGCCCAGATGATGTTCTTAGGCCCGAAGGCGGCGTCGCCGCCGAAGAAGACGCCCTTGCGGGTGGACTCGAAGGTGGCCTTGTCGACCACCGGTACGTCCCACTTGTCGAACTGGATGCCCAGGTCACGCTCGACCCAGGGGAAGGCGTTCTCCTGGCCGATGGCAAGGATCACGTCGTCGGCGGGCAGGAATTCCTCGCCGGCGATGCGCTCGGCGGTGATGCGCCCGCTCGCATCCTTCTCGTACTCCATCTTGTCGAACAGCATGCCGGTGAGGCGACCGTTCTCGAGCACGAAGGACTTGGGCGAGCGGTTGATGATGATCGCGACGCTCTCCTCTTCCGCGTCCTCAAGCTCCCACGCGGAGGCCTTGAAGAACTCGCGCGGCTTGCGCGCCATGACCTTCACGCTCTCGGCACCGAGCCGCAGGCTGGTGCGGCAGCAGTCCATGGCGGTGTTGCCGACACCGATGATGAGCACGCGCTTGCCGATCTTCTCGACGTGCCCGAAGGCCACCGACTCCAGCCACGCGATGCCGATATGGACGTTCGCGGCGGCTTCGGCCCGCCCGGGGAGGTTCAGTTCCTTGCCCTTCGGGGCGCCGGAGCCGACGAAGACCGCATCGAAACCCCCGGTGGTGAGCAGTCCGCGCATGCTCTTCACGGGCGTGTTGAGCTTCAGGTCCACCCCCATGCCGGTGATCATCTCGATCTCCTCGTTCAGCACCGTATGCGGCAGGCGGAACGAGGGGATATTGGTGCGCATCAGGCCGCCGGGCTCCCCGAACTGCTCGAAGATCGTGACCTGGTAGCCCAGCGGCATCAGGTCATTGGCAACCGTGAGCGAGGCACAGCCGGCCCCGACCAGGGCGATGCGCTTGCCGTTCTTCACGGCGGGGATCTTCGGCAGCAGTGCCGTGACGTCGTCACGATGATCGGCGGCGACGCGCTTCAGGCGGCAGATGGCGACCGGCTTCTGCTCGATGCGCCCGCGCCGGCAGGCCGGCTCGCAGGGGCGGTCACAGACGCGGCCCAGGATGCCGGGGAACACGTTGGAGTGCCGGTTCACCATGTAGGCATCGGTGAAGCGGCCCTGGGCGATCAGTCGGATGTATTCAGGGACGTCGGTATGGGCCGGGCAGGCCCACTGGCAGTCCACAACTTTATGGTAGTAGTCGGGGTGCGAGGTGTCGGTAGGTTCCATTCATTGCTCGGGCCCGGGCCGAGCCCTCATGGGCGATTAGTAGGCCGTGGAGTATAGATGTGTGGCGGGGGTTTTCACCGGCCCCTGAGATATACTGCACTGCAGCATCCGGCCCGTCCAGCGGCACCGATTGCCTATAATTCGACCACCATGCCAGAACCCATCCCGACCCAGATCCGCCTGCGGCGCACCTCGCGGCTGCTGGAGGTGAGCTTCTCCGACGGCAGCCGCTTCGAGCTGCCGTTCGAGTACCTGCGCGTGCACTCCCCTTCCGCGGAGGTGAAGGGGCACGGGCCGGGGCAGGAAGTGCTCGTCCTGGGCAAGCAGGACGTCGGCATCTCGGCGGTGGACCCGGTCGGGCAGTACGCGGTCAAGCTCGTGTTCGACGACGGCCACGACACCGGGCTGTACACCTGGAAGTACCTGCACGAGCTCGGGCGCGAGCAGGCACCGCGCTGGGCGCGCTATCTGGAGCGCTGTGCGGCCGCGCAGCCGGCAAGGAAGGCCTCGGATTAGCAGCTGCCCAAAAACGAAACGGGCCGGACATTGCTGCCCGGCCCGCGTCGTTTACAAGACCCCCTAATCGCGGCCGATTCTGCGCGTCGTGCCGAGGTAAATGCAACCACCCTTACCTGCACGCGTGCCACGATCGACTAGAATGCGTCCACGCTGAACTGGCCCGCTCTTCGACATGGCAGACTCCACTGACTTCGGCTTCGAGCGCGTGGCGCTTAAGGACAAGGCACGCCGCGTCCGCGGGGTGTTCGACTCCGTGGCCGACAACTACGACCTGATGAACGACCTGATGTCCGCGGGCGCTCACCGGCTGTGGAAGCGCTTCACGCTCTCGCTGGCCAACCTGCGCCCCGGCCAGCAGGCCCTGGACGTCGCCGGCGGCAGTGGCGATCTGGCCGCGGGCATGGCACGCCAGGTGGGCGAGCGCGGGCTGGTGGTCCTCACCGACATCAACGCGGCGATGCTCGCGCGCGGGCGCGACCGGCTCATCGATGCCGGCATCGTCGGCAACGTGCGCTACGTGCAGGCCAATGCCGAGCGCCTGCCCTTTGCCGATGGCAGCTTTCACTGCATCACCATCGGCTTCGGCCTGCGCAACGTGACCGACAAGGCGGCGGCCCTGGCCTCGATGCGGCGCGCGCTGCGCCCGGGCGGGCAGCTCCTGGTGCTGGAATTTTCCCATCCGACCGCCCCGGGCCTGAAGCCGCTCTACGACACCTATTCCTTCAAGGTGCTGCCGCTGCTGGGGAAATTCGTGGCACGCGACGAGGCCAGCTACCGCTACCTCGCCGAGTCGATCCGCATGCATCCCGACCAGGACACTCTTCTTAAGATGATGCAGGAGGCAGGCCTGGAGGGGTGCCGCTACCACAACCTGACCGGCGGCATCGTCGCCGTGCACCGCGGCTACCGCTACTAGCCCATGCTCACCGTCACCCTCGAGAACCTGCTCAACCGCGGCCTGCCGCGCTCGCCCCGGGCGCGCGCGCTGTGCGCGCAACTTGCCGGCAAGAGCGTCGCCATCGACGTGCGCGAGATCACGCGCCTGCATATCGCCTCCACCGGGCTCACCCTGGCGGTCACCCGCGGGGAGGCGCCCGCGGACGCCACCTTGAGCGCCGGCCCCTTCGGCCTGCTCTCGCTCCTGGGGCCTGCCGCCCAGAACTCCCTGCACAGTGGTGCGGTGGCCATCGGCGGTGACGCGGAGCTCGCCGGGAAGTTCCAGGAGCTGCTCAAGCTGTTGCGGCCGGACCTCGAGGAAGAAGTGTCGGCTGTGGTGGGCGATGTCGCCGCGCATCGCCTCGGACGCCTCGCCCGCACAGGTGCTGACTGGGGCCGCAAGGCCGCCGCCACCGGCCTTGCCAATGTCGCCGAGTACCTGGGCCATGAGCGCGCTGACCTGGTGCCCCGCGCGGAAGGGGAGCAGTTTCTGCGCGGCGTCGATGCCCTGCGCGAGGACCTCGACCGGGTGCAGGCGCGCCTGGAGCTGCTGACGCAGCAGCGTGGCGTGCGCTGATGCCCGCTCTGAGCCTGTGAAGCTGCGCGTCGCCCTGCGGTTGCTGGAGATCCAGCGGGTGCTGCTGCGCCACGGGCTGGATGATTTCGTGCGTGCCACGCACCTGTACCGCCCGCTGCGCTTCGTCTTCTTCCTGTCCCCGTGGATCTGGTTCGAGCGGCGCCGCCAGGCCAGTCGCGCGGAGCGACTGCGGCTGGCGTTGCAGGAGCTGGGCCCGATTTTCGTCAAGTTCGGGCAGGCCGTGTCCACCCGCCGCGACCTGCTGCCGGCGGACATCGCCGAGGAACTGGCGAAGCTTCAGGACCGCGTCCCTCCCTTCCCCGGATCGGTGGCACGCCAGGCGATCGAGGCCTCCTATGGCCGTCCGGTCAGCCAGGCCTTCGCCGAGTTCGACGAAACCCCGCTGGCTGCGGCCTCCATCGCCCAGGTGCACGCCGCGCGCCTGCCCTCCGGCGAGGAAGTCGTGGTCAAGGTGCTGCGCCCGGGCATGCGGGAGGTCATCGAGCGCGACCTCGAGGTGCTGCACGCGCTGGCGGATCTCGCCCAGCGTTACTGGCCGCAAGGGCGGCGGCTGCGCCTGCAGGAAGTCGTGGCCGACTACCACAAGACCATCATCGATGAGCTGGACCTGATGCGCGAGGCGGCCAATGCCTCGCAGCTGCGGCGCAACTTCGCCGGCTCACCGCTTCTGTACGTGCCGCAGGTGTACTGGGACTTCTGCCGCGCCGATGTCATGGTGATGGAGCGCATCCACGGCGTGCCCATCAGTGACATGGCGCGCCTGAAGGCCGCCGGCACCGATGTCGCGCAGCTGGCCGAGAACGGCGTGCGCATCTTCTTCACCCAGGTCTTCCGCCATAACTTCTTCCACGCGGACATGCACCCGGGGAACATCTTCGTGCTCATCGACGATCCGAAGAAGCCGCGCTACGCGGCCATCGACTTCGGCATCGTCGGCACGCTCGATCCGCGCGACCAGACCTACCTCGCCGAGAACTTCCTCGCCGCCTTCGACCGCGACTACCGGCGCGTCGCGCAGCTGCACCTGGAGTCCGGCTGGGTGCCCGCCGGCACCCGCATCGACGAGATGGAGTCGGCGGTGCGCACGGTGCTCGAGCCGATCTTCGGCCTGCCGCTGAAGGACATCTCCTTCGGGCGCATCCTGCTGCGACTGTTCGAGATTTCGCGGCGCTTCAACATGCATATCCAGCCGCAGCTGGTGCTGCTGCAGAAGACGCTGCTCAACGTCGAGGGACTCGGCCGGGACCTGTATCCGGACCTGGACATCTGGCAGACCGCGAGCCCGATCCTGCGCGAGTGGATGCGCGAG
Organism: uncultured Pseudomonadota bacterium; assembly: GCA_963741745.1. Taxonomy (GTDB): domain Bacteria; phylum Pseudomonadota; class Gammaproteobacteria; order Steroidobacterales; family Steroidobacteraceae; genus 13-2-20CM-66-19. The sequence continues at coordinate 863,204 of CAVUJF010000001.1, read as the reverse complement.
CGCACCAGCATCCGCACCTTCCTCGGGGGGTTGCGCACGCACGCGCCCGAGCTGCTCGGCGCGGCGCGCGAGCTGCCGGCGCTGCTGCGGCGCATGGCCAGCGGCGAGCCCGCGCGGCAGCCCGCCGCGGCCGAGGCGGAGCTGGTGCAGTTGCGGGAAGAACTGCGCGCGGTGGGGCGGCGCAGCGCTGCGCTGACGCTCGGCGCCCTGCTGGTGATGGGCGGCATCGTGTGGCTGGCACTGCCACACGAGCAGGGGTGGCCCGGCTGGGGGCTGCTCGCGGCCGGGGCGGCGAAGCTGGCCTACGGGCTGTGGCGGTGACCTAGGTGCCACGCTCGCTTACCGAGGGTTCGATACCCGTCGGCCTGTTCAAGTTCTCCCTGCCGATCCTGTTCGCCAACATCCTGCAGTCGCTCAATGGCTCGGTGAACTCGATCTGGGTGGGGCGCTTCCTCGGCGAGGCTGCGCTCACGGCAACCTCAAACGCCAACACCGTCATGTTCCTGCTCATCGGCGCCGCCTTCGGCATTGCGCTGGCCGCGACCATACTCATCGCCCAGCGCATCGGCGCGAAGGACGTGGCCGATGCCAAGAAGGTGGTGGGCACCAGCGCCACCTTCTTTGCCGGGATCTCCGTGATCATGGCGATCACCGGGCTCACCCTGTGCCGCCCGCTGCTGGTTGCCATGAGTACGCCGCCGGACTCGCTGGAGCTGGCGGTGGCCTACATGCGGGTGATATTCCTCGCGCTGCCGTTTCTGTACATGTACGCGTTCGTGATGGGGATCCTGCGCGGCGCCGGGGACTCCAAGACACCATTCTATTTCATGCTGCTGTCGGTCGGCATCGACATCGTGCTCAACCCGGCGTTCATCTTCGGCTTCGGGCCGATCCCGCGCTTTGGCATCGCCGGCTCGGCGCTCGCCACATTCATGGCACAGGCGATCAGCCTCACCGCGCTCATCCGCCACCTGTACCGGCGCGGCCACGTGCTGTGCCTGCACCAGGACGAACTGCGCCACCTGAAGGTCGACTGGTCGATCGTCGGCACCCTCGTCAAGAAGGGGGTACCGATGAGCGCGCAGATGCTGGTGGTGTCCTTGAGCGCCGTGCTCATGATCACGCTGGTGAACCGTTTTGGCGTGGACACCACCGCGGCCTTCGGGGCGGCGATGCAGATCTGGAACTACATCCAGATGCCGGCGTTCGCGATCGGCATGGGCATCTCGGCCATGTCCGCGCAGAACGTGGGGGCGCGCAAGTGGGACCGGGTGAATCGCATCGCCGGTGTCGGGGTGCTCTACAGCGTGGTGCTGACCGGTACGATCGTGCTGGTGATCGAGCTGCTCAACCGGCACGTGTTCGGCTTGTTCCTGCCGGATGACTCGGTGGCGCTGGGAATCTCCTCGCACCTGAACCGCATCGTCACCGGCTCGTTCATCTTCTTCGGCATCTCGGTGGCACTGTTCGGGGTGGTGCGCGCCACGGGAGCGGTGATGATGCCGCTGGCGATCCTGACGGTATCCCTGCTGCTGGTGCGCTTCCCGCTGGCGGAGCTCTTCCTCGACCGTTTCCACGCCGATGCGGTGTGGTGGAGCTTCCCGATTTCCTCGGCGGTCGCGGCGCTGCTGGCGGTCCTGTACTACAAGTTCGGCCACTGGCGGGAAGCTCACCTGAGCGCCAACGACCCGGTGACCTAGGGGATCTCCTCCCGGGGCTCGAGCCACAGTGCGCGCGCGCGGCCGCACAGCTCACCCTTGCCATCAAAGAGCGCGGTGCCGGCCTCGTGCTTGCGGCCGCTGGAGCCGATCTTCCAGCCGATGACGGTGCAGGGCTCGCCGACATGGACCAGGCGGTCGAGGTGAGCGGTGAACTGCGCCAGCAGCATCATCTGGTCGGCCAGCGCCACCGCGTAGTAGCCCGGGCAGTCGAGCGCGGCGGACATGAACTGCGGCTGCACCTTGCCGTCGCCGCGATCAAGGGACGCATCGGGCACCCACGGCGCCGCAACGACGCCGAGCTCTTGGATGGGGCCGGCGAAGATGCGCAGGCCATCGCCGCGCACCCGGTGCGTGCCGCAGACGAAGCAGCTCGGGAAACGGTGATAGCGGAAACCCGCGTAGGCGCGCGATGCCTCCACCGCCTCCAGATACCCGGGCGGACGCGCCGCCTGCAGCACCAGTGCCGCGGGGTGCGCTTCCCCGATGACCTGCGCGCCCTCCAGCACGCGCAGCGCGCCGTCGGCGCCGTCCTCCACGCGCAGCGGCGTTGCCAGCGGCGGCGGCTTCAGCAGGCGCACCGTGACGGACTGCGGCGCCAGGGCCGCCACCATGCCGGCGAAATAGCCACCGTTGGCTGAAGCCGGCGGCCCGCAGAAGCGCGGGGCAATGACCAGGGTCCTCATGCCTGCAGGCTCCCCATGTGGCGGGTGTCCCTGACCTAGCGCCCGCGCAGGCGCTGCAGCCAGGCCGTCGGGTCTTCGCCGCGCTCGAGCACCTCCACCAGCGCCGATCCCACCACCACGCCGTCGACGTGGCCGCGCAGCTTCAGCACCTGCTCGCGGCTGCGGATGCCGAAGCCGGCGCACACCGGCACCGTGGCCAGGGCGCGCACGGCGTCGAGGTAGCCGAGCACCTCATCCGGCACCGCCACGCTCTTGCCCGTGGTCCCGGTCATGGTCACCGCATAGACGAAACCCTGGCTCCCGGCACACAGCTGCCGCAGCCGCTGCGGTGCGGTGACCGGGGTGACCATCTGCACCAGCGCGATCTGCTGTTCGTCCAGCGCGGCGCGCAGTTCGCTGCTCTCGTCCAGCGGCAGGTCCGGGACGATGAAGCCGGCCACGTGCGCGTGCCGCGCGGCCAGGGCCAGGGCGCGCTCCCCGAAGGCGAGCAGCGGGTTCAGGTAGCTCATGAGCAGAATGGGCGCCTGCACGTCGGAGAGTTCGGCGAGCTCCGCAAGGATCCAGCGCAGGCTGACTCCCTGGGACAACGCGCTGAGGCTGGCACGCTGGATGGTGACCCCATCGGCCATCGGGTCCGTGAACGGGACGCCGACCTCCACCACATCCGCTGCCGCGGCGATCGCCCGCAGGTGCTCGCGGAACTTCTCCCGCTGCGGATACCCCGCGGTGAGGTAGGCCACCAGCGCCGGATCGCCGCCAGCCGCGGCGCCACGGATCGCCTGGCTGATGCGCTCACGCGGGCTCACGCCTGCTCCGGCTTCACGAGCATCCGCAGCAGCGTGGCCATGTCCTTGTCACCACGTCCCGAGAGGCACACGAGGATCGTCTTGCCCGGGTTCTGCCTTGCCCAGCGCTGCGCCCCGGCCAGCGCGTGGGCACTTTCCAGCGCCGGCAGGATGCCCTCGCGGCGGCTCAGGGTCTCCACCGCGGCCAGTGCCTCGGTGTCGCTCGCGGTGCCGTAAGTCACGCGGCCGATGGCACGCAGCAGCGCGTGCTCGGGGCCAACGCCCGGGTAGTCCAGGCCCGCCGACACCGAGTCCGTCTCCTGGATCTGCCCATCCGCATCCTGCAGCAACATCGAATAGCTGCCGTGCAGTACGCCCGGGCTGCCGTACGAGAGCGTGGCGGCATTCTCTCCCAGGCCGCTGCCGCGCCCGCCTGCCTCGATGCCCAGGATCTCAACCGTCGGATCCGGCACGAACGCGTGGAAGGCGCCGATGGCATTGGAACCGCCGCCCACGCATGCGATCACCGCATCCGGCAGCGCTCCCGTGGCAGCCTGGATCTGCTCGCGCGCCTCGCGGCCGATGACCGCCTGCAGCTCACGCACCAGGTATGGGTATGGATGGGGCCCGACCGCCGAGCCCAGCAGGTAGTAGGTGTCGGTGGGATCGGCCACCCAGGCACGCATCGCCTCATCGATGGCCGCGCGCAGGGTCTGGTCGCCGCTGGTGACCGGCACGACCGTCGCCCCCAGCAGGCGCATGCGCCCGACGTTCGGCGCCTGGCGCTCGATGTCGATCGCGCCCATGTACACCGTGCAGGGCAGACCCAGGCGCGCGCAGGCGGCGGCACTGGCCACGCCGTGCTGGCCCGCGCCGGTCTCGGCGACCACGCGCCTGGCGCCGAGGCGCTTGGCCAGCAGCGCCTGCCCGATGGCGTTGGTGATCTTGTGGGCGCCGGTGTGGGCGAGGTCCTCGCGCTTCAGCCACACCTGCGCGCCCCACAGCTCGGAGAGCCGCTCCGCGAAGGTGAGCGCCGTCGGGCGGCCGACCCAGCTCTTGAGCTGGCCGGTGAACTGCGCCTGGAAATCCGCGGCGTGCAGGTGTTCGCGCACGCCGCGCTCCAGGCGCTCGATCGCCGGGATGAGTATCTCGGGGACGTACCGGCCGCCGAAGGGGCCGAAGCGCCCGCGCGCGTCGGGGTACTTGCCGGCGATCAGGTCGGCCAGCAGTCGGGCGTTGTCCAGAGGCTTGGCTACGGCGTTCATCGACGATCCTCTTTCAGTTCATGCGTACGCATCGCGGCAGCACGCGCGGCCTGCACGAATTGCGTGATCGCGGCGGGGCTCTTCACGCCCGGCCGCTCTTCTACACCACTTGAGACATCCACCCCGAACGGGCGCACGGCAGCGATCGCGGCGCCGACGTTGGCGCTGTCCAGGCCACCGGCCAGGACCAGCTCGGTGCGCCGCGCCAGCAACGCAGCGGCACCCCAGTCCGCCCTGACGCCAATGCCGCTGACCGCGCTCTCGAACAGGATACGTCCGGGCAGTGTGGCCGGGGCGGTATTCATGGCGCGCAGCACCGGCAGTTGCGCGAGGCTGGCCGGCAGTCGCAGGCCGGCGAGCTCGGTGAGATCGCCCTGCAGCACATCCGGAGCGAAGACCTTCAGCACCTGGTCGATCTCCTCCTGCACCGGATGGCGCACCACCGCCACGCAGCGCGCCCTGTGGCGCGCCGGCCTTGCCAGCCGGGCGGCGAACTCCGGAGTCACCCGCCGCGGTGAGGCCGCGAACACGAACCCCACCGCGTCCACGCCCATCTCCAGCGCCGCGCCGAGTGCCTCCGGGGTGGTGAGTCCGCATATCTTGACCCACATCTAGGCGCACCTGCCGGCGGCCAGCAGCGCGGCCACCAGTGCCTGCGGGTCGCCGCCGCGCATCAGTGCGCTGCCGATCAGCGCCAGCTCGTAGCCGGCCGCGGCGATGCTGCGGGCGTCCTCTTCCGAGGCGACGCCGCTCTCGGCCACCCGCGGCACTTCCCGGGGAAGCAGCGGCAGCAGCTCGAGCAGGCGCTGCGGCACAACCTCAAGCGTGCGCAGGTCGCGGCAATTGATGCCCGCCAGGAGGTCCATGCCTGCGCCGTGCGCCTGTACCAGGGCGTGCATCTGCTCGATGTCCCCGGCGTCGAAGGCCTCCAGCAGCACGAACATGCCCTGCTCGCGCGCGCAGCCGAGCAGCGCATCGATCTCCGGACGCGAGAGCATGCGCAGGATGACCAGGACACCGCCGGCACCTGCGAGCCGCGCCTCGAGCACCTGGTAGGGATCCACCAGGAAGTCCTTGCGCATCGCCGGCACCCGTGTTGGCAGGAGCGCGCTGGCCGCGCTGTGAAGGTGCTCGAGCTGCCCGTCGAAGCGGGTGGGCTCGGTGAGCACTGATACGGCCGCGGCGCCACCGCGCGCGTAAGCGCTGACACGCCGTGGAATGTCCTCATCCGTGGCGCGCAGCGCCCCTGCCGCGGGTGAGCGCAGCTTCAGTTCCGCGATCAGGTCGAAGCCGGAGTCATCCAGGCGCAACTGCGGCGCCGTACCCACGGCGGCCACCAGGCGCTGCAATTCCGCCTCGCTGCGCAGCCGCCGCGCGCTGGCCACGCGTGCCCGGCTGGCGGTGGCCATCTGCTCGAGGAAGCCGCCGCTCATGTGCCGCCTCGCGCCAGCGCCTCGACCACGCGGCGCGCCGCGCCACTGTCGATCGCAGCCGCGGCACGCTCGATCCCCGCGCGCGGCGCGGCCACGGCACCGGCGACTTCCAGGGCGAGCGCGGTGCCGAGCAGCAGGCAGTCGCGGTGAGCGCCCCGATCCTCGCCACAGAGCACCGCGCGGATCGCCTGGGCGTTGTGCCGCGCATCGCCACCGGCCAGATTCGCCGCCGTGCAGGCGGCCAGTCCGTAGTCCGCAGGCGAGCGCACCTGCATCGTCAGTTGGCCCGGGCGCACATCGAACACCGTGAACGGCCCGATCGGGGTCGGCTCATCCCACCCGTCCGCGCCGTGGATGACGAAGGCCCGCTCCAGCGGCAGCCCCTGCAAGGTCTCGGCGATGAGTCGCGCGATCTCCAGGCTGTAGGCGCCCACCAGGTGCAGCGGCGGCTGCGCCGGGTTGACCAGCGGACCCAGGATGTTGAACACGGTGCGCACCCCCAGGGCTGCGCGGATGGGCGCGATGGCCCGCGTGGCCGGGTGGTAGTGCGGCGCGAACAGGTAGGTGAAGCCGGTGGCCGCGAAGCAGGCGGCCGCGGCCCGGGCGTCCAGCGGAATCGCCAGACCGAGTGCCTCCAGCACGTCCGCGCTGCCGCAACGGCTGGAGACCGAACGGTTGCCGTGCTTCACGACCGGCAGCCCGCAGGCTGCAGTCAGCAGCGCGGTGCCGGTCGAGATATTCAGGCTGCCGGAGGCATCCCCCCCGGTGCCGACGATGTCGATGGCGCGCAGCCCGGGCGGCAGGTCCGGTCGCAGCGACAGCCGACGCATGCTGCGGGCAAAGCCGCGCACTTCATCCGCGACCACCCCCTTGGCGGTGAGCGCTGCGAGGATCGCGCCGCTCATCGCCATCGGCAGCTGGGCATCGGCGAGGTGCACCAGCAGCTCCTGCGCCTGCGACTCGCTCAGGTCGCGCCGCTCGAGCAGCTGCTGCAAGAGCTCACGCGCGCTGGACATGCACCCCTCCGCAAGCGGCATCACGTGCGCGTTCCCCGGCCGTGTACTGCAGGAAGTTTCCCATCAGCCTGGGTCCCTCGGGGGTGAGGATGCTCTCGGGGTGGAACTGCACGCCCTCGACGACCAGCGTACGGTGCCGCACGGCCATGATCTCGCCCTGCTCGGTACGCGCGCTCACCTCCAGGTGCTGCGGGATCGTCGCCGGAGCGGCGATCAGCGAATGGTAGCGGCCGACTTCACACGGCTCGGGGAGCCCCTGGAACAGCGTGCGCCCGTCGTGGTGCACCAGCGAGGTCTTGCCATGCATCAGGCGCTGCGCGCGCACCACCTTGCCGCCAAACACCTCGACCAGCGCCTGATGGCCGAGGCACACGCCGAGCACGGGGACCACGCCCGCGAACGCCCGGATCATGTCCATGGAAACGCCGGCATCGTAAGGCGTACCCGGCCCCGGCGAGATGCACAGGTGCGTCGGCTTCAGCGCCAGGGCCTGCTGCGGGGTGAGCGCGTCGTTGCGGTAGACGCTCACCTCGGCGCCGAGCACCAGGAACGCCTGCACCAGGTTGTAGGTGAAGGAGTCGTAGTTGTCGATCAGCAGCAGACGCGGTGTCACAGGCCCTCCTCGGCAAGCTCAAGCGCACGCACCATGGCCGCGCTCTTGGCCAGTACCTCGTCGTGCTCGGTCTGCGGCACGCTGTCGGCCACGATACCGGCGCCCGCCTGGTAGCTGTATTCGTCCCCCTTGAACACCAGCGTGCGGATCGTGATGGCATGGTCCATGTCGCCGTGGGCACCGAAGTAGCCCACCGTGCCGCCATAGAGGCCGCGGCTGACCGGCTCGAGCTCGTCGATGATCTGCATGGCGCGCACCTTGGGGGCGCCCACCAGCGTTCCGGCCGGGAAGGCGGCCGCAAACAGGTCGAATGCGTCCTTGCCCGCGGCCAGTTCGCCGCGCACGCCGCTCACCATGTGCATGACGTGGCTGTAGCGCTCGATCGAGCGGTAAGGCTCGACGCGCACGCTGCCGGCCTGCGCGACGCGCCCGAGGTCGTTGCGGGCCAGGTCGACCAGCATCACGTGTTCGGCGTTCTCCTTCGGGTCGGCGAGCAGCTCCGCCGCACGGGCGGCGTCCACGGCGGCCTCGGGGCTGCGCGGGCGCGTGCCGGCGATGGGCCGCAGCTGCGCCTCGCGGCCGCTGAGCTTCACCAGCGCCTCCGGGGAGGAACCGACCACGGCGACGTCGCCGAGCGCGCAGTAATACATGTAAGGAGAAGGATTGATCAGCCGCAGCGCCCGGTACGCCTGGAACGGATCCAGGTCGTGTCGCCCGGAGAAGCGGCTGGCGAGTACCAGCTGGTAGACGTCCCCGGCGGCGATGTATTCCTGGGTGCGCTTGACGCCCTGCAGGTAGTCCGCGCGCGCGTATTCGGCGTGCGGCGCCGAGTGGCGCCCCTGGCGCAGCGTGGCCGGCAGCCCGCCGCGCAGCGCGCGGACCACCTCGCGACGCAGCGAGCGGCGCTCCTCCTCCGCTCCGGCATGCACCAGCGCGATGCCGCGCGTGAGGTGATCGAACACCAGGATGGAGCGCGGCGCCACGTAATGCAGCGCGGGCACGCCGGGGTTCACCTTGCGCGCGGGCAGCCGCTCGAAGTAGCGCACGATGTCGTAGGCGGCGTAGCCCACCAGTCCGCCCGCCAGGGGCACGCCGCTGATGTCCGGTTGCGGCTGGGGCGCCTGGCTGAGCGCGGCACGCAAAGCATCCAGCAACTCCCCGCCGCTGTCAGGGGCTGCGGCGCGCCGCCCGCCACTCCACAGGCCGGACTCATCCAGGCGCACTTCGAAGGCATCGCCGAAGCCGACGAACGAATAGCGGGCGAGACGCTCGCCGCCCTCCACGCTCTCCAGCAGGAAGCGCGGTGCGAAGGCGGCCAGTTTCATGAACGCCGATACGGGCGTATCGAGGTCACCGGCTATGTCGAATACAGGATGCAAATCGGCTCCAGTTTCTTCCAGGCAACAAAAAACCCATCCCGGGCAATCCGGAGATGGGTTTTGAGGTGTCGTTGAATTCTAAATCGCGAGAACAGCTAACCGTCGGGCCCACTCCGTTATGAAGGGCGCCACCACCAAAGACGCGAAGTGCTGACGGGCGTTTGCGACATGGTATTCAGTATCACCGTGCCCCGGGAGGCCCGTCAAGCCGCATCACGCACTCTCGGACCTGCGCTCGGCACGGCGGGTGCTCGAGCACCGCCCGGGCGGGGCCGCTGTCAGCGGCCGGGAGGACGTGGCGATCAGTGAGATCGACAGGGCGATCGGCAAGATCAGGCACGCCGCCATCGATGACGGCCAGGACATCCATGACCACCCGGCCGCGGATGTCCCCGGCGGCAACCCGGGCCGGCTCCACCTGACGCTCGAGCTGCTGCACAAGGCGCACGCGGACGTGGCGCGCGAGGAAGACGACCCGGTGACGCAGGGACTGCGCGCCCGCGACCTGGAGCACACCCACCTGGCAACGGTGGCAACCAAGACCGCGCTCAGCTACGCGGGCCAGCCGCACTAGCCAAGACCAGCGCACCGGGCGCGCCCGCACCCGGTGCGCTGGCGGATCCTCGCAGCCCAGAGCCGCACCGCGGTTTACGCTAAAATGCGCGCCCCCGGGTGCACACGATGGGCGGTGGCAGGTGTTCAAAGAGCTGCTGGAGAGCTGGCGGGAGCGGGCCACGGGCGAACGCACCGTGAAGTCCTACGCCGTGAGGCTGCCCATCGATGATGCGGCACGCCTGGGCGCGCTGGCCGAGATGTTCCCCGGGCGCACCCCGGAACAGCTGATCACGGAACTCCTCGGCGCAGCCCTGAAGGAAGTGGCTGCCGCGATGCCCTACGTCCCGGGAACCAAGGCGATCTCCGCCGACGAACAGGGCGATCCGCTGTACGAGGACATTGGCCCGACGCCGCGCTTCATGGAGCTCACGCGCAAGCACCGCCGCAAGCTGCAGTCCAAACCCAGGAAGCCGCGCTGAGCGCAGCTAAAGGTTCGCATGCCCTCCTTTGACGCCGTCTCTGAACTGAACTCGCACGAAGTGGCCAACGCGCTGGACCAGGCGAACCGCGAACTGGCGCAGCGCTTTGACTTCAAGGACACCGGGGCGCAGTTCGAGCTGAAGGATTTCACGGTGACGCTCAAAGCCCAGGTGGACTTCCAGCTCAAGCAGATGCTGGAAATCCTCAAGCTGCGGCTGTCCAAGCGCGGCATCGACCTCGTGTGCCTGGACATCAAGGAGCCGACCACCACGCTGGCCACCGCCCAGCAGGAAGTGGTGCTCAGGCAGGGGATCGACCAGGAGACCGGCAAGAAGATCTCACGCCTCGTGAAGGACTCGAAGCTGAAGGTGCAGGCGAGCCTGCAGGGGGACAAGGTGCGCATCACCGGCAAGCAGCGCGATGACCTGCAGGCGGCGATGGCATTGCTGCGTGGCGCGAAACTCGAAGTCGCGCTGCAGTTCAATAACTTCCGCGACTGAGCCCGGCCAGCAGCCGACACAGGCCCTCGGTCGCGCCGATGACGCTCGGCCCGAGCCGGCTCAGTGCCTGGTCCTCGAACACCACCACCTTGTTGTTGCGCACCGCCGCGAGGCTGCCGAGGCGCTTCCAGTCATTGACCCACGCCGCGCCCTCCCCCTGCGGCGCTGCCACGATGATGATGTCGGGATCGCGCGCGATCACCGCCTCGGTGTCCACCACCGGGCCTGGCTCGGCAAGATCGGCGAACACGTTGTGCGCGCCGCAGATCGACAGCGCATCACTCATCAGCTGCTTGCCGCCGACGGTGTAGATCGGCCGGTTCCACACCTGCAGCAGCACGCTCGGGGCTTTGCCGGCGTGCGCCGAGTACTCGCGCGTCAGGCTCGCCAGGCGCGCCTCCATCTCGGCCGCTGCGCGGTCAGCGGTGGCCTGCGTGCCGGCGAGCACCCCCAGGCGGCGCACACCGGGGGGTATGTCGGCCAGCCGTGCCACCTGCTGCTCGTACATCGGGATGTGCAGGCCGGCGATCTTCTGCCGCTGCGCGGGGTTGCCCCCCGACGCCCACACCACCACCACATCCGGGTGCAGCGAGACCAGGCGCTCCATGTCCACGGCGGCCACGTCCCCGATACGCGCAATCTTGCGTGCCGCCGGCGGCTCGTCCGAATACTCCACCGTGGCGATCACCTGGGAGCCCGCCCCCGCGGCAAACAGCAGCTCCGTCGCCCCCGGGGCCAGGCTTACGATCCGCAGCGGCGCCGAGGGCACCATAACCCTGCGTCCGGAGTCATCCGTGACGATCCGCGAGGCCGGACCGGCCTCAGCCGCTACACTCAGGCACAAGCTGATCAGTAGGCAAATCCCGGTATATCTACTTATTGTCACTGTGTCACAACATTGCGCTAATCTCGTGCATCATGAATTACATTGCCGAACGCCGCCAAGAAGAGAAGGAGCGTCGCCGCACCGAAATTCTCGATGCGGCAGAGGAAGTAACCGGAAGCTCGGGCTGGGACGAGCTCACCATGGACCAGGTGGCTCGGCGTGCACGCCTCTCGCGCGCCCTGCTTTACGTTTATTTCAAGGACAAGGTCGACCTGATGTACGCGCTCAACGAGCGCTGCCTCATCGCACTGCAGCAACGCTTCATGCAGGCTTACCAGAGCAAGCAGCTTGGGCTGGACAAGGTACGTGCAGTCGGTGAGGCCTACATCACCTTCGCGGAAGAATGCCCGGTCTACTTCGACATCCTGGCACGCTGCGCGCTACGCGAGGTCAACACCACGGATCCAAGCGCCAACGAGCTCGCCTGCCAGATGATCGGTCAGACGATGTTGGGAGACATTGTCGCCGTGCTGGAGGCCGGGGTTAAGGACGGATCCATCCGCGCCGACCTGGGCAACCGCATCGTGGCTGCCACCGCGCTGTGGGGATTCCTGCAGGGTGTCATTCAGGTCGCTTCCACGAACGCGAAGCTGGTGGAGCTGAGCGGCCTTGCCTCGCGCGAGCTGCTGAGCCGCACGTTGCGCATATCCATGGGTGCGCTCGCCGCCAGACCCTGAAGCCGCGGCCGCGCCCGGAACCGGTGCACTTACGCCGGGATGCCCCGTTTCGGCGGCCAGCCGAACCCGCCAGGCCGCGGTGCCTTTCTATGATGCGCCCTAAAGAGCCGCCACAGGCCTCGGGGGAGCTTCCATGAGACGGATTGTCGCCGTGCTGCTTGCGGGGGTGGTCGCCAGTGCCTGGGCCTCCGAATCTGCCATGTTCCGCGCAGGCGCGCAGCACACCGGCAGCTACGCCGGGGCCGGAGTGCCCCGGCTGCACGGGGTCAAATGGCGCTTCCAGGCCGGCGGCCCGATCATCTCCACCCCCGCGGTGGCCGACGGCACGGTGTACTTCGGCAGCGGTGATCACAGCCTCTACGCGGTGGATGAGCACACCGGCACGCAACGCTGGAAGTTCGCCACGCACGGGCGGGTCAGCTCCTCGCCGGCCGTCGTGGACGGGCGCGTCTACGTGGTCAGCTACGATGGCAACCTCTACGCGCTGGAGGCGGCCAGCGGCAAGCTGCTGTGGAAGTTCGCGACCGAGGGCGAGCGCCGCTTCAGCGCCCGCCATCTGCACGGCGCGGAGCCGGCCGCAGAAGTGATGTCCGATCCGTTCGACGTGTTCCTGTCCTCGCCGGTGGTGGACGCGGGCGTGGTCTATTTCGGCAGTGGCGATGGCCATGTGTACGCCGTGGCAGCCGACAATGGCCTGCTGCGCTGGCGCTTCAAGACCGGCAACGTGGTGCACGCCTCCCCGGCGCTCGCCGGTGGCGTGCTGTACGTGGGCAGCTGGGACAGCTACTTCTATGCGCTGGATGCCAAAAGTGGCGCGCAGCGCTGGCGGTTCAAGACCGGTGACGACCCGGCCATCGGCAACCAGGTCGGCATCCAGTCCTCGGCGGCGATCGCCGACGGTGTCGTGTACTTCGGCTGTCGCGACTCGCACCTGTATGCGCTGGATGCCGCGAGCGGCGCGCAGCGCTGGGCCCTCGCGACCGGCACCTCCTGGGTCGTCAGTTCCCCGGCGGTCCGCGACGGCGTGGTCTACTTCGCCACTTCCGACACCGCCTCGGTGCACGCCGTGGACGCCGCCAGTGGCGCTCCCCTGTACGCCCTGAGCTTCAACCACTGGCCGTTCTTCTCATCCCCCACCCTGGCCGGGGACTACCTCTACATCGGCTCCCACTCCGGCAAGCTCATCGCCATCAGCCTCAAGGCGCACACGGTGGCCTGGACGCTACCGACCGACGCGGCCCGCGAGAAGGCGGCCGCACTGACCAACGCACACGGAGCGCCGGACTACGAGGCCGTGTATGGCGACTTCTTCTACGACGACATGGTCAGCGGTGCGCAGCGCATATTCAGCCTGGGCGCCATCGTTTCCTCGCCGGTGGTCTCGGGGGCGACGCTGTACTTCGGCGGCTGGGACGGGCAGCTATACGCCGTCGGCTGAAGTCCGACGGCGCCAGCCGCAGCGTTCAGGCCGCCTGCGGCTGACCCGCCGCCTGCTCGCCGGCAACGCTGGACAGCACGCGCGCGACGGCGTGCACGACGGCCGCCACGCGCACCGCGCTGTGCACGGCCTCACGCTCCAGGCCGTGCTGGCGCAGCTGCCGCTCGTGCGAGGCCATGCACGTGCCGCAGCCGTTGATCGCCGAGGCCGCCAGCGCCAGCAGCTCGAAGTCAGCCTTGGCGATCCCGTGTGACCCCAGCACGTTCATGCGCAGGCGCGCCGGCAGCTTCGCGTACTCCTCGTCCCCGGCCAGGTGCACGAAGCGGTAGTACACGTTGTTCATCGCCATGATCGCGGCCGCCGAGTGCGCCGCGTTCACGTGGGCGGCGTCCAGGTGCCGCACCGCGAGCGCCTGGAGGTCGCGGACGAAGCCCGCGTTGCCCGAGGCCACTGCCGCGGCGAGCGCCACGGCCCAGATCTGGCGCTCGTTCAGCTGCGGCGCCCCGGCCGGAGTGAGCACGGTGCCGAGGTTGAGCGCCAGGTCGCGCGCGTAGCCGGGCAACGAGTCGCGGATGCCCTCCAGTGTGGCAGCCATTTCAGGCAGCCTTCAGGGTCTCATCGCCCTGCTTCCAGTTGCACGGACACAGTTCATCGGTCTGCAGGGCATCGAGCACGCGCAGGACCTCCTCGGGGTTGCGGCCCACGCTCAGCTCGGTGACGTAGACGAAGCGGATCACCCCCTGCGGGTCGACGATGAAGGTGGCGCGCTGCGCGACCCCTGCCTGCCGGGTCGAGGATGCCCAGTGCGCCGGAGAGCTCACGCTTGATGTCCGCGAGCATGGGGAAAGGCAGATTCTTCAGCTCCTCCTTCTCGCGGCGCCAGGCCAGGTGCACATACTCACTGTCGATGCTGGCACCGAACAGCTGCGCGTCACGCGCGCGGAACTCCCTGTCCAGCTTGCCGAAGGCGGCAAGCTCGGTGGGGCACACGAAGGTGAAGTCCTTCGGCCAGAAGAAGAAGACCTTCCACTTGCCCGCGAAGCTCTCGTGCGTGAAGGGCTCGAATGCCTGCTTCGCGTCGCTGGACACCACCCCGGTGAGGGAAAACTGCGGAAACTTTTGACCAACGCCTAACATGCTTTCGACTCCTGATTTGATCTTCGGGAGCTATCTTCGGGGCGGGGCCGCGCTAGTTCCAATCGATTGATTTAATGATCGCGATAGATACTATATATCGCCACATGGAACTCAAACTCAAAGACCTGCGCTACCTGGTGGCGGTCGCGGACGAACGGCACTTCGGCCGCGCGGCCGCGCGCTGCTACGTGAGCCAGCCGACGCTTTCGGCGCAGCTGCAGAAGCTGGAACAGGGACTGGGCGTGCAGCTGATCGAGCGTGCGCCGAACAATGTGTCCCTGACGCAGGCCGGCCAGGAGATCGTCGCCCGCGCGCGCCGGATCCTCGAGGCCGCCGACGAAGTCGTGACACTGGCCCGCAGCCAGCGCGACCCGCTGGCCGGCAAGCTGCGCGTGGCGCTGCTGCCCACGATCGGGCCCTACCTGCTGCCGACGGTGGTGCCGCTGGTGCGCAAGCAGCTGCCGCGCCTGGAACTGCGCCTGTACGAGTACCAGACCGGCCCGATGCTCGAGAAGCTGCGCGCCGGCGAACTGGACGTCGGCATCCTCGCCCTGCCGGTCGACTCCGCCGGTCTGCGGTCACGCGAATTGTACCGCGAGGCCTTCGTCGTCGCCTTGCCCGAGCACCATCCGCTGGCGGCTCGCGAGACGATCCGCGTGGCGGACCTGAAGAGCGAGAAGCTGCTGCTGCTGGAGGAAGGCCACTGCCTGCGCGACCAGGCGCTCGAGGTGTGCAGCCGCGTCGGCATGCGCGACCAGCAGGACTTCCGCGCCACCAGCCTCGAGACCCTGCGCCAGATGGTCGCCACCGGCGCCGGCATCACCCTGCTGCCCGAGCTTGCCGGCCGCGGCGCGTACCGCAACGCGCGTGGCGTCGTGCTGCGTTCCTTCGCCAGACCCGTCCCCGTGCGTCACGTGGGCGCACTGTGGCGCAAGACCACGGCGCGGGAAGCGGCGATCGATGCCTTGTGCAGGCTGATCACGGAACACGCGCAGTGAACGCCGGCGCCGTGGCGCCCGCGGCGGTGAGCCTGCCGGCACGCGACGGCCGCCTGCTCCACGGACTCCTGATGGAAGCCCACGCGCCACGCGGCGCGCTGGTGGTGAACGCCGCCACCGGCGTCGGGCGTGAGTTCTACCTGAAGTTCGCCGCCTACGCCGCACAGCGCGGCTACCACACACTCCTCTACGACTACCGCGGCATGGGCAGCTCGGCCATGACTCCCCTGCGCGCGGAGAGCGCACGGATGAGCGACTGGGGCATGCTCGACATGCCGGCGGCACTGGACTGGCTGCTCGCGCGCTACCCGGGCCTGCCCTGCTTCACCCTCGGGCACAGCGTGGGCGGGCAGCTGCTCGGCTGCATGGACAACGCCAACCGGGCACGTGCGCACCTCATGGTGGCGGCCTCGACCGGGTACTGGCGACGCGAGTCGATCCCCTTCCGTTACCTGGCACTGGCACTGTGGATGGTCTATGGCCCCCTCATGCTCTGGCTCAGGGGCTATGTTCCCCAGGGACTCATATGGAGCGGACGGTCGCTGCCGCCGGGGGTGTTTCGCCAGTGGCGCAGGTGGTGCCTGAGCGCTGCGCTCTTCCCGGATGTGGATACTTCGCTGCGCGGCCGCCGCTTCGACCAGGTGCAGGGGCCGGTGCTGGCACTGGCATTCACCGACGACCCGATCGCAACCCCCGCCGCGGTGAAGGCGCTGCTGCGATCCTACCCGGCCGCACAGGTGGAACAGCGCTGGATCCATCCTGCCGACGCCGGCGTGCGCTCACTCGGGCACCGCGGCTTCTTCGCCGAGCGCCACCGCGACCTACTGTGGTCCGGCGCCTTTGACTGGCTCGATGCGCGGCTCGGCTAGCGCAGCTACCGGCGGGCGGGCGCTGCGGGCGAAGGCGATGGCGAGCAGCACCACGGCGCCGCCCAGGAGCTGGATCGGCGCGAGCCGTTCGTCGAGGATCAGCCAGGCGTAGCCGGTCGCGGCGATCACCTGGGCGTACAGTCCCACGGCGCTGAAGGTCGCCGGCAGGTGCGCCAGTGCGTAGGCGATCAGGCTCTGCCCGATCACCTGCGCTGACAGCGCGCACCCGATCAGCAGCCACCACCCGTGCGCCGTGCCCGGCAGGAACTGCTGCGTAAGCGCGATCGGCAGCAGCAGGACGGTGAATACCAGGGTGCTGGCAAACATCACGATGCCGGTGTCGTGGCGCGCACGCAGGCGCGCGACCACCATGATGTATGCGGCATAGAAGCAGGCGGTGCCCAGGCCCAGTGCATCGCCCACCAGGCCATGGCTGCCACCACCGAGTTTCGGGGCCAGGATCAGCAGCATGCCGGCGAAGGCGAGGGCGAGCGACAGCACGAAGCCGAGCCGCGGGCGCTGCCCCCACAGCAGCCATGCGAACACGGTGACCAGGAGTGGCGCGCAGTTCGCCTCGAGCGTGGATGCGGCGATGGAGGTGAGCAGCAGCGACCAGTGCCACAGCGCCAGGTCCCCGGTGAAGAACACCCCGGCCCACAGGAACAGCGGATCGCGCACGGAGGCTGAGACCCGCCCCGCCTGCGCGCGGCGGCGCCGCTCCAGCACGACCCAGACGAGCAGGAACGGCAGTGCAATCGCGCCGCGCCAGAACGCGGTCGCGGTGGGGCCGGTCTCCGAGAGGCGCACGAAGATCCCGGAGCTGCCGATCGCCAGCGCGCCGGTGAACAGGGCTGCCAGTGCCGAGACTTCCGAGCGTGGCGTGCGGGGCGTGGCGTTCATGGGAAGGGCTGGCATCATAGCCTCGCGGGCACTGAGCGTCTGGCATAATTGCCGCGCCCGCCACGATCATTCGAACCGGTGCGCAACGGATGCCCGCATGAGACCCCTCGCGTACCTGTGCCTGCTGCTGGCAACTGTGCTGCGGTCCGCCAGCGCCGGCGCCCCTGACATCGCCGTCACGGATGCATGGGTGCGCGCGGTCCCGGGAAGCACGGTCGCCGCCGCCTACTTCACCGCGCGCAACACCGGCACGCGGCCGCTGACCATCATCGGCATCCGCACGCCCATGGCCGCGCGCGCCATGATCCACGAGACGACCCTCGTGGGTACGCAGTCGACGATGCGTCCTCACGAGCAGCTGCCACTGGCGCCGGGGCAAAGCGTGCACCTCACCCCCGGAGGCATGCACGTCATGCTCATGGACCTCCGGCAGCCGCTCGAGCCCGGCGCGCAGGTGCAGCTGGTACTGCTCCTCGAGGGCGGCACGAGCCTCACGGTGATGGCGCGCGTGCGCGCACTGGGCGAGCAATAGTGTCGCCCCTCCCGGCCCGGCCCTGGTGCTGAAGCGAGCCCGCCGCTTGGACCATGTCACCCCCTACGACCGCTTCGCACGCCAGGACGCCCACATCGAAGGCTGGCTCGCCACGGGCGAGCATCGCGACGAGCTGCGCGCCTTCTTCGGCGACTGCGAGTACCGCTCGCTGAGTGCACTGGCACGCCGCGCCCGCGCGCGGGGCGTCGATGCGCGGCTGCCGCGCGTGCTGCTGGTGCCGGGGATCATGGGCTCGCAGCTGGGAATGGAGCGTCCCCGTCCGCTGCCGCACGACATCGTCTGGCTGGATCCGCTGGATATCCACGCCGGACGCCTGTCGGCACTGCGCCTGCCGGGCCGCGCGCCAGTCGTGCCCCTGGGCATCGTGTTGTTTTCATACCTGCGCCTGAAGCTGTACCTGCAGTCCCGCGGCTTCGCGGTGGAGGCACATGACTATGACTGGCGGCTGCCGGTCGCCCGGCTCGGCCGGCAGCTGGCGAAGCGGCTGTACGCGCGGCGCGGCACGCGCATGGCCCTCGTCGCGCACAGCATGGGCGGCCTTGTGGTACGCGCCGCGCTGGCCCAGCCAGGCACCGCCCACGTAGCGCGCGCCGTGCTTCTGGGGACGCCGCACCTGGGTTCCTTTGCGGCCGTGCAGGCGCTGCGCGGCACCTACGCCGTGGTGCGCAAGGTGGCACGCCTGGACGCGCGGGCCAGTGCCGAGCAGCTCGCCTCCCAGGTCTTCAGCAGCTTTTCCAGCCTGTATGACATGCTGCCGAGCGCCGCCACGGGCAGCACCAGCCTGCTGCAGGCACGCAGCTGGCCAGGCCTCGGCCCGCAACCGCGCGCACCGCTGTTGCGCGCGGCGCGCCGTGACCGCAGGCTCTGGGGCGCGCTCGATCAACGCTACGCACTGATTGCCGGTGTGGGCCAGGAGACGGTGACAGCGCTCGCCAGGCGCGGCGCGGGGTTCGTCTATACGCTCACCCGCGCCGGCGACGGCACCGTCCCGGTGGCGAGCGCCGCGCCGGCCGGGGCACGCTGCCTGTACGCCGCCGTCGCCCACAGCGACCTGACGCGGCATCCGGTGGTGGCGGCGGCGATCGTGGACCTGCTGGTACACGGCAGGTCCACGCGCCTGCCGGCGACCTGGAGCAGCCGCAGCCGCGCGCAGGCGCAGGTGAGTGACCGGCAGCTGCGGCGCACGCACCTCGGCAAGGTTGACTGGGCGGCGCTGGCGCCCGAGGAGCGGCGGCTGTTCCTGGAGAACCTGAACGAGCCACCGCACCTTTTGCTGCGGGTGCCGGCTTCCCGCGCGCGCGCGCGGCGCTCCGGCTGAGCATTCCATCGGCCCCTTCCTGAGGAGACCCCCATGCCTGAGCACCTGCCGGGGAGCATGACGAAAGTACCCTTCGTCTGCCTGGCCATCGTCCTGTTGCTGCCGTACCTGCTGGCAACCTATGGCGGTTACTACCGCAAGAAGAGCCTCGGCGTGATGGACAACCAGAACCCGCGCGCACAGGCAGCGCGCCTGGACGCCTACGGTGCGCGCATCTACGCGGCGCAGCAGAATTCCTGGGAGGCAGCGACGCTGTTCACCGCCGCAGCGCTGGCCGCGCAGCTGGCCGGCGTCAGCCCCCGCAGCACGGTGCTGCCCTGCCTCCTGTTCGTGGCGTTCCGCGTGATGCACCCGATCGCCTACCTGCAAGGCTGGGCGTCACTGCGTTCCACGGTCTCGACGGCAGGACTGGCATGCTGCGCCTGGCTGCTGGTGTGCGCGGCGATCACCGCTTGAGGAACCGCTGTCAAGACGAGGGGCTGCGATGTCACTGAGACGAACGTACCGCGTTGCGGCCGCACGCGCCGGATGCACTCTGCTGTTGCTGCTGCTGGGCGCGGCCTCCGCGGCGCTGGCCGCTCCAGCTCACCCGACGGGCTTCTGGCGCACCCTCAAGCAGCAGCAGTTCAGGCTCGCGCCCGGCCAGTCCGCGGCGGAACTGGCCAGCGAGGCTGCGCAGCTGCTCGGCAGCACCGACCCGGAGATACGCGACGGCATCGCCTACGAGGCGCTGTCCGCTTGGATCTACGGCGCGCAACTCCTCACGCCCCCGCAGCTGGAGCAGCTGCGCGCACAGCTTGCGCGCAACGCCGTACACGGCCTCGGTGGCGCGCGAGACGACAGCCTGTTCCTGCGCTCGTTCTCCATTCTCGCCCTCTCCGTGCTCGCCGCCGAGGACCTGCAGAAGCCGTTTCTCAGCCAGGAGCATTACGCGGGGCTGGTGGACCTGGGCATCCAGTCACTGACACAGGAACGCGACCTGCGCGGCTACGTGCCCGGCAAGGGCTGGGGACATGCGACGGCGCATGCGGCCGACCTGTTGAAGTTCCTGGCGCGCAATCCAAAACTGCAGCCCGTACAGCAGCAGCGCATCGTGGAGGCCGTGGCCACGCGGCTCAGGACGGCCGGACTGGTATTCGTCTGGGGCGAGGACGCGCGGCTGGCCGCCACGCTGGCCTCCGTGGCGCGGCGCGCGGATGCGGAGGCGGGCAACTTCTCGCGCTGGTTCGAGGAGCTGCGCGCGGCGCACCGCCGGGTGTGGGACGGGGAGTTCGATCCTGCGCGCTACGTCGCCGAGCGTGCCCAGCTCAATGCACTCGCCCAGTTGAGCCTCAACCTGGATTCGGACCCGGCAGCCCCGGGCGCGACCGCGATCCGCGAGTTGCTGCGCGCCGCGTCACGGGAGCTTCGCTAGCCGCCGGACCTGAGCGCGGCGCGCCTCAATGCTCCTGGCTGTCGTAGATGACCGAACCGTTGAACACGGTCAGCTGCACGCGCACGTTGGCGATCTGCTCAGGCGGCATCGCAAAGATGTCGCCCGACAGCACGACCAGGTCCGCAAGCTTCCCGGCTTCGAGGCTGCCCTTGGCGCCCTCCTGGTGCTCGGCAAATGCCGACCCGACGGTGTACGCATGCACGGCCTCGGCCACGGTGATGCGCTGTGCAGGCACCCAGCCCTGTGGATTCCTGCCATCGAGCGTGCGCCGCGTGGTGGCCGCATAGATCCCCATGACAGGATCGAGGGGAGCCACCGGCCAGTCCGAGCCGAAGGCCAGCACCGCGCCGCTGTCGAGCAGGCTCCTCCAGGCATAGCTCAACTGCACGCGCTCGGCGCCAATGCGCTGCTCCGCAAACCGTCCGTCGTCGATGGCGTGATACGGCTGCATCGAGGCAATGACGCCGAGTGGTGCCAGCCGCGCGACATCAGCACGCCCCAGGTGCTGCAGGTGCTCGATGCGGAAGCGACGGTCCGTGGGCCCGTTCTCCTTTTCTGCCCGCTCCATCAGGTCGAGTACCTCGTGAATCGCCCGGTCCCCGATCGCGTGGATGGAGACCTGCAGGCCGGCTCGGTCGGCCCCCTGTATGAATCCGTACATGGCCACCGGATCCTCCAGGTCGCCGCTGGCCAGGCCTTGATTGCGGGGGTCATCCGCATAAGGGGCCGTCATCCAGGCGGTCTCCGAGCCGAGCGACCCGTCGGCAAATGCCTTGAGGTTGCCGGTCCGCAGCAGCGGATCACCGAAGCTGGCCTGGATACCCACCGCGGCGAAGTCCTTCCAGTCACGCAGGGCGCCGGAGTCGTAAATGCGCACACTCAGCAATCCCGCGCGCGCAAACTTCTGGAACTCCCGCAGCTTCGTCGCCGTATCGTGCTCGGTCGGGGTATCGACCAGGTTCTGCACGCTGGTCACCCCGTGCCGCGCAGCCTCGTGCAGCGCCGCGGTCAGCGCCGCATCCAGTTCCGCGGCGGACAGCGGCGGCACGATCCGCTCCACCAGGCCCGTCGCCTGGTCCCGGAGCACGCCGGTGGGATTGCCGGCAGCATCGCGCACGATCACCCCGCCGGTGACATCACGGGTGCGGCGGTCGATGCCCGCGAGCTTCATGGCTGCGGCATTCACCAGCACCGCGTGGCCATCGACGCGCCACACCATGACCGGATTGTCCGGGGTCACGTCATCGATCAGCTGGTGCGTCGGCAGCGTCGCCGGAGTCCACAGGGTCTCGTCCCAGTTACCGTCCCTGATCCACGCGCCCTTCCCCGCGTTCTTCGCGAACTCCCCGATGCGCCTGCGCAGCTCCGCGGGACTGGCGGCATCCACCAGCTGCACACCGCTGAGCGCGCGGCCGCCGGAGAGGAAATGGACATGTGCATCGTTGAAGCCGGGCACGACGCGGCGGCCCCTGAGGTCGATGACCTGGCAGTTCGGCCCGGCCAGCTTGCGCATGTCCGCCGAACTGCCCACCGCCGCGACCCGCCCATGGTCGATGGCGATGGCCTCGGCCTCCGGCTGCTGGGGATTCTCGGTCCAGATCTTGCCGTTGAGGAGGACGAGGGTGGCATTCTGGCCAAAGGCTGCGCCGCCACCGCAGGCAAGCGCCAGGATCACCGCGTAGCGGAGGAGCCGCAGGAGTGTGGTCGCAGTCAATGTGTGCCCCTGTTGTGTCTGTTAGATCTTGCGACGACGCACTTGCAGGCACGCCGCTCCCGGTGCGCCCGAGCACGGTTCCCCGAGCAAGAATACCCCAGCCACGCAGGGCAGATGCCGCTGCGATGCCGCAGCCCCTGCCTCAGGCAGCAGCGACCGGGGCGTCGATCCTGCGGGCCATGACCAGATCGCGCTGCGGGTCCCTGCCGAGCACGAACCGGTGTTCGCCGATGACCTCGAAGCCGAACTTGCGGTAGAACGCGATCGCCCTGGAATTGCGCTCCCAGACTCCCAGCCAGACATGGTCGGATCTCGCCCGGGCGGCCGCGGACAGCACCGCCGCCATGAGCTCCTGCGCCAGGCCGCGTCCGTGCCACTGACCCAGCACGTAGAACCGGTTCAGCTCCGCAGGATGCGCGCAGCTCAGGCAGCGCGGGGCATTTCCCAACACGAGCTGGGCGAAGCCGGCGGGCGTTTCGCCAGCCTCCGCCAGGAGGGTGACCCGCCGTGGATCGGCCAGCTCGCGCGTTTGAATTTCCGCGCTGAACTTCTCCGCGCAGTGAGTATCCATGTCCTGCGGCGAATTTCCGCCCGCAAAGGTGTCGCGGAACGTGCGCTCGGCCAGAACCGCAAGGGAGGCGGCGTCCGCAACGGTGGCGCGCCTGAGCGTGATCATGCGCTCGTAGCAGCCGCTATGCGAACAGCCGCGCGATCGCTTCGCGCTGGCTGGCATCGGGCAGCCTGCCGCGGCCGCCGCCGAGATTGTCCTCGAGATGCGTGAGCTTGCCGGTCGCCGGGATGATGCAGGTGACCGCCGGATGGCCGAGGATGAACTTCAGCGCCAGCTGCCCGAAACTGGCGGCATCCAGATCCGCCGCCCATGCCGGCAGTGCCTTGCCGCGCACGCGCTCGAACAGGGCACCGTCCTCGAACGGGCGATTGACCAGCACCGCCGTGCCGCGCTCGGCGGCCAGCGGCAGCAGGCGCTTCTCGGCCGCGCGCGTCACGGGTGAGTAGTTGAACTGCACGAAGTCGAGGCGCTCGCGCTCGAGCACGCGGATCAGGTCCGGGTGGGCACTCACGGTGTAGTGCGTGACGCCGATGTAACGCACCCTGCCCTGCTCCTTCCAGGCGCGCAGGGTGCGCAGCTGCACGTCCAGGTCGAGCAGGTTGTGGACCTGGATCAGATCGAGTTTGCCGGTGTGCAGCAGCTGCGCGGAGCGCTGCATCTGCTGGATGCCGGCCTGTTCCCCGCGCGTCCACACCTTGGTGGCGAGGAAGGCGCGCGCATGCATGGCCGGGCTCAGGAGTGCTCCCAGCACCCCCTCGGCGGTGGAATACATCGGCGAGGTGTCGATCAGGCGCGCACCGGCGGCGAAGAACCCCTCCATTACCTGGGTAAGCGGGGCGCGCGCTTCCGGGGAGGCGCCGACCTCGAACGGTCCTGAGGTGCCCAGACCGATGACCGGCAGCGCCTCGCCGCTGGAGGGAATTGCGCGGGTGAGCAGTGCCGCGGCCGGGGCAGAGCCGGCGCCGCGGGCGGCAGTGGCAGCGGCGGTCATCATTCCTCCAGCCAGCAACTCGCGTCGGTTCATGCGCCGCCCTTGCGCCCACGGGCGCGGGATCTTCGCACGCGGCCGGCAGCAGCGTCGCACCAGCAACTTTCAGATCAGCGCGGCATCGGTCTCGGTGACGCTCGTCCCGCCCGCGGCGACCACCTGCGCCAGCGCTGCCGCGTTCGGCAGCACCTGCGCGGCATAGAACGCCGCAGTCCTGATCTTGGCGGCATAGAAGGTGCGATCGGCGCCGTCGAGCCTGGCCGCGGCGATCGCCGCGGACTTCACCAGCAGCCAGCCGCCGATGACATAGCCACATAACTTCAGGTAGGGCACTGCGACTCCCATGCCGACGTCCGGCCGGGTGGCAAGCACCTGCAGCAGCGCCTCGGTGGCGGAGCGCAGCTGCGCTAGCGCGGCCAGCGCTGCGCCGCGGGCGGCCGCCACAGCGGCATCGGTGCCCGCGAGCCCCTGCAAGTCGCGCTCCATGTCCGAAAGCAGCCCCTGCATGGCAGCCCCGCGATCACGCCCGAGCTTGCGGCCGATCAGGTCCAGTGACTGGATGCCGGTGGTGCCCTCGTAGATCGTGGTGATGCGCACGTCGCGCACGTACTGGGCGGCACCGGTTTCCTCGATGAAGCCCATGCCGCCGTGCACCTGTACGCCCACCCCGGCAACCTCGTTGCCGATCTCGGTGCACCAGCCCTTGACGATGGGGATAAGGAGCTCGCCGCGGGCCAGCGCCGCGCGACGCGCCGCCTCATCGGCTGCAAGCTGCGCCAGATCCAGCTGGAACGCGGCATACAGCGCCAGCGCCCGCGAGGCCTCGGTCTGGGACTTCATCAGCAGCAGCATGCGCTTGACGTCCGGATGCTCGATGATCGGCGCCGGCGCTGTTGGCTGCGCCACCGGCGGCTTGCCCTGCACGCGCGTGCGGGCCCACTCGGCCGCGCGCTGGAACGCGCGCTCGCCGACCGCGTAGCCCTCGCTGCCGACCGAGAGGCGCGCGCTGTTCATCATGACGAACATGTATTCGAGCCCGCGGCCGGCCTCGCCGACGCGATAGGCCACCGCCCCGTCCTGCTCGCCGAAGGCGAGCACGCAGGTCGGGCTCGCGTGGATGCCGAGCTTGTGCTCGATGGACAGGCAGCGCACGTCGTTGCGCGCCCCGAGGGAACCGTCGGGGTTCACCAGGTACTTCGGCACGATGAACAGCGAGATCCCCTTGACCCCGGCAGGTGCACCGTCGATGCGCCCGAGCACCATGTGGATGGTGTTCGGGGTGAGGTCATGATCGCCCCAGGTGATGAAGATCTTCTGGCCGAACAGCCGGTAGCTGCTGCCCGCGGGCACCGCACGGGTGCGCACCTGGCCGAGGTCCGAGCCTGCCTGCGGCTCGGTGAGCACCATCGTGCCGGTCCACTCACCACTGACCATCTTGGCAAGGAACAGGTCCTTCTGCTGCTGTGAGCCGCTCAGCTCGAGCGCATGCGCGGCCCCGTGCGTGAGCATCGGCCCGAGCTTGAAGGCCAGGTTTGCCGATCCCCAGATTTCCCCCACCGCGGTGACCATCGTCAGCGGCATCCTCTGGCCACCGAATTCCGGCGGTCCCCCCAGGGCCGGCCAGCCACCCGCGGTGAACTGCCGGTAGGCCTCGCGGAAGCCCGGGGCCGTCTGCACGCCCTCGGGCGTCCAGCGGGCACCGGCCACGTCGCCGGGGCGGTTCAGGGGCTCGAGCACGGTCTCGGCAAAGCGCCCGGCTTCCTCGAGCACCGAGCGCGCCAGCTCGTCGGAGTAGTCAGCCAGCTGCGCGGACGCGGCCAGGCTGCCGCTGTCCAGCAGTTCCTCGAGCACGAAGCGCAGCTCGCGCAGGGGGGCACGGTACATCGCGGATGATCCTTCGGTGGGGCCTTACGCGCGCCTGTGCAACGCAGCGCGACCGGCCGCTAAGTGTAGCGACTCGGCCGGAATTCTACTCGTGAGTAAACAAAATGCCTCGGCCTGCGCAGTCAGGCCGCGTGCGCGGCGGGTGCGAGCGCCGGGACGATGTTCGCGGCCAGGAAGTCCACGAACTGCTGGGCACGTGGGTCCGACTCCAGCAGGCTCGGGTACAGGGCATAGAGCGCGGCTGCAGCCGGCACCGACCATTCCGGGAGCACTGCCTTCAGGCGACCGGTGGCCAGCCCCTGCCGGCACAGGAACTCGGGCAGCAGTCCGATCCCCAGTCCCGCGGCGGTCGCCGCGTGCAGCACCGCCGGGTCATCCACGGCGAGCTTGGGCGAGAGGGGCACCTCGGCGCGCTGCGCTCCCCGGGACAGCAGCAGCCGGAATTGTGGCAACTCGGCGGCATCCGGGGTCAGCAGGTCGTGGCCGCGCAGGTCATCGGGTCGCTCCGGCGTGCCGCGCTGCTGCAGGTACGCCGGGGTGGCGCACAAGAGTGCCGGCGGGGCGCCGAGCAGGCGTTGGGTGAAGCTGACATCCGCGGGCGGACGCGTGCGGATCGCCACGTCCCAGGCGCCGGTGGCCAGCTGCTGCGCATCGAGGGCGACCTCCAGCGGCACGTGCGGGAATTTCTCGAGAAAGCGTGGCACCAGCGGCGCGAGCAGCACACGCCCGTAAGTCGGGTCGGCGGCCACGCGCAGGGGCCGCGCTTCGGGCGACTGCAGACGCGCGATGGCCGCGCAGGCGGCATCGGCCTCCTCGGCCACGCGGCGCGCGTGCGGATAGACGAGGCGGCCGGCATCGGTGAGGCCGACGCGGCGGGTGGTGCGCTCGAGCACGCGCACCCCGAGTGATTTTTCCAGGTCCGCCACTGCGCGGCTGACGGCCGCCTTGGGCACACCCAGGGCGCGGGCGGCGGCGGAGAAGCCGTTGAGGTCAACCACCTTGGCCAGCATGGCCAGCTGCGCAGGCGTCCAGATCAGGTTCATGACCGCCTCAATACCCCTTATGAGAGGGACTATTGTTTCACCTGAGAGGCAGACGCGCCAGTCCCTCGGGGACTAGAATCTGCGCCCCGGTCCCCCATCCCGACATAGGAAGATCATGAAAATCTCGATGCATGCGATGTCCGTGGACGTGCTCAGCAACATCCTCGGCAACCTGTCCTGGCTGCTCGAAAAGGGCGAGGCCTTCGCCACCGCCAAGAAGATCGACCCGAGCGTGCTGTTGTCCGCACGCCTCGCCCCGGACATGTTTCCGCTCACCCGCCAGGTGCAGGTCGCCTGCGACATCGCCAAGAACTCCGTTGCCCGCCTGGCCGGCCAGGAGCCGCCGCGCTTCGAGGACAACGAGACGAGCTTCGAGCAGCTGCGTGCACGCATCGCCCGCACCATCGCGCTCATGAAGGGCCTGCCGGCGAAGGAGTTTGAGAACAGCGAAACCCGCGAGATCAAGGTGCCCGCAGGGCCTGACCGCACGCTCGAGTTCAAGGGACTGAACTTCGTGCAGTCCTGGGCCATCCCGCACGTGTTCTTCCATGTCACCACGGCCTACAACATCCTGCGTCACAACGGCGTCGAGATCGGCAAGTCCGACTACATCGGCGGCGGCCGGCAGATCTAGGGGCCCGCTTATGACAAACGGCGACAGCTGCGGCTGTCGCGTTTTTGCGAACAGAAACGCGAGGGAATTCACGGCGCCACAGGCGCCGCACTGCCACTCTTCTATCCGAAGCAGGGCGGTGATCCGTCCGTGTACACCGTACGGGGAATTCCTTTGCCATTTTTCAAATCTGCGGCCAAGCGTCCCCCCCTCCCGCGCCTGTGGCGCCGGAGCCGCCCGTTGTCGACGGTCCGCTGACCGTCGAGACGCTCGGGCAGCAGTTGCGCGAGGTACTGCCCGCGCGGCGCCTGCAGTCGGTGTCGTTGTGCGATCACGAAGCTAACGTGCTGTGGCTGAGTGAGGGCGCGCTCGGCCCCGACGAGCACAGCCTGGTCACCGAGGCGCTGATGCTTCTGACCGCCGACCCTTCGCTCCCCTCGCACGAGATTCCCCTGGAGGATGGCCGCCTGGCGCTGTTCCTGCCGGTGCGCGCGCCCGACGGTATCCCGGTGGGCATCGCGATGATCCTCGCGGACCGCAAGTCCGTCGGTGATGACACGCTCGAGCGCATCACCGCCGCACCGGTGCGCGCGATCATGCAGCGCCTGGCGGTGCTGCTGAAGCCGACCGCGGTGAACGTCGGCTCAGGCACCCAGCCGATCCCGGTACTGGATTTCGACGAGGCGCTCGGCGAGCCGGTCGTGCACGCCGCCCCCGCGGCGCCGGTGATGGTGACACCCGTGGCTGTCGCGGCCGAGCCGGTCATCTCTGCCGAGGAGATCGACGACATCCTCGAGTTCGAGCTCGCCCCCGAATCGCAGCCGGCTGCGGCGGCGCGTGCCGCAGCCCATCCCTTCGCCGACCAGCGCCAGCAGCCGGCCGCAGCGGCAGATCCTCTCGACATGCTCAATCTTGAGTTCGAAGAGGCGAAGGCCCCGTCCGGCCCCGCCGCGCGCCCCGCACCGCCGCCAAGTGCCGCCGCGGTCGCAGCGCCTGCCGTGGCTGCACCTGCCAGAGTCGTCCCCACGCTGGCCCCGGTGGCGCGGGTCACGCCGCCTGCGCCACAGCCCGCCGCCGCACGTGCACCGGCGCCGCCGCCTGCCCCGGCTCCGATCGTGGCCACCGTGCGCGCAGCCGCGTCCAAAGTCGTGCCCGCGCCGGTCGCCGCGCCCGCACCGAAGCCCGCCCCCGCCGTGCCCAGCAGCGAGGTGCTCGAAGCGAGCGAAGCGGCAGTGAATGATCCGAGCCTGGTGCTGGAACTGCTGCCCTTCGCGAAGCTGCGTGCCGGCGGACAGACTCGCCGCTTCCAGGTGCTCGCGCGCAGCTCCGGCGTGCAGCGCGATCCGGCCGCCTTCGATGCCCTGGTGCTGCAGCGCCTGCTCGGCTGGCTCGCGGCGCACCGCGCCTCGTGGAACTCGCAGCCCACCAGCTTCACCGTGAACCTCTCGATCGCCACGCTCGAGGACGAGCGCTTTGCGCAGAAGGTCGCCGCCGCGCTCAACACGCACGGGATAGCCGCCGAGACCATCGGCTTCGAGATCGCCGAGGCCCTGTGCACGCAGCGCCGCGCCCAGGTCGAGCGCTTCATCACCGCCTGCGGCAAGGTGGGCTCCTGGGTAGTCATCGATGACTTCTCCTTCGACTCCCAGGTGCTGACGCTGCTGCGCTCCAAGGCGCTGCGTCTGGTGAAGATCGACTCCAAGCTCACCTCCTCGGCTCTCAAGGACAAGCTCTCCCAGGCCATGGTGGTCGCCACCGTGCAGGCCTCCAAGGTGCTCGGCATCCACTGCGCCGCCAAGCGGGTGGACTCCCAGGCCCAGCTGCAGTGGCTGACCGCCATCGGCTGCGACTTCGCCCAGGGCCAGGCGCTCGCCCGTGCCCAGGAGCTGGATTCCCTCGCCAGTTCACCGGACCCCACCGGGATTTCGGCCCTGGCGCTGCCCTCCTGATTTAGCTCAAGAATCATCGATTTCAGGATCGCCGCCGGGCCGCGGGCGGCGCCTTGGCTCGCTGCGGTGAAGCGAGCGCCGTGCGCGCCGAAGAGGGCCGCCCCGGCCGGCCCGGATGCCCTAAGCTTCACGGGCGATGCCTACCAAGACGCCCACCCTCGAGCAGTTCGGCACCAACCGCAACCTGTTGTTCTGGAGCCTGCACGCGGCCGGCTGGGCGGCTTACGGGATCACCCAGTACTTCGGCGCGCTGCTGTACGAGAAGCCCGCCAGCTACGCGCGCGTCATCGCCGTGTCGGCCATCGCCGGG
Organism: uncultured Pseudomonadota bacterium; assembly: GCA_963741745.1. GTDB lineage: Bacteria > Pseudomonadota > Gammaproteobacteria > Steroidobacterales > Steroidobacteraceae > 13-2-20CM-66-19. Next base: position 833,491 of record CAVUJF010000001.1, on the reverse strand, counting down.
TTCATCCTGTCGATGCCGATGCGCTACATCTACCAGCGGTTGTGGGGAAGGCCGCCGCGCTCGATGATCCTGGGGGTACTGGGGACCTGTTATGTCACCGCGCTGGCCCTGCGCATCGTCATCAACCTGTCGTACAAGGCATTTGTCGAGCCGGACTGGCACGCGCGCGGCCTGTTCGAGCTGTTCGGCGGTGCCTTGTCCACGACCTACCTGCTGGTGTGCTGGAGCGTGCTGTACTTCGGCATCAAATTCTACGAGTCACAGCGCAAGCAGGAGGAGGCCATGCTCAAGGCCGTCGCGCTGGCACAGGAAGCGCAGTTGAAGATGCTGCGTTACCAGCTCAATCCGCATTTCCTGTTCAACACGCTCAATGCCATCTCGACCCTCATCCTCGACAACCAGAACCGGCTGGCGAACCACGCGGTCACGCGGCTGTCTGAATTCCTGCGTTACACCCTCGACCAGGATCCGATGAAGAAGGTGACACTGCGTCAGGAGCTGGAGGCCCTGGACCTGTACCTGGGCACCGAGCGGCTGCGCTTCGGCGAGCGGCTGCGCCTGGAGTACGCCATCGACGAGGCCGCCATGGAGGCCCTGGTGCCGAGCCTGCTGCTGCAACCGCTGCTGGAGAACTCACTGAAGTACGCGGTGTCCTCGCGCGAGCAGGGCGGCCGCGTGCGCATCGAGGGACGCCTCAATGAGGGCTGGCTGGAACTGTGCGTCAGCGATGACGGGCCGGGCCTGCGCGAGGGCACCCCGGCCGGCGAACGGCGCGGCGTCGGCCTGCGCAATACCTCCGAGCGGCTCGCCGTGCTCTACGGGGATACCTGCCGCTTCAGCGTGAGCAACGCAAATCCGGGGCTGCGCGTAGACATGCGACTGCCGCTGGAGCTGGCCGAACCGGGCACCGAGCCTGCCCGGGTGGATGCGATATTTCCCCCCACCGTCACGCGCGGGGCCGCATGAAGATCCGCACGATCATCGTCGATGACGAGGTGCTGTCACGGCGCGGCGTGGAGCTGCGCCTGCGCGGTGCCACCGATTTCGAGATCGTCGCGCAATGCGCCAATGGCCGTGAGGCGGTGGCCGCGATCCAGCAGTTCAAGCCCGACCTGGTGTTCCTCGACATCCAGATGCCCGGCATGACCGGGTTCGAGGTGCTCGCGCACCTGCCGCAGGAGTCGCTGCCGGTGCTGGTGTTCGTGACCGCCTACGACCAGTACGCCATCCAGGCCTTCGAGGCCCGTGCCGTCGACTACCTGCTCAAGCCCATCGATGACGTGCGCTTCGATGCCACCCTGACGCGCGTGCGCGAGCACATGCGCGCCCGAAACGCGGCCGAACAGCGCGACCGGCTGATGCAGGTCATCGCCGAAATCACCGGCTGCGGGGAGCTGGCACTCGATGAGATCCTCGCCCATGGCCGCAAGGCCGTCGAGGGCCGCTGGCCGGAAGTACTGCCCATCCGCCAGGGACGCGAGACAGTGCGCGTGAGTGTGAATTCCATCCAGTGGATCGATGCGGCGGGGGATTACATGTGCATCCACGCCGGCGGTGACACGCACATCCTGCGCGGCACGATGAAGGAGCTGGAGGAACTGCTCGACCCAAAGCTCTTCCAGCGCGTACACCGTTCGACCATCGTCAACCTGCGGCTCGTCAAGAGCCTGCGCGCCCACATGAATGGCGAGTACTTCCTCACCCTCGAGGGCGGGCACGAGCTGAAGCTCTCACGCACCTACCGCGACAAGGTCGAACTCTTCCTGAGCGGCTCGGCGAACCGCAGCTGAAGCGGCTCATGCGCTGCAGCACGCCGGCGCCCCTTAGTCCTGGATACGCTTGTCCACGAGACTCGCAACCCCGGCCGCCCATGCGTCGATGCGCGACTTGACGGTATCGAGCGTCAGTTGCGCCCGGCTGTTCGGCAGCGGCTCGCCGCGTGCCTCTCGCCTTCAGTCTTGTCACTTTTTTACCCGGTGTGGAGGCGGACGCGTCAGGCGATGGTACGGCGAGCCCTGCCCCAAGGAGTAAGGGTTCCGCTAGGTGTCCCGCAGCGAAGCCCGGGTACCGCGGTCCGCCTCCCAGGCGAATATCCTGGCCCGGAGCCCAGCGGGGCTCTGCACGTGAGTAACTGTGACCTGCGTCACGAAGCCCCGGCACGCGCACTGTGATCTGTGAGCCATCGCGAGGCGTCTTGGTCCTGCCGTTGGTTAGATATGTCTACCTATGGAAGCCGCCTCACGCCCCTCCCTGGAGCCGCTGCCAGACCTGCCGGTCGAGGCACCCTTGGATCCTCCTGCCGCCGCCAAGGCGGCTGCCCCCGAGCCTGCGCCCGCCGCCAGTGCCGGCGGGTCGACCCCCAGCAAGGCTGAGCAGACCGGGATCACCTTCCTCGATCCGGCAGCCCTGGTACTGAATACCGCGGAAGTCCCGGTGGTTTCCGCGCCCGTGACGGCCACCGCGCCCCCGGTGGTCAGCCCCGCCGCGGATTGCGAACTGACCCTCGAAGATCCGGTGGTCGATGAAATCCTGACCTCGCCGCCCCCACCAGTGGTGAAGAGCGCCCCGCCCCCGGCACCTGTGGTCCCCGCAGCAGCGCCGGCCACCCCGGATAGCGTGCGCACCGAGGCACGAGTCCCCATTGCCCGCACCGGCTCGCTGTCGTCCGCGGCCACCAAGCTGGCGGCCGCCGGCCGGCGCGCCAGCGAACACAGTGCACCCCAGCCGCCACCCCCTGTCCCGGTCCGCGCCGCCCCGGCCCCGGCCCCTGCCGCTGCGTCCGGCACGCCCGCGCAGGCACAGGGCCTGGCCGGCTGGACCAGTGCGCGCGCGTCCGCCACGCCATCCTCATCCAAGCCCAAGGCCTCCACCCCGGTACCGGCCACTGCGCCGGCGCCGAAGGCGCCGCCTAAGCCGGCAACCGCGGTCAAGTCCCCCACACCGGAGCGCCCGGCGGCACCTCCCGCCGCAAAGCCCGCCGCTGCCGCACCGGCCGCTGCCAACGCGACCGCCGTCCCGGCCTCACCGCCGATGGACAAGGACTTCATCGCCCGCAACCAGGTCATCGAGCGCTACCTGTCCGGCCGGCTGCCGCTCAAGGGCGCGACCGAGTTCGAGCAGTACTGCGGCAAGCATCCGGAACTGCTGGATGAGATCGGCCTGCCTGAGCGTGTGAACGCCGGACTGCGGCTGCTCGAGGCCAGTGGCAAGCCCGAGCCGTGGCAGGAACCGGCGCGCCCGGCCTGGCAGAAGCCGCAGGTGACCCTGGGCCTGGCCGCCGTGGCGCTGGTGTGTGGTGTTGCCGCCGCCGTGCTCGCCGGCGCCGGCGCGTCCAAGGCACACCGCATCGAGCAGCTGCAGAAGCAACTCACAGAACAGCCGCTCGACCCGGCGACCAGCACGCGCGAGATCCGCCTGCTGCCCAGCCGCGAAGGCGCCTCCAACTCACCAGCGATCGGCATCGGTGGCGGCGGCGCACAGATGGCCGACTTCAAGATCGACGAGTCACGCTCGCCGTATCACATCTTCCGCGTCACCATCGATCGCATCGACCAGGGCCGCGTGGGTGTCATCACGAACCTCGTGAAGGATTCCAACGGGCACCTGCGCATCGCGCTCAACAGCTCCGCCCTCGGCCCGGGCAACTACCAGTTGACCATCGAGGGCATCGACTGGCGTGGCGATCCGCAGCCGGATTCCTGGATCACCATCGGCGTGCAGCGCTAAAGAGGCCCGCCGCGGTTGCGCCTCAGGAGCGCAACGTCTTCAGGGGCGGCTGGTTGATGACCGTGCGGGTGGCGAGCCAGCCACCGGCTGCCACCAGCAACGCCCCGCCGAGCACCCCTTGGAGCCACGGCAACCACTGGAACGTGTAGCGCAGCTCCAGCCAGCGCGTGGTGAGGAAGTAGGCGCCCACCGAGGCCCCGAGTGCCGCCAGCAGGCCAGCGAGCGCCCCGAGCGTCGTGAACTCCGCCAGCACCCCCTGCACCACCGTCGCACGACTCGCGCCCAGCGTACGCAGCATCGCGCTCTCGTAGCGCCGCTCGTCGCGGCTTGACTGCACGGCCGCCAGCAGCACGGTGAGCCCTGCCAGCAGGGTGAAGAGGAACACGCTCTGCACCGCAAGTGCGGCCTTGTCCAGCACCGCCCGCACCTGGGTGAGGAGTTCGTCGATGTCGAATATCGACACGCTGGGAAAGCGGTGCGCCAGCTGTGCGAGCGAATGCCCGCCGCCGGGGGTGAAATAGGCACTGGTCATGTACGTGCCGGCGGCCCCTTCGAGTACCCCGGGCACGAACACGATGAAGAAATTCGGCTGGAAGGTGTCCCACTTGACCTTGCGGATGCTGGCCACGGTCACCTCGAGGCTCTCGCCGGCGATGTCGAAGGTCAGCTGGTCCCCGACCTTCACGCCGAGGGACTCCTGGAACTCGCTCGCCAGCGAGACCAGCGGCTTGCCGGTGTCAGACGGCTCCCACCAGCGACCGGCGATGATGCGGTTATCCGCGCCGAGCTCGGCGGACCAGGTGAGATTCTGCTCACGCGTGGCAAAGCCCTCCTCGCCGGCGCGGCCGGTCTTCGGATCCTCCACCGGCTTGCGATTGATGGCGGTCAGGCGGCCACGAATGATCGGCAGGACCTTGGTGGTGTGCGCGCCCTGCGCATTGAGGAACTGCACGAACTCCTGGCGCACTCCCGGTGGGATGTTGACGAAGAAATAGTTGGGCAGGTTCTGCGGCAGCGTGCGCTGCCAGTCGCCATTCAGGTCCACGCGCAGGATGCCCAGCAGCAGCAGCACCATGATCCCGGTGCCGAAGGCGACCAGCTGCACGACGCTCTCGGCGCGACGCCGGCTCAAGTTGGCGACGCCGAATCGCCAGGCGACGCCAACCCTCCCGCGCAGGCGTCCCGCCAGGTACACGACCAGCAGCCCGGCCGCCGTCAGCGCCAGCACGAAGGCCGCAAGGCCTGCGGTGAAGTAAGCGAAGAGCTTCGGCTCCGGCACGGTCCAGTAGATCAACAGCAGCACGACCAGCACCGCCGGTCCGAAGGCGAGGATCACCAGGGGAGGTGGCGGACCGACATCGCGCCGCAGCACCCGCAGCGCCGGTACCCGGGAAAGCTGCAGCACCGGTGGCAACGCAAAGCCGGCCAGCACCGCGAGCGCGGTGAGGAAACCGATAGCAATCGGAGCAAGGCGCGGCCCGGGCAGCTCGGTGAAGGCGAGCAGTCCGCGAATCGTGCGCAGCAGCCATTCCTGCGCGAGGAAGCCCAGCGCGGCCCCGACCAGCGCGGCCAGCAACGCCAGCACGGCCAGCTGCACCAGCGTGACGCCGAGGGTAAATGTGCGGGTTGCTCCCAGGGTCTTCAGCAGGGCCACGCTATCGAGGTGGCGGTTGACGTACCGACGCGCGGCCATGGCCACGGCGATGGCACACAAGAGCACGCTCACCAGGCTCGCCAGGCTGAGGAAGCGGCCGGCGCGATCGACGGCGTTGCGTACCTGGGGACTCGCTTCCGTGATGTCGCGCACCCGCTCGCCCGCCCGCTTGTTGGCCACGAGCCACGTCTTGAAGTTATCCACCCGGTCGCGCCCGCCGGCGAACAGCGCGGCATAGCTCACGCGGCTGCCGGGCTGGATCAGTTGCGTGCCCGGCAGGTCGGTGGCATTCATGATCAGGCTAGGGGCAAGCTCGACGAAGGTGCTGCCCTGGTCCGGCTTGGCAATCAGCACCCGCGAGACCCGGAAAGTGCCGGCGCCGATGGACAACTGCGACCCCACGTGCGCGCCGATCGCCGCCAGCAGCCGCGAGTCCGGCCACACCTCGCCGGCGGCGGGCACGCCGGCGGCGGGCGTGCCCCTGGCAAAGGGCTCCGCCGCCACGAGCAGACGCCCGCGCAGCGGGTAGCCCGGCGTCACCGCGGTGACGCTGGTGAGCTGGCTCGCCTCCCCGTTGAAGACCACCGATAGGAGCGTGGTGGTGCGTGCACTGCTGAGGCCCTGCGCGGCGGCGTGCGCGAAGTAGCTTTCCTCCAGTGGTTGTGGTGATCCGAGGCGCAGGTCCGCGGCGAGCACTTCGCTTGCCTGCAGCGCCACGGCGGCACTGATCCGGCTCACGAGAAATCCCACACCGGTGAGCGCGGCGACTGCCACGGTGAGTGCCAGCAGCAGCACCCCGAGCTCGCCGGAGCGCCATTCGCGCGCCAGCATGCGCAGTGCCAGCCGTACCAGGTTCACAGCACGCGACCGCTGTCCATGCGCACGACGCGCGCGCAGCGGCCGGCAAGTTCCCGGTCGTGCGTCACCAGCACGAGCGTGGTGTGCTCATGGGTATTCAGTCCGAACAGCAGTTCCCCCACCCGGCCACCGGTCGCGGTATCAAGGTTGCCCGTCGGTTCATCCGCGAACAGCACCGCGGGCCTGGTGACGAAGGCGCGGGCGATCGCAACCCGCTGTTGCTCCCCGCCTGAGAGCTGCCGCGGATAATGGCCGGTGCGCCCGCCGAGCCCGACTCCCGCCAGCGTCTCGCCGGCGATGCGGCGCGCGTCCGACTGCCCCGCCAGTTCCAGCGGCAGCATCACATTCTCCAGTGCCGTCAGTGCCGGGATCAGGTGGAACGACTGGAACACGAAGCCCACGCGCCGTGCCCGCAGGCGCGCGCGTCCATCCTCGTCCAGCTGCGTGAGGTCCTGACCGGCGAGTAGCACGCGCCCGCGAGTCGGGGTGTCGAGGCCGGCCAGCAGCGCGAGCAGCGTCGACTTGCCCGCTCCGGAGGGACCGGTGATGGCAACCGACTCCCCGGCGGCGATGTCCAGGGACACGTCATCGACAATGGTCAGCGAACCTTCCGGACTGTTAACCTCCTTGCAGAGGTTTTCGGCTTTGAGAACGCTGTTACGAATCATCGGCGCCTGGGCGCTGGGCATAAGCTTGGTGTTCATCGCGCTCCAGGACGCGGTGGCCTCCGACCGGACCATCCTTGTGTTCGGCGACAGCCTGAGTGCCGCACGGGGACTTCGCCCGGAACAGGGTTGGGTGGAACTGCTCGCGCGAAGGCTTCACTCACAAGGTTACGGGTACGAAGTCATCAACGCCAGCGTCAGCGGAGAAACCTCCAGTGGCGGCCTGCAGCGCCTGCCGCGAGCGCTCGAGCTGCACCGGCCGGCCGTTGTCGTGCTGGAACTCGGGGCTAACGACGGCCTGCGCGGCCTGCCCGTGGACGACATGCGCGCCAACCTCACGCAGATGGTGCGGCTGTCGCAGGCTGCGGGAGCCCGCGTGCTGCTGGTGGGGATCCGGCTGCCCCCGAACTACGGGCAGCGCTACGGAGAGCAGTTCGCCGCCACCTTTCCCGGCCTGGCGCAGGTAGATCACTTGCCGCTCGTGCCCTTCCTGCTGCAGGACGTTGCGCTGGATCCCAAGCTCATGCAGGAGGACGGTTTGCACCCGAACGCCGCCGGGGAGCCGGTGGTGCTGGAGAACGTCTGGCCGCACCTGAAATCCCTCCTGAACAAGAATCGCTAAACCGGGGACGCTCCATGGAAAAGATCTGGCTCAAGTCTTACCCACCCGGGATGCCCGCGGAAATTGACCCGAGCCAGCTGCGCACGCTCAAGGAGCTGATCGAGACCAGCTGCCAGCGATACCCCGAGCGTGTCGCCTTCATCCAGATGGATGCGACCCTCACGTACCGCGAACTGGATCAGTACAGCACAGCGTTCGTCGCGTGGCTGCAGCAGGCGGGGCTCAAGAAGGGCGACCGCATGGCCATCATGCTGCCCAACACGCTGCAGTACCCCATCGCGATGTTCGGGGCGCTGCGTGCCGGACTCGTGGTAGTGAACACGAACCCGCTGTACACCGCCCCCGAACTCGAGCACCAGCTCGTTGACTCCGGCGCCGTGGCCATCCTGGTGCTCGAGAATTTTGCGCACGTCCTGCAGGCGGTACTGCCGCGTACGCAGATCAAGCACGTGCTGGTGACTGCCGTGGGTGACTGGCTGGCATTCCCAAAGTCGCACATCGTCAATTTTGTGGTACGCCGCCTGCGCAAGCAGGTGCCCCCATGGCACATCGCGGGCGCCATCGACTTCAAGGCTGCCGTGGCATCCGGTCGCGCTTCACAGCCGCGGCCTGTTGATGTCGGCCCCCAGGATCTTGCCTTCCTGCAATACACCGGCGGCACCACCGGGGTCGCCAAGGGCGCGATGCTCTCGCACGGGAACATCAGCGCCAACGTCCTTCAGTCCGAGGCCTTCCTCGGCAAGGACATGCTCGAGACCCCGGGGACTTTGCTCACGGCAATCCCCCTGTACCACATCTTTGCTCTCTCCGGGAATTGCATGGTGTACGCGCGGATAGGTTGGACCAACCTGCTGATCATCAATCCGCGCGACATGAAGTCCCTGATCGCGGACCTGAAGAAGCACCCCTGCAACTACATCAGCGGGGTGAATACCCTCTTCAACGGCATGATGCACGCCCCCGGATTCAGTGAACTGGACTTCAGTGCGCTACGAGTCACGCTTGGCGGCGGCATGGCTGTACAGGCAGCAGTTGCCGAGCGATGGAAGCAAATGACGGGCTGCGTCCTGACGCAGGCCTGGGGACTGACGGAGACCTCGCCCGCCGCCTGCATCAATCCGATGGGGATTGACTTCAACGGATCGATCGGACTGCCGATTCCCTCCACTGAAGTGGCAATCAAGGATGACGCCGGCGCAGACCTCGCCATCGGACAAATCGGCGAAATCTGCGTCCGCGGTCCGCAAGTCATGCAGGGCTACTGGCAACGCCCGGACGAAACCGCAAACGTCATGTTGCCGGATGGCTGGCTGCGTACGGGCGACATCGGTCGGATGGACGCGCAAGGCTTCGTTTACATCGAAGATCGGAAGAAGGACATGATTCTGGTGTCCGGGTTCAACGTCTACCCAAACGAAGTCGAGTCCGTCGCCGTGACTCACCCGGACATCCTAGAGGCTGCGGCGGTAGCGCAGCCCGACGAGCATTCGGGCGAAGTGGTCGCGCTCTTCGTCGTGCGCAAGAATCCCAAGCTTACCGAGCAGGAGGTGATAGACCACTGCCGCAAGTCCCTGTCGGGCTACAAAGTTCCGAAGCATGTCTACTTTAGGGCGGAGCTCCCCAAAACTAACGTCGGCAAAATACTTAGAAAAGCACTCCGCGATGAACTGCGCGCTTCACAGTCTTAGACTTGTTTTGGACGGTGACGACGCTTTGTTGCTACGTATGCGTACGTGTGAACGCCAGCGCGAACTGTCGCACTGGAACTGCCGCGCGAGTATCGTACCCGACGAGACTCCAGCCAATCATTCACGGTTCTAAGAAAGCTTCTTCCCTGCGACTGCGTGAATTTTTGGAATGCCGCGACGTGCTCCTGTGGCAAATCTGGCACTTCCGCAATTCTCTCGATCAGTGGTTGCAACCCACGCGAGCTATTCACATTTTGACCAACGGTCTCCAATAGAGTCGAAAGGGCGCGTGCAGCGTGCTGAAGCACGAGCGGATTTCCTTTCGAAATCACAGCGACGTCGCTTGCTGGCTTATAACGTCCCTTTCCACTGGGCACAACTAGGCGAAGGGTGCGGAGTCGACGCGCGATATCTGCGGGCCTTCTGTGCGCGTTGTGACTCCTGACTATTGCCTCCACGCTTGGTGCTGCCCCCAAGAGTCGAATCGCCTTCGGCGTAGCACTAGAATCGAGGTAGCGACGGTCTCTATGCCATGCGTCTAGGACGAGAGCAGCTGTCACAAGACCACCGGATTCCTCTTTACGGCCAGAACGAACCTTGGTTTCTGCGCGCCGCAACGAACTTGTGCATATTTCCAACAAGTCGCTTGTAGACACTCCTGCACCCAACATTAGCTCGAAGATCGCGGACAGCACATTTGAATAGTCTGTTTCCAAACGATTGGACGGCATGTTGCTAGCCCTTTTCATCACGGCGAGACACTCGGTGAGGCTTCTCCGCGTGCCTCTCAGCGAGCAGCACTGTTACCGTAAATGAGTACGCGGCGTTGCGTCGCCTTGTCGGTAGGGTAACTCGCTCGCTTATAGAATGACTTAAACCTTCGAGCATAGCCGTTGCACGTTCGATGCAGCGATCTTTGACAATCGCCAGATCAACTTCCGTTGCCACCGGCAGCTGAAGTCGCTGGATCAAAGGTGCGGACCGGGATTTCTGTGGAGTAGACACGATGCGGAGCCCATCTTCAAGTGGCGCTCTTAAGGGAGTTAGAAATGAAAAATCGTTTCTGCCTCGAAGATTTTCTGATCTACACATCTCGACATGTTTTGAAGTGACCGCAACGACTCCCATGTTATCGAGTTCATTCAGAACCGCACGGTACGGAATATCTCCGGCGTATTTCTCAACCAGTTGTTTGAATGCAGACCGATGCTCCGGAAATAACCAGCTTCTTTGCGTGGCCTCTACGATCAGTGAATTGCCGATCACCACTCCATCCGTTCAGTACCCTCTGAATTGGCGACAGATCGAAGGCACGGCCAGGAATTGGTAGAGCATAGCAGGCGCTTCACGTCCGCTCTCGACAACCCGGTTTGCGCCGCCACGCGCGATTGATTAACTCGTCCATTTCGAAGACGCGACTTGTCTGCTGCAGCATGTACGAATGCAGATCGGGCGAGTTCGCCAAACTGCTTAGGCGTCATTCCGCGCGGAAGCAGCACTGAGGCAAATTCTCTGAGCAATTGCTGTACCACCTCATAGCCAGGTACGTTGGGCTGAGATGACTTCCGTCTTGGGATTCTTCTAGCTAACGGAGGCGCTGCCCGGCTCATTTGAGAAATGAGTTCGGCACAACCGAGATTCTAAGAGTTAAGGGATACACGGCTGCTGGCGGAGTCTCGGGGAATTCGCAATCTCAATAGTGCGCGCACCGCTCAGCGTGCGGCACTGCATTTCTGGCCTAACTGTCCAGAAATTGGTGCTTGACTGGGGCCTATTGAGCCCTGGTCAATTCGGCCAGAATGGACGATATGCCCGAAGCAAGAGCGTTAGTCGGCTCGCAGCATTTAGAACTTGTTGAGACTTTCGCGCATTACGCGAGCGCCGCCACCACTGATACCGCCGACCCTAGCTCCGCCACCACCGATGCCATCTACGCGGGCACCGCCGCCGCTAATGCCGCTAACGCCAGCACCGCCGCCGCTGATGCCGCTGACACGCCGAGCACCGCCGCCGCTGATGCCGCTGACGCCAGCGCCACCGCCGCTGATGCCAGCTGACACCGGCACCGCCGCCGCTGATGCCACGACACGCCAGCACCACCGCCGCTGATGCCGTTGACGCCAGCGCCACCGCCGCTGATGCCGCTGACGCCAGCACCGCTGCCACTGATGCCGCTGCACGCCGGCACCGCCGCCGCTGATGCCGCTGACGCCAGCGCCGCCACCGCTGATGCCGTTCACGCCAGCACCACCGCCGCTGATGCCGCTGACACCAGCGCCGCCGCCACTGATGCCAGCTACGCCGGCACCGCCGCCGCTGATGCCGCTGACGCCAGCGCCGCCACCGCTGATGCCGCTCACGCCGGCACCGCCGCCGCTGATGCCGCTGACGCCGAGCACCGCCACCGCTGATGCCGTTCACGCCAGCACCGCCGCCGCTGATGCCGCTGACACGCGGCGCCGCCGCCGCTGATGCCGCTACACGCCAGCACCACCGCCGCTGATGCCGCTGACACCGGCGCCGCTACCGCTGATGCCGTTCACGCCAGCACCACCACCGCTGATGCCGCTGACACCAGCTCCGCCGCCGCTGATGCCGTTCACGCCGAGCACCACCGCCGCTGATGCCGCTGACACCGAGCGCCGCCACCGCTGATGCCGTTCACGCCGGCGCCACCGCCGCTGATGCCAGCCACGCCGAGCACCACCGCCGCTGATGCCAGTTCACGCCGGCACCACTACCGCTGATGCCACTGACACCAGCACCGCTGCCGCTGATGCCGCTAACGCCGAGCACCACCGCCGCTGATGCCGCTGACACCGGCGCCGCCGCCGCTGATGCCGCTGACGCCAGCACCACTACCGCTGATGCCGCTCACGCCAGCACCGCCGCCGCTGATGCCACTGACACGCCAGCGCCGCCACCGCTGATGCCGTTCACGCCGGCGCCACCACCGCTGATGCCACTGACACGCCGGCGCCACCGCCGCTGATGCCGTTCACGCCGGCACCACCACCGCTGATGCCGCTAGACGCCAGCACCGCCGCCGCTGATGCCGACTACGCCGGCGCCACTACCGCTGATGCCGGTCACGCCAGCACCGCCACCGCTGATGCCACTGACACGCCGGCACCGCTGCCGCTGATGCCGAGACGCCAGCGCCACTACCGCTGATGCCGGACACGCCAGCGCCACTTCCGCTGATGCCAGACACGCCGGCACCGCTGCCGCTGATACCGAAGACTCCAGCGCCACCGCCACTGATGCCGAGAACACCAGCGCCGCTGCCGCTGATTCCGTTAACGCGAGCGCCGCTACCGCTGATCCCACTGACCAGGATCATGCCGCGGTTGGAAGGTTGAATGCCAGAAACAGCCAACTTGGTACCGATGATTGGCGATAGAGCACCAGACGACATGGCAGAGGTCAGATCAATCGCAACGCCGTTGACCACAACTCTCCCAATGGAAGGCTCTGACTTCTGGACAGTTCCGGCGAGAAAGATAGGTGTCGCTCCAGCGACGTACAGACCGCGTGGTTGAATCGCGGCCGCGACGATGCTGCCATCAAGGCGAGACTTCCCATACACCGCGACCGTATCACCGACGCTTAAATTTCCGGTCTCGAGACTATTACTCGCTGCCCGAGGACGGTGGCAGATTCGGCCGGCTGAATTAACCGCCTCAACCGGACCTATCACTAGCAGCTCGGCACTTTCGCTTCCGCTGATACCTGCACCTCCTCGCTTATTCCGGCGAGGCTGCTGCACTTGCTACATAGCGCGCCACGAGATGACCGGCCTTGAACTCTTCATCATCCCCTCCCCAAAAAACGTACGGCTACTTCTTCTGGTCTAATTCCCGCTAGAACGTCGATCTCTACCATCTGACCGGCTTGCTGCGGTTGTTCGGACCTGCCTCGTGCTCGTCGACATTTGCTCAAGCTCGACCCTCGGGCATTTGCTTGATCCTCAAAGAAATAGATTCCGACGCCGTATTTCTTGCCGTTTCTAGCCGTCTCAGATCCGCCAAATCGCGTTAGAAACGTGTCTAGTTCAGTCAGCAGCTCCTGACCGCGTTCGGCCGCGAGATCCAGAAACTTGTCGCTGCCCCGATCCGACATAGATTCGTCTGAAACGACGGCTCGTTCGAAATAAACGGGTTCTGGATCCGAGGCGCAGTAGGTTGTGGACGAAATTGGCCGTAACGACAGCGACGAAACCGCCCCATACGCTCGATGCGCTTAACGTCCTCGCCCTGAGGCAAGTACGCCCGCGACAAACACCGCACCGTCGAGTTGTCGACGACTTCTACCGAGCCGGCGGCAACAAGCTCATCCAGAAGCGCTTCGGTATCGGCGCCTGGACATGCCGCTGCCACGAGTTCGCGGAAACTCTTGCGCGGCGAACCGGGTGTTGGCTGGAGATCGAGCTCCAGCGCAAGTCCGTACGCTCCTGAATAGCCCGTCAGCGTGTGCCACACGGTCAGCAGGTTCGTTACCTGGTCGAGACTGACGGTTGCGCGCAGGCTGTGAGGGGCTCCTGCGCGTGTTGCTTCGCGCAATGCAGACACGTCGGACTTGGTCAGCCCCGCGACGGCGGCGATTCGCGCATCCGTCGTGACCCTCTTCTGATCCATGAGTCGCTCTTCGAGCGCCTGGATATACGTGCGGCGCACAGCACCCGAGATCTCGCTTGCGGAGATGCCGTATTCGAAAGCGACGCGGGTCAGCGGACGCACCAGGGATGCGAACACGTTCAAAACCGCTTCTTTTTCTCGGGCGGATTTATTCATTGTCAGAACGCTGTTGTTGTTACATAACTCTAGGCACTTCAACCACTTATGTCAATTAACGATGTATGGTAGCTCCATGATTGAACGTGCGTTCAATTTAAAACCCGAAGCAAAGCAATAGGTTGAGCGTGGCTAGACAGAGTCTGCTGAACCCGTCGGGCGCGGGGGCGGCGCCTCAGCGGGCAGGGGAGATCATAAGAACTGTGAAGGGCGCCCTTGTCGGGCGGGAACGGCTAGGTGCGCTCGCCCGGGTCAAACAGCCGCCGGTGCTCAAGAATTGCGTAGCGGTCGGTCATGCCGGCGATGTAGTCGGCCACCGCGCGCGCGCGCCCCGCGACACCGGCGGTGTGCTCGGCACGCTGCGCCTGGTCGCGGTGTTCGGTGGGCATCAGGGATACGTCGTTGAAGAAAGCGTCGAACATCTGCTGCAGCACGCGGCGGGCCTTGGAGGTCATGCGCAGAACCTTGTAGTGCCGGTACACGTGCTCGCGCAGGAAGGACTTCAGTTCCAGGTGTTCCTCGAAGCAGGCCGCACTGAGCATCGCCAGCGGCTTGGCATGGGCGCGCACCTCGTCGATGGAGCGCGGCTTGGCCAGCTCAAGCTGGGCCTGCGTCGTGTAAATGAAGTCGCTCACTACATAGTTGATCATGCGTCGGATGGTCTCGTGCACCACGCGCCGCTCGCCCAGGTCCGGATATTGCTGGGCGACCGCATCGTACTGGCGGCGGAACATGCGCACCTCGCGCAGCGCCGGCAAGTCAATCAGTTGTGCGCGGATGCCGTCGTCGACATCGTGGTTGTTGTAGGCGATCTCGTCGGCGAGGTTGGCGATCTGCGCCTCAAGTCCCGGCTGCTGGCGCTTGAGGAAGCGCTCGCCGAGCTCGCCCAGCTCACGCGCGTTACGCACCGAGGCGTGCTTGAGAATGCCCTCGCGGCACTCGAACGTGAGATTGAGCCCGCGGAACTGCGCGTAGTGCTCCTCCAGCTCATCCACCACGCGCAGCGACTGCAGGTTGTGCTCGAAGCCACCGTACTCGCGCATGCACTCATTCAGTGCATCCTGGCCCGCATGGCCAAAGGGCGTATGGCCGAGGTCATGCGCCAGTGAAATCGCCTCGGTCAGCGCCTCGTTCAGGTGCAGCGCGAGTGCTACCGAGCGCGCGATCTGCGCCACCTCGATCGAATGGGTCACCCGCGTGCGGTACAGGTCGCCCTCGTGGTTCACGAACACCTGGGTCTTGTACACGAGGCGCCGGAACGCGTTGGAGTGGATGATGCGGTCGCGATCGCGCTGGAACTCGCCGCGGAACTCCGGCCTGTTCTCCGGCACACGGCGGCCGCGCGAGCGCTCGTCGTGGGCCGCATAGGGGGCGAGCACCGCCTCGGCCGGTACCGGCGTCACGGCGCCCCCTCCCCGCAATGCTCCGCCAGCGTGCGCTGCAGCGCCTCGGGCGGATAATCGGCCGTGATGAACGCCTCGCCGAGGCGCCGCAGCAGCACCAGGCGCACGCGGCCACCGAGCACCTTCTTGTCGATCCTCATGTGGGCGAGCATCTGCGCCGGGCTCACTGCGGGCACCTGCGTCGGCAGGCCGGCCAGTTCGACCAGGCGGCGCACACGCTCAGCGTCCGGAGGACTCAGTAGCCCGCATTCGCGCGACATCGTGGCCGCCATGGCCAGCCCCGCGCCCACCGCCTCCCCGTGCAGCCACTCCTTATAGGAGGTGGCCACCTCGACCGCGTGGCCGAAGGTGTGACCGAGGTTCAGCAGCGCCCGCTCGCCGTGCTCGCGCTCGTCCCGGCCGACGATCGCCGCCTTGATCTGGCAGGAACGCAGGATCACGTGCGCCAGCGCCTCGGGTCGCTTGTCGAGCAGCTGCGCGAGGTGCTCCTCGAGCCAGCCGATCAGCCCGCCATCGCAGATGAGCCCGTACTTGATGACCTCGGCAAGTCCCGCGCACAGCTCGCGCGCCGGGAGGGTGGCCAGCGTGGCGGTGTCGCACACCACGAGCTCGGGCTGGTGGAAGGCCCCGATCAGGTTCTTGCCGCCGAGGTGGTTGACGCCGGTCTTGCCACCGACCGCCGAGTCCACCTGCGCCAGCAGCGTGGTGGGCACCTGGACAAAGGCGACACCGCGCTGGTAGCAGGCGGCGGCAAAGCCGGCGAGGTCCCCGACCACCCCACCGCCCAGGGCCAGCACGGCGCAGTCGCGGGCGAAGCGGTTGGCGACCAGCACATCGAGTACGCGGGCCATGTTGGCGAGAGTCTTGTGGGACTCCCCGTCCGGAAGGATAACCTCGACCACGCGCCGCGCACCCAGGCTCTGTCGCAGCCGGCCCATGTACAGCGGCGCGACGGTGCTGTTGCTGACGACAAGCACGTCGCGGGCGGTCAGGTGTGCGAACGACTCGGCATGCCCGAGCAGCCCGGCATCGATCAGGATGGGGTAGCTGCGGGTGCCGAGATCGACGGTCAGGGTATGCACGAGTGGGGTCGAGCGGGCTGCCTTAAGGGAGGACGGCCTCAAAGTATACGTGAGGGCACTCGCAGCAGACCGGCCGGCCCCGGGGTCAGGCGCCCATATCAACAAGCTCGCGCAGGATTTGCTCGGCGACAGCCTGCACGCGCCGCCCATCGGTGGGCACGGTGAGGTCGGCAATCTCGGCGTACAGGGGCGCCCGCGTGTCCATGAGCTGCCCGAGCCGCGCCGCGGGATCGGCCTCGGTGAGCAGCGGGCGATGGCGCCCGTGGCGCACGCGGTGCGCCTGTTGCGCTACCGAAGTTTCCAGGTAGACCACGCGTCCGCGGCTCCCGAGCAGTTGCCGGTTCTGTGGCAGCAGCACCGCCCCGCCCCCGGTGGCCAGCACGATGCCGTCCATCGCGGTGAGCGACTCGATCGCCTCGCGCTCGCGCTCGCGGAAACCAGCCTCGCCTTCCTTGTCGAAGATGAACGGGATGTCGACGCCGGTGCGGCGCTCGATCTCAGCGTCGCTGTCGTAGAAGGGCAGGTCGAGGCCGCGCGCCACCTGGCGGCCGACGGCGGTCTTGCCCGAGCCCATCGGACCGATCAGGAATACGTTGGTCTTGCCGCGCATGAGGGGCGACAGGATACCTAATCCGTCAGCCGGGGCCGGAAACACCGCGGCCGCCTCGAAGGCGGCCGCGGCACAGCTCAGGGATGCTTGCCGTGAGCCTAGTTGGCGGCAGTGATGCCCTCGCGCACGATCTTCGGGGTGATGAAGATCATGAGCTCGTCCTTGTTGTCCTTGTGCGAGGTCTGCTTGAACAGGTGGCCGAGCACCGGGATGTCGCCCAGGTAGGGGACCTTGTTGTCGTCTTCGCGCTCGGTGGTCTCGAGGATGCCGCCGAGCACGATGGTCTGGCCGTCGTTCACCAGCACCTGGGTGGCGATCTCACGGGTATTGATCGAGGGCACGTTCACGCCACCGGAGGCCACGACCACCTGGCCGACGCTGTCGTCCTTGACGTCGAGGTCCATGATGATGCGGTTGTCCGGGGTGATCTGCGGCTTGACCTTCAAGGACAGCACGGCCTTCTTGAACTGGATGGTCGTCGCGCCGCTGGAAGCGGAGGCCTGGTAGGGGATCTCCACGCCCTGCTCGATCGTCGCCTCCTTCTGGTTCGCGGTGATGACGCGCGGGGAGGAGATGATGTTCGCCTGCGTCTCCGCCTGCGCGGCCGACAGCTCCAGGTCAACGATGAAGTTGCTGCCGAGGATGCCCAGCGCCAGCGAGCCGGCTGGGTTGGAGACCGGCAGGTTGACGTTGTAGCGGTTCGCGGCGGCCGGGATGCCGTAGGTCGGCAGCGGCACCGGGGTCGTGCCGGAGTTGATCGCGTTGTTGATCGCGTTCTGGCCGTTGATGAACGTGGTGGTCTGCGTGTCATTGCCGGCAGCCGTGCCGGTGGTGCTCACCAGGCCGTTGTTGCCGCTGGTCGTCCAGCCGGTGAAGCCGAAGCGCGCACCGAGGTCACGCTGGAAGTCATTGGCCACGATCACGATGCGGGCCTCGATCAGCACCTGGCGCACCGGGATGTCGAGGGTCGCCACCAGGCGGCGCACGTCGGCGAGCCGCTCAGAGGTGTCCTGCAGCAGCAGCGTGTTGGTGCGGTCATCGACCGCGACGTTGCCGCGCGGGGACAGCAGGTCGTTTTCCTTGCCCTTGATCAGCGCGGCGAGGTCGGCGGCCTTGGCGTAGTTGACCTGCAGGTACTCCGAGCGCAGCGGCGCCAGCTCCTGCACGTCCTTCTTGGCGGCCAGCTCGGCCTTCTCGCGCGCCGCAAGCTCGGCCTGCGGGGCGACGATGATGACATTATCCTGGCGGCGCTTGTCGAGGCCCTTGGTGCGCAGCACGATGTCCAGGGCCTGGTCCCACGGCACGTTCTGCAGGCGCAGGGTGACGTTGCCGTTGACCGAGTCGCTGACCACGATGTTCTGGCCGCTGGCATCGGCCAGCAGCTGCAGCACCGCGCGCGTCTCGATGTCCTGGAAGTTCAGCGTGAGGCGCTCGCCGGTGTAGACCGGCTTGTCCTCGGCGGCGTTCGCGGCCTTGTGGTGCGGAGCGACCTCGATGACGTACTGGTCGTCGGACTGGTAGGCGAGCTGCTCGAAGTCACCGCCGGCGGTGATGGCGATGCGCGCGCCATTGCCGGCACGGGCGACATCGAAGCTGGTGACCGGGGTGCCGTAGTCGGTCGCGTCGTAGCGGCGCACCAGGTTGGCCGGCACGCTCGCGTCGGCAAAGTCGGCCACGATCTGGTTGCCGACCTGGTGCAGGTTGATGCGGATGTGCGGGTCGGAGAGCTTCACCACCACGCGCCCGGCGCCATCGGCGCTGCGGCGGAAGTCGATGGAGCGCAGCTCGCGTGTGCCAGTGGCGGCAGCACCAACGGCTGACACGGAAGTCGCCGCGGGTGCGCTCGCGGCCGTTGCTGCCGCGCCGAGCATCACGATGACGTTGTTGCCATCGACGCGCGTATCGTAGGGCACCATCTTGTCAAGGTTCAGCACCAGGCGGGTGCGGTCCTTGGTCTCGGCGGCGAGGATCGTGTCCAGGCCCGAGGCGTGCACGTCGATGCGCCGCGACGGCAGCGCGAGCGTCGTGTTCGGCAAGTCCAGCGAGATGCGCGCCGGGTTGTCGATGGTGAAGGCCAGCGGCTGCGGGGCGGGCCCCGACAGGCGCATGGTCAGCTGCAGCTGCTGTCCGGGCAGCGGCTGCACGTCGATCGCTTGCAGCGCGGGTACATCCGCGGCACGAGCAGGTGCTCCCGGGAGCATGCCAAGTACCCCTGCGAGCACGAGCCAGGTGGCGGTGCCGAGGAGACGGTTCATGAGGCGGTGGCGTTGCATTTCTTGAGAACTCCCTGCTGGACCTTACTCGTTGAGGGCAAGCGCGGCGGGGCGTTCCATATACCCGCCGAGGCTGTCCGGAACGATTTCAACAACACTGATTTTCGAGGGACTGATGTCGGTGATCTTGCCTTCGGCCTGGCCGATGTGGTTGCCGGTGCTGACCCGGTGCACCAGGCCGTCCTTGGTCTGGACCAGCCCGTAGATCGACCCACCGAGGCGCAGTGTGCCGACCATCTTCAAGGTATCCAGCGAGTACTGTTCGAGGAACTCGCGGTTGCGCTTCTGGTCCGGGCGCACGCCGGCCAGGCCCGCGCCGGAACCGGGGCTGCTGGGCAGGAACGGTGAGCGCAGATCGGCGGCCGCGTAGACGTAGGTCTCGTAGGGCTTGATCTCCGGCAGCGGGTCGACGCGTCCGCCCGGCTCCTTCTTCGTGTCCTCCACGAAGCGCGCAAGCTCGTCGTCGGCGCTCGAGCAGGCCGTCAGCGCCACGTAGCCAGCGCAGGCCAGTGCCATGCAGCTGATGCGGAAGCGGTTGCGGTTTGGATGCTTATGCATAGTTGCGTACCGGGTTCATGCCGTCGTTCTTCAGTTCGTCGCGCCCGGCGGGCGGTGCGCAACGTCGGCCTTCTTCTCCGCCTCGCCCGCGGCGATCTCGTCCTCGTCCAGGTAGCGGTAGGTCTTCGCCGTCAGTTCCAGGGACAACTGGTCGTAGGCATCCTTGTTGTCCGGCTTGATGTCGATGTCGTGCAGCGTGACGATGCGCGGCAGTGCCGCCAGCCCGCTCACGAACTCGCCGAACTGGTGGTAGCTGCCGGTGAGACGGATCTTGATCGGCAGTTCCGCGTAGAAGTCCTTGCGCTGCTCGGGCTGCGGCTGGAACAGCTTCTCCTCCAGGCCCGCGGCAAGTCCGGTCTGCGATATGTCCACCAGCAGGCTCGGCACCTCGGTGCGGCCGGGCAGCTGGCGCAGCAGGGCGCCGAAGGAGCGCTCGATGTCCTTGAGCTGCTGCTTATAGAGATCCAGGTTCACCGCCTTGGCATGCTTGTCCTTGAACTCCTGGCGCAGCTGCTGCTCCTCGGCGGCGAACTGCTGCAGCTTCGGGCGCTGCTCGTCCCACACCAGGAAGTAGATGCCCAGGCCCGTGAGCACCAGGAATGCCAGGCCCACCGCGGCGGCACGGATCGGCATCGGCCAGCGGCCCGGGTCGCGGTAGTCCAGTGAGCGCAGTTCGTCTAATACGTTCATTGCGCGGCTCCCGTGCCACCGGCGCTCGCCTTGCGGATCTTGCCCTTAGGTACGCGCCCGGGGGCATCGTCCGCACCGGCGGTGGATACCTGGTAGGCCGACATGGTGAAGCTCGAGCCCGGGCCTGAACCCTTGGTGCTCTGCACCACCTCCAGCTCCGGGTTGCGCAGCCACTGCGAGCCGTCGATGTTGCGCATGAAGGAAGACACGCGCGTACTTGACTGCGCGACGCCTTCGAACTTCAGCTTCTTGTCGTTCTGCTTGATGGCCGTGAGGTACACGCCCTCGGGGAGCGTACGCACGATCTCGTCGAACACGTGCACGATCTCCGGGCGCGAACGCTGCAGCTTCTCGATGATTTCCATGCGCGCGATGTACTTCTGCTTGGCAGTCTCGAGGTTGTTGATCTCCTCGTTCTGCTTGTCGAGCGTCTTGATCTCGGCGCGCAGCATGTCATTGCGGTGCTGCTGCGCCTCGATCATCGAGCTGTACAGCAGGTACGCGGCAAAGGAGGCGACGCCGGCGGCAAGGGCTGCCACACCGAGCGCCACCAGGAACGCCAGCTTGCGCTCCTTGCGTTGGCCTTCGCGCCAGGGAAGTAGATTTATGCGTGGCATATCAGTCGAAACTCCGCAGTGCGAGTCCGCAGGCCGTCAGGAGCGCCGTGGCGTCGCGTTGCACAGCCTGCGCCTTGGCGCGCGAGGACAGCTTCATCTGGCCAAGCGGGTCGCCCTTCTCGGCGGAGATGCCCACGCGGCTGGAGATCACTTCCGCGACCCCGGGGATGTTGGCGCAGCCGCCGCACACCAGGATCTTCTCCGGCTGCTCGCGCCCGGAGCCGGAGGCAAGATAGAACTGCAGTGAGCGGCTCACCTGCTGTGTCATGTCGTCGATGAAGGGGTCGAGCACTTCCGACTGGTAGTTGCCCGGCAGGCCGCCTTCTTTCTTGGCGCGCCCGGCCTCTTCCATGGCCAGCCCGTAGGTGCGCATGATTTCCTCGGTGAGCTGCTGCCCGCCGAAGGCGAAGTCGCGCGTGTACACGACCTTGAGATTGCGCAGCACGCTGAAGGTGGTGCTGCTGGCGCCGAAGTCGACGTTGGCGATGGTGCGGTCGATGCCGCCGTCGGGCATCTGGTGCGTCATCAGCTTGCAGGCGTTCTCGAGCGCGAAGGCTTCGACGTCGACGATCTTCGCGGTGAGGCCGGCGGCCTTGACCGCGGCCTGGCGCTGCTCGACGTTCTCGGTGCGCGTCGCCACCAGCAGCACGTCGTTGGTCTCGGGATCCTTCTCGCTGGGCCCGAGCACTTCGAAGTCGTAGGAGACTTCATCCATCGGGAAGGGGATGTACTGGTCGGCCTGCATCTCGACCTGGGCTTCCAGGTCACCGCTGCGCAGTGCGCGCGGCATCTGGATCACCTTGGTGATGGCCGCATCGCCGGAGATCGCCACGGCCACTTCACTGCTCTTGGCGCCGGCGCGCTTGACCGCGCGGCGGATCGCCTCGCCGACCGCTTCCGCATCCACGATCGCCTTCTCGTTGATCGCGTTCTGGGGGGTAGGCTCGGCGGCATAAGCCTCGACCCGGTATTGACCGCCGGCCATCGCAAGCTCGATAAGCTTGACCGAGGACGTCGTTATGTCAAGTCCCAGGAGGGGGCGGTACTTACGCTGCAACAGCAACATTCTATTTCCTTTTCAGGACATTACGCCTGAAATTGACCGCCCTGTATCAATTTGGGGAACACTATATATCAGCGCAAAGTTAAATTGAACGTGAGGGCTCTCTCGGAACGGCACGGTACCCGAGGTGGGATGGCGCAGACTGCCGACAGCGTCACGGGCGGCGCGAACAATGTCGTATTTCCAAAGATGGCTTGTCCTGCTCAAGCGTCCCTGGGGACGTGGCGCTCACGGCATACGAACGCGGCAGGTACTGCGGAGGTGCGGTCGATCGGTCGAACCCGGCCAGCGTCCTGCGCGTGACCATCCGCGGCGCAGTGCGTTAACGTTCGATCCGGCAACCCCGCTGTCATAGGTACTTGCGTCCCGTAGACCGGAGGCTTTGCGTCCCCACCTTTCGGTGAGTTTGCCCTTAAAACCGCGGCTACTATGCATAGCGCCTGCAGCCTGCGCAAGTGAAGAGAGTTGGTTTCTGTGAAATGGAATTACATTCGGATTCTCGGTGCGCTGGCGGCAGTTGTGATGCTGTTCACACTTCTGGGCGGCTACGCGCTCGCCTGCAGCTACGTCTACCTGGTGCCTTCGCTGCCCTCGATCGAGTCGATGCGCAACGTGGAGCTGCAGGTGCCCCTGCGCGTCTACACGCGCAGCGGCGCCTTGATCGCACAGATCGGCGAGCAGCGACGCATTCCGGTGAGCTACGACCAGATCCCGGAGCTGGTGAAGCACGCCTTCCTCGCGGCCGAGGACGAACGTTTCTTCGAGCACGGCGGCATCGACTACTTCGGCGTGGTGCGCGCGGCCGCCGTCGACATCGTCTCGGGCGACAAGACCCAGGGCGCCAGCACCATCACCATGCAGGCCGCGCGCAACATGTTCCTGAGCCTCGACAAGACCGCGCGCCGCAAGCTGCAGGAGACCTTCGTCACCTACCGCATGGAGCACGAGTTCACCAAGCAGGAGATCTTCGGGCTCTACCTGAACGTGATCTTCTTCGGTCAGCGCAGCTACGGCGTCGCGGCCGCCGCCGAGGCATTCTTCGGCAAGACCCTCGACAAGCTCGACGTCGCCGAGGCCGCCACGATCGCCGGCGTGCCCAAGGCGCCCTCGCGCTACAACCCCATCGTCGACCCGCAGCTGGCCACCTCGCGCCGCGCCTACGTGCTGCGGCGCATGCGCGAGCTGAACTACATCGACGCGGCCACCGCGGAGGCCGCCAACAAGGAGCCGATGCAGGCGCGCGCCCACGCCCCGCTGTACGACGTAGAGGCCCCGTACGTCGCCGAGATGGCACGGCTGGAGCTGCGCCAGCGCTTCGGCCCTTCCGCCGAGAGCGCCGGCTACAAGGTCTACACGACCATCGACGGGCGGCTGCAGGGGGATGCCAACCGCGCCGTGCGCGTGGGGCTCATCGAGTACGACCGCCGCCATGGCTGGCGCGGGCCAGCCGGGCATGTGGAGCTCGCCAACCGCGCCGACATCAACTACGAGGAGCTGGTCGACGAGTATTCCGCGATCGGCAACCTGTCCCCGGCGATCGTCGAGTCGGTCACCGACCGGACGGCCAAGGCGTACGTGCGCTCGATCGGGGCGGTGCAGATCGACTGGGACGGGCTGTCGTGGGCGCGGCGCGAGCTGAAGAACGAAACCCTGGGGCCTGCCCCGAAGGATGCCGGCCAGGTGTTGGCGCGCGGGGACGTCGTCTACGTGGTCGCCGACAACGCCGGGCACGCGCAGCTGGCGCAACTGCCCGAGGCACAGAGCGCCCTGGTGGCGCTCGACCCGAACGATGGCAGCGTGGTCGCCCTGGTCGGCGGCTTCGACT
Source organism: uncultured Pseudomonadota bacterium (assembly GCA_963741745.1). Classification (GTDB taxonomy): domain Bacteria; phylum Pseudomonadota; class Gammaproteobacteria; order Steroidobacterales; family Steroidobacteraceae; genus 13-2-20CM-66-19. Next base: position 809,364 of record CAVUJF010000001.1, on the reverse strand, counting down.
ACTTCACCAACAAGTACAACCGCGTGACCCAGGCGCGGCGCCTGCCCGGCTCGGCCTTCAAGCCCTTCCTGTACTCGGCGGCCCTCGAGCACGGTTTCACCCCGGCGAGCGTCATCCTCGATGCGCCGATCGTCCTGGAAGGCAACGGCACCGAGGACTCCTGGCGCCCGGAGAACTCCACCCGCGAGTTCGGCGGCCCGACCCGTCTGCGCGAGGCCCTCGTGCGTTCGCGTAACCTGGTCTCGATCCGCATCCTGAAGGAGCTCGGCATCTCCACGGCCATCGACTACGTCACCCGCTTCGGCTTCGACGCCAGGGCGCTGCCGCACGACCTGACGCTCGCCCTCGGCACGATGGAGGTGACACCGCTCGACCTGGCCTCCGCCTACGCGGTGTTCGCGAACGGGGGCTACCGTGTGAATCCCTATTTCATCGAGCGCATCGAGGATGCCTCCGGCCAGGTGGTGTGGCGCGCAGCGCCACGCCGTGCCTGCCCGCAGTGCGACCCGAGCGCAGCCCCGCTGGCGGCCGGGGACGGGGGCGAACCGGCGCGTGATGACGCGACGCACGGGCAGCCGGCGCCGCTGCCGGCCGCGGAGGTCGCCCCGCGCGTCATCACCGCACAGAACGCCTACGTGATGGACGACATGATGGCGGATGTGATCAAGCGCGGCACCGGCCGGCGCGCGCTGGCACTCAATCGCACTGACATCGCCGGCAAGACCGGAACCACCAACGAGGCCAAGGACACCTGGTTCAACGGCTTCACGCCGAACCTGGTGGCCACCGTGTGGGTCGGATTCGACCAGGAACGCCCGCTCGGCGAGGCCGAGGAAGGCGCGCGCACCGCCTTGCCGATCTGGATCGGGTTCATGCGCGAGGCGCTCAAGGGCGTCGCCGAGCAGCACCGATCGATGCCTGATGGCATCGTGACCTTGCGCATCGCGCCGGAGAGCGGCACGCTCGTAGGCGCCGAGAATGCCAACGGGATCCCGGAGATGTTCATCGCCGATCACCTGCCCACCGGCCAGGACGCCACCCCCGGGTCGCAGGGCCAGCAGGGGCAGGCCAGCGGAGAGCCGATCTTCTAGAGAATGAGAGCCAAGCGACACCAGAGCCGCAGTGACAACCTGCGCCTAGCCCTGGCGCAGGAAGCCGCGCGCATCATGGCCGAGCATGGCATCCGTGATTTCCTCATCGCCAAGCGCAAGGCCGCCGAGCGCTTGGGCCTTTCCGAGATGAGCGCGATTCTCCCCAAGAACAGCGAGATCGAGGAGGCGCTCGCCGGCTACCAGCGCCTGTTCGGCGGCGCCTCCCACGTGCAGGCACTCGAGGCCCAGCGGCGCGCGGCGCTCGCGGCGATGCGCTACCTGAAGGAGTTCGAACCCCGGCTGGTCGGCGCGGTGCTCTCCGGCACCGCCACCGAGCATTCCGACGTGCAGCTGCACCTGTTCGCCGAGCGCGCCGAGTCGGTCACGCTGAAGCTCATCGATGAAGGCATTCCCCACGAAGTGACCGAGAAGCGCGTGAAGCTCAACGCGGAGCGCGTGCGGCCCTTTCCGGGCGTGCGCTTCGAGGTCGACGACCACCCGATCGATGCGGTGGTATTCCCGACCGATGGCATCCGCCAGGCACCGGTCAGCCCGGTGGACGGCCGCCCGATGCGCCGGGCGAGCGCTCTTGAGGTGGAGGCGCTCATCGAGCAGGCCTGAGGCGGCCGCGCCGCCTAGCGCTTGCCGACCTCGACGTAGTTGCGCTGGGTGGCGCCGGTGTAGAGCTGGCGCGGACGCCCGATGCGCATGGTGGGATCGGAGATCATCTCCTGCCAGTGCGCAACCCAGCCCACGGTGCGCGCGATGGCGAACATTACCGTGAACATCGAGCGCGGTATGCCGATTGCGCTGTAGATGACGCCCGAATAGAAATCCACGTTCGGGTAAAGCTTGCGCGCGATGAAGTACTCGTCCTTGAGCGCGATTTCCTCCAGGCGCAGGGCCAGCTCCAGCAGCGGGTTGTCGCTGCGCCCGAGCTGCGCCAGCACCTTGTGGCACATCTCGCGGATGATGGTCGCGCGCGGGTCGAAGTTCTTGTAGACCCGGTGCCCGAAGCCCATCAGGCGGAAGTGGCTGCTCTTGTCCTTGGCCATCGCCAGGTACTTGGGAATGTTGTCCACGGTGCCAATCTGCTCGAGCATGGCCAGGACCGCCTCGTTGGCGCCGCCGTGCGCCGGGCCCCACAGCGCCGAGACCCCGGCAGAGATCGCCGCGTACGGGTTGGCACCGGTCGAGCCGGCCAGGCGCACGGTGGAAGTGCTGGCGTTCTGCTCGTGGTCGGCATGCAGCACGAACAACAGATCGAGCGCCTTGGCCGCAATCGGGTCGACGCGGTACTCCTCACAAGGCACGGCGAAGAGCATGTTGAGCACGTTCTCCGCATAGCCGAGCTTGTTGAGCGGGTAGATGAAGGGCTGCCCGAGGGAGTGCTTGTGCGCGGCCGCGGCGATGGTCGGGATCTTGGCGATGATGCGGTGGGCGAAGATCTCGCGGTGGCGCGGGTTATTGATATCCATCGTGTCGTGGTAGAAGGCGGCCATCGAGGCCACGACGCCGGAGACCATCGCCATCGGGTGCGCGTTGTGATTGAACGCGTTGAAGAAGCGCAGCAGCGACTCGTTGATCATCGTGTGATAACGGATGTTGCCGCTGAACTCCTCGAGCTGCTTCTGCGAGGGCAGCTCGCCGATCAGGAGCAGGTATGCCACCTCCATGAAGGAGCTCTTCAGCGCCAGCTGCTCGATCGGGTAGCCGCGGTACAAGAGCACGCCCGCATCGCCGTCGATGTAGGTGATGCGACTCTCGGTGGCGGCGGTGGCGCCGAAGCCCGGGTCGTAGGTAAAGACGCCGAGGTCCTTATAGAGGCCGGCGATGTCGAGCACCGAGGGTCCCATGGTGCCGGTGCGCAGACGGCAGCCGCGTGCTGCCGCCGCTGCCGTTGCTGAGTTCGAATGTCTTCTTCTCGGTCATTTCCGCGGCCGCTTTCCAGGTGGGCGAAGGCGCAACAGCACGACGCCGTGGCGCGTGGTGCCGGAACAAACGAGGTTTACATGGTCCGTGCCCCGAATCAAGGCAGCCGTCCTACTCGCCGGTAACCTTCAGCCCGGGCGCTGGGCACCCGGCGCGGCACGCGGCTCACACACACGCGCAGCGGCGGCGAACCGCAGCCGCGAAAGTAGTCGGGATGGATGAGATGGGCGCCGCGGGATCCCGCGGCGCCCGAATGCGGATTACTTGGAGGCGGCAGCCGCGGCGTATTTCTTGCGGAACTTGTCCACGCGGCCAGCGGTGTCGACCATCTTCTGCTTGCCCGTATAGAAGGGATGGCAGTTGGAGCACACTTCGACCTGCAGATCAGTGCCCAAGGTTGAGCTCGTCTTGAACGTGTTCCCACACGTGCAGCTGACGGTGATCTCTTTGTACTCGGGGTGTATCGCGGCTTTCATTGCAAGCTCACAGGTTCATCAAGGACTCACCGCTCAATGGGGCGGCAGGGCCTCAAGTTAAAGGGCGCGGGAGTTTAGCGGCAGCGCGGCCGCCCCTCAAGCCTAAAGCGAGCAAGCCTCGGGGAGCCGGGATTCCTTATCCACAGAAGCTGTGGACAAGTCTGTGGAGGAAGCCGTCCGCGAGGGCTGCTTTTCGGGCCGAGATTGCATATTTGTTACCTTGGTCAAAAAATGAGCAGGGGTTTTTACCCTGTTTCATCAATGACTTACAAATCTCTTATGGAGCAACTTGAGTGCTTTGGCTCGTAATGCACTCATTCTGAATCCACCCCGGGGTCACCTGTGAATAAAGGCCGCGGCGTATCCCCGCGCGCCCCTGGCGCGCCAATTGACAACGCGATTTCGCCTGCCATTTCGCCCTTTTCGGCCATGAAGAGCAGCAGGGCGTCGTTCAGGAAGCGCAGGCCGAGCGGGGTCGGCCGCACTCCCCACTCACTGCTAAGGACAAGTCCACGCTCGACCGCGGCCTGGACCGGCGCGGCGATGGCGCTCCAGGGAAGTCCGGTGCGTTGAATGAAGGCGCTGCGCGCAAAGCCGCCCGGCAGGCGCAGTGCATTCAGCATGAATTCGAACGGCAATTCCGCGGCGGCAATGCGGCGGCGCACGAGCTGCGCATCGGCGGCGGCAAGATAGCGGCGCGGTTCGCGCATCTGCAGGGTGCGCTCGATCCCCCCGTCCGGCACGTGGGTGATCTTGCCGTGGGCGCCAGCGCCGATGCCCACGTAGTCGCCGAAGTTCCAGTAGTTGAGGTTGTGGCGGCACTGCCGGCCCGGCTGCGCATACGCGGAGACCTCGTACTGTGCGAAGCCGGCCTGGCCCAGGCGCTCGGTGCAGGCGCTGAGCATCTGCGCCGCGGCATCATCGTCGGGGAGCGCGGGCGGGCGCGCCGCGAACACGGTGCCCGGCTCCAGCGTGAGCTGGTAGTGCGACAGGTGGGCGGGCGTGAGTGCGAGGGCCTCCTCGACATCGCGCACCGCGGCTGCCACATCCTGTCCGGGCAGCGCGTACATCAGGTCGAGGTTGAAGTTCTCGAGGCCCGCGGCGTGCAGCTCCTGCGCGGCGATGCGCGTCTCCTGCGGGGAATGGATGCGTCCGAGCGCGGTCAGGGTCGCGCCATCGAAGCTTTGCGCGCCGAGCGACACCCGGTTGACCCCGGCGGCGCGGTACTCGGCGAAAACCCCGCGCTCGATGGTCCCGGGATTCGCCTCCAGGGTCACCTCGGCATCGCTCGCCAGCCCGAGGTGCTGACGCGCCAGCCCCAGCACCTGCTCGATCGAGCGCGGCGAGAACAGGCTCGGCGTGCCGCCCCCGAGAAACACCGTCTGCACCGTGCGTCCCGTCACCAGCGGCGCCTGAGCCGCCAGGTCGCGGCCCAGCCGCTCGAGGTAGGGCCCCTGGGCAAGTTCGCCATTCAGGGTGTAGGAATTGAAGTCGCAGTAGGGGCACTTGCGCACGCACCACGGGAAGTGCACGTACAGCGACAGCGGCGGGGCGGTGAGGGTGGACACGGTTATCAGCGCAACTGCCCGAGGAACTTCAGGATCCACGCGTTCACTTCCGCGGGCCGTTCCATCTGCATCATGTGGCCGGCTTCGGCGAGCATCGCCACGCCGCGTACGTCCGCGTACTGCAGCCGCAGCTGCCCGAGCGGGTCATCGCCGTGCCAGGCCTCCAGGTCGCAATCACGCTCGCTGCCGATGAAGAAGAACGGCACGGGATTCTTGACCCCCTCGAACTGCCGGCGCTGCGCCCAGCGCAGGTCCATCGCCCGGTACCAGTTGAGGCCGCCGGTAAAGCCGGTGCGCGCGTACTCGCTGACGAAGAACTCCATCTCAAGCTCAGTGAGCCACGCCCAGGGCAGCGGCGGCGGCCGGGGCAGCGCATCGAGGTAGCTCGTCCCCGGCGGGTGCTTCCACACGTCCAGGTAGTGGTAGTCACCGCTCAGGGCATAGAACACCCCGGTGAGGAATTCGCGCGGCTGTGCGTCGAGGGCCGCATCGGCAGGTCCGTAGGGCTCGAAGTAATGGATGTGCACGAAGTGCTTGCGCGCCCACTGCGCGGCCTCCACCAGCGGCGGCAGCTGCGGGTTGTGCGGCGTAGCCGGGTTTTCCAGGCCAATGATGGCGCGCACGCGCGCGGGGTCGCGGAAAGCGAGGTCGTAGATCGCGAACACCCCGAAGTCCAGCCCGATGAAGACCGCCGACTCCTCGCCCAGGTGATCCAGCAGGCCGGTGAGATCGCCCACCGTGTGCTCCACGTCATAGGCCTCGACCTCGCGTGGGGCATCCGTCTGGCCCATGCCACGCATGTCCGGGGCCACGACCCGGAACCCGGCCGCGGCGATGGCCGGGATCTGGTGCCGCCAGGAGAACCACAGGTGCGGAAAGCCGTGGCACAGCACCACCAGGGGACCGGTGCCCTGCTCGACGTAGTGCACGCGCAGTCCGTTGATCTGCGCGTAGCGGTGTATCCACTGAGCCAATCGATCGTTCCTTCACTAACGGGCGCCCATAACGTCCCTGCATCAGAGCATGCGCCTCGCACGCGCAACCCCGTGGCCTTATTCTGCCCGTCCTCAGGCCCGCGGTGGGCCACAGCAGGTACGTCCCATGACGAAACTTCGTGTCCACGCCTTCTCACTCTCGATCGACGGCTTCGGCGCTGGCCCGGGCCAGGACCTGCAGAACCCGCTGGGGCAGGGCGGCACGGCGATGCACGAGTGGGTCTTCGCCACGCGCACCTTCCAGAGGATGTTCGGCAAGGGCGGCGGCAGCGCCGGGATCGACGACGAGTTTGCCGCGCGCGGCTTCGCAGGTATCGGGTCCTGGATCCTGGGGCGCAACATGTTCGGGCCGGTGCGCGGGGCGTGGCCGGATGAGAGCTGGCGCGGCTGGTGGGGCGAGGAGCCCCCCTACCATTGCCCGGTGTTCGTACTGACTCACCATGCACGCCCGCCGCTGGAGATGGCCGGCGGCACCACCTTCCACTTCGTGACGGACGGCATCCACGCCGCGCTCGCCCGCGCACGGGAGGCTGCGGGTGGGCAGGACGTGCGCCTGGGCGGCGGCGTGGCCACGATCCGCGAGTACCTGACCGTCGGGCTCGTCGATGAGATGCACCTGGCGCTCGCGCCGGTGCTGCTGGGCGCCGGCGAGAATCTCTGGGCGGGGCTCGACCTGCACGCACTCGGCTACCAATGCACTGGCTGCACGCCCGGCGAGAAGGCCACCCACCTCACCGTGGGGAGGCGCTAGGCGCCGCGCAGCGCGCTGCGCCTCAGTGGGGCTGGAAGAACGGGATCGGCGTGCCGGCGTAGACGTTCTGCGGCAGCTGGCCGTTCCAGCGGTCCGCCTTGGTCTGTTCCACCTCGATTCTGCGCAGCTCCAGCACTTCCTTGCTCTGTGAGAGGGCCGCGTTCTGCACCTTCAGTGCATCCGCCTGCGCCGTCGCGTTCTTCAGCAGTGCATAGGAATCACCGTCCGCCTTGGCCCTGACGGCGTTGGCCTCCGCTTCGGCCACCGCCACCTTCTGCTTCTGTTCGGCTTCCACGGTGAGCAGGCGGTTCTCCGCTGCCAGGCGCAGCTGCTCCTGCTCCACCTTGGAATTGATCGCCCGCATGTACGAGTCCTGGAAGGCGAAGCTGCGCATGTCGATGTTGATGACCTGCGCACCGTACTTCTCCAGCTTCTCCGCCAGCGCGGTGCCGATGTTCGCCGACACAGCCGAGCGCTTGGCAATCAGGTCCGGTGCGGTGTAGCGCACGGTGACGGCCTTGAACACCTCCTGGGTGGGCGGCGGCTAGACAGCGTCCAGAAAACCAACTCGCCGCCGCGGGTCGACGCGCCTCGCCTGATCGACCGTACCCGAATTCCACCCCTGCTGCAGCTGCAGGTAGCCGTACTCCGCGTAGATGCCCGGTGGCACCAGCTGTACGTCTCGATAGAACACTGGGACGCAAAGTACGTCGTGATATCGACCACCGTCACGGTCGAACTGACCTATGTCCTGAAGAGCACGCACACCGGGGTGACGCTTTGGAAGAATCACCAGACGTTCGCCTACACCCCACAGGGCAGCAGCAGCGGGGGTCTGGCCGGACTGATTGCCGATGCGGTTGAAGCTGCGGTGACCAAGGCGGCCCCGAACTACATGCCGCTGGCGATTCAGGCCAACAACCAGGCCATCAACACCAAGGGCACCGGCTTACCTGCAGGGCCGTACCACACTCAGTACGGCAAGGATGGTTCCGACTTCTAGACCTGGCGCACACTAGCCCGCATGGGTTGCCCCGGTGAGAGAGCGAATGAGATCCCGCGGGGAGGCTACTCGGCGTTCTGCACCTGCTCGCGCATCTGCTCAATCAGTACCTTCATGTCCACCGCCGCGCGCGTGGTTTCCAGGTCCTGCGACTTGGATGACAGCGTGTTGGCCTCGCGGTTCAGCTCCTGCATCAGGAAGTCCAGGCGCCGCCCGGCCGGTTCGCTGCCCTTGATGACCCGGCGCACCTCTTCGATGTGACCGGTGAGCCGCTCGAGCTCCTCATCGACGTCCAGCCGCTGCAGGAGGATGGCCAGCTCCTGCTCCATGCGCTCCGGATCCACGCTGGTGCTCAGCTCCGCCACGCGCTCGTTGAGCTTGGCGCGCACGCGCGCCTGCACTTCAGGCAGCCGGCCGCGCACGGCCGTCACCAGCGCCTGAAGCCCCGCGCAGCGCTGCTCGAGCAGCTCGCGCAACCGCGCCCCCTCGCGCGCCCGGGCGGCCATCAGTTCCTCCAGCGTGGCGCCGAAGACCGCGTAGGCGGCGGCCAGCAGCTCCTCGCTGCTGCTGTTGCCGTCCTCGCGCAGCACGCCCGGCCAGCGCAGCAGCTCGAGGGCGCTCACCGAGTCACTCGCCAGCTGCGAGCGCGAGACGAGCTTGACCGCTGCCAGCACGCGCTCCAGGGCTGAATGGTCCACTTCCAGCGTATTGCTCGCCCCCTGGGCGCGGCGGTAGCTCACCGTGCAGTCGACCTTGCCGCGGCGCAGCTGCTTGCCGAGACGCGTCCGCAGCTCGCTCTCCGCGGCACGCAGCTCGTCGGGCAGGCGGAAGCCGGCCTCGAGGAAGCGGTGATTGACGCTGCGCAGCTCGCACACGAGCGTGCCCCAGGGTCCGGTGGTCTCGCGGCGCGCGAAGCCGGTCATGCTCGCGATCATGGTGGTGTCCGTCTGGCAAGGTGGTGCGGGGGGAAACGGTCCGTGGAGCAGGCGCCTCGCGGCGCCGATCACGCACCTACGCCCACGCGCCGCACAGGTGATATAAAGCCTGCCGAAGTCTAACAGATGCATGGGGCCGCTCTTGCGGGTCGAGACTACCGAGATCAGCCTGGTGGGGGGGCGCGAGGAGAACCAGGACCGCGTGGGCGCGGCGGTCGCCGAGCACAGTGCCCTGCTGGTGGCGGTCGATGGCATGGGCGGCCACGCCCACGGCGCCCGGGCGGCCGAGGTCGCCCTGCAGTCGATTATGGAATCGTTCTGGCACACGCCGCAGCCGCTGTTCGACCCGCTGGGCTTCCTGCACATGACCCTCGGGCGCGCGCACGAGGAGGTCGTCAAGCTCGGTGCCAACCTGCCCGTCGAGCAGCGCCCGCGGGCCACCTGCGCGGTGTGCCTGGTGCAGCAGCACGCCAGCTGGTGGGCCCACGTGGGCGACAGTCGCCTCTATCACGTGCGCCGCGGCGCGCTGCTCTCGCGCAGCCGCGATCACAGCCACGTCGAGCTGCTGCTGCGCGAGGGCGTGATCAGTGCCGAGCAGGCGCACAACCACCCGATGCGCAACTACGTCGAGTGCTGCCTGGGCGGGGACCCGATCCTGCCGGAGATGACCATCGCGCGGCGCCGGCCCATCGAGCCGAACGACGTGCTGCTGGTGTGCACCGATGGCCTGTGGGGCTCGCTCAAGGACGATGAGATCGTCAACGAGCTCGGCAGCCCCGGCGCGCTACGCGAGAAGCTTATGAAGCTCGGCGAGCAGGCGGTCAAGCGCGCCGGCGCCGGTGGCGATAACACCTCGGCCGCGGCGCTGCGCTGGCTGGGCGACTAGGCAGCACACCGATGGCAAGACCCTCCGGACGCAGTCCCGACCAGCTGCGGCGCGTGAGCTTCACTGCGCGTCATACCAAGCACGCCGAAGGCTCGGTGCTGGTCGAGTTCGGCGACACCCAGGTGCTGTGCACGGCGAGTGTCGAGGAATCCGTGCCGCCGTTCCTGCGTGGCAAGGGACAGGGCTGGATCACCGCCGAGTACGGCATGCTGCCGCGCGCGACGCACACGCGCTCTCCGCGCGAGGCGGCGCGCGGCAAGCAGACCGGGCGCACCCAGGAGATCCAGCGCCTGATCGGCCGCTCGCTGCGCGCGATCGCGGACCTGAAGGGGCTCGGCGAGCGCACCATCACCCTCGACTGCGACGTACTGCAGGCCGACGGCGGCACGCGCACCGCCTCGATCACCGGCGGCTACGTGGCGCTGGCGCTTGCCTGCGAGCACCTGCAGAGGCGCCGCCTGATCAGCGCCAGCCCCCTGCACGGGCAGGTGGCCGCGATCTCGGTGGGCATCTGCGACGGGGTGCCGGTGCTGGACCTGGACTACGCGGAAGACTCCCAGGCCGAGACCGACATGAACGTGGTCATGAACAACGGCGGCGGCTTCATCGAGGTGCAGGGCACGGCCGAAGGCCATGCGTTCCGTCGCCACGAGCTGGATGCGCTGCTCAACCTGGCCGTCGAGGGCATCGGCTCGCTGTTCGCGCTGCAGGCCCAGGCACTCCAGGGACCGTGAAGCCGCTCGTGCTGGCAAGCAGCAACGCGGGCAAGCTGCGCGAGCTCGCCGCCGTGCTCGCCCCGCTGGAACTGGAACTGCTGCCGCAGGGATCGTTCGGGATTCCGGCGCCGGAGGAGACCGGCACGAGCTTCCTCGACAACGCGCTTCTGAAGGCCCGCCACGCCGCGCGAGGTGCCGGCCTGGCGGCGCTGGCGGATGACTCAGGCCTGGAAGTGGATGCCTTAGGCGGACGCCCCGGGGTATGGTCGGCGCGCTTCGCCGGCGAGGGGGCCAGCGATGCCGACAACCTTGCGCTGCTGCTGCAGGAGCTCGCGGCCCGTCCCGGGCAGGCGCGCACCGCGCGCTACCAGTGCGTCATCGTCTTCGTGCGCCGCGCGGACGACCCGGCGCCGCTGATCGCCCGTGGCACCTGGGAGGGCAGCATCACGCCGGCGCCGCGCGGCAGCGGCGGCTTCGGCTATGACCCCGCGTTCGTGCCCGCGGGCCTGCAGCACACCGCCGCCGAGCTTTCCGCAACCGACAAGAACCGCCTCAGCCATCGCGGCCAGGCCCTGCGCGCACTGATCGCGATGCTGCAGGCGCCGGGCTATATTTCAGCCCCATGAAACGCGGCCGGCTGTTCGTCATCGCCGCCCCCTCGGGCGCCGGCAAGACCTCCCTCGTCAGGGCGCTGCTCGAGCAGGAACCATCCCTGCACCTGTCGGTCTCGCACACCACGCGCAGCCAGCGTGCCAACGAGGCGAACGGGCGCGAGTACCATTTCGTCACGGTCGGGGCCTTCCGCGAGCTCATCGACCGCGGGCAGTTCCTCGAGCACGCGCAGGTGTTCGACAACCTTTACGGCACCTCGCGCGTGTTCGTCGAGCAGCGCCTGGCGGCCGGGCAGGACGTGGTGCTGGAGATCGACTGGCAGGGAGCGCAGCAGGTGCGCCGCGCGCTGCCGCAGTGCGTGAGCGTCTTCATCCTGCCGCCCTCGCGCGCCGCCCTGGCGCAGCGCCTGGCGAGCCGCGGCACCGATTCGCCGCAGGTGATCGAGCGGCGCCTGCGCGATGCGGCCGCTGACATGTCCCACTACCGCGAGTTCGACTACGTGATCGTGAACGATGATTTCGCGCACGCGGTCGCTGACCTGCGCCGCATCCTCGCCGGGGATGCGGCGGACCTGTCGAGCCGGCGTGCGCAGCTGGCACCGCTGCTCGCCGAGCTGCTCGGCCCGGCCTAGCCGCAGGCACGACGGGCGTGGTGCACGAAGACACGCTGATCGCCACGCTCGCCGTGAGCTTAGGCCTCGCCTTTGCCTTCGGCCTTCTGGCAATGCGCCTGCGCATGCCGCTCCTGGTCGGCTACCTCCTCGCCGGCATTGCGCTGAGCCCCTACACCCCGGGCTGGGTCGCCGATACGCACCTGGCGCCGCAGCTGGCGGAGATCGGCGTGATGCTCTTGATGTTCGGGGTGGGCACGCACTTCTCGCTGCGCGACCTGATGGCGGTCAGGGCCATCGCCATCCCGGGCGCGGTGGCGCAGATTGGCGTCGCGACCGCACTCGGGGCACTCGCCGCGCACCTGTGGGGCTGGCCGCTCGGCAGCGGCCTGCTGTTTGGCCTTGCCCTCTCGGTCGCCAGTACCGTGGTGCTGCTGCGCGCGCTCGAGCAGCGTGGCCGCCTGCATTCGGATGACGGACGCATCGCCGTCGGCTGGCTGCTGGTTGAGGACCTGGTGACGGTGCTGGCACTCGTGCTCCTGCCCGCACTCGCCGGCGTGCTCGGCGGCCAGGCCCCGCCCGGCTTCGACACCCCACCGGGCAGCCTGTGGATGGTGCTCGGCATCACCCTGGGCAAGGTCGCGCTGTTCGTCGCGCTGATGCTCATCGTCGGTGCGCGCGTGTTCCCCTGGATCCTGCGGCGGGTGGTGCGCACGCAGTCGCGCGAGCTGTTCACCCTGGCCGCGATCGCCCTCGCCCTGGGGGTGGCCTACGGGTGCGCGCGGCTGTTCGATGTCTCGGTGGCACTCGGGGCTTTCTTCGCCGGCATGGTGATCTCAGGATCGGACCTGAGCCACAAGGCGGCCACCTACCTGCAGCCCCTGCAGGATGTGTTCGCGGCGTTGTTCTTCGTGGCGGTCGGGATGCTGTTCGAGCCGGCGGTGCTGTGGACGCATCCGCTGCAGGTACTCACCGTGCTGGCCGTCATCGTCGTCGGCAAGTCGCTGGCGGCGCTGGCCATCGTGCGCCTCCTCGGCCGCTCCATGACCACCGCCCTGACGGTGGCTGCGGCCCTGGCGCAGATCGGCGAGTTCTCCTTCATCCTCGCGGTGATGGGCGTGAGCATGAAGCTGCTGCCGCCGGAGGGGCAAAGCTACATCGTGGCCGGCGCGATCCTCTCGATTACCCTGAATCCGCTGATTTTCGCGCTCGCGGGGCGGATGCGCGCCGCCCCGGCACCCGCGGTCTGAAGGCGGCCCGCCGCATTTCGGCCCTGTTACCTGGCTCTTGCGCCTCGCCCAGGGTGGCCGGGAAGGGGGCCTTTCGCTTATAGTGCAAGGCCGTGCGCACCCTTCCGGGGTGGCTCTTAACCTGTAGCGATCCCATGGCCCGAATTACCGTCGAAGACTGCCTGACCAACGTCGAGAACCTGTTCCAGCTGGTGCTGCTCGCCTCCCAGCGCGCGCGCCGCCTTGCCAACGGCGCCGAGCCCACGTTGCCGCTGGAGAACGACAAGCCGACCGTGCTTGCGCTGCGCGAGATCGCCGCCGGCAACGTCACCGCCGAGATGCTCAGCGAGCCGGAACCGGCCCCGCCGGAGCCGGTGCTCCCGGATGCGGAGAACCAGTCCAGCTTCCGCGCTCCCCAGTTCGGCCTCGGAGACTGACGGCCTAGCGTCAAGCCCCATGGACTACGCGTCTTCGCTCCTGGGACTGTTGCCCGGCGGAAGACGCACCCCGGGGCTAAGAGAACTGCTCGCTTCCGTAGAAAGCTACCTGCCGCCCGAGCAGGTCGAGCGGGTGCGCGAGGCGGCCGAGTTCGGCACCTCGGCCCACCACGGCCAGAAGCGACGCTCCGGCGAACCCTTCATCGCCCACCCGGTCGCCGCCGCGGCGATCCTCGCGGACCTGCACCTGGACGCCGACACGATCATCGCGGCGATCCTGCACGACGTCATCGAGGACACGCGCACGCCGAAGGACCAGCTGGCGGCGCGCTTCGGTGCCGACGTGGCCGAACTGGTCGATGGCGTCACCAAGCTCGACCAGATCAAGTTCAAGAGCCGCGAGGAGGCGCAGGCGGAGTCCTTCCGCAAGATGCTGCTGGCGATGGTCAAGGACCTGCGCGTCATCCTGGTGAAGCTCGCCGACCGCACGCACAACATGCGCACCATCGAGGCCATGGCACCGGCGCGGCGCCGCGCGATCGCGCGCGAGACGCTGGAGATCTACGCCCCGATCGCCGAGCGCCTCGGCCTCTACAACATGAAGCTCGAGCTCGAGGACCTCGGCTTCAAGGCCCTCTACCCGGCACGCTACCGCGTGCTCGAGCGCGCGCAGCGCCGCGCCCGCGGCAACCAGAAGGAGTTCCTCAAGAAGATCGAGCAGCAGCTGAACAACGCGCTCATCAAGGCCCAGATCGAGGCGCGCGTGGTCACGCGCGAGAAGCACCTCTACAGCATCTACCAGAAGATGCGCCGCAAGCGCGCGCCGCTGAATGACATCGTCGACGTCTACGGCATCCGCATCGTCGTCGACACCCCCGACACCTGCTACCGCGCCCTGGGCGCGGTGCACTCGGTGTTCAAGCCCATGCCCGGGCGCTTCAAGGACTACATCGCCATCCCGCGGGTGAACGGCTACCAGTCGCTGCACACCACGCTGTTCGGGCCGAACGGCGTGCCCATCGAGGCGCAGATCCGCACCACCGACATGCACCGCGTGGCCGAGGCCGGCATCGCCGCGCACTGGAAGTACAAGGCCGGCGGGGATGCCGATGCCGGAGCGCAGGACCGCACGCGCGAGTGGCTCTCGAACCTGGTCTCGCTGCAGGAGTCCGGCTCCTCCGAGGAATTCCTGGAGAGCGTCAAGGTCGACCTGTTCCCGGACAAGGTCTACGTGTTCACCCCCAAAGGGCAGATCCTGCGGCTGCCGAGCGGGGCGACCGTGGTCGACTTCGCCTACGCGGTGCACACCGATATCGGCAACCGCTGCGTGGCGGCGAAGGTGGACCGCCGCCTCACCCCGCTGCGCACGGTGCTGCGCAACGGCCAGACGGTGGAGATCATCAGCGCCAAGGGCGCGACCCCCAACCCCTCGTGGGTCAACTTCGTGGTCACCGCCAAGGCGCGCAGCGCCATCCGCCACTACCTGAAGAGCCTGCGCCGCTCCGAGGCCATCGCGCTCGGCGCGAAGCTGCTCGACCAGGCGCTCGGGGAATTCAGCCTGACCTTCGAGGACGTGAGCGAACCGGTGCGCCGCGCCGCCCTCGGTGAGCTCGGCATGAAGGACCTCGACGAGCTGCACGAGAAGATCGGCCTCGGCGAGCGCCTCGCCCCGCTGGTCGCGCGGCGCCTGCTGCCCACGGCCACGCACGCCAGCGGCACCAGCGTGCTGGCGCCGCTGGCCATCGCGGGCACCGAGGGGCTGCTGGTCACCTATGCGCGCTGCTGCTTCCCGATCCCCTACGACCCGATCTTCGCCTTCCTGTCCTCGGGGCGCGGGGTGGTGATCCACCGCGAGAACTGCGTGAACGTCGAGGACTACAGCAAGCATCCGGAGAACTGGCTGCCGGTGAGCTGGCAGACCTCACCGGACCGGTTGTTCTCCTCCGAGCTGCGCGTCTACGTCATCAACCGCACCGGCGTGCTCGCGGCCGTGGCGGCCGCCATCGCCAGCACCGAGACCAACATCGACCACGTCTCGATCGACGAGCAGGACAGTGATACCGCCGTGCTCACCTTCGAGCTGCGCGTGCGCGACCGGCGCCACCTGGCGCGCCTGGTGCGCGTCATCCGCCGCATGCCCGACGTGAACCGCGTAACGCGTACCATCGCCGCGCACGCGCGCAGCGAGGCCGGTGCCGACCACGACGGCGACCCGGACCCGGATCCGCGCGGCTGAGCCCGAACATTCCAAGGAGAACCCGATGACCCGCCAGATCATCCATACCGAGCGCGCGCCGCAGGCGATCGGCACCTACTCGCAGGCCGTGCGCGTCGGCGACACCGTCTACATGTCCGGCCAGGTGCCACTGGACCCGGCCACCATGCAGATGGTCGCGGGCGACATCGAGGCGCAGATCCGCCGCGTGTTCGAGAACCTCAAGGCGGTCGCGGAAGCCGCCGGCGGCTCGCTCGCCCAGGCGGTGAAGGTCAACGTCTACCTCACCGACCTTGGCAACTTTGCCAAGGTCAACGAGGTGATGGCGCAGTACTGCGCCAAGCCCTACCCCGCGCGTGCCGCGGTCGGGGTCGCCCAGCTGCCGCGCGGTGCGCAGGTCGAGATCGAGTGCATCCTGCACCTGGGGTGAAGGCCGTCGCCGGCGCCACCGCGCAGGCCGCGGACCGGGGCGCGCGTCCGGTCACCGCCCTGCGCGGCGTGGGCGCGGCGCTGGCCGAGCGCCTGGAGAAGCTCGGCGTCACGCGGGTCGCGGACCTGTTGTTCGTGCTGCCACTGCGTTACGAGGACCGCACCCAGGTCACCCAGATCGGCAAGCTCAACACGGGCCAGCGCGCCGCCGTCGAGGGCGAGGTCCTGCTCACGGAAGTCGCCTACCGCGGCCGCCGCCAGCTGCTGTGCCGCATCGCCGACGGCTCCGGCATGCTCACGCTGCGCTTCTTCTATTTCTCCGGAGCGCAGCAGGCGAACCTGGCCCGCGGCACGCGCGTGCGCTGCTTCGGCGAGGTGCGCCGCGGTCCGCTCGGGCTGGAGATGGTGCACCCGGAGTACCGCCGCCTCGGCCACGAGGCGGCGCCGCTGGAAGAAACCCTCACCCCGATCTATCCGCTCACCGACGGCGTGCCGCAGGGGCGGCTGCGCGCCCTCGTCGGCGAGGCGCTGCGGGAGCTCGAGCGCACCGCGCTGCCGGACTGGATTCCTGCGGAGGCCAGGCTGCCGGAGGGACTGCCGGCGCTGGGCAGCGCGGTCACCTACCTGCATCGCCCGCCGCGCGAGGCGCAGCTCGAGGAGCTGGCCGCCGGAAGACACCCCGCGCAGCGCCGGCTGGCTTTCGAGGAACTGCTGGCGCACCACCTGTCACTCAAGGTGCGCAAGCGCGCGCTCAAGACCGACCCCGCCTGGGCGCTCACCGACGCGGCGGGACTTGCCGAGCGCTTCCTGGCCGGCCTGCCGTTCGCCCTCACCGGCGCACAGCGGCGCGCGCTCCAGGATGCCGAGGGCGACCTCGTGACCGGCGTGCCGATGGCGCGCCTGGTGCAGGGGGACGTCGGCTGCGGCAAGACCGTCGTGGCGGCCGCGGCGGCGGCGCGCGCTGCCGGCAGCGGCTTCCAGGCCACGCTCATGGCCCCGACGGAGCTGCTCGCCGAGCAGCACTGGCGGAACCTGCGCGACTGGTTCCACCCGCTCGGGGAGACCGTGGCCCTGGTATCCGGTTCGCAGCCGGCGCGCGCACGGCGCAGCGCGCTCGCCGCGATCGCCGCGGGCGAGGTGCGCATCGCCGTCGGCACGCATGCGCTGTTCCAGGAGGGCATCGAGTTTGCGCGCCTGGCGCTGGTCATCGTCGACGAGCAGCACCGCTTCGGGGTGCAGCAGCGCATGAAGCTGCAGGAGAAGGGCCAGAAGCAGGGGCGCCTGCCGCACCAGCTCATCATGACCGCGACCCCGATCCCGCGCACGCTCGCCATGACCGCGTACGCCGACCTGGATATCTCCGTGATCGACGAGCTGCCCCCGGGGCGCACGCCGATCCACACGGTCGTGATCCCCGAGCAGCGTCGCGCGGAAGTGGTGCTGCGCATCGTCGAGGCCTGCCGTGCCGGCCGGCAGGCCTACTGGGTCTGCCCGCTCATCGATGAATCCGACGAGCTGCGCGCGCAGGCCGCCGAGGAGACCGCGGCCTCCCTGAGCGCCGCACTCCCGGGGGTGCGGGTGGGACTGGTGCACGGACGCATGCCCAGCGCCGCCAAGGATGCGGCGATGCTGGCCTTCAAGGCCGGCAAGATCCAGCTGCTGGTGGCCACCACCGTGATCGAGGTCGGGGTGGATGTGCCCAATGCCACGCTGATGGTCATCGAGAACGCCGAGCGCATGGGACTGGCGCAGCTGCACCAGCTGCGCGGGCGCGTCGGCCGCGGCACGGAGGCGAGCACCTGCGTGCTGCTGTACCGCGCGCCGCTGTCACCGCTGGCGCGCGAGCGCCTCAGGGTGATCCGCGAAACCACCGACGGCTTCGAGATTGCAAGGCGTGACCTTGCGCTGCGCGGCCCCGGGGAACTGCTGGGCACGCGCCAGACCGGGCTGGCGCAGCTGCGCGTGGCGGACCTGATGCGCGATGCGGACCTGCTGCCGCGGGTGCAGGAGGCGGCGGAGGTGCTGTTGGCCTCCTACCCGCAGAACATCGCAGCACTCGCCGCGCGCTGGATCGGCGCTGACGAGCGGTACGGACGCGTCGGCTAGGGATGTTGCCGCCAGCGCGCGGGCATGCCGCCGGTCGCGGCGCCACCGCCCGCGGCCTTGCTTGCTCACGTTTGCACCGACGCAAGTGCGTACAATGACCAATGGCTGCTCTGCAAATCCGGTACTTCGTGCGCCTGCGACCGGACCTGTCATCGCAGGAGGCCAGCGAGTTCCGCGCCTTCGCCAAGCGGCCGCCCTCGGGCAAGGCGCCCAGTGACGAACGCCTGATTCTCGCCTGCGCGCGGATCGACTTAAGCCATCACGTCTTCGCGAAATTGACCATCGACCTGAGCGAGGGCTCCCCGCCAATGGACCTGTGGATACCCCACCAGGTGATCCTGATGATCGGGGATATCGCCGAGATCGGGCGCGCCCCGGTGGTGTTCACACCCACAGAGTAGATGCGCCCCCGGTGACGGCAGTAGTAGCGTCATCGACACCCCGCCACCAGCGCCCTGCGGGTGCGCCACGGGCTGGCGGCCCCCACGCGCGGCGAAGCCGCCGCCGGCACGGTGCTCTTGCAGTACGACGACGTGACGATCCGGTAGCGTCGCGGGCACCCCCTGCTAGTGCGCCAGCGACATGGAATACGGCGGCTCGGCACCGGCACCCGGCCAAGCGGTATCGGCGTGCGCCGCCATCGTGAAATGCAGCTCCCCGCCGGCCATGAGCTCCTCGTGCCGCAGGAACACCCGCTTGAGCGGCGCGCCGTTGAGCGTCACGTTGTGCACATACGGGTGCGCAGCGTCGAGTGGGCTTGCGCTTATCAGGAAGTGCCGACCGTTGGGCAGGTTGAGCACCGCCCGCGCCACGAAGGGCCGGCCGATGATGTACTCGTTACTGGCCGGGGTCACCGGGTAGAAGCCGAGCGCGGTGAACAGGTACCAGGCGGACATCTGCCCGAGGTCATCGTTGCCCGAGAGGCCATCGGGGCGCGCCGCGTACTGGCTTTGCATGATGCTGCCCAGGCGCGCCTGCGTACGCCACGGCTGGCCGGCGGCCGCATACAGGTAGGCCACATGGTGGCTCGGCTCGTTGCCGTGCGCGTACCAGCCGATGAGACCGGTGATGTCCTCCATGTGCGCGAACAGCTTCGGGTCAATCTTGGCATCGAATACCTGGTCCAGCTGCGCGAGCAGCGCAGCGGCGCCGCCGTGCACTGCGGCCAGCCCCGCCACGTCCTGCGGCACGTACCAGGAGTACTGCCATGCATTGCCCTCGGTGTAGTCGGACCCGTAGCCGCTGACGCTCGGATCGAACGGTGAGCGGAACGCCCCGGCACGCGTGCGCGCGCGCATGAAGCCGGTGTCGGGGTCGTAGGCATGGCGCCAGTTCGCGGCGCGCTGCATGAACTCCGCGGCGATCTGCTGCCTGCCCATCGCCTGCGCGGTGCGCGCGATGGTCCAGTCATCGAAGGCATACTCAAGGGTCTTCGAGGCGGCCTCGCCTTCCTCGTCGATCGGCACGTAGCCGAGCTGCATGTACTGCGAAAGTCCCCCGTAGGGACCGTAGCTGGCGGTGGCCACCATCGCCTGCAGCGCATCATCCGCGTCGTAGCCGCGGAGCCCCTTCGCGTACGCATCGGCAATCACCGCCACCGCGTGGTAGCCGATCATGCACCAGGTCTCCTGGCCCTGGAACGCCCACACCGGCAGCATGCCGTAGGGACTGTCGTGCTGTGCCGCCAGCAGCGAGCGCACGATGTCGTTGGTCCGCTGCGCGGGCTGGAGGATTGTCAGCAGCGGATGCAGTGCCCGGTACGTGTCCCACAACGAGAAGGTCGAGTAGTTGGTGTAGCCGTGCGCCTGGTGCACCGCGTTGTCCGGTCCCCGGTAACGGCCGTCGCTGTCCATGAACAGGCTCGGTGCCTGCAAGGCGTGGTAGAGCGCGGTGTAGAAGCTGCGCCGCTGCTCAGCGCTGCCCTGGACTGTAACCGCCCCGAGCGCGCGCTCCCATGCCACCCGCGCCGCGGCGCGCGCGCCATCGAAATCCAGCGACTGCGCCTCGGCCTCGAGGTTGGCGATCGCGCTCTCCTCGCTCACCGGCGAGATGGCCACTTTCACGACCAGCTCAGCGCCCGCGGCGGTCGCGAAATCCAGCGCGCCCACCAGCTGACGGCCCTCGAGCTGGGCGCGCTGGCGCGCATCGCTCGCCGCCGGCGGCGCAAAGCCCTTGTAGAGCACGCCCTGCTCGGTGTCCCGGAATTCGTGCCCGCTGACGCTGCGCGAGAAGCGCATCGCGAAGTACAGCTGCCTGCCCGGCGCCCAGCCGCGCGTCTCGCGAAAACCGGTCACCGTGCCATCGCCGCGCAGGCGCAGCCGCGACCACAGCACCTTCCCCGGGTAGTCATACATGCTCGTGCGCAGGTCGATGAGCACGTGCGCCGGCCGCCCGCCGGGGAAGTGGTAGCGGTGCAGACCGACGCGGGCTGTCGCGGTGAGTTCGGCCCGGATCGCGTAGTCACTCAGGGTCACCGCGTAGTAGCCCGGCTGCGCGATCTCCCCCACGTGCGAGAACCGCGAGCTGTAGCCGCTGCCCGGCACCCCGGGGTCGCCGCGCTCGAAGCGCACCTCGCCCGCGATCGGCATCACCAGCACATCACCGAGGTCCGAGTGCCCGGTGCCGGAGAAATGCGTGTGCGAGAAGCCGACGATCGAGGGGTCCTCGTAGCGGTAGCCGGCGGCCCAGCCGTAGGCCTCACTGCGCGGACGGATCTGCGTGTCCGGCGACAGCTGCACCATCCCGAACGGCACCAGCGCCCCCGGGAAGGTATGGCCGTCGCCGGCGGTACCGATGAAAGGATCGACGTCCGCCCACGGCGTGTGTGCCGCGGAGGCCTGCGGCGCGCGCGCCGCGGCGGCCACTGCGAACAACACCGCCAGCAGCATCCGGCAGCCCAGGGTCATTGCGCACTTCAGTTGCATCGCCTGCTCCGGTCGGTTCTGGTCGGTGGCCAGATCGGCTATTGTGCCGCAACACCGGCGGCGGGCCTGCGCCCGCAGCCCTGGAGCCGACATGACCGAGCGCAACCTCTCCTCGAGCACCGCCATCGCGGTGTTGAGCACCATCTTCTTCACCTGGGGAGCGCTCACCAGCCTGAACGACGTGCTGATCCCGCACCTGAAGGCGGTGTTCGAGATGGGCTACGCACGCTCGATGCTGGTCCAGTTCGCCTTCTTCAGCACCTATCTGGTCATGTCGCTGCCGGCCGGCCGCGTGGTGGCGCGCGTGGGCTACAAGGCAAGCATCGTCATCGGCCTCTTGGTGGCCGGCGTGGGCGCGCTCGCGTTCTACCCGGCGGCCAAGGTGCCCTCCTACGCGCTGTTCCTGCTCGCCCTGTGCGTGCTCGCCACCGGCATCACGCTGCTGCAGGTCGCCGCCAATCCCTATATCAGCCTGATCGGCGACCCGCGCTACGCCTCCAGCCGCCTCACCCTCGCCCAGGCGCTCAACTCCCTGGGCACCACCCTCGCCCCCTCGCTGATCGGGCCCCTGATCCTCTCGGTGGGGGTGCTCGGCGCGCAGCAGATCGCGCAGCTTGAGCCGGCGCAGGCCGAGTCCTACCGCATCGCCCAGGCCGGCGCGGTGCAGGGGCCGTACCTCGGCATCGCCGCAGGACTTGCCGTGCTCGCCATGCTCGTCTACCTGCTGCGGCTGCCGCCGCTGACCGAGGCGCGCGAGGACCCCGGTGCCCACACCCTCGGCCAGGTGCTGCGGCACCCGCAGCTGCGTCTGGGCGTGATCGCGATCTTCGTCTATGTCGGCGCCGAGGTTGGCATCTCGAGCTTCCTCATCAACTACCTGGAGGATGCGCGCATCGGCGCGCTCGATGCGGTCACGGCCACCCAGTACGTCTCGTACTACTGGGGCGGCGCGATGGTGGGGCGTTTCCTGGGCTCGGCGCTGATGCGCCGCATCTCCCCGCACACGCTGCTGTGCCTGTTCGCCCTCACCGCGATCGCGCTGCTGATCACCACCATGTCCACCGTGGGCGCGGTGGCGATGTGGAGCGTGGTGGCGATCGGCCTGTTCAACTCGATCATGTTCCCGACGCTGTTTACCTTCGGCATCGAGGGCCTGGGAACCGAGACCAGCAAGGCCTCGAGTCTTTTGGTGATGGCCATCTTCGGGGGTGCCGTCATCCCGGTGCTCATGGGCAAGCTCGCCGACCACGTCGGCGTGCAGCCGGCCTTTATCGTGCCGGTGGTCTGCTACGCCTACATCGCCTGGTACGCGCTGCGCGGCGGTCCGCGCCGCGCGCTCGCCAGCGGGCGGGCGGCCGCCTAGGCCCGCTGCCGGCTGTGATAACGTCCGCCCCTTGAGGAGCGAGCTGGCGCGCGATGGCTGCAGTCAACCCCGATATTCCCGTGAACCCGAAGCCGGCAGAGGCACCGCTGTCGCACCGCCTGGCGCGGCGCGCGAGCGAGTACACGCGCCTGATGCGCCTGGACCGCCCGGTCGGCACCTGGCTGCTGCTGTGGCCGGCCTTGTGGGCGCTGTGGATCGCCGGCGCCGGCCGGCCGAACCCGCGGGTGCTGATCGTGTTCGTGCTCGGGGTGTTCGTGATGCGCGCCGCCGGCTGCGTCATCAACGACTACGCCGACCGCAACATCGACCCGCACATCCGCCGCACCCGCGACCGCCCGCTGGCGGCGCGGCGGGTCTCCCCGCTCGAGGCGCTGGTGCTGTTCAGCGTGCTGATACTGATCGCGCTGTTCCTGGTGACGCGCCTGGACCCGCTGACCATCAAGCTCGCCTGCGTCGGGGCGGCGCTCACCGTGTCCTACCCGTTCCTCAAGCGCTTCTTCCCGATGCCGCAGCTGTACCTGGGCATCTCCTTCGGCGGCTGGAGCGTGCTGATGGGCTTTGCGGCGCAAACCGGGGTGCTGCCGCGCGTGGCCTGGGTGCTCTACATCGCCGCGGTCATCTGGGCGGCCGTCTACGACACCATCTACGCCATGGTCGACCGCGAGGACGATTTGAAGATCGGCGTGAAGTCCAGCGCCATCCTGTTCGCCGACATGGACAAGTTCCTGATCGGCGTCATGCAGGTGATGATGCTCTATGCGCTCGTGCTGGTCGGCCGCAACATGCAGTTCGGCGACTGGTACTACGCAGGCGTCGCCGGCGCCGGCGTGCTGTTCGTGTGGCACCAGTGGCTGATCCGCAAGCGCGAGCCGGCCGGGTGCCTGCGTGCCTTCCTCAACAACCAGTACGTGGGCCTGGTGGTATTCGTCGGCATCCTGCTGCAGTACACCTACGGCAGCTGAGGGGGCGGCAGGCGCCGCTTGCGGCGATTGTCGACTTTCCAAGCCCCCTCACGTTGACACGGCTCGGCAGGCTCGGGCATGGTCGCGCCACAGCCGCAGCCTCCCCCACCCAAGGTGTCCCGATGAGCCAGATCCTCCCCACCGTCCGCCATGACTGGTCGCAGGCCGAGGTGCAGGCGCTGTTCGCGCTGCCGTTCATCGACCTTTTGCTCATGGCCCAGCAGGTGCACCGTGCGCACCACCAGCCGAACACGGTGCAGATGAGCACGCTCCTGTCGATCAAGACCGGGGCGTGCCCTGAGGACTGTGCCTACTGCCCGCAGAGCGTGCGTTACGACACCGGCGTCGAGGCCGAAGCCCTGATGCAGGTCGAGGCGGTGCGCGCCGCGGCGCAGCGCGCCAAGGCCGCCGGTGCCACGCGCTTCTGCATGGGAGCCGCCTACCGCTCGCCGAAGGCGCGCGAACTGAAGTTGATCGCCCAGATGATCGGCGAGGTGCGCGCGCTCGGGCTGGAGAGCTGCGCCACCCTGGGGATGTTGAGCCCGGCGCAGGCGCAGGAACTGAAGGCCGCCGGCCTGGACTACTACAACCACAACCTCGACACCTCCGCCGAGTTCTACGGCTCGATCATCAGCACGCGCACCTACGAGGACCGCCTGGACACTCTCGAGGCGGTGCGCGCGGCGGGCCTGAAGGTGTGCTGCGGCGGAATCATCGGCATGGGCGAGTCGGCGGCGGATCGTGCGCAGTTGCTGCGCACGCTCGCCAACCTGCCCCAGCACCCCGAGAGCGTGCCCATCAACCAGCTGGTGAAGGTGGCCGGCACCCCGCTGGCCGATGCCGCCGCCGTGGACCCGTTCGACTTCGTGCGCATCATCGCCGTGGCCCGCATCCTCATGCCCGCCGCGCACGTGCGCCTGTCCGCCGGGCGCGAGGAGATGAGCGACGAGCTGCAGGCACTGTGCTTCATGGCCGGGGCCAACTCGATCTTCTACGGCGAGAAGCTGCTGACGACCGGCAACCCGGACGTGGCGCGCGACCGGACGCTGTTCGCACGCCTGGGGCTCTCCCCCGAGCCCGCCACGGCAGCCTCCGCCGCGGCACTCCCGGCACGCGGCGAGCCGGCGACCGCCGCCGCGCTCTGAGCCCTTGGCGCCGCCGGTCAGCAGGCGCGGCGTGCGCTCCCTGGAACAAGCCCTAGCCCAGCTCGAGGCGGCCAGCCTGCGGCGGCGGCGCCTCACGGTGGAGTCCTTCGCGGCCCCCGGCACGCGCGTGCAGCTGCACGTCGGCGGCCGCGAGCTCACCGACTTCAGCAGCAACGACTACCTGGGACTTGCGCGCCATCCGGCCCTGGCGCAGGCGATGGCCGCGTGCGCCAGCCTCACCGGCGCCGGCAGCGCCGCCTCGCACCTGGTGAGCGGCCACGGCCGCGAACACCAGCAGCTGGAGGAGGAACTGGCCGACTTCACGCGCCGCGAGCGCGCGCTGCTCTTCACCAGCGGCTACGCGGCGAACCTGGCGGTCATGACGAGCCTTGCCGGGCGCGGCGAGCGCGCGGTGCTCGACCGGCTCTGCCATGCCTCGCTCATCGATGGCGCACGCCTCTCGGGTGCGACGCTCAAGCGCTACGCCCACGCGGATGCGGTGGCCGCGGCGCAGATGCTCGGCGCCGGCGCAGAGGATGCGGCGCTGCTGGCCACCGACGGGGTGTTCAGCATGGACGGGGATCTCGCGCCGCTGCCGCAGCTGGCGGCGGCCGCCCGGGCCGCCCAGGCCTGGCTGGTCGTCGACGACGCGCACGGGCTGGGCGTGCTCGGGGCCGGCGGCGGTGGCACGCTCGAGCACTTCGGGCTCGGGGCCAGCGCGGCCCCGGTGCTGGTGGGCACGCTGGGCAAGGCCTTCGGTTCCTTCGGCGCCTTCGTGGCGGGGGATCAAGCCCTGGTGGAGTTCCTCATCCAGAAGGCGCGCTCCTACATCTACACGACCGCGCTGCCGCAGCCGGTGGCCGCCGCGACGCGCGCCGCATTGGCGCTGGTGCGCAGCGAGGGCTGGCGCCGCGAGCGCGTGGCGGAACTCAGCGCGCGCTTCCGCAGCCGCGCCCTGGCCGCCGGTATCCCGCTCATGCCCTCCGCGACCCCCATCCAGCCGGTACTGCTGGGCAGCGCGGCCGCCGCGGTGGCCGCGCAGGCCCGCCTGCAGGCGGCCGGCTTCCTGGTCATCGCCATCCGCCCGCCCACCGTGGCTGCCGGCAGCGCGCGCCTGCGGGTGAGCCTCTCCGCCGCGCACGCCGAGGCGCAGGTCGATGCGCTGGTGGAGCAGCTCGCGCTGGCCTGTGCACACGCCCCCGAGGCGCACGCGTGAGCGGCCTGCACGTGCAGGTCCGGGGCCGCGGGCGCGACCTGGTGCTGCTGCACGGCTGGGCGGCGAACCTCGGGGTGTGGAAGGACTTCACGCGCGCCCTGTCGCACAAATTCCGCATCATCAGCCTCGATCTTCCCGGCCACGGCAGGAGTGACTGGGACCCGCACGCCGCTACCCCGGCGGCGCAGACCTGGCGGGTGCACGAGACCCTGGCGCCGATCACCGAGCGCTACTCGCTCGTGGGCTGGTCCCTCGGCGGACAGGTGGCGCTCGATCTTGCGGCCGCCATGCCCGGGGCCATCGAGAACCTGGTGCTGGTGAATGCCTCACCGCGCTTCCTCGCCGCCCCGGGCTGGCCGTACGGCACCGCCGCGGGGATGCTGCGGCGGCTCGAGGTGCGCCTGGCACATGACCGCGGCCGGGCCATCGAGGAGTTCATGGCCCTGCAGGTGCGCGGCATGCCGCCGCGCACCGCCGCGCGCGTGCTGAAGAAGCTGCGCACCGTGCAGCGCATCCATGGGCCGGGGGACTACGAGGCCCTCGCCCACGGGCTCGAGCGCCTGAAGAACGGTGACCTGCGCGCAGCCCTCACGCAGGTGCGCGTGCCGACGCTGGTGATCGGCGGCAGCCACGACCGCATCATCCACCCGAGCGCCTCGCGGGCACTGGCCGCCCTGCTGGATGGCCGCTACGTGGAATTCAGGCAGGCCGCCCACGTGCCCTTCCTCTCGCACCCGAAGCGCTTCGCACAGCTGGTGGAGGAGTTCGTGCGTGACTGAGCCTGCGGATTTCCGCCTGGACCGCGCCAGCGTGCGCGCCTCCTTCGAGCGCGCCAGCGCCACCTACGAGTCCGCGGCCGGCCTGCAGGCGCAGGTGGCCCGGGAACTGCTCGGGCGCCTGGATGGCTTCGGCCTCGCGCCGGCCGTGGTGCTGGACCTGGGTGCTGGCACCGGGCGCACCACGCGCGAACTGAAGCGCCGCTACCCGCGCGCCACCGTCATGGCGCTGGATCTGGCCCCCGGGATGCTGCGCGAGGCCGGCCGCCACCAGATGCTGTGGCGGCGCTTCGAGCGCGTGTGCGGGGATGCGCAGCGGCTGCCGCTGGCCGCAGCGAGCGTGGACCTGGTGTTCTCGAACCTGATGCTGCAGTGGTGCGAGCCGCTGGATGCCGCCTTCGGCGAGGTGCGCCGCGTGCTCAAGGCCGGCGGCTTCTTCGCCTTCAGCACCTTCGGGCCGGCCACCCTGAACGAACTGCGCAGCGCCTGGGCCCAGGCCGACGGCCACAACCATGTGAACCACTTCATCGACATGCACGACGTCGGTGCCGCGCTCATGCGCGCCGGCCTCACCGAGCCGGTGCTGGATGTCGACCGCATCGAGCTCGACTACCCGGATGCCCGCGCCCTGATGCGCGACCTGAAATGCATCGGTGCGCACAATGTCACCGCGGGCCGTCCGCGCGCGCTTACCGGGCGCTCGCGCCTGGCACGCATGGAACAGGCCTACGAGGCCTGCCGCCGCGACGGTTCGCTGCCGGCGACCTACGAGGTGATCTACGGTGCGAGCTGGGGGGCGCCGCCGCGGAGCCGCGCGCCCGGCGCGGAGACCCTCATCGAGGTGCATTCGATACGCAGGGCGGGGCGGCCATGAGCGCGCGCGGCGTCTTCATCACCGGCACCGATACCGGGGTGGGCAAGACCGTAGTGGCGTGTGCACTGGTGCGCGGGCTGCGTGCCCAGGGCTTACGCGTCGCAGTCATGAAGCCGGTCGCCTCCGGCTCCGAGGCCACCCCCCAGGGACTGCGCAACGCCGATGCCCTGGCGCTGGCCGCCAGTGCCGGCTACGAGGGTCCCTATGAAGACCTGAACCCTTATTGCTTCGAACCCGCCATTTCACCGCATATCGCAGCAAAAGAGGCCGGAATCGAGATAGATACGAGCAGAATCCGCCATGTTTACGACATGCTGGCCGCCCAGGCCGACTGGGTGGTGGTGGAGGGGGCGGGGGGCTGGTACGCCCCACTGAACGAACGCCAGACCATGGCGGATATCGCCTGGGGACTCACGGTGCCGGCGCTGCTGGTGGTGGGGCTGAAACTCGGCTGCCTGAACCATGCCCACCTGACGCAGGTGGGCATGGAGGCGCACGGCGTCAGCTTCGCCGGCTGGGTCGCGAACGCGATCGATCCGGACTTCGCGCGCCCGGCGGAGAACCTGGCGGCGCTTGAGCGGCTGCTCGGGGCACCAGCGCTGGCGAGCGTGCCGTACCTCGCCCGGCCCGACCGCCCGATCAGCCTGGAGGAGGGCGCGGCACGGCTGCTGGCCGCACACCTTAAACCCATGATACGCCTTGAATAAACGTGCTCGCGGGTTACCATCCTCCGCATCGTGGATAACCCCCCGCTGCGCATCGAGATCCGCCCGAACTGCTCGCTGAGCGTGCGCGGTGCGCAGCGCTTCTTCCTGCTCGCCTGCATCGCCCCGGCAGGGATCGCCGCCTACCTCACCTGGCGCGGCTTCTGGCCGGTGCTGCCCTTCGCGGGCGCCGAGCTGGCCTTGCTGGGGTGGGCACTGCACGGCTCACTGCAGCGGCGTTTCCATGCCCAGCGCATCATCCTGACCGAGTCCGACGTCAGCATCGAGACCGAGCAGCGGGGCCAATGCGCACAGGTCGTGTTCCCGCGGCATTGGGCGCAGGTTAAACTGCGCCGCCCCGCAGCACGCTTGCATCCGAGCCGGCTCACCATCGAGTCGCACGGCCGTCAATGCGAGCTGGGCAGCTTTCTCACGGAAGAGGAGCGACATGGACTGGCACTGCGGTTGCAGCGCCTGATAGGTCATGTCAATGAATCGCCCTCCTGGCCTTGAGGCTGGTGATAAAGGGCAGCGGCCGTTGGTTTGCTTACTATTTGAAGTTGCATGGTCCGCGGGATCTCCCGGGGAGCCACGCTGTAAGGCACGTTAATGATGATTCGCGCACGACTCGCCACCCTCGCCCTGCTGGCCACGGCTGCCTGCGGCTCCCTGGCCGCGCACGCCGACTCCGGCTGGGCGCTGCTCAACATGACCCCCGGGGTCACGGAGATGAGCCGCAACATCTACGGCCTGCACATGCTGATCTTCTGGGTCTGCGTGGCCATCGCCGTGCTGGTGTTCGGCGTCATGGTGTACTCGCTGGTGAAGTTCCGCAGGTCCAAGGGGGCCATCCCCGATGTCACCATGGTGCACAACACCAAGGTCGAGCTGGTGTGGAGCGCCGTGCCGGTGGCCATCCTGGTGGCGATGGCCGTGCCCGCCGCCAAGACCTTGGTGGCGCTCGAGGACACCAGCAAGACCGAGCTCACCATCAAGGTCACCGGCTTCCAGTGGGGCTGGCAGTACGAGTACCTGGATGACGGGGTGGCCTTCTTCTCGCACCTCGACCATGCCAGCAACGCCGCCCGGCAGCTGAGCTCCAAGATCGATCCCAACAGCGTGGATAACTACCTGCTGAACGTCGATTACCCGCTGGTGGTGCCGGCCGGCATCAAGGTGCGCCTGCTGATCACCGGTGCGGACGTCATCCACTCCTGGTGGGTGCCGGCCTTCGGGGTCAAGAAGGACGCCATCCCGGGCTTCGTGAACGAGGCGTGGTTCAAGGTGGACGCCGACAAGCCGGGCCTGTACCGCGGCCAGTGTGCGGAGCTCTGCGGCCGCGACCATGGCTTCATGCCCATCGTCGTGGACGTGCGCTCCAAGGCCGACTACGAGACCTGGGTGAAGGGCAAGGCCGCCGAGCAGAAGCAGGCCGCCGCCCCCGATGCCAGCGCCACCACCGCCGCGCCCAGCGCTCCCTGACACCACCCGCAGCCATTTAAAGAGAATCAGCCCATGGCCGATCCGCACGCACACGACGCCACGCACGACCACGACAGCCACGACCACAAGCCGCATGGCTGGCGGCGCTGGGTGTACGCGACCAACCACAAGGACATCGGCACGATGTACCTGGTGTTCGCCTGCACGATGTTCTTCATCGGCGGGGCGATGGCGATGGTCATCCGCCTGGAGCTGTTCAAGCCGGGCATGCAGTTCGTCGACCCGCAGTTCTTCAACTCGATGACGACGATGCACGCGCTCCTGATGATCTTCGGCGCGGTGATGCCGGCGTGGACCGGCCTTGCCAACTGGATGATCCCGATGCAGATCGGGGCTCCTGACATGGCGCTGCCGCGCCTGAACAACTTCAGCTTCTGGATCCTCCCCTTCGCCTTCACCCTGCTGTTGTCCTCGCTGTTCGTGCCCGGCGGCGCGCCGGCCGGCGGCTGGACCATGTACCCGCCCCTGGTGCTGCAGAACGGCTCCTCGTTCCCCATGCTGATCTTCTCGATCCACATGATGGGTGCCTCCTCGATCCTGGGCGCGATCAACGTGGTCGTGACGATCATGAACATGCGCGCGCCGGGCATGTCGCTGCTGCGCATGCCGCTGTTCGTGTGGACCTGGCTGATCACCGCCTACCTGCTCATCGCCGTGATGCCGGTGCTGGCCGGGGCGGTGACCATGCTGCTCACCGACCACTTCTTCGGCACGACCTTCTTTACCGCCGCCGGCGGCGGTGACCCGGTCATGTTCCAGCACATCTTCTGGTTCTTCGGGCACCCGGAGGTCTACATCCTCATCCTGCCCGCCTTCGGCATCGTCTCGGAGATCATCCCGACCTTCTCGCGCAAGCCGCTGTTCGGCTATGAGGCGATGGTCTACGCGGTGGCCTCGATCGCCTTCCTGTCCTTCATCGTGTGGGCGCACCACATGTTCACGGTCGGCATGCCGCTGGCCGCGCAGCTGTTCTTCATGCTCTCGACCATGCTGATCGCCATCCCCACCGGGGTGAAGGTGTTCAACTGGACGGCGACCATGTGGAAGGGCTCGCTGTCCTTCGAGCCGCCGATGCTGTTCGCGCTCGCCTTCCTGTTCCTGTTCACCATCGGCGGCTTCTCGGGCCTGATGCTGGCGATCGTGCCGGCCGACTACCAGTACCAGGACACCTACTTCGTGGTCGCGCACTTCCACTACGTGCTGGTACCGGGGGCGGTCTTCGGCATCATGGCCGGCGTGTACTACTGGCTGCCCAAGTGGACCGGCCACATGTACAACCAGGCGCTCGCCAAGTGGCACTTCTGG
The DNA here is from genome assembly GCA_963741745.1 of uncultured Pseudomonadota bacterium. GTDB lineage: Bacteria > Pseudomonadota > Gammaproteobacteria > Steroidobacterales > Steroidobacteraceae > 13-2-20CM-66-19. The sequence continues at coordinate 778,580 of CAVUJF010000001.1, read as the reverse complement.
CTGTCGACGATCTTCGTGAACGTGCTGTTCTTTCCGCAGCACTTCCTGGGACTGGCCGGCATGCCGCGCCGCATCCCCGACTACGCGGTGCAGTTCACCGACTGGAACATGGTGTCCTCGATCGGCGGCTTCGGCTTCGGGCTCTCGCAGCTGCTGTTCCCCTACATCATCTGGCGCGCGCTGCGCTCGGGTGAGCGCGTCGGCAACTCCGCCTGGGAGGGCGCGCATGGCCTGGAGTGGCAGCTGCCCTCGCCGCCGCCGTACCACTCGTGGTCGACGCCGCCGACTGATGCGCAGATCGCGCGCGGCGCGGCGCACTGATGGAGCATGGGGCGATGACACAGCCGGACCCTGAGCTGCGGCGCCGCGTGCGGCGCAGCGCGCTGTTCTGGGCCGCTGTCGCCGCGGCCTTCTACCTCGGCTTCATCGTGCTCACGCTGGTGCGCGGCGCCCAATGAGCGCTCAGCAGCGCGCCAACCGCACGCTCACCTGGAAGCTGCTCGCCTTCGCCGCGGGCGCCTTCGCGTTCGGCTTTGCGCTGGTGCCGCTGTACAACGTGCTGTGCTCGGTCACCGGCTACGGCGACCAGACCCAGCTGCTCAAGCGCGTGGTGGCCATCGAGCACCCGGACCTGAACCGCACGGTGACGGTGGAATTCCTCACCAGCGTCGCCAGTGCCGGAGAGTGGGAGTTCCGCCCGGTCGTGCGCACCGTGCACGTGCACCCCGGGCAGCTGTTCACCGCGGAGTTCTTCGCCCACAACCTGACTGGGCGCAACAGCGTGGCGCAGGCGGTGCCGAACATCGCCCCGTCCGAGGTGGCCGCCTACTTCCACAAGACCGAGTGCTTCTGCTTCTCGCCGCAGAAGTTCAGCGTCGGCGAGGGCCGGCAGATGCCGGTGCGGTTCATCATCGACCCGGCGCTGCCGCAGCACATCGAGCTGATCACCCTCGCGTACACTTTTTACGACGAGTCCTCGCGCGTGACCGCGCGCTAGATTGATACCAAGAGTCTTCAGGAAAGTCCGACATGGCCAATGCACAAGTCCCCGACGGCACCCAGTACTACATCCCGCACAACAGCCCGTGGCCGATCCGCGGCTCTATCGCGCTGTTCGCGGTCATGCTGGGGGCCATCTCCTACCTGAATGACTGGGCGGGCGGCTGGGCATTCATCCCCGGGGCGGTCCTGCTCGCCTACATGTTCTTCGGCTGGTTCGCCGTGGTCATCGGCGAAAGCGAGCACGGCACCTACAACATGCAGGTCGACCGCTCCTTCCGCATGGGGATGATGTGGTTCATCTTCTCGGAGGTCATGTTCTTCGCCGCCTTCTTCGGCGCGCTGTTCTATGCGCGCGTGCTGGCGGTGCCATGGCTGGGCGGGGAAGGGGTGAAGGTGTTCACCAACTTCATGCTCTGGCCGCACTTCGAGGCGGGCTGGCCGACCAACGGGCCGGCGCACGTCGGCGGCATCGACGGGGTGTTCCGCACCATCCCGGCGATCGGCATCCCGATGCTCAACACCGCGATCCTGCTCACCAGCGGGCTCACCATCACCATCGCCCACCACGCACTGCGTGCCGGGGAGCGCGGCAAGCTCAAGCTGTTCCTCGCGCTGACCTTCATCCTGGGCTTCACCTTCGTCGGCTTCCAGGCGCACGAGTACGGCGAGGCCTACAAGGAGCTGGGGCTGCGTCTCTCCACGGGCATCTACGGCTCCACGTTCTTCATGCTCACCGGCTTCCACGGCCTGCACGTGACCATCGGCGCGATCATGCTCACGGTGATCTGGCTGCGCGTGCTGCACGGGGACTTCACCCCCAAGCGCCACTTCGCCTTCGAGGCGGTCGCCTGGTACTGGCACTTCGTCGACGTGGTGTGGCTCGGCCTGTTCATCTTCGTGTACTGGCTGTAGACGCGGGCGGCCGGCGAACCGCGCCAGCCCTAAGGGTGCGGTGGCGCGGCGACGGCCAGCGGGTGCGGCAGCAGCAACCCCAGCCGCCAGGCGACGAGCAGCAGCACGAACAGTGCGATCGACAGGCTGATGCGCACGGTCAGGGCGCGGGCAAGTTTCGCTGAGTCTTCCGCGCCGCCCCCGCGCGAGAGGTGGAACAGTCCCGAGCCCAGGCTCACGAGAATCCCGGCAAGGCACAGCGCAACCAAGACCCAGATGACCGACCGCATGCACGAGAGTGTACCGCCTGCGCGCGCCCCCACGCGCGCCGGCGCGTGGGGAGCGCTGGTGCTCGCCGCCTTGGCCTGCCTGGTGTTCGTGCGCCTGGGGTTCTGGCAGTGGGGCCGGGGGCAGGAGCGCGCGGCGCAGTGGGCCCGCTTCGCCCGCGGCGCCGAGGTGCTGGTCGACCTCGACAGCGCCGCCACCGCGGACATCGCCCTCTACCAGCGGGTGCGCGCCAACGGCAGCCTCGATTCCCGGCACCAGTTCCTGCTCGACAACCGCTCCTACCGCGGCCGGCCCGGCTACGAGGTGCTCACGCCGCTTGAGCGCACCGGCGCGGCGCCGCTGCTGGTGGACCGCGGCTGGGTGCCGTTCACCGGCTCGCGGCGCAGCCTGCCGGATGTGGGAGTGCCAGACACGGGGACGGTCAGCCTGACCGGGCGCCTGAGCGCACTGCCCAGCGGCGGGCTTGCCATGGGGCACGCCGCCCCGGCGGCGGGGACATGGCCCAAGGTCACCTCGTTTCCCGACATGGCGGAGCTGTCGGCCGCCTACGGCGCACCGCTGGAACCGCGTATCCTGCTGCTCGACCCGGGCGAGCCTGCGGGCTACCTGCGCGACTGGCAGCCCCCCGGGGTCTCACCGCTGCGGCACTTCTCCTATGCCATCCAGTGGTGGAGTTTTGCCGCGCTCACCGCCTTGCTCTGGGCGCTCCTCACGTTCCGCAAGCGGCGCGCCGCGGTGAACCGATGAATACGAGCGAACCGGACCTGCGGGCCCGCAACCTGCGCACGCTGGCGCTGCTCGCCGCGTTGTTCGTCGTGCCCCTGGCACTGGCGTTCTTCACCTACTACGGCACCTCGTGGCGGCCGCTCTCGCGCGTCAACCACGGGGAACTCATCACCCCTGCGCGCGCGCTGCCGGCAAGCGCGCTGACTCAGGTACTGCCCCCGCCCCCGGCGGCACCCGCCACGCTGTTCCGCAACGAGTGGTCGCTGGTCTATATCGGCAACGGTAGCTGCCCGGATGCCTGCCGGCAGGCGCTGTACGTGATGCGCCAGACGCGCCTCTCGCTCAACAACGACATGACCCGCGTGGCGCGCGTGTTCCTGGTCACCGCGCAGTGCTGTGCGCGCGAGTTCCTCGAGCACGAGCATGCGGGCCTTGTGGTCCTCGAGGCGGCCGGCCCTGGCGCACAGGCGCTGCTGGCGCAGTTCCCGGCGGCTGAGCGTGCGCACACGCTGTTCGTGGTCGACCCGCTGGGCAACCTCATGATGAGCTACGATGCCCGCGAGAATCCGCGCGGCCTGCTCGAGGACCTGAAGAAGCTGCTGCGCCTGTCGCACATCGGCTGAAGTGCAGGGGGAGCATTCGGAACATGCCGGTTGCCTTGTGGATGCGCCGCCTGGCAATCGCCGGCGTGCTGTTGTGCTTCGCCGTCGTGGTGCTCGGGGCCTACGTGCGCCTCACCGCTGCAGGCTTGGGCTGCCCTGACTGGCCCGGCTGCTACGGGCACCTGAGCCCGGTCGGGGCCGCCCACAGCAACGACCTCCAGGAGAGTTTCCCGGATCGCCCGCTCGAGGTCGGCAAGGCGTGGCGGGAGATGGTCCACCGCTACGCGGTCGGCACCCTGAGCTGCCTCATCGCGGCGCTCGCGGTGCTTGCCGTGCGCACCCGCCGGCAGCGCCTTCTGAGCGTACCGCTGGCACTGGCGCTGGTGGCGACACTGATCGTGCAGGCGCTGCTGGGGATGCTTACCGTCACCTGGCGCCTCAACCCGCTCATCGTCACCGCGCATTTGGTATTCGGCATGACGACGCTGGCGTTGTTGTGGTGGCTGACGCTGTCGCTGCCGACCAGCACCTGGGGCACGGCTGCCATGGGCAGTGCCGGCCACTCCATCAGCGGCGGCGGCGGCTCGCCGCTGGCGAGTGCGCGGCGCCTGGTGCTTCTGGGTCTTGCCGCGCTGATCGTGCAGATCGTGCTCGGCGGCTGGACCAGCAGCAACTACGCGGCCGTCGCCTGCCCGGACTTCCCGACCTGCCAGGGCACGCTGTGGCCGCCCGCCGACTTCGGGCATGCCTTCGTGCTCTGGCACGGCCAGATCAATTACGAGGGCGGGGTGCTGGACAATCCGGCACGCGTGGCGATCCACCTCACGCACCGGCTCGGCGCGCTGCTTGCAGCAACGGCGCTCACGTTCGCAGCGGTATCCGTGCTGCGCCGGCGCGGGCTGGTCGCGGCGCGGCCGCGCGCCTGGGCGGTACTGGCCGCGCTCGCTCTGCAGCTGTTGATCGGAACCTCGATGGTGCTCAAGGGCTTCCCGCTGTGGCTTGCGACCGCCCACACCGCAGGGGCAGCGCTACTGCTGTTGGCGACGCTTGCGCTGTTGCGGACGCTGAGCGCGCGCTAGCAGTCGTCGGCTGCGAAGCCACCTGGGATGACTTCACGATTACACGCGAGGATATCCGCCCGCGGTACCATGAACAGCGGCTAGTCGCCTTCGGTCGACCGAACCGCCAAGTGGTAGTTATGGTTTACACAGAACCTCGCAGAGGGCCGCGTGTGATCTCTCTGCGCAATGCTGAAAAGCATGAAGCGCGCTCCTGCGTTGCGGAAGCCGAGAAGCTTCAAGGCCCGGGTAAAGGATGCGGATAACCCGCCTTGGACAGAAGAAATGCCGGGGGCGGCGGTTGCGAAGCGCGGTCGTGGACCACAACGTAAGCCCACGAAGGTCTGGCGAAGCAACCCGCTGTCGAAGACGCGAACGCCATGTTCCGCTTGCGGTCCGCGCCGCACGCCGATCTGGTAGGCTGCGCATCCCCTTGATCCCGACCGGCCCCCAGGCACTGTGGCGACGACTTCCCCTATCGCAACCGGCGCACGGTCGGCCTGGCGCCGCTACCTCGAGCTGACCAAGCCCCGGGTGGTGGCGCTGATCACCTTTACCGCGATCGTCGGCACGCTCCTGGCCAGCCCGGGATTCCCGCCGCTGGATGCGCTCATCTTCGGCAACCTCGGCATCGCCCTCGCGGCGGCCTGTGCGGCCACGATCAACCACGTGCTCGACCGGCGCATCGACGAGGTGATGGCGCGCACCCGGGGCCGCCCGCTGCCCACCGGCGACCTGACCGAGGGCAACGCGCTGGTGTTTGCCGCGGCGCTGGGCGTGAGCTCGATGGCGATCCTCGCCTTCCTGGTCAATCTGCTCACCGCGGTGCTCACCTTCGCTTCCCTCATCGGCTACGCGGTGGTCTACACCCTGTGGCTCAAGCGTGCGACCTCGCAGAACATCGTCATCGGCGGGGCGGCCGGGGCGGCGCCGCCCGTGCTCGGCTGGGCGGCCGTGACCAACAGCGTCGACCCCAACGCGCTGCTGCTGTTCCTCATCATCTTCATCTGGACGCCACCGCACTTCTGGGCACTCGCCATCGCGCGCCGCGACGAGTACGCCCGCGCCGGCATCCCGATGCTGCCGGTGACGCACGGCCTGGCCTACACCCGCCTGCAGGTGCTGCTCTACACCGTGCTGCTGGTCGTGGTGACCTTCATGCCCTACCTCACGCACATGAGTGGGCTGCTCTACCTCGCAGCCGCATTGGTGCTCAATGCCGGCTTCCTCTACTACGCGCTGGCCCTGAAGATCACCGCGCGCGCGGAGCTGCCCATGCGGGTGTTCCGCTTCTCCATCACCTACCTCATGTGGCTGTTCGCAGCACTGCTGGTGGACCACTACCTGCCGGCGCTGCGCGCCTGAGGCTACGGCAGGTCGAACAGCAGAACCTCGGCGTCGCGCCCCTGGTGCAGCCTGAGGTCCGCGGGCCCTGCCACGTAAGCGCCATCCCCGGCGGTGAGCTGCAACTCGTTCACGGCGAGTGACCCGCGCGCCAGGTGCACCCAGGCGCGCCGCCCTGAGGCGACCGCCAATGCCTGCGACTCGGCACCGGTGAACAGACCGGCGTAGACCTGCGCGTCCTGGTTGATCGCCACCGCACCGTCAGCACCTTGCCGCGAGGCGATCAGCCGCAGGCGCCCGCGCTTGTCGGCGTCCGTGAAGTGCTTCTGCTCGTAGCCGGGCGCCAGGCGCTCGGCTTCGGGGAGGATCCACACCTGCAACAGGTGCACCCGCTGGCTGGCCGAGGGATTGAACTCGCTGTGCAGCACGCCGGTGCCTGCGCTCATGCGCTGCACGTCCCCGGGGCGGATCACCGAGCCGTTGCCCATGGAGTCCTTGTGCTCGAGCTCGCCCTCGAGGATGTAGGTGAGGATCTCCATGTCGCGGTGGCCGTGCCTGCCGAACCCCTGCCCCGGGGCGACGTAGTCATCGTTGATCACGCGCAGCGGCCCGTAGTGGACCCAGTCCGGGTCGTGATAGTCGGCGAAGGAGAAGGTGTGGTGGCTCTGCAGCCACCCGTGGTCGGCGAAACCGCGCTCGGCACTGCGCCGCACCTGCAGCATGGCGTTCCCTCCGGGTGTCGGCACAGAAGTTGCGCCCGGGGCAGTGTATGAGCGCGCAGCGGCTCGCGCCACCGCGCAGCGCTCCGGGGGCAGGAGGCGATGCGTGTAGAATCCTCTCGACCCGCCCCAAGGCCTGAAACCCGTCCCATGGCCGAGCCGAATGCACCGCTGCCTGCCACGACGCGCGTCGAGCACCCCTGGCCGAAGCGCTTCCTGCGCACGGTGCAGTTCGGGCTGGCGCGCCTCACCAGCCGCGACGGCTTCGTCACCGCGCGCGCGGCGCCCTTTGACCTGACCTTCACCGGTCCGGCCGCCGATGTCATCACGCGGCACATCTACCGACTGGGCGCGCACGAGCCGGCCATCACGCGCTACCTGCTCGAACACGTGCGCTTGGCTGCGGGCGATGTCGCCCTGGACATTGGTGCCAACCTCGGCTGGTACAGCGTGCTGCTGAACCGCCTGAGCGAGGCCGGGGCGCGCATCTTCGCCTTCGAGCCGGACCCGCCGACCTTCGCCCTGCTGCGCACCAACCTCACCGCCAACCAGGCCACGCGCGTGAGCGCCTTCAACATCGCCCTGGGCGAGAGCGCGGGAAGCGCGCAGCTGCGCCGCTACAAGGACAGCAACAACGGCCGCCACAGCCTCATCCCCGGGGATGACATCGCAGGCTCGGTGACCGTCCCGCTCGACACGCTGACGCACTTCTGGGAGAGCCAGGGGCTGGGACAGGCGCGCCTTGCCTTCATGAAGGTCGACGTCGAGGGCTTCGAGTACTTCGTGCTCAAGGGCGCCGGCTCCCTGCTGCGGCGCTGCGCGAACATCCTGCTCGAGTATTCACCGGCCAGCCTGGCCCTGGCCGGCCTGCCGCCCGATGCCCTCATCGAGCTGCTCGAGGCGAACGGACTCACCGCACGCGCCTTCGTGAACGGGCGGCCGGAACCGATGCGCTATGCGGACCTGCGCCGCGCGCAGGCGCAGCTCGACCTCGTGCTCACACCTCAGGACTAGCCGCAGTCCTCGCAGCCGGCGCGCGCTTGTGCAGCGTCTGCCAGGAATACACCAGCCTGTCCTTGAGCATCAGCATGCCGACCGAGCGGTAGTGGTTCGGGTCGAGCTGTCCCAGGTGCTCGGAACCGTAGTAGCCGGAAGATTCGCAGCCGTAAGCGACCAGGATCGACGAGCCGACCACCGCGAAGCGTCCCTGCAGCTTGCCGAACATGGCGCTGTCGAAGCTCCACCGCAGGCCCTCGGCGGGGGTGCGCGGCAGCTCGATGAGGTAGGCCTGCTGGAACTCGGTGGGCGGGGAACCGAGCACCTTCAGGGTCCCGGACAGGAGCCAGCAATCGTTGCGGTGCACGAACTCGGTGCGCGAGTGGGTGGCCAGCGGCTCGCCGTCGGCGCGCCACAGCGTGCCGGTGCCGTTCCACACGCCCGGCTCGAACAGGAACGTATGCCGCTCAGGCTCGGTTGCCATGCGCACATTATGGCGCGCGCCTGCGTTTCGCGGTACGTTGCCGCCCGCGCGACATAACGAAAAGGGCTGCCATGCTGATCGAACGCATCTGGTCGGGAAATTCCCTGCGCAATTTCCACTACCTGATCGCCTGCCCCGAGACCGGCGAGGCGCTGGCCGTAGATCCGCTGGAATGGCAGATGTGCCTGGACGCGGCCAAGGCGCGCGGCTGGCAGATCACCCAGATCCTGAACACCCACGAGCACGAGGACCACACCGGCGGCAACGCCCCGCTCAAGGCCGCGACCGGCGCCCGGGTGCTGGCCCATGCCGGGGCGGCCAGCCGCATCGGCGGCGTCGACCGCGGCCTGCACAAGGGCGACCTCGTCCAGGTCGGCCGTACGGTCACGCTCGAGTCCCTGGATACCCCGGGGCACACCATGACGCACGTGTGCCTGCTCTCGCACACCGAGGAGCCGGGGCTGTTCTGCGGCGACACGCTCTTCAATGCCGGCGTCGGCAACTGCCACAATGGGGGGGATCCGGCGACCCTCTACGAGACCTTCGCGGCACAGCTCGTGCGGCTGCCGGATCGCACGCGCGTCTATCCGGGGCACGAGTACATGGCCCGCAACCTGGAGTTCACGCTCGACCGCGAGCCGTCCAACCAGGAGGCGGTCGCCTCGCTCGCCGCGGCACGTGGCTACGCTCCGACCAGCGTGCCGGTCACCACGCTGGCCCAGGAGAAGCGCGTCAACACCTTCCTCCGGCTGCAGAGCCCGGATGTCATCGCGCGCCTGCGCGAGAAGTTCCCGGACATCGGCGAGCACCCCACGCCCAAGACCGTGTTCATGAAGCTGCGCGAGCTGCGCAACAAGTGGTAGGCGGCGCGTGCGCGCCAGATCCTGGCCCCTGCTGCTGAGTGCACTGGCGCTGTGCGGCTGCCACGGCCGCGCGCACTCGCTCGCATCCCCCGCGCTCACCGAGCAGGAGCGCATCGAGGTCACGGGCGACGTGCGCGTGTTCGCACTCGAGGTGGCGCAGGATGTCACCCTGCGTGGCCCCGGCGCCTGGGCGAAGCACTTCTCGACCGCGCCGGAGTTCTTCATGGCCTCGCAGGGCACCCTGCAGTTCCCCAACGGTGCCGCCGCCGCCCAGGGCATCGAGGCACTCACTCACACGCTCAAGCGCATCGACCTGCGCTTCGGGGACGACCTGCGCGTGGACCCGCTGACGGCCGACTACGCCGTGATCGCCGCCTCCTTCACCGAGGTGCTCACCGACAGCGCCGACCACGACACCCCGGTGAGCGGCTACTTCACCGCCCTCGCCGAGCGCCGCGGCGGCGCCTGGGTGTTCCGCAACGCGCACTGGTCGCTGCGCCCCGCGGAGGATGCCGGCGCGGAGTCTAGTTCATCGCCTTGAGGTAGCGGTCCATCCACTCCAGGTAGCGCTGGCTGCGGTCCATGAGGAAGCTCGGGCGGGTGAACACGTGGAACTCACCCGGGTAGACCACCAGCTGCGCCGGTACCCCTAAGGTCTTCAGTGCCTGGTACATCTGTTCGCCCCCGGCGATGGGCACGTTGAAGTCCTTGTCACCGCCCATGAACAGCGTCGGGGTGTGGATCCGGTCCGCGTGGAAGAACGGGTAGGACACCTTGATCCACAGGTCCGGGTTGACCCAGGGCGGCCCGAGCTCGGCGTTGTACTGGATGACGTACTCATCGGCGCCATACATGGACAGCTGGTTGGCGCTGCCCGCCCCGGAGATCGCGGCCTTGAAGCGTGCGTCGCTGGCGATCACGTAGTCGGTGAGGATGCCGCCGTAGCTCCAGCCGCCGACCCCCAGGCGCTGCGGGTCGGCGATGCCCTGCTCGATCGCATAATCGACGCCGGCGAGTAAGTCCTCGACTTCCTTGTCGCCCCAGTCAGCCAGGATGGCGCGCGCGTAGGCGGCGCCGCGGCCGGTGCCGCCGCGGTAATTGATCGCCAGCACCACGTAGCCGTGGGTCGCGAAGTACTGCCGCTCCAGCGGCGGCCCGTAGCCCCACAGCTCCAGCGAGTGATCGTCCTGCCCATTCGGGCCGCCATGGATCCACAGGATCGTGGGATAGCGCTGGCCGGCGACGTAGCCCGGCGGCTTCACGATCTGCCCGTGCACCTCGATGCCGCTCTTGTCCTTGAAGGCGATGTCCTCGACCGCGCCCAGGGTGAGCTCGGCGAACAGCGCCTGGTTGTGATGGGTGAGCGCGCGCAGGTGCTCATTCTCCAGCGCGAACACCTCCGGGGGTGCCTTGTCGCTCGAGACCAGCACCGCGGTGTGCCCGGCGGCGGCGGCGAGCTCATGCGCCACCATCGGTCCGCCCAGCCGGCTGACCGCGCCACTGTCCAGGGCGACGCTCGCCGGGTACTGCTGCCCGTCGTCCTCGACCGTGAACTGGATGGCCTTGCCGTCGGCGGTGAACTTCGGCGCGGATACGGCCCGGTCCAGGTCCACCGCGAGCATGCGCAGCTGTCCGGTCCTGGCATCGGCCACGCCGAGGCGGTCGGTGATGTAGGCGTTGAACTTCAGTTCCGCGCCGATGAGCAGGCTGAGAAGCCTGCCGTCCGGGCTCCACTCCAGCTGCTGGTGGTTCGGGGAGTCGGTGGTGAGCAGCAGCTGTGGCGTGGCTCCCGGCGCGGTGCCGACCACCCACACCTGGTCGCGGCCGACGTCCGCGGAACTGCCGACCGGGTGAGCGATGAAGGCCAGCGATTTGCCATCAGGTGAGAAGGCGGGGTACGAGTCGATGCGCCTGGGATCCGCCGGCAGGGCAGTCACTACCCCCGATTTCACGTCCAGCAGATAAAGGTGCGTGCGCCAGCTGGCGGTGAGGTAACCCTCCTTGTCGGCCTTGAACTGGAAGGCGTCGACGACGATGGGTTTGGGGGGCTTCTTGTCCGCGTTCTTGGCCGCGTTCTTGGCCGCGGGCTTGCCCTGGGCCGCACCCTCCACCGACTCGCGCATCACCAGCGCCACGTGCGCGCCGTCGGCCGACCAGCGGTAGCCGGCGATCTCCTGGTTCACGTGCGTGATCGCGCGCGTGACCCCGCTGCGCAGCTCGCGGACCCACAGCTGCGTGGGGCTGCCTTGCGGATGTGCCGCAAGGTAGCTCAGGTAGCGCCCGTCGGGACTGAAGGCCGGATCCGAGACATTCTCCCCGTGGGTGAGCTGCGTGTCCGACTGGCCTGACCAGCTCACGGACCACAGGTCCGCGATGCTCTCATCCGCCTGCTGGTCGTAGCGGTTGACGAGGTACGCCACCGTGGCGCCGTCGGGCGAGAGGTGCACGTCGTAGACGGGCTTGAAGCGCAGCCAGTCGGCAGGCTCGAGCGCGCGGCCGGCATGGGCGGCCGGCAGACCGCAGGCCAGCATCAAAACGGCGAAACACAGGCGTGGCTTCTGCACTCGCAGCTCCTTGGCAGCACGATAAGGGTGGATGTCACCGCGCGGGCGGCGCGCGAGTTTAGCCTGAGCCTGCACCGCGACGGCAAGTCCGGCAACGCATGCTAGGCTTGCCCGGCATCCGGCGCATTGTGCGGGATGCGAACACGACATGAACGCGCCGCCAGCCAACCGCCTTCGAAGTGAATCGCAGCCGCGCGCACGCGGCGCTGCTTGCCGGCCAGTCGGCAACTGCCGAGCGCATGCTGCGCGCACTCGAGGCGCAGTATCCGCAGGAACCCACTATCCAGTGGCTGCTCGGCGCCGCGCTGCTCGCCCAGGACCACGCCGCAGCCAGCATCCGGATACTGCAGCCGCTGGTGGAGCGGGCGCCGGAGTTCGCCAGCGCCCGCGTGGACCTGGCACGCGCCTATCGCGCCCACGGACAGCCGCAGCTGGCGCGGTCGCAGGTGCAGGCGGTGCTGCAGGTATTCCCACACCACCACCTCGCCTGGCTTGCCTACGGTGATGCCTTGGTGGATCTGGGCCAGTATGCCGATGCCGTAACCGCCTATGAACGCGCGCGCCTCACCGATCCGCAGCGCGCGCGCATCGAGGCCGCCACGGCCGCGCTGGTGGCCGATGACCGCAAGAGTGCGGAAGGCATCTTCCGGCAAATCCTGCAGGCGAACCCGAGCCATGTGGCCGCCCTGTGCGGACTGGCGGCGGTCTCGCTGGCGGCCGACAAGCCGCACGACGCCGAGCGCCTGCTGCGGCATGCGCTGCGGCAGTCCGCGCATCTGCCCCTGGCGCAGCGCGGGCTGGGCCAGGTGCTCGTGGCCCTGGGCAGACTGACGGATGCCGAGGCCTGCGCACGCAGCCTGCTGAAGATCGAGCCGGAGAATCCGCAGACCTGGATCACCCTCGGCGGGGTCGCCACGCGACTGATGCGCCAGGAGGAGGCTCTCGATGCCTACGAGCACGCAGCCCGGATCACCCCGAACGAGGTCCGGCTGCGCCTGTCGATCGGCCACGTGAACAAGACGCTGGGCCGCCGCAACGACAGCGAGGCCGCCTACAAGGCGGCACTGGCGATGAAGCCGGGAATGGGGGAAGCGTACTGGTCGCTGGCGGACCTGAAGAACTACACCTTCAGCGATGCGGAGGTGACCGCCATGCAGGGCCTGCTGGGCGGCAAGCGCGAGCGCGCCGACGAGGCGCAGCTGAACTTCGCCCTCGGGCGCGCCTTCGAACAGCGCGCGGACTACCCGCGGGCCTTCAGCTATTACGCGCACGGCAATGCCCTGCGCCGCCTGGATGCACCCTTCGACATCGATGGCTTCGAGAAGCGCACCGCCCGCGTCTGCAGTTTTTTCGACCGCGCTTACTTCACCTCGCGCAGCGGCAGCGGTGATCCGGACCCCGCCCCGATCTTCATCGTCGGCCTGCCGCGTTCCGGCTCGACGCTCATCGAGCAGATCCTGGCCAGCCACTCGCGCGTGGAGGGCACCATGGAGCTGCCGAACATCATCCACATGGTGCACGAGTTCGAGGACACCTCCGCCGATCGCGATGGCTACCCGGAGGCGCTCGCCCACGCGGGGCCGCAGGTGCTGCGCGCCCTGGGTGCGCGCTACCTGCAGGAAACCGCGCCGCTGCGGCACGGACGCCCCCATTTCACGGACAAGCTGCCGAACAACTTCAACCATATCGGCCTCATCCACTCGATCCTGCCCAACGCCACCCTCATCGATGCGCGTCGGCACCCGATGGATTCGTGCTTCAGCACCTTCAAGCAGTACTTTGCCGAGGGGCAGACCTTCAGCTACGACCTCACCGACCTCGGCCGCTACTACCGCTGCTATCTGGCGCTCATGGATCACTGGGACGAGGTCCTGCCCGGCAAGGTGCTGCACGTGCAGTACGAGGAGCTGGTGCGCGATCCGCAGACCAACATCCGCCGCCTGCTGGATCACTGCCGGCTGCCGTTTGAGCCGGCCTGCCTGTCCTTTCACCAGACCCAGCGCTCGGTGCGCACCGCCAGCGCGGAGCAGGTGCGCCAGCCGCTCTACACTTCCGGCGTCGGTTACTGGCGCAACTTTGAGCGTGAGCTTGAACCCTTGCGGGTCGCCCTCGGGGATGCATGGCGGCGTTTCCCCGATCCGGTGGCAAACGCCTCGACTTAGTTCCGGCTCGCTGTGGCGTGGACGCCGCAGCGTAGTGGTTGACGCAACACCGCGGGCCAACGGATGATCCGTCGGGCACGCTGCACGCACACGCGTGCGGTTAACGCACAATTTCTCAGGGGATACTCCGATGGGCAGACAGGCAAAGAACCGCGCGGCCGGAACTTGAAACCCGTGGCCTTGCGGAGGCTTCACAACCCGTCCCGCATCGGTTTCGCGGTAGCCGCGGCCATCGCCGGTGGCGCCATGCCCCACGGCGCGCGCGCCGCCGAGGCATCCGACAGCTCCGGCGGGCTTGCAGGAAGTGATCGTTACGGCGCGCAAGGTCTCCGAGAACCTGCAGGACGTGCCGATCAGCGTCGACGTCCTCACCAAGCAGGACATGCAGAACCTCGGCATCTCCAGTTTCGATGACTATGCGCAGAAGATGCCATCGATCTCCTTCATCAGCGTGGGTCCGGGAACCCAGTTGTTCGTGCTGCGCGGTGCCTCCGATGGCAGCAACCCGAACTACGCGAATACTTCCGCGACTGGGTTCATCCTCGATGACATGTCGCATGAGCTGGTCAGGCGTGCAGCCGGACCTGCACCTGTACGACATGGAGAGCGTCCAGGTGCTCAATGGACCGCAGGGCACCACGTTCGGCGCCAGCTCCATGTCGGGCGCCATCATCAACACCACCGCCAAGCCGGACGTGAACGCCTTCAGTGCCGGTATCGACTTGAACGCCGGGCAGATCCATGGCGGGGGCAGAACTGGACCTACGAGGGCTTCGTGAACTTCCCGTTGATGCCCGGGGTGCTCGGACTGCGCATGTCCGCGTTCAGCGATTCCCAGGGTGGCTTCATCAACAACCAGCTCACGACCCGCACCTGGGTGAACGGCGCGGTATCGGACAATTCCGCCTGGGCGCGCGAACAACTACAACCGCGCGCACCTGGAGGGCGGTCGCATTGCCCTGAAGGCCGTGCTCGGTGACAAGTGGTCTGCGAGCCTCACCTACAGCTACCAGCGCCAATCGACGCTCGGCGCCTGGGACGAGGACCCGAACCTGCCCGCGCGCACCGTGGTAGCGTTTCGGGCCGGAGAGCCACGACTTCCAGGCGAAGACGCTCGACTTCCATGTCGACGGCGACGTCGGCATCGGCGACCTGGTGTTCGCCAGCACCTACTGGTCGCTCCCCACGCGCCAGCAGAACGAGTACTCGCAGTACATGGAGAACTACGCCGGCGGCGCGCTCGAGGGCGTCACCTGCAGCAATGACCCGGTCTATGGCGGCGGCCCCTACACCGATTGCAAAGCGCCCCTGCAGTTCTACGAGTACCACACCAACCCGGAGCGCTGGTCGAATGAGCTGCGCCTGTCCTCCAAGGCCGGCGGTCGCTTGCACTGGCTCGGCGGCCTGTACTGGGAGAAGACCCGCGACAAGAACTCCGGCAGCACCTTCTACGTGCCGAACCTGCGCTACGACAGCCCCGCATTCCAGTACTACAACACTTACGTCGGCATGACGCCGCCGGGCTCGACCTCGCTGCCCCCCGGCGTGTGGTACGCGTACCGCACGCGCTCTGATTACCTGCAGCAGAGTGAGTTCGCGAACATCAACTTCGACATCACCGACAAGCTGAACATCGAAGCAGGCGTGGTGCACTTTCACTCGGACTTCAGGTACTACAGCCCTTACGGGCAGTTCGCCTACGTGGCGACCAGTCCGTCCCTGGACGAGGGTTCCTCGCACAAGTGGAACAGCAGGTTCGGATTTAGCTACAAGCTCGACAAGAACGCCATGCTGTACGGGGTCTTCTCGCAGGGCTTCCGCGACGGCGGCTCCAACTCCGGCTATCCGACCGTCCTGCTACAACGCCGGAGTGCCCCAGAGCTACGCACCGGACACGCTCAACAACTACGAGTTCGGCTGGAAGACGACCAGCCTCAAGGGCCACCTGGTGTGGAACGGCGCCGTCTACCAGATGGACTGGAAGCAGCTGCAGACCATCATCTACGACGTGGACATCTGCGCGCCGAGCAGCTTCTACGTGAACGTGGGCAATGCGCGGATCAGGGGCGTCGAGAGCAATGTCGACTACAAGCTCAACGACAACTGGTCGATGCAGGGCGCCATCAGCTACAACGACGCGCACATAACATCCAGTCCCTACCCGACTTTCCAGCCCAATGTCGGCGAGCGGCTGCCCTACGACCCTTATTTCAACTACAGCGCCAACATCCGCTACGAGACGCCGCTGTCAGCCGGGCTCCATGGCTACGCGCAGTTCGACATCGGCCACAAGGGGGACATGTGGAATGACCTGCACGTGGCAGGGTCCAACGGCTTCCCGCGCATCCTGCAGCCGGAGTACTCGATCATGAACGTGCGCTTCGGCCTGAACCCGGCAGGCGGCCACTGGCTGGCGGAGCTGTACGTGACCAACCTTGCTGACAAGAACGCGATCATCTACAGCAACACCGGCAACTACGACCTGCGGCAGACCACCAACGAGCCGCGCGTGTACGGCCTGCGCCTGAACTACCGCTGGGGCAAAGAAACCAACGCCGAGTAGCGGTTCACCCCCGGGGTCGGGCCGGCCACAACATGAGCGCCCCCGCGGCGGATTTCGCCTCGGGGGCGGCTTGCCTATAAGCTTGACGCTCATGCATTCCACCTTCTACCGCCGCTGCTTCCAGATCACCGCCGCGCTCATCCTGGGCTATGCGCTGCTTCTGGTGGTGCACCCCTTCCTGGGAATGCTTGGCTGGGCGGCGCTGCTGGCCTTCATGTTCTACCCGCTGCATGAGCGGCTCACCCACTCGATCTTCCGCGGGCGGCGCGCGCTGTCGGCCGGCTTCATCACCGCCTTAGGTCCGGTCGCGGTATTCGTGCCGCTGTCGATCCTGGGCGTGGTGTTCGCAGGCCAGGTCGCACGGCTGATCGAGTACCTGCGCACCCAGAGCCCGCCCTCCTACTCCCAGCTGCTCGAGCGCCTGTCCCGCTACCCGGTGGTGGGCAGCGCGGTGAGCTGGGTGCGCGAGAACTCCTCGGTGACGGCAGACCAGGTGCAGGGCTGGGCCAGCGAGGGGCTGCAGACGGCGCTCAGGGGCGCCGCCGCCCTGAGCGGCAGCGTCGCGCTCGGGATCTTTGGCACGCTGATCAGCTTCTTCATGATGCTGTTCATCCTGTTCTTCTTCCTGCGCGACGGTCGCACGCTCACCAAGCACGCGATCGAGCTCATCCCGGTCGAGCCCGGACGCCGCGCACAGGCCCTCAAGTACCTGGGGGAAGTCACGCGCGCGGTGGTGTTCGGCTCGGTGATCACGGCCCTGGTGCAAGGCCTGCTGGTCGGGATCGGCTTCGCCATCGCCGGCCTGCCCTCGCCGGTGGTCTTTGGCGTGCTGGCGGTGCTTGCCTCCTTCCTGCCCTCCGGCGCCTCGATCGTCGTCATCCCGGCGATCCTCTACTTCGCCTTCACCGGGCACTGGGGCAAGGCGACATTCCTGCTGGCCTGGGCGGGTGTGATCGGGGGATCGGACAATGTACTGCGCCCGATCCTCACCGCGCGGCACGCGGAAGTGTCAACCCTGGCGCTGTTCATCGGCGCCCTCGGTGGGGCGGCCGCCTTCGGCATCCTGGGGCTGGTGCTGGGCCCGGTGCTGGTGAGCTTCGTCGTGTTCCTGGCGCGTTTCTCGCAGGAGACCCGGGCAACAGGCGCCTGAACGGGAAGCGATTCCCGTAGAATGCGCCCCCCATGGATCTGTCCCCGATCCTCAATCCCCTGAACGATGAGCAGCGCGCGGCCGTCACCGCGCCGCTCGGACCGGTGCTGGTGCTCGCAGGCGCCGGCAGCGGCAAGACGCGCGTGCTCACGCACCGCATCGCCTGGGTGATCCAGGCCGAGGGCGCCTCGCCGCACAACATCCTGGCGGTCACGTTCACGAACAAGGCCGCCGCCGAGATGCGCGGCCGCGTCGAGCGCCTGCTCGGCATCCCCGCCGGCGCGCTGTGGATCGGCACCTTCCACGGGCTCGCCCACCGCCTGCTGCGCATCCACTGGCGCGAGGCGAACCTGGTGCAGAGCTTCCAGATCATCGACTCGGAGGACCAGCAGCGGCTGATCAAAAAGCTCATCCGCGCCGCCGAGCTGGATGAGACCCGCTGGATCCCGCGCGAGGTGCAGTGGTTCATCAACTCCAACAAGGACGAGGGTCGCAGACCCAAGCACCTGAAGGACGGCAACGACCCGACGCGCATGCAGCTGATCAGGCTGTACTCAAGCTACGAGGAGGCCTGCGCGCGTGCCGGGGCGGTGGACTTCGCGGAATTGCTGCTGCGCGCCTACGAGCTGTGGCGCGACAACCCCGAACTGCTTGCGCACTACCGGCGGCGCTTCCGGCACGTGCTGGTGGATGAGTTCCAGGACACCAACGGCATCCAGTACGAGTGGCTGCGACTGCTCGCCCCCGGCACGCCGGATGCACACGGCTACGCCAGCTATCCGTTCGTGGTGGGTGATGACGACCAGTCGGTTTACCGCTTCCGTGGCGCGCGCGTGGCGAACCTGCAGGAGTTCCGCCGCGACTACCCCGGCGCACAGCTGTTCCGCCTGGAGCAGAACTACCGCTCCACCGCGACCATCCTGGAAGGCGCCAACGGCCTGATCGCGCACAACAACGCGCGCTTAGGGAAGAACCTGTGGACCAACGGGGAGAAGGGTGACCCGATCCGCCTGTACACCGCCTTCAACGAGCGCGACGAGGCGGAGTTCGTCACCCACCGCATCCGCGAGCGCGTCGCCCAGGGCGGCCTGCGCCGCGAGATCGCCATCCTCTACCGCTCCAACGCCCAGTCGCGCGTGTTCGAGGAGGCCTTCCTCTCCGCGCGCATCCCGTATCGCGTGTACGGCGGCCTGCGCTTCTTCGAGCGCGCGGAGATCAAGGACGCGCTCGCCTACCTGCGGCTGATCGCCAACCGCAAGGACGACGCCTCCTTTGAGCGCGTGGTGAACCTGCCCACCCGCGGGGTGGGGGCGAAGAGCCTCGACATCGTGCGCGACTACGCGCGTGCCCACGGCTGCTCGCTGTGGGAGGCCGCCGCTGCGGCGATCGCCGCCGGCACCCTCGGCACCAAGGCCGCCATGGCCGTGCAGGGCTTCATGGGGCTGATCGAGCGCATCGCCGCCGACTCCGGCACGCTGCCCCTGCACGAGCAGGTCGACCAGGTCCTCAAGGGCAGCGGACTCATCGAGCACTACCGGCGCGAGAAGGCCGAGCGCGGCGAGGCGCGCGTGGAGAACCTGGACGAGCTGGTCTCCGCCGCGCGCGGCTTTGCCCCCGAGGACACCGAGCTGCCGCCCCTGGAGTCCTTCCTCGCCCACGCGGCGCTGGAGTCCGGGGAGGGCCAGGCGGATGAGTGGGAGGACTGCGTGCAGATGATGACGCTGCACACGGCCAAGGGCCTGGAGTTCCCGGTCGTGTTCCTGTGCGGCATGGAGGAGGGGCTGTTCCCCCACCAGCGCTCGCTCAATGACCTGGACGGCCTGGAGGAGGAGCGGCGCCTGTGCTACGTCGGCATGACGCGCGCCATGCGCCAGCTGTACCTCACCTGCGCCGAGCAGCGGCGCCTGCACGGGGTCGACTCCTACGGCCAGGCCTCGCGCTTCATCCGCGAGATCCCCGAGGAGCTCATCGAGGAGGTGCGCCCGCGGGTGCAGGTCTCGCGCCCGGTGGCCGTGGGCCGCTTCCGCCCGCAGGAGCCGGCGGTCGGGGGGGTGCGCCTGGGGGCGCGGGTCCGCCACGGCAAGTTCGGCGAAGGGGTTATCCTCTCGGTGGAGGGCAACGGGGCGCAGGCGCGCGTCCAGGTGAGCTTCGAGCGCCAGGGCACCAAGTGGCTCATGGTGCAGTATGCGAACCTCGAGCCGCTGTAGGCTTAAGCACAAGAACTAACCCGCCATGAAGATCCTCATCCTCGGTGCCGGTCAGGTCGGGCGCACGGCCGCCCAGGCGCTCTCGCGCGAGGAGGCCAATGAGGTCACCGTGGTCGACTCGAACGAGGAGATCCTGCGCGACCTGCAGGACCGGCTCGACGTGCGCACCGTGGCCGGCAACGCCGCCTTCCCGACCGTGCTCGAGGCCGCCGGTGCCGCCGAGGCCGAGGTGCTGATCGCACTCACCTCCAGCGACGAGGTCAACCTCGTGGCCTGCGAGGTGGCCTTCACGCTGTTCCGCACGCCCACCAAGATCGCGCGCATCCGCTCCGCCGAGTACACCAGCCGCGCCGGCCTGTTCGGCAGCGACGGGCTCTCGGTGGACGTGTTCATCAGCCCCGAGCAGCTGGTCACCGAGTATGTCGAGCGGCTCATCCACCACCCCGGCACGCTGCAGGTGCTGGACTTCGCGGACGGCAAGGTGCAGCTGGTGGGCGTGCGGGTGCGCACCGGCGGCCTGCTGATCGGGCACACCTTAAGCGAGCTGCCCAGGCACCTGCCGAACATCGAGCTGAGGATCGTGGCGATCTACCGCGACGGCCGCAGCATCGCCCCGGAAGGGGACACGGCCATCCTCGAGGGCGACGAGGTGTTCTTCCTGGCCGCCAAGGAGGACATCCGCCGCGCCATGGCCGAGATGCGCCACGGGGACGACCCGGCGCGGCGCGTGATCATCGCCGGCGGCGGCCACATCGGCTACCGCCTGGCGAAGAACCTCGAGCACAGCAACCAGGTGAAGCTCATCGAGCGCGACCCGCGCCGCGCGCGCAAGGTCTCGGAGCTGCTCGAGAAGGCGATCGTGCTGCGCGGCGAGGCGGCGGACGAGGAGCTCTTGGTCGAGGAGAACATCGACAGCGCGGATGTCTTCGTGGCCGTCACCAATTCCGAGGAAGCCAACATCCTCGCGGCCATGCTCGCCAAGCGCCTGGGCGCGCACAAGGTGATGGCGCTCATCAACAAGCCCTCCTACACCGAGCTGGTCGAGAGCGGCACCATCGACATCGCCATCTCGCCGCAGACCATCACCATCGGCTCGCTGCTCGCCTTCGTGCGCCGCGGGGACGTGGTGCGGGTGCACGCGCTGCGCCGCGGCGCGGCCGAGGCGCTGGAGGCGATCGTGCACGGCGACGAGCGCAGCTCGCGCGTGGTCGGGCGCACCGTGGGCGAGATTCCGCTGCCCGAAGGGGCCTCGATCGGGGCCATCGTGCGCGCCGAAGAGGTGATCATGGCGCACCACGACACGCGCGTGCTGGCCGATGACCACGTGATCCTGTTCCTGGCCGACCGGCGCCACCTGGAGGCGGTGGAGCGGCTGTTCCTGCGGGCCACCGGCTAGGGCTGGCAGCGGAAGGCCCTCCAAGTGCTCGCCGTCGCACACGTCCTGGGCCTGCTGCTGGCGAGCTTCGCCCTCACCTGCCTGGCCCCGCTCGCCTGCTCGCTCATCATGGGCGATGGCCTGTGGCGGGTGTTCCTGCTGACCGCCGCCGCCGCCGCCGGGTGCGCGCTGCTGCTGCTGCTGCTCACGCACCGCCCGCACCGCGAGCTGCGTCCGCGCGACGGCTTCCTGCTGGTGACCCTGGGCTGGGTGCTGCTGCCGGCAGCGGCCGCGCTGCCGCTCCTGCTGGCCATCCCGGGACTGTCCTTCACCGGCGCCTTCTTCGAGGCCATGTCGGGCCTGACCACCACCGGCTCGACGGTGCTCGCAGGTCTTGACCTGCTGGCGCCGTCGCTGAACTTCTGGCGCCACGCGCTCGAGTGGTTCGGCGGCCTCGGGGTGATCGTCATGGCGCTCGCGGTGCTGCCGCTTTTGGGTATCGGCGGCATGCAGGTGCACAAGGGCGCAGCTCCCGGCTCGGTGAAGGACCAGCGGCTGGCCCCGCGCATCACCGCCACCGCCCGCTCGCTGTGGTACGTGTACGTGCTGATCACCGTCGCGGGCATCGTGGCGCTGAAGGTCTGCGGCATGGGCTGGTTCGATGCCATCTGCCACGCCTTCTCCGCGGTCGGCCTCGGGGGCTTCTCGACCCACGACCGCAGCATTGCCTACTTCAACTCCGCGGCGATCGAGTTCGTGCTGATGGTGCTGATGGTGGTCGCGGCGCTGAACTTCGCGCGCCACTTCGTGGCCCTGCGCCGCCTGTCGCTGGAGACTTACCAGCAGGATCCGGAGGCCCGCGCGATCTTCGCGGTGCTGGCCTTGAGCGTGGCGGGCATCGCGCTGCTGCTGAGCTGGCACGGCGTGTTCCCGGATTTCCTGCAGTGCCTGCGCTCTGCCGCCTTCAACGTCATCTCGCAGGCCACCACCAGCGGGCTGACCACCCAGGACTACCAGAGCTGGCCGGTGTTCGCGCCCTACTGGATGCTGTTCCTGTCGTGCATCGTGTGCAGCACCGGATCCACCGGCGGCGGCATCAAGATGTTCCGCGCGCTGCTGCTGGCGCGCCAGACCGGGCGCGAGCTGAAGCTGCTGATCCACCCGGCGGCGCTGGCGCCGGTGCGCATCGGCGGCCGCCCGATCCCGGATGCGGTCGGGCACGCGGTGCTGGCATTCATGTTCCTGTACGGCGTGGCCATCGCCGTGCTCACCTTTGCGATGCTGCTGACGGGGCTGGACTTCGACACCGCATTCACAGCGGTGGTTGCCTCCATCAACAACACCGCGCACGGCTTCGGCGCGCCCGGGGCGGTGCACAACCTGCGGGCCTTAAGCCCGCTGCAGACCTGGATCTGCACCGTGGCCATGCTGGTGGGCCGGCTGGAGATCTTCAGCATCGTGGTGCTGATGCGCCCGGCCTACTGGCGCAAGTAGCGCTCAGCGGGGTGCGACCTCCACGGTCAGCACGATGTCGGCGGCGACCTCCAGCGTGCCCGACTCCACCGGGGTGGCGACCTTCGCCTCGGCGACCGGGGCCGCCGCCATGCTCATGGTGCGCAGCACCGGCAGCCGCGGCGCGCCGCTCTCCTCGACGCTGAGCACGCGCACGATCTTCAGCCCCAGGGCGGCGGCGAGGACTTCCGCATCAGCGCGCGCCTTGGCGGCGGCCTTGCGCAGCGCATCGGCGCGCACCGCGTCCGTGTCGCGCAGCGTGAACTGGATGCCCTGCACCTGGTTGGCGCCGGACTGCGCGGCCGCATCGATGACGTTGCTGATCTTGGTCAGGTCATCGAGCGTCACCTGCACCAGGTTCGAGGCGCTGTAGCCGGTGATCACCGGCTCGTGGCCGTTCTGGTAGCGGTAGGCGGGGCTCAGCGAGTAGTTCACCGTCTTGAGCACCGCGGTGGGGCCGGCGGACTTCTTGACCGCGGCGAGCACCGCATCCACCTGGCGGGCGTTCTGCGTGGCCGCCTCCTGCGACTTCTCGGCGCGCGTGGTGACGCCGATGTCGATCTGCACGCGGTCGGGTTTGGCGGTCACCTGCGCATCGCCCATGACGCGAATCGACGACACCGGCGCCTGCTCTGCAAGCGCGGCAGCGCTGAGCAGGCAGGCAAGCACGGCACAGGCCACTCTATTCATGTCCACGGCTCCGTTGGGTACCCATTCGCATATTCTATCCCCCGCCGCGTGCGGCAGTTCATAGTTTGGGCAGGAGTGTGCACATGCTGACGCGGCGAGGCGGTATACAACCGCTGATGGAACACCGTGAGATCAACGTCACCCCCGACAAGTTCGAGGTGGCCCTGGAGGATGTGCTGCTGGTCACCCAGCTCACGTCCGCCCTCGCGGTGTGCGTGTACGACGCCGAGGAGCAGGCCGGCGCGCTGCTGCACCTGCGCTGCATCGTGCGCACCGCCAAGCCGATCGACGTCACCGACTCCACGCTCGCCACCGAGATGCTGCTGCTGGACCGCTGCCTCGCCTCGCTGCGCGAGGCGGCACCGGCAGCCAGGCACCTGCAGGCGCGCATCGTGGTGCACCTTGCCGACCTGCCCCAGGCTGCGGTCATGTGCGAGGCCATGGTGACCCTCGTGAAGCGCTACCTCGAGGACGGCGGGGTGCGCCTGCTGCCCGAGGACATCGCGGCAGGACCTGCGCGCAACTTGCGCTTCCGGCCCGCCATGGGCTGGGTCCACGCACGCGCCTGAGACGAGCAGGCGTGGCACGCGAGGCCGCAGTCCCCCAAGCCCTGCGCGCGGCGCTGGCCGGGATACTCGGCACCCCGGTCGGTCACGTCCGCGTGTTCGAGCACTCCTGGCTGGCGCGCCTGCACGGGCGCGCCATCGCCACCACGCGCCGCAACCGCATCTACCTGCGCGGCAGCGCGCAGGACTTCTTCGGCAACTCCGCGCTGCTGCTGCACGAGTACTGCCATGTCGTGCTGCAGTGGCAGCCCGGCCGGCTCACGGTGCGCGGCTACCTGCTGGAGTGCCTGCGGCGCGGCTACTGGAACAACCGCTTCGAGGTCGAGGCGCGCCAGTTCGCGGCGCGCCACGTCGCCACCCTGCACGCCCTGCTCACCGTGCCAGCGGACTCAGCCGAGCAGGGCCTCGCGCCGGTACAGCCGGCCGGCGATCAGCACCAGCACCGCACCCACGGCGAGCGTGGCCAGCACTGAGACGGCAAAGTAGGCCCCCGGCACCGGCTCGTCGCGCAGCAGGCTGGTGATCAGGAAGTGCTGGCTGAGCGAGGGGACCGCCATGAACGCCAGGCTCGGGCGCAGGCCCGTGACGCCGGCGAACACCAAGGGCAGCGTTGGCACCAGGAGCACCAGGCCCAGATAGGTCTGCGCCTCGCGATAGCTGCGGGTGTAGGCGGCGACGATCGTCATCAGCGCCGCCCCCAGTGGCACCAGCGGCAGGCAGAACAGCACCAGCCGCAACGCCACCCAGGGACCGAAGTTCACGCTCATGCCGAAGCGCTCCAGCCCGACGAAGCGCAGCAGGACCGCGAAGGCGGTCACCGTGAGCACCAGCGACAGGCTCATGTAGGCGCAGGTGGCGAGGATCTTGCCGTAGATCAGGTGCGAGCGCCGCGCCGGCACCGTCAGCAGCGGCTCCAGCGAGCCGCGCTCGCGCTCCCCGGCCGTCGCATCGATGGCCAGGTACATCCCGCCCATGAGCATGGTCAGCAGCACCAGGTAACTCAAGGTTCCCAGCGCCACCACCGAGCGCGCCGCCGGGGTGGAGACATCGATGTCCTGCAGCGCAATCGGGGTGAGCACCAGCGGGTCGACCCCGCGGGCCACCACGCGCAGCCGCGCGATCACCGAGCCGTACTGCTCCAGCAGCGCGCGCACGTGGTCGGTGTCTGCCGCGGAGCTCACCTCGGAGGAGTCCGCGTACAGCACCAGCGGTGCCGGGCCGCCGCTTACGAGGCGCGGCGCGAAGTCCGCAGTCACCTCCAGCACCCGCTCCTGGCGGTGTGCCTGGATGGCCGCGCGTGCCTGCGCGGCATCGTAGTCCACCGGCTGCACCGCGATGCCCGACTCGCTGAGGAAGGCGGCCAGGTTCGGGGCGCGCTCGCCGTGCGCGAGCGCCAGCTTCACCGCCCGGTCGGCGTGGCTGGCGCTGCGCTCGATCTGCAGCGACAGCGCGCCGGCGAACACCAGCGGCCCGAGCAGCGGACCCAGGATCAGTGCCGAGAACAGCGTGCGGCGCTCGCGCAGGTTCTCGCGGAACTCCTTGGCGAACACGGTGAGGATGGTGTGCACCGGCTACAGCGCCCCGCCGCCGATGAGCTGCACGAACGCATCCTCGAGCGCCGCGGTGCCGGTGCGCGTGCGGATCGCCTCCGGCGTGCCCGCGGCGATCACCGTGCCGGCGGCGATCACGATGACCTCGTCGCACAGCTCGCTCACCTCGTGCATGACGTGGCTGGAGAACAGCACGCAGTGCCCCGCATCGCGCAGGCGGCGCAGCAGCGCGCGCAGCGCGCGCACCGCCATGACGTCCAGCCCGTTGGTGGGCTCATCGAGGATGAGGTTGCGCGGGTTGTGCACCAGCGCGCGCGCCAGCGCGGTCTTCAGGCGCTGGCCCTGCGAGAATCCCCTGGCACGGCGGTCCGCGAACTCCTGCATCTCCAGGAGCTCGACGAGCTCCCCGGCGCGCGCCCGCGCGGCCGCGCGCGGCAGCCCCTGCAGCGCACCGAAGTAGAGGATGTTCTCGCGCGCCGTGAGGTTCGGGTAGATACCGGGGTTGTGGGTGAGCACACCCAGGCGCCGCGCGGCCTCGAGCGGGGCGTGCACGGCGCTGTGCCCGTCGATCAGGGCGTCGCCGCTATCGGGCCTGAGCACCGTGTAGAGCATGCGCAGCGTCGTCGACTTGCCGGCACCGTTCGGGCCGAGCAGCCCGGTGATGCGCCCGTCCTGTGCATTCAAGCTCACGTCGCGCACGGCCGCGATGGCGCCGAAGTGCTTGCCCAGGTGCGCGGCCGCGATCATGGCGCCGGCCCGTTGACGGTGACGAAGAACGGCAGCGGCCGTGCCTTTTGGGTGCAGCTGGCATCCAGGGCGGCAGGGTCCGGCACTTCCAGGAAGCGCGCCAGCACGCGGCCCATGCACGGCGCGGTCAGTTGCCCGTGCGCGAAGCCGGCGAGCACCAGCTGCCGCGCCTGCGTGAAGCCGGCGGCGGCCTGCTGCGCGTACGCCGGCGGGGTCACCGGGTCGTCGCTGCCCGAGAGCAGCAGCGCCGGCACGGCCGAGTGCAGCGGCGCATGGAAATCCGCATCCACCGGCCCGCGCGGCCACACGCTGCACACGACCCGCAGGCCCTCGATCTGGCTGGTGCCCATGAAGGTCGCCGCGAGCTGCGCGCGGTCGATGGCGCCGCTGTCATAGAAGGGCACGTCCTCGGCGCACACCACGCTGTTGTGCATCCCCGTGGCGACGTCCTCGTAGGAGCGCTGCATCAGCAGGAACTGCGCGGCAAGCTGCGTGTAGTCCGCGCTGGCGCGCGCCGTGTGCAGCAGCAGCGGCAGCAACGCCGAGTAATCGGAGGAGTAGCTCGCCAGGCGCAGCACCAGCGCCAGCTGGTCGCCGCCGAAGTCCAGCTGCCGCGGCGCGCCGCTGGCAGGGTCCGGCAGCTGCACGTGCACCGCGCCTTTCTCCAGCGCGGCGCGCAGCGCGCGGTAGTCGCCCTGCGGGTCCGGGAAGCGCGCATGACAGGGCGCATCGGCGGTGCAGCGCGCCAGGATCGCGCGCAGCGCACTTTCCGCATCCAGCGCCACGGCGGGACCGACGGCGAGCTGCGGCGGCAGCACCCCGTCCAGGATCACCGCGCGCACCGCCTGCGGGAAGCGCCGGATGTAGTGCTGCGCGACGCGCGTGCCGTAGGAGACCGCGTAGATGTCGATGCGTGCGTAGCCGAGAGCGCGGCGCACCTGCTCCAGGTCCTGCACCGCAACACTGGTGGTGTAGTAGGCGACCCCGGCGCGGCGCGCGAGCGCGGCCAGGCAGGCGCGGGTGTGCTCGGCAATCTGTGCATCGGATTGGCGGTACAGCGTCTCGGCTTCCTCCGGGCAGTCGAGCAGGTTCGAGCCGCCCGTGCCGCGCTGGTCGACGAGCACGATGTCGCGGTCGCGGTTGATGCGCGCAAATGCGCCGGCGACGGTGGCGTAGAAGGCGCTTGCGGCCTGCCCCGGGCCGCCGGCGAGCACGAACACAGGATCGGCGAGCTTGCGGCGGCTGATCGCCGGCACGCGCGCCACATGCAGGCCGATGCGCCGCGAGTGCGCATCCGCCGGGTTCTCCGCCACGCTGAGCACACCGCACTCCGCCGGAACCACGGTGAGGCGCAGCGGATGCGTAAGCTCGCAGGCCGACAGGGTGAGGGTGGGCGCGGCGTGCGCGCGCTGCCCGGGCAGGCAGGCGAGCAGCAGGGCCGCACCGAGAACGCCCGCATTCAGGGTCCGCATCATGAGGCGCGCAGTTTAGCCGCGGCGCTCGGGCGGAAGATGCGGACGGATCGGCAGATCAGGGGCCGCGCTCAGGGGCACAGCGAAGGCGGCGGCGCCGGGGTGCCGCAGGTCTGGCCATTGACGCCGCAGCAGCTCGGGCCGGTGTTGCCGCAGCCGTGGATGGCAACACCGCCCAGGCTGGCCGTGGCCACGACACCGTTGCTGCGGTCACAGCGCGGCGGGGCCGCCCCGACCGCAGCTGCGCCGCCGGGCAGCGGGCAGGAAAACCCGCCGCTGGTGGCGGTCGCGGCAGCGGAGGCCCTGGGCTGGCCGGCCGCGATGTGCAGCGTGACGGGCGTGACTGCGACCGCGGCACTGTCCAGCAGCACGTTCACATCACTCGGGGCATTCGGCTCAAGCGCGACGCACACCTTGCCGGAGGCACCCGGTCCCAGGCCACCCCACGGCGTCTGCACCACCAGTGCCGCGGTGCGGATGCGATAGGTGGCGCTCTGGGTGATGAGGTAGGACGCACCGACCAGGGTCTTTGCGTTGCCGCTCCAGGTAACGCTCACGACATCGCCCACCGAGAACGTGGGCGCCGCGCTCAGCCGGACGGTGGTCACACCGGCGCTGGTGCCGGCCGTCGCGGTGGCGGTCGTGGGTGCGGCGGGACCTGCGTGCTGCACCGAGACGGCGCTGACGCTGAGCTCGCCCGCGAAATGGCTGAAGAGCGCGTTGACCGCGCTCGCCTTGGCGTCGAAGCTCGGGGTGGGACCTGCGAAATCCACGCTCGGGGCGGTGATCTTGGCGCAGCCCCCCATCAGCAGCGCCGTCGCGATGATGGCCGCGGTCCGCCTCCTGCCCCAGGTCATCGCTGATTCCCCGCTGTTGGACTTACTGAAGGCGTGGCCGCAGGGCCAGCGCCCGGGCCGGCTCGATTCTAGCGCAGGCCCGTCCCGGTGCCGCAAAGCGCCTTGCCGGCCGTGACGGCCGCCCTACAATACGCCGCCCACTCAAGGTCCCACTCGGATCCCGCATGAGTCCCAGTCACCCTGAAGCGAACGCCCTGGACGTCATCGTCGTCGGTGGCGGCCATGCCGGCACCGAGGCTGCGCTGGCGGCCGCCCGCATGGGTGCGCGCACGCTGCTGGTCACCCAGAGCATCGAGACCCTGGGGCAGATGAGCTGCAACCCGGCGATCGGGGGCATCGGCAAGGGACACCTGGTGCGCGAGATCGACGCCCTGGGCGGGGCGATGGCCCGGGCCGCCGACCGCGCCGGCATCCAGTTCCGCACCCTCAATGCCAGCAAGGGACCTGCGGTGCGCGCCACCCGCGCGCAGGCCGACCGGGTGCTCTACCGGCAGGCGATCCGGCAGCTTCTGGAGAACCAGCCGAACCTCACCCTGTTCCAGCAGGAGGTCGCCGATCTCATCGTCACCGGCGGCCGGGTGCAGGGCGTGGTCACCGCCTCCGGGATCACCTTCACCGCCGCGGCCGTGGTGCTCACCGTGGGCACCTTCCTCGGCGGCCGCATCCACGTGGGCCTGGAGAACATGCCCGGCGGCCGCGCCGGCGATCCCCCCTCGAACCGCCTGGCCGCGCGGCTGCGGGAGCTGCCGCTGCGGGTGGCACGGCTGAAGACCGGCACGCCGCCCAGGATCGACGGGCGCTCCCTGGACTGGTCGGTGATGACGGCACAGCCGGGCGACGACCCGGTACCGGTATTTTCGTACCTCGGGCGCGTCAATGAACATCCTCCACAGGTAAATTGTTACATTACGCAGACTAACGAGCGTACGCACGCGATCATCCGCGGCGCGACCGACCGCTCGCCGATGTTCACCGGCCTCATCGAGGGCATCGGTCCCCGGTACTGCCCGTCGATCGAGGACAAGGTCGTGCGCTTTGCCGGCAAGGACTCGCACCAGATCTTCGTCGAGCCCGAGGGCCTGACGACGCATGAGGTGTATCCCAACGGGATCTCGACCAGCCTGCCGTACGAGGTGCAGTACGAGCTGGTGCGCAGCATCCGCGGCTTCGAGAACGCCCACCTCACCCGCCCCGGCTATGCGATCGAGTACGACTTCTTCGATCCGCGCGACCTCAGGCACTCCCTGGAAACCCGCGCCCTCGAGGGTCTGTTCTTCGCCGGCCAGATCAACGGCACGACCGGCTACGAGGAGGCCGCCGCCCAGGGACTCATCGCCGGCATCAATGCCGCGCTCAGGATCAGCGGGCGCGAGCCCTGGGTGCCCCGGCGCAGCGAGGCCTACCTCGGGGTACTCATCGATGACCTGGTGAGCCTCGGCACGCGCGAGCCGTACCGCATGTTCACCAGCCGCGCCGAGCACCGGCTGCTGCTGCGCGAGGACAACGCCGACCTGCGCCTCACCCCCGCCGGGCGCAGCCTGGGACTGGTGGACGCGGAGCGCTGGGAATTGTTCCAGGCCAAGGCGAGCGCCACGGATGCAGAAGTCGCCCGGCTCAGTGCGCTGCGGGTGAAGCCGGCGGACGTTCCGGCCGAGTGGCAGCAGCGCGTGCTGGGTGCGCCGCTGGCGCGCGACAGTTCCGCCTTCGAGCTCCTGCGGCGGCCGGGGGTGAGCTACCCGGCGCTGGCGGAGCTGACCGGCGAGCCGCAGTGGACCTGCGCCGGCGTGGCCGATGAGCGCCTGCCCGGCCAGGTGCGCGGCCAGGTGGAGGTACGGGCCAAGTACCAAGGCTACATCCAGCGCCAGGAGGCTGAGATCGCGCGCGCGCAGCGCGCCGAGGAAACCGTGCTGCCGGAGGATATGAACTATGCACAGCTGGCCGGACTCTCACACGAAGTGCGCCAGAAACTCACCGCCGCACGGCCCGGCACCGTCGGCCAGGCGGCCCGCATCCCGGGGATCACCGCCGCCGCGGTGCAGATCCTGGTCGTGCACCTGAAGAAGCGCGCCGCCGCGGGCGCCCGGGTCGCATGAGCGGTTTCATCGAACGGCTGAACCACGTCTGGGCTGCCCACGATTCGCTGGTGTGCGTCGGCCTGGACCCGGAGCCGGAGCGCTTCCCGCGCCACATCGCGCAGCAGCCGGCGCCGATCTTCGAGTTCAACCGCGCGATCATCGATGCGACGGCGGACCTGGTGTGCGCCTACAAGCCGCAGTTCGCGCACTACGCCGCCTGCGGCGCCGAAGACCAGCTCGAGCGCACCATCGAGTACGTCAAGGAACACCACCCCCGGGTGCAGGTCGTCCTGGACGTCAAACGCGGTGACATCGGCAGCACCGCCGAGCGCTATGCGACCGAAGCCTTCGTGCGCTACGGCGCCGATGCTGCCACCGTGAATCCCTACCTCGGCACCGACTCGCTCGAGCCATTCCTGCGCTACGCGGACAAGGGCGTGATCGTGCTGTGCCGCACTTCCAATCCCGGCGGCCGCGAGCTGCAGGAGCTCATGGCCCCCGACGCCCCCCTGTACCAGGTGGTGGCGAAGCTGGCCGCGCAGCGCTGGAACACGCGCGGCAACTGTCTGCTGGTCGTGGGCGCCACCAATCCCGCCGAGCTCGCCGAGGTGCGCGCGCTGGTCGGGGACATGCCCCTGCTGGTCCCCGGCGTCGGCGCCCAGGGCGGGGATGTCGCGCAGGCGGTGCGCAACGGCCAGAGCGCTGCCGGCACCGGCCTGCTCATCAGCTCCTCGCGCGCGATCCTCTACGCCTCGCAGGGCGAGGACTTCGCCAGCGCCGCCCGCAAGGGCACCGCCGCGCTGCGCGAGGAGATCAACCAGCACCGTACCCGCCGCCGATGAGACCAGCGGCACGCGCCCTGCCGGCCCTGCTGCTCGGCCTGCTCAGCGCGTGCGGCGCGCCGCACGCGCCGGCCCCGGCTGCCGGGCCCGCCGCGGCGGGTCTTGCGATCCTGGTGCGCGGCGGCGGCCCGGACCCTGATTCGCTCGACCCGCAGAAGGCGCGCGGCTTCGAGGCGCAGAGCATCGTGCGCGACCTGTGCGAGGGCCTGACCACCCTCGGCAAGGACGCCAGCGTCGCCCCGGGAAGTGCACGCAGCTGGGAAGCGAGCGCGGACGGGCGCACCTACACCTTCCACCTGCGCGACGGGCTGCACTGGTCAAACGGCGAGGCCATGGTGGCGGAGGATTTCGTCGCCGGCCTGCAGCGCCTGGTCGACCCGGCCACCGCCTCCAGCTACGCGCAGTACACCGACGTCATCGCCAACTCCGGCGACATCATCGCCGGCACCAAGCCGGTGCAGTCCCTCGGCGTGACCGCCCCCGATGCCGCCACCGTCGTCATCACCCTGCGCGCGCCGGCACCTTACCTGCCGACGCTGCTATCGCACCCGAGCACCTGCCCCGTGCACCGCCCGACGCTGGCCGCGAACCCGCGCGGCTTCGCGAAGCCGGGGGTGATGGTGAGCAACGGCGCGTTCGTGCTCACCGAGTGGGTGCAGGGCTCCGCCGTGCTGCTGATGCGCAACCACCATTACTGGAACGATGCGGCGACCCGCCTGGACGGGGTGCGCTACCTTCTGATCCCGGACGAGAATGCGGAGCTGGCGCGCTACCGCGGCGGGGAACTGCAGGTCACCTTCGTCGTGCCGCGCGGCCAGTTCGACTGGGTGAAGGAACACCTCGCCGGTCAGCTGCACGTGCACCCGCAGCTGACCACCTACTACTACGGCTTCAACCTCAGGCGCCCGCCGTTCCGCGACAGCCCGCAGCTGCGCCGCGCGCTCTCCCTGGTCATCGACCGCGAGAAGCTCGCGCAGCGGGTACTGCGCGTGGGTGAGCTGCCCGCCTATGGCTGGGTGCCGCCGGGGGTGGAGAACTACAGCTCGCAGTCCTTCGACTACGCCGGCCAGCCCATGGAAGCGCGCATCCGCGAGGCCCGGCAGCTGTATGCGCAGGCCGGTTACTCGAAGGACAGGCCGCTGTCGTTCGAGCTGCGCTACAACACCGGCGAAGTGCACACCAAGCTGGCCGTGGCGATCGCCTCGATGTGGCAGGAGGCGCTGGGGGCGGAGGTGCACCTGGCGCAGGCGGAGTTCAAGTCACTGCTGCAGGACATCGACCGCGGCGACGTGGAGATGTTCCGCTCCAGCTGGGTGGGGGACTACAACGACGCCTACACCTTCGCGCAGTACCTGAAGAGCGACTTCGGCGTGAACCTGCCGCACTACCGCAGCGCAGCCTACGACGCGCTGCTGGCGCAGGCGGGCAACGAGGCGGACCCGGCCAGGCGGCGCGTGCTGCTGGAGCAGGCGGAGTCGCTGATGCTCAAGGACCACCCGCTGCTGCCGATCTACTTCTACGTCAACAAGCACCTGGTGAAGCCGGAGGTCCAGGGCTGGTACGACAACGTGATGAACGTCGTCTACAGCCGCGACCTGAGCCTGG
This sequence comes from uncultured Pseudomonadota bacterium, assembly GCA_963741745.1. Lineage (GTDB taxonomy): Bacteria > Pseudomonadota > Gammaproteobacteria > Steroidobacterales > Steroidobacteraceae > 13-2-20CM-66-19. Next base: position 745,670 of record CAVUJF010000001.1, on the reverse strand, counting down.
GGCGCCCCGCCGGCTGACTACTTTCCGATGCAGAAGCCGGCGAAGATCCGCCCGAGGAGGTCGTCGCTGGTGAACTCCCCGGTGATCTCGCTCAAGGCCTGCTGCGCGGCGCGCAGCTCCTCGGCGACCAGTTCCCCGGCGCGGCTCTCGGTGAGCTGCCGCGCCGCCGCCTCGGTATGCGCCCGCGCGCGCGCCAGCGCCTCGAGGTGGCGTGCGCGCGCACTGACCGTGCCGGCCGCCGCGCTCTGGTAGCCCATCACCTGCTTCAGGTGCGCGCGCAGCGCATCGATGCCGGCGCCGGTGAGCGCCGAGACCGTGACGCGCGGCGGCCCGCTTAAGGTGTCGGCCACGGGCAGCCCGGCTGCCAGGTCGCACTTGTTGAACACCAGCGTGACCGGCACGTCCGCGGGCAGGCGCGCACGCTCTTCGCTGAAGCCACGCGCGCCGGGATCGGCCACGGCGTCGATGACGAACAGCACGCGGTCGGCGCGCTGCATCTCCGCCTGCGCGCGCCGGATGCCCTCCTGCTCGACCAGGTCGCCGCCCGCGCGCAGGCCCGCGGTGTCGAGCACGTGCAGCGGCATGCCGTCGATGCTGATGCGCTCGCGCACCACGTCGCGCGTGGTGCCGGGGATCGGCGTCACGATCGCCGCCGTCGTAGCCGGCCAGGCGGTTCATGAGGCTCGACTTGCCCGCGTTCGGCCGGCCGGCGATGACCACGCGTCATGCCCTCGCGCAGCAGCCTCCCCTGGCGCGCACTGTCGAGCACCCCGTCGAAATGGTCGCGCACCTTCTGGAAGCGCTCGCTGAGCTCGCGATCGGCGAGGAAGTCGACCTCCTCCTCCGGGAAGTCGATGGCCGCCTCGACATAGGTGCGCAGCTCGATCACCGCCTCGGTCAGCCCGTGCACCATCTCCGAGAACTCCCCCTGCAGCGAGCGCATGGCCGCGCGCGCCGCTTCCTGCGAGCCCGCATCGATCAGGTCCGCGACCGCCTCGGCCTGGGCCAGATCGAGCTTGTCGTTGAGGAAGGCGCGCTGCGTGAACTCCCCGGGCAGCGCGCGCCGCGCCCCGAGTTGCAGCGCGCGCGTGATGAGCGCCTCCATCACCTGCGGGCCGCCATGCCCGTGCAGCTCGAGCACGTGCTCGCCGGTGTAGGAATGCGGCGCGGGGAAGAACAGCGCGATGCCCGCATCGATCGCCTCCCCGTCCGCCTCGAGGAAGCGCGCGAAGGTGGCATGGCGCGCGCGGCGGCAGCTCCCCGAGCAGCACCGCGGCGAGCTCCGGGACCTTAGGCCCGGAGAGCCGCACGATGCCGATGCCGCCCCGGCCCGGCGGGGGTGGCCGCGGCCACGATGGTGTCGTGATGGCTCATGCTTCCCCTCTCGCGGCAGGAACGCAGGCTACCGCCGCCTGCGCCCGGAAGGGAAGCGCTGCGCTAATTGCTGCGCTTGGCCGCCGCGGCCGCGGCGATGCGCCGGTTGATGTTCCACTGCTGCGCGATCGAGAGGATCGTGTTCGTCACCCAGTAGAGCACCAGGCCCGCCGGGAAGAACGCGAACATGAACGACATCGCGAACGGCATGATCATGAACACCTTGGCCTGCACCGGGTCCGGAGGTGCGGGGTTCAGCTTGTACTGCACGAACATCGCCACCGCCATGATCGCCGGCAGGATGAACCAGGGGTCGCGCGCCGAGAGGTCGTGGATCCACAGCATGAACGGCGCCTGGCGCATCTCCACGCTCTCCAGCAGCGCCCAGTAGAAGGCGAGGAACACCGGGATCTGGATGACGATCGGCAGGCAGCCGGCGACCGGATTGATCTTCTCCCGCTGGTACAGCTCCATCATCGCCTTGCCGAGCTTCTCGCGGTCGTCCTTGTAGGTGTCCTGCAGGTTCTTGATGCGCGGCTGCAGCGCCTTCATCTTCGCCATCGAGCGGCCGCTCGCCTCCGACAGCGGGTAGAACAAGAGCTTCAGCAGGAAGGTGACGACGATGATCGCGATGCCCCAGTTGCCCGAGACCCCGTGCACCCAGGCGAGCAGTTTGTACAGCGGCATGCGCCAGGAACCACAGCCGGCCGTAGTCGGCGACGCGGCCGAGCTCGGGGGCGGTGGCCTCCAGCTGCGCCTGCAGCTTGGGTCCGGTGAACAGCGTCTGCGTGAACTGCGCGGTCGCCCCCGGCGCCACGGTCTGCTCCGGGCCGCTGGCGCTGAGCAGGTACTGCTGACCCTGCGCGCTCAAGGAGAAGTGCCACGGCGCCCCGCGCGGCGGCACGATGGCGCTGACGAAGTGGTGCTGCAGTGCCGCGATCCAGCCGCTGTTCACCTCGAGCGCCAGGTGCGCGTCCTTGGCATCCGCGGTGTCGAGCTTGCGGTACTTGGTGCCATCGTGCAGCGCCGGCCCGTGGAAGGCGTACGACTGTCGACGTTGAACATGGAGCGCTTGGTGGGCGGATCGTTGCGCAGGATCTGCGCGTAGGCGTTGGCGGCCCAGGGCGCGTTGCTGGCGTTGTGCACCTCGTAGTCGAGCCCGATCGCATACTGGCCGCGGGTGGAACACGAAGGTCTTGACCACCGTGATGCCATCGGCGCTCCAGGTGAGCGGCACGCGCAGTTCCGCACCCTTGAGCGTGTACTGCGTCTGCGGGCTGCTGTAGAGCGCCAGGTGCGTGGGGTACAGGTCCGCATTGCCCGGGACCGGTGAGCCCGGACTGCAGCTGGTAGAGCGTCGCGTCCGAGTCATGGTTCTCCAGGCGCACGCGCGCGGGCTCGTCCTTCACCAGCGCGTAGGCGAGCAGGTCGACCCGCTCGAGCGTGCCGCCGCGGGTGCTGATCGCAACATCCAGCACGTCGGTCCTGACGTGCACGCTCTCCACCGCGGGTGCCGCCTCGGCGGCCGGCGTGGCCGGCGCGGCAGCAGCGGCGGTGGCCGCCGCCGGCGCTGCGGGCGTGGCCCCGGGAGTGGCCTGGGGAATGCGGCTTGCCAGATCGGTGCCGGGCGCGGAAGCCGGGTGCGGGCCTGCGGTGCCGGCCGCCGGCGCACTCGCCGCCGGCGCCGCAGGGGGCGGACCGTAGTCCTTCATCCACGTCTGGTAGTTCAGGAGCCCGAGCATGCCGAGGGCGACCCACAGGTAGATGCGCGGGTTGTTGGGAAGGATGTTATTCATGGGCGTGGTGCGAACAAGTGGATGGGCGCGCCGGCGGCACCGGGTCGAAGCCGCCCGGGTGCCACGGGTGGCAGCGTCCGAGGCGCCTGAGGGTCAGCCAGCTGCCGTGGAAGAAACCAAAACGCAGGATCGACTGCAGCGCGTACTGCGAGCAGCTCGGGTAGAAACGGCACGTGGGCCCGAGCAGCGGGCTCAAGGTCCACTGGTACAGGCGGATCAGCGCGGCGGCGAGGTAGCGCATGCTTCGGCGACTTTCTTCCACAGTGCGGCGAGGGACTCGTGCAGCAGCCTGCCCGGGGCATCGCGTGCCTTGGGGCGAGCACTGACCACCAGGTCCACCGCCGGGATCTCTGCCTGGTGCAGGCGGAAGGACTCCTTGATGACCCGGCGGATGCGGTTACGTTCCACGGCGCCGCCGGCCACGCGCACGGCAACCGCCAGCCCCAGCCGGGGCGCGCCCTCGGCATTGGCCGCGGCAGTCATGCCGAAGAATCCGTCACCCAGGCGTCGCCCGCGCGCGTAGGCCGCATCGAAGTCCTTCTTGCGCCGCAGGCGAAGTCGCGCCGGCAGAGTAAGCCGCCGTGGCATCGCGGGCCCTTTGGGGGAAGTCGTGTAGGGTGCTGATGGCAGCACCCATCAAGGGAGCGTGCCGGCAAACCGCCCGTTAGGGTATCAGCTTGTGGCGGCCCTTGGCGCGGCGGCGTGCGAGGACGCGGCGGCCGGTCTTGGTGGCCATGCGCGCACGGAACCCGTGGGTGCGCTTGCGGCGCACTTTGCTCGGTTGGTAGGTCCGCTTGCTCATACCGAAGGCTCCGTGGAACGATTCGTCGCAGTCAAAAAAGGGCGGCAAGGCTAAGCCGTTGACCTGCAAGGTGTCAATCTTTTCGGTGCGGGAAAGCCTTCAGGGCGTGCGCGGATCGGTATAGACTCCGCGGCCCTTCCCCTTACACGTCACTAAAGAAAACGTCGACGGAGGCCACGCGAGTGGAGGCATCGCTTTGGACTCGCTGCATGGGTGCCTTGGAAACGGAGCTTCCGGAGCAGCAGTTTAATACCTGGGTGCGCCCCCTCCAGGCGATGGAGGGCAATGGTGCCCTGAAGCTGCTGGCCCCCAACCGTTTCGTGGTGGACTGGATCAACGCGAACCTGCTGCCGCGGATCGGGGAGCTGCTGCGCGACGAGAGCACCGGGGATGCGCCCATTGTCACGGTCGAGGTCGGCAACCGGGCCGCGCCCGCCCTGCCCGGCGCCCCCGCGCCGGTGGCCCCGGCGCGCGCCGCGCGCCGCGCCGAGGGGCTGGTGGTCGGCGCCCGCCTGAATGCGGACTTCACCTTCGCCAGTTTCGTCGAGGGCAAGAGCAACCAGCTCGCCCGGGCAGCCGCCAACCAGGTGGCCGAAAACCCCGGCCGCGCCTACAACCCGCTCTTCATCTATGGCGGTGTCGGCCTGGGCAAGACCCACCTGATGCACGCGATCGCGCACCTCATCAAGGAACGCGATGCGGAGGCGCGCATCGCCTACATCCACTCCGAACGCTTCGTCGGTGACATGGTGCGCGCGCTCCAGCACAACTCGATGAGCGAGTTCAAGACCGCGTACCGCTCACTCGATGCACTGCTGATCGATGACATCCAGTTCTTCGCCGGCAAGGAGCGCTCGCAGGAGGAGTTCTTCCACACCTTCAACGAACTGCTCGAGGGCCAGCACCAGGTGATCCTCACCTGCGACCGCTACCCGAAGGAGGTCGAGGGCCTGGAGGAGCGCCTGAAGTCGCGCTTCGGCTGGGGGCTCACGGTGGCCATCGAGCCGCCGGAGCTGGAGACCTGCGTGGCGATCCTCATGACCAAGGCGCATGCGGTTGGTGTCGAATTGCCCGAGGAAGTGGCCTTTTTCATAGGCAAACGCATCCGCTCCAACGTCCGCGAGCTCGAGGGCGCGCTGCGCCGCGTGATCGCCAACTCGCGCTTCACCGGGCGCGCGATCACGCTGGAGTTCACCAAGGAGGCGCTCAAGGACCTGTTGTCGCTGCAGGCCAAGCTGGTGACCATCGATAACATCCAGAAGACCGTCGCGGACTACTACAAGGTGCGCCTGGCGGACCTCTTGTCCAAGCGCCGCAGCCGCTCGGTCGCACGACCGCGCCAGGTGGCGATGGCGCTGTCGAAGGAACTCACCAGCCACAGCCTGCCGGAGATCGGCGATGCCTTCGGCGGCCGCGACCACACCACGGTGCTGCACGCCTGCAAGCGCATCAAGGAACTGCGCGACGTCGAGCAGCGCGTGAAGGAAGACTATTCAAACCTGTTGAGAACCCTCGCCGGATGAGCTCGCAGGTCTGTGGATTACTTGTGCGTGAACTTGGGGATAAAGTTACCCACAGGAGCTGCACACGAGCTCAGCAGGAGATGCGCCGGTTTTCAGGTCGGCAAATCGCATGCAACGCAATGATTTAGTTGGTTAATTTTTCTTATCCTCGTGACTAACAGGCTCTATAGTCTTAGTAATAAATAGATCCTCTATCACTAATAAAGATTCTTTAAGAGAGTTAAATCCATGAAGCTCACCGCTCCGCGCGAAGATCTGCTCACCCCTCTGCAAAGCGTCATCGGTGTTGTGGAGCGGCGCCAGACGATGCCCGTGCTCGCCAACGTGCTGCTCGCCGCGCGCGACAACAAGCTCTCCATCACCGGCACGGATCTCGAGGTGGAACTGGTCGCCACGGCGAGCGTGAATGTCGCGCAGAGCGGCGACATCACGGTGCCGGGACGCAAGCTGTTGGATATCTTTCGCGCTTTGCCCGAGAAAACCAGCGTTACGCTGTCTACCGAGGGCGAGCGCGTTTCCATCCGCGCCGGGCGCAGTCGCTTCACGCTGTCGAGTTTGCCGGCCGCGGAATTTCCGCTCGTGGAGGAAATCAACGCGCAGCAGACACTCACAGTCGCGCAGGGCGAGTTCCGCCGCCTCATCGACAAGACGCATTTCTCGATGGCGCAGCAGGACGTGCGCTATTACCTGAACGGCCTGTTGCTCGAGACCGATGGCAAGGCACTGCGCGCCGTGGCCACCGATGGACACCGTCTTGCGCTGTGCGAGATGGAGCTGTCGGGCAAGGCCAAGGGCGCGACGCAGCAGGTCATCGTGCCGCGCAAGGGCGTGCTGGAACTGCAGCGGATCCTGGGGAGCGAGGGGAATATCGAGCTGGCCGTCGGTACTAATCACGTTCGTGCCCAGATCGGCGACATTCGCTTCACTTCGAAGCTGATCGATGGTCGTTTCCCGGAGTACGGTCGCGTCATCCCTGCCAGTCCTCCCCGCATGGTGGAGGCTGACCGCGAGGTCCTGCGCCAGGCGTTGCAGCGCACCGCGATCCTTTCCAACGAAAAGTACCGCGGTATCCGCCTCACGGCCCGTCCGGATCTGCTCACGCTGCAGGCCCACAACCCAGAGCAGGAAGAGGCCGAGGACCAGGTCGAGGTCTCGTACAAGGGCGAGGAAGTCGAGATCGGCTTCAACGTGAACTACCTGCTGGATGCCCTGAGCGCCATCGAGGGCGACAAGGTCGAGATCGGGTTGACCGACTCCAACAGCAGCTGCCTCATCCATGCTCCCGGCACGGCACACACTCGCTACGTCGTGATGCCGATGCGGCTGTAGCCATCCATGTCCGGGGGCTGCTCTCCTGCCCCGGACGCGCGCATGAACCGGGCGGTGCGACTGCTGCCGGGGCGATTGGGTTCCACGTGGAACATGGTTCTCATTCATGAGCCCGCTCACCCGGGTCGCCTCATCGATGGCTAGCCGGCATCGCCATAGCGTCCGGGAGATCCCGCTCATCCTCGCCCTTTACCCAGTGGTGATCTTCGGGCTCGCGTATCGACCATTTGGGGAGCTGCTGCTCGTGGCCGCGACCATCGCCACACTGGCCGTGTTCATCCGGCGCCGGCGCCGGCACCGGCCCGATCCCGCGCTACCGCCACCCCGCCTGTTCTCACTCCACCCCGCGGTCGGCCCGGCACAGGCTCCGGCTCCCCAGCTCCTTGCACCGCAGCCGTGCCTTTGCCGCAGCTGCCCGTCGATGTGGATGCCGTGGCTGTATTTCGCCGGTCTAAAGAGGTCGCCCCCGACTGCCAGCGAGGGCGAGTCCTGATGGCCCGCTCGCATCGGCATCAGGGTGCTTGGGGAAATGATGCGGGGAGCGGAAGGTTCCACGTGGAACAACCTGGGGATCACTATGCCAAGTCGGGCCCGACCGGCTTGGCCTGTCGGGCATGCCACTCACGATGAGCCTGCTCGAGCTCACGGCAACGAATGTCCGTTGCATCGAGTCCGCCCAGTTGCAGATCCCCCAGGGACTGACCCTGATCTGGGGTGCCAACGGCTCTGGCAAGACATCGCTGCTCGAGGCGATATTCTTGCTGGGACGCGGAAGATCGTTTCGTACAAGAAACAGTGAGCGGCTGATTCGCCGAGATCAGGATCACCTGAGAGTCATTGGTATGGTCGGGCGTGAGGGGGGGCGTGTCGATACCGTGGGCCTCGAGGTTTCCAAGGCGGGCGTCACTGCCAGGATTGCCGGTCGCAATGCAGACTCCCTCGCCGAGCTGTCGCAGGCCTTCGCCGTGCAGGTCATCGAACCCGGTGTTCACAAGCTCCTCGAGGAGGGAGGGCATCGGCGCCGGCGCTGGATGGACTGGGCGGTGTTCCACGTGGAACCCGCCTTCGTCGCAACCTGGGTGCGTTACACGCGGGCACTCAAGCAGCGTAATGCTGCGCTGCGAAGCCAGCCGGACGCGGCCCGTGCCTGGGACGCCGAGCTGGCCCGCCTCGGAGAACAGATCGCCGAATCGCGGCGGCTGTTCGTGGAGCAACTGCAGCCGTACTGGCACGACGCCGTCGCGGCCCTGACCGGGCTCGAGGTGCAGCTGCACTACGCCCGGGGCTGGAGTGCAGATAGCCCGCTGCTTGAGTCCCTCGTCGCCTCGCGCACCCGCGACGCGGCACGCCACCTCACGCACAGCGGCCCGCACCGGGCGGACGTCGCCGTACGCATGGAGGGACGGCCCGCGCGCGAGGTGCTCTCCCGGGGTCAGCAGAAGCTGGTCGCGGCCGCCATGACCCTCGCCCAGCTGCGCCTGCTGAAGGACCTCACGGGAACCACGCCGACGCTGCTGCTGGACGACCCGGCGGCGGAGCTGGACGGTGAGCGACTGCACCGATTCATCGAGCAGGTTCTGCTGTTGCGCTCGCAGCTGGTGGTGACGTCTTTGACTTCAGAATCAAGGCTTTTCGGTATCCCTGACGCCACCTTTAACGTGGCCCACGGGAGGGTGCAGCACGTATAATGCCGTGTCACAAAATCGAGTGAGTTCATGGCCTCAGACGACGTCTACGATTCCAGTAAAATCAAAGTGTTAAAGGGCCTGGAGGCGGTTCGCAAACGCCCCGGCATGTACATCGGAGACACCGATGACGGCTCAGGCCTGCACCACATGGTGTTCGAGGTCGTCGACAACTCGATAGACGAGTCCCTGGCCGGCTACTGCGACCGGATCGTGGTCACCATCCACGCCGACGAATCCGTCACCGTCTCGGACAACGGCCGCGGCATCCCTGTGGATATCCACCCCGAGGAAGGTGTCTCGGCCGCCGAGGTGATCATGACCGTCCTGCACGCGGGCGGTAAGTTCGACGACACCTCCTACAAGGTCTCCGGCGGCCTGCACGGGGTCGGCGTCTCGGTGGTGAACGCCCTCTCGGACTACCTGCTGCTCAATATCTCGCGCGAGGGCCAGCTGCACCGCCAGGAATACCACCTCGGCGAGCCGGCGGCGCCCCTGGCGCTGGTCGGCCCGACGCAGGAGCGCGGCACGGTCATCCGCTTCAAGCCGAGCTCGAAGATCTTCACCAACATCCAGTTCCACTACGACATCCTCGCCAAGCGCCTGCGCGAGCTGTCGTTCCTGAACTCCGGGGTGCGCATCGAGCTGATCGACGAGCGCGAGAACAAGTCCGACGTGTTTGCGCACGCCGGTGGCCTGCAGGCCTTCGTGCAGTACCTGAACCGCACGCGCACGCCGGTGCACGACACGCCGTTCTGGTTCCGCACGCAGGACGGAGCGATTTCCGTGGAGGTGGCGCTGCAGTGGAACGACTCCTACCAGGAGAGCATGTTCTGCTACACCAACAACATCCCGCAGAAGGACGGCGGCACGCACCTCGCCGGCTTTCGCTCAGCGCTCACGCGCACGCTCAACGACTACGTCGAGAAGGAACTGTCCGGCAAGAAGGACAGGATCCCGATGACCGGTGATGACGCGCGCGAGGGACTCACCGCGATCCTGTCCGTGAAGCTGCCCGACCCGAAGTTCTCCTCGCAGACCAAGGACAAGTTGGTTTCCTCGGAAGTGAAGGGCATCGTCGAGAACGCGGTGAGCACCAAGCTGCAGGAGTTCCTGCTCGAGCATCCGCAGGAAGCGCGCGCGATCGTGCAGAAGATGGTGGAGGCGGCGCGCGCCCGCGAGGCGGCGCGCAAGGCGCGCGAGATGACGCGCCGCAAGGGCGCGCTCGACATCGCCGGCCTGCCCGGCAAGCTGGCCGACTGCCAGGAGAAGGATCCGGCGCTCTCGGAGATCTTCATCGTCGAGGGCGATTCCGCAGGCGGCTCGGCCAAGCAGGGGCGCGACCGGCGCACGCAGGCGATCCTGCCGCTGAAGGGCAAGATCCTGAACGTCGAGCGCGCGCGCTTCGACAAGATGCTGTCCTCCGCGGAAGTCGGCACGCTGATCACCGCGCTCGGCTGCGGCATCGGCCGCGACGACTTCGACATCGACAAGCTGCGCTATCACCGCATCCTCTTGATGACCGATGCCGACGTCGACGGCAGCCACATCCGCACCCTGCTGCTGACCTTCTTCTACCGCCAGATGCCGATGCTCATCGAGCGCGGCCACGTCTACATCGCGCAGCCGCCGCTGTACAAGGTCAAGCGCGGCAAGCAGGAGAGCTACGTCAAGGACGACGTGGAACTGAACCAGCTGCTGCTCAACAACGCGCTCGAGGGTGCCGGCCTGCACGTCAACTCACAGGCGCCGCCGCTGTCCGGCTCGGGCCTGGAGATCCTGGCGCGCAAGTACATGGAGGTGCAGGCGATCGTCAAGCGCTGGTCGCAGCGCTATGACGAGCGCCTGCTCGACAGCCTGATCTACCTGCCGCTGGTGACACCGGCGGACTTCGACCGTCCGGCGTGGCTGAACGACTGGGCGCGCGAGCTCGACCAGCGCCTGAACGCGCTCGTGGACGGCACGCGCACCTACCGCGTCGAGGTGCGCACCGGCATCGACGGCCACGTCGCGCGCATCATCGTGCACAAGACCGAGCACGGCACGCCGAGTGACAAGTACCTGCCGCGCGAGTTCTTCGAGTCCGCCGAGTACCAGCGCATCGCGGAACTGGCGCAGACGCTTGCCGGGCTGATCGGCGAGGGCGCCTACGTGGCGCGCGACGAGCAGCGCCACGAGATCGGCTCCTTCAAGGAGGCGATGAACTGGCTGTTCGAGCAGGCCAAGAAGGGCCAGTCGATCCAGCGCTACAAGGGCCTCGGCGAGATGAACCCGGAGCAGCTGTGGGACACCACCATCAACCCGGAGGCACGCCGCATCCTGCAGGTGAAGATCGAGGACGCGGTCGCCGCGGATGACATCTTCACCACGCTGATGGGCGACCAGGTCGAGCCGCGGCGCGAGTTCATCGAGAAGAACGCGCTCACGGTCATGAACCTCGACGTCTGAACCGGACCGGCACCGCGCGGCCGCCCGCCTGACAACAACCAGCGCCGGCAGCCAGCTGCCGCGGGGAGCGCACGCCTTGCACACGCCGATGCCGGCAACCGCGCGGCGGCACGTGGTGGTCGCCTTCACGGTCGCCGCGCTCACCCTCGCCTTCACCGACCGGGTCAACCTCGCCGTGGCCGCGGTGGCGATGCGCAGCCAGCTTAACTGGAGCCAGTCGGTGAAGGGGCTGGTGCTGGCGGCGTTCTTCGTCGGCTACCTCGTGTTCCAGGTGGCCAGCGGCGCACTGGCGCAGCGCTTCGGCGGCAAGCGCGTGCTGGGCATCGCGGTGCTGTCATGGTCGGTGTTCGCGCTGCTGACCCCGCTCGCCGCCACCACCTCGGTGGCGGTGCTGGTGCTGGTGCGCATTGCCCTGGGCATTGGTGAGGCGGCCGTGGTGCCGGGCAGCTATGAGCTGTTCAGCCGCTGGGTGCCGGCCGTGGAACGCGGCCGCGCGGTGGGTCGTTTCCTGTGCGGCATTCCGCTCGGGCAGATCGCAGGCTTCACGCTCACCGGCTACCTCACCGCATGCTACGGCTGGCCGGCAAGCTTCTACCTGTTCGGCGCGCTCGGGGTAGGGTGGGCGCTCATCTTCATGCGCGCGGTGCACAACGAGCCGGCGCACGACCTGATGGTCAACGAGGCCGAACGCGCCCTCCTGCCGGTGCCGGCCGCCGGCGCGCGCGCGCCCATGCCGTGGCGGCAGTTGCTGTCGATTCCGATGGTGCGCGCGTTCATCGTCGCGCACTTCTGCCACAACTGGGCGCTGTACCTGCTGGTGTCGTGGCTGCCCAGCTACTACACCGAGCACCTGGGACTGCCGATCGCGCAGGCCGGCCTGTACTCCGCGCTGCCCTGGGTGACCAACTTCAGCGCGCTGCTGGCCGGCGGGGCGCTCGGGGATGCGCTCATCGCCCGCGGCGCGGTGGCACTCAACGTGCGCCGGCTGCTCGCCGCAGCCGGCCTTGCGGGCGTGATGCTCGCACTGCTGCTGCTGCCGCTGGCGATGCGGCCGCAGGTGGCGCTGCTCATCACCTGCGTCGCCAGCGCCGCGCTCGGCCTGGCCTGTGCCGGCTTCATCGCGGTGCCGCTCGATGTCTCCCCGCGCCATGCCCCGGTGCTGGTCGGCACCAGCAACACGCTGGCCACGATCCCCGGCATCGCCGGCGTCGCCATCACCGGCTGGCTGCTGGACGTGACGCACAGCTACGCGGTGACCTTCCTGGTGAGCGCCGCGGTCGCCGGTGCGGGCGCTACGCTGCTGGGGCTGACCCGGCGGCGCCGGCGCACGCGCGCGGCGCCGCCGGGTGAGGGTCTTGAGGGGCGCGCCCTGCGGGCACCCGCACAGCCACTACATCGCCGCCATCCCGCTGGCGATGCAGGCGAACGTGTTTGCGCCCCCGGCAGGCCCCGGCACCGATCCGGCGAGCATCGTCGCAGCACTGGTGAAGTTCCGCGATGCGCACCAGATCCCCAAGGGCGAGGTCATCCAGGCCTACGGCTACGACGACAGCGCGATGCCCAAGGGCATCGGCCTCACCCGCTACGACCTGGACAGGGAGTTCCCTGACAACCCGGTGGTGGTGGGCCACGTCTCCATGCACGGCGCGGTGCTCAACTCCGCGGCCCTGAAGAAGTACGGCGTCTCGGCTGCCACCAAGACCCCCGCGGGCGGGGTCATCGTGCGCAAGAGCGGCACCGACGAGCCGCTCGGCCTCATCATGGAGACCGCCTTCATGCCGGTGCTGCACCAACTGCCGCGCCCGGATGCCGCGGCCGAGCACGACGGCAGCGTGGCGGCGCAGAAGCTGTACGCCTCCTTCGGCATCACCACCGCGCAGGAAGGGGCGACCCACGAGGCGGACATCGCGCTCATGCAGCGGGTCGCCGCCAGCGGCGCCAACATCATCGACATCGTCGCCTACCCCTTCGTCACCGACTTCGACGCGATCCTGGCCAAGAACCCGATCGCGACCTGGGGCAGGTACGTCAACCGCGTGAAGCTCGGCGGCGGCAAGATCACCCTGGACGGTTCCCCGCAGGGCAAGACCGCCTGGTTCACCACGCCCTACCTCACCGGCGGCCCGGGCGGGGAGAAGAAGTGGGTGGGCGAGCCGACCTTCCCCGAGGGCTACGTGAAGGCCTTCTTCAAGAAGGTCTACGACCTGGGGCTGCCGCTGAACGCCCACGCCAACGGCGATGCGGCGGTCGACCTGCTGCTGCGCGCGCACCTGTACGCCGCGGGCGCGGATCCGACTAAGGACCGCCACCTCACCGTCATCCACTCTCAGTTCGTGCGCGCCGACCAGCTGGACAAGTACTTCGAGTACAGGATCACCCCGTCGGCCGCCGTCGGTGCTGCTGGGGCGTTCACTGCAGCCAGCGATGGGTGTCACGCGTCCAGGGGCGCGATCTCGCGCACCGTCTTTTCCACCCAGGCCTGGATCTGCTCGTTCAGCTCGCGCACGTCGCGCCCCTGCGCGGAGACGGCCTTGCCGATCACGACGCGCACCATGCCGGGCCGTTTGTAGAGGCCGCGCCGCGGCCAGTAGTAACCGGCGTTGTGCGCAACCGGGACCACCAGCCGACCGGTCTCGCGCGCCAGCAGCGTGCCGCTGACCCCGTAGCGCCGGGTCTGGCCGACGGGCAGCCGCGTGCCCTCGGGGAAGATCATGACCCACGAGCCCTCGGCCAGGCGCTGCTTGCCCTGCTCCACCACCTGCGAGACCGCCGAGTGGCCGGACTTGCGGTTGATGGCGATCGAGTGCATCTGCCATACGCCGATGCCGACCACCGGGAGCCACAGCAGCTCGCGCTTGAGCACCCACACCTGGCGCGGAAACACCACCATCATGGCCATGGTCTCCCAGGTCGAGGAGTGCTTCCACAGCGCAATGTGGGCCCCTTCCGGGATCGGTTCGCCCTCGACCCGGTAGGTGATGCCGCAACTCCACTTGAGCACCCACAGCATGCCCCCCCCGTACAGCCGCACCAGCCGGTAACGCTTGGGGAAGGGCAGGAAAGCGCACACGATCACGAACGGGATCGCGAAGAGCAGCGTCCACACGTAGACGAATACGCTGAAGAACAGCGAGCCCGCGAACTGGACGACCGGACCGCGCCAGCCGGCCGGCTCAGGTGGCGACGGGTCGCTCAACCGGGCAGTCGCGACAGGTCCGCGACCCCTGCGAACAGGGACTGCAGCTGCGCGAGCAGTCCCAGGCGGTTGGCCCGCAACAGCGGGTTCTCGTCCATCACCATGACCTGGTCGAAGAAGGCATCGACCGCCGGGCGCAGCTGCGCCAGCCGTCCCAGCGCGGCGGTGTACTGGCGCTGCGCGGTGGCCGCATCCACCGCATCGCGCAGCGCGCGCATCGCATCGTACAGGCGCACCTCGGCACCTTCCTTCAGGTGCAGCACGTCGACCACGGCCGGCACCGCGCCGCCGGCCTTGCGCAGGATGTTGGCGATGCGCTTGTGGGCGGCCGTGAGGCTGAGCGCCTCCGGCATCTCCAGGAACGCCGCCAGGGCCGCCAGGCGCGCATCGAAGTCCAGCGGCGCCGCCGGGCGTGCGGCCAGCACCGCGTCGAACATCTCGGTACTCACCGCGACACTCCCCGGCGCGGGGGCGCGCTCGAGGTAGTAGGCGCGCAGGCGCTCCATGAGAAAGTCGTACACCTCGGCCGCGACGAGCTCCGCACCCGGCAGCGCCCGGGCGCCGGCGGCCGGGGGGGCCGCCGCGCGCAGCCTCTCGATGTCGGCGCGCACGTTGGCCAGGGCCGTGGCGATCAGCTGCTTCAGGTCCAGGTCGAGGCGCTTCTCGATGAGGATGCGCTGCACGCCGAGCGCGGCGCGCCGCAGGCCGAAGGGATCCTTGGTGCCCGTCGGCTTCTCGCCGATCGCGAAGATGCCGGCGAGTGTGTCGAGCTTGTCGGCGATCGCCACCGCGATGCCGGTGCGGCTGGCGGGCAGCTCGTCGCCGGCGCCGCGCGGCAGGTAATGCTCGCGGATCGCCTGGGCGACCTCGCCCGGTTCCCCGTCGGCCCGGGCGTAGTAGGTGCCCATGATGCCCTGCAGCTCCGGGAACTCCCCGACCATCGCGCTCAGAAGGTCGCACTTGGCAAGCTCCGCGGCACGGCGCGCCTGGTCCTGCGGGCCGCCGGTACTCAACGGCCACCTCCGCGGCCAGCGCCACGATGCGCCGGGTCTTGTCCCCGAGGGTGCCGAGCCGGGCCTGGAAGGTCACCGCATCCAGCCCCGCGCGCCATGCGGCCAGCGGGTGCCTGCGGTCCTGCTCCCAGAAGAAGGCGGCATCGGCCAGGCGCGGGCGCACCACGCGCTCGTTGCCCTCGCGCACCTTGGGCGGATCGCGGCTCTCGATGTTGCTGACGGTGATGAACGCGGGCAGCAGCTGCTGCGCGCCATCCTCGACCGGGAAGTAGCGCTGGTGGTCCTGCAGGGTCGAGATCAGCACCTCGCGCGGCAGGGCGAGGAAGCGCTCCTCGAAGTGCCCGGCGAGCGCCACCGGCCACTCCACCAGTGCCGTCACCTCATCCAGCAGCGCCGCGCCGATCAGGGCGCGGCCGCCGAGTGCAGCGGCCGCGGCGGTGACCTCGGCGCGGATCTTCTCGCGGCGCTGCGCAAAGTCGGCGAGCACGCGGCCGCGCTCGCGCAGGGTGCGCTCGTAGGAGCCGGGGCTGGCGATGCGCAGCGGCCTGGGGGCATGGAAGCGGTGGCCGTGGGTGAAGTGCCCGGCCGCGGTCTCGAGCAGCGTCGCCGGCACCACCTCGTGCCCGAACAGCATCACCAGCCAGTGCACCGGGCGCACGAACATCGCGGAGCCGGCGCCCCAGTGCATGCGGCGCGGGATCGGCAGGCCATCGAGCGCCCCCTGCACGATGCCCGGCAGCAGCGTGGTGGCCAGCTCGCCGGGCTTGCTGCCCTCGAAGAACACGAATGTGCCCTTGCCCTCCTCCAGGCGGAGGAGCGCCTCGACGTGCACGCCGCAGCTGTGGGCGAAGGCAAGCGCGGCGCGCGTCGGTGCGCCGGCGGCATCGAAGGCGGCACTCACCGGCGGGCCCCTGCGCTTGAGGTTCTGCTCCGGCTGGCGGCTGGCCAGGCGCCTGACCCACACCGCCAGGCGGCGCGGCGTGGCGTAGCCTACGAGTTCACCGTGGCCGAGCTGCGCCTTGTCCAGGCCGGCGGCCATCCCGGCCACCAGTGCCTGGCTCAGGGTGAGCAGCGCCCGCGGCGGCAGTTCCTCGGTGCCGATCTCGAGCAGGAAGTCGCGATGCTCGACCTTCATGGGCTCGCCGCTGCCGCCACCGGCGCGGCCTCGTTCTTCAGCAGCGGGAAGCCGAGTGCCTCGCGGCTCTCGTAGTAGACGCGGGCCACGGCGCTGGCCAGCGTGCGCACGCGCAGGATGTAGCGCTGGCGCTCGGTCACCGAGATGGCGCGGCGCGCATCGAGCAGGTTGAAGGTGTGCGAGGCCTTGAGCACCTGCTCGTAGGCGGGCAGCGCGAGCTTCGCGGCGAGCAGCTCCTGCGCGATGCGCTCGTGGTCCTCGAAGTGCTGCAGCAGGCTCGGCACGTCCGCGTACTCGAAGTTGTACTTCGACTGCTCGACCTCGTTCTGGTGGAACACGTCGCCGTAGGTGACGCGCCCGCCCGGGCCATCGCTCCACAGGATGTCGTAGATGCTCTCCACGCCCTGCAGGTACATCGCCAGGCGCTCCAGGCCGTAGGTGATCTCGCCGGTGACCGGGCGGCAGTCCAGGCCGCCGACCTGCTGGAAGTAGGTGAACTGCGTGACCTCCATGCCGTTCAGCCACACCTCCCAGCCCAGGCCCCAGGCGCCCAGCGTCGGGGACTCCCAGTTGTCCTCGACGAAGCGCACGTCGTGCACCAGGGGGTCGAGGCCCAGTTCGGCGAGGCTGCCGAGATAGAGGTCCAGGATCGGCAGCGGCGAGGGCTTGATCACCACCTGGTACTGGTAATAGTGCTGCAGGCGGAAGGGATTCTCGCCGTAGCGCCCGTCGGTCGGGCGGCGCGAGGGCTGCACGTACGCGGCACGCCAGGGTTCCGGGCCCACCGCGCGCAGGAAGGTCGCGGTATGGAAGGTGCCGGCGCCGACCTCCATGTCGTAAGGCTGCAGGATCACGCAGCCGTGCTGCGACCAGTAGCGCTGCAGGCTGAAGATCAGCTCCTGGAAGGTGCGCGGCGCGCGGCCGATTTTCATGGAACCCAGACTTTTCTCGACCCCAAAGAGCGCGCGAGTATACGGCGCGCACCCGCGCACTGGCGCATGCGAAGAAGCCCTCACCCTGTCCCCGCGCGAGGGCGGCGGCCCCCCGCGGCGCGCTCCGGGCCTGCACCATGATTGCGCGCGCGAGCGCCTGCGGGCTGCCAGTCGGGCAAATCCTCGCCAGTTTGCACCTAAATAGTGCAATAATGCCTCCGCCACGCACTCATTTAGTGCAAAGTTGGATCCGTTCGCACGGTAACTGCTTGATTTAACGTGCCTTACAGACTGGCACGGGGCCTGCAATAGAGGGTCATCCGGCTGCTCGTGCATGGCAGGCACTGCTGTGGGTCCCTTGGAGCGGTCCGATTCTTTACCCCTTTCCCGGAGGCGATATGACACCCAGCGACGTCCTGAAGCTCATCAAAGAAAAACAAGTGAAGTTCGCGGACCTGCGCTTCACCGATACGCGTGGCAAGGAGCAGCACGTGACGATCCCGGCACGGCTCGTCGACGAGGACCTGTTCCGCGACGGCAAGATGTTCGACGGCTCCTCCATCGGCGGCTGGAAGGGCATCAACGAGTCGGACATGATCCTGATGCCCGAGGCCGCCACGGCCGTGATCGATCCGTTCTTCGAGGAGCCGACGGTCGACATCCGCTGCGATGTGATCGAGCCGGCCACCATGCAGGGCTACGAGCGCGACCCGCGCTCGCTGGCCAAGCGCGCCGAGGCCTACCTCAAGTCCACTGGCATCGCCGACGGGGCGCTGTTCGGCCCGGAGAACGAGTTCTTCATCTTCGACAGCGTCCGCTACACCAACCAGATGCACAACGCCTCCTACGCCATCGACTCGGTGCAGGGCGCGTGGAACTCCGACACCAGCTACCAGGATGGCAACCGCGGTCACCGTCCCGGCATCAAGGGCGGCTACTTCCCGGTGCCCCCGGTCGATGCCTTCCAGGACATCCGCTCGGCGATGTGCCTGGCGTGCGAGGAGATGGGCCTGGTCGTCGAGGTGCACCACCACGAGGTCGCCACCGGCGGCCAGTCGGAGATCGGCATCGGCGCCGGCGGTCTGGTGAAGAAGGCTGACCAGGTGCAGATCCTGAAGTATGCCGTGCACAACGTCGCGCACGGCTACGGCAAGACCGCGACCTTCATGCCCAAGCCGCTGGTGGGTGACAACGGCTCAGGCATGCACGTGCACCAGTCGCTGCAGAAGGACGGCAAGGCGCTGTTCGCCGGCGACAAGTACGGCGGCCTGTCGGACCTGGCGCTCTACTACATCGGCGGCATCATCAAGCACGCCAAGGCGCTCAACGCCTTCACCAACGCCGGCACCAACAGCTACAAGCGCCTGGTGCCGGGCTTCGAGGCGCCGGTGATGCTGGCGTACTCCGCGCGCAACCGCTCCGCGTCGATCCGCATTCCATGGGTGTCGAACCCGAAGGCGCGGCGCATCGAGGTGCGCTTCCCGGACTCCAGCGCCAACCCGTACTTCGCCTTCGCGGCGATGATGCTGGCCGGGCTGGATGGCATCCAGAACAAGATCCACCCGGGAGACCCGGCGGACAAGGACCTGTACGACCTGGAGCCCGAGGAGGCCAAGCACATCCCGACCGTGTGCCACTCGCTCGACATGGCGCTCGAGCACCTGGACAAGGACCGCGAGTTCCTCACCCGCGGCGGGGTGTTCACCAACGACGTGATCGATGCGTACATCGGCCTGAAGATGCAGGAGGTCACGCGCTTCCGCATGTCCACGCATCCGATCGAGATGGAGCTGTACTACAGCTGCTGATCAGACAATGACGCCAGGCATTTCCCGGTACGACCCTGAGCGCCCCGGCCCGTGCCGGGGCGGGGCTGCAGGCGTGCCGCGGGAAGGGGTGCGGGTAACGGTGTTCACACAATGCCGTTACCCGCTTTTGTCCCCGGGCGCATGCGGGGGTATGCTGAATCATGATGCGCACCCTGCTGTTTACCTTATTGTCGCTGGCCTGCTCGCTGGCGCTCGCCGCGACGGTGTACAAGTGGGTCGACGAGAATGGCACCGTCCATTACTCCGACCAGCCGCACCCGAATGCGCAGAAGGTGCAGGTGCAGGCGGCCCAGACGTATCCGGCCGCGGCCACGCCCTCGCAGGCCGCCGCCGTGGCGAACGCCAATGCCGGCAAGGAAGCGGCCGACCGCTCCTACCGCGGCTGCGCGATCGTCAGCCCCCAGGATGGCACGCAGGTGGCGAACGTCGACTCGCTGAGCGTCAGCGTGCGCACCGACCCCGGGGTGTACTCGGGCGACCAGATCTACATCCTCATGGATGGCACGGCGCTGAACGGCGGCAACCCGACCGGCACGCAGTTCAACATCTCGCCGGTGGACCGCGGCTCGCACACCCTGCAGGCGGTGGTGCGCGATGCCGCCGGCAACCTCATGTGCCAGACCCCCGGCATCACCGTGGACGTGCACCAGAACTCGGTCCTCAATCCGGCCAATCCGCAGAACAACCGCCCGCGTCCGCACTGACCCGCGCCACCGCACCTGCCGCGCAGCGCGCGGCAGGGGGCCGCCATGGGCCCTGAGACTGCGGTCCCGTCCGCGCTGTCGCACTTCGATGCCGCGGACCTGCTCGACGCCCTCTCCACCGGCATCGTCATGCTCGATGCCCAGCTGTGCCCGGTGTACGCCAACGTCGCCGCGCAGGACCTGCTTGCCTTCAGCCTGAAGATGGCGCGCGGGCGCCCGTTCGGCGACTTCCTCCACGATGCCGATGGTCTGAGCCGCATCCTCAAGCGCGCGCTCGAGAGCGGCGAGAGCATCACCGACCGCGAGGTCGCGGTGCGCCCCGCCGGCGCCCCGCGCGAGGTGCGCACCCTGGACGTCACCATCACCCCCTTCAGCGGGTTCACCGGCAGGCAGCTGCTGCTGGAGCTCGCCGACACCACGCAGCGCCAGCGCATCTCGCGCGAGAACGACCTGCTGGCGCGCCTGGATGGCAGCCGCCTGATGGTGCGCCAGCTCGCCCACGAGATTAAGAACCCGCTGGGCGGGCTGCGCGGGGCGGCGCAGCTGCTCGAGCGCGAGCTGCCCGCGCCGGGGCTGAAGGAGTACACGCAGCTGATCATCGGCGAGGCCGACCGGCTCACCGCGCTGGTTGACTCGATGTCCGGACCGACGCGCGCCCCGGCCAAGACCTCGGTGAACGTGCACGAGATCTGCGAGCACGTCTACCACCTGCTGCGCGCGGAAAGCCCGCCGGGGATCACGATCGAGCGCGACTACGACCCGAGCCTGCCGAACGCGATGCTCGACCGGCACCAGATGGTCCAGGCGCTGCTGAACGTGGCGCGCAACGCGCTGCAGGCGCAGGGGGACCTGGGCCGCATCGTGCTGCGCACGCGCGCACGCAGCAACGTGAGCATCGGCTCGGTGCCGCACCGCCTGGTCGCCAGCGTGCAGATCGAGGACAACGGCCCCGGGGTCCCGGCGCACCTGCGCTCCTCGATCTTCTATCCCCTGGTCACGGGGCGCTCCAACGGCACCGGCCTCGGGCTGGCGGTGGCGCAGGAGCTGGCCACGCGCAACGGCGGCATCATCGAGTTCGAGAGTGAAACGGGGCGCACGGTGTTCACGCTGCTGCTGCCCCTGGGAGAGGATCCATGAACGCAAGCCCGCTGCGCGTCTGGCTGGTCGATGACGATGCCTCCATCCGCTGGGTGCTCGAGCGCGCCCTGCGCAACGACGGCATGAGCCCGCGTGCATTCGAGGCCGCCGAGCCTGCCCTCGATGCGCTGCGGCGCGAGTCCCCGGACGTGCTGATCACCGACATCCGCATGCCGGGGGCCTCGGGGCTCGAGCTGTTGCGCCTCATCCGCGAGGCGCGCCCGACTCTGCCGGTGATCGTCATGACCGCGCACTCGGACCTGAGCAGCGCGGTCTTAGCCTACGAGGGTGGCGCGTTCGAGTACCTGCCCAAGCCCTTCGACATCGACCAGGCGGTGGCGCTCGTGCGGCGCGCCGCCAACGGCGGCCTGGGCGCCAACGGTGATGCGCCCGGCACGCCGCGCATCCCGCAGCTGCTCGGCCGCGCCCCGGCGATGCAGCAGGTGTTCCGCGCCATCGGCCGCCTGGCGCGCTCGAGCGTCACGGTGCTCATCACCGGGGAGTCCGGCACCGGCAAGGAGCTGGTGGCGCGCGCGCTGCACGACCACAGCCCGCGCAGCGGCAAGCCGTTCGTGGCGCTGAACACCGCGGCGATCCCGGCGGAGCTGCTGGAGTCGGAGCTGTTCGGCCACGAGCGCGGCGCCTTCACCGGCGCCAACACCCAGCGCCAGGGGCGCTTCGAGCAGGCCGACGGCGGCACGCTGTTCCTGGACGAGATCGGCGACATGTCGATGCCGCTGCAGACGCGCCTGCTGCGCGTGCTGGCGGAAGGGGAGTTCTACCGCGTGGGCGGGCAGACCCCGATCCGCGTCGACGTGCGCGTCATCGCCGCCACCCACCAGGCCCTGGAGGACCGCGTGGCGAGGGGCCTGTTCCGCGAGGACCTGTACCACCGCCTGAACGTGATCCGCATCGAGCTGCCGCCGCTGCGCGCCCGCGCCGAGGACATCCCGGACCTGCTGCGGCACTACATGCAGGTGGCCGCCGCGGAGCTCGGCGTGGAGCCGAAGGCGCTGGCGCCGGAGGCCGTCGCGCGCTTGAGTGCGCAC
Organism: uncultured Pseudomonadota bacterium; assembly: GCA_963741745.1. Lineage (GTDB taxonomy): Bacteria > Pseudomonadota > Gammaproteobacteria > Steroidobacterales > Steroidobacteraceae > 13-2-20CM-66-19. The sequence continues at coordinate 723,718 of CAVUJF010000001.1, read as the reverse complement.
GACTGGCCCGGCAACGTGCGCGAACTGGTCAACCTGTGCCGCCGTCTCACCGTGCTGGCCCCGGGCACCGAGGTGCACCTGGCCGACCTGCCGCCCGAGCTGCTCAGCGCCGGCGGCGGCACCCTGCAGGCGGACTGGGCGGCCGCCCTGGCCGGCTGGGCCGAGCGCCATGCGCACGCCGGCGAGGCGCCGCTCCTGGACACCGCCCAACCGCAGTTCGAGCGGGTGCTGATCCAGGTAGCGCTCAAGCGCACCCAGGGACACCGGCAGGATGCGGCGCGCCTGTTGGGCTGGGGACGCAACACCCTCACGCGCAAGCTGAAGGAACTGGGCATGAACGCCGGCGAGGACGGCGGGCACGCGTAGTCGGCAAGCGCGGAAACCGGTAAGGTTTCGCACCCTGCCGCCTGTGCCGGAGTGCGCTTGATGTCGAGCTGGCGAGAACTGTGGGACCTTGTAGTGCTGGGCAACAGCCTCGGCACCTGGGCCGTCGCCTTCGTGATCTTTCTCGCCACGTTTGCGTTCCGGCCCCTGCTCGGGCGGCTGCTCGCGCTGCACTCCGCGCGCACCGGGGCGCCGGCGCACCCGATGCAGGATCTGGCGCTGGAGCTGGTGGCCAGGACCAACCGCCTGTTCCTCTGGGGCATTGCGATATGGCTCGCCGCGCACGACCTCACCTTGCCGCCACGCGTGGAGCACTGGCTCACCGTGGCCCTGGTGCTGCTGTTCTGGATGCAGATGGCGCTGTGGGCGATGACCGCGGTGCGCAGCGGGATCCACTCGCGGCAGCGCCGCCTGGGCACGCAGGACACCGTGCTCAGCAGCTCGATCGCGGTGATCATGTTCGGCGCCGGCATCGCCATCTGGGGTATCGCGGCGCTCCTGGCGCTGGACAACCTCGGGGTGCAGATCGGGCCGCTGCTGGCGGGCCTGGGGATCGGGGGCATCGCGCTCGCGCTGGCGGTGCAGACGATGCTCGGCGACTTCCTCGCTTCGCTGTCGATCGCACTCGACAAGCCCTTCGGGCTGGGGGACTCGCTGAAGCTGGACGACCTGCAGGGCACGGTCGAGCACATCGGCATCAGGAGCACGCGGCTGCGCAGCATCAACGGCGAGCAGATCATCATCTCCAACACCGACCTCTTGAAGTCGCGGCTGCGCAACTTCGGGCGCCTGTACGAGCGGCGCTCATTGTTCACCCTCGGCGTGCACTACGAGACCCCGGTGGAGAAGCTCGCGGCCGTCCCGCACATCGTGCGCGAGATTATAGAGGCGACCCCCGAGACGCGCTTCGACCGCTGTCACCTGCTGAACTTCGGCGACAAGGCGCTGGACTTCGAGGTGGCCTACTTCGTGACCAACCCGGACTACCGGGTGTACGCGGATGCGCAGCAGAGCATCAGCCTGCGCATCCTGGAAAGGCTGCGCGCGCTGGGGGTGACCTTCGCCGCCGAGGTGCCCACCACTGTGCAGGTGCGGTCGCCCAAGGGAACCCCGCCCGCCACCCAGCAGAGCCTGCTCTAGTTGCCGAGCATGTCCTTGAGGGCGCCGTCGAACTCGGCATAGGGGAAGGCGCCCTCGGCGAGCGCCCCTTCCAGCACTCCGTGCGCGGCGCGGCCGATCACGAAGGCGGGGGTGCCGTGGATGCCGATGCCATCCGCGGTGGCCGCGTTGCGCGCGATGGCGCTCTCGTAGCGCGCGGCACCCATGCAGGCGTGCAGGCGGTCGAGGTCAAGGCCCACCGCCGTGGCGCGCTTGTCAATGCCGCCATCGGCCAGCGGCTCGCTGCCGGTCAGCAGCGCGTGATGCATCTCCCAGAACTTGCCCTGCTCGGCGGCGCAGTGCGCAGCCTCGGCCGCCGGGCGCGCCGAGGAGTGGAACTCCAGCGGCAGGTCGCGCACGATGAAGCGCAGCTTGCCGGTGTCGATGTAGTTCTTCTTCAGCTGCGCGAACGTCTGCGCCTGGAACGCCCGGCAGTACGGGCACTGGTAGTCGGTGAACTCCACCATGGTCAGGGGCGCATCGGGGCGGCCGAGGGAGTATTCCTTGTCGTCGAGCTTCAGGCGCACCACGCGGGCGCCGCCGCTGTCCTGCGCGGCAGGGGCGGGCGCTGCGGCCGGCACGCCCGCGGCACCCAGGGCCAGGGTGAGCAGGGCGGCGCCGAGCAGGGTGGCGCGGGCGGCTCTCATCCTGAAACCGGGCTGTCGTTCATATCGCGCGCGGTGCGCAGCGTCCCCACGAGCCCGGTCACGTTGGCGATGCCAGCCTCGGCCAGGTAGTCGCTGATACCCTCGTTGATGCTGCGGCAGACCATCGGCTGGTAGAACAGCGCGGTGCCGACCCCGACCGCGGTGGCACCGGCGATGATGAACTCCAGTGCGTCGGTGGCGCTGGTGATGCCCCCCTGGCCGATGATCGGGATGCGGTGCGCTCGTGCGACCTCGTACACTTGGTGCACCTTCAGGAGCGCGATCGGCTTGATCGCAGGTCCGGAGAGTCCGCCCTGGATGTTGCCGATCACCGGGCGGCGGCTGGCGACATCGATCGCCATGCCCATGACCGTGTTGATCACCGCCAGCGCATCCGTGCCCGCCTCGATGCAGCGGCGCGCATTCTCGCGGATGTCGGTCTGGTTGGGGGACAGCTTGGTGATGAGCGGCTTGCGGGTCACGCTGCGGCAGGCGGCCACCACCTGTGCCGACATGTCCGGGTAGTTGCCGAAGGCGACGCCGCCCTCCTTCACGTTCGGGCAGGAGATGTTGATCTCGATGGCATCGATCGGGGACTGGTCGAAGGCACGCGTCACCTCGACGTACTCCTCGATGGTGCTGCCGGAGACGTTGGCGATGAAGCGCGTCTCGCTGAAGTCCAGCTGCGGCAGGATGCTCTTCACCACCTGCTCGACACCCGGGTTCTGCAGGCCGATGGCGTTCAGCATCCCGCCCGCGGTCTCGTACACGCGGTGCGGCGGGTTGCCCAGGCGTGCCTGGCCGGTGGTGCCCTTGAGGACGATGGCACCGGCATCGCGGTTGGAGAAACCCTCGATGCGGGTGTACTCCTCGCCGAAGCCGACGCAGCCGGACAGGAGCACGATGGGGGAGGCGAAGCGTAGCCCGCAGAACTCAAAGCCGAGGCGGTCCGTACCGCCGGTGGCAAGCGCTGCGGGAACTGCTGGTTTGGTGCTCGCCATGGGGCGCATTATCGCACACGTGCGCCGCAACCCCAGCTAAGTTCATGTTCCACATCGTCATCCTGCAGCCCGAGATCCCGCCCAACACCGGCAACCTCATCCGCTTGTGCGCAAACACCGGCGCAACCCTGCACCTGGTGCATCCCATGGGGTTCGACCTCTCCGGCAAGGCGGTGCGCCGCGCCGGGCTCGACTACGAGTGGATGGCACGCGTGCACGTGCACGCGAACTTCGACGCCTGCCGTACAGCGCTCGGCGGGGCGCGCCTGCTGAGCATCGAGACCAGCGGCAGCCGGCTGTACAGCGAGGCGCAGTTCAGGGGTGGGGACGCATTGCTGTTCGGCTCCGAGAGCCGCGGGCTGTCCGCCGAGGTGCTCAGCTTCGTGCCGCGAGAAAACCAGCTCACCATTCCCATGCGGGCCGGCAACCGCAGCCTGAACCTCTCCAACGCGGTGGCAGTGACCGTCTACGAGGCATGGCGCCAGAACGGGTTCGCCTGAGCGCAGCAGCACCGAAGCCCCAACACCGCTACCTGAGCCGGGCAGCCGGCTGCTGTGACTGCGGCGCGACCGCCCTGCCGGGGTCGCGGTCCAAGGGACTGCGCACGCCATTCGCGCCCTTGCTCATCACGTGGGTGTAGATCATCGTGGTCTTCACGTCGCTGTGACCCAAGAGCTCCTGCACGGTGCGGATGTCGTAGCCATCCTCCAGCAGGTGGGTGGCGAAGCAGTGCCGCAGCGTATGACAGCTGGCGGGCTTGCTGATGCCGGCCCTGCGCACCGCCCCCTGGACCGCACGCTGAATGCTCTTCTCGTGCATGTGATGACGCACTGAGACTTTCAACACGCGGTCCCGGCACAGCGCTGCGGAAGGAAAGACATACTGCCATCCCCACTGGGTGGACGCGGAGGGATACTTGCGTGCTAGGGCGAAGGGCAGTGAGACGCCCGGCCGACCCGCCCGGCGCTCTTCCTCAAACCACGTCCACAGCTTGGCGAGGTGGGCGCGCAGCGCGTCCTCGACCGCCGAGGGAAGCGTCGTCACCCGATCCCGGCCGCCCTTGGGCTCGCGCACGATGATCTCGCCGCGTTCGATCGCGAGGTCCTTCACGCGCAGGCGCAGCCCCTCCATCAGGCGCAGGCCAGCGCCGTAGAGAAGGCTCGCCACCAGCCACGGCGTCCCCTGCAACTGCGACAGCAACGCACGCACCTCCTGGCGAGTGAGGACGACCGGCAATCGCTTGGGCTGGGAGGCCCGCGTGACGCCGTCCAGCCACGGCAGGTCGATATCCAACACGTGCCTGTATACAAACAACAATGCCTGGAGGGCCTGGTTCTGCGTGGCCGCGCTGACCTTGCGGTTCACCGCCAGATAGGTCAAGAATTGCTCGACGCCTGCCGCACCCAGCTCGCGGGGATGCTTGCGATCATGAAAAGCGATATACCGTCTCAGCCACTGCACATAAGACTGCTCGGTGCGTTGTGCGAGGTGCCGAGTCCTCATCCTCTCGCGGGTAACGGCAATCAGCCCGGGCCGGTTTACCATGTCTGATAACTCCTCGGCAGCGTTGGGGACAGCGATATGCCGGATTTCCCGCATGGAATCACCTTCGCGCGCGGTGGTCGAGCCTATTATCCGACGCGAAGTCGCAATTAATCCGCCCCATTTCGGTCATCTACATATAGTTAGATCCCGCATGGAAGTCGCGCATATCGATGGCTCCTGCTGCATTCTCTGCGGCTGCGGAGCGATCCGACCGTCAGCCACTGCGGCGGTGTGCGCAGTCACTCTTCGGGTCTACAGATCAGTCAACCCGCAGCTCCGCCGCCAGTTGGTTGCGTGGATTTCGAGGCCTCAGCCGACAGAGCTCCCGCGATCTTCCCGGGCATGCGGAAATGCCTCATTCGGACTACGGACGCCATACGGCTTTCGCCGTAGCCAGTGCGTATGGTCGGTTCGACATGCAGCGCGTACACGCGTAAGCGATCAGGATAATCCAGCGCTTCAACTGGCCTACCTGGGAGACCTTCGTCAGACGCGGTCGTGAGTTCACGGCTACGCAGAGCGTCGCTACTTCAACGAGTTCAGATGTGCACTCGATCCGCACTCGGACCTCTCGCCTATACGCGATGTACATGCTGCAGCACGGTATGAGTCCGTCACAGCAGTGCGCAAGCTGATTTCGACCTCGCTTCGGCAGGAGCCGTTCTCCGTACCTTCACTGCCGTACGGCCACTAGCCATGCCGGCTCTAACCAACGCTTGGAGCGGCCGTGAGAGCTGAAGTGGCGCGCCATGCGCGCCGGGACTATTGTGCGCGCATGGCGCGCGATCCAATGCGGCAGACGGCCGCTCAAGCTGATCGTTAGACAGCCTCTATGAGGCACTTCGTTGTCACCGCCGCTCTTGCTATCAGCGTACTTTCGTTGCCGTGCGCCGCTGAACCTTACAATTCGCATCTACTAGGCCAGCTCGCTCTACAGATACGCCTGTACGGGCGCTGGCCGGCTCGACAAAGCGCTTCTCTTGCCTAAGCAATTTGAACGGGCTGACTTCCATTCCTATGGATCTGACAACGGCGTCTCTTGGCGCGCTCGGTCCGAGTGGCTGCGTTAGACGCGGATGACAAATGCCCGCACCTAATTGTATGGGCCTCGTACTGGCAAGTACCAGGCTCCAACGCCGCTCAAATCGAACACCGATCTCAACGAGATCGTCGTCTCAAACGGCGTTGACTATCCTGAGGTCGTGTTCTTTTCGGAGCACGCCATGTTGCGCGAGAGGTAGTTTCGGTAACTTTCGCAAATGCGGATGTCTAACCAACGCTTGGAGCGGCCGTGAGAGCTGAAGTGGCGCGCCATGCGCGCCGGGATTATGGTGCGCGCATGGCGCGCGATCAATGCGGCGGACGGCCGCTCAAGCTCAACGTTAGACGGCTATGACACCCGCGCCCACCTTTGACTTCACAGTCACACGCGACGCGGTCTCTGTTGAGGCGGCAGTCCGGTATATACTTCGACGCTCTGGAGGGTGCAGTGGTTCGACCCTCAGTTCGTGGGGCGCAGTCTACTTGGCTTGGCTGTTTGCTGGTACGTCCAGGCGCAGCTGCGATTGGCTACTTGGGACTTAGCGGTGGCAAATATCCTTATTTGGCCAGCCGTTCTTTTGTCCATAAGGCGCCCTCTCACGCGAACCATCGGCACGACGGCTGATCTCCGCTTCACTCCTTCGGATTTCACAATCAACGCTGCTGGAGAGTCCCAAACATTTCCATGGACGCGCCTTCTGGTTACTCAAGCAGACTGCCATAACTTGTATTTATTCCTGTCAAACACTTCCGCGATCGCAATTCCTACTGTTGCCGCGCCGTCAGGAGCGATTGACTTTGCCCTTGCTCAAACCACGCGAACCGGTAAGCCGTCTAACCAACGCTTGGAGCGGCCGTGAGAGTTGAAGTGGCGCGCCATGCGCGCCGGATCTATTGTGCGCGCATGGCGCGCGATCAACTGCGGCAGGTGGCCGCTCAAGCTCACCGTTAGATCCCGCAAGTTTCAGAATGAATGTCCGGAAGCGAGAAGAGGGGCCACCTCACGGCTTAGGCCTTCCCGCTTACCCCCTTCGTTCTGCTCCTGCGTGCGCGGCAAACAGCTTCGATCCCCGTGCACATGCAGTTCAGTGCCTCAGGTACGTCTGACTTTGCCTTGCCTCCGGTCACCGCCGAGACGCGCGCCCAACACAGGTTTCCCGACGCATAGGTCGATCCGGCCCCTAGGTCCGCGTCTTTCGGCACCTGGGGCGCGCTAATGTTGTTAAGTCGTGTCGACCGTTGAAAGGGCAGTGCCGCGCGCGCAAAGTAGACTCGTGAGGCGTGCTCTAACAACTGCTTGGAACGGCCGATGAGAGCTTATGTGGCGCGCTGTGCGCGCGGGATTTATGTGTGCGCGCACAGCGCGCGGATCCAAGATCGGCGGTCGGCCGTTCAAGCGCGACGTTAGGGCCCTGAACTCAGCGCATCACGCCGCTTTGATCGTGGCGACGCTTGTCGCCGCATGCGCCCCTTCAGCGCAGCAGGTACTGGACGAAGTACCGAGGGCACAGATCAGTGCCGCAGGTAAGGTGCAGGCCGCACACGTTGTGGCGACTTGCTGGCACCGTAGCTGCGTTGACGCCGTGCTAGATCGGACATATCAGTTCGAGAGCATGCCACTTACTGCATCGTCCCGGCCCATTTTGACATTTCGCTCCCCAGTCCCGCCCAGTCGTGTGGGATACGCTGTCACGAGCTATCCGCCACAGCCCAACGCCAGCCCGGAGGCCGCTCCGCCAGTCACTGCTGCTTCCGGCTCCCTCATGCCCAGCACCACCCAGGCGATTCCGCTGAGCCTGAATCCCGGAAGTATCTACTGCAGGTTTCGTCCCTATGGGATAAGAATGGCGATGTCGCATATGCATTCTTTATCGAAGTCGGGCCCTAACGAAGCGCTCCAGGCGCCGCCCCGGCATTCGCTTCGCATGCCGGGGTGCCCTCGCTCGAACAACTCCTTGGAGCGGCCGTGAGCGGTAGCGGTAGCGCGCCCTGCGCGCTGGGATCTATTGTGCGCCCATGGCGCGCGTCTAGATACGGCAGCTCCGGCCGCTCAAGCTCGATCGTTAGACGGCATGATTACGAGTGCCAAGTTGGACGTGTACGCCAAATTCAAGGGCGACGTCGATATGTGGCAGCGACGGGGCATGCCAGGCTCCGACGTGATCTCCGACTCCGACTGGGCCACGATTGACGTTGTACTCGCCGAGCTTGCGCCGTACAAACGCGGTGTTGTGAGTGACCGCTACAGCGCGTGGGTGCGCGCCAGACTGGCGGAGGTCACTTCGGACTCTGAGATCGCCGTGCGTCTTTTGGATATGGCGTGATATTGCCGTCTGACCAACGCTTGGAGCGGCCGTGATGTTAAGTGGGAGACGCACCATGAGCGCACTGCGCTATTTTGCGCTCATGGTGCGCAATCCATTACAGCGGACGGCCGCTCAAGCTCACCGTTAGCGGCCGATTTTGTCAGGCGCCACGCACAGGGGTAAGGTATGCACATGGGCAAGACCGTTGTAGTAAGTACGCCTGAGATAATGGGGGGGACCCCGGTTTTCCCAGGCACTCGCGTGCCCGTTCAAACCCTTCTGGACTACCTTGAGGCCGGGGACACCATCGACGATTTCCTCGCCGGCTTCCCTACCGTGACGCGGGAACACGTAGTGGCGTTTTTGGAGCGTGGCGCCGCTCTGGCGGTGACTGACGCTGCGTGAAGGTCCTTCTCGACGAGTGCGTTGACAGCCGTCTGGCCGGGCACATCCCCGGGCACGTAGTTTCGACGGTCGCCTCGCGGGGTTGGGGCGGAATAAGCAACGGCAAGCTTCTTGCGCTTGCACAATCGGAATTCGACATTTTCGTCACGGTCGATCGCAATTTATCCTTCCAGCAGAATCTTCCCAGCTTCACGATCACGGTGATCCTGCTCTCCGCTAATACCAATCGTATCGACGACCTCGTTGCTTTGGTCCCCGCCCTGTTGAATGCCATCGCATCCGCGCCTGCGGGAACTTTGACTCGTGTCGGCCGCTAACCAAGCGCTCCAGGCGCCGCCCCGTCATTGCTTCGCATGCCGGGGTGCCCTCGCTCGCGGAGTCTCGCTCGGCGCGCCTGAGCGCAGACGTTAGAGAGAGGCGAACCTATCTTGCGTTTGGGCGCTGATGTATATACACTTTGTATATGCGATTCACCTGGCATGAACGCAAGCGCCAGTCGAACCTCCGCGATCACGGGTTCGACTTTCGCGACGCCAAGCGCGTCTTTGAAGGACCCACATACACTTTCAAAGATGACCGTCTTGACTATGACGAGCAGCGATTCCTGACCTTGGGACTTCTAGATGATGTAGTGGTATCCATCGTTCACACGGAATCACCGTTAGTGATTCGCATCGCATCATTTCATTTCGCAAGGCAACCCGCCGTGAAGAAGCAATCCTCTTCCAAAGCCTCAAGAACTGACTGGGCGAGAATCCGCGCCATGAAGGACAAGGACATTACCTTGACCCGTGAGCATCCTGAGGCGGATGTACGCCATATCATGCGTGCCGTGGTGCGTAAGGGCTTAAGACCGATTGCCCCAAAGGCTTCGGTTTCCTTGCGCGTTGATGCCGATGTCCTCGCCTGGTTCAAAGCGCAGGGTAGTGGGTATCAGACGCGAATGAATGCGGTGTTGCGGGCTTTTAAAGAGGCCTCTCTCTAACCAACGTTTGGAGCGGCCGTGACGGGTAAACGTGGAGACGCCGCGGGCGCTTGGGAAAATTGTGCGCCCGCGTCGCTGGGGGGTGCGGCGACGGTCGGCCGCTCAAGCTGATCGTTAGGTTGCATGTCGAACGACACTGCCATCGACCTCCCAGGCATCCTAGTGAACGGGTGGAGGTCGCGGTTGTGCTTCCGGAAGCTTCGCAGAACATTGGGCGTTGGAACCGAATTTATCGTCTCAGTTGAGAAATCCCACCCGTTCCACTCCCCGTTGGCCGCTTCAGTAGAAAGCTCAACTCACGGCGTGGGTCCGCCATCGATCTTCTTCGAGGATCTCGCAAGCAATTGGCGTGGGTGGTTTGGTGAAAAGCGCTGGAAAGACCTTGACGAGACTGTTCAGCTAATTGCCAAGTGTGATCGAGGCGGACATGTCTGTCTTACGGTCATTTTGACCATATTGCCGGAAGACCAACTTCGAGTTTCTCTCATGTACGAGTCCGGTTCACTTGAATCGATGAGCCGACTTGTTTCCGATTTATTTAACGACCATGCAACCTAACCAACACTTGGAGCGGCCTTGAGAGCTAGAGTAGCGCGCCATGCGCGACGGATATGTTGTGCGCGCATGGCGCGCGATCTAAAGCTGCAGTTGGCCGCTCAAGCTGAGCGTTAGACGTCGTTACCGGCCATGCCATTCTTTTCGCGATGCTTGATCTCGCTCAACACTACAAAGAACGTCAGGAGATGCGAATGAACTTTGATAAGAAATACGTCATTTGGGCATTGAGCTACGCCGCTGTAGGCCTAGTGTTGGGCATCTACATGGCAGCTTCCCACAATCATGCGGAGTTAGTAACCCACGCCCATATCCTCCTGATCGGCTTCGTGGTCTCCTTCATATATGGAATTATCCATAGACTGTGGCTGCAGAGGCCGAACCGCGCCATTGCCAATATCCAGTTTGTATTGCACCAGGCAGCAGCGCTAACGATTTCTTTGGGACTATTCCTGCTGTACGGAAACATGCTCCCACCTCCAACACTAGATCCAATCCTTGGCATTGGCTCCGTCGGAGTTCTTGTCGCGATGTTGCTCATGCTTTATATGGTCGTTAGGGTCGGTGCAGAAAAAGCAGTTGCCTAGCCTGAGTGTCACAACGTCTAACAAACGCTTGGAGCGGCCGTGAGAGCTGAAGTGGCGCGCCATGCGCGCCGGATCTACTGTGCGCGCATGGCGCGCGATCAATAGCGGTAGACGGCCGCTCAAGGTCATCGTTATAGCGCGAGAGCAGACTTGCCGTAGTTACGTGGCGTAGCTACAATAAGCGATGTTCGCTTGGGACGACACGAAGCGACGCGCCAACCTAAAGAAGCACGGCATCGATTTCGTCGATGCTGAGAAAATCTTTAGGGGCGCTACTTTCACTGCGGAGGACACGCGCGAGGACTATGGGGAACAGCGATTTCTCACGCTGGGTCTCCTAGACGATCAGGTCGTGTCCGTCACGCACACCGAGCGGGGTAACGACATCCGCATTATTTCCATTCGCAAGGCCACGAAACATGAAGCGCGCTACTACTTCTCGCAAATCGTCAACTAATCTGCCCAGGGTGCGGAAAATGATCGACGCCGACATAGTGCGCGACGGCGACGCTCCGGAGTGGACACCTGAAATGTTTGCGCGCGCCGTCGCGCGTAAAGGCCTGAAGGCCGTGCCAAAGAAGGCCCTCCTGTCCCTGCGAATCGACTCTGACGTTATTGAATGGTTCAAGGAGCAAGGTGCCGGGTATCAGTCGCGAATGAATGCGCTGCTTCGCGCATATATGGAGGCACATAAGTGACTCGCGCTCTAACCATGCACTCCAGGCGACGCCCCGGCACCTGCTGCGCGTGCCCGGGTACCCTCGCTCGCAAAGCCTCCCTCGGCGCGCCTGAGTGTGATCGTTAGGCAGCTATCCACAATCACCGTGATCTGTTGAGTTTCCGCATGTGAAGTTCACGCTCTACTTCGAAGCGATTCGCCGTCGCCCTGACCGAGCTATGATCCGTGACGAGTGGATTGAGCGCGCTGTTTTCACTCCGATTCGTGAAGAGATTCAGGCAGATGGCCGGATCCGGCGCTGGGCGCTAGTCCCGGAGATGGACAATCGCTACCTGAGGGTTATTCTGTTGCCTGACGCAGAGATCATCCACAACGCTTTCTTCGATCGTGGGTTTAGGCCATGAAAGTCCGTTATTTCTCCGATACCGATACGCTGTTGATTGAGTTCCGGGACGCCCCGGTGGCGGAAACCCGCGACCTCGATCAGAACACGGTTTTGGACGTGGACAGGGACGGCAACATCTGCGCGATAACGATCGAGCATGCATCTAAGCGTGCTGATGCGCCGAAGTTCTCTTACGAACAAGTGGCTGCCTAACAAGGCGCTCCAGGCGTCGCCCCGGCATTGGCTTCGCATGCCGGGGTTCCCTCGCTCGCAAAGCCTTGCTCGGCGCGGCTGAGCGCGAACGTTAGGTGGCACTAAGTCCCGGAGGCACCCCACCCGGAGGAGAGATATGTCCACAGAACGCCCATCAATCATCGCGCCCATCTGCCTTGTTGTCGGTGCGCTTCTCGGTTTGGCTGGCAGCTTTGCGCCATCCGCGTCGTTGCGAGGTCTGGCTTGGGGCGTGGATGGCACTGTCCTTATCGTGGCTGCGGCGGTGCTTGCCGTCCACTGCCTTCGGCAGGGCAGCCAGTTGCTCGCTGCAGGGTTTCTAGTATTCATCGCAGGTGAGGCCTTGGTACTCTCCGGTGCCGCCATGTCACTGGAAGCCAGCGCACCATCTTTCGCCGCGGGTGCTGGACTTTGGGCTGCGGCGTTGCTTCTAATCAGCTCGCCAAATTTCATGCCGCTGCCAGTCCGTGCATTGGGCGGCCTGGCGGCGTTGCTATTCGGGGCAACTGCGCTGCAGGTGTTCTCTGGGCGCAGCCTTACCCCACTCACCGAGCCGCTTCCATTTTTCGCCTATCCCGTATTCGTTCTGACCCTGTTTGGCTGGGCATGGTGGTGTCGTATGACGCCACGCAGGTAGTGCAATGAGAGTGCCACCTGACTATGCGTTCGAGCGGACGCGGTATGGATAAAGTGCTTCTTGCATGCGTCGGCGTGCGCGCCGCTCAACTCGGTCTCTAAGGACTTCGCCGTTTAGTCAACTTCTTTTGGTTTACTGGTTCTTGGGACTGTGGGATCGAGCGGAGAAGGACAGACTGCGTAACTCTAATCGGCCATTTCATGAGTGCCTGGGCACTCGGGCCCGGGTGTAAGCCGCGCGCTCGCGCCTCGATCGTTAGACAGCGTTTTCCGCTCGGAAGTCTATCTGGTTCCGCGAGCGCCGGTCTGACCTGTTGTGCTCGATTGACAGTGCTTGTTGTATCTCCTGTGAGCTGCGGGTTGTGGGCGCGGCAGTATCGCTACGCTGCAAGAGCCTCCTTCGACAGCAACGCCCAAGCGACCCGTGCATTCTTAGCTGCGACGGCTACACATGCACGGTGGTAACCACGTCGCTGCTGCAAAGCAAGTGCCCACCGAGAAAGCGGATCGGCTTCTCGAGCGGCACGCTGTAACACGGAACGCGCCCCCATGACGAACAGGGTGCGCAAGTAAGGGTCCCCTCGTTTCGTGATATGACCAAGTCGCGTCTTACCACCGATTGAGTATTGACGCGGAACCAAGCCTAGCCAGCAGCGAACTGCCGCCCGTTCTGAAAGTCATGACCATTACCAACGGTGGCCACTAAGGCCGAGGCTGTAATTGCACCGATGCCCATGCGAGTCTGCGTGCGCCGAGCGAGCGCATTCGAGCGCACATGGGCTCTGATCTCGTGTTCGTACTCCAGTATCTTGGCTTCCAGCCGTGCCGCGTGCTCCAGAAGATCTTGAGCACAAGCAGCCACTCGTGCCGGGAGTTTCCCCAGCAGCTGGGGCACCTGTCGACGTACCTCAATGGAGCGAAGCGGCAGCACGTGTCCGAACTCGGTCAGTAAACCGCGCAACCGGTTCAATGTCGCCGTGCGCTCTTCGACGAACCCCTAGCGCACGCGATGCAGCGTCAGCTCGGACTGCTGCTCGAGAGACTTCACAGGAACGAAGCGCATGTTCGGCCTCGCAACCGGCTCGCAGATCGCTTCGGCGTCGTTGCCATCGTTCTTGCCGCTCTTGCGGTACGGCGCTACAAACTTCGCTGCCATCAGCTTGACCGTGTGTCCGCAAGCACTGAAGCGCCGCGCCCACTCGTGCGCTCCGGAACAGGTTCCATACCGATCAGGCACGCAGGCAGCTGAGCCACAACTTCGCTGAGCTTCGCCCGGGACAGGCTGCGGCGCAGCACCACCTCCCCGTTTGCATTAACCCCATGCAACGAAAAGCTGTTCTTTGCCAAGTCGATTCCAAGCGTAGAAACTAGGTTCATGGGACTTCCCCTTTCTGAAGGATCGAATACGCAACTCAATCCTGACACCCCGGTGTCGTTTCGGGACGGGGAAGTCCCTTACATTCGTTAGACGATTCGTGGCCTATGGCGTGGTCCCCTCCAGTTCTTATCCTCATGAGTATCGTGACGCCCGCATCCGCGGTGTCACTGCTCGGCCACGTGTGCGCACCGCGACGAGCAACAAAAACGTATCTTGGAACTGCTGTTGCGTTGTGCCTCGCCGCTGCGGCGGCGTGGACATACCTGCTCTACCTCGGGAATGGGCCAACCCACTACGAACCAATCGGCCCCGACTTTGTGGCTTCCATACTAATCTTTCCATCCGCGGCCTTGGTACCGACCGCACTCGTATATCCGTGCGTATCCGGCGCTGTCCCAATCCGCCGAATCGTGCCGATGGCACTCCTGGCTTCGATCGTCGCACTGCCGTTTTGGCTCTGGATCACCGCAATGGTGCTGCACTATGTCGTGGGCGGCATGTAATGGGTAAATCGTCTAACTACCGCATCGAGCGCCGCGTGAGCGATAGAGTGCCAAGCTCAAGCGCGAGTGCCCGCGGCGCTCATGCGAAGCGTTAGAGGTCGCAGAAGCGGCCCATACTCAGATATGGCGCTATTGCCATACCCATGGTATGGTGGACCCCATGTCGAGCTTCGACTGGGATCCCGTCAAGGACGCGGAAAACCGCTCAAAGCATCACGTCTCCTTTGATCTGGCCCAGCAGGCGTTCTTGGACCCAAGGCGTGTCATTGCGCGAGACATCGCACATAACCGGTCCGAGGAGCGCTTCTACTGCTTCGGCCGAGTCGGTTCGCGCATCCTGACGGTCAGATTTACGTATCGGGGTAATGTCATTCGCATCATTGGCGCTGGCTATTGGCGCAGGGGCAGGAAGATCTATGAAACGCACACCTAAATACACCGATGAGAAGCTAGGCCGCGTTGAGGTGGTTGAAGACTTCTTGCCTCCTCCTGAACAACTCGTCTTGAAAGAGGACGGGGTAAAGGTGACCATCTCGCTCAGTAAGCGCAGCGTCGATTTCTTTAAAACGCATGCCGCAAGATCGCGCGTTCCGTATCAGAAGATGATTCGTAATCTTCTGGACAACTACGCTGACAAATACGCCGCGCGACCTCTAACAAAGCGTTCGAGCGGCCCGTGACGCCTGGGCGATCATGCGGCGCGGGCGCTTGGGGAAAGTGTGCGCCCGGGCCGCTTACCAGGCGCTACGTCAAGGCCGCTCAAGCTCACCGTTAGACAGCTTATGAAGCGACTCACCTGGTTACCGGCCGCCGCGCTTCTAGCGCTAGTCTGTACCCACTGTTTCGCCGATGCGCCTAGCGCCGATCAACTCTACGCGAGCTTCAAGAGCGCTCGAACCGGTATTGTCATCGACGGGCCCCCTGGTGCGCTCAACTTCTATTCCCGACAGTGGTTGGTTGACGGAATTACCGACCTATTTGAATCATCCGAAAGAAGAAACGATCCAATAGCCCACATCAAGGGCACTCTCTGGAGTAAGTTTGCCTCGCTCGCCATAGTCAGTGCGGTCTACTCCTACGAGATGCATATGACGCCCGATGGCCGTGCCGTTCTCGAGATAAAGCTCACCACAAATCTCTGTGGCAAACCGGGCGAGGATCGTCCGAGCTTGGAGGCATACACTTTCGCCGCTGAAGACCAGACATGGCGGGTTGTCCGCATCGCTCGCAGCTACCTACCGAAAGACCGCAGTTGGTTTAGTTCAGACCTCGTGGCGATAGATCGCTTCGCCTATGTGCCGTTCCCGGATCATTCGATGCAGTGGAACGAACTATTCGCCGCATTGGGATCCACGAGGCGCGTAACCGATCCTTGTAGCCAGCCTGAGACCAAGTGAGCCTAATTTCAGAGAAGCTGTCTAACCAACGCTTGGAGCGGCCGTGAGAGCTAAAGTGGCGCGCTATGCGCGCCGAGAATATTGTGCGCGCATGGCGCGCGATTAAAGGCGGTAGATTGCCGCTCAAGCTCATCGTTAGGTTTCGTAGATCACTGCAGCGATTGAGGTTGCGCTCCTCTGTTATTGTAGCTACAATAACTCATGCGAATAGCCTTCGATCCGGCCAAGCGTGCTAAGACTCTGGCCGAACGAGGCTTGGATTTCGAGGACGCCGAGCTTGTTTTCGCTGGCGTTACGATCGAGGTTGAAGACACGCGCAAACCCTACGGCGAAACGCGGATTATCTGCTACGGACATCTTCAGGGGCGTTTGGTATTGGTCGGGTATGTCCAGCGCGGCGCACGCCGTCATATTTTCAGCATGAGAAAAGCCAATGACCGGGAAAAAGAACGCCTCGCGCCGTACTTTGAAGTCTGACCTTGTGCAGGTCGATGCGCACGTAGTTAAGACTGCGGAGTATCGCGAACTCCCGCAGCTCACCTCCGAGATGCTGGCCCGTGCCAAAGTCAAAAAAGGCGGTCGCCCTCGTTCTTTGAACCCTAGGAAGCTTATTTCGCTACGCCTTCCTGCGGACGTAATTGCGCGTTGGAAGGCAACCGGCCCCGGTTGGCAAACGCGCATGGCGGAGCGTCTCAGCAAGGCGCGATAACGGAACCTAACCAACGCTTGGAGCGGCCGTGAGAGCTAATGAGGCGCGCTGTGCGCGCCGGGACGATTGTGCGCGCACAGCGCGCGATCCAATGCGGCTGGTGGCCGCTCAAGCTCGACGTTAGGCGCCGCGGACGGGTCGTCGGACCCACGATCAAGGAGACTCACGATGAATGTGAATTCACCCATTAGGGTCGGCAACCTGACTATCCGATATCTGGTGGACGGAACTCAGTCCGGTGGGATGGGACTTTTCGAACTTGAGGTCCCGCCGGGCTCGAATGTCCCGCCGCCACACAGCCATACCCACAACGAAGAATGCGTCTATGTTCTTGAGGGAACGTTACGCTATTCAGTCGACAGCTTTACGAGGGATTTACGTCCCGGTGACTGGATGCGCACCCCAAAGGGTTCAGTGCACGGATTCAGCAACCCCCACGATCAGAACGCTCGCGCTCTGATCTTCCTGACGCCTGACGTTGGAGCGCAGTATTTCCGCGATGTCGCAAGCGTCCTCAATGCTGGTGGGGCGCCGGATAAACGTGCGCTAATTTCGGTCATGAGTCGCTATGGCCTGGTGCCGGCTGCGCCACCCGGCGCCTAACATTGGAGGGGGCCGCGATGTGGGGTAGTGTCGCCGCGGGTGCTGGAACACAGTGTGCACCCGCGACTCCAATCGGGCGCGGCCACGCGGCCCCTCAACTTCGCTTTAAGGACTTCGCCGTTTAGTCAACTTCTTTTGGTTTACTGGTTCTTGGGACTGTGGGATCGAGCGGAGAAGGACAGACTGCGTAACTCTAATCGGCCATTTCATGAGTGCCTGGGCACTCGGGCCCGGGTGTAAGCCGCGCGCTCGCGCCTCGATCGTTAGACAGCGTTTTCCGCTCGGAAGTCTATCTGGTTCCGCGAGCGCCGGTCTGACCTGTTGTGCTCGATTGACAGTGCTTGTTGTATCTCCTGTGAGCTGCGGGTTGTGGGCGCGGCAGTATCGCTACGCTGCAAGAGCCTCCTTCGACAGCAACGCCCAAGCGACCCGTGCATTCTTAGCTGCGACGGCTACACATGCACGGTGGTAACCACGTCGCTGCTGCAAAGCGAGTGCCTACCGAGAAAGCGGATCGGCTTCTCGAGTGGCACGCTGTAACACGGAACGCGCCCCCATGACGAACAGGGTGCGCAAGTAAGGGTCCCCAACTCAATCCTGACACCCCGGTGTCGTTTCGGGACGGGGAAGTCCCTTACATTCGTTGGAGTGCCGTTTCAGCGTCGGGAGATGATCTCGGCCAGTTCGCGATTCGATGCGCCAAGGGCCAGTAGAGACTTCACCAGAAGATCCAGAGACACGGTGGGGTCGCCAGCCTCCATCTTCGCGACCCGCGATTGACTCGACTTTAGCGACTGCGCAAGCTCTACTTGGGTAACGCCTCGCGCTTGGCGCCGAGCCCTGAGACCTGTCGCCAGCTTCAGTCTGAGCTCGATGTAGCTCTGCTCTTCCTCGGAAAGACTCAGTAGCTCCTTCGGGCTACCGAACCTCCAACCCGCAGCCTCAAGCTTCTTTCGCTTACTTACTCGCACGGTCGTACTCCTTCAATCGCATTTGGCACGTTGCTATAACGGCTGCGGGTGTCTGCCTGGTCTTCTTGGCAAATACCTCCAGTATCACGATCGCGTCTTTGTCGATGCGATAAACCACGCGCCACGTACCGGATTCATCATTTACCCGCAGTTCATGGCAGCGTGCTCCGATTGACGGCATCGGGCGTGATTGCGGAAGCGCTAGCCGCTCGCCTCTCTGGAGGCGCCGCAGTAAATAGCCCGCCTCGAGGCGCGCTTCCATGCTGAGCGGCGGAGTCTTAAGCTCTCCGTGAAGCCATGCCAGCGGCTTATCCTTGGGACTCATCGATGCAGTATATGTCAGTACTGACATACATGCAATACGGACACTCTAACCAAACGCTTGGAGCGGCCGTGATGTTAAGTAGGGAGCGCGGCATGGGTGCGCTGCGCTATGTTGCGCCCATGTCGCGCAGTCAGCGTCACCGGCCGGCTGCTCAAGCTGATCGTTAGGCTGCGTCTGCGCCGCACATCCTTGGCAACATCACTGCCGCGGAACCATAGCGACGGGTTCGGGGATTCGAGAAATTGCGCGCTTGCGCAAGCGGTACGGCCGCGGACGTTGGCGGAAGCGAAAGGGAACCGCGGAGGTTGAGTCTCCCCGGCGGTGAGATTGTCTGGGCCGAGGTACACCGGTACGAGGCAACTGGGATCGGACATCGCGAGTTCAAAATCAAGCGCCTCCTGTGAGGTAACGAATTATGGCTAAAGCAGCAAAACGCCTCGTAATTTGCGTAGACAACTCCGGGTACGAAGTATCTTTGGAGCGCCGCAAGATCTACGTATCAATTGCCGATACAAAGGCGGAGAGACTCGGCCACTTGCGAGTCATTGATGAGTCGGGTGACGATTACCTTTATCCAAAGAAGGCCTTTGTCAGAGTTGCGTTACCGCAAACGATTCGCCGGGCTGTCCTGCACGCAGCCTAACCAGGCGCTCCAGGCGTCGCCCGGCCATTGCTTCGCATGTCCGGGTATCCTCGCTCACAAAGCCCCAAAGCCTCGCTCGGCGTCCCCGAGTGCGAACGTTAGGCGGCTCGTATGGTTTGGCTGTGCCTGCTTCTCGTCACCACCTTAGGATGGACATTGTTTCTCTACGCAGAGCTCTTGTGGCGAGGAGTGGACCTTCGTCGTCGCGGCCTTCCTCTCGTTGGCGGCACGAGCATTGCACCTGCCATACCGGTTTTTCCTTTAGCCTCCTGCGGAATTGCCTTTCTAGTCGACCACTTCGTTGCACCATGGGGAGTACGGATAGTCGGGATTCTTCACATCGTGCTTTCAGTGGTATGTCTGATCCTGATTGCACGGGCGTGGAGGATCCTTGGAGTCCCGCGTCGTGCCGCCTAACCAACGCTTGGAGCGGCCGTGAAAGCTGACACCGCTTGAGCGCGCGAACCGGTATGCGCTCGTGGCGCATGGACGGGTCGCGCAATCCGGCTGCTCGGCCTTATCGTCAGACCAACTTAACAGATCACGGTGAGTGTCGATGGCTGCCTAACGATGAGCTTGAGCGGCCCTGTAAAGTTCACGCTCTATGCGAGGCAACTCGCCGTCGTCCTGAGCGAGCCATGATCCGCAACGAATGGATCGAGCGCGCTATTTCCGCTGCGATTCGTGAAGAGATTCAGGCAGATGGCCGGATCCGGCGCTGGACACTACTCCCGGAGATGGACAATCGCGACCTGAGGGTTATTCTGTTGCCTGATGCAGAGACTATCCAGCTTTCTTCGATCGCGGGTTTAGGCCATGCACGTCCGGTATTTATCCGATACCGATACGTTGTTGATTGAGTTCCGGGACGCCCCGGTGGCGGAAACCCGCGACCTCGATCAGAACACGGATCTGGACGCGGACCGGGACGGCAACCTCTGCGCGATAGCGATCGAGCATGCACCTAAGCGCGCTGATGCGCCGAAGTTCTCTTACGAACAACTGGCTGCCTAACAAGGCACTCCAGGCGACGCCCCGGCATTCGCTGCGCATGCCCGGGTACCCGCACTCGCTGCGCCCGTTCGGCGTGCCTGAATGCGACCGTTGGAGGTCATAAGATGCGCTACCACGACGGCAAGCCCATACACGTCGGAGACCTCGTCAGGATCGACATCCTGCATCAGGGCACGGTCGTAGCTTGTATCGACGACGGCATCTATATTGAGCCACACACAAAGGAGCAGTGGACCCACCTGGAGCAGGGAGTGCTCATAGATACGAGCTTCGGCGGCTTGGTTCACTACCGAGACGAAGCGGCGTTGAAATTGGGTCAGGTGGAACTGCTTCGGAGACAGTCATGACCGCTAACCATGCGCTCCAAGCGCCCCCGCTCGAAGACCTCGCGCGGCGCGCCTGAGCGCGGACGTTAGACAAATGAGACGCACTACGCGCGCTGGGTTTATTGTCCGCGCTTAGCGCGGCTGCGCGCCGATCACGGCCGCGCAAGCTGAACGCGAGATGCCGCGGTCACTTAGCAGCCAGACTGGGGCGTCACGTCCCCGGTCATCGAAGCCCTGGAATCCACTATGCACATTGCTGACATTCCCTTCGGCCTCACCGAATGGCCGAAGATCGAATCAACGACTCATCGCGGCGAGTCCGGAACGGCGGTCTGGAGGACGCAGGAATTTGGCGCAATCCGTGTCCGGATGGTTCAATACTCGCCGAATTATCTGGCCGATCACTGGTGTGATAAGGGGCACACTCCCCTGTGTCTGGACGGTGAATTGGAGACCCAACTGGCTGATGAGCGAAGAGCTGTCCTCACACCGGGCGTCAGTTATCAGGTTGCCGATCATGCGGAGCCTCATCGCTCATCGACACGACTCGGCGCAAGGCTATTCATCGTTGACTAACGCGGCATCTAACCAACGCTTGCAGCGGCCGTGAGACTTAGCAATGCTGCGCCGCAAGCGCGGAGACGGTGTGCACTCGCGTCACTCAGCCTGCAGCGGTGGCGGCCCGCTCAAGCTCCCTTGGACTGCCCGGCTTCCAGCCCGGCGCCTCAGGCTTTCGCTTACTTACTCGCACGGTCATGCTCCTTCAGTGGCATTCGGCACGTCGCACTATTGGCCACAGCGGTTTGCCTGGCATGCTGCTCAGCGCCGCGGGCGCTTGGGACTATGGTGCGCCCGCGCTGCCCATTGAACCGCGGCGTTCGGCCGCTGCAACGGCTCGCCGGGCCGCGAATGAGCACATGCCGATACGCAGTGGCTCTCTCGTGTCTTATCTCACTCAGCGGCTGCATCGAGATAACGACGTATGTCTCGCCCTCCGCGTCGGGCACAGTCACTGACGCTGCCTCTCAAAAGCCAATTCAAGGAGCTACTATCTCCGTAGACGACCACCCGGGCCTATTTGCGCAAACGAACTCCGAGGGACAATTCCTCTTGGCTCCCGTTACACGGAGGACACGCATCTTCGTGCTCGGTGCTTACGAATCACTTCCACCTGGCGGCACCGTGGTTGTTGCCGCCGACGGCTATGCTGCGAAGGAAATAGTTCTGAAAGGCAGTGCTAATTCGCTCCGCGTCTCCCTGGACAGGATTCGCTGATGCTCACAGTCCCTTAGCGCGAACGTCGGCCGGCGACTCTATATGCAACACTCTGATTTTCGGGTCGGCCTCGAGTTCTGGTGTGGTGGGAAGCGCTGGCGCTGCAGCGACGTTGGGGCGCGCAGTGTTAGGGCTATCTCGATCGAAGTAGTTGAGGTCATTACCTCAGAAGATGCATCGATGCCAAGCAGGCGTTACGCCACGGACGATCCGGAGTGTTTGCTGGGAGCGCGCTATAAGATCGCTGAGTCAGTCCTTGACGAAGGCGATATCGACGCGTGCGCTTCGACGCCGGGGGAATGAGGCTGATGATCTTGTCGCCGGAGAAAGGCACCCGGGATGAAACGATTCTTGCGGCGGCGCGGTGCGCAGTGGCCCAGCCCGGGCTACACTTGCGGCACAGCCGCCAGACATTGGAGGCATTCGCATGAATCACGCGCTGACGACAACGACATTCAGTTTGGACGGTTACAAGGTCACCAGGAGCTTGGGCGTGGTTCGCGGGATCATCGTCCGCTCCCGCAGCGTGATCGGCAACATCGGCGCCGGCTTTCAAACACTGTTCGGCGGCAACATCTCCCTGTACACGAACCTCTGCGAGCAAACGCGGTCCGAGGCCTTCGAACTCATGCTCAAGCACGCGCAGCAGCTCGGCGCCAACGCCGTGATCGGCATCCGCTATGACGCGACCGAAGTGATGGCCGGGGTTACCGAGGTTCTGTGTTATGGCACGGCGGTGGTCGTCGAGAGCAGCACTTGAGAGGCTGACCCGCCTTCTGCACATTCGGATAACGATGGCGACCGAGCAGAACATCGCGGTACTCAGGCGCTGGCTGCAGTTTGCCGATGCCGGCTTCAGCGGAGACTTCGGCGAGTTCATCAGCCGTGACTACTCGGGGCACCTCTCGGGACGCATCCACATGGATCTGCCGGAGCTGCAGCCCCTGGAACGGGCCTTTGCCGCAGCCTTCGCCGAGGTCACCCGCACGATCGAGGATCTGTGGGGAGTGGTGACCGGCTGGTGCTGCGGGTCACCACGGATGCCACCCATCGCGGGGATTTCAACGGCATCGCCGCGACCGGCCGGCGCGTGCAGTTCTCCGGCATCGTGATCTATCGCTTCGAGAACAGGAAGATCGCAGAGTCCTGGGGGGAGCTGGACTTCGCGGGCTTGTGGCGGCAGCTGAGCGCCAGCTAGGCTGCCTGCAAGGCCTTGACAGCGCGCAGTGCGGACACACCCAAGGCCTCGACACCAGCGCCGCACGAGGGTATTTCATGCGGGTCACCGTGGAACCGGTCGGATACGTTTCCTCCTCGCGCCTCATCGCCGCCGACGATGGCTGGGACGCCGAGGCCAGCAGCATCCGGCTTGCCCCGGGATACGGACCGGAAGCGCTCCAGGGCCTGGCGGATTTCTCGCACGTCGAGGTGCTGTACCATTTCCATAAGGCCGATCCCGCCCGTGTGGTGAGCGGTGCGCGGTACCCCCGGGCGAACCCGGCGTGGCCGCTGACGGGGATCTTCGCGCAGCGCGGCCGCGACCGCCCCAATCTGCTCGGCTCGACCGTGTGCCGGGTGGTGTGGGTTGAGGGTACTACCCTGCAGGTCGCAGGCCTGGATGCCATCGACGGCACGCCGGTGCTGGATATCAAGCCGGTCATGCAGGAGTTCCTGCCGCGCGGTGTGGTGCGCCAGCCCGCATGGTCACGCGAGCTGATGCAGGACTACTGGACCCCGGCGGACCGGAAGTGACACACGGCAAGCCCGTGCGGGGTGATCGCCGCACGCATAGCTGACAGCCCTCGAGGAGGCGGTCGCCGAGTTCATCCTGCGGGAGCTGGATCACCACGCCGGCCTCGCACCCGGTGCGGACAGCACAAGCTCGCGTTCCCCGGCCCGGTGAGGGCACACTGCGCCACCCATCAAGCCACTTCTCAGGCACCCATGCCGCTACTGTTCTCCTACGGCACGCTCCAGCAGGATGAGGTGCAGCGCGCCACCTTCGGTCGCCGCCTCACCGGCCGGCCGGACGCGCTGGCCGGGTTCGAGCAGGCGCAGGTCCTGATCGAGGATCCGCAGGTCATCGCCACCAGCGGCAAGACGCACCATCCCATCGTAAGACCGAGCGCCGATCCGGCCAGCCGCGTACCGGGCACCGTCTTCGAGCTCACTGACGCCGAGCTCCGCAGTGCCGACCAGTACGAGGTGGCCGCATACCGGCGCATCGCCGTGACACTGGCCTCGGGCGCGCAGGCCTGGGTGTACGTGGACGCCAGCTTCCTCCCGGAGCGCGGATAGGCAGAGCGCGCCCGGCGTCCCGCGGCGAGTGGATCTATACTTGCCCACGAGCCGGTGCGGGGATTCTCCCGAACGTCACCGGGAACGCGGGAGGATTGCATGGCGGTGCACGCGGGGGGTTGTCATTGCGGGCGGGTGCGCTTCGAGGTCGTAGCGCCGGAGCGGCTCGAGGTGGCCGAGTGCAACTGCAGCATCTGCGCCAAGAGCGGTTTCCTGCACCTGATCGTGGAGAAGTCACGCTTCCGGCTGCTGTCCGGCGAGGACAGCCTGACCCACTACCAGTTCAACACCGGCACGGCCAAGCACCTGTTCTGCAAGATCTGCGGTATCAAGTCATTCTACGTCCCGCGCTCCTTCCCGCATGGCTACAGTGTCAACGCCCGCTGCCTGGACGCAGGTACCGTGCGCGAGATGGTGACCCAGCCCTTCAATGGCCAGGAGTGGGAGAAGAACATCAACGGACTGTCGCAGCCGGGATGAGCCGTGACAGGATCCGCCCGGTCCACGCCATGAATTCGAGGGAGCCGACCATGAAACATCCGCGCGCCTGGCTGTGCAGTCTCCTGGCGGCCCTCCTGGTCACGACGGCCTGGGGAGACAGCACCCCGGGGGCGAAGCCCGGGAGCCCGGGCCTTGCCGGCGCCTGGCGTGCCCGGATGCACTTCACAAGCGGCGCCTTCGCCGCGGTGAAGGACCTGGAGTTCATGTACACCTACAACGCCGGCGGCACCCTCACCGAGTCCTCCAACTACGACGCCGCCCCGCCGGTGCCCCCGGCCTACGGGATCTGGCGGCCCAGGGGGTCGAACCGCTTCCAGAGCAAGTACGTGTTCTACGTCACCAAGGCGCCGGCGAGCTTCCAGGACATCACCCAGGGAGGCGGCTGGTCGCCCGATGGCAGCGGCGTGTTCACCGAGGAGATCACGCTTTCGGCCGATGGCAACTCGTACACGGCGAAGGTGAGCTACGTGGCCTACGATGTGAACGGCAAGCCCGCCGCGGGCAGCGGCGAGGGCACTGCCACGGGTCAGCGGATCACCTTCTAGAGGCGCGCGCAGGTGGGCTCATGCCGGGCAGCGTATTCGTCGAGCTGAAATTCTGGCTGCTGGTGCTGTTCTCGCTGGTGGCGCCGGTGGTGATGGTGTGGGCGTGCCTCACCGTGCGCGCGCTCTCGCGCAACACCGTCCTGGTCATCGGCCTGCTGCTGGTCGGGATCGCCGGCTTCGACGTCTACCTGTTGCAAACGCTGGCGCAGGCCGCCCTGAAGACCCCCTCGATGGCCGATGACGTGCTGTTCGACTCCGAGGTCACCGTCGGGCTCTACGTGCTGCCCGCGCTCCTGGCCGGCGTCGGCATCAACGTCACCTCCCACGTGCTCATCCAGCACCTGACGGATGCGCAGCAGCGTTTCGCGGGCGCGGCACCGGAGCCGCTGCATCCGGATCCGGAAGTCGCCCCGTGACGCCGCGGCCACCGGGCATCCGCTAATGTCCACGCTGCAGCGCCATTTCCTGATGATGGCCACCTACAACCGCTGGGCCAACCGGCGCCTGTATGCCGCGGTGGCCGCGCTGGAGGACGCGCAGTATCGGCGCGAGGCCGGCGTGTACTTCAACAGCGTGCACGGGACACTGAACCACCTGCTGGTGGCCGACCGTATCTGGATGCATCGCCTGCAGGGTGAGGGCGCGCAGCCCCGCGCGCTCGACGAGATTGTGTCCGAGGACCTGGCATCCCTGCGCACCGCGCGCGTCAGCGAGGATGAGCGCATCGCAGGCTTCGTTGCCTCGCTGGATGAGGCCACCCTGGAGTCGGTGTGCGAGTACCGTACGCTCAACGGCACGCCCCAGGGTCAGCCGGTTTGGGAGATCCTCGCGCACCTGTTCAACCACCAGACCCACCACCGCGGTCATGCGCATGCGGCGCTGACGCGGCTGGGCGTCAGCGAGCCGCCCGCGCTCGACCTGCTGATCATGCAGCGCGAAGTCGCCGCGCCTGAAGGCACCTGACATGCCTGTCCCCTCCCGCACGCACTCATCCCTGAAGCGCCTCGCCCTGCTGGGGCTGTGCTGCGGCCTGTCCACGGCCGGGGCTGACCTCGCCGCGGATTCCTGCCCGGTGCTGCCGGCTGACTCGGGGCTCACCTGGAGTTACCAGGGCGGGGATGACTTCGGTGTCTGCTACGCCGCGGCCGCAGGCTCCAGGGACACGGTGATCGGCATCTACTTCGGCAACGCGCCGACCTTTGATCCCGCGCGGGCCACCGCCGTGTCTGCGGGCAACGTCGGCGGCCGCCAGGTGATGTGGTACCGGCACGATTCGCCCGCCGCCGGCGATGCACTGGGACTGCAGACCCTGGTGTACGTGAGCCGGCGCTACGTGGCGCACGTGTGGGTGGCGGCGGGCTCCGAGGCGCAGCTGCAGCAGCGCCTGTCGATCCTCGCGCACATCGCGTTCAAGCCGTGAGGCACACAGCGGTGGACCGGACACCATGAAGGTACTCGGGCTCAGCGGCAGCCTGCGGGCCGCGTCCCTGAACGCGGCGCTGCTGCGCACCGCCACGCGCCTCGCGCCCCGGGGAATGCAGGTGAGGGTGCTGCAGGGCCTGGGCGAGCTGCCGCTGTTCAACCCGGACCTCGAGGCGCAGGTGCCGGCGGCGGTGGCGGCACTGAGAAGCGCGGTGGACACCGCCGATGCGCTGCTCATCGCCAGCCCGGAGTACGCGCGCGGGGTCTCCGGCACCATCAAGAACGCGCTCGACTGGCTGGTCAGCCACGAGGGCTTCGTCGGCAAGCCGGTGGCACTGCTCAATGCCTCCCCGCGCGCCCACCACGCGCAGGCCGCCCTGCGCGAGACGCTGCGCACCATGTCCGCCGTCATCATCGAGGAGGCTTCCGTGGCGATCCCGCTTCTTGGCGCCGGCCTCGACGAGGCGGCGATGCGGCGCGCCCCCACTGTGGTGGGGCCACTCACCCGGGCACTCGAGGCCCTGGCGGCCGTGCACGCGGGCGCCTCCGCGCAGGGGCCGGCCTTCCCGCTCCCCTGAAAGCGCGCCCGGAGCGATAGCGGTGGAGGGCGGCGCTGCCCTCCAGTAGCCTCCCCCTGCGGCCGAAACTTCCGGCCCGACACCGGAACAGCTCTTGGAACCCAAATCGCCCGGGCGCTACTACTCACCCTGGCAGATCCTGGTCGGTACCATCCTCGGGGGCCCGATGGCCGGCGGCTTCCTCATTGCCAGCGACCACAGCGCCTTCGGTGCCGCCGGCAGGGGACGCGCCACGCTCGTGGTCAGCTGCCTGGTGATCGTCGGCGGCGTGCTGCTGCAGGGCGCACTCGGTGACCGGCTTGACCCTGCCGACGGCTCGATCGTGGCCGGCCTCGTGGCCGGCTTCTACGGCGTCTATGCACGGGTGGCACTGACGGGCGAGATTGCACGGCGCCGCGGCCTGGGGTGGCTGCCGCAGCCCTGGTCGCGCGTGCTGGGCGTCTCGTTCGGCTTCCTCCTGGCGATGCTGCTCCTGGTGGCACTGGCCGCGCCCGCGCTCGGCACGGCGCCATGACCTGGCGCGACGCGCGGGTATATTCTTTAAGAAGCAAACGGGGGCGCATGGGCCGCTATCTGCGTTCGAACTGGTTCCGGGTGGGCCTGGCGCTGGCCGTGATCGGCGCCGGCCCGCTGCTCTTGATCATCCTGGCCGCCGCGCTCGGCCTGTGGCCCGACCCGCATCCCAATCCCATAGGCCCGGGACTGCTGTTTGCGCTGCTGTTCTGGCCGTCCGCGGTGTGCCTGTTCATCGGCGCGCGCCGCGTTCGCCGGGCGCAGCGCGATGGTGCGCTCCGGTGAAGGCTGCTCCGGATGCCGCCGCTCGCCTGCTGCTGCCGGCCCTGCTGGCGTACGCGGCGGCGAGCCTGTTCCACCACCTGCACAACGCCACCCGCCTCAGCGCCTACCCGAACCTGCCGGCGTGGCTGTCACCCGCGCAGGTCTGCCTGGCCTGGGCGATGGTGACGGCCGTGGGCGTGGCGGGCTGCCTGCTGCTGCGCCGGGGGCAGGCGCTGGGTGGCCTTGCGCTCCTGGGTGGGTACGCAGGCCTCGGGCTCACGGGCCTGGAGCACTACGCGCGCGCGCCGGTGGGGGCGCACTCGCGCATGATGAACCTGAGCATCGGCAGCGAGGTGCTGACCGCGGCCGTGTTGCTGCTCGTGGTCGCGGCGAATCTCGCGGCACGCCTGCGCAGCCGCGCCGCCACGGGCCCGCGCTGACGAAGGCGCCCATGCGCGAGGCACGCGGCGGCGACTTCGGGCAGGGGCTGATGGTGCTGGGCGTGATCGGCCTGGCGCTGAATGCGATCCTCCTGAGCCTCGACTGGATCTCGTTCGAGGACCGCTCCGACCCCGAGGCGGCGCTGCTGGCGCTGAGCATCCTGGCGGTGTGCCTGGGCGGGTGGCTGCGCGGCAGCGCGCGCAGCGTCGCGGCGGGTGTCGCGGCCGGGGTGTTCTGCGCAGCATTGTTCCTGTTCGCCGCCGCGGCCTTCGCGTGGCTGAAGAGCGGCTACTTCTTCCCGGCGCGCAGCCGGCTGCTGCTGCGCAGCTCGCTGGCGGCGCTGCTGCTCTCCTCAGCCGTGCTGGCGGCGGCGCTGCGCCGCCGCGGGGGACCCTAGCCGGCCTCGGCCTTGATCGGGCGGCTCATGAGCGCGCGCACCGCCTCGCGCGCCGGCAGGCCCTCGTAGAGCACGC
Source organism: uncultured Pseudomonadota bacterium (assembly GCA_963741745.1). Classification (GTDB taxonomy): domain Bacteria; phylum Pseudomonadota; class Gammaproteobacteria; order Steroidobacterales; family Steroidobacteraceae; genus 13-2-20CM-66-19. The sequence continues at coordinate 694,994 of CAVUJF010000001.1, read as the reverse complement.
GGTAGGCCATCTCGCACAGCGGCATCTCCACGTGCGCGCGCGCGGCCACCGCGTGGATGGCGCGCGCGGCCCCGTAGCCCTCGACCGCCTGGCCGATGCGCGCCAGCGCCGCAGGCACCGCCATGCCGCTGGCGAGCAGCAACCCGAAGCGGCGGTTGCGCGACTGGTCATCGGTGCAGGTGAGCACCAGGTCCCCCAGGCCCGCGAGTCCCATGAAGGTGTCGGCCTGCGCACCGAGGGCCACCCCGAGGCGCGTCATCTCCTTGAGCCCGCGCGTGATCAGCGCCACGCGCGTGTTGGCGCCGAAGCCTAAGCCGTCGGAAAGACCGGCGGCGACCGCGAGCGCATTCTTCACCGCGCCGCCGATCTCCACGCCCAGGATGTCGCCGGAGGTGTAGGCGCGGAAGTTCTCCGACGACAGCTCCTGCGCCAGGGACTTCGCGTAGGCGGCATCCGCCGAGGCGATGGTCATGGCCGTGGGCAGGCCGGCACCGACCTCGCGCGCGAACGTCGGACCGGAGAGCACCGCGCCGCGGCGCTCAACCCCGAGCACCTCGCGCGCCACCTGGTGCGGCAACAGGCCGGTGTCGGCCTCGAAGCCCTTGGTCGCCCAGGCGACCTGCATCGAAGGAGTGAGCAGCGGGGCGAGCTGGATCAGCAGCGCGCGCAGCCCGCTGCTGGGCACCACGACCAGCACGTCGTGCGCGCCGGCGAGCGCCTCGCGCAGCTGCGAGGCGATCTGCAGGGAGGCGGGAAATTCGGTCCCGGGCAGGTAGCGCTCGTTGCTGCCATCGAGCGCCATCTGCGCCAGCTGCTGCGGGTCACGGCCCCACAGCCGCACGGTGCGCCCGCTGCGCGCGAACTGCACCGCGAGCGCGGTGCCCCAGGAGCCGGCACCGAGCACGGCAATCGCGGGAGCTTTGGCGGCGCGCTGGCTCATGCCGGTGCCTGAGGATGCAAGGCCTGGGGAGGCGGGGCGTCTCAGTTGGTGGTCATCGGCGCCTGCTGCGACTGGTTCGCCGCGTACAGCGCATCGAAGTTCACCGGCGGCAGCAGGAACTGCGGGAAGCCGCCCTGGCTGACGAGGCTGGAGATCGCCGCGCGCGCGTACGGGAACAGCACGCCCGGGCAGGTGGTGCTGATCGCCCGCTTGGTGTCCTCCTCGGAGAGGTTGCGCACCACGAACAGGCCGGCCTGCTTGACCTCCACCAGAAACAGCGTGGACTCGCCGAACTTGGCCGACACGGTCACGGTGAGCACCACCTCGCGCAGCTCCGGGCTGAGCGCGGCGGAGCCGGTCTGCAGGTCGAGGTTGATCTGCGGGTTCCAGTTGCCGTCCACGCGCGGGCCGGTGGGGGACTCGTAGCTGCAGTCCTTCAGGTAGACGTTCTGCAGGGCCAGGATCGGGCCGGTCTCGGCCGCCGCGGCTTCTGCGCCGGCTGTGTCGTTCGCCATGTTGCTTAGGGCTCCGTCATTTTCAGTAGGGAATCGAGGCGTCCATCGGCCTCCAGGGCCGCAAGTTCGTCGGCGCCGCCGACGCTCTGATCGCCAATAAAGATCTGCGGGATGGTGCTGCGGCCGCTGCGCGCGCGGGCCTGCGCGCGCGCCCCGGGGACCAAGTCGGTGTCGATCTCCTCGTACACCACGCCCTTGCGGTCCAGCAGCGCCCGCGCCCGCGCGCAGTAGCCGCACCAGTCCGCACCATACATGACCACCTTCGGCGCACCCATCGCGGAAAGTCTCAGCGCGCTCAGGCGCGCGACAGCGGCAGGTTGTTGGCGCGCCAGGCGGTGAGCCCGCCGCGCAGCGCGAACGCCTTGGTGAAGCCCTGCGCGGTCAGCTGGCGCACCGCCGCGGCTCCCAGCGAGCCGGTATCGTCGTACACGACGACCGGCTTTTCCTTATGCTTCTTCAAAGTGTCGGCCGCCTTTAAGATCTGCTCGCCGCTCATCTGCTTGGCGCCCGCGAGGTGGCCGGACTGGAACTGCTCCTGGGTGCGCAGGTCCAGCACGAGCGCTCCCTGGTTCATGAGGCGGATCAGGTCCTGCGGCGAGACGCTGACCTGGGTCTCCGAACGGCTGCGCAGCTCGAAGACCACGACCAGCGCGGCCGCCAGCGCGGTGGCCAGGGACAGCCAGGGGTGGTGGGCGAGATATTCGAGGATGCGATCCATGGGAGAGGCGACTATGCCGGGGGCGAAAAAGGGCGCGCATTATAGCGCCCCGCTGCCTTTCGGCACCTCGCCACCGGTCCTGGCGGTGCTTACCGCCCTCGGGCTGCTCTGCAGCGGTGCTGCACCCCTCGCGGCCCCCCGCCCGGAGGGGGATGCCCAGAGGACCGAGGCCCGCCTGGAGGCGGTCAAGGCCGAAATCGAGCGCATCACGCGCGAGGTCAGCGCCGAGCAGGTCGAGCGCGACCGGCTCACCGGGGAGCTGCGCAGCGCGGAGCTGTCGGTGAGCGATGTGCGCGGGGCACTCCTGGACGTGCGGCGCGAGCGCACCGAAGGGGCCGCCCGGCGCAGCGCCCTGGCCGCCGAGAAGCAGGCGCGCGAGAGCCAGCTCGCGGATAACCGCGCAGCCCTGGCCGGGCAGATGCGCGCGGCCTACCTGATCGGGCGCCAGGAACCGCTGAAGCTGCTGCTCAACCAGCAGGACCCGGCCCTGGCCGGGCGCATGTTCGCCTACTACAGCTACTTCGGCCGCGCCCGTGCCGGGCAGATCAAGCTCATCGAGAACGACGTGCAGCGCATCGCCGAACTGCAGGTGGAGCTGGAGGCCGAGGACCAGAAGCTCGCAGAGCTGGAAAAGCAGCAGCGCGCGCGCCTGGCCGAGCTGGAGCAGGCGCGCGCCAAGCGCTCGCGCGTGCTGGCGAGCCTCGAGGTCCAGTCGCACACGCGCGCGCAGAACCTGGAGAAGCTGCGCGCCCAGCAGGCCGGGCTCGAGAAGCTGCTGCGCGAGCTGCGCGCCGCGTCCGAGAAGTACCCGGTCACCGGCAACGATGCCTTCACGCGCCTGCGCGGCAAGCTCAGCTGGCCGGTGAGCGGGCGCCTGGTGGCGCGCTTCGGCGATGGGCGCGCCGGCGGGGTGCTGTGGGACGGGGTGCTGGTGGCCACCGAGCGCGGCGCGCCGGTGAAGGCGGTGTGCCAGGGGCGCATCATCTACGCGGACTGGCTGCCGGGCCTGGGCCTGCTCGCCATCGTCGACCATGGCGACGGTTACCTGAGCCTCTACGGCCACAACGAGCGGCTCTACAAGGCGGTCGGGGAGAGCGTGGCCGCCGGGGACACCATCGCCGCGGCCGGTGACAGCGGCGGCAGCAGCCGCCCGGAGCTGTACTTCGAGATCAGGAAGGCGGGCAAGCCGGTCGACCCGCGCCCCTGGTTCAAGAGCGCCGACCCCTAGCTCACCGCCGCGCCGGCGCACTCCCCGTGTGACCGCCGTCACTGTTTCGGTCTCTTTACATACTCTTGCTGCGTGGATTCGCCAACTCGCGCAAGGACCGCGCATCCGCCGTGCGCAATCGTAGCGCTCACTTCTTTATCGGCACATGCGGCGCGTGCAGACGAAGGCCATGAACCAGGCAGCCCCAGGCGATTACGTACCCGGCCAGCCCGGTCACCGTTTTGATCCGTACGTGCGCCTGATGCGCTCGCTGCTGCCGCGCACCTCGAGCATCGCCATGTTCGGGCCGTCCGGGGAACTGAGCTGGTCGACCGACCCGATGACCGGTCCGGACCTGATGAACGTCATCGACGATGCCCTGCTCGGGGCCGGCGCCAACCCGGGGCTGGCAGGGCAGCTGCGCCTCATCGAGGGCAACCAGCCGGTCTACCTGTGCTCGCTGCGCGATGACCAGCAGCAGCTGCTGTCCATCCTCGCCGTGCTCACCCGCCCGAGCGATGAGAAGGAGCGCAAGGTCCCGGACTTCTCCTTCGTGCACTCGCTGCTGGCGCCGGCGCTGGAGTGCCTGCGGCGCGACCTGATCGCGCACACGACCATCGAGGAACTCAACCAGACCGTCGGCGGGCTCGACAAGGACCTGCACCTGCTGCTCACCCAGGGGGCGGCGCAGAGCGCGCAGCAAAGCACCGACGGGGCGAACGAGCTGCAGCACCTGCTGCAGCAGACCATCGAGCACCTGCACGCCTGTACCGGGGCGCTGCTGGTGCCGGAGAAGAGCGTGACGCTGGTGCGCTCGGGCGATGCGCTCACCCCGCCGGACACGCAGTTCCTCATGCGCGCCCACCGCCGCCTGCTCGCCCTGGCGCAGTCGCAGCGCGAGCCGGTGGTCGCAAACGACATCCAGTCGCCGGAGAACCCGGACGGCTTCCACTACCGCGTGCTGTGCTGCGCGCTGCACTCGCGCGCCGGGCGCTCGATCGGGGTGCTGGTGCTCCTGCGCGAGCCGACCGCGGAAGGTTTCACGCAGCGCGACGCCCACATCGCCGAGATCCTCGCCCGCAAGGCGATCGGGGTCATCGAGTCGAGCTTCGACCCCCTGAGCGGCCTGTACACGCGGCCCGAGTTCGAGCGCCGCGTGCGCGGGGTGATCGCCGACCGCAAGCCCAGCCAGGCCTGGAGCGTTCTGTACATCGACGTCGACCAGCTGCACGCCATCAACGAGAAATCCGGCATGCACGTCGGTGATGCACTGCTCGGGCAGCTCGGGGAGCTGATGCGCAAGCGCCTGCCGCCCGGGGGCTTCGGCGCGCGTATCTCCGGGGATCGCTTCGTGCTCATGGTCTCGGCGGCCGCCGCCGATGCCGAGCGCTTCGCCGAGGCGCTGCGCGAGGGCGCCGAGCAGCTGGCCATGCTGCAGGCCGACACGCGCATGCCGGTTTCCATCAGCATCGGCGTCGCGCCCATGGAGCCGAACGCGCAGGAGCTGGCGCACGTGCTCGCCGCCGCCGAGACCGCCTGCAAGGCGGCCAAGGACCGCGGCCGCAACCGCGTCGAGCTCTACCAGCCGAGCGATGTGAGCATCGTGCGCCGCTTCGCCGACATCGGGGTCGCCGAGCAGCTGCGCGATGCCATCGACCATGGCCGCCTGCACCTGTACGCGCAGCTGATCCTGCCCTTCGCCGCCGCCGAGAGCGCGCGCCCGCACTACGAGCTGCTGCTGCGCATGTTCGACGAGAAGGGCCAGACGGTCGGCCCCGACAGCTTCCTCTCCGCCGCCACGCGCTACCAGCTGATGCCGGTGATCGACCGCTGGGTGGTCAACCACGTCATCGACGCGCTCAGGCCGCGCGCCAGCGTGCTGGAGGGCAAGGCGCTCGGGTTCTGCGTCAACTTCTCCGGCCAGTCCCTCAACGACGACGCCTTCGGCGACATGCTCATCGAGCGCGTGACCACCAGCGGCCTGGACCCGGAACTGTTGTGCTTCGAGCTCACCGAGAACGCCACCGTGGCGAACCTTGCGCACGCGGAGCTGCTGATGCACCGCCTGCGGCACCTGGGGTGCGGGGTGGCGCTGGATGACTTCGGCACCGGGCTGTCCTCCTTGTCGTGCCTGCGGCAGCTGCCGGTGACCATGCTCAAGATCGACGGCAGCTTCGTGCGCGACGTGCTCAAGGACACGCGCGCCGAGTCGATGGTGCGCGCCATCGCGCAGCTGGCGCGCAGCATGTCCATCACCACCGTCGCCGAGTACATCGAGACCGAGGCGATCAGCCTGCGCATCGCCGAGCTCGGCGTGGACTACGGCCAGGGCTTTGCCATCGGCCGCCCCATCCCGCTCGCGGACGTGCTCACCGAGCTGCCGCTGCCGAGCGATGCCACCGCCGAGCGCCGCGCCGCCGCCGGGGATGAGGATGCCTGGTACGCGGCCGGGAGCCGCTGAGACACAGGAGCACGGCAGTGAGCCTCATCCCCCGCCCGCGCACCACCCTCGCCCTCGCCTGCGGGATGATCCTGGGTACCTGCGCGGCGCTCACCTCCGGGGCACTCGCCGATCGCCAGAGCGCCCTCGCACGGGCGGACGGGGCGCTGCTGCCGGGCGCGGCGGGGCGCGCGTTCGCGGAAGTCTACGCACGCATCAAGGACGAGTACGTCGACGAGGTGGACGATCACGCCCTGATGGAGAAGGCCATCCGCGGCATGGTCGCAGCGCTGGACCCGCACTCGGCCTACCTGGACAGCAGCGAACTGGAACAGGTGCGCCTCTCCACCATGGGCTCCTACCCCGGCGTGGGCATCGAGGTGGCAGGGGCCGACGGGGCGGTGCGCATCCTCAGGATCATCGACGGCTCGCCCGCGCAGGAGGCCGGTATCAGCGCCGGCGACTTGCTGGTCAGCATCGACGGCACCGAGGTCGGGGCGGACCTGGCCGGCGCGCTGGCGCGCCTGAGCGGACCCTCCGGGACGCGGGTGCGCCTGAGCATCCGCCGCAGCACCGCACCGCAGACCCTGGAGTTCGAGCTGCGCCGCGCCCAGGTCGCCGTGCACAGCGTCAGCGCCGGGATCCTGGAGCCCGGCTACGGCTACGTGCGCATTTCCACCTTCAGTGAGACCACGCCCGAGGATCTGCGTAAGGCAGTACTGCGCCTCAAGAGAGACAATGATGGTCATCTCAGGGGCCTGGTGCTTGACCTGCGAAACAATCCGGGCGGCGTGCTGGAGTCCGGCGTTGCCGTGGCCGATGCCTTCCTGGATGCGGGCGTCATCGTCACCGCCGACGGCCGCACCCCTGATGCGCGCTTTGAGATGGATGCGACCCCCGGGGACCTGCTCGACGGGGCCCCCCTGGTGGTGCTGGTCAATGCCGGCTCGGCGTCCGCGTCCGAGATCGTCGCCGGGGCGCTCAAGGACCACGGCCGCGCGCTGCTGGTGGGCCGGCGCACCTACGGCAAGGGCTCGGTGCAGACCGTCATGCCGCTCTCCCACGGCGGGGCGGTGAAGCTGACCACCTCGCGCTACTTCACTCCCTCGGGCGCCTCGATCCATGGGCGCGGCCTGTGGCCGGACATCACCCTGGAGGGACCGGGGCCGGCGCCGGCGCCTGCGGACCTCGCAGCCGCCGACGCGCCCACCCTGGCCGCCCGCGACGCCGATGTCCGCCAGGGCCTGGAGGCCTTACGGCAGCGCAGCCACACCCTGGCGGCGCCGGCCGTGCGCACCGCCCGCGCCCTGGTGCCCTGAACTGAGGCTGCAGCGCACCGCGGTGCGCTTCTCTATATCCTCGCCGGCATGCTCAGCTGGCTCATCGACCTGGTCCTGCACCTGGACCACCACCTGGTCGAGCTCATCACGCGCGTGGACCTGTGGATCTACCCGATCCTCTTTGCCGTGATCTTCTGCGAGACCGGGCTGGTGGTCACCCCGTTCCTGCCCGGGGACTCGCTGCTGTTCGCGGTCGGGGCCTTAAGCGCGATCGACACCTCGGGCACGCTGCGCGCGCCGCTGCTCATGGGGCTGCTGGCCGCCGCGGCGGTGCTGGGCAACATGGTCAACTACGGGATCGGCCGCATGATCGGTCCACCGGCCTTCAGCGGGCGCATCCGCTGGCTGAAGCTGGATTACCTGCACCGCACCGAGGCGTTCTTCCGCCGCCACGGCGGCTTCGCGGTGCTGCTGTCGCGGTTCCTGCCGATCTTCCGCACCCTGGTGCCCTTCGTCGCCGGCATCGGCCGCATGCCCTACGCGCGCTTCTTCGGCTACAACCTCATCGGCGGGAGCCTGTGGGTGGTGCTGTTCGTAGGCGGCGGTTACCTGTTCGGCAACATCCCGCTGGTGAAGAACCACTTCGGCGTGGTGACGCTCATTATCGTCGCCGTCTCGCTCATGCCCCTGGCCGTGGCCTACTTCAAGCGGCGGCGCACGGCTGCCGCCGCCGGAGGATGAGGCCGCGGGTGCTTCAGGCGTGGCGCACCAGGGCGATGATGACGCCGATGATGCCGCCGGCCAGCAGCGCCAGGTTGGGAAACGCCGACACCGCAAAGCCCCAGCTGCGCGAGCCGGGCGCCTTCACGTAGGCGCGGAAGTAGATGATGCGGCCGATGAGGTAGACCGCGCCCAAGGCCGCCGCCCAGCACGGGTTCAGGTAGTGCGCGAACATCAGGATCGAGGGGACGAAGATGACCAGCTGCTCGAGCGTGTTCATCTGCACGCGGAAGTAGCGCTCGAACAGCTCGTTGCCGGTGGTGGCAGGGGCTGGCACCTTGCAGGTCTCGCGGGCGCGCCCCACCGCCATGCAGAAGATGAAGAACTGCAGCAGCGCCAGACCGATGACAAGGTGTACCCAGTTCATGAATCCTTCATATCATCTCCCCTTGCGCGCCAGAATGGCACAATGCCGCCATGAGCGACAAGGAACGTGGCTACGCCCACCGCGTAGACATCCTGGCCGAGGCAACACTGGTGTGGCAGGCCCTCACGGAAGGCACGCACCTGGCGCGCTGGTGCTCGCCGGGGGCGCAGATCCGCGCCCGCCCGGGAGGCAGTTTCCGCGCCAGCGTCGACCGCGTCACCGAGTTCGAGGCGCACATCGACGTGTTCGAGCCGCCGCGGCGCTTACGCCTGATCTACCTGCCGGCCCCGCAGCTGCCCAAGGCCGACTCGGTCATGATCGATGACTTCATCCTCGACAAGGTGGACGGCGGCACGATCGTGCGCCTGCTCGGCTCGGGTGTGCCGGCCGGCGGGCAGTGGGATACTCAGTACTGGCGGCTGCGCACCAGCTGGCAGGCCGCGATGACTCGCCTGAAGGTCTACGTAGAAAAACAACTCAACCCGGGAGCTGCCTCATGATGGGATTTATTCTGCGCGCGGTGATCACCGCCGCCGGCCTGTGGATCGCCACGCAGTGGGTGCCCGGCGTGCACGTCGACACGGTGCCGACACTGCTGATCGCGGCCGTGCTGCTCGGCGTGGTGAACGCCATCGTCAAGCCGATCGCCTTCATCCTCACCCTGCCCGTCACCATCCTGACGCTCGGGCTGTTCCTGTTCGTGCTGAACGCGGCCATGGTGGCGCTGGTGGCCTGGATGCTGCCCGGGTTCCACCTCAACGGGTTCATGGCAGCCTTGCTGACCGCGATCATCGTGTGGATCGTCAGCTGGATCGGCTCCTGGTTCATCGGCAAGCGCAGCAAGTAGCAGCGCTGCTGCGTGCGCCGCGCTCAAGTGAGCGCGCGCAGCGTGCGCCGGTACAAAAGGTACACCACGATCGCGAACGCGGCGGCGCCCAGCCACACGGCGGGCCCGGCGGCGAAGTCATCGCCCACCAGCGACAGCGGGAAGTCCTTGCCCGAGAAGGCGACCAGTGCGGCGATCACCACCCCGAGCAGCCCCTCGCCGACCAGGAGCCCGGAGGCGAGCAGCACGCCGAGCTGCTTGACGGCCTCCGGCCGCGCTGTGCGCATCGCGCGCCTGTCGTACAGCCAGCCGGCGACCGCGCCCACCACCACCATGAGCGTGCTCTGCGTCGGCAGGTAGATCCCTAAGCCGACCGCCAGCGGCGAGAGGTGCGCGCCGGGCTTCAGGCGCCGCAGCACGATGTCGGCGATGATGATGAGGACGCCAATGCCGGCCCCCTGGAGGAGGAGGCTCCAGTCGACGTTGTGCGTAATGACCCCCTGCGCGAGCGCGGATATCAGTCCCGCCTGCGGCGCGGCCAGCGGCTGCGTGCGCACAGGTCCCGGGGAACCGACGAACCCGTAGGCCTTGTTGAGGATGTCCAGTATCGGCGGAATGATGGCCGCTCCGGCCACGACGCCGATGACCAGCGCCACCTGCTGTTTCCAGGGCGTCGCGTCCACCAGCTGCCCGGTCTTCAGGTCCTGCAGGTTGTTGTTGGCGATCGCCGCATTGGCGAACACCACGGCGGTGACGATGAGTGAGTAGGCGACCAGGGGCCCCCCGGCCTGCGCAAGATCGACGCCGTGCAGTCCGAGCAGCGCCAGCAGGCCATAGCCGATGACCGCGATGATCCCCAGACCCGAGAGCGGACTGTTCGAGGAGCCGATCAGGCCGGCCATGTAGCCGCACACCGCCGACAGCAGGAAGCTCATGACGGCGATGTAGACGACGCCGCTCAAGACCAGCCAGACGAGGTGCTCGGACAGGGCGCTCGACTTTATGAACTGCGCCAGCAGTACCCCGGCCGGCAGGATGCACAAAAGCGATACCAGGCCGACGATGCCGATGGGGATGTCCTGCTCGGTGCGCGGCAGGAGCGCGGCCTGGCCGGCCTTGCGCGCGCGCGAGGCAACCATGGCCGAGCGCAGCCCCGCCGACACCGGCCGCACCAGCTTGCCCAGGGTCCAGATGGCCGAGACACCGATCGCGCCCGCGCCGACATAACGCACCTTGTGGCTCCAGGTGGCGAGCGCGAAGGCACCCATGCTGGCATCGGTCACCGAGCCGATGTCAGGGGCGAGCGCCGAGAAGTGCGGCACGCCCCAGATCCAGCCGATGAGGGCGCCGACCCCCATGGCAAGTCCCACCCACAGGCCCACCAGGTGGCCGACGCCGAAGAGCGCGAAGGAGAGGAACAGGTCAAACAGCGTGACGCCGCCGCCGACGCGGAACGTGCGCACCACATCCCCCGCCAGCAGCCGCGTCGCGGTCACCACGGAGAACACTGCCGAGACCACCGACCCCCACAGCAAAGCCGACAGGCCAGCGCGGCTCTCCTCGATGCCGCTGCCGTGCGCGCCGCTGCCCACCTTCAGCACCTCGGCGCAGGCGACCCCTTCCGGGTAAGGCAGGTCGGACTGCGTCACCAGCGCGCGGCGCAGCGGGATGGAGTACATGACGCCCAGCACTCCGCCCAGCACGCAGATGATGAGGCAGGTCCAGTAGGGGAAGCCCTGCCACCAGCCGATCATCACCAGTCCCGGCAGCACGAAGATGATCGAGGTGAGCGTGCCGGCCGCCGAGGCGACCGTCTGCACGATGTTGTTCTCCTGCAGCGTCGAGCCCTTGACCGCGCGCAGCAACGCCATGGAGATGACCGCCGCGGGGATCGAGGTGCCGAAGGTCAGTCCCGCCTTCAGGCCGAAGTAGACATTGGCCGCGGTGAACACCACGGTGATCAGGACACCGAGGATCAGGCCCCGCAGGGTCAGTTCCGCGCGCGCTTCAGTGCTCATGTTCTTTTTTCTCCAGGAGAGCTTTGGGTCACTCAGTGCCGTGGGTGCGCATTCTCGGGCGCAATGCCTCAAAGGTATCCCAATTCGCGGCCGCGCCGATACGCCTCAAGGGCGCGCCGCCAGTGCCTCCTCCAGCGCACTGGTGAGCGGCTTGAGGAAGAATGAGTCCTCGGGCATCAGCTGCGCCGGCACCCCGTGGCGCTCGAGCGCCGCGGCGACCACCGGTCCCACGGCGGCGACCAGCGTGCGCGCGAGCACCGCGCGCACCTGATCCTGCGGTGCGGCGCTGAAGAGGCGCTCCACCTGCGGGGTGCTGGTGAAGGCGATCGCATCGACCCTGCCGGCGCGGAGCTCGGCCAGGAGTGCCTGCACGGCGGCATCGTCGGCCGCCTGCGCATACACGTACGGGGCCACGGTGCGCACCGTGGCTCCCGCGCGCGCCAGGAAATCGCACAGCGGCGCGTTGGGCAGGGTGCCGTACAGCTGCACGCCCACACGGCGCCCGTGCAGGTTCTGCCCGGACAGGGTGGTGACCAGGCCGGCCGTGGTCGGCGCGGCGGCGGTGAGGTCGGCCTTGAGTCCGAGCTCGCGCAGCGCCCGCACCGGCTTCGGTCCGCGGGTGATCTTGCGCACCCGGGCGAGGGCGGCGAGGAAGCCGGCCGACAGCGCCGGCTCGTGGCGCTCGATGCACGCCAGCAGCCGCCGCAGGCCTTCACCGGTGGTGAGGATCAGGTCATCGCAGGCGCCGCCTGCGAAATCACGGGCGAAGGCGAGCACCGGGGCAGGGTCGGGGGCATCCTCGATGCTCACCAGCGGGCAGCGCAGCACGCGCGCCCCGCGCCGCTCGAGGAGGCCCGCGAACACCTCCAGCTCCCGGGTCTCGGGGACGGCGACCGTCCGGCCCGCCAGCGGCTTGCCTTCCATGCGGCTCGATCTTAGCCGCGCCGCCCGCTGCGCGGTATGCTTCGGCCTCGGCACCCGCAGGCCCAGCCCGCAGCGCTGCCCAGAAGAACGAAACGCCTCCACACCCGGGGACTTGCCGCCATGCTCAAAGTACTCGCCGTCATCCTCGCCGTGATCGCCGTCGTGTTCGCAGGCGTCGCCTGGTTCAGCCTCGCCTACACCTACTCCGAGGGCGAGCGCGCCGGCTACGTGCAGAAGTTCTCGCACCGCGGCTGGCTGTGCAAGACCTGGGAGGGCGAGATGGCGATGGTGACGCAGCCGGGTACGGTGTCCGAGCGCTTCCTGTTCACCGTGCGCGAGGACAGCGTCGCCAAGGTGCTCAATACCAACATCGGCAAGCGGGTGGCGATCCACTACGAGCAGCACAAGTGGATCCCCAACTCCTGCTTCGGCGACACCGAGTACTTCGTGACCTCGGCAACCCCGGCGGAGGCCACCACGCCGCTGCCCTAGGCCGGCGTGCTCACCAGCCGCACTGCGCGCCCTGGTTCTGCTCGGCCACCCACTGCGTCAGCGGCTGGAAGTACTCGAGCAGCGGGGCGGCGTCCACTTGCCGGCTGCCGGTGAGCCGGTCCTCCACCGCTGGGTGAGGGCGGCGAGGTAGCGGTCGTTGCCGCGCACATTCAGCAGCTGCGTGTCGGGGGTGCTGTAGGTCAGCTGCGTCCCGGTGGCCGCGGCCTGCTCCCGCAGCAGGGACGTGAGTTGCGCCTCGAGGCGTGCGGCGGACTCCTCGGCGTGCTCGTGGCTGGCGGTCAGCGTCGCGGCGAGCGTGCCGACCCCGGCAGGCTTCGGCTGGCAGCCTGCGATGAGTACCAGGCACGCAAGGCCGGCAGCGCCGGCGCTGGACCTGAGCATCGGACCCTCCCCGGGGGACTTACTTCACGCCTGCCATGAGCCGGCGGATCCAGGGTGTGAGCGCGAGCATCACCACGCCCACGATCACCCCGTACCAGAACACGCGCATGAACAGCGCCGGCAGCGACTCCAGGTGGCTCGAGTCGTAGGTGCCCGAGAGCTGGCCGGCGATGTTGCTGCCGAGGGCCATCGACAGGAACCACATGCCCATCACCTGGCCGACGAAGCGCTGCGGGGCGAGCTTGCTCATGTAGGACAGCCCGACCGGCGAGAGGCACAGTTCCCCGAGGGAGTGCAGCAGGTAGGTGGCCACGAGCCACCCCGGACTCACCATCTGCCCGGCGAGCACGTGCAGCGAGGCGAAGTACATCACCAGGAACCCCAGGCCCAGGAAGATCAGGCCCAGGCCGAACTTCACCGGCGCCGGCAGGTCGATGCCGCGCCGCCCGAGGGCGAGCCACAATGCCGCCAGCACCGGCGCGAGCGTGATGATGAAGAACGGGTTCACCGCCTGCAGCACGCCCGAGGGGATGTTGAGCCCGAGGATGTGCAGCTGGGTGTAGCGGTCGGCGAACAGGTTGAACGAGGCCCCCTGCTGCTCGTAGCCGGCGAAGAACATCACCGAGCCGGCAAACAGCGCCACCATCACCCAGGCGCGGCGGCGCTCCAGCGCGCTCAGGCCCGCGAAGAAGATGAGGTAGACGAAGTAGCCGATCCCGAGGGAGGCGTATGCCCAGGTGGCCGCGTTCGACAGCGCCACCGGGTTGATGTGCACGACCCCTGCCACCGCGCCGGCGACCACCAGGGTAACGAGCGCCAGGATCGCGATCACCGGCAGCCACGAGCCGCGCCGCTCGGCGGGCGGCGGCAGGCCGGCATTGTTGAGGTAGCCGCGCGTCAGGCGGAACTGGGCGATGCCGATGGCCATGCCGACCGCCGGCAGCGCGAAGCCCCAGTGCCAGCCGAACCAGTGCGCGAACCAGGGCACCAGCTGCGAGCCGATGAAGGCCCCGAGGTTGATGCCCATGTAGAAGATCGAGAAGCCCGCGTCGCGCCGGGCGCCGCCCTCCGGGTAGAGCGAGGCCACCAGCGCTGAGACGTTGGGCTTCAGCAGCCCGACACCCATGGCGATCACCAGCAGGCCCACGAAGAACACCGCGGTGTTCCCTAAGGCGAGCAGCGCATTGCCCACCATGATGAAAAAGCCGCCCGTGATGACCGCGCGCTGCGAGCCGAGCAGGTGATCGGCCATCCACCCCCCGGCCAGGCCCAGCAGGTAGGTGCTGCCCAGGTACAGCCCGTAGATCGCGCTCGCGGAAGAGTCGTGGATCCCCAAGCCGCCGCGGCTGACCGCGGCGGCCATGAACGTGATCAGCAGCGCCCGCATGCCGTAGTAGGTGAAGCGCTCCCACATCTCGGTGAGGAACAGCGTGGCGATGCCGCGCGGCTGGCCGAACACGGTGCGGCCGGGGGCTGCGGGCAGGGGAACGGCGTCGGCAGTGGCGTTCATGGCGCTGTCTGGCCCTTGAGGTGGCGGCACCGGCTTTGGCGGTCGCAGTCTGTACCACGCCGCGGCCGGGGCGCAATGAACCTCGGCGCAGCGGACATCAGCGCCGGGTCGCGCGCGCCGAGCGCCCGCCGGCAGCAGCCTCACTCCTCGGGCTGGACGAGCGCGGCCTCTGGTTTCTTGCGCGCCAGCACCCGTGCCATGAGGATGCCGGCCTCGTACAGCCCGTACATCGGGATCGCCAGCGAGCACTGCGAGATGGCATCCGGCGGGGTGAGCAGCGCTGCCAGGATGAAGATGCCGATCAGCACGTAGCCGCGGTTTCTCTTGAGCGCCTCGACCTTCACGAGCCCCATCACCACCAGCAGCACCACGGCGACCGGCACCTCGAAGGCCAGCCCGAAGCAGAAGAACATGGTGACCACGAAGTCCAGGTAGTTGTTGATGTCGGTCATCATCGCCACGCCCTTGGGCGTGGTGCTGGCGAAGAACTGGAACATCACCGGGAACACGAAGTAGAAGGCGAAGGCGATGCCGACGTAGAACAGCAGGATCGAGGAGACCAGCAGCGGCACGGCGAAGCGGCGCTCGTTGCGGTACAGCCCCGGGGCGACGAAGGACCACAGCTGGTAGATCACGTACGGCATCGCGATCAGCACGGCGGCGAAGAAGGACAGCTTGAACGGGGTGGTGAACGGGGTCATGACCCCGGTGGCGATGAGGTTGCCCCCCTGCGGCAGCTTGGACAACAAGGGCTGCGCGACGAAGCTGAAGATCTCGTTCGAGTAGTACATGCACGGCAGGAAGGCGATGCCGATGGCGACGATGGCGCGCAGCAGCCGGTCGCGCAGCTCCAGCAGGTGCGAGATCAGCGTGCCTTCGGCGAGTTTCTCAGGATCGGTGCTCATCGGCGCTCGCGGTACCGGCCGGCGGCACCGAGGTATCCGCACCGGTGGCATCCGTGGGGTGGGCGTGGGAGAAGGTGTCGGGCCTGGGCTCGGGCTCCGGATCCGGGGGTGGCGGCGGGGATGGCGGCGGCATCGGGTTCTTGCGGGCCTCCTCCAGCTGCACCTCCTCCTCGAGCTGCTCGCGGAACTGGCGCGCCATCGCGCGCGCCCGGCCCAGCCAGCGACCCACCTCGGATACCACGCGCGGGAGCTTCTCCGGTCCCAGCACCACCAGTGCCAGGACGAAGATGATCAGGATCTCGAAGAACCGACCTTCGAACAGATCAGGCGCTCCGGTCGGGCTTCTTCTCGGGCTGCTTGGCGGCCTCGGCGAAATCGGCGTCCGCACCCTCGGCGCGGATCTGCTTCGGCGGGTTCGTCTGCTCTTCCTCGCCCTCGTTCATGGCTTTCTTGAAGCCCCGCACGGCATGTCCGAGATCCGAGCCCACGGTGCGCAGCTTCTTCGCGCCGAACACGACGAGCACGACGAGGAGGATGACCACCAGCTCGCGCATTCCTATACCCATAAAGCCTCCACAAGAGCCTCCGCCGCGGTCGCAGGCGGAACAAGCAAGCACCGATGATAGGTCAAATAGACCCGTGGAACCCCACAAGTTCGCCCCTTTCCGGGACGCGCATCACGCTCAACGCCCCTCAGGTGGAGAGCCAGAAGGTCACCGGCCCGTCGTTCACCAGGGACACCTGCATGTCGGCGCCAAATACGCCTGCGGAAACAGGGGCATAGGCGGACCGGGCACGCTGGAGCAGGTAGCTGAACAGTTCCCGCGCACGCTCAGGTTCCGCGGCCGTGCTGAAGCCTGCGCGCGTGCCCTTGCGGGTGTCCGCGGCGAGGGTGAACTGCGGCACCAGCAGCACACCGCCGCGCACCTCCTGCACCGACAGGTTCATCTTCCCGGCCGCATCGGCGAACACCCGGTAGGTGAGCAGCCGCTCGAGCAGGCGATCGGCATCGGCGACGGTGTCCTCGCGGGTGACGCCGATGAGCGCGAGCACGCCTGAGCCGATCTCACCGACGCACACGCCGCGAATGTGCACCTGGGCGCGGGTAACACGCTGGATGAGGGCGATCATGAGCGTGGCTAGTGTGGCATTTGGACGGGCGAGTCCGTAAGATTCGGGCCGTTTTGAGCATACGGGGACGGAAGATGAGGCAGCGCCGGGGAGTTTTGTTGGCCACGATCGCAGCTATGGCGTTTGCCGGCACGGCCGTGGCGCAGCAGGCCGGCCCCGGTGATGCCAAGCGCGGCAAGGAAATGTCCTATACGTGCCTGGGGTGCCACGGCATCGACGGCTACAAGAACGCCTACCCCGATTACAGCGTGCCGAAGCTCCAGGGCCAGCACGCCGAGTACCTCGCCACCGCCCTGCACGGCTATCGCGACGGCGACCGCGCGCACCTGACCATGCACTCGGAGGCCTCGACGCTTTCCGAGCAGGACATCGCCGACATCGCCGTGTACTTCGCCGGCAAGCCCCTGGAAGCAGGCGGCAAGGCCCCGGCCAACGTGCCCGCACCGGCCGCGCTGTGCACCGCCTGCCACGGCGCCGACGGGGTGAGCGCGGCCCCGATGTATCCCTCGCTGGCCGGCCAGCACGAGGACTACCTGCGCCGGGCGCTGCAGGAGTACGCCAAGGGCGGTCGCAAGAACCCGATCATGAAGGGCTTCGCCGCGAATCTGAAGGATGCGGACATCGAAGTCATCGTGCGCTACTACAGCCAGCTGCAGCCGGGACTTAGATCCGAGCCGCGTCCGTACACCTTCCTGGGCGAATAGGCAGGCTCTCCCCCGGATTGCGGGGCTGAATCGCTTTCCTGGCGCTGCATCGGGCGCCTTAAGGATCCCATAAGGCACCCCTCCTATCGTGCGCATACCGGCCACCTGGCCTCTTTAAGCGCGACGGAGCGTGTGCATGAGCCTGCCGAATCTCATCAGGAAACCCGTGGTTGCCGCCATCCTCGGCGCGAGCGCCATTGCCGCCCCCGTGGGCGTGCTCTACATGGCCGGCGCCACGCGCGCGGTCGCGACCCCGCAGGCCGCCCCGGCCCTGGCCGCCGCCCCGGCGGCTGCGAACCCGGCCATCGTCGGCCTGCCGGACTTCAGCTCCATGGTGCAGCGCTACGGCACCGCCGTGGTGAACATCGCCGTGGTCACCAAGGCATCCCCAGCCATGAACGGCCCGGGCGATGACGATGAGGATGACAATGGCGGCGGCAACGCCAACCCGTTCGGCCCGAACAGCCCGTTCGCGCCGTTCTTCCGCGGCATCCCCGTGCCGCCGCCGCAGCCTTCGCGGGGCGAGGGCTCCGGCTTCATCGTGCGCAGCGACGGGGTGATCCTCACCAACGCCCACGTGGTGAACGGGGCGACCGAGGTCGTGGTGCGCATGACCGACCGGCGCGAGTACACCGCCAAGGTCATCGGCGTGGACACCAAGTCCGACATCGCCGTGATCAAGATCGACGCCAAGGACCTGCCGACGGTGAAGATCGGCGACTCGCGCAACCTCAAGGTCGGCGAGTGGGTGCTCGCCATCGGTGCGCCGTTCGGCTTCGAGAACAGCGCCACCGCCGGCATCGTCAGCGCCAAGGGCCGCACGCTCGACTCCGGCGTGGTGCCCTTCATCCAGACCGACGTGCCGATCAACCCGGGCAACTCCGGCGGCCCGCTGTTCAACATGCGCGGCGAGGTGGTCGGCATCAACTCGCAGATCTACAGCCGCAGTGGCGGCTACATGGGGGTCTCGTTCTCGATCCCGATCGATGTGGCGATGGGCGTGAGCCAGCAGCTGCAGGCCACCGGCCACGTGACCCGCGGCAAGGTCGGCGTCACGATCCAGCGCGTCACGCAGGGCCTGGCCGACTCCTTCGGCCTGCCGCAGCCGGAAGGTGCGCTGGTCGCGAGCGTCGAGAAGGGCGGCCCGGCCGAGAAGGCCGGGATCGAGCCCGGGGACGTGATCCTCAAGCTCAACGGTGAGCTGCTGAAGGACTCCTCCGACCTGTCGGTGCAGATCGCCGCCATCACCCCGGGGACGGTGGTGAACCTCGAGGTGTGGCGCAACCACCAGGCGAAGAACATCGCCGTGACCTTAGGCTCGCTCGAGGACAAGCGCACCGCCGCCAATGCCTCCCCGCACGAGCAGGGCGGCAGGCTCGGGCTGTCGGTGCGCCCGCTCTCCCCCGAGGAGCAGCGCCAGGCCAACATGAAGGGCGGCGTGGTGGTCGAGCGCGCCACCGGTCCTGCGGCCGATGCCGGCATCCAGTCAGGCGATGTGGTGCTCACCGCCAACGGTGCGGCCGTGGCCAGTGCCGAGGAGCTGCGCGCGGCGGTGGAGAAGTCCAGGGGCCACGTGGCGCTGCTGATCCAGCGCGGCGATGCCCGCCTGTTCGTGCCGGTGAAGGTCGGCTGAAGATCAGGCAGGGGCGGCACGCGGCCGCCCCTGCCTTTGCTGGTCCAGGAACGCGCCCCGCCGGGCGCGTTTTCCCGTGTGCTAGGCCGGGCCGTTCGTGACCATCTCGGCGACCAGCTCGTTGACCGGCATGGCATCCACCGCCGCAGACCGGGCGAACAGCGCCTTGATGCGCTCGGCCTGCTTGGCCGAGAAGTGCGCATCCACCGAGGACTGGAACTTGCGCACCAGCACCGGCATGCCCTCCGTGCGGCGCTTGCGGTGGCCGATCGGGAAGTCCACCTGCACCCGGTCAGTGTGCGTGCCGTCCCTGAAGAACACCTGCACCGCGTTGCCGATGTAGCGCTTGTCGGCGGCGTAGTACTCGCGGGTGAAGGTGGTGTTCTCGCGCACCTGCATCTTGGCGCGCAGGGTATCCACCCGTGGGTCGTTCGCGACCGCATCCTCGTAGTCCTCGCCCGTCAGGCGCCCGAAGATCAGGGGGATCGCCACCATGTACTGGATGCAGTGGTCGCGGTCGGCGGGGTTGGCGAGCGGGCCCACCTTGTCGATGATGCGCACGCCCGGCTCCTGCGTCTCGATGACGATGCGCTCGATGTCGCCGATGCGTGGCGCCACCTGCCGGTGCAGCGTCATGGCCGCCTCCACCGCGGTCTGGGCGTGGAACTCGGCCGGGAAGGAGATCTTGAACAGCACGTTCTCCATGACGTAGCTGCCGAAGGGCTGCGGCAGGGACAGCGGCCTGCCCTTGAACAGCACGTCGCTGAAGCCCCAGGTCTTGGCCGAGAGCGCCGAAGGGTAGCCCATCTCCCCGGTGAGGGCGATGAGGCGCCAGGCGCACCGCGCGGCTGGTGGCATCCCCTGCCGCCCAGCTCTTGCGCGAGCCGGTGTTGGGGGCATGGCGGTAGGTGCGCAGTGCGCCGCCGTCGATCCAGGCGTTGGAGACCGCATTCGTCACCTGCTCGAGCGTGCCGCCGAGCATGCTGGTCACGACCGCGGTGGAGGCGACGCGCACCAGGAGCACGTGGTCGAGGCCGACGCGGTTGAAGCTGTTCTCCAGTGCGAGCACGCCCTGGATCTCGTGCGCCTTGATCATGGCGGTGAGCACGTCGCGCACCGTCAGCGGCTTCCGGCCCGACATGACCGCGCTGCGCGCGAGGTAGTCGGCCACGGCCAGGATGCCCCCCAGGTTATCCGACGGGTGGCCCCACTCGGCGGCGAGCCAGGTGTCGTTGAAGTCCAGCCAGCGCACCATCGCGCCGATGTTGAAGGCCGCCTGCACCGGGTCGAGCTCGAAGGAGGTGCCCGGCACGCGCGCGCCGCCGGGCATGACCGCGCCCGGGACCACCGGCCCCAGCAGCTTCCTGCAGGCCGGGTACTTCAGCGCCTGGAAGCCGCAGGCGAGGGTGTCCATGAGGCAGTAGCGGGCGGTGTCGTAGGCGAGGTCGCTGGCGATGGCGAAGTCGCGCGCGTAGGCGGCGATGGCGGTGAGCGCGGCATCCGGGGCGGGGCGCTGGGCGGACTTGATATCGTGGGCGGACATGGTGGGGCGTTACTTTCTCTTATCGAGGGGCACGAACTTCAGGTTCTCGGGCCCGACGTAGTTGGCGGCGGGGCGGATGATCTTGCCGTCGGCGCGCTGCTCCATGACGTGCGCGGACCAGCCGGTGGTGCGCGCGATCACGAACAGCGGGGTGAACATCGCGGTCGGCACGCCCATGAGGTGGTAGGAGACGGCCGAGAACCAGTCGAGGTTCGCGAACATCTTCTTGGTCTCCATCATCGTGGCCTCGATGCGCTCGGCGATGTTGAACATGTTCAGGTCGCCGGCCTCCTTGGAAAGGCCGCGCGCCACTTCCTTGATCACCACGTTGCGCGGGTCGGACACGGTGTACACCGGGTGGCCGAAGCCGATGATGACCTCCCGGGCCGCCACGCGCGCGCGGATGTCCGCATCCGCCCCTTCCGGGGTGTCGTAGCGCTTCTGGATCTCGAAGGCGAACTCGTTGGCGCCGCCGTGCTTGGGTCCGCGCAGCGCGCCGATCGCCCCGGTGATGCAGGAGTAGATGTCCGCGCCGGTGCCGGCGATGACGCGCGCGGCGAAGGTGGAGGCGTTGAACTCGTGCTCGGCGTAGAGGATGAGCGAGGTGTGCATCGCGCGCACCCAGGAGGCCGGCGGCGCGCGGCGGTGCAGCAGGTGCAGGAAGTGGCCGCCGACGGAGTCGTCCTCGGTCTCCACCTGGATGCGCTGACCCGCGTGGCTGTAGTGATACCAGTACACCAGCATCGAGCCGAAGGAGGCGACCAGGCGGTCGGCGATGTCGCGCGCCCCCGGGGCGCCGTGCTCGTCCTTCTCCGGCAGCACGCAGCCCAGGGCGGAGCATCCCGTGCGCAGCACGTCCATCGGGTGGCTGGCGGCGGGCAGGCTCTCCAGCACCGCGCGCACGGGGGCCGGGATGCCGCGCAGCGCCCTGAGCTTGCCCTTGTAGGCGCTGAGCTCGGTGCGGTTGGGGAACTTGCCGTAGATCAAAAGGTAGGCGATCTCCTCGAACTCGCAGGTGTTGGCGATCTCGAGGATGTCGTAGCCGCGGTAGTGCAGGTCGTTGCCGGTGCGCCCGACCGTGCACAGCGCGGTGTTGCCCGCGGTGACACCCGAGAGGGCGACGGACTTCTTCGGCTTGAACCCAGGCGTCTCATTCATGGCTTACTTCCCGAACAGCTCGTCGAGCTTCTTCTCGTATTCGTGGTAGCCGAGCACCGCATACAGCTCGGCGCGGGTCTGCATGGAGCCCAGCACCGACTTCTGCGTGCCCTCCCTGCGGATCGCCGCGAGCACCTGCTCGGAGGCGCGGGCGGCGGCACGGAACGCGGACAGGGGGTACAGCACCAGGCGCACCCCGGCCGCGCCGAGTTCCTGGACCGTGAACAGCGGGGTCTGCCCGAACTCGGTGATGTTGGCGAGCACCGGCACGCGCACCCGCTGCGCGAACTCGCGATACTCGTCGAGGCTCTTCAGCGCCTCGGCGAAGATCATGTCGGCGCCGGCGGCGACGTAGGCCTGGGCGCGCTCGAGCGCCGCCGCCTGGCCCTCGACCGCGTGGGCATCGGTGCGCGCCATGAGGACGAAGCTGGCGTCGGTGCGCCCATCGACGGCGGCCTTGATGCGATCGACCATCTCTTCCTGGGGCACCAGCGCCTTGCCCGGGCGGTGGCCGCAGCGCTTGGCCGAGACCTGGTCCTCCAGGTGCATGCCGGCAGCCCCGGCACGGGTGAGCTCGCGCGTGGTCTTGGCGATGTTGAAGGCCCCGCCCCAGCCGGTGTCGGCATCCACCAGCAGCGGCAGCTCGCTGGCGGCGCTGATGCGGCGCACGTCCTCGCAGACATCGTTCAGCGAGGTCATCCCCAGGTCCGGCAGGCCGAAGGAGGCATTCGCAACCCCGGCGCCGGAGAGGTAGATCGCGCGAAAGCCGGCGCGCTGCGCGAGCAGCGCCGAGTACGCATTGATGGTGCCGATGACCTGCAGCGGGCGTTCCGCGTCCACTGCGGCCCGCAGGCGCGCGCCGGCGGTGGCTGACGTTTCCGACATAGGGCGACCTCGAGAGGGAGCCGCATTCTATACCGCAGCGGCTGCTGCCGCACGGTCCGCGGAGCGCAATCCTACCCGCGAGTAGGATCGGTTTAGTCCATTCAGCCTATGCGCACCACGGTGCGCCCGGTGACCGCCCCGTCGAGGTAGGCGGGGAAGGCGGACGGCAGTGCATCGAAGTCGATGGTGCGCGTGACGATGCGCTCCAGGTGCCGCGGCTTCAGGTCGCCGGCGATGCGCTGCCACACCCTGAGGCGGCGCGCGTGCGGGGTGGCCGAGGAGTTGATGCCGAGCAGCGAGACGCCGCGCAGGATGAAGGGCATCACGGTGGTCTTGAGTTCCGCGCCCGAGGCCAGGCCGATGCTGGCGATGTTCCCCCAGAAGTCCACCGTGCGGGTGAGCCAGGTGAGCACCTCGCCGCCCAGGTTGTCGATGGCGCCGCCGAAACGCGCGGTCTCCAGCGCCCGGCTGCCGAGGTCGAGGTCCTTGCGCTGCAGCACCTCGTGCGCACCGAGCGCGGCGAGATAGGCCGCGGCGGCCGCCTTGCCGCTCACCGCGATGACGCGGTAGCCGCGCGCGCTCAACATGTCGATGGCGATGCTGCCGACGCCGCCGGAGGCGCCGGTGACCACGATCGGGCCGCCCTCGGGCAGCTGTCCGTTCTGTTCCATGCGGTCGATGGCGAAGGCCGCGGTGAACCCGGCGGTGCCGATCGCCATGGCCTCGAAGGCGGACAGGCCGGCGGGCAGCCGGATCACCCAATCGCCCCTGACGCGTGCGAACTGCGCATAGCCGCCGTCGTGGGTCTCCGACAGCGCACACCCGGTCACCAGCACCGCATCGCCCGGGGCAAAGCGCGCATCCTCCGAGGACTCGACCACGCCGGCCAGATCGATGCCGCCCACCAGCGGATAGCGCCGCAGGATCCGGCCCGCGCCGGTGGCCGCGAGCGCGTCCTTGTAGTTGATCCCTGAGTGGCTGACGCGGATCACCACTTCCCCGGGTGACAGGTCGGCGAGGGTGATCTGCTCGAAGCGCGCCACGACGTGTCCGCCCTCGGAGTGGATGCGGAAGGCCCGGAACGCCTGGTCCATCAGTGCCTCTGCCGCTTAAGCCACACGACCAGCCCCTGGGTGTTGAGCTCCAGATCCCCGCCGAGCACTTCGCGGATCTTGGCCTCGCTCGCCACGATGCCGTGCGCGCGCGCAAGTCCGAGCCACAGCTGCAGCATGTCCGCCTTGATGCCGGGCGCCGGGTCGGCATCGTTCGCGTGCGCGCGCGCGATGTCGGCCAGGGCCGCCACCTGCATCTTCATCGACTCCCCCAGGCGCGGCACGCCGCTGACGCGGCTGAAGTGCATGAGGTACATGGACTCGGGCCGGTAGGCGAGCATGCGGTCGACCGAGGCGATCAGCTGCTGCGGGTCGAACTGCGTCGGCGTGGTGGCCGGGGTCACGAAGGCCCCCTGCGCGCTGTCCAGCGCGCGGTAGGAGACCCCGAAGGTGTCCCCGGGGAAGATGCTGCCGTGGGCCGCATCCACCACCGCGTAGTGGTGCAGGGCATGCCCCGGGGTGTGGATGAGCTCCAGCGTGCGGCCGCCGAGGGTGAGCTCTTCCCCGTCGGCCACCTCGTGCACGCGCGCTGCCGGCAGCGGCACCAGCTCCCCGTACAGGCGCGCGAAGCGCTCCGCGCCGTACACCACCTTGGAGCCGGCGATGAGCTTGCCGGGGTCGATCATGTGGGCCGCGCCGCGCGGGTGCACGAACGCACGGGCATTGGGCAGGTGCCGCAGCAACAGGCCCGCGCCGCCGGCGTGGTCCAGGTGCACGTGGGTGAGCAGCAGGTAGTCGACCGCGCTGCGCGGGATCGCCAGCTGCTCCAGCGCCGAGAGCAGATAGGGAACGGAAAAATTCGTGCCGACATCGACGAAGGCGGCGCGCCCGCCGTCCTCGATGATGTGCGCGGCGGCGTGGCCGGGGTGCAGGTACTCGGTGTCCACCGCGGTGATGCCGTGCGGGTGGCGGAACAGCTGCGCAGTGACGGCAGTCTCGGACATCGGCTCGGTGCCCATCGCAGTCTTGGCGGATGTACACATCGTAACCCGTACGCTAGCTTAGTCACATGAGTCACCGAAGCCTCCCGCGCAGCGCCGCCATGGCCTGCGCCTCCGCCGCCTGCACCCTGGCCATCACCTTCACCGCCCTCGCCCAGACCGCGGTCCCGACCGCGCACCGCGAGCGCGGCGCACTCGTGTTCGAGGGCATCCCGCCGACCGACCCGGCCCTGGCGCAGCAACTGCAGCCCTACCTGCACTCGCGCTCGGCCACCTTCCTCGACTGGACCGCCGACGGCGGCCTGCTCATCAAGACGCGCTTCGGCGAGACCGAGCAGGTGCACCAGGTCGCCAGCGCCGGCGGCGCGCGCTACCAGCGCACCTTCACCACCGATGCGGTCTCCTGGGCGCGCGCGGCCAAGCAGGGCGGCGGCTTCGTGTTCTCCAAGGACCAGAGCGGGGACGAGAACTACCAGCTGTACTACGGGGCGCCCAGCGGCACGGTGCACCAGCTGACCGGTGGTGCGTTCATCCACGGCAGCGCGGTGTGGGCGCACGATGGCAAGCGCCTGGCCTACTACGGCAACGACCGCGACACCCTGAGCTACGATGTCTACGTGGTCGATGCCACCGCCACGCCGGCGACCCCGCAGCTGCTGGTCGGCGGCCACCAGGACACCTGGTACCCGCTCGACTGGTCCTTCGATGACTCGAAGCTGCTGGTGTGGAAGTTCGTGTCCACGAACGAGAGTTCCCTGTACGCCGCCGACACCACCACCGGGACGCTGACCCCGATCGAGGCCGGCAAGTCCAGGGGCGCCGGCATCCGCAACGCGCGCTTTGCCGCCAACGGCCGCAGCGTCTACGTGCTCACCGACGAGGACGGCGAGGTCGCGCAGCTGAAGCTGTGGGACCCGCTGACGCACGAGGACCGGCGCATCACCCCGGCGAGCCCCTGGGACGTGGAGGACTTCGACGTCAGCGCCGATGGGCGCTACGTGGCCTACATCCTCAACGAGGACGGGCGCAGCCGCCTGTCCATCCTCGACACGCTCGCCGGCACGCAGGTCCCCCTGCCCCCCGTCCCGGAGGGGCTCATCGGCAACCCGCGCTTCGATAAGGGCGGCACGCGCCTGGCGATGTCGGTGGAGACGGCCACCTCCCCGCGCGATGCCTACGTGTTCGACATCGAACACAACAAGCTCGAGCGCTGGACCCACAGCGAGACCGGGCCTATCGATGCGAAGACCCTGGTCGCACCGGAGCTGGTGCGCTTCCCGACCTGGGATCGCGAGGGCGGCCATGCGCGCATGCTCTCCGCCTACGTGTACCGGCCGCAGAAAACCGCCGGCGTGCCGGTGGTCATCGACATCCACGGCGGGCCGGAGGCCCAGGCGCGTCCCGGGTGGGAGCCGTTCGTGCAGTTCCTGGTGCACGAGCTGGGCTACGCGGTGGTGAGCCCCAACGTGCGCGGCTCGGCCGGCTACGGCAAGAGCTTCCTGGCACTCGACAACGGGGCGCTGCGCGAGGACGCGGTGCGCGACATCGGCTCGCTCCTGGTGTGGATCGGCGCGCAGCCGCAGTTCGACCGCGACAAGGTCGTGGTGATGGGCGCCTCCTACGGCGGCTACATGGCGCTCGCCTCGATGGTGGCTTACGGCGAGCGGCTGCGCGGCGGCATCGACCTGGCCGGCATCAGCAACTTCGTCAGCTTCCTGTCCAACACCGCCGGCTACCGGCGCGACCTGCGGCGCGCCGAGTACGGCGACGAGCGCGACAGCCACATGCGCGCCTTCCTCGAGCGCATCTCCCCGCTCGACAACGCCGCGCGCATCAAAATGCCGCTGCTGGTGGCCGCCGGCAAGAACGACCCCAAGGTGCCGGTGTCCGAGTCCGACCAGCTGGTATGGCGCGTGCGCAGCAACGGCAGCGAGGTGTGGTACCTGCTGGCGAAGGACGAGGGCCACGGCTTTGCGCGCAAGGTCAACCGCGACGCCTACCTGGAGACCGCGGCGAGCTTCCTGCAGAAGCTGGCGCGCTAGGGGCGCTGCCCGGGCGGGAAGCTCACGAGCACGCGCAGGCCCGGCCCCTGGGGGTTGTCGGTGAGCGTCACGCTGGCGTGGTGTGCGTCGGCGACGGACTTGACGATGGCAAGCCCGAGCCCGCTGCCGGGGCTCAAGTTGCCGGCGCGGCGGTAGAAGCGGTCGAACACGCGCACCCGCTCCTCGGCGGCGATGCCCGGGCCGTCATCGGTCACCATGAGCCGCGGGCCCGCGGCCGCGGTCGGCTGCTCCACGGCGACGTCGACGCGCCCGCCCTCGGGCGTGTAGCGCACGGCGTTGTCGATGAGGTTGCGCAGCAGCGTGTGCAGTGCGTCCGCATCCCCCGTCACGGTCACGGGCGCCTCGCTCAGTACGCCCAGGTCGATGCGGCGCGCGTCCGCCAGCGGCACCAGCTCCGTCACGCTCTCGCGCGCCAGCTCGTCCAGGCGCACCGCGCGGTGGGCGGCGCCGGTGGCGCGCGGCTCGGCGCGCGCCATGGACAGCATCTGCTCGACCAGCCGGATGGCGCGCTGCACGCCCGATGACAGCGTCGCCATCGCCGCCTGGCGCTCGGCCTCCCCGTGCGCGTGCGCGAGCACGTCCATCTGCAGGTGCAGTGCGGTGAGGGGCGTGCGCAGCTCGTGCGCGGCATCGGCCATGAAGGCACGCTCGCGCTCGAGCGCGGCCCGCAGGCGAGCGAGCAGCTCGTTGAGCGCCACCACCAGCGGGCGCACCTCATCGGGCAGGGGTCCCTCCGGCAGGGCATCGAGCGCATCCACGCGCCGCGCCTTGACCAGGCCGGTGAGCCGCTCCAGCGGGATGAGCGCGCGCCCGACCGTGAACCAGATGAACAGCGCCAGCACCGGCAGCAGCAGCGCGAAGGGCTTGAGGGTGTCCAGGGCCAGCAGTGCCGCGCGCCCCTCGCGCACGCTCATCGGCTGGGCGACCTGGATCACGCGCGTCTCGGCCTGCACGCCGAACACCCGCCAGCGCCCCTCGCGGGTGTCCACCGTGGCGAAGCCGAGCGTGGTGATCTGCGGCAGCACCGCGTGCGGGCGCGACAGGTAGACGCGCACCCCGTCGAGCGACCACACCTGCACCACGAAGTCGTAGGCGGCATCCTGGGGCGGGAAGCGCGGGGTGAGCTGGTACTCGACCGGCTCGTCGCGCAGGATGAGCGCGGTCTGGCGCAGGTGGTAGTCGAAGAACTCGTCCGCCTCGGCGAGGGCGTTGCGGTACACGACCCAGCCGCCGGCGGCGCCCACCACGACCACCCCGGCCAGCAGCCACGCCAGGAGGCGCGCGCGCAGCGAGCTCACGGCGCCGGCCGCACGCGGTAACCGACCCCGCGCACGTTGAGGATGAAGTCGGCGCCGAGCTTCCTGCGCAGCCCGTGGATGTGCACCTCCACCGCGTTGCTCTCCACTTCCTCGCCCCAGCCGTACAGGCGCTCCTCCAGCTGCGAGCGCGACAGGATGGTACCCGGGCGCTCCATGAGCAGCTGCAGCAGCGCGAACTCGCGCGGCGAGAGGGCGATCTCGGCGCCGTCGCGGCTCACCCGGTGCGCGGCCGGGTCGAGGCTCACCCCGAGGTGCTCGATGCCGGGGACCGGGCGCCCGGAGCGCCGGCGCAGCAGTGCGCGGATGCGCGCGGCCAGCTCGGACAGCTCGAACGGCTTGATCAGGTAGTCATCCGCGCCCGCATCCAGCCCCTGCACGCGGTCCGAGACCGCATCGCGCGCCGTGAGGATCAGCACCGGCAGGGTGAGGCCGCGCGCGCGCTCGGCACGCAGCAGCGCGAGCCCGTCCTGGCCCGGCAGGCCCAGGTCCAGCAGCACAAGCTCGAACGGCTCGCTGCGCAGCACGCTCTCGGCGGCGCGCGCATCGTGCACCCAGTCCACGGTGAAGCCCTCGCGCTTCAGGCCCGCGCGGATGGCCTCCCCGATCATGGTGTCATCTTCGACCAGCAGCAGTCTCACGGTGTGCAAAGTATGATCAATTGCACGTGCCTGCGTGCAAGGAGCCGTGCGCTGAACCCGACCGACCGCCTGATCCGCGATGCCGCCATCCTGGGGATCCCGCTGGGGGAAGCTGATGCCCGGCGCCTGCTGCTGCTGCTCGAGGAGCTCGCCCACTGGAACAAGAGCTTCAACCTCACCGCGATCACCGAGCGCGAGGCGATGATCACCCACCACCTGCTGGACAGCCTGAGCATCCACCCCGACCTTCAGGGGCAGGAGATCGCCGATGTGGGCACCGGGGCGGGATTCCCGGGGCTGCCGCTGGCGGTGGTCAACCCGCAGCGGCACTTCACCCTCATCGACGGCAGCGCCAAGAAGATCCGCTTCGTCACCAACACCGCCTCGCGCATGGGGCTGGCCAACGTGACGGCCGTGCATGCGCGCAGCGAGACCTTCACACCCGGGGCGCCGCTGGACATGGTGATCACCCGGGCGCTCGCCCCGCTGCCGCGCCTGGTGCAGATGGTCGCGCCGATGTGCGCGCCGGGCACGCGGATACTGGCCATGAAGGGCCGCCGTCCCGATGAGGAGATTGCCGCCCTGCGGCCGCCGTGGAAGCTGCTCGGGGCGCGCGAGATCACCGTCCCGGGGCTGGATGCGGCGCGCTGCGTGCTGCTGCTCGGGCGCTGATCCGGCCGGCGGCCTTAGGCCGCCGGCAGCCGCAGCGGCAGTGCGGTGGTTTCCTTGATGACCGCCAGCGCGATGGACGAGTTGACCGACTGCACGCCCGGGAAGCGCGACAGGTGATCGAGGAAGAAGGCCTCGTAGGCCTTGATGTCGCGGCAGGCGATGCGCAGCAGGAAGTCCGTCTCCCCCATGAGCGTGTAGCACTCGAGGATCTCCGGGTGCGCCCGCACCGCCTGCTCGAAGCGCAGCAGCGCGTCGCGGCCGTGGCCGGCGACCTTCACGTGGCTGAACACCATGACCGCCAGCCCGAGCTTCTCGCGGTCCAGCAGGGCGACCCGCTTGCGGATGACCCCCAGTTCCGTCAGGCGGGTGACCCGGCGCCAGCAGGTGGAAGTGGTCAGGTCCAGGCGCTCGGCGAGCTGTCCGGCCGAGAGGTCACCGTGCTCCTGCATCAGTTCCAGGATGCGCAGGTCGGTGCGGTCCAGGCGGGGTTGCATCAGATGTCCCATCATATGCCGGTATGGTGAGATGAATATTTCACCAACGGCGCCGCAGAAGCAATTTTTGTGACGATTTGTGCACGTTTGCGGGGGTAACCTGCTCCGATCCCCACAGGCGGCCCGGCGGGCCCGAAGCGGTACCCACGATGGAAATCTTCGACCTGCGCGAGTTCGACGCCCATGAACAGGTGGTGTTCGGCCACGACGCCGCCACCGGCATGCGCTCGATCATTGCCATCCATTCGACCACCCTGGGGCCGGCCGCCGGCGGCTGCCGCATGTGGCCCTACGCCACCACCGCCGAGGCGGTGACGGATGTACTGCGGCTCTCGCGCGGCATGAGCTACAAGAACGCGATGGCGAACCTTAACTTCGGCGGCGGCAAGGCCGTGATCATCGCCGATGCCAAGAAGTCCAAGTCCCCCGAGCTGTTCGAGGCCTTCGGCCGCTTCGTCGACTCCCTGGGCGGCCGCTACGTCACCGCCGAGGACGTCGGCACGACCACCGCGGACATGGCGAGCGTTTCGCGCGCCACGCGCTACGTGGCCGGCCTCGGCCGCGCTCCCGGTGAGGCCGGTGGCGACCCGGGTCCGAAGACCGCGCTCGGGGTGTACCTGGGGATCAAGGCCGCAGTGAAGTTCCGCCTGGGCCGCGACGAGCTGTCCGGGGTCAGCGTTGCGGTACAGGGTGCAGGCGGGGTGGGGTATCACCTGTGCCGCATGCTCGCCGCCGACGGCGCGCGGCTGTCCGTCGCCGACGTGCGCCCGGCCGCCGTGCAGCGTGTGGTGGAGGAGTTCAAGGCCACCGCGCTCGCGGTGGAGGACATCCTGGCGGCCGATGTGGACGTGCTCAGCCCCTGTGCCCTGGGCGCGGTGCTCAACGCGGCCAGCCTGGCGCGCCTGCGGGCGCGCGTGGTGGCAGGGGCTGCGAACAACCAGCTGGCGCAGGGGCAGGACGGTGCGGCCCTGTCCGCGGCCGGCATCCTGTACGCGCCGGACTATGTCATCAACGCCGGCGGCATCATCTCGGTCGCCCGCGAGTACTACGGCGGGGCCACCGAGGCGCAGGTCATCGCCGATATCCAGGGCATCCCGGTGCGCCTGACGGAGATCTTCGAGCGCGCCCGGCGCGAGAACCGTACCACCAACGCGGTGGCCGACCAGATGGCCCGCGAGCGCCTGGGCCGGCAGCGGGCGCAGCAGCGCGTCGCCTGAGGGCGACGCTTAAGGGGCCGGCCCCGTCTTCAAGGACTTCGCCCGTGCGGCAGTGAAGTACACTGTCGCCATGAAGCGCGTCATCGCCATCGCGAACCAGAAGGGCGGCGTCGGCAAGACCACCACCTCGGTCAACCTGGCCGCATCGCTGGCGGCCACGCGCCGGCGGGTGCTGCTGATTGACCTGGACCCGCAGGGCAACACCACCATGGGCTGCGGGATCGACAAGTCGCAGCTCACGGCGAGCGCCTGCGAGGTGATGCTCGGCGAGGCGGAGCTGGCGGCCGCGCTCGTGCCGATCGAGCAGTCCGGCTTCTCGCTGCTGCCGGCCAACCAGGACCTGACCGCCGCGGAGGTGCGCCTGCTGTCGCTGCCGATCGCGCGCGAGACCAAGCTGCGCCAGGCGCTGCAGCCGGTGCGCGACAGCTACGACGTCATCCTCATCGACTGCCCGCCGGCTTTGAGCATGCTCACCGTGAATGCACTCGTGGCCGCCGACAGCGTGCTGATCCCGATGCAGTGCGAGTACTACGCGCTCGAGGGTCTCTCGGCACTGCTCAGCACGGTCGAGCAGATCCGCGTCGCCGCCAACCCCGCTCTGTCGATCGAGGGCATCCTGCGCACCATGTACGACCCCCGGAATAACCTCTCCAACGAGGTGAGCAACCAGCTCATCGCGCACTTCGGCGATGCGGTGTTCCGCACCGTGATCCCGCGCAACATCCGCCTGGCCGAGGCGCCTTCCTTCGGCAAGCCGGCACTGTTCCACGACCGCGAGTCGCGCGGCGCGCTGGCCTACCTCGCCCTCGCCGGGGAGATGATCCGCCGCGAGGAGGGCACCGCGCAGATCCGCGGGGCACCCAGTGCCCTGGCGCCGGCGGCCGGCGCCGGCACCGAGGCCGGCGCGGCGCGCGCGCCCCTGGCACCGGGCGCCGCCCCCGCCAGCGCCCCGCCGGGTGAGGAAATCCATTGATGAAGAAGCCGACCCTCGGACGCGGGCTCGCGGACCTGCTCGGGCAGGCACGCCCGTCGATCGTCGCCAGCGTCCCGCCCGCGCAGCCTGCGCGGGTGCCCGCGGATGAACTGGTAAAGCTGCCGCTGGACCTGCTGCAGCGCGGGCGCTACCAGCCGCGTGCCGACATGCGCACCGAGTCCCTGGAGGAACTGGCCGCCTCGATCAAGGCGCAGGGCGTGGTGCAGCCGATCGTGGTGCGCCCGCTCGAGGAGCTCAGTGCCGGCGGCGCGCAGCGCTACGAGATCATCGCCGGCGAGCGCCGCTGGCGCGCCGCGCAGCTCGCCGGCCTCGGGGAGATCCCGGCGATCATCCGCCACATTCCCGACGAGGCGGCGATCGCCGTCGCCCTGATCGAGAACATCCAGCGCGAGAACCTGAACGCGGTCGAGGAGGCCCGGGCGCTGGAGCGGCTGATCGTGGAGTTCGGGCTCACGCACCAGCAGGCCGCCGATGCGGTCGGGCGCTCGCGCGCCGGGGTGAGCAATCTGCTGCGCCTGCTGGAACTGCCGCCCGAGGTGTGCGAGATGCTCGAGCAGCGCACGCTGGAGATGGGGCATGCGCGCGCACTGCTCGGGCTCACGCAGCGCCGCCAGCAGATCGAGGTGGCGAGCATGGTGGTGAAGCGGGGCCTTTCGGTGCGCGACACCGAGGGGCTCGTGCGCCGGCTGCAGGCGCCGGCCGGGGCCAGCGAGCGTGCCGAGGCAGCCGGCGGCGACCCGAACATCGAGAAGCTCGAGCAGGAACTGGCCGAGAAGCTCGGCGCCCGGGTGGCGATCCAGCCCGGCCGCGGCGGCCGCGGCAAGCTCGTCGTCAACTACAACAGCCTGGACGAGCTCGACGGCATCCTCGCGCACATCCAGTAGCGCGCTCCCGTCCCGCAGGCCGCGCCGTCGTCGGGTGCCGCCTGGGGTGGACACCTGAACCAGGCCTCGTGCCATTGCGGAGCGATCACGATCGCCGTGTCCCGCAGGCCGCGCACGGTTACCGATTGCAACTGTTCCTTGTGCCGACGCTACGCAGCGCTGTGGGCCTACTACAAGGCCAGTGACGTTCGGGTCCGTGCCGCGCGCGGTTCGAAGTCGTGGTACCTGTGGGGGGCCAGGACTACGCGCTTTGTCAGGTGCCGGCATTGCGGCTGCGTCACGCACTGGGAGGAAGTGAAGAAGTCGGGGTCGGCGCGCGTGGGCGTCAATGCACGCAACCTCGATCCCCGGGTGTTGAAGGGCATACGCGTCCGCCATCTCGACGGGGCAGCCACATGGAAGTACCTCGACTGGCTGAGTGCACGGGCCGCTCACCCGGCAAGCGACCGCAGCGTCGTGACTGACTGAACAGCGCCGCCCAACCGGCGGCTCCCTCACGCGCGGGCGGCCCACGCCCACGCCTCTCCTGTCTTGCCTTGCGTCGGGCTCTCGCCGGCACCCCCGCTTGACAACTAGGTAAGTAATCACTTACCGTAAGTTATGGCTTACGGAAATGCCCTGCAATGCCTGAGCGACCCGACCCGGCGGGAAGTCTTCGAGCGGCTGCGCTCGGGACCGAAGTCAGTCGGGGAGCTGGCGCGGGGGCTGCCGGTCAGCCGCCCGGCGGTCTCCCAGCATCTGAAGGCGCTGAAGGAGGCAGGACTGGTGAACGACGAGCCCGACGGTACGCGCCGCGTCTATCACATCGACCCGCAGGGTCTGGGCGAGTTGCGCCGCTGGCTCGACCAGTTCTGGGACAGCGCACTGGAAGCCTTCAAACGCGAAGTCGAAACGCCCCAAGACCCCAGTGACCCCAAAGGGAGGAAGACACCTTGAACCGCACGATCAGCATCGCCCCGGTCAGAAAGGCCGTGGTCGTGGAGGCGAGCCCGCAGCGCGCCTTCGAAGTATTCACCGCCGGCATCGACAGCTGGTGGCCCAAGACCCACGGCATCGGCGCCACGCCCCTCGTGAAGTCGGTCATCGAGCCCTTCGTCGGCGGGCGCTGGTACACCCGCCACGAGGACGGCAAGGAGGTGGTCGTCGGGCACGTGCGCGCCTGGGAGCCCGGCGCGCGCTTCGTGGTCGGCTGGGAGATCAGCGCCGACTGGAAGCCGGACGCGCGCATCGAGTTCGCCTCCGAGGTGGAAGTGAAATTCTCGGCCGAGGGCGCCGGGCGCACCCGCGTCGAGGTCGTGCACCGCGACTTCGAGCGCATGGGCGAGGGCCCGGGCGAGAAGATGCGCGCCGGGGTGGACAGCGGCTGGATCGGGATTCTGGATCTGTACGCCAAGAAGGTGGCAGAGGGAGCAAAATCATGAGCGAATTCATCGTCCACGGCATTCCCGGCAGTCCCTTCGGGCGTGCCGTCCTCATCGTCCTGGAGGAAAAAGGCGCGCGCTACCGCTTCCAGCCAGTCTCTCCGGGGACCCTGCGCACCCCCGCGCACCTGGCGCTGCATCCGTTCGGAAAGGTACCGGTGCTGCAGCACGGGCAATTCCGGCTCTACGAAACGGCCGCGATCCTGCGCTACCTGGAGCGGGTGCTGCCCTCGCCATTGCTGATCCCGGTGGCCGCGCAGGCGGCCGCGCGCGTCGACCAGCTGCTGAACATCAACGACTGGTACCTGTTCCAGGGCCCGGGCAACGTGATCGCCTTCCAGCGCGTCGTGGCCCCGAAGCTGCTGGGGCTGGCCCCGGACGAAGCGGCGATCGAGGCGGTGATGCCCAGGGCGCACGCGGTGTTCGCGGAACTCTCGCAGCTGCTCGGGACCCAGCGCTTCCTCGCCGGCGAGAGCTTCACCCTCGCCGATGCCATGATCGCCCCGCAGCTGGACTTCCTCGCGCAGACCCCGGAGTGGGTGCCCCTCACCGCGCAGCGCATCAACCTGCGCGAGTGGCTCACGCGCGTCAGTGCCCGGCCGAGCCTGGCCAGCACGACCTGGGAGAAGGTCGCGCAGCTGGCGCAGGCGGCCTAGCAGCCCCAAGACCCCGCCCGGGCCGCGGCCCGGGCGGGGTGCATTTCCAGGGTGCCCATTCCCCGGCCCAGCCGCATAAAAATGCTGCAAACGCACCATCCGCCTCACCCATTCGGGTAGTGTGGACGATCACGGTAGCGCTCTCTATAATCGCGCGGCTTTTCGCCGGGGCGTCACCTAAGTGACTGAACGGGCGACGTAATGTTAAGCCCCCTGCACCGAAGCTCACGGCGCAGGATCCAGGCCGGTTTAGAGCCCCTCGGCGGGACCTATATAAGGTGTTGGCGATCGATCTGCCCCAAGCGCGGCGGCTGGCCTTCGGCGTCGTGCTCGGCCAGGCGCTCGTGAGTGTGAGCGCCGCACTGTGTGCCTGGGGAATCTCCGGCACGCGCGCTGCCTGGTCGGCGCTGGTCGGTGGCGGCATCGGCACCGCGGGAAGTCTGGCGATGGCGGCCCTGGTCTTCGGGACCGTCGCTGCGAACAGGCCCGAGCGGGTCCTGGGCACGTTCTACCTCGGCGAGGCCTTGAAGGTCGTGCTGGTGATCGTGCTGTTCGTGGTGGTGTTGAAGAGCGTGCGTGTGGTGCCGCTGGCGATGTTCGCCGCGTTTGCCGCAACGTTTCTGGTGTATTGGATTGCGCTGCTGCGTGCGCTGCCCCGCGTGAGCGGACAGCCCGGCAGCCCTTAGGTTTCGGCACAGGTCGATTGGTGACAAGCATGGCAGACGCAGAACACGCGCCGGGCGCAACCGAATACATCCTGCACCACCAGTCCTTCCTGTCGAACAAGGCCGCGCACGGCATCGTCGACTTCACGGTCATCAATTACGACACCGTGTTCTTCTCGGTGGTCCTGGCGCTGGTGTTCTTCGGCCTGTTCTGGCTGGTCGCCCGCAAGGTCGACCTCCGGGGTGCCCGGCAAGACCCAGAACTTCGTCGAGACCCTGGATCGGTTGAAAACGTCGACGGCCAGGTGCGCGAGACGCTTCCACGGCACCAGCCGCCTGATCGCGCCGCTGGCGCTCACCATCTTCTGCTGGGTCTTCCTGTTCAACTTCATGGACCTGGTGCCGGTCGACCTCCTGCCGGCGATCGGCGCGCGGCGCGCGGCTTCGAGCATCTGAAGGTCGTGCCCAGCACCGACCTGAATGCGACGTTTGCGATGTCGCTGACCGTGTTCGTGCTGATCATCTTCTACAGCATCAAGATGAAGGGCATCGGCGGCTTCGTCGGCGAGCTCACGCTGCAATCCCTTCCGTGCCAAGAACTGGCTCGTGCAGGCGCTGCTCATCCCGGTGAACTTCATCCTGGAGTCGGTGACCTTCCTCGCGCGCCCGGTCTCGCTCGCGCTGCGTCTCTACGGCAACCTGTATGCCGGCGAGATGATCTTCCTGCTGCTTGCGGTGCTCACGCTCGGCACGGGCCTCGACGGCCTGATCAGCATCGGCGGCGTGGCTCGGGCTGGTCGGCGCAGTTCATTCTGGGCCTGGCCTGGTCGATCTTCCACATCCTTGTGATCACGCTGCAGGCCTTCATATTTATGGTGCTGACGGTCGTCTATCTGTCGATGGCCAACGAGCATCACTGATCGGCGCACGCTCGGCGAGTCTTACGTTTTTCGCTTAGGTTTTTTCGAGGAGAGATTGAATGGAAAACGTTGCACACATCCAGGCCATGACCGTGCTGGCCGTCGGCATCATCTTCGGCATGGGCGCCCTGGGCACCGCCATCGGCTTCGGCATCCTCGGCGGACGCTTCATCGAAGGCTCGGCCCGCCAGCCGGAACTGCTGCCGGTCCTGCGCGTACAGATGTTCCTGGTCGCCGGCCTGCTCGATGCGGTGGCGATGATCGGCATCGGCTTTGCGCTGTTCTTCACGTTCGCGAACCCGTTCGTGAGCGCGCTGCAGGCAGCACACTAGATTCTTCAGTGTGACGGCTCGAGGCAGGAGATAGGACCGTGAATATCAATCTCACGCTCATCGTGCAGATGTTCGTGTTCGCCACGCTCATCTGGGGAACGATGAAGTGGATCTGGCCGCCGATCCTGGCCGCCATGGACGAGCGCCAGCGCAAGATCGCGCAGGGGCTGGCCGCGGGCGAGAAGGGTGAACAGGCGCTGACCGAGGCGCGCAGCAATGCGGAGGCCATCATCCGCGAGGCACGCGAGCGCGCCACGCAGATCATCGACCACGCGCAGCATCGGGCCAATGAGCTGGTCGAGGAGGCCAAGGGCACGGCGAGCACCGAGGGCGCACGCCTGGTCGCAGCGGCTCACCAGCAGATCGACCTCGACACGACCCGCGCGCGCGAGAGCCTGCGCAAGGAAGTGGCCGGGATCGCCGTGGGCGCCGCCTCGAAGCTGCTGGGCCGCGAGATCGACCCGCGCACGCACGCCGACCTGCTCGACAAGCTCGCGACGCAGATCTAGAGGCACCGCTCACCATGGCCGACAAGCTGACCATCGCCAGGCCCTACGCGCGCGCCGCCTTCGAGGAGGCGCGCAAGGACGACGCGCTCGGCTCCTGGTCCGATGCGCTCAAGGTCGCCTCCCAGGTGGTCGCGGACGAGCGCGTGGCCAACCTGCTCGGCAACCCGCACGTGACCCCGCAGCAGCTGGCGCAGCTGTTCATCGATATCGGCGGCACGGCACTGGGTGGGCATGGCGCCAACTTCGTGCGCACGCTGGCCGAGAACGGCCGCCTCGCCTACCTGCCGGAGATCTCCTCGCTGTTCGAGGGGATGAAGGATGAGGCGCAGGGCATGGCCGATGTCACCGTGACCTCGGCGGCCGCGCTCGATGCTGCCGCGCAGCAGAAGCTGTCGGCGGCGCTGGAGAAGCGCCTGAAGCGCAAGGTGCGCCTGCACACGCAGATCGATCCTGAGCTGATCGGCGGGGCGGTGATCCGCTCCGGGGACCTGGTGATCGACGGCTCGCTGAGCACGCGCCTGGCGCGCATCGCCTACGAACTGACCGCATAACGAATTCGTCTAGAGAGAACGCACATGGCCATCAAGGCAACCGAGATCAGCGACCTGATCAAGCAGCGGATCGAGAACTTCAAGTCCGTTACCGAGGCGCGCAACGTCGGCACGATCGTGTCGGTGACCGACGGCATCTGCCGCATCCACGGCCTGGCCGATGCGCGCTACGGCGAGATGCTGGAGTTCCCGGGCAACACCTTCGGTCTGGCGCTGAACCTCGAGCAGGACTCCGTCGGTGCGGTGGTGCTGGGTGAGTACAAGCACCTCAAGGAAGGCAACACCGTCAAGACCACGGGGCGCATCCTCGAGGTCCCGGTGGGTCCGGAGCTGCTCGGCCGCGTGGTCGATGCGCTCGGCAACCCGATCGACGGCAAGGGTGCGATCAACGCCAAGCGCACCGCGCCGATCGAGCGCGTGGCCCCGGGCGTCATCTACAGAAAGTCCGTCAGCCAGCCGGTACAGACCGGCTACAAGGCGGTGGACTCGATGGTGCCGATCGGCCGCGGCCAGCGCGAGCTGATCATCGGCGACCGCCAGACCGGCAAGACCGCGCTGGCCGTCGACACCATCATCAACCAGAAGACCAGCGGCATTAAGTGCGTCTATGTGGCGATCGGCCAGAAGCAGTCGACGATTGCCAACGTGGTGCGCAAGCTCGAGGAGCACGGTGCGCTGGCGCACACCATCGTCGTGGCCGCCTCCGCCTCGACCCCGGCGGCCCTGCAGTACATCTCGGCCTACTCCGGGGTGACCATGGGCGAGTACTTCATGGACAACGGCGAAGATGCGCTGATCATCTATGACGACCTGTCCAAGCAGGCCGTGGCCTACCGCCAGATCTCGCTCCTGCTGCGCCGCCCGCCCGGCCGCGAGGCCTTCCCGGGCGATGTGTTCTATCTGCACAGCCGCCTGCTCGAGCGCAGCGCGCGCGTCAACGAGGAATACGTCGAGATGGTCAGCAAGGGCGCGGTGAAGGGCAAGACCGGCTCGCTCACCGGCCTGCCGATCATCGAGACCCAGGCGGGCGACGTGACCGCGTTCGTGCCGACCAACGTCATCTCCATCACCGACGGGCAGATCTTCCTCGAGACCGACCTGTTCAACGCCGGCATCCGCCCGGCCATGAACGCCGGCATCTCGGTGTCGCGCGTCGGCGGGGCTGCGCAGACCGACATCATCAAGAAGCTCGGTGGCGGCATCCGCCTGGCGCTCGCCCAGTACCGCGAGCTCGCGGCGTTCTCGCAGTTCGCCTCCGACCTCGACGAGGCCACCCGCAAGCAGCTCGAGCGCGGCCAGCGCACGACCGAGATGATGAAGCAGAAGCAGTACGCGCCGATGTCGGTCGCGGAGATGGCGCTGTCGATCTACGCGGTCAACAACGGCTACATGGACAAGGTGGACCTGAAGAAGATCACCGCCTTCGAGGCCGCCCTGCAGGCCTTTGCGCACACCAACTACAAGTCGACGATCGATGGCATCAACGCGCAGCCGAAGTTCTCCAAGGAGAACGAGGCGCTGCTGAAGAAGTGCATCGAGGACTTCATCGCCACGGGTACGTACTAGGGCACTCCCGGGCAAGGTCACCGTAAAGACTGAAAAGCGATGCCAGGCACCAAGGAAATCCGCAGCAAGATCGCGAGTGTGAAGAGCACTCAGAAGATCACCAAGGCCATGCAGATGGTGGCCACGAGCAAGATGCGCCGCGCGCAGGAGCGCATGCGCCTGGCGCGCCCGTACGCTGCGAAGATGCGCAACGTCATCGGCCACCTCACCCAGGCGCAGGTGCGGCACCCGTTCCTCGAGCCCCGCGAGCCCAAGGCGGTCGGCATCATCGTGATCTCGACCGACCGCGGCCTTGCCGGCGGGCTGAACGCCAACGTCTTCAAGCAGACGCTGCTGCTGATGCGCGAGTGGCAGGGCAGGGGCGCGCAGGTGAGCCTGTGCATCCTCGGCACCAAGGGCCTGAACTTCTTCCGCCGCCTGGACACCCCGATCCTCGCCAACGTCACCGGTCTCGGGGACCGGCCGCACGTCAAGGACCTGATCGGCGCGGTCAAGGTGATGCTGGATGCCTACCGCGAGGGCAAGCTCGACCGCCTGTTGCTGGTGAACGCGCAGTTCGTGAACACCATGACGCAGAAGCCGGACGTGCAGCAGCTGCTGCCGGTCGAGCCCCTGGACACCGAAGGGCTGCAGGAACACTGGGACTACATCTATGAGCCGGAGGCCGAGGCGATCCTCGATGGCCTCCTGATGCGCTACATCGAGTCGCAGGTGTACCGCGGCGCGGTGGAGAACGTCGCTTCCGAGATGGCCGCGCGCATGATCGCGATGGGCGCCGCCTCCGACAATGCCGGCAAGCTGATTGGCGAATTGCAACTGATCTACAACAAGGCCCGCCAGGCCGCGATCACGAAGGAGCTTTCGGAGATCGTGGGTGGTGCGGCGGCGGTTTGAGGAAAGACATCATGGCAACTCCCGCAGAGGGACACATTACCCAGATCATCGGCGCGGTCATCGACGTCGAGTTCCCGCGTGAAGCGATTCCCGGGATCTACGAGGCGCTCAAGCTCAAGGACGTGGACCTCACGCTCGAGGTGCAGCAGCAGCTGGGCGACGGGGTGGTGCGCACCATCGCCATGGGCCCCTCGGAAGGCCTGCGCCGCGGGCTCACCGTGACGGCCACCGGCGCCCCCATCACCGTGCCGGTCGGCCAGGGTACGCTCGGGCGCATCATGGACGTGCTCGGTGCCCCGCAGGACAACCGCGGCGAGGTCAAGACCCGTGACCACCTGCCGATCCACCGCGCGCCGCCGGCGTTCGATGAGCAGGCGGGCGGCCAGGACCTGCTGGTCACGGGCATCAAGGTCATCGACCTGCTGGTGCCCTTCGCCAAGGGCGGCAAGGTCGGCCTGTTCGGCGGCGCCGGCGTGGGCAAGACCGTGAACATGCTCGAGCTGATCAACAATATCGCCAAGCAGTACTCGGGACTGTCGGTGTTCGCCGGCGTCGGCGAGCGCACCCGCGAGGGCAACGACTTCTACCACGAGATGATCGAGTCGGGCGTCATCGACAAGGACACCCTGGCCAACTCCAAGGTGGCGATGGTGTACGGCCAGATGAACGAGCCGCCGGGCAACCGCCTGCGCGTGGCGCTCACCGGCCTGACCATGGCCGAGTACTTCCGCGACGAGGTGCGCCCGGACTCCGGCGGCAAGGGCCGCGACGTGCTGTTCTTCGTCGACAACATCTACCGCTACACGCTCGCCGGCACGGAAGTCTCGGCGCTGCTCGGGCGCATGCCGTCCGCGGTGGGTTACCAGCCGACGCTCGCCGAGGAGATGGGCGTGCTGCAGGAGCGCATCACCTCCACCAAGAAGGGCTCGATCACCTCCATCCAGGCGGTGTACGTGCCGGCGGACGACCTGACCGATCCCTCCCCCGCCACGACCTTTGCGCACCTGGACGCCACCGTGGTGCTCTCGCGCCAGATCGCCTCCTTGGGCATCTACCCGGCGGTGGACCCGCTGGACTCCACCAGCCGCCAGCTCGACCCGCTGGTCGTCGGCGAGGAGCACTACAATGTCGCCCGCGGCGTGCAGGCGGTGCTGCAGCGCTACAAGGAGCTGCAGGACATCATCGCGATCTTAGGGATGGACGAGCTGTCGGAGGAGGACAAGCTGACCGTGTTCCGCGCCCGCAAGGTGCAGCGCTTCCTGTCCCAGCCCTTCAACGTCGCCAAGGTCTTCACCGGCCAGGACGGCAAGATCGTCCCCCTCAAGGACACCATCCGCGGCTTCAAGGGCATCATCAGCGGCGAGTTCGACGCACTTCCCGAGCAGGCCTTCTACATGGTCGGCCCGATCGAGGAAGTGGTCGCCAAAGCCAAGACGCTGCAGTAGACGGCACACATCGAGTCCAACATGGCAGAGGCTGCGACCATCCAGGTTGATATCGTGAGCGCGGAAGGGGAGATCTTCTCCGGCCCGGCGACGGAGGTGTTCGCGCCCGCCTCGCAGGGCGACCTCGGCATCTACCCGCGCCACGCGCCGCTCCTGACGCTGCTCAAGGCGGGCGAGCTGCGCGTGAAGACCGCCGATGGCGGCGAGCACTTCTTCTTCGTCGGCGGGGGTGCCCTGGAAGTGCAGCCGCACAAGGTCACGGTGCTCGCCGACACGGCGCTGCGCGCCAAGGACCTTGACGAGGCGGCGGCCGTGGCGGCCAAGCAGCGCGCCGAGGAAGCCCTGAAGGACAAGAGCGGCGCGATCTCCCAGGCCGAGGCACTCGCAGAGCTCACCCGCATGATCGCCCAGCTGAAGATGATCGAACGGCTGCGCAAGCTGCGGGGCTGAAGTTACGGATCCCGTGACGGAACAACCGCTTCCGTCCGCCGCTGCCGCGGCCCTCCGGCCACAGGGCCTGCGGGCGGGCCTCAGGCGCAACCTCCGCGGTGGCTTCGCGCTGCTCACCCTGAAGCGGCGCTGGCCGCCGCAGTTCGTGGTCAGCTTCGACCAGCTGGCGGCGCTGCTCCTCGTGAACCTGGCGCTGTGGGCGCTGCTCGATGCGCTGCACTCCCCGCGCGATGCGCCGCTGTCGCTCGACGGCCTGTTCGGCTGGGCCTGCTACCTGCTGCTGGGCCTGGGCGCGTGCGCGGCGGTGGCGCGCATGTCCAGCCGCGCGGCCAACACCCGCGCGCTCCTGGTCACGGTCTTAAGCGTCGCCCCGTACGTGCTGGGGGTCTTCTGGCTGCTCGGTGACCTGGGCCCGGTGCACGCCCACCCCGTGGCCGCCTCCACCCTGGCGGTGGTCTACCTGGCGCTGCTGAGCCTGCGGGTGCTGGGCGCCGCCTTCGGCGCCGTGCGCCGCGCCGCGGCCCTGCTTGCGCTCTTGCTCGTGGCCGCCTCGCCGTGGGTGTTCGGGGTGCTGAACCTCGATACGCGGTTGTGGGTGGCCGAAGACACCGCCGAGGCACAGAGCGAGGATGACTCGGGGCAGGCCGAGGCACTCTTCTACGACCAGCCGGCGCGCATCGCCCAGGCGATGGCGCGCGTGCACCCCGCGCAGCGCGGCAAGACCAACGTCTATTTCCTGGGCTTCGCCGGTGATGGCGACCCGGCCGTGTTCCGCCGCGAGGCCCAGTTCGCCAAGGAGGCCTTCGGCGAGCGCTTCGGCAGCATCGAGCGCTCGGCGCTGCTGATCAACGATGTCGAGGATCGCGATTCCTACCCCCTGGCGAGTGTCTCGGGGCTCGGCCAGGCGCTGGGCATCATGGCGCTGCGCATGGACCCGCAGAACGACGTGCTGGTGCTGTTTCTCAGCTCGCATGGCTCGGTGGACGGGCTGGAGGTGCAGAACGGCTCGCTGCCGCTGGCGCAGCTGGCGCCGGCGGACCTGCGCGAGGCGCTCGACACCGCCGGCATCCGCTACCGCGTGCTGGTGGTCTCCGCCTGCTACGCGGGCGTCTTCCTCGATGAGCTCAAGAGCGACACCACGCTCATC
This sequence comes from uncultured Pseudomonadota bacterium, assembly GCA_963741745.1. Classification (GTDB taxonomy): domain Bacteria; phylum Pseudomonadota; class Gammaproteobacteria; order Steroidobacterales; family Steroidobacteraceae; genus 13-2-20CM-66-19. The sequence goes on along the minus strand of CAVUJF010000001.1, from coordinate 651,726 downwards.
GTCACCGCCTCGGATGCCGAGCACAGCTCCTTCGGCTGCCAGGAGGACCGCGACCTCACCTGGTTCGGCGAGGCCTTCCTGAAGGATGCGCTGCCCGGCAGCGCCACCCTCGAGGACGCCTTTGCCAAGGCGCGCGCGCTGATCACCGAGCGCGAAAACGCCGACCACGAGACCCACTCGAACCCGCAGCTGTACGTCGGTCCCGGGATGAAGGCGAAACTGGCCGAAATCGAGGCCCACAGCAGCGCCGCCGATCATCCGGCGGTCACCGTGCGCCGGTGAGTACAATCGCTCCCATGCGCGCCAAACGCAGCAAGGCGGCCCCGGCCCTGGCGCCGGTCTCGGTGGTGATCCTCGCCGCCGGCGAGGGCAAGCGCATGCAATCCGCGCTGCCCAAGGTGCTGCAGCCGCTGGCCGGCCAGCCACTGCTGGCCCACGTCATCCAGGCCGCCCGCAGGCTCTCCCCCGCTGCGATCCACATCGTCTACGGCCACGGCGGCGCGAGCGTGCGCGCGGCGCTCGCGCACGAGCAGGTCGGCTGGGTCGAGCAGGCGCAGCAGCTCGGGACCGGGCACGCGGTGCTGCAGGCGCTGCCGCACATCGCCGATGACCACACCGTGCTGGTGCTGTACGGGGACGTGCCGCTCATCCGCGCGCAGACGCTGGCGGAATTGCTGGCCCTCGCCGGTCCTAAGTCCCTGGCGCTGCTGACCGTCCGGCTGGCAGACCCGGCCGGCTACGGGCGCATCGTGCGCGCCCGGGGGCGCGTGCGCGCCATCGTCGAGGAGAAGGACGCCACGCCCCGGGAGCTGGCCATCCAGGAGTGCAACACCGGTGTGCTCGCCTGTCCGGCGCGCCTGCTCAAGCGCTGGCTGGCGCGCGTCAAGCCCCACAACGCCCAGGGCGAGTACTACCTGACGGACATCATCGCCATGGCCGTGAAGGACAAGATCGCGGTCGTGCCGCTGCCCGCCGCGGAGGTGAGCGAGGTGCTCGGCGTGAACGACCGTGCGCAGCTGGCGCACCTGGAGGGGATCCTGCGCGCCCAGCGCGCGCGCGAGCTGCTGCTCGGCGGCGTGACGCTCGCCGACCCGGCACGCGTGGACGTGCGCGGCACCTTAAGCCACGGGCGCGACGTATTCATCGACGTCAACGTGGTGTTCGAAGGCGCAGTGGCACTGGGTGACAAGGTGCGCATCGGCCCGGGGTGCGTGGTGCGCAACAGCCGCATCGGCACCGGTACGCAGGTGTTCGCGCACTGCGTCATCGACGGCGCCGACATCGGCGCGGACTGCCACATCGGTCCGTTCGCCCGCTTCCGGCCAAGTTCCACGCTGGCCGATGCGGTGCACATCGGCAACTTCGTCGAGGTGAAGAACTCGACCCTGGCCGCCGGCGCCAAGGCCAACCACCTCGCCTATGTCGGTGATGCGCAGGTAGGGGCGCGGGTCAACATCGGCGCCGGCACGATCATCGCCAACTACGACGGCGCCAACAAACACCGCACCGTGATCGGCGACGACGTGCACACCGGCAGCAACAGCGTGCTGGTGGCGCCGATCACCGTCGGGGCCGGGGCCACCATCGGCGCCGGGTCCACGGTGATCGAGGCGGTACCGGCGGGCAAGCTCACCGTCGCGCGTGCCCGGCAGACGACCATCGAGAACTGGCAGCGGCCCCGGAAGCCGCGCAAGTAACCCGCCGCGGCAGGCGGCAGCCGCGCAGCTGAGGGTACCCGTGACACCCCGGCCCCGGCAGGCACCGCCGGCAGCCCGCCAGGGGTTGAAAAGCGGGCTCCAGGTCGCGTCTTTCTCAGGAAAATCAGCGTTTTCCATGGGTTTCAGGCAAACTTCCGGGCCAGCGGCGCCTAGGTGCAGGGCCGGATAATTCGAGGCAAGAAGCCATGTGTGGAATCGTTGGAGCGGTCGCCGAGCGCGACATCGTGCCGGTCCTGATGGAGGGCCTGCGGCGGCTGGAGTATCGCGGCTACGACTCGGCCGGCATCGCCGTGCTGAACGGCGCCAGCCACCTGACGCGCCTGCGCACGGTCGGCAAGGTGCGCATGCTCGATGAGGCCCTCGCCCACAATCCCACCACCGGCAAGATCGGCATCGCGCACACCCGCTGGGCCACCCACGGGGTGCCGAGCGAACGCAATGCGCACCCGCACATCTCGCGCGACGGCCTGGCCATCGTGCACAACGGCATCATCGAGAACCACGAGGAGCTGCGCGCCGATCTTGAGAAGCGCGGCTACACCTTCTCCTCGGAGACCGATACCGAGGTCATCGCCCACCGCATCCATTTGCACCTGCAGACCGTGCAGGACCTGTTCAAGGCCGTGCGCGCCACCGTGGCCGAGCTCGAGGGCGCCTACGCGCTCGTGGTGGTGAGCGAGCACGAGCCCGAGCGGCTCATCCTGGCGCGCGAGGGCTGCCCGGTGGTCATCGGCCTGGGGGTGCACGAGAACTTCGTCGCCTCCGACGTCGCCGCGCTGCTGCCAGTCACGCGGCGCTTCATCTTCCTGGAGGAGGGGGATGTGGCGGAGGTGCGCCGCGAGAGCGTGCGCGTCATCGACCGCGACGGCAACAGCGCCGAGCGGGCGGTGCGCGAGAGCGAGCTGTCGGCCGAGTCCGCCGAGCGCGGGCAGTACCAGCACTACATGCTCAAGGAGATCCACGAGCAGCCGCGCGCGGTCGCCGACACGCTCCAGGAGCGCGTCGCCAACGGCCGCCTGCTCGAGGCCGCCTTCGGGCCGGCGGCGACCGAGGTGTTCCGGCGCACGCAGAACGTGCACATCGTCGCCTGCGGCACCAGCTTCCACGCCGCCAGCGTGGCGCGCTATTTCATCGAGCAGATCTGCAAGGTCCCCTGCGCGGTCGACATCGCCAGCGAGTACCGCTACCGCAACCCGCTGGTGCCGGCCAACTCGCTGTTCGTGACCATCTCGCAGTCGGGCGAGACCGCCGACACCCTGGCGGCGCTGCGCCTGGCCAAGCAATCCGGCTACCTCTCCTCGCTGTCGATCTGCAACGTGCCGGAAAGCTCCCTGGTGCGCGAGTCAGAGCTGGTCATGCTCACGCGCGCCGGGCCCGAGATCGGCGTGGCCTCCACCAAGGCCTTCACCACGCAGCTGGCCGCGCTCGGGATGCTGGTCGTGGCGCTCGCCAAGCACCACGGCGCGGACGCCGAGCGCGAACGCGGCCTGGTGTCGCGGCTGATCGAGCTGCCCGGCCTGATCGAGAAGACCCTGCAGCTGGACCCGGTCATCCACCGCCTGGCGGAGCGCTTTGCCGACAAGCACCACGCGCTGTTTCTCGGGCGCGGCGCGCTCTACCCGATCGCGATGGAGGGGGCGCTGAAGCTCAAGGAGATCTCCTACATCCACGCCGAGGCCTACCCGGCCGGGGAACTCAAGCACGGACCGCTCGCCCTGGTCGACCACGACATGCCGGTGGTCGCCGTCGCCCCCAACAACGACCTGCTGGAGAAGCTCAAGTCGAACCTGCAGGAGGTGCGCGCGCGCGGTGGGGAACTGATCGTGTTCGCGGATCCCGAGTCAGGCATCCAGTCGAGCGATGGCGTGACCGTGATCGAGATGCCGCGCCACGTGACGTACTTCCAGGCCCCGGTCGTGTACACCATCCCGCTGCAGCTGCTGGCCTACCACGCGGCGATCCTCAAGGGCACGGACGTCGACCAGCCGCGCAACCTGGCCAAGAGCGTCACCGTCGAGTAGCGCCAGGGACGCGGTGGCGCGCATGACCGCGGCGTGGATCGCCGGCCGCCCGCGCGCTCAGGGCTTGGCCGCCAGTACCACGCGGCCAGCTCGCGCAGCTGCTCATCGCGCCCCACACAGCCTTCCGCCGTGCGCTGGTCCAGCAGGTCCTGGATGCGCATGGCCTGCGGCGCGGGGGTCCGCGGGGATGGACGGGGTGGGTTCGGCATGGAACGGCTTCGAGAAGCAACCGGGGCGAGATGGTGCAACGAAGCGGCGCTGGAGGACAACCGCAGTGGCCCGGGTCTCATGCGGCCCTCATCCGCGCCTCATGATCGGCGGCCCGGCAGAATCGACCCTGAGCCACGAGCCTGCGTGGGCGGCTGCGCCGGGGAGCACCCAGTGCCGCGGCACCAGGGCCGCTCAGTCCTCGCCCGCTGAACCGGATCTCTGCGAACGCGCCAGAGTCATCCATACCGCGATGTCCCACGCGTTATGGATGCCGATGAACAGCAGCGCCAGTGCTGCCACCGCCATGCCATAGAGCGCGAATGCAACCTGGTGCCACACCTGGTAGGCCATCGCGAGCATGAGCACGTACACCAGCCCCGGCAGGATCACGTTCCACACCCAGTCCTCGGCGACCGGCAGGTACTCGCTGCCGTGCTTGGGCATGTTCACGACGATGACGATGCTCCAGATCAGGCCGAACGCTGCGATGGCGGTAAACCCGGCGCTGAGCGCGAGGATGCTCTGGTGCGGCATGCTCAGGAAGGCCGCCAGCGCGAGTACCACGCCGAAGTGCACGACGATCGGGGTGACGAAGGCGCGCAGTCCGCCCAAGCGCACCCGGTTGGCATCCGCCGCCAGGGCGATGACGACGAAGGTCAGACCGGTCAGTCCGCCGGCTGATGAGCCGACGATCACGTAGAAGTCTTCCCAGCCCGCCAACAGACTGTCCATCGCTTCCTCCCGGCATGGCGCCGCGACAGTCTTGCACAGCTGCCGTGCTGCCGCAGCCGTCCACTGGGGGCCGCCGCCTTTGCGGTACGATGCGCCAACAATGAGAACAACGGCATCGCTGGCCGACCTGCTGGCCGGCCTGTCCATCGCCGGGCTGCTGCTGCCGGAGGCGGTGGCCTACTCGGGGATTGCCGGCCTGCCGCCGCAGGCGGGCGTGATCGCCCTGTTCGCAGGCCTTACGTGCTACGGGCTCATCGGCCGCAGCCGCTTCGCGATCGTCACCGCCACCTCCTCCTCGGCGGCGGTGCTGGCCTCGGCGACGCTGTTCCTGGGCGGCCCGGATCCTGTCGCCCGCGCCGCTTTCGCCTCCATGCTGGTGGTGGGCACGGGCCTCGCATTCCTGCTCGCCTCCAGCCTGCGCCTCGGCGCCATCTCCAGCCTCATCGCCCGCCCGGTGCTGCGCGGCTACGCCTTCGGGCTGGCGCTGGTCATTGCGGTCAAGCAGTGGCCGCACCTGGTCGGCATGCACGCGCACGGCACGGATTTCTTCGTGGTGCTGGTGGAGAGCGTGCAGCGCTGGGCGGACTGGAACACGGCGAGCCTCGCCTGCGGCATGGCCGCACTCGCCGGGCTGTTTGCACTGGAGCGCCTGCCGCGCGTGCCGGGCGCGCTGGTGGTGATCATCCTCAGCATCGCCGCTTCCGCAGCCCTTGCCGCCCATGGCGTGGCGCTCACCGGGCCGATCCGCCTGTCCCTGGCGCTGCCGACCTTTGCCCTGCCCGCGGGCTATCACTGGCTGGCCATGGTGGAGTTCTCGCTGGCGCTGATGTTCATCCTGTTCGCCGAGTCCTACGGGTCGATCCGCACCTACGCGCTCAAGCACGAGGACCCGGTGCAGCCTGACCGCGACCTGCTGGGGCTGGGGGTGGCCAACCTCGTCTCCGGGCTGTTGCAGGGCACCCCGGTCGGGGCGGGCTACTCGGGGACCTCGGCCAACGATGCGGCCGGGGCCCGCTCGCGCTTCTCGGGCCTGACCGCCGCCGCGGTCGTGGCGCTGCTGGTGCTGCTGTTCCTGCCGTGGATCGAGCGCATCCCCGAGCCGGCGCTGGCCGCGATCGTGATCCACGCGGTGAGCAAGTCGCTGCGCCTGGAGGTGTTCACCAACTACTTCCGCTGGCAGCGCGATCGCACGGTCGTCATCGCCTCGGTGCTCGGCGTGATGTTCCTCGGGGTGATGAACGGCCTGTTGGCCGCGATCGTCATCAGCATCGCCATGCTCGTCCGCTCCCTGGCCAAGCCCCGGCTGGCGGTGCTCGGCAAGGTCGGCGAGCACGACTACGTGAGCACCGCGCGGTTCCCGGAGGCGCTCACGCCCGCGACGCTGCTGGTGCTGCGTCCCGAGGAGCCGCTGTTCTTCGCCAACGCCGAGCCCATCATGACCCAGGTGCGCGAGCTGGCGCTGCGCCATCCGGCGGCGAAGCTCCTGGTGCTGAGCCTGGAGGAATCCCCCGACCTGGACAGCACCGCGCTGGAGAACATCGCCGAGTTCTGCAGCTGGTTCAGCGCCCGCGGCGGGGAGCTGCGCGTGGCGCGCCTGAAGGAGTCGGCGCGCGAGGCGCTCCTGCGTGCCGGAGTTGCCCAGCTGCACGCCGGCACCCTGGACTATTCAAGCGTAGACGATGCGGTACGCGGGCGCAGCGTGCGCCCGCAGGACTGACAGTGCGCCCCCGGCCAAAACAATCACTTACAGGTCCGGGGCGCCGATGTTGGGTCGGCGGTGGAGGCTTCATGCTAATCTTCGGACTTCAAACAGCACATGCGGTCCGGTCGCCGCGGCTCCCTGCACCGTACCAACAACAACAGAGGGTGCACGAACTTCGTACGCCGCCGCGCGCTGTCCCTGAGGTGTAGGCAATGCACGTGATGACCCGGAGGAACCATGGCTGACGAGAAAACCCCGGCACAGGACAACCCATACACGCAGACCCACGTGGTGGCCTCGGGCGAGACCTTGGGGAAGATTGCCCAGAAATACTACGGCGATGCGTCACTCTACCCGCAGATCTTCGAAGCCAATCGCGACGTGCTGAAGGATCCGAACAAGATCTTTCCAGGCCAGAAACTGCGAATTCCCTGAGGCTTCGCCTTTTCGCTTTTACCGCAACAGAGGATCTCGACAATGAAGAAGCAATTGACGTGGCTGATGGCAGCGATGATGGCGATGCTCATCGTCGGCTGCGCGAACCAGAAGGGACCGGCCGAGCAGGCCATCTCGGGCGCCGAGTCGGCCCTGAACGCGATCCGCGACACGGCGCAGAAGTACGTGCCGGACCAGCTGGCCGCAGTTGATGCCCAGCTCGCCTCCCTCAAGGATGCCCTCAGCAAGGGCGACTACAAGGCCGTGATGGCCGGTGCTCCGGCTCTGACGACCGCCATCGGTTCACTGAAGGATGCCGCCGCCGCCAAGGCTTCCGAGGCCGAGGCCGCCATGGCGAAGGCCAAGGATGCCTGGGGTTCGATGAGCACGGACGTGCCGAAGATGGTCGCAGCGCTGCAGAGCCGCGTCGACATGCTGTCCAAGTCCCATCACCTGCCCAAGGGGGTGACCAAGGAATCCCTGGCCAGCGCGAAGTCCGGGCTGGACTCCATCAAGTCCGCCTGGAATGAGGCCACCACCGCGGCCGGCTCCGGTGACTTCACGACCGCGATGGCCAAGGGCTCGGCGGTCAAGGACCAGGCCACCGCGCTGATGCAGTCGCTCGGGATGAGCTCCGGCTGAGGTTGTCTTGCGGTTCTCACCGGCCCTCGCCCGCTGTTCAGGGCGCGCGGCGGCCGGTGAGATCGTAGGCATCCGCGCCGGTGATCTTCACCTGCGCCCAGTCGCCGGCGCGCAGCGAGCCGCCGTCCTCGATCCTCACCACGCCATCGATCTGCGGGGCATCCGCCTCGCTGCGCGCGATGGCCGTCTCGCCCGCCACCTCGTCCACCAGCACCTGGAGGGTGCGCCCGAGGCGCGCCGCCTGACGCTGCGCACTGATCTGCGCGGCGCGCTCCATGAAGCGCGCGTAGCGCTCCTCCTGCACCTCGGGCGCGACGTGGTCGCCGAGGGCATTGGCGGCGGCACCCTCGACGGGTGAGTACTTGAAGCAGCCGACCCGATCCAGCTGCGCCTCCTCCAGCCACGCAAGCAGCTCGGCGAACTCCGCCTCGGTCTCCCCGGGGAAGCCGACGATGAAGGTGCTGCGCAGGGTGAGGTCCGGGCACTCGGCCCGCCAGGCGCGGATGCGCGCCAGCGTGTCGACCGAGTGGGCCGGGCGGCGCATGCGCTTGAGCACGCTGGGGCTGCCGTGCTGGAAGGGAATGTCGAGGTAGGGCAGCACGCGCCGCCCGGCCATGAGCGGGATCACCTTGTCCACGTGCGGATACGGATAGACGTAGTGCATGCGCACCCATACGCCGAGCTCACCCAGCGCCCGCGCCAGGTCGATGAAGCGCGTGGCATAGGTCTGGCCGCGCCACGGGCCGCCGGCATAGCGCAGGTCGGCCCCGTAGGCGCTGGTGTCCTGCGAGATCACCAGCAGCTCCTTGACGCCCGCGTTCACCAGGCGCTCCGCCTCGCGCATCACTTCCGCGATCGGCCGGCTGACCAGATCGCCGCGCATCGCCGGGATGATGCAGAAGCTGCAGCGGTTGTTGCACCCTTCGGCGATCTTCAGGTACGCGTAGTGACGCGGCGTGAGGCGCACACCCTGGGGCGGCAGCAGGTCGAGGAAGGGCTCGTGCCGCGGCGGCAGGTGCTCGTGCACGGCATTGACCACGTCCTCGTAGGCATGCGGGCCGGTGACCTTGAGCACGCGCGGATGACGCTCCAGGATGCGCTCGGGCCTGGCCCCCAGGCAGCCGGTGACGATCACGCGCCCGTTCTGCTCGATGGCCTCCCCGATGGCATCGAGGGATTCGTCCACGGCCGCATCGATGAAGCCGCAGGTGTTGACCACCACCACATCCGCCGCCGCGTAGGTCGGGGACACCTCGTAGCCCTCGGCGCGCAGCTGCGTGAGGATGCGCTCGGAATCGACCAGCGCCTTCGGGCAGCCCAGGCTGACGAAGCCCACCTTGGGGACCCGTTGGCGGCGCGGGGTGGCCTTGGACTTAGGCTTGGCGGAAAGGCGGGGCATGCAGTAGAGGGGGCGGGGTCAAAAGGGCGGCCATCCTAGCGGCCACGACCCGCCCGCGCCACCGGCGGATCCGGATGGACTTATTGCCCTGCCGCAGGGGCTGCCGGGGTGGTCTGCGCCGGCGGCGGGACCAGCGGCGGCCCCGGGCGCTCGCGCACCCGCTTGAGCGTGTAGAAGGCCACCAGCACGACCAGCGGCATGACCAGCCAGGGCCACACCGCGGGGCGTCGCTCGCGCGTACCGCTAGCGGCCATAGAGGCCCATCAGCTCCGCTGACCCTAACGACTGGGCCCGCACGTTGAAGCCGATGAAGGCGGCCGTGGCGTCCTTGGGCAGGTCCAGCTTCGGCACCTTCAGGGCGTACAAGCGGAAGTAATAGTGGTGCGGCTTGCCCGGGGGCGGGCACGGGCCGCCATAGCCGGTGGTGCCGAAATCGGTGCGTCCCTGGACGGCGCCCTCCGGCAGCATCATGTTCTTAGTGTTGCCGGCATCGGCCGGGATCGAGCTGGCGCTGGCGGGGATGTTGTAGACGATCCAGTGCCACCAGCCGCTGCCGGTGGGGGCATCCGGGTCGTGGACCATGAGCGCGAAGCTCTGCGTGCCCTTGGGCGCATTGCTCCAGGACAGCGCCGGGGACACGTTGGCGCCCTGGCATCCGAAGCCGTTGAATACCTGCGCGTCGGCGATCTTGCCGCCGGCCTTGATCTCGGGGCTGGTGAGGGTGAACGGGCCCGGTGCTGAAGCTGGCGCCGCAGCTGCCGTGCCCATCGCCAGAAGGGCCGCCGCGAACGCAGCGCCCGCCATGCCTACACGCCTCATGGGGATCCCCTTCACCTCAAGAGCCGGCAGCCGCCGGCAGCGCAGTGTGCCGCCCCCGCGCGAGGCGCGCAATTGCCGCGCCGACCGCGGACCCGGCAACCGGCGCGGCCGTCACTTCAGCGCCCGGCGGATACCCCGTGACCGGGTGCCTATGCCACGCGCTCCCCGAGGATGCCAGGGGTGGGATTGCCCGCGGTACCCGGGCCGTGGCACCTGCCGGTGTCCCGGGGTGCCGGCTGCAGCGTTGGAGTTCCCAGAACCAGGCACCGCCGATCCACAAGGTTCCCCGGGGTCGGCGCAACGCCGATCGCCGCGCAGGTGACCACCGCGCCGCCAGGTCCCCCCCGCTATTGCGCACGCGGCCCACGCGACGCTCAGCAAGCGCCCCCGGCAGCGGCTTGCTCGGATACGATCGCATCCTGCTCTCCGGTTGCTCGCGGTCGTCCGCGAGGACAGGTTCACGGAATGCACCCCCGCCGCATCGGCGCACCATGGCAAAGGCTGAATGGATGAGCCCCGGGGCACCGACGAATTCACCTGCGCGGCGTGCGGCGGCGGCCGCCGCCGCCGCCGGCGTGCCTCCTGCCGGGACGCTGGCCGGGGCTTCCCGGGTGCCATTTGATCGCGCCTACTACCGGCGCTTTTACTTCGACCCGAAGACCGCGGTCGCCAACCGCCGCGAGATGGGTGCGCGTGCGCGCCTGATCGCGGCGATGACCGAGCACGCCGGCCTGCCGGTGCGCCGCATCCTCGAGGCCGGCTGCGGCACCGGCATGCTGCGCGGGGCGCTCCGGCGGTTGCTGCCGCGCGCCACCTACACCGGGCTTGAGACGAGCGAGTACCTGTGCGAGCGCTACGGCTGGCAGCGCGGGCGCATCGAGCAGTACCGCACGCGTGCGCCGTTTGACCTCGTGGTCTGCTACGACGTGCTGCAGTACCTGGATGACCGGGCCGCCGCCCGTGCGCTCGCCAACTTCGGGCGCCTGTGCCGCGGGGTGCTGTACTTCAGTGCGCTCACCCGCTACGACCTGAAGCACAACGCCGACCGGCAGCGTACCGATGCCAACGTGCACCTGCGCAGCGCGCACTGGTACCGCAGCCGCCTGCGGCGCCAGTTCCGCGAGGCGGGCCTGGGGTTCTGGCTGCGCCGCGGCGCGCCGCTTACCCTCTGGGAGCTGGAGTCGGACTGACCGCGGCGGCGGAGCCGCGGCGCCGGAAGAACGGATACAGCGGCAGGCCGAGCAGGATCAGCGCGAGGGTGGCGATCGCCTCCTTCGGCGTCGTGAGCAGCGCACTCACCACGATCCACACCATGATCGCCACCATGAGCAGCGGCACCCACGGGTAGGCGGGCACGCGGAACGGGCGCACCGCCTCGGGCCGCTTGCGGCGCAGGACGATGACCGCGAGCGTCACCGGGATCCAGAACAGCGCGTAGGACATCACCGCCATGTTGGTGAGCTGGTCGAAGGTGCCGGAGGCGGCCAGCACCGCCGCCCAGATGCACAGCAGTACCAGCGAGGTCACCGGCACGCGCGTGCGCGGGCTCAAGCGCGCGAAGGGGCTGAAGAACAGCCCGTCGCGCGCCGAGGCATAGGAGACGCGCGCCCGCGTGAGGATGGTGCCGTTGAGCGAGCCCACGGTGGAGATCAGGAATATCAGCGAGGCGACCGGTGCGGCGCGCGCGCCGAGGAAGGTCTGCACGGCACGCGCGGCGACCGAGGGGGCATCGGGGTAAGCGGTGGAGTTGGAGGTGGCGACCTGCCAGAACGGCAGCGCGAACAGGTAGGCACTGTTCACCAGCAGGTAGATCACCAGCACCAGCAGCGTGCCGCCGAGGATGGCGCGCGGCAGGTTGCGCTGCGGGTCGCGCACCTCGCTGGCGGCCATCGGCAGGTACTGCCAGCCGCTGTAGGCCCACACCGCCGCCAGCAGCGCCGCCCCGAACCCGGAAAACCCGCCCGTCGCGGTGTGCGGCTCGGCGGCGAGGTTGGCCGCATCGTGCGTGCCGGAGAACAGGAACACCCCGATGACGACGCCGGCGATGGCGATCACCTTGGCGACGGTGAGGATCGTCTGCACGCGCCCGCCGAGCATCACCCCGGCGCAGTTGATCGCGGCGAACACGCGCGATGACGCCGATCGCCAGCAGTTGCCGCGTGCCGAACTGCCAGGTGAACGCGGTGCCGAACAGGTTGAAGGTGGTGGAGAACCACTCGTGGTCGAACACGTGGATGTCGGAGACGAAGATCGCCACCGCCGCGCCATAAGCGGCGATGCTGGCCCCGCCGAGCAGGAAGCTGTTGCACGCGTACAGGAAGCCCGGCACCTCGCCGAAGGCGGCGCGCAGGTAGACGTACTCGCCGCCGGCATCGGGCAGCATCGCCCCGAGTTCCGAGAAGCACAGCGCGCCGATCAGGGCCACGATGCCGGCGACCACCCAGGCAGCGAGCACCAGCGCCGGCGTGCCGACCGCCTGCGCCATGGCGGCGGACTTGAGGAACACCCCGGTGCCGATGGTGATCCCCACGACCAGGGAGGTGGCATGGGTCAGAGTGAGGTCGCGGCGCGGCTCGAGCGGGGTCGTTGGCACGGGCGCTATCGTACAATCCCCACGGCAGCGGCAAGGAGCTAAAACGATGGCAGGGCACGAGTACCCAGCAACGCTGCGCCCGGGGCAGGGCGCGCAGGAGGGCAGCACGGCTGCGGCCACTCATGTCTGAGGCGCTGGTGCGCTTTGCAGGCCCGGTCAGGTGCGAGCGCGGCACCGGTGCGCTGCGGCTGACACTCACAGGCACCGCCGCGCAGCCGCCGGCGCAGCCGCTGACGGTGGGTTTCGCGGCCGCCGCGCCCGCCGGGCTGCCGGCGATGCTGGAGGATGCGGTGGTCGAGGAAGCCGCTGGCGGCTTCCGCATCGCCAGCGCCGCAGGCGCGTGGACGCTGCCGGCGCCGGCAGCGCACGTGCACCGCGACGTCAGCGCGCCGTTCTACCGCGCACTTCCGCCACGCCCGGTGCCCTTCGGCAAGCGCGTGTTCTGGCACCTGGTGCTGCTGCTGGCCGGCAGCCGCAGCGGCATGGCGCTGCTGCGCGCCCTGCGCGGGCGCTCCTGATGCAACAGGGCCTGCTTTACCTGCTCGCCCTGGGCGTGGGTGTCGGGCTGTCGCTGCAGGTCGGCATGAACGTCACCCTGCGCGGGGTGCTGATGAGCCCGATGGTCGCGGCACTCATCAGCTTCCTCGTCGGCTCGCTGGCGCTGCTGCTGTTCATCCTCGTGACCGGGGCGCCCTGGCCGGCGCGCGGCCAGGCGGCACTGGTGCCGCTGTGGGCCTGGTTCGGGGGCGTGCTCGGGGCCTTCTACGTGGCCTCGAGCATCGTGGTGGGTCCACGCCTGGGGGCGGCCGTCCTGCTGGCACTCGTGGTGCTCGGGCAGCTGGTGGGCTCGCTGGTGCTCGATCACTTCGGCTGGCTCGGCTTCGCGCAGCATCCGCTGAGCGCGGCACGCGTGCTCGGCGCCGTATTGTTGTTCTGCGGGGTGGTGTTGATCGTGCGCTAGGGCGGTGGAGCGCCTGGCATGCGCCGCCCTACGGGATCGGGGAGAGGATCTCGCCCTCGCTCTCGGGCAGCTCCTGGCGCTGCGTGCCGAGCAGCGATGAGTAGGTCGCCATCTGCGTGTGGAAGGCGCGGTTCCAGGTGAACTGCCTGAGCACGCGCGCCCGCGCCGCCGCGCCGATGGCATCCATATCGCGCGCGTAGAGCGCCGCGATGGCCTCCGCCATGCTCGCCGCATCGTAGGGCGCGGCGAGCGCCCCGACACTCTCGTCGATGAATTCCGGGAAGGCCCCGGCGCGGGCCGCCACCACCGGGCGGCCGCAGGCCATGGCCTCCAGGATCACCAGTCCGAAGGTCTCCTTGGTCCCGGCATGCACGAGCGCATCGGCCGAGGCAAGCCATTGCGCCAGCTCCACCGCCTCGCGGCGGTACGGGATCATCGTGACATTGGCGGCCGGCCGCGCCTCGCGGTCGCCACCGACGAGCAGCAGGTGATACGGGGCGCCCAGGCGCGCGAACGCCTGCAGCAGCACCGGCACGTTCTTTTCCCCGGAAAAGCGTCCCGCGTAGATCAGCACGCGCGCCGCGGCGGGCAGCCCCAAGCGCTCGCGCAGGTCGTGGCGGCGGCGCTGCGGACTGAAGACCTCTGCATCCACACCCAGCGGCTGGTGCACGGCGTGCGGGACGCCCAGGTCATTCAGGTAGGCGCACATCAGGCGGCTGGGGGCGAACACCACATCGAAGCGCTCGTAGACCCAGCGCACGTAGCGGCGCAGTGCCGGGGCCGACAGCGCACCGCCGACCCGCTTGCTGATGATCTGCGGCAGGTTCGAGTGATAGAAGGCGGCGAGCGCGATGCCGCGCCGGCGCGCCACGCGCGCGGCACACCAGGCCGGATGGAAGGCGTCACCGGCCTCTATAAGGCTCGGCTCAAGCTCATCGAGCAGGCGCACCCAGCGGCGCGGGTTCAGCGGCAGCCGGTAGTTGAAGGTGCCGGGCACCGGATATCCCGGGATCGTCGAGACCGCGCCGCGCTCCATGCGCGCCTCGCGGCCCGGCACCAGGATCGTGTGTTCCCAGGAGGAATGCGCCTTGAGCCAGGCGTGCTTGGCGGTCAGGTAGCGCTTGACGCCACCGCTGGTGGGGGAATAGAACAGGGTCGTATCGACCAGATGCATGGATTTTTCTTTTCCGCTCGCGACCCCACGGCCCACCAGCTCGGGCCGGAATGCATTGCACCTTTATGAGGCAGGTGTGTCAAGCGTGGCGGCACGCCGCGCGCGTGCTACGCCGGCTTGATGTTGGCGTTCAGGTGAAACAGATTGTTCGGGTCGTAGCGCTTCTTCAGCGCCGCCAGCCGCGGGAAGTTGTCCCCGTACGCTGAGTGCGCGCGGCTCTCGCTGGCATCGCTCGTCATGATGTTGACGTAGTGGCCCTGCGTGAAGGGCTCGAGCTGCTTCCATGCACCACGCACCCAGGCGGCGTTGCGCTCGGCCGCCTCCGGCCCGTCGGCGGGAATCCGCCAGAACCCCAGGCACAGCAGGTTGTGCGTGGCGTGGCGGTTGAAGTAGGCGGTCGCATCCGGCGCCACCTTGTTGATCGCCCCGCCCATGTGCTCGATACCGATGTCGAAGCTGGGCGAGGGATTGTGCTCGATGTAGTCGACCATCGAGTCGATGAGCGCCGGGGTGAGTGCTGACAGCAGGCCACCCTTGACGTACAGGCCGGAGTTGCTGTGCCCGGGCATGCTGGCGCTGCCCTGGAGCTTCAGGTAGCTGGCAGGCCCGAGCTTGTCCTCGGTCGGCTTGCCGAGCTTGCGCAGCGGCGCGAGCACCCGCTCGGCATTCTCCTGCGGCCCGCAGTAACACGCGCTGAACTCGACCTCGCGGCCGCCGTTCTCGGCCGGCTGCAGGTCGACGTCGATGTCCAGCTCGTCCGGGGCGTTGGCGCAGATGTCCAGATAGGCGCGCAGCAGGCCGCGCGCATTGTCGAACGGGTAGGTGATCGTGCCGCCGTAGATCACCGGCGCCAGCTCGTGCAGCTGGAACTCGAAGGAGGTCACCACGCCGAAGTTGCCGCCGCCGCCGCGCAGCGCCCAGTACAGGTCCTGGTTCTCCGCGGCGCTCGCCCGCTGCCAGCGGCCATCGGCGGTGACGATCTCCAGCGCGGTGACGTTGTCGCAGCTCAAGCCGTGCTTGCGGGCGAGCCGCCCGATGCCGCCGCCCAGGGTGAGCCCGGCGACGCCGGTGTCGGCCACGGTGCCGGCGGTGGTGGCGAGGCCGAACTCGGCCGCCTCCATGTCCAGCTGCCCGAGCAGCGAGCCGGAGGCGACGCGCGCACGCTTGGCGAGCGGATCCACCTCGACCAGGCGCATGGGCGAGACATCGATCACCAGGCCGTTGTCGACGCCGGACTGGCCGGACAGGCTGTGGCCGCCGCCGCGCACGGCGGTCAGAAGACCGTGCGCGGCCGCGAAACTGACCGCGCGCTTGACGTCACCGGCGCCGGCGCAGCGGATGATCAGCGCCGGATGTCGATCGAAGGTGGGGATCCACAGGCGCCGTGCCGCATCGTAGTCCGGCGAGCTCGCGGTGATCAGCTCGCCGCGCAGGCCGGCGCGCAGGTCCTGGAGGTCGCCCGCGCTGAGTGTGAGCTGGCGGCCATCGATGCCGAGGATCGGCACCGCAGCGGCGCTCGCGGCGCCAAAGGCGCGGCGGTAGGGAAGCACGCAGCCACCCAGCGCGGCAACACCGGCCGCGACGAACTCTCTTCTTTTCACTCAGGTTCTCCCCGCCTGGACTCGGCTTGGCGGTGAGGTTGCGCCGCCGGTGCGCTGGGCGTCAAGCGCGTGCGCCGTGCGCGCCGCTGGTCTGTGGCACACTAGCGCGCTGCTGCGCGCTGCAACAGCATCCGCGGCATCCAACGGGAGCAGACGCTCGTGAGAGTCATCGCCATCGCCGCCGTAGCGGCCACCCTCGCGCAGGCCGTCCCCGCCGCGGACCTCGATCCCGCCGGCCGCGATGAACTGAACGCCAGGGAACTGCCCCCGCTGATCGCCTGGCGGCGTGGCCTCCATGCCCACCCGCAGTCGGGCAACCGCGAGAGGCGTACCGCCAGGATCGTGGCCCACCAGCTGTGCCGCGACAACGGCGCCCCCGGGCGTGCTATCACGCAGATTACTACGGCGCCGTCGTGCTCGATGTCGACGATCACAACATTGAAGTGCTAAGCCATGAACCAATTCCTGCGTCGCCTGGTCGTCCTTGAGCCGGGCGAGGCGCCGGCGCTGCTGGCCTCCTTCGCGACACTGCTCTGCACCTTCTCCAGCTACACCATGCTGCGCCCGGTGCGCGATGCGCTCGGGATCACCGGGGGCTTAGACAAGATCCCGTACCTGTTCTGGGGCGTGTTCGTGGCCATGCTGCTGCTGCAGCCGGTGTATGGCTGGCTCACCTCCCACTTCCCGCGCTCGGTGTTCCTGCCGTGGGTGTACGGGTTCTTCGCCGCGAACCTGCTGCTCTTCTGGATCTGGTTTCGGGTGGCCGAGGACCACACCTGGATCGCGCGCACCTACTTCGTCTGGGTGAGCGTATTCAACCTGTTCGTGGTCGCGGCGTTCTGGAGCCTGATGGCCGACGTGTTCACGCGCGAGCAGGCCACGCGCATGTTCGGTTTCATCTGGGCCGGCGCCAGCGCCGGCGGCCTGCTCGGCCCGCTGGTCACCAACGAGCTTTCCCTGCGGCTCGGCGCCATCAACCTGCTGCCGGTGTCCGCCGGCCTGCTGCTGCTGTCGCTGGTGTTCATGGCGCAGGTGATCCGCTGGCAGCGCCGGCAGGGGCATCCCGCGGGCGGCACGGCCGCGCCGGCGGATGCGCACCGCGGTGTCGGCGGCGGCGTGTTCGCAGCGTTTGCCCAGGTGGCGCGCTCGCCGTACCTCTTGGGGATCGTGGTGTTCGTCATGTTCATGACCTGGGTGTCGACATTCCTGTACCTGGAGCAGGCGGCCTTCGTGGCCAAGGTGTTTCACAGTACGGACGAGCGCGCGCAGTTCTTCGCGCGCATCGACTTCTGGGTGCAGTTCGCCTCGCTGCTGCTGCAGACGCTGCTGTTCAGCCGGCTCTTCAAGTGGTTCGGCATGCGTGCGCTGCTGGTCGCGGTGCCGCTGATCATGGTGGCCGGCTATGCATTATTTGCGCTGGTGCCCACCTTCGCGGTGCTGATAGGTGTCTACTCGGTGCGCCGCGTTGCCGACTACGGGCTCACGCGGCCGTGCCGCGACTCGCTGTTCACCGTGGTGAGCCGCGAGGAGAAGTACCAGGCCAAGAGCCTCATCGACACCTTCGCCTACCGCGGCGGCGATGCGCTCAGCGGCTCGCTCTACAAGGCACTGACCGGGGGGCTGGGGTTCGGGCCGTCCGCGATCGGCTGGCTGGGTGCGGTGGTGGCGGCGGTGTGGGCGGTGCTGGCGCTGGCACTCGGGCGCGGTTACCAGCGCCGCGCGGCGGCGCGTCCGAACTAGGCGGCGCTGGTCTGCGCCTCGCCCGAGGCACCCTTGCTCAAGGCTGCCGCGGCCACGATGATCTCGGCCGCGGTGGCAAAGCGCTCGCCGCGTGACTTTGCCAGCAGGCGGCCGAGGAAGGACTGGTAGCGCGCCAGCTCCGGCGGCAGCACCGGCACTGGCGCACTGACGTGCTGCTGCAGCACTTCCATCGCCGTGCCGCCGGTGTAGGGCTTGTTCCCGGTGAGCAGCTCGTAGCAGATGATGCCGAGGCTGTAGAAGTCCGAGCGCGCGTCGAGCGTCTCGCCGAGGGCCTGCTCGGGGCTCATGTAGTACGGGGACCCGAGCAGCACCCCGGTGTGCGTGCTGGCCGTGTTGCCCTGCAGTGAGCGCGCCAGGCCAAAATCGATCAGTGCCACGCCATCGTTCTCGCGCAGCATGACGTTCGGGGGCTTCAGGTCGCGGTGCACGATGCCGGCCTCGTGCACCACCTGCAGCGCGGAGGCGATCTGCACCAGGTAGTGCAGCGCATCCTGCTCGCTCACGCCACGCTGGATGCGTGCCTTCAGGTCCCCGCGCGGCAGGTACTCCATCGCCAGGTACTCAAGTCCGGCGTGCAGGCCGTAGTCGTAGATCTCCACCACCAGCGGGCTGCGCACGGCCATGATGGCGGTGTACTCGCGCTCCAGGAACTGCCGCCCGGCGGATGCCTCGCTGAGCGTCTTGCTGACCTTCAGGGCCACGTTGTGGCCGCGGTGGCTGCTGGTGGCCAGGTAGACGATCGCCTTCTCCGACTCGCCGATCTTCAGGCGCAGCGTGTAACCGGGAATGACCTCGGCGTTGGCGGCGGCCAGAAGTGCCGCGACCCCGGCCGGCTGGAGCGCTTCGCCCCCGGCCGCCGCGGCGGCATCCGCCGCGGCAGGCGGCACGGCGCCGGCGGCCGGTGTACGGTTGGGATCGGCCGGCGCTTCGCCGAAGGCGGCGGCCACGGCCGCCTCGGCCTGGGCCTTCAGCGCCTGCTCGCGCGAGAGATTGGCCAGGCTTGCCAGGCGCCGGGCGACGCGGCGCTCCACGCGGCGCAGCGCCACGCGCACCGCCGTGCGCAGCCGCTCGGGTGTGAGCATGCGCTTGGGCAGATAGTCCACGGCCCCCAGCTGCAGCGCGCGCACCGCGGTGAGCTCGTTGCCGTCCTCGGCCAGGGCGATCACCGCCGGGGTGGCCGGCTGCTCGCGCAGGCGGCGCAGCAGCGTAAGTCCCAGGGCCTCCGGGTCCTCGGGGCTGGCGCCGAAGCTGGCGCCGAGCATCAACAGGTCGCAGTCGCGGCCGGAAAACAGCGAGCACCAGCGCTCGAACTCACCCAGGTTCAGCAGGCTGACGCTCGCCTGCGGGCACGCCACGTCCAGGTGGTGGCGCAGCCATTCGCCGTAGCGCACGTCATCATCGACCACCAGCACGCGCGCCGGCGGGGCACTGCGGTCGGCGGTCACGGCTTCACCGCGAAACGCACGCGGATCCTGGCGCGCTGCTCGCTCGCCTGCCCGTCGCGCAAGATCGGCTGGTAGCGCCAGCGGCGCACCGCATCCAGGGCCGACTGCTCGAAGACCCCGACCGGCTGTGCGCCCACCACCGTGAGGTCCCCGAGCGAGCCGTCCTTGCGCACCAGGAACTGCACGTCCACCCAGCCCTCGATGCCATGCTCGCGCGCGGCCACCGGGTACTGCGGCTGGGTATAGCGGGTGCGGTTCAGCTCACCCGCACTCACGAAGCCGCTGGCAGCGCCGGCGGCGGCCGCGGCGGCGGGCGGGCGCTCCGCCGCCGGCGCCTGCGCGGGGGCAGCGGCGGCCGCAGCGGGCGCCGAGGTGACCGTGGCGGGGATGTCCGCCGCCTTGGCGGCGCCGTCCTGGGCGGCGGCCAGTTCGGCCTCGATGGCGCTGATCACCGCCGGACTTGCGCCGTTGGCGTGCGCGGCGCTGAGCCAGTGCCGGGCGGCCGGGTAGTCCTTCATGTGCACGGCGGCGCGCGCCTCATCCGTGAGGCGGGTCTCGAAGGCGTTGCGCGCGCTCAGGGTCGAGCTGCTGGCAGGCTCTGCCTGCGCCAGCTGCTCGAGGTAGTAGCGCGCGCTGTCACCGGAGGGCTCGAGCAAGCGGCCCTGCGACATGCGCTGGTTGAAGAGAGTCTCCAGGCGCGCGGTGGAGTCCGCGCGCGCCGCGCCGCGCAGCTGGGCGCTGGCGGTGCGCAGGGTCTCCAGCTCGGTGGTGTCCGCGCCGGCCTCGGCCGCCGCAGCAATCCAGGGGTCGGCCGCCTCGGCGTTGCCGGCCGTTACGGCCTGGTGCGCCTCGGCGAGCAGGCGCGCGGCCAGTTCCGCGCGCGCCTGCTGCACCAGGGAGTTGCCGGGGGCGAGCGCGCGCGCCGACTCGACGAAGAATCGCGCGTTGGCTTCCGGCGGCTGCAGCACCGCGCCGGCGCCGAGGGCCTCGTGCGCACGGTTGAGGAAGTCGGTGACCCGCGCATCGACCTGCTTCTGCGCCAGCTGCTGGCGCGCCTCGTCGACCAGCGTCGAGCGGTGCTCGCCACCGCGGCTGGCATCATCGAGCACGGCGAGCGCGGAGGAGACATCGCCGCTGGCCGCGGCGCGCTGCGCCTTGGACAGCACCAGCCGCTCGCGCTGTGCGTCGATCTGCGCTGACAGGAATGCGACCCGCGGATGGTTGGGAGAGATGCTGCGTGCGGCATCGGCCAGCTGCTGGGCCGCCTCCAGGTGATGCGCCTGCAGCTGCGCGTCCGCATCCGCGAGCAGCCGGTCGATGACCTGCTCCAGCCCGCTGACCGCGCGCGGGTCGCGTGCCGAGAGGCGCAGTGCCTCGCGGTACAGGTCCGCGGCGTTGCCGGCCGGCGGCGCCACCAGCGCGCCGGTGGCGAGCGCATGGTCGGCACGCTCCAGGAGCTTCTCGAGCGCGGCGTCATCGACGGCGGAGCTCGCGGCGGTGCCGTGCGTGCCGGCACCCGGGGAGCGCATGAGGAACCAGGCCATCGGCACCGCCAGGGCAAGCGCGGCGACACCGAGCAGCCACCACGGCTTGCCGGCGGCAGCCTGCGGCGGGGGTGCGGTGCGGCGGCCGCCGTAGGCCTCCTGCTGGCGGCGCCAGGCGGACTCGACGAACAGGCGCACGCGCTGCTCGGAGAGCGGCTTGTGCAGGAAGCGATGCACGGAGCCGTCGGTGATCTGCGCCGCGAGCGCGCCCTGTTCGGCGGCGCCGCCGGCGACGATCAGCACCAGGTCGGGGAACTGGGCGCGCAGGCGCGCGGCCAGCTGCACCGGCGGGGTGGCGAGGGCGGCGGCATCGAGCACGGCGACCCCTGCATGGTGGGCCATGAGTGCAGCGGACAGATCGATCTCCGAGCCGACCGCGCGCACGGCATGGGCGGGCTCGGAAACCTTGCGCAGCAGGGCGAGGAACTTCTCGTCCTGCGTGAGCACGATCAGCGGCGTTGACTGCAGGGCAAACGGTGCGGATGCGGTGCCTTGCGGCGCCGTTCCTGTGGAGGCATGCGCTGGAGTACTCGTGGCCACTGTCACCGCTTCCGAAAACCTGCCCGTCGGGCGCTGCAGCCCCGCCGACCCCAACGACGATGACGCAAGCCGCGCGGCCTGTCGCTAGTGGCCCCCGGATTCTGTGAAACTGGTCAAATCTGACAGTGGCACGCGGGCGGACGCCCCTCCCGGAGCGTGACAAATGCCCGGAAAACCACGGGAAAACAGCCTCCCGGCGCTGGGCGGGCCTACTGGCTGGGCAGCAGGAAGCGCGAGCCGGAATAAGACAGGATGACCCCCTCGGGAATGATGCTCTCCACGCGCACGCCCTCGGGCAACGTGTCCCCTTCGCGCAGCTTCTTCATGTTGATCATCACGAAGCGCTCCTCGGGACGCCCCGCGTAGACATGCAGGTCAAGCCGCAGCGGCGGGATGTGCGTGCCGGGCACGACCGCGGCGTCCTGGTACAGCGGCACGCCTTCGGCGGTGCCGCGCTTCACGTGGCTGCCCAGCAGCGGCGCCGGCTCTGTCGCCGGTGCGAGGTCCTCGGGATTCGCCTCCGCGCGTGCCGGTGGCGGCGGAGCGCTGCCGGCGGCAGACCCTGGGCCTGGGCCGCATTGGCCACCGGCGTCGGCACGCCCCGGCGGCGCGGCGGCACTGGTCACCGGCGCAGCCTGCACCGGCGCGCGGCGCGGCGCCGCCGCGGCCGGGGCGTGCGGCGGCGGGTGCCGGGGTGGGCACGGCCGCGGCGCCGGCGGCAGCGGGGTGTGCCGGGTGCTCGCAGCAGCATCCACATGACGATGATGAGGTTGATCCCCAGCAGCACCCCGATCGCCACCGCCCACAGCGGCAGCCCGACGCGGCGCGGCGCGACCTTCACCTCGAACAGCGCCGGCCCGCTCTGGCGCTGGCGGTCGCTCTCGGATTTCTTCAGTGCGTCAAGGATGAATGACATCGCTCACCCACCGTGCGGAGGTTCAATGGCGGACAGCAGGGGCACGCCGGCGCCGGCCACCGCGCTCGCCAGGGCAATCTGCGTCTGCACGCCGGCGATGCCGTCGACCGAGAGCTGGTGCTCGCGCTGGAAGTCTCGCACCTGCGCGACCAGCTGTGCATCGAACAGGTCGCTCGGCGTGCGCATCCGGGGCTGCGCCGTGCAGGCGCTGCAGGCTCTCGCGCAGCCAGCGCACGTCCGCGCCGCGCATGCCGGCCGAGAGCGCCTTGACCGGCGAGTTGGCCGGGTGCCACAGCATGACGAAGTCCCCGAGCCAGTAGCGCGTGAGCTCGCCGATCGGCACCGTGTGCGTGCCGCCGAGCTCAAGGCTCGCCTGGTCGTCGCCGAGGGCGGTGAGCACCACCTGGTGACTGGCCCCGGAGGCATCGGTGAGCAGCAGGATCGCCGGATGGTTGTACAGGTGCAGCTGCCCGAAGGAGCCGCGCTCGGCGACGCACTCGAGGCCCTGCTGCGAGGCCTGGGTGCACGGGTCGGTGCTGCCGGGCTGGTACTTCGCGCCCCACAGCGCAAAGAGCCGGCTGAAGGCGGTATCGGTGTCGGTCTCGGCGCGGTACTGCGTGAGCAGCTGCGCCAGGTGCGGCGCCGCCGGCACCGCCGCCGGTGCCGGCGTGGTGCTGGTCGGGGTCATGGTCGGCGCCCGCGGCCGCGGGGGCGGCCTGTGTCACCGGTGCATCCGCGGCACTCGGCGTGGGTGTTCCAGGGCTGGAAGCCGCCACAGCGCGAGGGTGGCGAGGGTGAGCACCGCGGCGATGCCGGCAGTCACCGCCCAGGGCAGCCACACCGGTGCGAAGCGCCGCCCGAACACCTCGCTGGCCGCATGGCGCACCAGGCCCGAGGTCACGCGGTGGCGGTCGAGCGTGTAGGCACCCGAGCAGCGCCCGGTCGCTGATGACGTTGATCACGCGCGGCACGCCCTCGGAGAGGCGGAACGCCTCGCTGAGCGCCGCGGGGGCGAAGATGTCGGTGGTGGAACCGGCCACGCGCAGGCGGTGGCGCACGTAGGCGGTGGTCTCCTCGCGCGACAGCGGGTTCAGGTGGTAGCGCCCGGTGACGCGCTGGGCCAGCTGGCGCAGCTCGTTGCGGGCGAGCAGCTCGCGCAGTTCCGGCTGGCCGATGAGGATGATCTGCAGCAGCTTCTGCGTGTTGGTTTCGAGGTTGGTGAGCAGGCGCACCTGCTCGAGCACCTCGGGGGAGAGGTTCTGCGCCTCGTCCACCACCAGCACCACGCGCCGCCCGGCGGCGTGCGCGCGCAGCAGGTAGTGGCTGAGGATGTCGACCAGGTCCTTCAGGCTGCCGAGCGCGGAGTCGGGCACCCCGATCCCGAGCTCCTCGCAGATGGTCAGCAGGAACTCCGCCGCGCGTCATCTTCGGGTTGAGGATGAGCGCGATCTCGGCGTTCTTCGGGGTCTGCGCCAGCAGCGAGCGCACGATCGTGGTCTTGCCGGTGCCGACCTCGCCGGTGAGCTGCACGAAGCCGCCGGCCTCGTTGATGCCGTACAGCAGGTGCGCGAGGGCCTCCGCATGCCGCTCGCTCAGGTACAGGTAGCGCGGGTCCGGCGTGATCGCGAAGGGCTTCTCGTTGAGGCCGAAGAACGAGAGGTACATGGAAGCGATGCTACTCGATGGTGTTGCCGCGGCGCAGCGCCTTGGCGCCAAAGCGCGCCCGCGCCTCATCGAGCGCGGCGTCCAGGCGCGAGCCGGCGGGCGCTATCCTCGAACAGGCCCAGCTGCGCGGCCGGCGTCAGTTCAGTGAGGACCACGCCCAGCAGGCGAAGTTTCGCCCCCGGGTTGACTGGTGAGCCAGCGGCTGAGCAGCTCGGCGGCCACCGCGGCCACCGTGCGCCCCTCGCAGGTCGGTGGCGCCAGGGCGCGCTGGCGCGTGAAGGTGGTGAAGTCGCCGCGGCGGATCTTCACCCCCACGCAGCCGGCTGACCAGCGCGCGGGCGCGCAGCCGCGTGCTGGCAAGATCGGCCAGGCGCGCCAGCTCGCGCTGCAGCGCCTGCGGGTCGGCGATGTCGTGCTCGAAGGTGTCCTCGGCGCTTAGGGACTTGTCCTCGGTGTCCGGCTGCACGGGCCGCTCGTCGATGCCGGCGGCGCGCTCGCGCATCCAGGCGCTGTAGCGGCCGAACAGCGGCCACAGCACCGCATCGGGCGCGCTGCGCAGCTGCCCCAGGGTGGCGATGCCGGCGGCCTCCACCTTCGCGCCGGTCTTGCGCCCCAGGCCCGGCATGCGCCGCACCGACAGCGGGTCGAGCACCTCGCGCACGCGCGCGGCGCTCACCACGGTCAGTCCGTCCGGCTTGGAAAGATCCGAGGCGATCTTGGCGATCAGCTTGTTGGGGGCGACACCCACCGAGGCGGTAAGGCCGGTGAGTGCGCGGATGCGCTCCTTGATGTGGCGCGCGATCTGCACCGCCTCCCCCGAGCAGCTGCTGGCTGGCGGTGACATCGAGGAAGGCCTCGTCCAGCGACAGTCCCTGCACCAGCGGGGTGACCTCGTGGAAGATGCCGAAGACCTGCTGCGAGACCTCCTGGTAGCGTGCCATGCGCGGCCGCACGCACCGGGCCTGCGGGCACAGCCGCAGCGCCTGGTGCATGGGCATCGCCGAGTGCACCCCGAAGCGGCGCACCTCGTAGCTGGCCGCCGCGACCACCCCGCGCGCGCTGTCCCAGCCGACGATGAGCGGCAGGCCC
Source organism: uncultured Pseudomonadota bacterium (assembly GCA_963741745.1). Lineage (GTDB taxonomy): Bacteria > Pseudomonadota > Gammaproteobacteria > Steroidobacterales > Steroidobacteraceae > 13-2-20CM-66-19. Next base: position 626,759 of record CAVUJF010000001.1, on the reverse strand, counting down.
GCGAGCGTCGGGTCGTCGTGCTGCTCGACGGATGCGTAGAACGCATCCATGTCGACGTGCAGGACCGCGCGCGGCATGGGTCTTGCGGCGGCGCCTACTCGGTGACCGTGATGGTGATCTTCGGCGAGATCACCGCCGGGTCGTGCGGGATGTGGTCGCGGTCGCCGAGCACCAGCTGCAGGGTGTGCGTGCCCGGAGGCAGGTTGAGCGTGGTCTCGGTCTGCCCCTTGCCGAAGTGCAGGATCTTCTGCGTGGCCGGCAGCGGCAGCGACAGGTCACTGGGGACCTCGGCATCCACCAGCAGATGGTGGTGGCCGGTGTTCTCGAACTTGACCCCGGCGGGGGCCACACCCATGCCCTTCAGGCCAAACAGCACGCGCACCGGGCCGTGGATCTTGGCGCCGTCCTTGGGGCTGATGATGTAGACCTCGGCCCCCGGTGGGGAGGGCGTGCGGTCCGCAGCGAGCGCGAGCGGGGCGGCCAGCAGCAGGGCGGCGAGGATGAGATTACGCATGGTGAGGACTCCTTCAGAGCATGAGGACGCTGTAGACACTGGTCAGGGCAAGCATGATGACGCCGAACAGCAGGTACGACAGCGCCAGCACCCCGAACTTGGCGCCGGTGAGCCAGCCGCCCTGCCGGTAGGCGACGCGCATCGAGCGGAAGATGTACCAGGCGAGGTACACGAACACGACGAACGGGATGACGCCGGCCAGCGGGTGCACGAGCTTGGCGAGCACCCAGGCGAGCATGGTCGTCAGGAACACGCAGGCATGGTTGTGCACCAAGAGCAGCAGGTGCTCGACATAGTAGTGCCGCGGCCGCCAGTACAGCAGCATCATCACCCCGGCCAGGAGCGGCAGGAACACGAACATCGCCCGCGGCACGTTGTGCAGGAAGGCCACCCGCAGCTCGCGGCCGTCATCCTCGACCGCCTTGCGGCAGGCGCTGCTGGAAGGCCGGCTGCAGCCGCGCGCTCCACGGGCCGTCGTAGTTGGCGTCCGCGCACAGCCGCTGCGCGCGCTGCTGGGGGGTCTCGGTGAGCCTGGCGTCGCTGCCGTTGAGGAGTACCGGGTGCACGGCCTTGCCGTCGTCGTCGAACTGCAGCACGGCGAGCTTCGGCTGCGTGGCGGCGGCGAACAGGAAGAAGGCGACCGAGAGCACCAGGTACAGCCGCACCGGCGGCAGGTAGCGCGCGCGGCGCCCGGCGAGAAACTCCGCGGTGAGGAAGCCGGGGCGGAACAGCAGCGCGCTAAGCGTGCGCCACAGCCGCGAGTCCGCGTGCGTCAGGTCCTCGGTGGCGACTCTGGAGAAGTGCACGAGCGAGTGCACGGGCGGTTCGGCGCGCTGCCCGCAGGCGCCGCAGTAGCGCTGCGTCACCTGCGTTGCCGCAGTTCTCGCAGCGCCGGGCGGCGCTGCCTGCGGCCTGCGCCGGCGTGGCGCCCGGGACCGCCGACAGCGCTGCGGGTGAATTCATGCGACGTGCGCGCTGGATCTTACGGCCGGCTGGCTCTGCGTGCCCAGGGCCTGCGGCTCGAAGTCATCGACGTGGATCAGGTCCATGACCTTGCGGTCGTAGTCGCGCAGGGCGGCCGCCTCGGTCTGCGAGACGATGCCGGCGGCGAGCGCCTGCTGGATGCGCCCCGGGAGGTCCAGCGCGGTGACCCGGCCGGTCTTGACCCCCTCGACGCGGATGCGCTTCTCCAGCGGCTCGAGCGCCACGGCGAGCAGCAGCGCCTCCTGCAGCAGGCCGAGCGGATTGCCCGCCTCGAGCCTGCGGTAGGTGTACTCGCCCAGCCGCTCGCGCGCCGCGGTGGGCGCGCTCACCAGGGCTGCGACCTTGCGCCCGAGGCGGTCGTCGGGGGCGGAGTAGATGCGTCCGCGCGGGAAGATCAGCAGGCGCATCACCCCGGCGAGGAAGCGGTTGGGGAAGTTGCGCAGGAAGCCGTGCAGGCGCTCCTGGGCATCGTAGAGCAGCGTGCGGCAGGCCCACTCGACGATGGGCAGGTCCTCCTCGCGGCGTCCCTGGTTCTCGTGGTGCTTGAGCACCATGGAGGCGAGGTACATGTACGAGAGCACGTCGCCCAGGCGCGCCGACAGGTTCTCCTTCTTCTTCAGGTAGCCCCCCAGGGTGAGCATCGCCACGTCCACCGCGAAGGCGAACGAGGCGCTGAAGCGCACCACGTGCTGGTAGTAGCGCGCGGTGGTGCCCTGCACCGGGGCGCGCGTGAAGCGCGCGTGGGTGAGGGCCATGACGAAGGAGCGCACGGCATTGGAGATGGTGAAGCCGACGTGCCCGAACAGGGCGCGGTCGAACTCGTCCACGCCGGCGCGCCGGTCGGGGTTGCGCGCGGCGGTCATCTCGCGCAGCACGAACGGGTGGCAGCGGATCGCCCCCTGCCCGAAGATGATGAGGTTGCGGGTCAGCAGGTTCGCCCCCTCGACGGTGATCGCCACCGGCACGATCTCATAGCCGCGCCCGAGGTAGTTGTTCGGACCTAAGCAGATGCCCTTGCCGCCGTGGATGTCCATCGCGTCGTTGGCGACCTGCCGGCCCATCTCCGTCACGTGGTACTTGAGCATCGCGGAAGGGACCGAGGGCTTCTCGCCGCCGTCGATCGCCCCGGCCGTGACCGCGCGCGCGGCATCCATGGTGTAGGTGAGGCCGACCATGCGCGCCAGCACCGCCTCGACGCCCTCGAACCTGCCCACCGGGGTGTTGAACTGCGTGCGGATGCGGGCATAGGCGCCCGTGGCCCACACGCCCGCCTTGGCCCCGCCGGTGGCGCTCGAGGGCAGCGAGATGCAGCGGCCCACCGAGAGCTGCTCGACCAGCATGCGCCAGCCGGCCCCGGCCAGCTTCGGCCCGCCGACGATGAACTCCAGCGGCACGAACACGTCCTTGCCCTGGATGGGCCCGTTCTGGAACGGGATGTTGAGCGGGAAGTGGCGCCGGCCGATGGTGATGCCGGGCGTGGTGCGCGGCATGAGTGCCACCGTGATGCCGATGTCGGCCTTGTCCCCCAGGAGCTTGTCCGGGTCGAACATGCGGAAGGCCAGCCCGATCACGGTGGCCACGGGGGCGAGGGTGATGTAGCGCTTGGAGAAGTTCAGCTTCAGGCCCAGCACCTCGCGGCCCTGCCAGGCGCCGCGGCAGACGATGCCGGTGTCCGGGATCGAGCCGGCGTCGGAGCCGGCGCGGGGACCGGTGAGGGCGAAGCACGGCACTTCCTCCCCGCGCGCCAGGCGCGGCAGGTAGTAGTCCTTCTGCTCCTCGGTGCCGTAGTGGTTCAGAAGCTCCGCCGGGCCGAGCGAGTTGGGCACCGCGACCGTGGAGGAGCAGGTGGTGCTGCGGCTGGCCAGGAGCGACAGCACGCACGAGTGCGCGTAGGCGGAGAACTCCAGGCCGCCGTACCTCTTCGGGATGATCATGGCGAAGAAGCCGCGCGTCTTGAGGAACTCCCACACCGCCGGCGGCAGGTCGCCGCGCTCGTGCGTGATGTTCCAGTCATCGAGCATCGCGCACAGCTGCATGCACGGCCCGTCGAGGAAGGCCTGCTCCTCGGCGGTCAGCTGCGGCGGCTTGGCGGCGAGCAGCTTCTGCCAGCGCGGGTCGCCGGTGAACAGCTCCCCGTCCCACCACACCGTGCCCGCCTCGAGGGCTTCCTTCTCGGTCTGCGACATGCTCGGCAGCAGCCGCAGGTAGGCCTTCATGAACGGGCGCGTGATCGCCGCCTTGCGCAGCGGGCGCACGTTCAGCAGCCACAGCCCGGCCAGCAGCAGCCACAGGAACCCCTTCCACAGCCCGGCCGGGGCGCCGGAGGCGCCGAGCCAGGTGTAGGCGGCCAGCAGCACGGTGAAGGTCACCGTGAAGGTCAGGAGCGACAGGCGCCGGTAGGCCAGGAACAGCACCGCGGCGATGAACACGAGCGTGATGAGGCCGCCGACCTGCGTGACCGCGAAGGCGGCAGCCGCGAGCAGCACCAGCCAGACGATTGCACCCCACATCGCTCGTTCCTCCCGGCCGCGCTGCGCCTTCAGCCCAGCAGGCTCTTCACCCCGTCGCGCTCTTCCAGCAATTCCGCATGAGTCGCATCCATGCGCTTGCGGCTGAACTCATCGACGCCCAGACCCTGCACGATCTGGTAGTCGCCGTTGCGCACCGTGACCGGGTACGAGTAGATGACGCCCGCCGGGATGCCGTAGCTGCCGTCCGCGGGCACGGCCATGCTCACCCAGTTGCCCTCCTCGGTGCCGTGCACCCAGGTGTGCACGTGGTCGATCGCCGCCGAGGCCGCCGAGGCGGCCGAGGAGGAGCCGCGCGCCTTGATCACCGCCGCGCCGCGCTGCTGCACGACCGGGATGAAGCTCTGCTCGATCCACTGCGGGCTCACCAGGCTCCTGGCGCTCGTGCCCTTCACCAGCGCGTGCGACAGATCCGGGTACTGCGTGGCCGAGTGGTTGCCCCAGATGGTCATGCGGCGGATGTCGTTCACGTGGCTGGCGGTCTTCTCGGCCAGCTGCCACAGCGCACGGTTGTGGTCCAGGCGCGTCATGGCGGTGAAGTTGCGCGGGTTCAGGCGCGGCGCGTTGGCGCGCGCGATCAGCGCGTTGGTGTTGGCGGGGTTGCCGACCACGAGCACCTTCACATCCGTATGCGCGACCGCGTTCAGGGCCTTGCCCTGGGCGGAGAAGATCTGCGCGTTGGCGAGCAGCAGGTCCTTGCGCTCCATGCCGGGCCCGCGCGGGCGCGCCCCGACCAGCAGCGCCACCTGGCAGTCCCTGAAGGCCACCTGCGCATCATCGGTCGCGACCACCTGGTTCAGGGTGGGGAAGGCGCAGTCGTTGAGCTCCATCACCACCCCGTTTAAGCCCGGCAGCGCCGCGCTGATCTCCAGCAGGTGCAGGTTCACCGGGGTGTCGCGGCCGAGCAGGGCGCCGGCGGCCACACGGAAGGCGAGCGCGTAGCCGATCTGGCCTGCGGCACCGGTAATGGCAACGTTCACGGGGGCTTTCATGGTCTGGGTCTTCTTCCTTGGCGAAAACAGCCCGGAATTCTAGCGTGCGCGGGGGCCAAAGCCCCGCGCGGCTCAAACCATTCGCTCCCCAGGGCTCTCCAACCGCCCGTACGACGGTGACCGGGTGATCGGGCCGCCCACCGCACCGGGGGCAAACAGCTCCGGGAAAGCCCTCCGAGGACCCTGGGAAGGATATTTGGTGGATTGGCTTGACACTTAAGTGGTGTACTACTAGAGTACAACACCAAGGAGGGGCGCTGGCCTGTGCGGGACCCCGGAACCGGAAACCGACCTAAAAACGACTGCTCAAGGAGACCTGATCATGAATAGCCTCACCACCTTGTACCGCGACCTGACCTGCGCCGCCGCCGCCGCCGTGATCGCGGTCGTGGCCTCGTTCAGCTTCCTCACCTCGACCGCCGTGCCCCCGGGTGCCCATGGCCCGAGCGAGCGGGTCGCGGTGGTGCAGCCCGAGCACGCCTGGTTCGGCCAGCCTGAACCGGCCGTTTTGGTAGATTAGTGGGCTAGCCTCCTGTCACAGGCGCAGCCGTAACGATCATGGACCCGCAGTGGAATGACAGCCTGCCGATTTACCGGCAACTGCGTGACCGCGTGGTGGCCATGATCCTGGAGGGGGTGCTCAAGGAAGGCGACCCGCTGCCCTCGGTGCGCAACGTCGCCGCGGACTTCCGCCTGAACCCGCTGACGGTGCTCAAGGGCTACCAGGCCCTGGTCGATGAGCAGCTGGTCGAGAAGCGCCGCGGCCTCGGGATGTTCGTCAGCTCAGGCGCCCGCAAGGCGCTGATGAAGGGCGAGCGCCAGCGCTTCCTCGAGGAGGAGTGGCCCAAGGTATACGCGACCATCCAGCGCCTGGGCCTGAGTGCCGCTGACCTTGAGCGCGCGGGTGCCGAGGCCCCTGCGACCCCGTGGCCGCAGAGTCCGCATGCCCCGGGCGCAACCCCAGGTGAGAAAGATGACAGCAGTAATTGAAGCGCGCGGCCTGTCCAAGAGCTTCGGCGCCACCCATGCGCTCGATGACGTCAGCTTCAGCATCGAGCGCGGACGGATCGTAGGTCTCATCGGCCCCAACGGCGCCGGCAAGACCACCGCCATCAAGGCGATCCTGGGGCTCACGCCCTTCCAGGGCCAGCTGCAGGTGCTCGGCCTCGACCCGCGCACGCAGCGCGATGCACTGATGCGCGACGTGTGCTTCATGGCCGACGTGGCCGTGCTGCCGCGCTGGCTGCGCGTGAGCCAGGCACTCGACTACTGCAGCGGCGTGCACCCGCGCTTCGTGCGCGCGCGCGCCGAGGAGTTCCTGCGCAAGACCGACATCCGCATGAAGAGCCGCGTGCGTGAACTGTCCAAGGGCATGGTCACGCAGCTGCACCTGGCGCTGATCCTGGCCATCGATGCGCGCCTGCTGGTGCTGGACGAGCCGACGCTTGGCCTCGACCTGCTGTACCGGCGCCAGTTCTACGACACGCTGCTGAACGACTACTTCGACAAGGACCGCACCATCCTGCTCACCACGCACCAGGTGGAGGAGGTGGAGAACCTGTTCACCGACGTGATCTTCATCAGCCGCGGCAAGCTCGCCCTGATGAGCCCGGTGGAGGAACTCGGCAGCCGCTACCTGCAGCTCACGGTCAATGCCGAACAGGCCGCTCCCGCCCGCGCGCTCCAGCCCTTCTACGAACGCGAGGTGTTCGGCCGCGTCGCCATGTTCTTCGAGGGCCGCAGCGCGACCGAGCTCAGCCGGCTCGGGGAGCTGCGCACGCCCTCGATCGCCGACCTGTTCGTGGCCAAGATGCAGGGGACGATGAAGTCATGAACAGCACCACCGCGAACGCGGCCCCGGGGAGCGAGCTCACCGTGCAGCAGCGGCTGAAGTTCTCCACCACCCTCGCCACGCTGGTGCGCCGCGAGTTCTGGGAGCACCCGGCGCTGTGGCGCGCCCCGCTGATCATCGCGGCACTGCTGGTCGGCACCATCATCATCGGGGCGACCATGGGCGGGCGCCACGTCGGCGTGCACGTCGAGGGCTGGGACGGGAACCTCACTGCGGAGCGCCGGGCGCAGGCTTTCGCCGTGTCGCAGGTGGCCCCGATGTTCCCCCTGTACCTCATCATGCTGCTGGTGCTCACCTTCTACCTGCTCGACTGCCTGTATGCCGAGCGCAGGGACCGCAGCATCCTCTTCTGGAAGTCCCTGCCGGTCTCCGACGGGCTCACCGTGCTGTCGAAGTTCCTGGTCGCCGTCGTGGTCGTGCCACTCGCGGTCCTGGTGCTGGCCGCCGTGTGCCACGTGCTGCTGTTCCTGGTGTGGCAGCTGGGGGTCGCCACCGGGCGCCTGCCGGACGTACTCACCTGGAGCACCGCACTGTGGTTCAAGGTCGAGGCGGTGATGCTCGGCAGCCTGCTGCTCGGTGCGCTGTGGTATGCCCCGGTGGCGGCGGCCTTCCTCGTGGTGTCCGCCTGGGTGCGCCGCAGTCCGATCATGTGGGTGACCCTGGCGCCGATCGTGGCGATGGTCGTGGAATGGAAGTTCGGCACGCACTACGTGGCCAACTTCCTCTACTACCGCACCTTCGGCATCTGGGAAACCCTAGGCATGGGGCACGGCGCGCGGCTCGAGCACGGCATGACGCTCGATGCGACCCTCGGTGACCTCAACTTCGGGGCCGCCTTCGCCAGCCTGAACCTGTGGCTCGGGGCACTGGCAGCCGCAGCCCTGCTGTACGCGGCGGTGCGTGTGCGCCGCTACCGGGACGACACCGCCGGCTGAGCGGCCGCCGCCGGCGCGGCGCGCCGAAGCTGCGCGGCGAGCCCGAAGGCGGCGAGGAGATAGTGCACGGCCGCCCAGGCGTGCACGCCCACCGTCACCATCAGCCCGGTGCGCGTGCCATGCACCAGCGCTGCGGCGCAGGCACTGGCAAGTCCCGGCGGCGCGCCCGCCGGCGCCACCCCACCCGGGCAGGCGTGGCGAAACGCACCCCCCGCCAGGTGCTGAGCGAAATGCTCCTGCGCCAGCTGATCGATGAGCATGCCGCAGAAGAGCGAACCACCGCCCAGGGCGAGCACGTTCAGTGCCAGAAAGACCAGCGCGGTGGCCGTCGCCCGCTGGCGCGAGGTGACCACGTTCTGGATCACCCCGAGGCTCGGGGCGAACGCGAGGTACTGGAAGAAGCCCGCCAGGCTCAACAGCACGGCGGCGGGGCGCCACTGCGGCTGCAGCAGCGCGGCAAGGTACAAAGGCCCCGTGAGCAGCAGTCCCGCGGCCGGCACCAGCGCGTAGCCGCGCGGATGGCGCGCACCCAGGCGGTCGGACAGGGTGCCGCCGGCGAGGATGCCGAGGGCGACCGGCACGCTGCCGACCAGCCCGAGCGCCACGCCGATGACCGCGAAATCAAGGCCGAAGGCGCGGTTGAAGTAGGCCGGCAGGAAGGCATAGCTGCCGTAGGAGGCGAACGAGGTCAGGATCAGGCCGATGACGATGTTGGCCGCCGGCCAGCTCAGGAACAGCGTCCGCGCCGTGCCTGCCAGCTCGTCCAGCTCCGCACGCCAGGAGAACGGCGGCAGCGCCGCGGCGCCGCTGCCCGGGGGCTCGCGCGGCGGCTCGGCGATGAGCCACCTGAGCAGCAGCGCGTAGAGCAACCCGGGCAGGCCCACGACCAGCAGTGCGCCCCGCCAGCCGTAGTGCAGGGTGACGTAGCCCCCCAGCACCGAGACGAACAGGTAGCCGAGCGAGAGGCCGCAGGAATAGACCGACAGTGCGCTGGCGCGGTGTGCGCGGTCGTAGTAGTCGCAGATCAGCGAGTGGGCGCTCGGGGAGCAGCCGGCCTCGGCCACACCGACGCCCACGCGCATCAGCACCATCTGCAGGTAGGAGCCGGTGAGGGCGCAGGCGGCGGTCAGCGCCGACCACAGGCCCAGGGCCAGCGCGAGGATGGTGACCCTGTTGTAGCGCTCGGCCAGGCGCGCGGTGGGAATGCCGCTCAGGGCGTACAGGGCCGCGAAGGCGGTGCCGGCGAGTGCGCCGAGCTGCGTGTCGGTGAGTTTCAGGTCCACCTTCATGGCCTGGCCGATGACCGCGATGATGCTGCGGTCGGCGGCATTGAAGGTGTAGGCGCCCATCAGCAGCAGCAGGACGCGGCGCTGGTAGCCGGCCGTGAAGGGGGGCCGCGGGAGGTTCATGGCCAGGAAAAGGCGCGGCCGCTAACCGCGTGCCGCCCGGGTCTCTTCGGTCCAGTCTTCCTCGACGTAGAACGGCCCGGGCCGCTCGCGCAACGCCTCGTACTTGCACAGCTGCGGCTCGGCGCCGAGCGGCGTCGACACCCCGCCGCGGAAGGCCCACTCGCCGCGGTCACTGTCGGCGGCGCGCACGTAGCTGTTGATCATGAAGCGCCGGTCGATGCTGCTGGTGTTCGGCTGCGAGCCGTGCACCGTGTACAGCGTCCACAGCAACAGGTCGCCCGGTTCCATCTCGCAGGTCACCGCCGTGGCCGGGTCCAGGCCGACGCGCACCAGATCAGCATCCGGGGTCTGCCCGGTCATGATCGCCCCGTCGTCCGAGAGCCCGAGGTAACCGCCCAGGTGGCTGCGCGGGATGATGCGCAGCGCCCCGTTGGCGCGGGTCTGCGGGTCGATGGCGAGCCCGCAGGTGACGGTACCGTGCAGCAGGTTGTGCACCGCCTCGGCGTTGCGGAAGCGCGCATCCTGGTGGTAGCGGTAGTAGGTGTACTTGGCTCCCGGTGGCTTCCAGTGGATCTGGTGCGAGATCTGCTTGATGTCCGCCCCGAGCAGCGGCTGAAGCAGCGCCAGGTAGCGCGGGTCGCGGCGCATGGCCTCCAGGTACGGGTTGATCCACGACATCCAGTGCGCCTGCAGCACCACGCGCCGCCCGGCCCTGGGGTCGTTGAGCACTTCGAACAGCAGGTTGCGGTCGCGGTAGGTCGCGTGGTGCTTCAGCCCTTCCGCGTAGGTGCGGTCGGTTTCCTCGCTGATGCGGCGCATGTCCTGCGCGCCGAAAAAGCCGCGCACGATGGCGTAGCCTTCGCCGTGGAGCTGCTCGATGTACTGCGGCATGGTCGGGCCTCAAGTCGGATCACCCGGGGCAAAGTACCACCACCGCCCCCGCGCCGGGCAGCGCAGGAAAGTTAGTCCCCTATCGGATTATTCGCTGAGGTAGACTTTTTGTCGCTTACCGGTGCGGGCAAAGCCGCAACACCAACATGACTGCGCCGATAAGGCCCCCTTGTCGGCGCGATCCGCGCGGGCGATTGGCCGGCCCGCGCCCGCGGATGCTTAAATGCGCACGGGTATCAGGAGTCTGTCATGTTCGATACGCGCAACGACCTGCCGCTCGGCGGCCGCACCCCGGGGGTGAAGCTGCTCAACGAACCCCTGGCGACCGCGCTCAGGCCGCTGTCCCGAGGGCACCACGGAGGGCGGCGCACACCTGAAGGCCCTGGCCACGCTGCTCGCCCCCTACGGCGCCCAGGTGCGCCCCGCCATCCAGGCGGGGACCGGCCTCGGCGACGCCGACACCGCGGACCTGTGCACCGGCATCTCGCCCGGGGCGGGCAAGTGCCCGTGGTTCCCGGAAGCCCGCCTGCACGGCAAGCGCTGAACGGCGCGCGCACGCGGCCCGCATGACCCTCGAGGTTCAGCAGACCGCAGGCGCCGTGACGCTTCAGCTCTCGGGGGACTGGGGCGCGCGCGAGTACGGCACGCTCGAGCAGGACTTCGCGCGCGTGGACCTGCAGGGGGCACGCTCGGTTCTCATCGACGCGGCGGGACTGAAGTCGCTGGACCTCTCCGGCGCCTGGGCGCTGCACGAGTTCCTGCGCCGCACGCGCGCGGCGGGCGTCGAGGTGAGCTTCAGGGGGCAGCCGCCCGATCAGCTGCGCCTGCTCGATGAGACTCTCAAGGAGGCCGACGCGGCGGCGCCACCGCCACCCCCGAAGGCCGCCGCGGCCGCACCGGCCGGGCCTGTGGTGCGCCTGCTCAGGCGCATCGGGCGCGACACCTTCGCCCTGCGCGACAGCGCCCTGGAGAGCTTCACGTTCCTGGGGCGCACCACCGTGAGCGGGCTGGCCAGCTTCACGCGCCTGAAGCGGCTGCGGCCGATCTCGATCGCGCGTCACGTCTACGACACCGGCGTGACGGCGCTGCCCATCGTCGCCCTCATCGCCTTCCTCATCAGCGTCATCATCGCCTACATGAGCGCGCTCCAGCTGCGCGGGCTGGGGGCGGACATCTACGTCGTGGACCTGGTGACCATCGGGGTGTTACGCGAGCTGGGCGTGCTGCTCACCTCGATCATCGTCGCCGGCCGCTCCGGCAGCGCCTTTGCCGCCGAGCTCGGTTCCATGAAGCTCAACCAGGAGGTCGACGCGCTCATCGCCACCGGGGTCGAACCCTACGAGGTGCTGGTCGTGCCGCGCGTGGTGGCGCTGGTGATCGCGCTGCCGCTGCTGACCATCGTCGCGGACCTGGTGGGCCTGGGCGGCGGGGCGCTGCTGTGCCGCTGGCTGCTCGACATGCCCTTCAACCAGTACCTTGCCCGGGCGAACGAGGCGATCGCGCCGACGACCTTCTGGGTCGGCATCATCAAGGCCCCGGTGTTCGCGGTGCTGATCGCCATCGCCGGCTGCTATCGCGGCATGCAGGTGCGCGACTCCGCCCGCGAGCTCGGCCGCCTGGTCACCGTCGCGGTGGTGCAGGCCATCGTCCTGGTGATACTGGCGGATGCCTTGTTCGCGGTGCTGTTCATGCGGCTGGACATCTGATGGCGCCGGTGGTGCAAGTGAAGGGCCTGGTGAACCGCTTCGGCACCCAGGTGGTGCACGACGGGCTCGACATGGAGGTCAACGCGGACGAGGTGTTCGGCATCGTCGGCGGCTCCGGCTCCGGCAAGTCGGTGCTGCTGCGCAGCATCCTCGGCCTGCGGCAGCCGCAGGCCGGCACGGTGCGCATCTTCGGGCGCGACATCACGCAGATGGATGCAACGCAGCTGCGCGAGGTCAAGGGGCGCTACGGGGTCAGCTTCCAGACCGGCGCGCTGTACTCCGGCCTCACCGTGCTGCAGAACGTGCAGCTGCCGATGCTCGAGTACCTGCAGCTGAGCACCCTGGCGCTGAACGAGCTGGCCATGCTCAAGATCCGCCTGGTGGGCTTACCGGCGGAGGCCGCTGCGAAGTTTCCCGCGCAGCTGTCCGGCGGCATGATCAAGCGCGCCGCCCTCGCCCGGGCGCTGGCGCTGGACCCGAGCCTGCTGTTCCTGGACGAGCCCACCTCGGGCCTCGACCCGATCAGCGCGGCCGCCTTCGACGAGCTGGTGCTTTACCTGCGGAAGCAGCTGAAGCTGACGATCATCATGATCACGCATGATCTGGACAGCATCTTCCGTACCTGCAATCGTGTCGGGGTGATCGTGGACCGCCGCATGGTAACTGACACCCTCGAGCGCATCGTCGACTACCCCAACCCGTGGATCCAGGAGTACTTCCACGGCGAGCGGGCGCGGGCGCGCCTGGAGGCCCTGCGTGGAGCGTGAGGCGAACTACACCGCCGTCGGGGCCTTCGTGCTGGCGATCGTGCTGACCGGCGCGCTGTTCGTGTACTGGTACTCCGACTCGGGCGAGCACAGCGAGTACCACCGCTACGAGATCTACTTCACCGGCAGCGTCAGCGGGCTCGACAAGGGCGGGGCGGTGCGCTACCTCGGCGTCAGCGTCGGCCGCGTGGTCGAACTGCGCATCGACCCGCGCGACTCGGGCCGCGTCGAGGTGATCGTGGACATCAGCGCCGATACGCCCATCTCCGAGCACACCGTCGCGCAGCTGCAGCTGCAGGGGGTGACCGGGTTGCTGTACATCGACCTGATGGACGACCGCACCGGCAAGCACGCCGCCCCGGCCATCGCCGGGCTGAAGTACCCGGTGATCCGCTCCGCGCCCTCGCAGTTCGATGTCTTCCTTTCCAGCCTGCCGGAGCTGGTGGCCGATGCCGGCGAGGTCGTGCGGCGCGCCAACCAGCTCTTCAGCGATGCCAACCTCAACGCCATCGCCAGCGCGCTCTCGGGCATCGAGACCGCCGCGCGCGGCCTGCCGCAGACCTCGCGCGACCTGTCCGCGCTGGTGGTCGAGCTGCGCGGGGCCACCGCCGATCTCGCCGCCGCGGCCCAAGGTGCCCACACGCTGATTGGCAACACCAGCCCCGACATCGAGGCGGCCACGCAGCGCCTGCACGTGATCGCCGATCACCTGGCCGATGCCAGCGGCCAGATCGACGGGCTGCTGCATGACAATCGCGCCGACATCCGCGCCTTCGCGCGCGACGGGCTCCCGGAGCTGCAGCGCTTCCTGCGCGAGGGCCGGGCGGCGGCGGAGGACATCCGGGCACTGGCCAACAGCCTGCGGGAAGATCCCGCGCAGCTTCTGTACGAGCCGCCGCAGCGCGGCGTGGAGATACCGCGTTGAAGGCCGCCCGACCCTGCGCAGCGGCGCTGCTGGTGTCGCTGCTGAGCGCCGGCTGCTCAGGCTTACTGCACAGCAGCGCCAAGGCCGAGCAGACCTACTTCCTGCGTGCCACCGCCACCCCTGCCGCCGCCGGCGCGCCGCTGCCGGCGGCACTGCGCGTGGCCTCCCCGGGCGCAGATCCCGGCCTGGACACCACGCACATCGTGCTGGTACAGCCCGACCACCGCATGGGTTTCTACGCCGGCAGCCGCTGGCCGGCGGCGGCCCCTGCGATGGTGGCGGCGCTGGCCGTGCAGACCCTGCGCGCTTCGGGCAACTGGGCCTCGGTGCAGGACGCGGGCAGTCCCTTCCCCAGCGACTTCCTGCTGCAGGTGACGCTGCGGCGCTTCGAGGCCGACTACTCGGGCGGCGGCGGCGCCCCCGAAGTGCACGTGGTGCTGGATGCGGTCCTCGGGCAGCGCGATGCGAGTGACGTGGTGGGCAGCTTCGAGGTGACCGGCACGGCCATGGCCGCCGCCAACCGCATGGGCGAGGTCGTCGGCGCCTTCGAGCAGGCCACCAACCAGGCCCTCGCCGCGCTCGCCCAGCAGACCGTCGCCGTCGTGCGCGCCTCCCAGGAGGCCCCGTCTCAGAAGGCGCTGAACCCGGCGCCCTCGAGCAGCCGGTAGAGCCAGTAGTCGCTCTGCCGGGAATCGGCGTAGGCGGCGAAGTCGGCGGTGTACTCGATCCCGAGCGCGGCGCGGTTGCTCCACAGCGACTCGAAGTAGCCCTGCGCCTGGGCCGCGAGCGGGGCATCGCGCGGCACCTCGATGGCGAGATTGGCCTCGAGGTTGTAGTCATCGAGGCCGCGCCGCGTGAGATTGGCGGAGCCCACCGTCATCCACAGGTTCTGCGTGCCGGAGAACAGCACCAGCGCGGCGTGGAAGCGCTCCCCGTGGGTGCGGTACCAGCGCACGCGCACGGCGCCTGCGCTGCGCGCGACCAGCTCGCTCGCGGCCGGCTGGTTGGGCAGCCGGCCGGGCACGGCGGTGGTGGCATCCTCGCTCGGGTCCAGGATCAGGCGCACCGCCACCCCGCGCCGCGAGGCATCGAGCAGCGCCTCGATCACCCCGCGGTCCGCAAAGCCGAACATGGCGACATCGATCGCATCGCCGCGGCCGCTGGCCTGCGCGCGCCCGAGCAGCGCGCTGCGCAGCGCCCCCTCGGTGAGCACCTGCACGCGCGCGGTGTCGGCGCTCAGGGGTGCGGGCGCGGCCGCCGGCACGCCGCGCGAGCACTGCTCCGGGGCGCGCGGGTCGGCCGCGCGCAGGTAGGGCTCGCTGTCGCCGGTCCAGCCGGAGAAGCGGGCGATGGCCAGCTCGCTCGCCAGCAGTGCACCGAGTGAGTCACCGGCGACGCGCGCGGCGAGGTTCGACCAGCCGCTCTGCGCATCCTGCGGGTTGGCCGAGCCGACCACGGCCACCAGCCCCTCGCCACCGTCATCGGCGATGAGCACCTTGCGGTGGTCGGCCTTGAAGTTCAGCCGCCGCAGCTCGAATCCCAGCGGCCCGCGCGGTCCGTCCCACCAGCCGAGCGTGAGCCGCCACAGGCTCGAGTACAGGTAGTTCGCATCCCGCAGCGTATCCAGGCGTACCAGCACCACCTCCACCCCGGCCGCCCGCAGCAGGGTGAGCTCGGTGGCGCGGCTGGCCCCGTAGCGCTCGTTCACCGGATCGGTGATCAAGAGCACCTTCAGGTCCGGCTGCGTGCGCTTCGCCTCGAGCAGTGCGTCGGTGAGCTCGGCGGCCACGGGCCGCTGCGGCTGCGCCCCCGCGGCAGCCCCGAGCAGCGCGTAGTCGAGCACGATGAAGTGCCGCGCCCCGCGCACCACCTTGAGCGCCTCGTCGAAGATTCCCTGGCTCACCACCAGGTGCCCGTAGGCATCCGCGGCGGTGATGTCGGCGATGAAGCTCACCTGGCCGGCCGCCGCCGGGCACACCGGGCCTGCCACGTGGGTGCCCTGCGGCAAGGGCTTCACCGTCTGCCAGTACGCCATCACCAGCCACCCGGCGAGCAGCGCCACGAGCAGCACGCGGCGTACGCGCCGTTTCACGAGGCGCGCTCCTCGAGTTCGCCGGTCACGGCGAGCCAGCGTTCCTCCAGCGCCGCGATCTGCGCGGCCACCTTGCGGTGGCGCTGCGCGAGCCTGTGCTGCTCGGCGACGGCGCGCTTCTCGTAGACGGCAGGATCGCCCAGTTCCGCCTCGAGGTTCACGCGCTCGCGCGTGAGCTCGGCGATCTGCTTCTCCAGGGTCTCCTGCTCTGCGCGCAGCGGCGTGCGCCGGCCGCGCGCCTCGGCCTCGCGGCGCCGCTGCTCGCGGCGTGAGACCCCCGGGGCCCCGGCGGCGGCCGCACTGGTGCGGTCCGCGCCGAGCCAGGTGGCGTAGTCCTCGAGGTCACCCTCGAAGGGGGTGAGCGCGCCGTTGGCGACCAGCACGAAGCGGTCGCAGGCACCGCGCAGCAGCGAGCGGTCGTGCGAGACGATGACCACCGCGCCCGGGAACTCCTGCAGCGCCATGAGCAGGGTGTGGCGCATCGACAGGTCCAGGTGGTTGGTCGGCTCGTCCAGCAGCAACAGGTTCGGGCGGCGCGCCACCAGGATCGACAGCGCCAGGCGCGCGCGCTCGCCGCCGGAGAAGTTCTGGGTCGGCTCGAACACGCGCTCGCCGCGGAAGCCGAAGCGCCCGAGGTGGTCGCGCTGCTTCTGCTGCCCCCAGGCGCCGATCTCCTCCCCGCCACGGCGCACGAACTCCGCGAGCGCCGAGCCGCCGCTGTCGAGCTGCTCGAGCTCCAGCTGCGCGAGGAAGCCGCAGCGCAGGTCCGGGGCCAGCGTGCGCGTGCCGGCAGCGGGTGCAAGCTCATCCGCCAGCACCCTCATCAGCGTCGACTTGCCGGCGCCGTTGCGGCCGAGGACCCCCAGGCGCTCCCCCGGGTGCAGGCTCAAGGAGATGCCATCGAGGATGCGGCGCTCGCCGTAGCCGGCGGCGAGCTTCTCGAGTGTCACCAGCGGGCGCGGCAGCTTCGGCGGGGCGAGGAACTCCCAGTCGAAATCCGCCTCGGGTTGCACGGTGGCGATGGTCTCCAGCTTGGCGAGCCACTTGATGCGGCTTTGCACCTGGCGCGCCTTGCTGGCCTGGGCGCGGAAGCGCGCCACGAAGCTCTCGATGTGCGCCGCCTCGCGGCGCTGCTTGGCCACCAGGGCGGCGGTGCGCTCGGCGTGCGCGGCGTGCTGCACCTCGAAGTCGCTGTAGTTGCCGGTGTAGGCGGTGAGGCGGCCGTTCTCGAAGTGCAGGACGCGCCCGACGATGCGATCGAGGAACTCGCGGTCGTGCGAGACCAGGAGCAGCGTGCCGCGGTAGGCGCGCAGCCAGCCCTCCAGCCACAGCAGGGCATCCAGGTCCAGGTGGTTGGTCGGCTCATCCAGCAGCAGCAGGTCCGAGCGGCGCATGAGCGCCCGCGCCAGGTTGGCGCGCATGCGCAGGCCGCCGGAGAACTCGCGCACCGCGCGCTCGAGGTCGGTGACGGCGAACCCTAAGCCGGCGGCCAGCTGCGCCGCGCGGCTGCGCGCGGTGTAGCCATCGAGGGTCTCGTACTGGGCGTGCAGCGAGGCCTCGCGCGTGCCCTCGCCCTGGTGCTGGGCGATCTTGAGCTGCGCCTCCAGCGCGCGCAGCTCAAGATCGCCGTCGAGGATGTATTCCACCAGCGGGCTGGGCGAATCGGGCAGGTCCTGGGCGACCGAGGCGATGGCCAGGTTCGGCGGGGCGCTGTATTCCCCGGCATCGGTGGTGAGCTCGCCGCGGATCAAGGACAGCAGCGTCGACTTGCCGCAGCCGTTGCGGCCGACGACGCCGACCTTCTCGCCGCGGAAGATGGTGAGCGTCGCCTCATCGAGCAGCACCTGAGGACCGCGCCGGACGCGGGCGTTGGACAGGGTAAGCAAGAAGGCTCAGGCCGAGCGTGGTGCTGCCTCGTCGTGGCGACGCAGCAGGTGTTCGAAGGGCGCCGGTCCTGCGGCCTGCTGCGCCAGGAGCGCGAGCAGGTCCTCGGCGGTGCACGGCTCGCCGAACAGGCGGCCCTGGCCGAAGTTGCAGTTGTTGTCGCGCAGGAACTCGAGCTGCGCCTGCGACTCGACCCCTTCGGCGATCACCCCGATCCCTAAGCTGCGCCCCATCTCGATGATGGTGCGCACGATGGTCGCATCGTTGGCGTCCTCGCACGCATCGCGCACGAAGGACTGGTCGATCTTGAGCGTGCCGATCGGGAACTGCTGCAGGGCCGAGAGCGAGGAATAGCCGGTGCCGAAGTCATCGATCGACAGGTGCAGGCCCATGGCGTACAGCTCATCGAGCAGGCGCACGGTGCGCTGCGGGTCCGCCATCAGCGTGGTCTCGGTGATCTCCAGCTCGAAGGCGGTCGGGGAGACGTGGTGACGGCGGAACACCGAGCGGCAGCGCAGGATGAAGCTCGCCTGGCGCAGCTGCTTGAGCGAGAGGTTCAGCGAGATGCGCCCCGGGTCCCCGCCCTGGCCCTGCATCTGGCGGTAGTCCATGCACACCCGGTTCAGCACCCACTCGCCGATGTCCACGATGAGGTTGGTCTCCTCGGCCAGCGGGATGAAGTGCGAGGGCGGGATGTCGCCGTGCCCGGGCAGGCGCCAGCGCAGCAACGCCTCGGCACCGACGATGCGCCCGCTGCGCAGGTCGACCTTGGGCTGGTAGCGGATCTCCAGCTCGTCGCGCTCCAGCGCGCGGCGCAGCTTGCTCTTGAGCATCAGCCGCTCGACGGCCGCCGCGTTCATCTCCGGGGAATAGAAGGCGAAGGTGTTGCCGCCGTTCTGCTTGGAGTAGTACATCGCCGCATCCGCGTTGCGCAGCAGGTCGATGACGTTCTCCGCATCGCGCGGGAAGAAGGCGATGCCGATGCTCGCGGTGAGGAACACCTCGTGCTGGCTCAGCTGGAAGGGCTTGCCCACCTCGACCAGGATCGCGCGCGCCAGCTGTGCGATCGGCCCGCGGTTGTCCGCATCCGCCGGCAAGCCCTCCACGAACAGCGCGAACTCGTCCCCGGCGAGGCGCCCGACCACGGTGTCCTTGGGCACCGAGCGCGTCAGGCGCTCGGCCAGCACCTCCAGCACCCGGTCCCCGGCACCATGGCCGAAGGTGTCGTTGACCTCCTTGAAGCGGTCCATGTCCAGGTACAAAGCTGCCACCACCTGGCCGTTGCGCATGTTGCGCGCGATGGTCTGCTGCAGCACGTGGTGGAACTGCATGCGGTTGGGGATCTTGGTCAGCGCATCGTAGCGGGCGAGGTAGCGGATGCGCCGCTCGGCGCGCTTGCGGTCGGTGATGTTGCGGGCGACGAAGATGCTGCCCTGGAACTGCGGGTCGTCGCTGTCGATGCGCGAGCCGGTGAAGGACACCGGGATGGTCTGGCCGCTGCGCGTGCGCACCACGGTCTCGCGGGTCTCCTGCGCCGCCTGCAGCAGGTCGAAGTCCTCGCGCTCGCGCTCATCGAGCACCGCGAGGATGCTGCGGCCGAGCAGCTCCTCCTCGGCATAGCCCAGCAGCTTGCAGGAGGCGGCGTTGGCGATCTTGATCACCCCGTCCGGGGAGGTCACGAACACCGCATCCGTCATGCTGTTGAGCACGCTGTGCAGGTAGCTCTTGTTGATCGTCGAGACGCGCAGGCGCCCGCGCATGCGCTCCAGGGCATGCTCCAGGCCCCCGAGGGCATCTCCCCGGCGCACCTCCACGGGGCGGGTGTAGTCGCCCTGGCCGATGCGCTCGACGCTCTTGATGAGGGCGGCCACCGGGCGCTGCAGGCGGCTCATCGCCCGCCACGCGAGCACGGCGGCGGCGAGGGCGCCGAGGGCCGCCAGGCCCAGGCTCAAGAGCCAGGTCAGGCGCGTGCGCTGCACGTTCGCCGCCTGCAGCCGCCCGCCGACGCTCAGCGCGGACACCGGGGAGGCCTGCTCCAGGTCCAGGGTGAGTTCGGCGAGGGTGGCCGGGGTGACCGCCCCGGGGATGTTCTCGACGAAGGTGCGCACCGGCTCGGTGGCGCGCACGACCAGGGTGCCGGCCGGGGGCGCGGTGTCGCGGTGCCAGCGGAACAGCGCGCGCCCCGAGCTGTTGGTGACGCTGATCGCGGCCACCGTGTCGTTGTCGATGAAGGGCTGCAGGCGGCGCACCACCCCGGCGTTGTCCCCGGCGCGCACCGCCCCGGCGATCGAGTCGGCGGCGTGGGCGGCCAGGCTCTGGGCGCGGGCCTGCAGCTCCGGGGTGACCCGCTCGCGCGCGGCCGCCTCGGCGAGGTTCCCGAGGTTGCGGGTATCCGCCGCGTGGCGCACCAGGAACAGGGTGACCACGCCGGCGGCCGCCAGCAGCACCACGAGGAAGGCGCTGGCGGCGTACTTGAGCTTGAAACTGGCGGCGGTCACTGCAATACCGCCCGCCCGGGGGCAATCCCCGGGCTCGGCGGCCTGATCCCCATATTTATAAGAGAATCATCTTAACCGCCGCTCGGCGCTAAAGGTAGGCGCTCAGCCGGTGGACCAGACCCGCTTGATATGCCCCAGCATAAGGCCGCGCATCGTGCTCATCGGGTCGGCGGTGGCGGCGAAGATCGGGGGCCGGCGGCGCAGCAGCTGCCAGTTCTCGCTGCGCAGCACCGCGCGCAGGTACTCGACATTGCGGTCGATGGATTCCAGGTAGGGGTTGCGCCCCCCGTAGAGCACGTCCAGGTACTGGTAGGCGCGGTGGAACTCGCGGTCCAGGCGCTTGGTGCGCACATCCATCACGAAATCAGGGGTCTGGCGCAGCAGGTCCAGTCCGGAGGCGTACTTGACCTGCGGGTTGCCGTCGCTGAAGGGCAGGGCGACCCCGCCCAGGACGAACTCCGCGTAGAGCCGGTCCCGGCATTTCTCCAGGTAACAGCGGTCGGCCATCTGGGCAATCATGTCGGCCGTGCCCAGCAGGTGCCCCAGCGTTATGTCACGTCGGTCCGGCACCTGCGCCTCGATGCGGGGGAAGGGCATCTCGTAACCGGTGAAGTGGATGATCTGCGTGACCACCGGGATCCAGTGCGCAAGCCCCACCACCGGCAGGTACTCGGTGAGGAAGCGCGCGCCGCGCGAGACGTGCGTGCGGGTGAATTCCGCGCCGTTGCGCGACTCCAGGTCGTCCGCGCGCCGCAGGTAGCCGACGTCGTGGAACAGGCCGGTGATCAGGCCGACCACGGCGCGCTCGGCGCCGAGGCGCTGCACCGCGTCGGCCTGGCGCTCGAAGCCGACGATCAGGCGCGCCAGTGCCAGGGTGATGTCCAGGGTGTGCTGGCGGTCGTGGTAGACGGTGTCGACGCCGTGGAAACCGGCCACCTCGCCGGCGAACAGCCGCTCGAAGTGCGCGAAGGAGCGCGTGAGCGGATCCATGGAAAGTTCCGGCCACGTGCCGCGGTAGAGCTTCTCCACCGCAGCCAGCACCGCCCCCGGTGAGCTCACCTGCACGGTGTTGGTGACGTCGAAATCGCTGCGCCGGATGCTGGTCATTATCTTTAAGGATGGCTCGGCCTGTGCGATCCGGATCCAGCCCCTGTCGGACCCGGGCGATCGCTTGGCCCGAAGTCTAGGCACCGGCCCGCGTGCCGTGTTGAGACGCGGCGCACACTTCTACCCGACTCAGCCAACGGCTGACAAGCGCGCGGGGCATTGTGAAATGGCGGCCCACGGCGGGGGATGTTGCGGCGCGAGGTTAAATGAGGCTCAGTAGATGCGCAGGCCGCCGTACTTGCGGCGGATGTTGCGGTCGAGGATGCGCCAGCCGAGCACGAACCCCAGCCCCAGGCCCGCGATGCCCGCGCCGAGCGCCCAGGGCCACGCGCGCCCCGGCGTATCCGCCCCGCGCGTGGCAAACATGCCCCCTGGCACGGGCGCATCCTCGGGCGCCGGCGCGGCGGCGGGCACCGCGGCGGCCGGCCTCTGGCGCGCGGCGCTCGCGGCGGCCAGCTGCCCTTCCAGCCGGGCCACCTGCCCCTGCAGGCGCGCGACTTCGGCCTCCGCCTGGGTGAGGCGCGGCTTCAGTGGCGCATCGCCGGAGAGGTAGATCGCCCGCAGCCAGCCCTCCTTGCCGTCCGGCAGGCGCACGTGCACCGACTCCCCGGCGCGCTCGATCAGCTCCACGCGCTCGCCGCTCTTGAGCGAGGCGACGCGCTCGCCGCTGCCATCCGCGGCGCTGTTGACGCTCACGATGACCTGCTCGACCACGTACAGCGGCTCCCCGGCGCCGGCGGCCGCCGTGGCGGCCAGCACCAGCAGCGGCAACGCGCGCAGTGCGCCCGCGCGTCTCACGCGCGCCGGGCCTGCGGTGCGAGGATGCCGTGCTGCTTGAGCAGCGCACGCACGTCGGGCCGGCGGCCGCGGAACTCGATGAAGGCATCGAGCGCATCGCGGCTGCCGCCGCGGCTCAAGATGGCATCGAGGAAGCGCTGCGCGGTGGCGCGGTCGAATACCCCGCTCTCCTCGAAGGCCGCGAAGGCATCCGCCGCCAGCACCTCGGCCCACTTGTAGCTGTAGTAGCCGGCCGCGTAACCGCCGGCGAAGATGTGGCCGAAGCTCATCGGGAAACGGTTCCAGTCAGGCACGGGCACCACCGCCACCTCGGCGCGCACCTCGCGCAGGATCTGCATGATGCGGCCGCCGGCTTCCGGGGAGTACTCGGTGTGGATGCGGAAATCCAGCAGCGCGAACTCCACCTGCCGCATGGTCTGCAGCCCGCTGTGGAAGCTGCGGGTGGCGATCAGGCGCTGCTGCTGCTGCTGCGGCAGCGGCGCGCCGCTTTCGTAGTGGCCGCTGATGCGCTGGAGCACGTCCGGGTGCCAGGCGTAGTTCTCCAGGAACTGGCTGGGCAGCTCCACCGCATCCCAGGCGACCCCGTTGATGCCGGCGATGCTCGGGTAGTCCACGCGCGTGAGCAGGTGGTGCAGCCCGTGCCCGAACTCGTGGAACAGCGTGAGCACGTCGTCGTGGGTGAGCAGCGCGGGGCGCGACTCCCCGGGGGGCAGGAAGTTGCACACCAGGTAGGCCACCGGCAGCGCAGCCCCGCTGGCCAGGTGCTTGCGCCCGACGCACTCGTCCATCCAGGCGCCGCTGCGCTTGTGCGGGCGCGCGTAGGCATCCAGGTAGAAGCTGCCCACCGGCTCCCCGCGGGCATCGGCGATGTCGAACAGGCGCGCGTCCTCGTGCCACACCGGGGCGCCCGTGGCGCTCGCTGATGCGCACGCCGAAGAGCCTTTCCGCGACCTCGAACAGCCCGGCCAGCACGCGCGGCAGCGGGAAGTAGGGGCGCAGCTCCTCCTGCGAGACGTTGAAGCGCTCGCGCTGCAGCCGCTCGGAGTAGAAGCCGACGTCCCAGGCGGACAGCTTGCGCCCGGCAAAAGCCTCCAGCTCGGCGAACTCGGCCTGGGCCGCGGCGCGCGCCGCCCCTGCCAGCTCGTGCAGGAACTTCAGCACCTCGGCCACGCTGTGCGCCATGCGCGTGGCGAGGGCGTACTCGGCGAAGTTGGCGAAATCCAGCAGGCGCGCGGCCTCGTGCCGGCGCCGGAGGATCTCCTCCATCACCTGCGAGTTGTCCCAGCGCTTGGCGTTGGGACCCTGGTCCGAGGCGCGCGTGCACCAGGCCTCGTAGAAGGCGCGCCGCAGCGGTTCGTGTTCGGCATCGGTGACCACGGCGACGTAGGTGGGCTGGTCGAGGCTGAGCAGCCAGCCGGCGAGCTGCCGTTCCGCGGCGCGCGCGCGCGCCTGCTCGATGAGCATCTCGTTGAGGCCGGCGAGTTCGCGCACCTCGGTGACGTGATGCGTCCAGCCGTTGGTCGCATCGAGCACGTTCTCCTCGAACTTCGCCTGCAGCTGCGACAGCTCGAGCATCGCGGTCTTGAAGCGCTCCTTGCGCTGCGCCGACAGCCCGACGCCGGCCAGGCGGAAGTCGCGCACGCGATGCTCGATGAGCTGGCGCTGCACCGGGGCAAGCTGCGCCCCCTCCAGCTCGCTGACGCGCCGGTAGGCCTGGAACAGCGGCTCGCTCTGGGCAAGGTCGGTGTAGTAGGCCGACAGCAGCGGCAGGCAGGCGTTGTAGCTGGCGCGCAGGGCCTCGGAATTGAGCACCGCATTCAGGTGGCTCACCGGGGACCAGGTGCGCGAGGTGCGGTGGTGCAGCTCCTCCATCGGCTCCACCACGCTGGCGAAGGTCGGCCGGTCGAGGGCGGCCAGCGCCTCGAGCCGGGCGCGGTTGGCGAGCAGCAGCTCACGCACCGCCGGCTCGGCGTGTTCCGGGCGGATCTTCAGGAACTGCGGCAGCGGTTCCTGGCCGAGTAGGGGGTTTTCCATGCGCCTGTCGTCCACGGGGAGGCCGCCATTGTAGCGGCAGATCGGCCGCCGACGGTTACGCTCTGGAACTTCACCGGCCGCCGCCTCATATAACATGTCGGTCCGCGCGGGCATCCGAGGGTCTATGAGCGACACATTTGACTTAGTGGTCATCGGCGGGGGCAGCGGCGGGCTCGCCTCGGCCCAGCGTGCCGCCGAGTACGGGGCCCGCGTGGCGCTGGTGGAGTCCGGTGCCCTGGGGGGCACGTGCGTCAACGTCGGCTGCGTGCCCAAGAAGATCATGTGGAACGCGGCGCACCTGGGCAGCGCCCTTACCGATGCCCCCGACTATGGCTTCAACCTCGAGGTGAAAGGCCACGACTGGCAGCGCCTGAAAGCCAAGCGCGATGCCTACGTGAATCTGCTCAACGGGATCTACGCGAACAATCTGGCCAAGCGCAACGTCGAACTGGTGCGCGCGCGGGCGAGCTTCCTCGACGCCCACACGGTCGCCGCCGGCGGCCGCACCCTGAGTGCTCCCCACATCATCATCGCCACCGGGGGTCGCCCGGCGATGCCCGCGATCCCCGGTGCGGAACTGGGCCTGAGCTCCGACGGCTTCTTCCTGCTGCCCGAGCGGCCGCAGCGGGTCGCTGTCGTCGGCGGCAGCTACATCGCCGTGGAGCTGGCGGCCATCTTCGCCGGCCTCGGCTCGGATGTGACCCTGGTGCTGCGCGGGGAGTCGGTGCTGCGTTCCTTCGAGCCGATGCTGGGGGAGGCCTCGCTCAAGAGCCTGCAGGAGGAGGGCGTCCGGGTGGCCATGCACGCCGCCCCCAGCGCCCTTACCCGCCAGGCCGACGGTACGCTCGAGCTCGAGGTGGCCGGCGGGCGGCGCCTCGGGCCCTTCGATGCGGTGCAGTTCGCGATCGGCCGCGACGCGGTCGTGGACGGCATCGGACTGGAGCGTGCCGGGGTGGCCCTGGATGCGCAGGGCTACATCGGCACCGACAAGTTCCAGGCCACCAACGTGCCCGGGATCTATGCCATCGGGGATGTGACCGGGCGCGTGCAGCTGACCCCCGTGGCGATCGCCGCCGGGCGGCGCCTGTGCGACCGCCTCTTCGGCGGCCAGCAGGGGCGCTTCCTGGACTACGAGAACATCCCGACGGTCATTTTCGGCCATCCGCCGATTGGCACCGTGGGGCTCACCGAGCACGCCGCGCGCGAGCGCTTCGGCACGGAGCACGTGCGCGTGTTCCGCTCCAGCTTCGTGCCGCTGTACCACTCGATCACCAGCGCCAAGGTGCGCGTGGAGATGAAGCTCGTGACGGCCGGCGCCGAGCAGCGCATCGTCGGGGTGCACGTGGTCGGGGCGGGCGCCGACGAGATGCTGCAGGGATTCGCGGTGGCGGTGCGCATGGGGGCGACCAAGAAGGACTTCGACGACACGGTCGCGATCCACCCGACGAGCGCGGAGGAACTGGTGACGATGCGCTAGGGGAAGTCCTCGCGCCTTCAGATCCCGCCGACGCGCTCGCGCAGTACCTCGAGCACCGCCCCGGTCGCCGGCCGCACCCCGCGCCACAGCCGGAAGGATTCGGCGGCCTGCTCGACCAGCATGCCTAAGCCCTGCAGCGCCTGCGCGCAGCCCCGGGCGCGCGCCCAGCGCACGAACGCGGTCGCGGACCTGCCATACGCGAGGTCGTAACACACGGTCTGCGCGCCGATGACCCCGGCCGGGATCGGCGGCATCTGCCCGGACAGGCTCGCGGAGGTGGCGTTGATGACGAGGTCGAAGGGCTCCGGCTCGAGGTACTCGAAGCCGACGCCCTGGGTGCTGGCCGAGGTCCGAGAACGCCGCCGACAGCGCCTCGGCACGCCCGGGCGTGCGGTTGGCGATGACCACCACGGTGGGCGAAAGGCCCAGCAGCGGCGCGAGGATCCCGCGCGTGGCCCCGCCGGCGCCGATCACCAGCAGGCGGCGGTTGGTGATCACAAGGCCGAGGTTGTCGCACAGGTCGCGCACCAGGCCCGCCCCGTCGGTGTTGTCCCCGAGGATGCCATCACCCTTGATGGCCAGCGTGTTGACCGCGGCGGCATGCGCGGCACGCGCGGTGAGTTCCTGGGCGACCTCGACCGCGGCGATCTTGTGCGGCAGGGTGATGTTGAGCCCGCGGCCGCCGCGGGCGAAGAACTCCTGCACCCGCGCGGCAAACTCCTCCGGCGCCACGTCATACGGGCGGTAGCTCATCAGCTGCCCGGTCTGGCGCGCGAACAGGCCGTGGATGAACGGCGACAGGCTGTGGTTCACCGGGTGCCCGAACACCCCGTACTCATCCGCTGCGCTGCTCATCCGCCGGATTCTGCCAGCATGAAGGCGCGGCTGCCTGCCGAGGGCTCGCTGGAAAGTGCCGCCGTCAGCTGCGGCAGCCAGGCCTGCATGCGCTCGAGCACCTGGTGCGGGGGATTGACCACCAGGAGCCCTGAGCCGTTGAGTGCCACGCGCGAGTCACGCGGGTACAGCCACAGTTCGCTCACCAGGATCGGCGCCTGCAGCGCACGTGCGCAGCCGAGCTGCCAGTGCGCGGTCGAGCGCTCGTCCTTGATCGGGTACCAGGCGGCCATCACGCCGGTCGGGAAGCGCCGCAGGCCCTCGGCGAGGGCCTGCGTGACGGCCACGAAATCCTCCCCGGTCTGCTCGTAGGGCGGGTCGATGAAGGTGAGCCCGCGCCGCTCCGGCGGCGGCAGCCAGGCCCTGAGGCGCGCGTAGCCGTCGCCGCGCTCGACCTGCGCCTGCGGCACCGCCCCGGCGTGGCGCTGCGCGTAGTCGCTGAGGGTGTGCTTGAGCGCATTGACCTCGCTGCCCTGCAGCTCGATGAGCACCGCGCGGTCCTGCGGCCGCAGCATCGCCACCGCCAGCAGCGGCGAGCCGGGATAGAGGTGGCGCTGCCCGAACTGCGCGCGCAGCCGCGCCAGCAGCTCAAGGTAGGCGCTCAGTTCGGCGCAGCCGGCCACACCGTCCCCGAGGCGGCCGATGCCGCCCGCGGCATCGGCGGTCGGGGTGGAGATGTCGTAGGCACCGCGGCCGGCGTGGGTCTCCAGGTACAGGAAGCCCTTGTCCTTCTTCTGCAGCGCCGCGAGCAGCGCGAGCAGCGTCACGTGCTTGTGCACGTCCGCGAAATTGCCGGCGTGGAAGCTGTGGCGGTACTTCATCGACCCGCGGGCGCCCTCAGGGAGTCAGGCGCTGCGCGTGCGCCTACTTCACGCGCCGCGCGCGGCCGTTGCCTGCCGCAGCTGCCGGCGGCTTGGCGGCGGCCTTGGGGGCTGGGGACTTGGCCTTGGCGCGCGCCGTGCGCGCCGCACGAGCCGGGGCACGCGCCTTCGGGTGCGATGGCGGCGGCGCCGCCGAGGCCGGCTTCGCGGCCCGCTTGGCGGTCTTCGCAGGCGCCTGCGTCGCGCGGTCCGGGTCGGCGGCCATGGCCTCGGCCACCGCGCTCTGCGCCGCGCGCTTCCTGCCCTTGGCCTTCACGGTTGCAGCTTCCGCGCCGTTGGCCCCGGCGGCGGCCGCCGGCTTCCTGCGGCCCCAGCGGCCGAAGCGGCCACCGCGCTCGGGCGCCGCCGCGATCATGGCGATGGCCTCCTCGAGGGTGATGCTCTTCGGGTCGCGGTCCTTGGGGATCTTGGCGTTCTTCTTCTTGTCGGTGATGTAGGGGCCATAGCGCCCGTTGAGCACCTGGATGCCGTGGTCCGGGAAGTCGCGGATCAGGCGGTTGGCGTCGGCCTCCTTCTTCTGGCGGATGACCTCGCGGGCGCGCTCGAGCGTCACCTCGTACGGGTCGTCCTCCTTCAGGGAGGCGTACTTGGCGCCGTACTTCACGTACGGCCCGAAGCGGCCGACATTGGCGACGATGGTCTCGCCGTCCTCGGTCTCCCCGAGCGTGCGCGGCAGCTTGAACAGCTCCATCGCATCGGCGAGGGTGATCTTGTCCATCTTCTGCCCGGGGCGCAGCCCTGCGAACTTCGGCTTCTCCTCGTCGTCCTTGCTGCCGATCTGCACGAAGGGGCCGAAGCGGCCCATGCGCACGGTGATCGGCTTGTCGGTGCCGGCCTCGCGTCCGAGCTCGCGCGCCTGCGCCACCTGTTCGCGCGAGACGGTCTTCTCGATCTTCTCGACCTGGCTGATGAAGGGCTTCCAGAACTTCTCCAGCGGCGTGGTCCAGGACTCCTCGCCGCGGGAGACCGCATCCAGCTCGTCCTCCATCGCCGCGGTGAAGCCGTACTCGACGTAGCGGTGGAAGTGCTCGGTGAGGAAGCGGCAGACGATCTTGCCGATGTCGGTCGGCACGAAGCGCCGCGCGTCCATTTCCACGTACTCGCGGTCCTGCAGCGTGGAGATGATGGTGGCGTAGGTCGAGGGGCGGCCGATGCCGTGCTCCTCGAGCGCCTTCACCAGCGAGGCCTCGCCGTAGCGCGGTGGCGGCTCGGTGAAGTGCTGCTCGGCGCGCAGCGCGGCAAGGCCGACGGTGTCGCCCTCGCTCATCGGCGGCAGCACGTGGTCGGTGTCGTCGATCTTGGCGTCATCCGTGCCTTCCTGGTAGACCGACATGTAGCCGGGCTTCACCAGGGTCGAGCCGTTGGCGCGCAGCAGGTGGCGCTGCGCGCCGTCGGCGCCGGCGAGCATGTCCACGGCCACCGTGTCGAACACCGCGTGGCTCATCTGCGAGGCGACCGCGCGCTTCCAGATGAGCGCGTACAGGCGGTACAGGTCATCCTCGATCTTGCCTTCCACGTCCGCCGGCGTGATCGCGGCAGAGGTCGGGCGGATGGCCTCGTGGGCCTCCTGCGCGTTCTTCGACTTGGTCTTGTAGACGCGCGGCTCCTCGGCCACCTCCTCCTTGCCGTACAGCCGGGCGGCGACCTCGCGGATCTCCGCGACGGCCTCGGCCGCCAGCGACACCGAGTCGGTGCGCATGTAGGTGATGAGCCCGACGCTGCCCTCGCCGATGTCCTGGCCCTCGTACAGCTGCTGCGCCAGGCGCATGGTGCGGCGCGCGTTGAAGCCGAGCTTGCGCGCGGCCTCCTGCTGCAGGGTCGAGGTGGTGAAGGGCGGGGCGGGGTTGCGGCGGCGCTGCTTGCGCTCGATCGCGTGTACCGAAAGCTTGCCGTCCCTGGCCGCGGCCCTGAGCGTGCTGCTCCACCTCGCGCGCCTGGGCCTCGTTGGTGAAGCTGAACTGCTCGACTTTCTGCCCGCGGTACTCGAGCAGCTTCAGCGGGAAGTTCTGCCCCGAGTGCGTGCCCTCGCCCTCGAGCGTCCAGTATTCCTGGGCGATGAAGGCGAGGATCTCCTCCTCGCGCTCGCAGATCATGCGCAGCGCCGGGCTCTGCACGCGCCCGGCCGAAAGTCCCCGCCGCACCTTCTTCCACAGCAGCGGCGAGAGGTTGAAGCCGACCAGGAAGTCCAGCGCGCGGCGCGCCTGCTGGGCGTTCACCAGCTCCAGCGACAGCCCGCGCGGCTGCTCGACCGCCGCCCGGATGGCGTTGCGGGTGATCTCGTAGAACACCACGCGGTGCACCTGCTTGCCCTTCAGGTCCCCGCGCTCCTCGAGGATCTCCTTCAGGTGCCAGGCGATCGCCTCGCCCTCGCGGTCCGGGTCGGTCGCAAGATACAGCGCCTTGGATTTCTTCAGCGTGCGGGCGATGGCCTCCACGTGGCGCTCGTTCTTCTCGAGCACCTGGTACTTCATCGCGTAGTCGTGCTCGGTGTCGACCGCGCCTTCCTTGGGCACCAGGTCGCGCACGTGCCCGTACGAGGCAAGCACGTCGAAGTCCTTGCCGAGGTACTTCTTGATCGTCTTGGCCTTGGCGGGCGACTCGACGATGACCAGGTTGTCTGCCATGACTTACGAAAAAACCAGAGCCGAAAACAAAAAACCGCGGACAAGCCGCGGACCCAGGCAGCCAGCGATGCCTATCGCCGGCTCAGTGCGGTGCAAGGACCCGCACGTCCGTGATCAAACCGCCGAGGCGCTCCACCGCGAGCTCCTGGCCCGGCTGGCTGGACAGCACCATCAGCACCACCCACTTCAGCTGCTCGGTGTCGGGCTCATCGGCATCCAGTGCCAGCATGCGCTCGATCACGATCTCCCGCTGCTGCGGGGTGAGCACGCGCGCGTTCTCCAGCGTCAGCAGCAGGCCGCGGCACTCGGTCGAAAGGCGCGCCAGCTCGCTGTCGGTGAACACCCGCACGCCGTTGTGCGTGACCGGCGCCGGCTGTGCCTGGCCGTGGCCGAAGGCCAGGTCCGTCAGCCAGTCGAGCGCCCGCTCGACGTTGTCCGGGGCAAAGCCGGCGTGCTCCAGGTCGCGCGCCAGGTTCTCGCGCTCGGGTACGTCCGGTGTCTCATTGAGCATGTACCGGTCGAACACGTAGATGAGGATGTCGAGAACGCTGCCAGTCATCATTTCAAGGTATTCGGCCACAGCGGCCGCCCGGAAGAGCCGCCACACGCCCCTCAAGCTCGAGTCTTTAGCAACCTCGAGGCGACGGACTTGCCCGCCAGGTGCGTGCGTGCGACGAGAATCAAAAAACGGTCGCGGGTTCAAAGCCGAGGGCATCTAACAGCATTTCATACGCCTTGTCCAATGGCGCCAGCCCCGCGGGCCGCGTCGCAGCCTCCATAAGTGTTTCTTTTACAAAATAATTCCAGAGCTCGCCCAGGACATCGGCTGCAGCATGCGGCATGCCGCGCGCGGTGCTCGCGCGCGACCCGCGGTGCAAAAGCAAACCCGCCGCAGGCTTCTTAAGGCGCTGCGGCGGGGTGTTGAGGGATCCGCGCGCCGCGGCGGCGGCGCCGGTTCTAGGGGCTGCGGGCCACGTAGTGCACGTGGATCGTGTCCGTGGCGTTGACGACGAGCGCGTAGCTCACGCGGTCGTACACCTTGAACACCAGCAGCGTGCCGACACGCTCCTCGGGCAGGGTCACCTTCGGGGCAAAGGTCAGCGACTCGGTTGAGCCAATCGTGCCGCTTTCGCGGTAGACGTCGGCCACCTGGTAGCCGGCCTCGTCGACCGCCAGGACCATGCCCGGCTCCAGGCCGTGGCGCTTGCCGCGGTTGATCGCGACGATCTGGTACTGACCGACCAGGTCGGTGCCGCCGACGACGTCGATGATGCTCCCGCGCAGCTCACTGGCCGGGGCACGCGGGGTGAAGTTCATCGGCGTCTGCGACAAGTCGCCCGATACCAGGCGGTCGCCGCGCAGGGTCTCGCGCGCCGGATCCGAGAGGATGGTCTTGGCCGGATCCCCGGGGTGCTGCACCTGCGCGGTCGCGGTGTAGATCGCCTCGTAGGCGATCACCGAGTTGTCGTCCGGGTCGCGCAGCGGGCCGGCAATGTGCACGATCGCGTAGCTGGCCGCGGGGCTCGCGGGCAGGTCGCGCACATAGGCGGTGTTGTCGGTGCTCGCCACCTGGTGCTCGTCGCGGAAGGCGACCACGTAGGGTGCGTGGCGGATCTCGTCCGCGGTCATGATCGTCGGGCGGCCGAGGAAGGCGGCGATGGCCGCGTACGGGATCGTCGGGATCGAGCCGTCGAGTTCGCTGGTGCGCAGCCGCGGATCCAGGCGCAGCGCGCCGGCCTGCTCGAGGCTGATCTGCGGGCGCCCGTCGGCCCCGTAGGCCAGCGCCAGCTGGTCACCCGGATAGATAAGGTGCGGATTCACGACCTGCGGGTTGATGACCCACACTTCGGGCCACAACCACGGATCCTTGAGGTACATCGAGGCGATGCCCCACAGGGTGTCGCCCCGCTTGACCGTGTAGTGCGCAGGCGCCGAGGCGTTGACCATGCCACGGGTGTCCACCGGCGCGCTGGCCGGGGCGGGACCGGCGGCGTTGCCGGCTGCGATCGCAGCTTCGGTGGCCGTCACCTCGGGCGCCGCGGGCGAGGCCTGTGCAACCGGCTGCGCAGCCGCCTGCACGGGTGCAGGCGCGGGTTCCTCGTGGCTGCGGAAGTGCGAACACCCCGTGACCGCGAGCGACAGGATCAGGAGACCCGCCACTGAGCGAGCTCCAAGTACTTGATTTAAGACCATCCTCCACTCCTCAATTGCGCGAGGTGGACCAACAACCTGCGCCGGAATCCTGAATCGTTATACTGGCACGGCGCCTGCCGGCATACGAATTAATGTCAACTTTGTGCGCTGGATCACGGCTCCCGGCGCCCCCATATCAGGCAAGACCATGGCCCTACGAAGCATCCTCGAATACCCCGATCCAAGGCTGCGAACCCGCGCACAACCGGTCACCCAGTTCGATGCCGGCCTCGGCACTTTGATCGAGGACCTGCTGGAGACGATGTACGCGGCCCCCGGGATCGGCCTGGCGGCCACCCAGATCGATGTCCACAAACGCCTGGTCGTCATCGACCTCTCCGAGGAGCGCAACGCACCCCTGGTCCTGATCAACCCCGAGATCACCGAGCGCGAGGGGGAGGCCAAGACCGAGGAGGGCTGCCTGTCGGTCCCGGGGATCTTCGATGAGATCAGGCGCGCCACGCGCATCCGCGTGCGCTCCCACGACCGCACCGGGCAGCTGAGCGAGGCGCAGTACACCGACCTGCTGGCGGTGTGCATCCAGCACGAGATGGATCACCTGGAAGGCAAGCTGTTCGTCGACTACCTGTCGGAGATGAAGCGCGAGCGCATCCGCAAGCGGCTCAACAAGGAGCGCAAGGAACGTGCCGCCGCGGTGCCGGCCGGTGCCGGCCGCGCGCGCCGCACGTACTAGGCGTGCGCGTCGCATTTGCCGGCACGCCCGCTTTTGCGCTGCCGGCGCTGGAGGCGCTGTGTGCAGGGCACCAAGTCGTTGGCGTGCTCACGCAACCCGACCGTCCCAAGGGACGCGGCCGCCACCTGCAGGAAAGCCCGGTAAAGACAGCGGCGCGCGCGCGCGCCCTCCCCATCGCGCAGCCGCCGACGCTGCAAAGCGCGGCAGCCCGCACGGTGCTCACCGAGTGGGCGCCGGAGGTGCTCGTGGTCGTGGCCTACGGCCTGCTGCTGCCGCGCGCGGTGCTCGAGCTGCCGCGCTTCGGCTGCCTCAACATCCATGCCTCACTGCTGCCGCGCTGGCGCGGGGCTGCACCCATCCAGCGCGCGATCCTCGCCGGGGATGCGCAAAGCGGCGTCACCATCATGCAGATGAACGAGGGGCTCGACACCGGGCCCACGCTGCTGGCCGAGCCGGTCGTCATCTCGCGCGCCCACACCGCCGGCTCGCTGCACGATGAACTCTCCGTGCTCGGGGCGCGCCTGCTGATCGAGGCTCTCACCGGCCTTGAACGCGGCACGCTCACCGCGGTCGAACAGCCGGCCGAAGGGGTGACCTATGCGCCCAAGATCGAAAAGCGAGAGGCGCTGATCGACTGGGCCCAGGCGGCGCTGGCGATCGAGCACCAGGTGCGCGCCTTCAATCCCTGGCCGATCGCCCAGACGCAATGGGAGGGGGAGGCGCTGCGCATCTACGCGGCCCACGCCGAGGAATCGACCGCAGATGATGACAATGTGCCGCTAAAAGAGTCTAAATCCAGCGAAAATGGCACGATCATCGCCGTACAGGACGATTACATGCGCATTCAGTGCGGCCACGGCACGCTGGCGGTCACGCAGGTGCAGCGCCCGGGCCGGCGCGCCATGAGCGTGCGCGACTTTGCCCACAGCCTGAACCTGGCCGGGCACCGCCTTGGGTAAGACTCCCTGGGCACCCGGGGCGCCGGCACTGGCTGCCGCGGCGCGCGCGGTGGATGCGGTGGCATTCCGCGGCGAGTCGGTGGATGCGGCGCTGTCCACGGCGGATGAGATGGGGGAGCGCGCCGCGGTGCGCGCCATCGCCCTCGGCACCGTGCGCTGGTACCTGCGCCTGGCACCGGCGATCGAGTCCCTGCTGCAGCGCCCGGCGGGCGTGCCGAACCCGGTGCGCGCGCTGCTGGTCGCGGCCGCGCACCAGATCGAGTACTCGCGCAATGCGCCGGAGCTGACCGCCCACCTGGCGGTCGATGCCGCGCGGCTGCTCGGGGCGGAACGCTCCACGGGCCTGGTCAACGCGGTGCTGCGGCGCTTCGTGGCCGAGCGCGCCGTGCGTCTGGCCAAGGTCGATGCCACCGTGCCCGGCCGCACGGCGCACCCCGGCTGGCTGGTCAAGGAAATCAGCCGCGCCTGGGGCGCGGCGGGCCTGGCAGTGCTCGATGCCAATAACGCTCACCCGCCCATGACCTTGCGCGTGGACCTCTCGCGCACCGCCCGGTCCGACTACGTCGCGCGGCTGGCGGCGCGGGGCATTGAAGCTCAAGAGATACAGTGGATGCCAACGGCAGTGACTTTGAGTCGCCCGGTGGCGATATCCGAGCTCCCCGGATTCGAGGAGGGGCTC
Organism: uncultured Pseudomonadota bacterium; assembly: GCA_963741745.1. Classification (GTDB taxonomy): domain Bacteria; phylum Pseudomonadota; class Gammaproteobacteria; order Steroidobacterales; family Steroidobacteraceae; genus 13-2-20CM-66-19. The sequence goes on along the minus strand of CAVUJF010000001.1, from coordinate 592,442 downwards.
GTCTCGGTCCAGGATGCCGGGGCCCAGCTGGCGGCCGGCCTGATGGCGCTCGCCCCCGGGCAGCGTGTGCTCGATGCCTGCGCGGCCCCCGGCGGCAAGAGCGGGGCGCTGCTCGAGCGCGAGCCGAAGATCGAGCTGACCTGCATCGACCTCACCGCCGAGCGCGTGGCCCTGATCGCCGAGAACCTGGCGCGCCTGAAGCGCGCAGCGACGCTGCTCACCGGGGACATGCGCGACCCGGAGGCCCTCGGTGGAGGCCGCTTCGAGCGCATCCTGGTCGATGCGCCGTGCTCCTCGACCGGTGTCATCCGCCGCCACCCGGACATCAAGCTGTTGCGCCGCCCGGCGGATGCGGCCGCCTTCGCCGCCGAGCAGCTGGAGATCCTGCGCGCGGCCACCGCGGTGCTCGCCCCCGGGGGGCGCCTGGTCTACGCGACCTGCTCAGTACTGCCCGCGGAGAACGAGGCGGTGGTGGCGCGGCTGCTGGAGAGGGAGCCGGCCTTGAGCGTGGCCGTGATGCCCGACGCCGCGACGCTCGCCCCGGGCGCGGTGGGGCGCCCGATCGGCGTGCAGCTGCTGCCCGGAGCAGAGGCGGGGACGGACGGGTTCTATTATGCTTGTCTCGAAAAGACAACGGCCGGAACGTAAGCGCCTGCCGTCGCAGGGATTCATGCCACGCGACGATACAACCCCCGCCCCCGGCGGCCGCTTCAGGCGGCGCGCCTTCCTGTGGATGCTGGCGTTAAGCCTGTGCGCCGTGGCCGGCGCCGCCGCACTCGACGGGGTGCTCGAGGTGCGCTCGGCTTACGTGAACATCGACAAGGGGGTATTCCTGCTGCACGCGCGCGTGGAGTACCCGGAGAGCACGGCCATCCGCGACGCGCTGCGCGATGGCATCACGCTGACCTTTGACCTGGACGCCCGCGTCGAGCGCGACCGGCACCTGTGGTTCAACGCGGCGATCGTCGACCTCACGCTGCGGCGCGAGCTCACCTACCACGCGGTGAGCGACCGTTACGTGGTGCGCGACATCAAGAACGGCGACCAGTCGAGCTTCGCCACCCTGGACGATGCGCTCGAGTTCCTCGGCAAGGTCGATGCCTGGCCGATCATCGTCGAGCCGCAGCTCGATGGCGGCAACTACACCATCAGCGTGCGTGCCGGGCGTGCGGCGCGGCAACCTGCCCTCCGCCATGCGCGCCATCCTCTTCTGGACGGATGACTGGGCGCGCGTGAGTGAGTGGTACACCTGGACGCTGCCGGTATGAAGCAGCCACGGCAGGCGCGCGGGTTCCGCTGGATCGCGGTGGGTCAGGTGCTCCTGTGGAGCGCCATCGGCGGGGGCGCCTTCCTGCTGCTTGCCAAGAGCGTGCAGAACTCCTCGGAGTTCGGGCGGCTGCAGCTGTGGATCCTCGGCATCGACGTGTGCGGGGTGATCGCCCTCACCGGGCTCCTGGCGCACAAGCTGTGGCGCCTGGTGCGCGATTACCGCGCGCACGTCCCCGGCTCGCGCCTCACCGCGCGCACCGTCGGCATCTTCGGCGCGCTGGTGATCGCCCCGCTGCTCATCGTCTACATGTCCTCGCTCGAGTTCATCAACCGCGGTATCGACAGCTGGTTCACGGTGGAGGTGAAGCAGGGGCTCAACGATGCGCTGGACCTGTCGCGGGCGGCGCTCGACCTGCGCATGCGCGAGTACTCCACGCGCACGGTGGCCTTCGCCGATGAACTCACCGACGCCGATCCCGGGCGCGTGCAGGAACGGCTCGACTCGGAGCGCCGCGAGAGCCACGCGCTGGAGATCACGCTGTTCGGGCCGCACGGCCGCATCCTCGGGGCGAGCCTCGAGAACGCCTTCGAGAACCTGCCGGCGCAGCCCCCGCCGGACCTGCTGCGCCAGATGGAGCAGCGCATGCCGTACGTGAGCCTCGAGCCGCAGAGCAGCGGGCGCTACCTGATCCGCACCGCCGCGGTGCTGCCGCGCTCGAGCGTGCATGGTGCGCGCTTCGTGGTGGCGATCTACCCGGTGCCCGCGCAGCTGGCCGCGCTGTCCGAGGCGGTGCAGGCCACCTACAACCAGTACGGCAACCTCGCCGCCATCCGCGAGCCGCTGAAGGCGAGCTTCCGCGTCACGCTCACGCTGGTGGTGCTGCTGGCGATGCTGGCGGCGATCTACGGCGCGATCTACTCCGCGCAGCGCCTGGTGCGTCCGGTGCAGGACCTGATCGAGGGTACGCGCGCGGTCGGCAAGGGCGACTTCGCCACGCGCCTGCCGCTGCCCTCGCGCGACGAGATGGGCTTCCTGGTGCACTCCTTCAACGACATGACCAAGCGCCTGCGCCGTGCGCGCGTGGAGACCATGCACAGCCAGCAGGCGGTGGAGCGCGAGCGCACGCGCCTGGCGATCATCCTGGCGCGCCTGTCGACCGGGGTGCTGGCCATCGATCGCACGCTCACCGTGCGCACCGCCAACGAGGCGGCCGGTGCGATCCTTGGCACGGACCTGTCGGCGGCGACCGGGCGCGCGCTGCCGGAGCTGGCCGCCGGCAACGAGCGCCTGGGGCAGTTCGTGGCCGCGCTCGCAGTGCGCTTCGCCGCCGGGCGCGAGGAGTGGCGCGAGCAGCTGGACCTCGACGGTGCCGGCGGCCGGCGCACCCTCATGTGCGCCTGCACCGCCCTGCCTGGCGAGGACAGCGATGTCGGCTTCGTCATCGTCTTCGACGACATCACCGCCCTGCTGCAGGCACAGCGCGATGCCGCCTGGGGCGAGGTGGCGCGGCGCCTGGCGCACGAGATCAAGAACCCGCTCACCCCGATCCAGCTGTCCGCCGAGCGCCTGCGGCGGCGCCTCTCCGGCGGCATGAACGAGAAGGATGCCGACATCCTCGAGCGTGGCACGCGCACCATCGTGCAGCAGGTGGAGACCATGCAGCAGATGGTGAACGCCTTCAGCGAGTACGCGCGCGCGCCGGACATGCAGATCAGCCGCTTTGACATCAACCACCTGGTCACCGAGGTCGCCGACCTGTACCGCGTGCAGGACCCGCGCGCGCACATACAGCTGGACCTTGGCGCGGACGTGGGCAGCATCGAGGCCGACCGCGGCCGGGTGCGCCAGATCCTCAACAACCTCCTGACCAACGCACTGGAAGCGCTTGAAGGGGTTGGGTCCCCCCAGGTGGAGGTCAGCACGCGCCTGGAGTCCAGCGGCGATGCCCAGTACGTGGCGGTGTGCGTGTGTGACAATGGGCCCGGCTTCCCGCGGGAACTCCTCGGCCGGGTCTTCGATCCGTATGTCACCAGCAAGCCCAAGGGCACCGGCCTGGGACTTGCCATCGTGAAGAAGACCATCGAGGAACACGGCGGCCGGATTGATGCCGACAACCGGCCAGAAGGCGGAGCACGCGTGCGCGTCGTGCTGCCCGTGAAGGACAGCACCCGGTCCGCGACCGGGGGCGCGCGCGAACGGCGTGATCAGATGCGGAGGGAATGGGCATGAGCAGTTCACATATCCTGGTGGTCGATGACGAAGCGGACATCCGTGGCCTGCTCAAGGAGATCCTCTCCGAGGAGGGCTACGAGGTGGACGTCGCCGCCAACGCCGCCCAGGCGCGCGCCTCGCGCGCCCGCCAGGTGCCGGACCTGGTGCTGCTGGACATCTGGATGCCCGATGTCGATGGCATCACGCTGCTGCGCGAGTGGTCGGCCGGGGTCACCGACGGCTGCCCCGTGGTCATGATGTCCGGGCACAGCACGGTCGAGACCGCGGTCGAGGCCACGCGCTTGGGCGCGTTCGACTTCGTGGAGAAGCCGCTGTCGCTGGCGAAGCTGCTGCGCACCGTCGAGCGCGCGCTCGATGCCGGGCGCCGGCACCGCCAGTCCGGCCGGCTGCTCGGTTCCCCGCTCACCGTGCCGGTCGGCAAGAGCCGCCTCATGCAGCAGCTGCGCACCGAGCTGCAGCAGATCGCCGCGCACCCCTCGCCGGTGCTGCTGGTCGGCGAGCCGGGCTCGGGCCGCGAGGCCTTCGCGCGCTACCTGCACGAGCAGGGGCCGCGCGCCGCAGCTCCGTTCGTGCCGCTGGTGGCCAGCGGCCTGCGCGAGGAGGACGCCGAGGCGCGCCTGTTCGGGCGCGAAAACCCCGACGGCACCCAGGTCGCCGGGGTGCTCGAGGAGGCCGGCAACGGCACGCTCTTCATCCACGAGCTCGATGACCTGCCCCCCGGCGTGCAGCGCCTGCTGGTCGGGGTGTTCGAGTCGGGCCAGTTCACGCGCCTGGGTGGCCGCGAGCCGCTGCAGTTCCGTGCGCGCGTGCTGTCCTCGGCCCAGCCGGGCGTGGAGCAGCGCGTCGGCGGCGCGGCCCTGCGCCAGGATCTGCTCGCCCACCTGAACGCGCTCATCGTGCGCGTGCCGCCGCTGCGCGAGTACGCCGAGGACGTGCCCGACCTGCTACGTCACCAGGTCGACCGCATGGTGGATGCCGATGGGCTGCAGTTCCGCCGCTTCAGCGTCGCCGCGCAGAACCGCCTGCGCAACTATCCCTGGCCGGACAACGTGCGCGAGCTGCGCCACCTGGTCCATCGCCTCCTGATCCATGGCGGGCCGGAGGAGATCCGCCTGGAGGAGATCGAGCGGGAGCTCGCGGTGCAGACCCCGCCGGATGAGCCGCTGGTGAAGCAGGACCTGCTGGCGCTGCCGCTGCGCGAGGCGCGCGAGCAGTTCGAGCGCGCCTACCTGCAGCAGCAGCTGCTCTTGTGCAGCGGCAAGGTGGGCCAGCTGGCCAAGCGCGTCGGCATGGAGCGCACGCACCTGTACCGCAAGCTGCGCTCGCTCGGGGTCGACTTCCGCAACATCAGCGACGACTGAAGGCGCAGTCCGTGGCCGTAAGCGCGGACTACCTCGCCTACGTCCTGGAGCAGCTCGCCCGCGTTGACGGGGTGAGCTCGCGGCGCATGTTCGGCGGGGCGGGGCTGTACAGCCACGGGTGTTTTTTCGGGCTCATCGCCGAGGACACCCTCTACCTGCGTGTCGACGATGCCAACCGCGCCCGCTTTACCGCGCGCGGCATGGACCGTTTCCGGCCCTACGCCGACCGTCCCGAGCTGAGCATGAACTACTTCGAGACCCCGGCGGAGGTGCTGGAGGACCCCGAGGAACTCAGCGCCTGGGCGGCCGAATCGATTGCCGCGGCGCGCACCGCCGCCGAGAACAAGCCCGCGCGGCGCGCGCTCAAGGCGGTGCGCCCGGGCAGGGCCGCACCGCGGCCGCGCCGCTAATGCGCCGGTTGTGCGGGTGGTGAGGCGGCCGCCTTCAGCTGCGCGATCGTGTCCTTCTGCAGCTGCATCAGCTTTGGCACCACGTCCTGCACGCGCTCCTGCGCGTAGTCGGCCATCTGCTGCGTCACCAGCGGCTCCTTGGCGACCACGGCCTTGCCGGTCGGCGAGGTGTACCACTTGAGCATGCCGTTGATCTCGCCCTGCGTGAAGGTGTTGCGGTAGAGCTCGATGATCTTCGGCTCCATGCGCTTCCAGTCCAGCTCCCCGCGCATGAGTGCGACCATCTTGTCCTGCATCTGGTTCATGATCGCGCGTTGCTCGGGGTTCAGGGTCTGGCCCGCCAGCTCGCGCTGCATGCCCGAGCGCAGGCTTGCCTCGATCTGCGTGCCGTAGCTGTCGAGGATCGTGTCCCGGCGTGCCGCCGCGAGCACGGCTCGCACGGAGGCCTCGGTCGGGCGCGCAGCCTGGGCCGGCAGCTGCGGGCTTGCCAAGAGGGCACCGGCGAGGGCGATGGCGAGGACGGTCTTGATGGTCGGCATGGCATTTCCCCCAAAGGCGCCCATCGCGGCTATTTCGCAGTGGCTCCGGGCGGTAGCCGTCCGTGCGGACTGATCAGTGCTACCGCTTCCTGTATATTACTGTAATATACAATTGTGACTGATCTGTCAAACGTCATTGGCTTCGAATGGGACGAAGGCAATGCACGAAAGAATGACCAGCACGGCGTGGCGATGGCGGAAGCCGAGCAGGTGTTCTTCAATGCGCCGCTGCTGCTCCTGCCAGACCCGAAACATAGTGACGCGGAACCGCGCTTCCATGGTCTCGGAAAGACCAATGACGGGCGCAGGCTGCACGTCACTTTTGCCTTGAGAGGTGCTGGCGAGTTGATTCGGGTGATTTCGGCCCGGGACATGCAGCGGAAGGAGCGAGCGATCCATGAACAAGCGTCGTAAGCCGGTACCCAAATTTGCCACGGAGGCAGCGGAGAGGGCGTTCTGGGAAAAGAACGATTCGACGGCGTACCTGGATTGGAAGAAGGCTCAGCTCGGTGTGTTGCCCAATCTGAAGCCCTCTACACAGACCATCTCGCTACGGTTGCCACAGCATCTTCTTGATTCCATCAAGACCGCTGCGAACGCCAGGGACGTGCCCTACCAGTCTTTGATCAAGGTGTGGCTGCAGGAGAAGCTGCAAGGATCCTGAGACGCTATATCCATTGCGCCAGTCGCAAATCCGCGGGTGCGGCTGTGCTGCAGGAACGCTTTCAGTCCCCGATCCTGATCACGATGGCGTCCACGTCCGCGGCCTGCAGCTGCTTGCGCGTCTTGTTGAGCTCGTCAAGGTTGCTGATGGGCCCGATGCGCACCCGGTGCCACACGTCCGTATCCACCGCCACGCGCTGCACCTTGGCATCCACCCCGAGCTTGCCCAGGCGGGCGCGCATGCCGTCGGCCTCCGGCTCGCTGCGGTAGGAACCGACCTGCAGCACGTAGATCCCGGGGCGCTCGACCTTGGAGGCCGCCGGCAGGTCGCGCTTGACGTCCTTTTCCTTCTCCGGGACCACCACCTCGAAGTTGGGCAGCATGTGGTAGAAGTCGAACTTCTCGGAGGATTTCGCCGCACCGGGCTCATCGCTATCCGGGGCGGCGCGCGCCGCGCGATGCGGGTCCGGATGCGGCGTTTCGGCAAGCTCCGTCGCCTTGTGCTGCTTGGCGCTCACGTACATGAAGGCGACGCTGGCGACGAACGCCCCGACCGCCGCGCCGTAGAGGAACTCCTTGTAGCGCCCCATGTCCAGCGAGCTGCGCTGGGGTTTCTTGTAGTCGCGGCTGGTGAGCTTGGCCATGCTGGGCTAGCGGCCCGGCCCGTTGCGCGCATTGGCCGGATCTTGCCGGGGATCCTTGGCCGGAACCACGACGTCGAGTTCGTGGCCAGGTAGTCGCTTGGGGAACGTATAGATGCCCGCGGGTGGCGCGCTGGGGGTGCCGCTGGCGCTGCGCGCAGCGTGCTGCGCCTCGGCGTTCAGCTGCGCGCTGGCCGGGTGCGGGTGGGAGCCCAGCCAGGCGCAGGCAATGCCGGTGAGCAGAGCGCCACAGGCCGCGCCGTAGCCGAAGTCCCGCAGGCGCTGCGAGTGGCGCGAAGTGCGCCGCTGCGCCTTGTAGTCGTGGCTGGTCAGGGCTGCCATGGATGTCCCGGGACGCCGGGCAGGGCGGATGCCGGGCTCACATGCTCTCCGGGGCGGACACGCCGAGCAGCGCCAGCCCGTTGCGCAGCACCTGCTGCACGCCCAGCACCAGCGCCAGGCGCGCGTTGCGCACGGCGGCGTCCTCGACGATGAACTGCTCGGCGTTGTAGTAGGTGTGCAGCGTGTTGGCGAGCTCGCGCAGGTAGTGCGCGAGCGCGTGCGGCGTGCGGCTGAGCGCGGCCTGCTCCAGGACCTCCGGGTAGCGCGTCAGCGCGCTCAACACCGCCTGCTCATGCGTGCCGGTGAGGCCGCCGGCGCCCGCCAGCCCCTGGGCGGCATCGAAGGACAGTCCGCGCGCGGCGAGTTGCTTCATGACGCTCGCCACGCGCGCATGGGCGTACTGGATGTAGTACACCGGGTTTTCGTTGGTGCGCGACTTGGCCAGCTCCAGGTCGAAATCCAGCGGCTGGTCGTGGCTGCGCATGAGGTAGAAGAAGCGGCAGGCATCGTTGCCGACTTCCCCGCGCAGCTGGCGCAGGGTCACGAACTGGCCCTCGCGCTTGCCCATCGGGATCTTCTCGGTGCCACGGAACAGGCTCACGAACTGGATCAGGGTCGCCTCGAGGCACTCCGCCGGGCAGCCCATCGCGATGAGCCCGGCGCGCACGCGGGCGACATAGCCGTGGTGATCGGCCCCCAGCACGTCCAGCAGCCGGGTGAAGCCGCGCTCGTACTTGTTCAGGTGATAGGCGATATCGGAGGCGAAGTAGGTCTTCACGCCGTTCTCGCGCACCACCACCCGGTCCTTCTCGTCGCCGAACTCGGTGGCGCGGAACCACAGCGCGCCATCCTTGTGCTGCAGGCGACCCTGGCCGCGCAGCACCTCCAGCGCGTGGTCGATCGCACCGCTCTCAGCGAGGGCGCGCTCGGAGGTCCACACCTCGAACTCGACCCCGAACTCGGCCAGATCATTGCGGATGTCCGCGAGCATCAGCTCGAGCGACAGGTCGACGATGCCGCGGAAGCTGTCCGCGCCGATCAGCGCGCGGCAGCGCTCGATCAGAGCATCGATGTAGGCTTCCTTGTCCCCGGCCGGTGCATCCGCCGGCAGGCCCGCGAGCACGGTAGCGGCGGGGCGCTGCAGCGCCCCGCCAACCCTGTCCTTCAGTGCGGTGGCGAGCGGGCGCACGTACTCGGCGCGGTAGCCGTTCTCGGGAAAAGGCAGTGCTTCGCCCAGGGCCTCCAGGTAGCGCACCCATACGCTCACCGCGAGGATGTCCACCTGCCGCCCGGCATCGTTGATGTAGTACTCGCGCGCCACCTGGTGGCCGGTGGCGCGCAGCAGGTTCGAGAGCGTGGCGCCGAAGGCGGCCTGGCGGCCGTGACCGACGTGCAGGGGACCTGTGGGGTTGGCGGAGACGAACTCCACCAGCACGCGCTCGCCGCCACCGGCGGTGCTGTGGCCGTAGGCCTCCCCCTGCAGGTGGATGCGGGCGAGCTCCGCGGCGTAGGCCGTGGGCGCCAGGTGAAAGTTGATGAAGCCGGCGCCGGCCACCTCCGTGCGCGCGATCAGTTCGCTCGCCGGCAGCGCGGCGACGATGGCGGCGGCCAGCTCGCGCGGGTTCTTGCGGGCCGCCTTGGCCAGGCGCAGGGCGATGTTGGTGGCAAACTCGCCGTGGCTCGCATCGCGCGTGCGCTCGACCACCACGGCGCCCGGCGCGGGCGCCTGGGTCAGCACCGAACCTGTCAGTTGGGCCAGTGCCGCCTGCAGCAGCCGCTCGATTTCTTGCTTCAAGGGAGTGGGTTTTCCGCGTGGCCGGCAGCGCGCAAGTCTACCCGAAGCGCCGTGGTGATTGGCCGCGAGCGTGCCCGGTGCCTAGAACAATTCAAGCGGATCGACATCGAGCGACCAGCGCACCGCACGCGCGCTCTTGAGCTGCTCCACCTGGGGCAGCCAGGCGTCGAGGAACTCGTGCAGACGCGCCCGCTCGGGGCTCTCCACCAGCAATTGCGCGTGGTAGCGGCCGGCGCGCCGTGCCATCGCCGCGGGCACCGGGCCCAGCAGGCGTACCCCGCGCGGAGGCGCGGCCAGCTTGCGGGCCTCGCTGAGGAAGGTGAGCGCAGCTGCGGCGCTCTGCGCCGAGTCACGCAGCGCCGCCAGGCGCGCAAACGGTGGCCAGGATGCCTGCGCACGCTCGGCGAGCGCTGCGGTCGCGAAGCCCTCGTAACCTTCCGCCAGCAGGTGCGTGAGCAGCGGGTGCTCGGGGAAGGAGCTCTGGATCAGCACCTCACCGGCGCGCGTGCCGCGCCCGGCGCGCCCGGCGACCTGCACGATGGTCTGTGCGAGGCGCTCCGGCGCGCGGAAGTCGGTGCTGAACAGGCCCTGATCCGCATTCAGTACCACGACCAGGGTGAGGTTGGGGAAGTCGTGGCCCTTGGTGACCATCTGCGTGCCGACCAGGATGCGCGCGGTACCCGAGGACATGCGCTGCACGACCGCCTCCATGTCGCCACGCCTGCGCACGACATCGCGGTCCAGGCGGGCGATGCTGATGTCGGGGAACATCGCCGCCAGAGCCTCCTCGATGCGCTCGGTCCCCTGGCCCACGGGCTTGACCGCAAACCCGCACACCGGGCAGCGCGCCGGCAGCGGGGCATCGGCGCCGCAGTGGTGGCAGCGCAGCCGGCCGGCCTCCTGGTGCACCGTGAGGCGTGCGTCGCACTCACCGCAGGGCGCGACCCAGCCGCATCCGGTGCACAAGAGCGTCGGTGCGTAACCACGCCGGTTGAGGAATACCAGCACCTGGCCGTCGCCGGCCAGGTGGCGCTCGATGGCCAGGACCGCAGGGGTCGCGATCCCCGACTGCATGGCAGCGTGGCGCAGGTCGATCAGCTTCAGCACCGGCGGCTGCGCCTCGGCGGTGCGCCGCCGCAGCCGCAGCCGCGAGTAGCGGCCGGCGGCCACGTTGTGCAGGGTCTCCAGCGAGGGCGTCGCCGAACCGAGCACCACCGGCACGCCGGCGTGGTGTGCCCGTACCACCGCCAGGTCGCGTGCGGAGTAGCGCAGCGCCCCCTCGTGCTGCTTGAACGAGGCGTCGTGCTCCTCGTCGATGACGATGAGCCCGAGTTCGGGCACCGGCGCGAACACCGCCGAACGGGTGCCGATGACCACGCGCGCCTGGCCGCTGAAGGCCTCGCGCCAGGCCACCAGGCGCTCCGCGTCGGTCAGGCCCGAGTGCAGCACCGCGATCGGGGTGTCGAAGCGCTCGCGGAAGCGCCCGACCAGCTGCGGCGTCAGCCCGATCTCCGGCACCAGGACGAGTGCGCGCCGGCCCGCCTGCAGGACCTGCTCGACCAGGCGCAGGTACACCTCGGTCTTGCCGCTGCCGGTAATCCCGTGCAGCACGAACGCGCCATAGCCGCCCAGGGCCGCGCCCACGGCGGCGACCGCCTGCTCTTGTTCCTCCAGCAGCGGCGGGCCGGGTGCGCGCACGCGGGCGCCGGATGCGGCGCGCACTTCTGCGACGGCGGCGCGGGCGAGCCAGCCGCGCTTGAGCAGGGCGCGGGCGGCCTCGCGCCAGGCGGGCAGGCGCTCATTCAGCGCCTGGGCGCTGGCGTTCGCATCGGCCGCCAGCGCGCCGAGCAGCGCGAGCTGCCTGGGTGCCCGGCGCGCGGCCCCGGAAGCCAGCGCCGCGTGGCCCTCGGCGGTGACGGTCCAGACCTCGCGCAGCGCGCTGCTCGGCGCGCCTTCCCGCAGCGCCTTGGGCAGAGCGCCGGCGGCGACTTCGCCGATCGGATGGTGGTAGTACGCAGAGGCCCACTCCAGCAGTGCCACCGCCGCGGCATCCAGCACCGGCACCGCATCCAGCACGGCCAGGATCGGCTTCAGGCGCTCGGGGGGCACGTCCGAGCCGTGCGCCACGCCCATGACCAGGCCCACCAGGCGCTGCCGCCCGAAGGGCACGCGCACGCGCGCGCCCACGACCGGCACGCTGCCATCCGGCGGCGGCAGGTAGTCGAACAGGCGGCGCAGGGGGGTGTCGAGCGCCACCCTGAAGACGGGGGACTTGGGGGTCACGTGTAAGTTAAATCAACGGCTTGCGGGGTTGCGGGCCGGTCAACCGCGACAGGCGCCCGCGCGTTATACAGGCCATGTCGGAGTTTGTTACGCTCGCGTCGCCTTATAACATGCCGGCCGCATTTCACGGCGACGTGGACCGTACCGATTCCTCCGCTCAGACCCGGGACCGCGCGCTGAACCAGTTCCTGGCCAGCGTCGAACTCAAGGCATTCAGGATTGCCCAGGCGGGGCTGCGCAATGAGGACGACGCTCTCGATGCGGTCCAGGATGCGATGCTGCAGCTGGCCCGTGCCTACGCTGACCGGCCGCCGGCGGAGTGGAAGCCGCTCTTCTACCGTATCCTCGAGAATCGCATCCGTGACATGCAGCGCCGCCGCACGGTGCGCGGTCGCATCATCGCCTGGCTGCCAGCGCGCGCCGGGGATGCGGATGACGAGGAACCGGACCCGATCCAGCAGGCGCCCAGCGCAGAGCCGCAGCCGGTGCGGCGGCTGGAGATCGACGAGGCGATGGGTGCACTGGAGAAGGCCCTGCAGGGGCTGCCGCGGCGCCAGCAGCAGGCCTTCCTGCTGCGCAGCCTCGAGGGGCTCGACGTCGCCGCGACGGCCACCGTCATGGGTTGCTCCCAGGGCAGCGTCAAGACACATTACTTCCGCGCCGTGCAGGCACTGCGCGCGCAACTTGGAGAGCTCGTATGAGCCCGGCTGACGAACCCCTGAGCCCCTTCGAGCGCAACGCGCGTGCGGTGCTCGCCGAGAGCGTGCGGCGCATCGACGCCCGCACGCGTTCGCGCCTGAACCAGGCGCGCCAGGCAGCGCTGGCGGCGGCCAGCCCGCGGCGCAGCTTCCTCAGCCGCTTCACGATGATGCCGGCGGCCGGGGCCGCGGTTGCGGCGGTGCTGGTGGCCGTGATGCTGTGGCATCACCGGCCCGCGGGCGATATGAGGGGCGCCGAGGGACAGCACCTGGCGGTCGAGGACATGGACCTGCTGGCCGACGGCGAGGCACTGGATCTGGTGGAGCAGGGGGATGGCTCCTTCTACGAGTGGGCTGCGGCCCAGAGTGATGCCAATGGGCAGAGCGACGGCTGATGTGCACATCACGCGCGGCATCGGCGGCGTTGCTCGTGGTGGCGCTGACCTGCGGCACGGTGCGCGCGGACGATACGCGCCAGGGCGCCCCGCCGCCGCCGGACCCCGGCTTCCTGGAATTCCTGGGCGGCGTCGACGGGCTGGCCGAACTGAACCCGGACTACCTCGCGCAGGCCCATCAGCCCGGTCCCGCAGCGCCGCAGCCGCCGGCGAGCCCGCCGCCCGCGCCGCCGGCATCCGTGCCGGGAGCCAAGAGCAATGAATAGCCCCCGCGCGATCGCGCTGGGCGCGCTGCTGCTGTGCGCTGCGCTTGCGCTTCCCGCGCAGACACCGGCGGCCCCGGCCCCGGCACCCGCAGCGGCCGCACCCGCCGCGCCGGTGAACTGGTCGAGCCTGTCCCCTTCGCAGCAGCAGCTGCTGTCGCGCTTCGGCAGCCAGTGGAGCAGCCTGCCGGCGGAGCGCCAGCAGGCACTGGCGCGCGGCAGCGAGCGCTATCTCGCGATGTCCCCCGAGCAGCGCACCCAGGCCCAGGAGCGTTTTGCACACTGGCGCACGCTGCCCCCGGAACAGCGTCAGCAGCTGCGCAGCCGCTGGCAGCAGTTCCAGGCGCTGCCGCCGGGTGAGCGCGAGGCCGTGCGGCAGAACTTCCACCGCTTCCAGCAGCTGCCGCCGGCGCAGAAGCAGATGCTGCGCGAGCGCTGGCGCAACGCCACCCCCGCGCAGCGCAAGGAGATGATCCAGCGGGCGCGCGAGCTGCACCCGGCCAGGGTGCCGCCGGCGCACCCCGGCCACCGCTGAGGCTTCAGCCGCTGGGGCTATGACTTCGGCGCGGGGCGGGGACGTACCGGCACCGGTACGTTGCACACATCGACGTGCCCGGCCGGCACCTTGAACCATTCCTCGACGCGGTTGGCACGCGCCCCCACGTAGGCCAGGAACGTCGGCGTATCCGTGCGCAGTACCTCGAGCTCGGTGCGCTGCGCGGCCGGCACGTCCGCGGCCACGCGGATGGACTTGATGGGAATGCGCTGCTCGGGGTGCTCGTAGAAGCCCAGGGCGCCACTGCCGCGCGGCGTCACCGAGAGCAGCTCCATGCCCTGCACCACCTTCCCCAGCAGCGTCACGTTGCGGTCCAGGTGCCGCGGGGCCTGGCCGATGACCACGTACAGCTCGGTGCCGCCGCCGCTGTCGACGTCGTTGTCGCGGCCGGCGCCGACCATGCCGTAGCAGTGCACCGGCCAGGCGCGCCCGAGGGCTGGATCGGCGGCCACCGGGAAGCCATCGAGGAAGCCCACGACGCTGGCATAGCTGTCCGGGTCGGCCAGCTTGGTGATGGTCAGCCCGCGCAAGGGGCGCTCGAACTCGGCCGCCACGCTGCGCTGGGCCTGCCCGACGGGCTTCTTGCCCTCCGGGTCGCCCCACTGCACCACGTAGTTGTCCTGCGCGCGCACGATGGGAATGCCGTCGAAGTAACTGCCGCGCACGAGCGTGAGCACGTTCGCCACGTGGTGAGGGGCGAACTGCGGTGCCAGTTCAATCACCACGCGCCCGCCGGGCAGCTCCATGTAGAGGGTGTTCTGCGGGTCGAGCGAGCGCCAGTCGGCGCTGCTGGAGGCGGCGAGCACCTCGGCGACGGTGACGGGCTTCTTGGACCCCGGCGCCGGGGTCGGCGCGGCGGAAGCGGCCGCGCACAGCAGCAGCGCGCTGAGCACCGCGGCGGTGGCGCCACGCGCACGCAGGGGCGGTAGGTACTTCGGGCTCATAGATCCTCGCTCGCGCCGGGGGAAGTGGTGTCAGCTGACTCTCGTGAAGCCATCGGCACTCCATTGCTCGCAGCCCACGCCGTGGTGCACGAAGAACAGGCCGTCGGGGTCGTACTGGGCCTTCACGGCCGCAAGCTTCGCATAGTGCTCGCCGAAATAGGCGCGCTGCCAGTGCGGATTGAAGTAGTTGCTCTCGGACAGGTAAGAGCCACCCTGCGGGGCGACCCGGGCAAGCTCCGCCGTGGCCGCATCGATGGACCGCGCGTCTTGGCGGGCCGCCTCGGTCTGCACCCGGGCGTTGGGCATGCCCGGGTAGGCGGGGGCTTCCCCGTCGGCGATGATCGCGAGCGCGAACGCGGTGGTGGCCGCCGGGTTCATCGCCGTCTCCCGCGCCGCATTGATCGCTGCCGGCGGCGCGCCCGCCAGGCCCTTGTTGAAGTGCAGGCCGAGCCCCTTGTGGCGGCTGGCGGCGATGAGCGCATCGGTCAGACGCGCCTGGGCGTCGGCTTGCAGCAGCGCGGCCGGCAGCCACAACGACTCGTAGCCGTGCAGGTACATGCCGACCTGGTCCTGGTCGCCTTTCCACCAGCCGTGCTCTGCCGGCGCACCGGCGCGGGTGTCCAGGTTCATCGACCTGCGGTGCTTCGCGTCCCACCAACCCCGTGCCGGGTGTACCCCGGTGATCAGCTCGTCCGTCACCGCGTAGTCAGCGGGCGTGGCACGGACCCAGTCAAAGAACGGCTGCCACAGCTTTCCCGACTCCGCGTCAGTCAGCCCCTGGCTCACCAGTGACAGGCGCAGCGTGTGGTCCTGGCCGATGGCCACCTGCTCGCCCCAGTGAGGGTTGAACAGCGCGCTCGCATAGAAGGCGACGAAGCGGGCAACGAGCCGGCGGAAGGCCGCAGCGGAGCGGGCCTTGATCGTCCCTTCCGCGTAGCCGAAGAACTGCGGCAGCGGGTGGGTGCGCAGCGTCAGCCGTGTCACGACGCCCCAGCTGCCGCCGCCGCCGCCCTTGAGCGCCCAGAACAGGTCCGCGTCGCTGCAGGCGTTGGCAACGCGCACGGTGCCATCGGCGGTGACCAGCTCCGCCTCCAGCAGCGAGGAGCAGGCAGAGCCGAAGCCCTTGGAAAAGCTGCCGAAGCCGCCGCTCTGGATCAGGCCCGCCACCCCGACCGTGGCGCAGCCGCCGCCCTGCACGTAGCGTCCGGCCTGCGTGGTGACCGCCTGGTACAGGTCGATCCACAGGGCTCCCGCGCCGCTGCTCACCGCTGCCACCGGCTCGAACGTGCCCGCGCAGCCTGCGCCGACAAACGCGTCGTGCAGCTGCACCTGGTTCATCGCCCGGGTCCACACCAGCAGCGAATCCGGCGCGTTGGAGGTGCCCTGGTAGCTGTGGCCGCCGCCCTTGACCACCAGGCGCAGCTGGTGGGTGCGCGCGAAGTTCACGGCGGCGGCGACATCGCGGGCATCGCGCGCACGCAGCGCGTAGGCGCTCGGCGCCGGTGTCCACGCGCCGAGCCACCCGGAGACCTGCGTGCCCGCGGGCTGGTCGCCGATGTAGAAGGGATTGCGGATGCCGGCGAGCACTTCCTGGCAGGCGGCACTGCCCGCCCCTGCGGCGCAGGTGGCGAACAGCGGCTGGACCGGGTGCAGGCTGTCCCCGGTGATGCGGCTCAGCTCTTGCCACTGCGCGGTCGTGGGCCAGCCGGGATCTGCCCGGCCGTACGCGGCGCGCGGCGCGCGTGGGGGTGGCAGGAACCTTCCAGGGTGCGAGGGCGGCCAGCGGCAGCATGGCCGCCCCCTGGAGTAGCTTCCTACGCTGCATCTTCCTTTCCCGCGTCGGTCCAGACGAGCGTGTGTCTGTGGTCAGACGGCCTTGACCGCCTGGATCAGCTCCGCCGCCGCCTTCTGCGCATCGCCGTACAGCATGCGCGTGTTGTCCAGGTAGAACAGCGCGTTCTCGATGCCGGAGAAACCGGCGCCCTTGCCGCGCTTGATGACGATGACGTTCTTGGCCTTGTCGGCGTTCAGGATCGGCATGCCGTAGATCGGGCTGGACTTGTCGGTGCGGGCGACCGGATTCACGACGTCGTTCGCGCCGATGATCAGGGCGACATCCGCGGTCTCGAACTCCGCGTTGATCTCGTCCAGGTCGGCGATGAGGTCGTAGGGCACGCCGGCCTCGGCCAGGAGCACGTTCATGTGCCCGGGCATGCGCCCGGCCACCGGGTGGATCGCGAACTTGACGGTGACGCCGCGGTCGATGAGCAGCTGGCACAGCTC
Source organism: uncultured Pseudomonadota bacterium (assembly GCA_963741745.1). Lineage (GTDB taxonomy): Bacteria > Pseudomonadota > Gammaproteobacteria > Steroidobacterales > Steroidobacteraceae > 13-2-20CM-66-19. Next base: position 575,767 of record CAVUJF010000001.1, on the reverse strand, counting down.
CCAGATCTTGTGCTGGGCCTGGGCCACGGCCATCCCGTAGCCGGGCACGATGATCACCTTCTGGCCGAAGGCCATCATCACCCCGACGTCGGCGGCCTCGATGGGCTTGAGCGCGCCGGACACCTCGCCGGTGGCAGCTCCCCCGGTGTCGCCGAAGCCGGAGAACAGCACGTTGCCGAGCGAGCGGTTCATCGCCTTGGCCATCAGCTGCGTCAGCAGCGTGCCGGCCGATCCCACCACCGTGCCGGCGATGATCATGGCCGCGTTGTTGAGCACGAAGCCCTCGAAGGCCACCGCCAGGCCGGTCAGCGCGTTGTACAGCGAGATCACCACCGGCATGTCCGCGCCGCCGATCGGCAGCGTCATCGTCAGTCCCAGCAGCAGCGCGACCACGAACAGCGCGGTGACCATCGCCGGCGCGGCGTTGTAGTGCGCGGCGATCAGCGCCCCGATGACCAGCGCCACCACCAGCAGCAGCAGGTTCATGAACTGCTGCCCGCTGAAGCGGAAGCTGCGGTTGATCAGGCCCTGCAGCTTGCCGAAGGCGATGGCGCTGCCGGAGAAGGAGATGGCGCCGATGATGCCGCCGGCGACCGCGAGCGTGGGGATGGCATAGCCCTGCGCCTCGCCGCGGTACAGTTCCACGGCCGCGATTGCCGCCGCCGCCCCGCCGCCCATGCCGTTGTAGAGCGCGATCATCTGCGGCATGTCGGTCATGGCGACGCGCTTGCCGCTCCACCAGGCGATGCCCGCGCCGACGAACATCGCCGGCACGATCAGCTCGTAGTTGGACATCCCCGGATAGAGGAAGGTGACCAGGGTGGCGACCAGCATGCCGGCGCCGGCCCACAGGATGCCGCTGCGCGCGCTCACCGGGGAGCTCATGCGCTTCAGACCGATGATGAACAGCGCCGCGGTGAGGAAGTAGCTCGCCTGGATCAGCAGGTCGACGGACAGCCAGGACGGCATCAGTGGGTCCCCTTGCCGGCGCGGTTGCCGCTGGACTTGAACATCTCCAGCATGCGTTCGGTGACCACGTAGCCGCCGACCGCGTTGCCGGCCGCCAGGAGCACCCCGACCACCCCGATGATCTTCTCCAGCGGGGTGTGGGCGCCGCCCAGGGCCACCATGGCGCCCACCAGCACGATGCCGTGCACGAAGTTCGAGCCTGACATCAGGGGCGTGTGCAGGATCACCGGTACCTTGGCGATGACCTCGTAGCCGGTGAAGGCCGCGAGCATGAAGATGTAGAGCGCCACTATCCCGGTCATGTCATGTCTCCAGCGCTTTCTGGGTCGGTTCGTGCTTGATCTGCCCGCCCGTGACGAGGCAGGACTGCGCAAAGACCTCATCGTTCCAGTCGATCGCCAGCTCGCCCTTGGCGAGCGCCGGCTTGAGGAAATTGAACAGGTTACGCGCGTACATCTCGCTGGCGTTGTAGGCCAGGTCGGCCGGCAGGTTCACGGCGCCGACGATCTTCACGCCGCGGTGCTCGACGATCTCCCCGGCACGGGTGAGTTCGCAGTTGCCGCCCTGCTCGGCGGCGATGTCCACGATCACCGATCCTGCGCGCATGCGCTCGACTGCGCCGCGCGAGATGATCTTCGGGGCGGGGCGTCCGGGGACGGACGCGGTGGTCACCACCGCATCGGCCGCGGCGATGCGTGAATCCAGCACCTCCTGCTGCTGCGCCTTCTCCTCGGCAGTGAGCTCGCGCGCATAGCCGCCGCTGCCTTCGGCGCTCACGCCGGTGTCGACGAACTTGGCCCCGAGGGACTTGACCTGTTCGCGGGTGGCGCTGCGCACGTCGTAGGCCTCGACCACGGCCCCCAGGCGGCGCGCGGTGGCGATCGCCTGCAGCCCGGCGACGCCGGCGCCGATGACCAGCACCTGCGAGGGGCGGATGGTGCCGGCGGCGGTGGTGAGCATGGGAAAGAACTTCTGCAGGTGGCTCGCCGCGATCAGTACCGCCTTGTAGCCGGCGATCGCGGCCTGCGAGGACAAGGCGTCCATCGACTGGGCGCGCGAGATGCGCGGCACGAGCTCCATCGCGAACGCGGTCACGCCGCGGCTCTTGAGCGCGCGCACCTCGGCGCCGCGCGCATGCGCCTGCATGAAGCCGATCACCACCGCGCCCGGCTTCAGCTGCTGGATCTGCTCGAGCGACAGCGGCTGCACGGTGAGCAGCACGTCGGACTCGGCGAGCACCTGCGCCGGCGAATCCGCCCAGGCGACGCTCTTATATAGAGCGTCCGGGAAGCTGGCACGCTCCCCAGCCCCGCGTTCCAGCAGTACGCGGGCGCCCTCCTTGGCGAGCTTCTCGGCGACTTCGGGAACCACACTGACGCGGGTTTCTTGGGGCGCGCTTTCGCGCAGCGCACCGATCGTTACTGGCATTCACGGCCTCGCGGAAACCGTGGCTGGTCGGCCACGTGGTAAGGAATCTGCAATGGAATTAAGACCTTGCAATGTTGAATTCTTGCACAAAATTGCCGTATCTTACAGCGGCTATGCTGGGCATCGACCTCGAACGCGCCGACCACGGAGATCTGCACGACCTGCGCATTGTTGCGAGCCATGGACGTGGGCTGTCCCAGCTCGTACTGCGCACGGACATCGCAGGCATGCCGCTCGAGTGGATCGACTACAAGGAGGCCGCGCGACTGTACCATCAGGAACAGGTCGCATACACATGCGGCTCGCCGCTGTACGACCTTTACGGCGGCACCAATGCCCGCACCGGCCGGCGCACGATTCTCGAGGTCAACTCGATCATCGCCACCGTGGGGCACACCGGCAACCCCGGTAATACGCGCCACGACTACGTGCCGCCGCTGAACAACCAGACCCTGTTCCGCCGCGACGCATTCCTGTGCATGTACTGCGCGCAGCGCTTCGCCACCCGCGAGCTGTCCCGCGACCACATCCGCCCGTTCAGCCAGGGCGGGCTGGACAGCTGGACGAACGTGGTCACCGCCTGCCGCCGCTGCAACAACCAGAAGGCCTCGCGCACCCCTGAGCAGGCGAAGATGCAGCTGATCGCTGTGCCCTTCACCCCGACCTACGCGGAGTACATCTTCCTCAAGGGGCGGCGGGTGCTGGCCGACCAGATGGAATACCTGCTGGCGCACTTCCCGCGCTCGAGCCCGCTGCACGATCGCATCCAGCGCTGGCTTTCCTGAAGGGTGCCGGCGCGCGTCGTGACGACCGGCTGCTGCGCTGCTATCGTGCGGCGCCTTAAGCCGGAGGGCACGCATACCTTGATCTTCCTCGTCGACGCCTCGGTCTACGTGTTTCGCGCCTACCACTCGGCGCTGCCGGGGATGCACGACCGCGACGGCAACCCGATGCACGCGGTGTTCGGCTTCGCGCGCTTCCTGGGCGATTTGATCGAGCGCGTGCGCCCGAAGTACATCGCCGTCGCCTTTGATCAGCGCAGCGCGAACTCCTACCGCGGCCGCATCTACCCGGCCTACAAGGCCAACCGCAACAAGGCACCGGCGGACCTGGTGCTGCAGTTCGAGCGCTGCCGCGAACTGTGCCAGCACCTGGGCCTGGCGATGTTCGTGGATCCGGAGTACGAGGCCGATGACATCATCGGCACGCTCTCGCTGCTGATGCGCGAGGAGGGCATGCCTTCCGCCTACATCACGCGCGACAAGGACCTGGCGCAGCTGATGCGCAACGGCGACCTGTTCTGGGACTACGGGGCGCGCGACCAGTTTGGTTACCACGACATCGAGCGGCACTTCGGGGTGGCCCCGGAGCGCTTCGCCGACTACCTGGCGCTCACCGGGGACGAGTGGACAACATTCCCGGGGTGCCGGGCATCGGCCATCGCACCGCGGCCTCGCTGATGAAGGCCTTCGGCTCGCTGGATGAGATCTTCGAGGACCTGGGCCGCGTCGCGCAGCTGAACTGCCGGGGTGCAGGGACGCTTGCGCAGCGGCTCACCGAGCATCGCGAGTCGCTCTACCTGAGCCGCCGCCTCACCCACATTGCCTGCAACGTGAACGTAGGCGTCGGCATCGAGGCGCTGCGGCGCGCGCCGCCGGACATGCGCCAGCTCAGCGGTCTCTACGACCAGCTGGGCTTCGGTCCGTTCCTGCGCCGCCAGTCCGAGCGGCTGGCGCAGCTGCCGGTCGACTGACCCGCAGACAATCCCTAAACGCTGCCCCAAAGAAAACGGGGTCCCGGCTTGCGCCGGGACCCCGTTGTGCAAAGGCCGTTTGCCTTACTTGCCGAACTTGTAGTTCGCGCCCACGAAGTAGCTGCGGCCGTAGTTGTTGTAGTTGAAGGTGTTGTAGGGCTGGTTGTCGATTGCCCCGGTAAGTGGAGTCGAACGGCGGCTGCTTGTTGAACACGTTGTTGACGTTGGCCGTCACCGTAAGGCCGTTCAGCACCTCGTAGCTCGCACTCCAGTTGGCGATCACCCAGGAGCCGAGCTTGCCGGCGTTCGGCTGCGCGTAGCCGCTTACGTCCAGAGTCGCCTGGTTGTTAGGCGTATTGCCGTAGTACTCCCCGTACACCGTGGTGCTGAACTTCTGGTAGTTCCAGGTCAGGGCAGCGTTCGCCTTGTCCTGGAACTCGGTGCTGTAGAAGGGGCTCGTCAGGTAGTTGATCTGCGGATCCCCGGGGAACCTTACGAAGTTGTGCTTGAGCACGTGGGTGTAGGAGCTCTCGAACACCATGTTGCCCGCACGCGCCCATGGTCCACCCGTAGTTGAGGGTGAACAGCAGCACGTCGAGGTTCTCCTCCGCCAGGTTCTGCTTGGGCGTGTCGATCTGGGTGATCAGGTCGGTGGTCGGGTCGCGGTGCACCTGGGAGATCGCCGCCACGCAGGTCGGGGTGGTCGGATCCAGCTGCCCCTGCAGGCAGGCCGACTCGGTGCGCAGCAGCTGGTCGGTGTCCTGCTGCTGACACTTCGTCGTTGATGTGCCAGTGCAGGTAGTCGATCCCGAACTGGCTGCGCTCCACCGGCGACCAGACGATACCGCCATCCCAGACGGTCGCATTGATCGGCTTGAGGTTCGGGTTGCCCTCGGTGGTGCCGAAGAACGACTGGCCGCCCTGCGGGCACGCCTGGTAGTTGCCCTTGAAGCCGTGCGTGTCGCACCAGTAGTAGTCGTTGGCAGAGCTGGTGAAGAAGCCGCTCTGCCCCTGGAACTGGTCCGACAGCGTCGGCGCCTTGAAGGCGGTGCCGTAGCGGCCACGCACCAGCAGCGTCTTGACCGGGCGGTACTCCAGGCCGACGTTGTAGGTGAACTTGTTGAAGCTGCCGCCATCGTACTTGTAGTCGTCGTAGCGGCCCGACAGGTCGATCGTCACCTGCTCGAGCACCGGCAGGCGCAGCTCGCCGGTGCCCGCGTAGCGCGTGCGGTGACCGTCGCCGGCAACCGCGGTGTACAGGTAGGCGCCGCCGTCGAGGAAGTTCGGGTCCGGCATCGTACTCCCAGCTCTGCCGGCCACCCTCGGCCACCAGCGCGATGCCCGCATCGCCGCCGGGCAGCGCGAACAGCCTGGAGTTGGTCAGCTGGACGCGGCCCAGGCTGTCCTCGGTATTGGAGTGGGAGTAGGCATAGCCGGTGAAGCTTGCATACTCGGCCGGCGTGATCGGGCTGTAGTACGCGGCCCAGTTGAAGTTGTACGCCGGCTGGCCGAACCGGAGCCGAACCCGGCCTGCGGTCCGGCAAAATTGGTGAGGAAGAAGTTCTCGATCTTGTCCGTGAAGGCGATGTAGGTCGCCTCGGTGAGCTTGTTCTCCGTGTAGGTGAAGTCTGCGATGTACTTCCAGTTCGAGGCACCGATGGCACCCTGCAGGCCGAAGGTCGCCCGCGTGGAGTTGGTGGTGTTCTTGTTGTCCTGCTTGCCGAGGTTGCCGACCTCCTCGGGAGAGAAGATGCGCTGCAGGTTCAGGTACTGTCCGTCGGGGCTGCCGTTCGGGTCCTCGAAGTAGTACAGCGGGCCGGTGATCTGTCCGAGCTGCCGACAGAAGCTCGAGCCGGTGTTGAAGCGCATGACCTCGTGGCTCAGCAGCAAGTCAGCGAAGATCTGGATGCTCGGATTGATGTCATAGTTCAGGTGCAGTGTAGCCCTGGGTATTCTCCTGGCCGTTGCCGATGGTGTAGAAGCCGGAGCGGAAGGTTCCGCAGTAGTAGCCCGGGCCCCCGTCGCCGCGGGGCTGCGCCCGGGGCGGGTCTGCTTGCCGGCCGTGCCGCCGAACTGGCCCTGCCACATTGGCGCAGTTGCCGGTCGGGTCGAGGAACTGGTAGTTGGTGCTGCCGAAGTCGTACGGGTTGCCGATGACCAGCCAGTCACGCTCGGCGACTGCCGGGAAATTGGCGTTGCCGTTGAAGTACTGGTCGGTCTTCGGGCGCTGGTAGCCCCAGATCGGGTCGATCTTCTCGTACTGGCCGCCCACGATCGCCGCTGAAGTTGCCGACGCTGAAGCCGTCGGCCAGGCCGAAGCGCAGCTGGTTGCCGCCGCCATCCTTGGTCCAGCCGTAGCGGACGTCAGCTTCCGGGCCGTCCATCTTCTTGCATCAGGTTGATGTTCACCACGCCGGCGATGGCGTCCGATCCGTAGATCGAGGACTGGCCGCCGGGCAGCACGTCGATCTTGTCGATCAGCACCGTCGGGATGCCGCTGATGCTGGTGATGATGTCGGTGCCGTTGTACAGCGCCGGGTAGTCGGCGATCGGCCGCCCGTCGATCAGGTACTTGGTGTAGCTGGGCGAGAGGCCGAACAGGCTCAGGGTCTGGGCGCCAGGGGTGAAGCTGTTGACGAGTCTGCGGCGCCCTGCATGGCGCCGGTCGCGAACGAGCTGTGCTGCAGGGCATCCGCCACCGAGGCGAAGCCCTTCTGCTGGATGTCCTCCGCGGTGATCGTGGCGACCGGCTGTGCTGTTTCCTTCTCCACCTGCGGAATCAGCGATCCGGTGACCACCACTTCCTGCAGCTTCTCGGTCGTGGCCGTCGCGGCTGCGTCGGCCGCACGGGCTGGACCTGCAGCAACCGCGCACAGCGCCACGGCCGCACCGGCCAGCGTCGCCACGAGGGCGTGTGATCTGAGGTAGGCAAGACCTGTATATCGCGTTATTCACGAATTTTTCTCCCCGAATGATTCCCTGATGGCGGCTCGGTTCGTCGCGCGTTGCTCCCGGTCCGTCGCAAGATGCGCCCGGTCCGCCGCGCGACGCGTCCGTTTCGTCGCATATGTGCATATTGCGTGAAACCTACGCATGTCATCAAGTTGCAACAGGTTTCAAACGACATATTTCTTGCAGCGCTGCGGGAACGCTGCCGATCCGGCGGACCGGTGCGCCTGAGGTCTCGCTTCAGCTTGCGCTGAGGCCGTGGGTGCGGCTGGCGACATCCGGGCGCCATCGCACCGGGCCCGCCGGCCCGTGCGACTTCGCGGCTGACGCGCGCCGGCGCCTGGCCGCACTGCCCGCACCGGCCGCTGTGCCGGTGCGGCCCGTGCCGGGCGGCGCCCGGTCGCCCCGTGCGCAATCCATGTCCGCGGGGGACAAACGCGGCTGCGATTCGCTATGCTCTGGCGACCACGGTCCTGATGTCTCGTGGGTGAGAAATCACATGTCAGACAAGAACATAAAGTCGATCCTGCTCGAGGAACGCTCGTTCCCACCCCCCCCGGGATTCACCGCCCAGGCGCGCATCAAGCCCGCCGACCTCGCCGCGCTGCGTGCCCGGGCGAAGGCGGACCACGAGGGCTTCTGGACGCAGCTGGCGGCCGAAGAACTGGCCTGGCACCGGCCGTTCACGGTCGGGCTGGACGCCTCCCGGGCGCCCAACTACCGCTGGTTCACGGACGGCCAGCTGAACGCCTCCTACAACTGCCTGGACGTGCATCTCGAGGAGCGCGGCCACAAGACCGCCATCATTTTCGAGGGGGAGCCGGGGGATGTGCGGCGCCTGAGCTACCGGGAGCTGCATGCCGAAGTGTGTCGTTTTGCCAACACTTTGCGGAGCCAGGGTGTGGCGCGGGGCGACCGGGTCATCATCTACCTGCCGCTCGTCCCCGAGGCGATCGTGGCCATGCATGCGTGCAACCGCATCGGCGCCATCCACTCGGTGGTGTTCGGCGGCTTCTCGGCACCCGCGCTGCGCGACCGTATCGAGGACACGCAGGCGAAGCTGGTGATCACCGCTGACGGGGGCTGGCGCGGCGGCCATGCCGTCGAACTGAAGGCCGCGACCGACAAGGCGCTGGCCAGCGGCTGCGCGAGCGTCGAGCGCGTCATCGTCCTGCGCCGCACCGGCAAGCCCGTGGCGATGAAGGCCGGGCGCGACCTGCTGGTGGGACGAGCTCGTCCAGGGCGCGGCCCCGACCTGCGAGCCCGAGTGGGTCGATGCCGAGCACCCGCTGTACCTGCTGTACACCTCCGGATCCACCGGCAAGCCCAAGGGCATCCAGCACGCCACCGGTGGTTACCTGCTGCAGGCCAAGCTCACCACGCAGTGGATCTTCGACCTGCGCGATGACGATGTCTTCTGGTGCACGGCGGATGTGGGCTGGGTCACCGGCCACAGCTACGTCGCCTACGGCCCGCTGGCGGTCGGGGCCACCGTGCTGCTGTACGAGGGCGCACCGACCTTTCCCGACGGCGGGCGCTTCTGGAAGAACTGCGAGAGCCACGGGGTGAGCGTGTTCTACACGGCACCGACCGCGATCCGCGCGCTGATGAAGCTCGGCGACGAAGTGCCGGCGCAAGTACGATCTGTCCCGCCTGCGCCTGCTGGGCAGCGTCGGCGAACCGATCAATCCGGAAGCGTGGATCTGGTATCACCGCGTCATCGGCGCCGGGCGCTGCCCGATCGTCGACACCTGGTGGCAGACCGAGACCGGGGCGATTCTCATCTCGCCAGTCCCCGGGGTCACCGCCACCAAGCCCGGCTCCTGCACGCAGCCGTTGCCGGGCATCGAGGCGGACATCGTCGATGACCACGGCGAGAGCGTGAAGAGTGCCTCGGCCGGCGGCTACCTCGTCATCCGCAAGCCATGGCCCTCGATGCTGCGCACCATCTGGGGTGACAACGCGCGCTACGTGAGCACCTACTGGGAGAAGTTCAACGAGCGCTTCTACGTCGCCGGCGACAGCGCCCACCGTGACAAGGACGGGTTCTTCTGGATCATGGGGCGCATCGATGACGTGCTGAACGTGGCCGGCCACCGCCTGGGGACGATGGAAGTGGAGTCGGCGCTGGTGGCGCACCCGCGGGTCGTCGAGGCCGCCGTGGTGGGCAAGCCGCACGAGATCAAGGGCGAGGCGGTGTTCGCCTACGTGGTGCTGCACGGCCAGCGCCCCACCGGGGACATCAGCGCCCTGGTGAAGGAGCTGCGCGAGTGGGTGGGTGAGCAGGTCGGGGCGATCGCCAAGCCCGACGAGATCCGCTTCGCCGACAACCTCCCCAAGACGCGCTCGGGCAAGATCATGCGCCGGCTGCTCAAGGCCGTAGCCCGTGGCGAGGCGATCACGCAGGACGTCTCCACGCTGGAGAACCCGGCAATCCTCGAGCAGCTGCGCGGCGAAGCGCCGGCAGCGCGCGCCGGCGCGACCAGCGCACGCACGAGCCTCACCGCGCGCACGCGACGCGCGGCGCCGAAGAAACGGCCCGCCGCGAAGAAGCGCGCGAAAGCCCACCGAAGAAGCGCGCGGCACCGAAGAAAAAACGTACCGCTGCCAGACGCCCCACGGCCAAGCCGGTGCGCAGAAAGGCCACCAAGACATCCCGCAGCGCACGACGCTAGGCGGCGCTGCGTCCCGGGGCGGTGGCCTCGAGCGCCAGCACCACCAGCCGCCGCTGCATACGCTCGGTGAGGCCGCGCGGTCGCTCCAGCCCCATGCGCTTGAGGGCCCCCGCGTGCTGCGCACCCGCGCCGCCGTGCACGGCGGCTGCGGCGAGGATGCGCAGGCGCGCCCGCATGCCGCTGGTGTGCGCCTCGAGGAACTTCAGCGCGCGCGCGAGCGTGACCTCATCGGCGGTGAGGTCGGTGCCGAAGGGATACTCACTGAAGAACCCGCGCCCCTGCAGCGGCCCGAGTGCCTGCGCGAGGCGTTGCGGCAGATTGTCGCGGAACTCTCCCGGGATCTGGTAGTCGCCGCGGATCTTGCCGGCCGCCTTCGCCTGCGCGAGCAACCCGTCCTGGAAACGCGAGTCGGCGACATTGAGCAGCGCTGCGATCACCTCCTCGTCGGTGCGCCCGCGCAGCTCGGCGATGCCGTACTCGGTAATCACGATGTCGCGCAGGTGCCGCGGGATGGTGTGGTGCGCGTAGTTCCACACGATGTTGGAGGTCGTGCGCCCCTGGTGCGTGCGCGTCGCGCGCACGCACAGGATCGAGCGTGCCCCGGGCAGCGCGTGCGCCATGGCTACAAAGTTGTACTGCCCACCGACGCCGCTGACCACCTGCCCGTTCTCCAGCGCGTCCGAGACCGCCGCGCCGAGCAAAGTCACCATCATCGCGGTATTGATGCAGCGCATGTCACGGCGCTGCAGGATGCGCAGCTCCTGGTCGGCGCCGTAGAGCTGGTTGACGTAGCCGACGCCGCGCATGCTGAACTGGGCGCGCTCGTCCTCCGGCAGATCGCGCAGGGCGGCGTAGAAGCCGCGCGGTCCCAGGAAGAAGCCGGCATGCAGCACCTGGCCGTTGCGCAGCTGCCGCCCCAGGCACTCTGCGGCCATGCGCACCCGGGCCTGGGGGTCGGCAAGGTCGGCATCGATCCACTGGCCGCCGCGGATGCGCACCCGTCCGGCGCGGAACTCGGTGTCCTCGCGGAATACCCCATGGCAGCGCAGCGCCAGGAACTGCGCCTCGTCGAGTTTCGGCCCCGCCCCGGCGGCGAGCAGTGCCTGCAAGATGTCCGCATCGAAGCGCTCGGCCTGACCGGCGCCGAGCGCGCGCTCGAGCACCAGGCAATCGTAGGCGCGCCTGCGCAGCACGCCGGCGCGGTACAGCTCCAGCAGCCCGTCCACGAACATCTCGCTGCAGGCGAACAGGCCGTCGACGAAGGCATCGTGCCCGCCGTGCGCTTCGGCCGGTGACCGTGGTGCGCTGGCCCGCAGCGCGCCGAGCGCCCCGCGCCAGGCATCGTTCTGCTGGTGGCGCAGCAGCAGGGCGTACACCAGGGCATCGCCCAGCTCGCCAATCCCCACCTGCAGCGTGCCGCCGTCCCTCACCAGCGCGCTCGCATACACGCCGATCGCATGGTCGACGTTGCCGAGGGCCGCGTTGGGCGGGGCGAACAGGTCGTAGTCGTAGCGCGCATCGTCGACCACGAAGTCGAACAGCTGCGGATCCACCTGTGCACGGCCACCCATGAAGGGCATCTGCGCGTGCGTCTCGCCCACCATGACAATGTCACGCCCGGCGCGCCGCGCCGCCTCGACCTGCGGCAGGAGGTCCGCGGTGACATCGGGGTTGGAGCCCAGGCTCAGCTGCATCTGGCCGCCGACGTGGCGCCGCGCCACCAGGTGCGCGATGACGTTGACGCCGCGGGCGAGCACCTCGCGCGCCACCTGCGTGTAGTTGGCGGACAGGTAGTTGCGCTGCGCATGGCTGGCGCCGAGGAAGGCCCCCGGGGCGAGGTAGAACTCAATCACGCGGACATTTGCCGGCACGGTGCCGTGGCGTACCGCGTGCGCGTAGTCCGGCTCGAGGTAGCTGCCGAACACGCGCTCGACCAGGGGCGCGAGCAGGCGCGCCTCGAGGGCCGAGCGCGCCACCGGCTTCAGCAGCGACAGCGCGGTGATGATCGTCAGGTCCAGCTCAGGATCGCGCAGCGCGCGCCGGTAGAACTCGTTCACCAGGGGATTGGGCTTGCCGATGCCCAGGGGCAGCGCCAGCACGACGCGCGGTCCTACGCGGCGCAGCACCGCTTCGACGCAGTTGCCGACGTCATCGAGTATTTCGGGCATGCAGGTTATGCCATGCTCGTCCAAGCACGCCGCCGGCGTCAACCTAGGTGCCGGGGCCATCCGGAGGATGCACATGCCAGTCCACAAGCCGGCGCTCGATCCGCGCACGCTCGAGCCAAAGTCGCGCAGCGGCTACCCGGCCCCCTATGCGGCGCGGGTTCTGCCGCGTGCGGTGCGCGCGCTCGGCGATGCCCTGGGACTTACGCGCATCGGCGTGAACCTGGCGACACTGCTGCCGGGCAAGGAATCCTCGATGCGCCACTGGCACACGCACGAGGACGAGTTCGTGTACGTGCTCGAAGGGGAGGTGGTACTGCGCACCGACGCGGGCGAGCAGCGCCTCACGGCCGGCATGTGCGCCGGCTTCCCCGCCGGCAGCACGGATGGGCACCAGCTGATCAATCGTGGCGCACAGCCGGCGCTGTACCTGGCGATCAGCAACCGCGACGCGGCGGACGTGGGTCACTACTCCGATCCCGACGTCGACCTGCTGTTCAATCCGCCGCACGCCCCCGGGGCGTTCACCCGGCGCGACGGTACGCGCTGGTAGGCTCTCAGTGCGGCGCCGGCACCAGGCGCAGCGCGAACGTGACGCCTACCTCGTTGCCGACCTGGTCGGTGGCCTTCCAGTCGCCCTGGCCGACGCCGTAGTCCAGGCGCTTCAGGCTGGTCTTGCCGACCATGTAGCCCACGTTCACGCCCCCCTCGCTCGCGGTGCGGAAGGTGAACGGCACGCGCGCCTCGTGCGTCACGCCGCGTATCGTGAGCTTGCCGAGCGCCTCGTAGCCACTGGCGGTCCTGGCGAACTCGGTGGCGAGGAAGCTTGCCTGCGGGTACTGGGATACGGCGAACAGCTCGGCCCCGCGCAGCGTATCGTCCCGCTCCTGGTCGCCGGTATCGAGTGATCCGACTTCGATCGTCACCGCCAGGCGCCCGGTCGTCGGGGCATCCGGGGAGAACGTGAAGCTCACCGGAAAGCGCGTGAACTTGCCCTTGTTCGCAGCCCCGGCCTGCGTGAAGGAGAACTCGAGAGAACTCCTGGCCGGATCCAGCACGTACGGGGCCGGGGCGGGTGCATCGGCGGCGCGCACCGCAGCGCCCAGGCACAGCGCCATGGCACCCAGCGCGAACAGCAGCCGGCGGGCTGCGCTCATGGCTCGCTTCCCTGTGACCTGGTGGAGGGCAGCATGCGCCGCAGCACGTCGTCCTTGAGCATGAAGTGATGTTTCAGGGCGGCCCCGATGTGCAAGGCGACGAGGCCCGCCAGCGTGAAGGCGAGGGCCACGTGGATGTTGTCCAGCGCCTCGAAGAGGGCTTTGTTCTTGGGAACGAGGTCGGGCAGCTGGAAGAACCCGAACCAGCTCACCGGGAACCCACGGGCGGAGGACATCGTCCAGCCGGTGAGCGGGATCGCGACCAGCAGCACGTACAGCAACAGGTGCGTGGCGCGCGCCAGCCCGCGCTCGTAGGGCTTGAGCGTGGCCGGCAGGGCGGGGGTGGGGTTTGCCCAGCGCCAGCCCAGCCGCAGGCACGCCAGCACCAGGATGGTGATGCCGACGGACTTGTGGCGCGAGAGCAGGACGAGCTTCTTCATCCCGTCGGGCAGCTCGTCCGCCAGCAACGCGAGGGTAAACTGCGCGATGATCAGTACGACGATGAGCCAGTGCAGCAGCTGGGCGATGGCGCCCCAGCGGCGCGTGGTGTTGCGGATAGTCATGCCGGGGAGCTTATGCGGCTGAGCGCGCCTTGGAAACTGCTGCGAGCGAGCGTGCTGGTGGCGGCCGCGGCCCTCGCCGGCTGCCCGGTGCGCGCACCCGTGCCGGCGCCCAGGTCCCCGGCCGCGCCGCCGGCCGCGGCACGCCTGGGTACTCCCTATGCGATCGATCCGGCGCAGTCCCGGCTGCTGATCCTCGTCTACCGCGGCGGCGCGCTCGCCAGCGCGGGCCACAACCACCTCATCGCCGCGCACGGCCTGGGCGGTGCGATCTACGTTCCCGAGGACCCGCTGCAGGCAAGTTTCGAGGTCACGGTGCCGGTGGCGAGCTTCACCGTGGACGAGGAGTCGCTGCGGGCCGACGAGCACAGTGCGGACTTTCCGCCGGGCATCCCGGACTCAGCGCGCACCGGCACCCGGCAGCACATGCTCGGTGCCGACCAGCTCGACGCGGAGCACAGTCCACAGATCATCCTGCGCGCGGTGCGACTCGAGGCGGCACGTCCCGCCGCACCCGGCATGCTGCTGGCCCACGTGCAGGTGAGCGTGCGCGGCGGCGAGCACCCGCTGCAGGTGCCGGTGCACTACGCGCGCGAGGGTGACACCGTAGTGGCCAGCGGTGAGCTGCCGCTGCGGCAGAGCGACCTTGGCATCACCCCCTACAGCGCCATGCTCGGCGCGCTGCAGGTGCAGGATGAGATGCGGGTGAAGTTCCGTCTCGTGGCGCGCGCGGCGCGCGCGGCTCCTGGCACCGCGGGCACCGGGAGCCTCGGGCATTACTTCACGCCGAGCTCGGCCAGCAGTTCGTTCGCCTGGTACACCTTGCGCAGCGACTCGAACATGATGGTCGGGTCGACCGCGACGGCGCGATTGAGCACCGGGTCGTACCAGTAGTCGCCGGCGATCGAGTGGATGTTGCCGTCGAACATCAGGCCGACGATCCGCCCCTGGGCATCGATGAGCGGGCTGCCGGAGTTGCCACCGGTGATGTCACTGGTGGTGGCGAGGTCGAACCGGGTCTGCATGTCCAGCTCGCCCCTGACCTTCAGCCAGCTGTCCGGGACCTTGAAGGGCTCCTTGCCGGTGGCGCGCTCGAACAGCCGCGCCAGGTAGGTGAACGGCTCGACCTGCTGCCCGTTTTCGGTCCAGCCACGCACCGTGCCGTAGGTCAGGCGCAGCGTGAAGGTCGCATCCGGAGGCAGACTCGTGCCGTAGGCGATGAAACGGGCATGCGCGATCTTCTCCGAGGCCGCCTCGACCGGCGCCTCCACCTCGTCCTCGTAGTCGCTGCGCACGCCGCGCGCCTGTGCGTCGATGCTGCGGGCGAACACGATCATCGGGTCCGTGGAGGCGTTCACCGCGGCGGCCCCGCCGTCCCACAGGCGCTTGCGCACCGCCGGATCCGCCAGCTGCGTTCCGTCCACCAGCCGCGCGGCGAGTGAGTCGGGGGATTCGCTGGCCATGAGCTGGCGCACGATCGGTGCATCCGGCCCCAGCCACTCGCGCATGCGCTCCAGCGAGAACGACAGCGTCAGCTTCTCCAGGTCCGGGTACACCGGCACGGGGGCCTCCAGGCGCTGCTGCACGCGCGGCAGCGCCGCATCGGCGTACTCCACCAGGCGCGCGGTATTGGGCTTGGGACGCTCGGCGGCGCCGCGCACCAGGGTGCGGGCATAACCGAACAGCCTGCTGTTGAAGCCGGCGGCCTGCTCGACATAGAGATAGGGCAGGTACAGCTGCTCGCCGCGCGTCTCGGCGCGGGCGATCTGTGCCCACGGGTCACCGGTGGCGGCGGCCAGCTGCGGGTCGGCGGCCACCTTGGCCTTGAGGGCGGCCTCATCGTCGCGCTTGGCTTGCATGAGGCGCTCATCGAGCAGCGCATCGAGTTGCTTGCGCCGCACCTTGATCGAGTTCTCGATGCCGTTCAGCGGGTCCTCGACGATGCGGTGCGCCTCGGGGCCGGTCTTGCCGTACTGGATCATGCGGCCGCGCAGCTCGGAGTTGCGCAGCAGCCAGCTCGGCAGGTAGAAGTTGCGCAGGTTCTCCAGTTCGGCAACCGTCAGCAGCCGCTGCGTGCTGCCCGGGTGTCCGGAGACGAATACCGCCTCCTCGGGTTGCGGGCCTTCCGCGCGGAAACGCAGGAAGGCGGGAGTTACCGCAGGCTTGCCGTCCGGGGTGTAGGCCCGCAGCATCGACATGTCCAGGCACCAGCGCGGGAACTGGAAGTTGTCCGGGTCGCCGCCGAAGGCGGCGATGGCGCGCTCGGGTGCGAACACCAGCCGCACGTCGGTGTAGCGATGGTACTTGTACAGCCAGTACTGGCCACCCTCGTACAGGCTCACCATCTCGCACTTGAGCGGGCCGCTCTTGGCGGTGCGACTCTGCTGCTCGCAGGCCTGCTCCAGCTGGGTGATGGTGGCCTTGCGCTTGTCGTTGGCCGCCTTGGCGGCCAGTCCCGCGATCGCCGCCTGGATCTTGGCGGTGACGTTCTCCATCTCCATCAGCACGTCGGCGATCTGCTGGCTGCACTTGAGCTCCTGCTCGCGGGTGCGCGCCAGGAAGCCCTCGCCCACCAGGTTGTGGCCGCTGGTGGAGTTCTCATCCAGGCAGCTCTCCGCGCAGTGGTGGTTGGTGAGGATCAGTCCCTGGGGCGAGACGAACGAGGCGGTGCAGTTGGACAACCGGATGGTCGCCATGCGCACCTGGTCAAGCCAGGCGCTGCCAAGCTCGACGCCCAGGGCCTGCTTGACCTTCGCTTGCGGGAAATCGTGGAAGGTCCACATGCCCTCGTCGGCGAAGGCCGGGGCGGAGAGCAACAGCACCAGCAAGGCGGCGAGCGTTAGGCTGCGGCGCATGAAGGATCCTTTCAGCTGAAGATGAACGTGCTCTGCGGCACGGGTGGGCGATTGCTGCGGCTGACACACCGGTGCGGCGATTATCGCGCCGCGGCCGTCCGCCCAGTGCCGCGGACTACCGCAGGTTTCGGGGCGTTCACCGCAGGCACCATCCGCTTGGGCTACTGCTCGCCGGATATCAGCAGCAGGGTGGTGCCGTCGGGGCTTTCCAGGAACGCGGCCGGGCTCTGGCCTTCCGGCAGGGCGGCGCTGAGCTGGAAGCCCTGCTCCCGCAGGCGCTCGATGCGTGCGCCCATGTCCGGCTCGCGGAACACCAGCATCGGCTTAAGGTGCAGCCGCGGGCGGTGGAAGCTGATGTCCAGGTGATCGCTGGTGAGTGCCAGGTGCGGGTAGGGCACCTGCATCTCCTCGGCCGCCACGAACCCGAGCGGTTCCCAGAAGGCCTGGGCGGTGGCGAAGTCGCTCGACGGCAGGCTCACCTCCGCGAAGTCCCCGCACAGGCTGGCCGCGGTCTCGGGGTGGTCGGGCGGTGAATAGGTGCGCGCCTCGAGAACCGCCACCGCATGGCCGAAGGGATCCTCGAAGCCGACTTCGTTGAACACCTCGTCCCCGGTGCGGCACACGGTGAGCTCGAGCCCCGCGTTCGCAAATGCCGGCAGCGCCCCCGCGACGCCGGGGCGCACGAAGGTGAGTACCGTGGACGGGCCGGCACGCTGGTGCAGACCGATGACGAGCCGCCCGTCGGTGAGCACACCGTAAGGATGCCTGTAGGTGTCGGTGGTGTTCGCCTGGGTGAAGCCCAGGCGTTCGTAGAAGTCCACGCTCGTGCGCACGTCCGGAACTGCCAGGCTCAGCTCGTGGAAGGTCCCCAGCAGCGGCAGCGGCGCGCCGCTCATCAGGCAGGGGCCCCGCGCGCCGCCGGCAGCTCGATCACGCGCGGGTCGGCGAGCAGGCGTGGGTTGCCGCCGGCAGGTCCCGTGTGGCGGGTGTGATGCATGGCGCTCACGATAACGCAGCAGCGCCGCTGGCGCCTATGCCCGCCATCTTCAGGACAGGCCCACGCACAGGTACTTCAGCTCGGTGTAGTCGAGGATGCCGTACTTGGACCCCTCGCGCCCGGTGCCCGATTCCTTGATGCCGCCGAAGGGGGCGACCTCGGTGGAAATCAGCCCGGTGTTGAGCCCCACGATGCCGTATTCGAGTGCCTCGGCGACGCGCCAGGAGCGCGCCAGGTCACGCGTATAGAAGTACGCCGCGAGTCCGAACTCGGTGTCATTGGCCATGCGGATGGCATCGGCCTCGGTGGCGAAGCGGAACAGCGGGGCCAGCGGGCCGAAGGTCTCCTCGCGCGCGACCATCATGGCCGGTGTGACATCGGCCAGCACCGTGGGTTCGAAGAAGCTGCCGCCGAGGGCGTGGCGCTGGCCGCCCTGCACGATGCGCGCGCCCTTGCCCACCGCGTCCGCCAGGTGCTCCTCGACCTTGGCGAGCGCCTTGTCATCGATCAGCGGGCCCTGGTCGGTCACCCCCGCAAGGCCGTCACCCACGCGCAGCTGTGCCACTGCCTTCACCAGCTTGGCGGTGAAGGCCTCGTAGACCCCGGCCTGCACCAGCAGGCGGTTCGCGCACACGCAGGTCTGCCCGGTGTTGCGGTACTTGCTGGCGATGGCCCCGCTCACGGCGGCATCCAGGTCCGCATCGTCGAAGACGATGAAGGGTGCGTTGCCGCCCAGTTCGAGCGAGACCTTCTTCATGGTAGCGGCGCACTGCGCCATCAGCTTCTTGCCGATGCCGGTCGAGCCGGTGAAGGTGAGCTTGCGCACGCTCGGGTTCGAGGTCATTTCCCCGCCGATCGCCGCCGCCTCGCCGGTGACGATGTTGAGCACTCCCGGGGGCACACCGGCACGCTGCGCGAGCAGGGCCGCGGCGAGCGCGGAGTAGGGAGTCTGGGTCGCCGGCTTGCACACGAAGGTGCAGCCGGCGGCCAGCGCGGGCCCGGCCTTGCGCGTGATCATCGCCAGCGGAAAGTTCCACGGCGTGATGGCTGCGACCACACCCACGGGCTGGCGGATCACGAGGATGCGCTTGTCCGGGGCGTGACCGGGGATGGTGTCCCCGTAGAGACGCTTGCCCTCCTCGGCGAACCACTCGATGAAGGCGGCGCCATAGGCGATCTCGCCCTTGGATTCGGCCAGCGGCTTGCCCTGCTCGGCGGTCATGAGCGTGGCCAGGTCGTCCTGGTTGCTCATCAGAAGTTCGTACCAGCGGCGCAGGATCTGCGCGCGGTCCTTGGCGGTGCGTGCTGCCCAGGCCGGCTGGGCCGCCGTCGCCGCGGCAATCGCGCGGCGCGTCTCTGTGGCGCCCATGACGGGCACGGTGCCGATGACCTGGCGCGTTGCCGGGTTGATGACCCCATGGGTCGCGCCGTTGTCGGCGGCCAGCCATTCCCCGCCGATGAAGGCACGGGAGCACAGTAGTTCCGGATCACGCAGTTTCATGGCGCTTGTCATTCCTTAGCGGCGTTGTCCCCGGCCAGGTAGCGGCCCAGGAACTCGAGGGTGCGGGTACGCGCCAGCGCTGCGGCCTGCGGGTTGTAGCTCTGGCGCTGGTCGCAGTTGAAGCCGTGGCCGGCGCCCTCGTAGAGGTTCACCACCGAGGGGGCCTGGGTGGCGGCGCGCGTGGCCGCCACATCGGCGGCCGGGATGCTCTGGTCCTCGGCCCCGAAGTGAAACAGCACCGGACAGCGTGGCTTCTGCTCGAGGTAGGCCGCCACCTTGCCGTAGTAGACGACCGCGCAGCTCAGCGACAGCTGGCCGGCGGCAAGGTAGGACAGCGTGCCGCCCCAGCAGTAACCAACCGTGGCCGTGCGGCCGGAGTGGCGCACGACCGCCGTGGCCGCGGCGATGTCCTTCATCGTGGTCTCGGGCTTGAGTTGCGCGCGATACCCGGACCCCTCCTGGACTTCCGCCGGCGAGTAGCCGAGCTCGATGCCGCGGCGTATGCGGTCGAACAGGCAGGGTGCGATGACCGTGTATCCCTGGGCCGCGAAATCCTGCGCCACGGCCCGAATATGTCCATTGACCCCGAAGATCTCCTGCAGCAGCACCACGGCCCCGCGCGGCCGCCCGGCGGGAGCTGCGAGCCATGCCTGGAATTCGTGGCCATCGCGGGCCATGAACGTGCTGAACTCACCCATAGTGTTGACTCCATGGCTTCGCCTGAAGCCCCGTGGCATTCTAACCCGCGACGCACCCAGGAGCAGTCATGCTGGTCGGACCCGCAATCAGGCGCGTCGCTATCGTAGGCGGCGTACGCATCCCCTTCGCCCGCGCGTACACCGCCTACGCGGCTGCCAGCAACCAGGACATGCTGACCGCGGTGTTCCGCGCCGTGGTGGAGCGCTTCAAGCTCGCGGGCGAGCGCCTCGGGGACGTCGCTGCGGGGGCCGTCATCAAACACCCCCGCGACTACAACCTGGTGCGCGAGAGCGTGCTCTCGACGAGCCTGGACCCGCAGACCCCCGGGCTTGACCTGCAGCGTGCCTGCGGTACCGGCCTGGAAGCGGCCATCGATATCGGCAACAAGATCGCCCTCGGCCAGATCGAGGTCGGCATCGCCGGCGGCGTCGACTCGGTGAGTGATGCGCCGATCCTCTACCCGCACGCCTACCAGCAGCTGCTGTTGCGCAGCTACCGCGGCCGCAGCGCACTTGAGCGCCTGCGGCCCTGGTTCGACCTGCGGCCGCAGCACTTCAAGCCCGTGCTCCCGGCGGTGGTCGAGCCGCGCACCGGGCTGTCGATGGGGCAGAGTACCGAGATCATGGCCAAGCGCTGGCAGATCAGCCGCACCGACCAGGACCTGCTGGCCTATGACAGCCACCTCAAGGCGGCCGCCGCCTGGCGTGACGGCTTCTACGACGACCTGGTCGTCGAGTACCTGGGTCTGCAGACCGACAACAACGTGCGCACCGACTCCAGCCTCGACAAGCTCGGCAACCTGCGCCCGAGCTTCGCCGCCGACGGCACGCTGACCGCCGGCAACAGCACCCCGCTCACCGACGGTGCAAGTGCCGTGCTGCTGGCCACACCGGAGTGGGCCGCCAAGCACAACCTTCCGGTGCTCGCCTACCTGCGCTATGGCAAGGTCTGGGCGGTGGATTTCGCCAGTGGCAAGGAAGGACTGCTGATGGCGCCGGCCTACGCAGTCCCGGCCATGCTGCGCGATGCCGGCATCACGCTGCAGGACTTCGACTACTACGAGATCCACGAGGCCTTCGCCGCGCAGGTGCTGTGCACGCTCAAGGCCTGGGAGTCAGCCGACTACTGCCGCCACGCCCTGGGCCTCACCGCCGCCGCTCGGCAGCATCGACCGCGCCAAGCTCAACATCAAGGGCGGCAGCCTCGCGCTCGGCCATCCCTTCGCCGCCACCGGCACGCGCATCGTGAGCACGCTGGCGAAGATCCTGGCCGGCGATGCCCATGCCAAGCGCGGCCTGATCTCGGTGTGCACCGCCGGCGGCATGGGCGTGACTGCGATCCTCGAGCGCTGATCAGCGGCCGAGCAGTTCCACCAGCTCGCGCTGTGCCTGCGTCATGTGCTCGCGCCGGGTGACCAGCGCCTCGCGCAGCGCCCGGCGGCACGGGCGCGACTCATCCTCCGTGTACGCGGCGATGCACCCGGCCAGCAGCTCCTGCACGCGCGCGAGGTTGGCCTGGAACAGTCCGAGCACCTGGCTGGCCGAGACATGCTGCGTGGGATCATCGAGCCAGCAGTCATAGTCGGTCGCCAGTGCAATCGTGCAGTAGCCGAGCTGTGCCTCAAGGGCGAGGAAGGCCTCCGGCACGTTGGTCATGCCCACCAGGTCAGCACCGGCACTGCGCAGGAACAGGCTCTCGGCACGCGTGCCCAGCCGTGGCCCCTCGACGCATGCGTAGGTCTTGTCCTGGTGCAGTGGCACCGCACGCGCCTGCGCCACGCGCGTGATCAGCGCGGCGGTGGCCGCGCATGCAGGCTGCGCGGTGGAGACGTGCGCCACCAGCCCGGCACCGAAGAAGCTCGGCGCGCGCGTCCCCTTGGTGAGGTCCAGGTACTGGGAGACCAGCGACAGGTCCCCGGGGCGGATCTCCGCGCGCAGACTGCCCACCGCCGAGACGCCGATGACGGTGCGCACGCCCGCGCTCTTGAGCGCCCAGATGTTGGCGCGGAAGTTGATCTCTCCGGGCAGGAACTGGTGCTCGAGCCCATGGCGGGCGAGGAACACCACCCCGCATCCGCTCAGGGTGCCGTGCACCAGCGGTGCGGAAGGGTCCCCGAAGGGCGTGCGCACCTGTTGGGTGCGAACCGACTCCAGGCCCGGCATCGCGTACAGGCCGGTGCCACCGATGATGCCGATCATGCTTGCCTCACCCCATAGGACAATTGCGCGAACGCGACCTAAGGCGGCAAGATGCCTCAAATCGAAGCGCCACGACAGCAATCGGCGTGCCCAAGCCAACTGGCAGCGGTGCGCCCACAGCACGACGGGAACATGACAGCCTCGCCCAGCACCACCAGGCCGCGCCCGCAGTTCGCGAATTTTCGCGAGTTCTACCCGTATTACCTGGCGCAGCACAGCCACCCGGTCTCGCGGCGGCTGCATGTGGGCGGCACACTGCTCGCGCTGCTCATCGGTGCGCTGGCACTGCTGCGCGGGCGGCCGCAACTGGTGCCGCTGGCATTCGCCGCCGGCTACCTGCCCGCCTGGGTGGGACACTTCTACTTCGAGCGCAACGCCCCGGCGACCTTGCGCCACCCGCTGTACAGCCTGCGCGGGGACTTCACCATGCTGTTGGCGACCCTCAGCGGGCGCCTGCGCTGGTAGCCCTTCCCACCATGAGCCGACCGGGCATCGACCGCGTCTTTGAAAGACGCCTATCAGCGCTGGCAAACAGCGGGGCGCCGCAGATCCTGCAGGGCGGGCGCAAGGGCGTGGAGAAGGAGTCGCTGCGCGTGCGGCCGCGCGGCGGCCTGGCCTGTACCCCGCACCCGATCGGCCTGGGCTCGGCGCTGACCAACGAGAACATCACCACCGATTATTCGGAGAGCCTGATCGAGCTGGTCACCCCGGCGTTCACGCAGAGCTGGGAGCTGCTGCAGTACCTGCTCGACCTGCACCAGTTCGTCTACCGGCACCTGGGCGATGAGCTGCTCTGGGCGACCAGCATGCCCTGCGCCATCGAGCGCGACGAGGACATCCCGCTGGCGCAGTACGGCAGCTCGCACGTCGGGCGCATGAAGACCATCTATCGCAACGGCCTGGGCCTGCGCTACGGGCGCATGATGCAGGCGATCTCCGGCGTGCACTTCAACTACTCGTTCCCGCAGCCGTTCTGGGAGGCATACGCCGCGGTGCGCGAGGCGCGCGAACGCGGCGCGGCCTTTGTCTCGGCCAGCTACTTCGACCTGCTGCGCAACTACCGCCGCTACGGCTGGATCGTGCTGTATCTGTTTGGCATCTCGCCGGTGGTGTGCAAGTCATTCCTGCGCGGCCGTGGCGAGATCTCCCTGCCGGACTTCGGTGCGGGCACCGCCTACGAGCCCTACGCCACCAGCCTGCGCATGAGCGATGTCGGCTACCGCAACCGCAACCAGGCGGGCCTGGCGGTCTCGGTCAACAGCCTCGAGGAATACAACCGCGACCTGACGCGCGCGATCTCCACCCCGCACCCGCCGTACGAGGCGCTCGGGGTGAAGGTGGACGGGGTATACCGGCAGCTGAATGCCAACATCCTGCAGATCGAGAACGAGTACTACAGCTTCATCCGCCCGAAGCGGGTGGCGCGCTCGGGCGAACGCCCCACCAAGGCGCTGCGCCGTGCCGGGGTGGAGTACGTCGAGGTGCGCGCGCTGGATGTCAGCGCCTTCGACCCGGTCGGGGTGAACCAGAACAAGCTGCGATTCCTCGAGGCCTTCCTGGCGCTGTGCCTGATGAAGGAGAGCGCGCCGATCGCCGATTCCGAGCAGGCTGCGCTTGACCAGAACCACGTGAGCGTGGCGCGCCGCGGGCGCGAGCCGGGACTGACGCTGGCACGCGAGGGGCGGCAGGTGCCGATGCTCGACTGGGCCCGGGAGCTGCTGGACTCCATGTCCGGGCTGTGCGAGATGCTCGACCACGGGGACCCCTCCCGGCCGTACTCGCAGGCCCTGGCCACCCAGGCGGCGAAGGTCGACGATGCCGCGCTCACCCCCTCCGCCCGGCTCATGACCGAGCTGCACGCCGGGGAGTCCTTCTTCAACCTTGCCCTGCGTATGTCCACGGAGCACAAGGCCTATTTTCTGGACCTGTACCCGCCGAACGAGGAGCGGCTGGCCGAATTTGGGCGCCAGGCCCAGGAGTCCCTTGCCGCCCAGAAGCAGATCGAGGACAGCGACCGGGGGAGCTTCGAGCAGTACCTGGCACGCTACTTTGCGGACTGACACCGTGTCAGGTGTTGGAAAGCGGCAACGTAACTTTAACGTAACATAATCAGACACTTTGACATTCGCTTTTACCCACCGGAGGACATAAACTTGCCAGCCCCAGATCGCACTATGGAAGGGCGACCGGGCAATGGACGACAAGAACTCGAACATCGGGACACGTCGAAAACAAGCAGGAGCGCACGACGATGCAGGGCAAGACTGCGGAAGGATTTCCCGCTGACCCGCGGGAGACACTGGCTGCGAACGAGGATTTCGCGGGGACAGAGGACGACCTGGAGTCGCTGACGCAGACTCGGTCAGGCTGGGATCCGTACGATGTCTGGCGGACCCGGGTCAAGAACGCTTCCGGAATCCACGAGCGCGAGGCCGACCCGCGGCGTTAGAAGTCGAGTCGGTCGCCTTAAGGGAGGCCGCGCGTGCGCATGTCGGAGACTGAGAGCTCCCCTGCGGGCCTGGGCCGTCTCCTGCGGCTGCGCTTCCGCGAGCCGGAACTCGAGCACCAGTTCATCCACAGTTACCGCACCTCGGCACGGCTGTGGGTGCGCGTGAGCCTGGTGGTTGCGCTCTCCAGCGTGCTCGGCTTCGCCATCATCGATCACCTGCTGCTGGTCGGGCCGCGCCTCGCCAAGCCCGACATCTGGCGCTTCGGGCTGCAGCTGCCGCTGGTGCTGATCATGCTGGTCCTCACCACGCCCAGGCTCTACCTGCGCTGGTACCAGCCGGCCATACAGATCGCCGCTCCGCTGTTCGGCGTGGGCACGGTGCTCATGGCCGTCGAGGCGACCCCCGCGCAGCTGCCGCTGGTGGCCGCGCGGCTCCTGCTCGCCGCCTTTTACTTCTACTTCATGATCGGACTCACCTTCGGTGCCGCGCTGCGCACCAACCTGCTGCTCATCGGCGCCTACGCCACCGCGGCGCTGCTGGGCCTGATCGCCGCCCACGGTGGCGACCTACTCGCTGTTCGTGCTGTTCTCCGCCAACCTCATCGGCGGGGCGGGCTGCTATGCGCTCGAGTATGCCAACCGCGTCGCCTTCCTGGAGCGGCGGCGGCTGGCGGAAGTGGCCATGCATGACGGGCTCACCGGCCTGCTCAACCGCGCCGCGCTGGAGGATCAGGCGAAGAACCTGTGGCGGCACGCCCAGGTCGCGCGCCTGCCGGTCTCCGTGCTGCTGATCGACATCGACCACTTCAAGGCCTACAACGACCGTTACGGACACCAGGCCGGCGACCGCTGCCTGAAGGAGGTTGCCACCGCGATCAGCAACGCCGCCCGCCGCCGGCCGCTGGACATGGTGGCGCGCTATGGCGGTGAGGAAATCATCGCGATCCTGGTCGGCGGGGATCGCAGCGAGGCCGCCGCCGCGGCGGCGCGCGTGCTCAAAGCGGTCGCCGACCTCGCGATCGCGCACGCCGGCTCCGCCACCCGGCCCTACCTCACCGTGAGCATCGGGGTGGCGACGGTGGACCCGGGCGGGCATTACTCGCACGAGCATGCCGTGCGCCGGGCCGACCTCGCGCTCTACCTGAGCAAGGGGCGCGGCCGCGACGGCTGGTCCTTCCACGAGGAGGCTGACGAGACCCCCGAGCCGGCCGGGTTCCTCAAGACCGCCAGCTGAACGGACCCGGCGTGCGGCCGCCACCCGTCAATACCCCGCCGGAGGCATGGGCGCGCACAGCGGCGCGGCCGACACTACAAGTTGCCGCGCGCAGTGCGCGCCGGTCTTACTTGCGCTCCCGCGCGCGACCCCCGATCCTTCGATCATGAATGCACTCTCGGTACGCGGACTCACCAAGACCTACAGGAACGGCGTGCAGGCGCTCAAGGGCATCGACCTGGACGTGGAACAGGGCGATTTCTTCGCGCTGCTCGGGCCCAACGGGGCCGGCAAGACCACCCTGATCGGCATCATCACCTCGCTGGTGAACAAGACCGCGGGCGTCGCGCGCGTCTTCGACCACGACATCGACCGCGAACTTGAGGCTGCGAAGGCCTGCATCGGCGTGGTGCCGCAGGAAATCAACTTCAACATGTTCGAGTCGCCCGTTGACGATCGTGGTCAACCAGGCCGGCTTCTACGGCATCCCGCGCGCGGTGGCGCGTGTGCGCGCCGAGAAGTACCTGAAGCAGCTGCAGCTGTGGGACAAGCGCAACGGCATGTCGCGCGGGCTGTCCGGCGGCATGAAGCGCCGCCTGATGATCGCGCGCGCGCTCATGCACGAGCCGCGGCTGCTGATCCTGGACGAGCCCACCGCCGGGGTGGACATCGAGATCCGCCGCTCCATGTGGGACTTCCTGCGCGCGATCAACGAGCGCGGCACCACCATCATCCTCACCACGCACTATCTGGAGGAGGCCGAGACCCTGTGCCGTAACATCGCCATCATCAACGGCGGGCGCATCGTCGAGCGCGACCGCATGAGCAGCCTGCTGCGCCGCCTGCACGTGGAGACCTTCGTGCTCAACCTGCGCGACTCGCTCACGCAGGTCCCCTTGCTCGCTGACTACGTGACGCGACTGGTGGATGACCACACGCTGGAGGTGGAGATCTCCAAGGAAGAAAGCCTCAATGACATCTTCGCGCGCCTCTCGGCGCTGGGGATCGTGGTCACCAGCATGCGCAACAAGGTGAACCGGCTGGAGGAGATCTTCATGCGCCTGGTCGAAGGCGGTGCGGCACGCGCGGCGGCCGAGAACGACGCCCGCGCACTCGGCGGGGCCGCACGATGAGCGCCGTGGCCTCGGTGGCCGCGCCGCGCGTGAACATGAACCGGGTGCGCTGGGTCGGCTTCAAGACCATCGTCATCCGCGAGTACGGGCGCATCATCCGCATCTGGGGACAGACCATCGTGCCCTCGGCCGTCACCGCGGTGCTGTACTTTGCAATCTTCGGCAGCCTGATCGGGCGCCGCGTCGGTGAGATGGGCGGCTTCGACTACAAGCAGTACATCGCCCCGGGGCTGATCATGATGTCGGTGATCACCAACTCCTACGGCAACGTGGTCGCCTCCTTCTTCGGCGCCAAGTTCGGCAAGCACGTGGAGGAACTGCTGGTCTCGCCGCTGCCCAACTGGCTGATCGTGGGCGGCTACGCGGTCGGTGGCCTGGTGCGCGGCCTGCTGGTCGGGGCGGCGGTGACCATCGTCTCGCTTGGTGTTCACGCACCTGCACGTGGAGCATCCGCTCGTGGTGGTCGCGGCACTGCTCTTGACCTCGGTGACCTTCGGGCTGGCAGGTTTCCTCAACGCACTGTATGCGAAGAACTTCGACCAGGTGAACTGGATCCCGGCCTTCGTGCTCACCCCGCTCACCTACTTCGGCGGCGTGTTCTACTCGATCAGCCTGCTGCCCGAGTGGGCGCGGCAGCTGTCCTACCTCAATCCCATCCTCTACATGGTGAACGCCTTCCGCTACGGCTTCCTGGGCGTCTCGGACGTGCACGTCGGGCGCGCCTTTGCACTGATGACCTGCGCGGCGGTGCTGCTGTTCGCCACCTGCGTGAGCCTGATGAACCGCGGTGCGGGTATCCGTGAATGAGCGCGCGCGTTGCGCTGGTGAGCGCGCGCGCGGCGCGCGATCTGGATGAGGACCTGCCGCCGCTGCTAGCCGCCTTCGCCGAACAAGGCGCGCAGGCGCAGGTGACGGTGTGGGACGACCGCGAGGTCGACTGGGCAGGCTTCGACGTGGCGCTGCTGCGCTCGGCCTGGGACTACACCGAGCGCATCGGGGAGTTCCTCGGGTGGGTGGCACGCACCGCATCCGTCACGCGCCTGCTGAACCCGCCGCCGGTCGTGCGCTGGAACTCCGACAAGCACTACCTGCGGGATCTGGCGCAGCTGGGCGTGCCGATCGTGGCCAGCGCTTTCGTCGAGCCCGACATGGACCCGCAGGCCGCGCTCGCGCAGTTCCTCGCCCGCTACGACAGCCCCGAACTGGTGGTGAAACCGGCCGTGGGCGCAGGCTCGCGCGATGCGCGGCGCCACGCGCGCGATGCGCACGCGGAGATTCTCGGGCACATGACTCCGCTGCTGGCCGCCGGCCGCAGCCTCCTGGTGCAGCCCTACCTGCCGAGCGTCGATCGCAGCGGCGAGACCGCGCTGGTGTACATCGAGGGCGCCTTCAGCCATGCCTTCCGCAAGGGACCACTGCTGCCCCTGGGTGCCGGTTCCACCGCAGCGCTGTTCGCCGCCGAGGAGATCACCGCGCGGGTGCCGGGCGCTGATGAACTCGCCGTGGGTGCGCAGATCCTGGCGGGCATCCCGTTCAAGGACCTGCTCTATGCGCGCATCGACCTGATCCGCGGCGGCCACAACGAGCCGCGGGTGCTGGAGCTGGAGCTCACCGAGCCGTCCCTGTACTTCAAGCACGGGGCAGGTTCTGCGACCAGGCTCGCGCAGGCCACCCTGGCACGGCTCACCGGGGGCCTGCGCACCTCGGCC
The DNA here is from genome assembly GCA_963741745.1 of uncultured Pseudomonadota bacterium. Classification (GTDB taxonomy): domain Bacteria; phylum Pseudomonadota; class Gammaproteobacteria; order Steroidobacterales; family Steroidobacteraceae; genus 13-2-20CM-66-19. The sequence goes on along the minus strand of CAVUJF010000001.1, from coordinate 547,357 downwards.
GCCGGCTGATGCCGGCTTATGTGATGTAGAGCACCAAATAAAGCGCCTAACTTATTGGGCGCAATGAAACTTTCACATTGCTGTCATCCCGCTGACGCCCGCCCGGCCGAGGCTGTACCCGTCACTGACTGGGGCCGCGCACCGGAGGCACGGGCACATGAGAGCGACGGGACTCAATGCATTCATGGCGCGGGTGGATGCCGCCGAATACGGCCTGTGCCGCAGGCTCAACCGCGGTGCCGCCTTCGCGCTGCCGCGGCGGATCTTCCGGGTGGCCAGCCGCCTGGGCGACGGCATCGTGTGGTACGTGCTGCTGGCGGTCCTGCCGCTGCTGTACGGCGGCGCGGCGCTGCGCCCGGTGCTGGTCATGGCCCTCACCGGGGCGGTCGGGGTGGCGCTGTACGCGTGCCTCAAGCGCCTCTTCGTGCGCGAGCGGCCCTTCATCACCCATGCGGCCATCGACCGGGCGGGCGCCCCGCTGGATCGCTACAGCTTCCCCTCCGGCCACACCCTGCACGCGGTCTGCTTCACCTGGCAGGCGAGCGCGCACTTCCCCGAACTGACCTGGGTGCTCTTGCCCCTGGCCACCCTGATCGCCGCCTCGCGCGTGGTACTCGGGCTGCACTACCCCTCGGACGTGCTCGCGGGGGCGGCCCTGGGTGCCGCTCTTGCCCTCATGGGACTGGCGCTGTAGCTGACCGTGGCGTGCACACCGACTTGCGGGCGGCACCGGTCAGCCTAGCGCGTGCGCGCACTGTTCATCTCCGACGTCTACTTCCCGCGCGTCAACGGCGTCTCCACTTCCATCCGCACCTTCCGCCAGGACCTCAGCGCCGCGGGGGTGCGTACGCTGCTCGTGGCGCCGCGCTACGCCGGCGGCGACGGCGCGGCCGAGGGTGCGCAGGTGCTGCGCGTGGCCGCCAGCGGCGTGCCCGGGGATCCCGAGGACCGGCGCATGGCCTGGGGCGCCCTGCAGCGGCAGCTGGCAGCGCTGCCGCGCGGCGAGTTCGACCTGGTGCACATCCATACCCCGTTCATCGCCCACTATGCCGGCGTGCGCTTCGCGCGCCAGGCCGGCATTCCCTGCATCGCCACTTACCACACCTTCTTCGAGGAATACCTGCACCACTACCTGCCCATCGTGCCGCGCCCGCTCGGCCGCTGCATCGCGCGCCACTTCACGCGCTCGCAGTGCGCCCAGGTGCAGGCGCTCATCGCCCCGTCCGAACCGATGCGCGCGGTGCTCGATCAGTACGGCGTGCGCACGCCGGTCCACGTGCTGCCCACCGGTCTGGCCGCCGATCGCTTCTCACCCGGGGACGGCGCCGCCTTCCGCGCCCGCGCCGGCATCGCGGCGGATCGTCCGCTCGCGACCTACATCGGGCGCGTGGCACACGAGAAGAACATCGGCTTCCTGGTGCAGGTGCTGCGGCGCGTGCTCCAGGAGCTGCCGCAGGCGCTGCTGGTGATCGCCGGCGAGGGACCGGCGCGCGAGGGCCTGCGCGCCCAGGTTGCCGCGCTCGGCCTTGCAGCGAGCGTGCACTTCGCCGGCTACCTGGAGCGTGACACCGAGCTGCTCGACTGTTACGCCGCCGCCGATGCCTTCGTGTTCGCCTCGCGCACCGAGACCCAGGGCCTGGTGCTGCTGGAGGCCATGGCGCAGGGGGCCGCGGTGGTTTCGACCGCTGAGCTCGGCACCCGCTCGATCCTGGTGCCCGGCAGCGGTGCCCTGGTGGTGCCGGAGGAGGAGGGCGCCTTCGCCGCCGCCGTGGTGCGCGTCCTCAGCGATGACGGCCTGCGCGCGGGCATGGGCGCGCGCGGGCGCGCCTACGCGCGCACCTGGTCCTCGGCGACCATGGCACAGCGGCTGGCCGCGCTGTACGCCGAGGTGTGCGCGCGATCGCGTGCGCAGCGCATCGGCCCGTGGCCAAAGGCGTCGTAAGTCCGCGACAGGGCTGCATTTCGGGTGTTCTGAGCTACACTTTCCGGGCGTCTGGAACGCGCGGGGTGTGGAGCGGAACATGAGCGCAAAGCGGGCCCTGATCGTGGACGACTCCAAGTCCGCACGCCTGTTCCTTGCGCGCGTGCTGCAGGACTTCGAGATCGATGTCGACAGTGCCGAGAGTGCGGAAGCGGCGATCGACTATCTCAGCAGCAACCGCCCCGACGTGATCTTCATGGATCACCAGATGCCCGGCATGGACGGGCTGCAGGCCGTGCAGGCGATCAAGAACGACCCGCGCACCGCGACCATCCCCATCATGATGTACACCTCGCAGGAAGGGGAGCTGTACCTGGGCCAGGCGCGCGCCCTCGGGGCCCTGGGCGTACTTCCCAAGCAGATCAAGCCCACCGATGTCTCCAAGGTGCTCTACCAGCTGCACCTGGTCCCGGACCGGCGGGTGCAGGAGCAGTCCAGCTTCACCCCCGTCGGCGCCGTCCTTGCCGAGCAGCAGGAGCGCTCCGGGACCGCTTCCCGGCCCCTCACCGACAGCACCCTGCGCGAGCACTTCGCGGAAGTGCGCCGCGCGCTCATCGCCGTCGTCGACACGCAGACCGACCGGATCACCGCCGAGGTGCGTGCGCTTGTGCGCGAGTCGCTGCCGCTGCCCTCGGAGCCGCCGGTCCGGCCGGCCGCGACGCCGTGGGCGTGGAGCATCGCCGCCGGCGCACTGGCGCTGGCCCTGGCCAGCAGCTGGCTGTGGTGGCGCAGCGAGCGGGCGCTCGAGAGCCTTAGTGCCCAGGTGGCACAGCTCCGGTCGCAGCACTCCGGCGCCAGCGTTGCGCCGGCCGTGCCTGCACCCGCTGCCGCAGGCCCCGCCCCGCCGGTGGCGGAGAGCAAGCCCATCAGCGCTCTTGTCCCCTATGGCGCCGATGCCCTCGGCGGCCCGCGGCTGGAGGTCATCGGCAGGCTGCTTGACCGGCTGGCGCGCCAGCACGCCACCGGGGTGGTGGAGATCAAGACCTATGCCGGGCGCTTCTGCCTGATGGGCACCGCGAGCGAGGGTTACTCGGTGGCCCCCGAGGAGCTGCTGTATGCGCGCTGCGACCTCGTGGGCAACCCCGCGGACGAGGCGCTGAGCACTACGCAGCGCATACCGCTCGCGCTGGCCAACCTCATCGGCGATATCCGCAGCTCTACCCACGGAGCACTGGATGTTCAGGTCTCGGTGGGCGATCCTGCGAGCCTCGTGCTGCCGTACCCGCCGGTTTCCGGGGGGCTGACGGCAGGGGAGTGGAACCGCGCCGGAAGCGCCAACAACCGGATTGAAATTCGCCTGCGTTGAACTCAAGTCTGCTGACCGCACCGACCGCTGACGATGATTTCCGGCCACCCTGGTGGCTGCGCAACCCTCACGTCCAGTCGATCCTCTCGAGCACGGCCTGGCGGCGCGGCCGGGTGCTCCGGCACGCGCAGCCGCTGCTCGCCGCCCAGCGCGAGGTGCTGCTCGATTGCGGCGATGGCGTGCGCCTGCAGTCTTTCGTCTCCAGCCCCGCGCAGAGCACCGGGCTGCCGGTGGTCCTCAACCACGGCTGGGAGGGGAGCGCCGAGTCGCTCTACGTGCTCTCCCTCGCCCAGCGCCTGTTCGAACAGGGCTTCGACGTGGTGCGCCTGAACCTGCGCGACCACGGCGAGACCCACCAGCTGAACCGCGACCTGTTCCACTCCTGCCGGCTGCCCGAGGTGGTCGGCGCGGTGCACGCGCTGCAGCGGCTGTTCCCCCACCGCCCGCTGCAGCTGGTCGGCTTTTCCCTGGGCGGCAACTTCATGCTGCGGGTGGCCGCCCAGGCGCGCGTGGCGAACCTGGATCTGGCGCGCGTGGTCGCCGTCTCCCCGGTGCTCGACCCGGTGGCGACCTTGAGCGCGCTGCAGAAGAGCATTCCCGGCTACGAGGCCTACTTCGTGCGCAAGTGGACGCGCTCGCTGGTGAAGAAGCAGGCGGCCTGGCCCGAGGCCTACGACTTCCGCGAGTTCAAGCGCCAGCGCGACCTGAAGCACATGACCGCGGAACTGGTGCTCCGGCACACCGAGTTCGCAACGCTCGAGGACTACCTGAGCGGCTACGCCATCACCGGCGGGCGGCTGGCCGATCTGACGGTGCCCGCGAGCATCATCACCTCGCTGGACGATCCGATCATTCCGGCCGCCGGGCTGCTCGAGCTGGCGCGCCCGCCCGGGCTGTCCCTCACGGTCACCCGCTACGGCGGGCACTGCGGTTTCTTTGAGCACCTCTCCGGGCCGACCTGGCTGGAGCGGCGCATCCTGACGCTGCTGGGTGCGCGTGGCGAGGCGCAGGAGTCGCTGGCGGCGCTGACCTGAACGGGCACCCGCGCCGGCTAACGCGCGCGCTTCTCCTCGAACTGCACGATCGGCTCGCCACTGGTGACCGTCACGACCCCGTCGATGACCGCACCCTTGGCCACGGCGATGCTGCGCGCATGGATCTCGGCGCGGATCACCGCGGTGCCTGCCACTTCCAGCTTGCCCTCGATGACCAGCCGGCCGGTGATCCGCCCCGCCACCACGCCGGCGGCGGCGTGGATCTCCCCCTCCCACTGGGCGGTCACTGACATGCGCAGCATGCCCCCGACGCGGCCGTCGCCGCGGATCGTCCCGCACACGACCAGCGGGCCAGGGGTCTCCAGGTCGCCGGTCAGGCGCACGCCCTCGGCGACAAAAGTCGGCGAATCACCGATCTGGTCGATCAGCCGGCGCTTGTCATTCATCCGCTACTCCTGGGGGGCTGCCAAGTCATAATACGTGCCCAAAGAGCCCCAGAAGGCCGACCATGATCACAGTCTGTGCACCGCGGGTGACGCTGATCGCGCTGCTGGCTGCCCTGGCAGCCGGATGCAGCCGCGAGCAGCAGGACTGGCATTCGGCCGAGGCCGCCGACACCGCGGAGGGCTACACCCACTTCCTGGAACAGCACGCCGACAGCGAGCTGGCCAAGCAGGCGCGCGTGCGCATCGGACAGCTGGAGGAGGACCGGGACTGGAAGCGCACCGATGAGATCGCCACCGTCGATGCCTATCGCAAGTTCCTGGCACAGCACCCGGCCGGCAAATGGGCCGAGGAGGCGCGCATCCGCATCGAGGGCTTCTCGCTCGGGTCCGCGCCGCATGCGCCGCGCCAGGGCACGGTGACCGCCGGCCGCACGGGCGTGCGCGCACTGCAGCTGGCCACCGGCAGCGCAGCGGCAGCGCCCGCCGCACCGACGGCAACGGCAGCCGAGGCGCGCACGGCGCTGGCCGCCGCGCCGGCCGATCTGGCGCAACCTGCCCCGGCGAGCGAGGAGACGCGCGCCATCGCCACCACCGCGGTCGGCAGCGGCTACGGCATCCAGCTCGGGGCCTTCGGCAGTCAGGCGAGCGCTGACCGTGAGTGGCAGCGCCTGCAGGGTCGCTTCGGGGCACAGCTGCACGGCAAGTCCCCGCGCATCGTGGTGGCCAGCACCGGCTCCGGGGCGCTCTACCGGCTCCAGGCCCCGGCGGACGGGGAGGCCGAGGCGCGCGCCCTGTGCGATTCGCTCAAGGAGCAGGCCCAGGCCTGCGTGCCGGTCCTGCCGCGCTGAGCCTGCTCAAACAGCTGTCGGCGCCCCCCGACGGCGTCGGTCCTTAACGGCCGAGTCTGCTGCGCGAAGTCTCAAAGTGACAATTCCGGTCAGTACCCGGAAGGCCTCTGAAGTCACGTAAACTATTGTTTTTATTATCATTATCGGCTTGGCACAGGCCTTGCTTTGTAATCCCCAGCTGCGAACAACTTCCCCGTGTTCGCTCCTGCGCGCCGCGATGCGACTTCCCCCGCCTCGCGGCGCTTTTTTTTGCCCTGAACGCAAGCCAGGCACGGCCCGCGCCCGAGGGGGCTCGAAAAGCGGTGGCCCGCCGGCCTTGCCGTCGTTCGTGACGCCTCAGGCGCGAAGCAGGCGCGCCCGGGACGGGTGAACCGGAGCAGGAGACGGGCCAAAGCCTCGAGGGGGATCGAAAGCGATGCCCCGGCTCCCACTCCGGTCATTGGTGCGCGGCAGCCCGTGCGGCGCCTGCGGCTTCATGCGGTGACCCGGAGCGGGAGACTGTCCACGCGCTCGAGGGGGATCGAAGGTGATGTCCGATCTCCCGCCCCGGTCATTCATGCGCGGGCCCGTCCCTGGGCCCGCGGCTTCCCGTCTGCGATCGCAGAGGAGACGAGGCATGCGCTCGAGGGGGATCGAAAGCGATGCCCCGTCTCCCACTCCGGTCATTCCTGTGCCGCCTTCGCCAGGCTCGCGGTCCGGGCGGGGGCTGCATTCTCGTGTGACTGCATTGCACTCATGTTGCGGATGACGAAAGTCGCCCGTGGCGCCAGCGCCTGGGCTTTGGCGAGGTCCTGCACGGGCGCCCTGCGCATCGGCATTGAGCCAGCGCAGCACCGCGCGGTTGGAGTAGGCGACGGCCTGTGAATTCGCCGCCTGGGCGCGGCTGCGCGCGTTCCACGAGGGCAGCTCGGCCTGCTCGCTGAAGGCGGCCTGCACGGCGCTGTCGCAGGCCAGCTGCGCCTTGCCGAGCTGCTCGCTCATCGCGAACGCCACGCAGTGGTTGGTGGCCAGTGCGCCGCGGTCCTGCGGCACGCCCGCGCGGGTCACCTGAGTCGCGCTGAGGTATTCGCCGTTGGCGATCTGCGTGCCGCCGGCGCGGTTGCTGTAGGCGACGAGCACGAAGGCGTCCGGCGGGTCGGCGGCGGATACCACGGTGCTGATGAGTGCCGCGGCGAGTAGCCCGAGACTGACCGCCTGGGCGTTCCTGCCGCGATTGCGGTGTATGAACATGGTCGTTGCTCCTGTCAGTTCTGCTTCAGTCACCGCGCCTGCGCGTGTGCGAAGGCGCGGGGTGACGATACGAACCGCAGCACGCCGCGACAAACGAAAAGAATTGGCGCGACGCATGATGGGCGCTCACTCACGCTGGTATTGCGCGAGCGCCCAGCGCAGCAGGGCCTTGACCTGCGGCTTTTCCGCATCCTTCGGCCGACTCACCAGGTAATAGGAATTCGGGGTGGCGAGCTGCACTGCGAACACGCGCACCAGCGCGCCGGAGCGCAGCAGTGATTCGCACAGCACCTGCGGCACCAGTGCCACGCCCAGGCCGCGCTCCGCGGCGCGCACCACCGCACTCATCGTGTCGAGTTCGATGATCTGCCTGGGTTCCGGGGTGGGCAGGCCGACCTCCTCGGCCCAGCTGTCCCAGGCGAACGGGCGCGTGCGGTCGACGACCAGGGCGAGCGTGCCGAACACTTCGCGGCCGAGCTGCGCCACGCGCGCTGCGTGTTCGCGCGCGCACACCGCGATCAGCGCCGAGGAGAACAGCCGCGTGCTCTTCATGCCAGCCGGCGCACTGTCAGCCAGCAGGATCGAGACATCCGCGGTCGGTGCGTGCGCGGCGGGCAGCGGGTCGCGCGTGTCCAGCTGCACATCGATCAGCGGCTGCGCCGCGCAGAAGCCCGCCAGGCGCGGGATGAACAGCTCGTGGGCGAACATCGCCGGCATGCGCACCCGCAGGCTGAGGCGCCCGTTGCGGCGCGCGAACTGCGCAAGCGTGCGGTCGAGCGCCTCGAGCAGCGGCTCCACCTCATCCAGCAGCCGGTGGGCGGCGGTGGTGAGCTCGAGCGAGCGCGTCTTGCGCTCGAACAGGCGCATCGCCAGGGAGGCCTCCAGCTCCTTCATCTGATGACTGACTGCAGAGGGGGTCACGCACAGCTCATCCGCCGCGAACTTGAAGCTGCGGTGGCGCGCCGCAGCGCAAAACGCCCGCAGGTTCTTCAGCGGCGGGGGCCGGGATAAGCGCATCATCGGTGACCGTCCTTAGTTCGCCCTACCGGCAAAGCAAAAACCGTGCCCCCCTCGGGCAGCACCCGGCGGGGCCCGCGCGCGGCCCCGAAGCTCCCGGTCGTGCCTTTGGCTGGTGCGCGCCGGCGTGGCCGTGCACCGGGCGGGTGCGGCTAGAATCTGACCCGAGGAGGCCCCAGACAGAGCCGATGGAATACCGCGACTACTACAAGATCCTGGGTGTCGATCGCAGCGTCACTGCCGATGCGCTCAAGAGCGCCTACCGGCGACTTGCCCGCAAGTTCCACCCGGATGTCAGCAAAGAAGCCAATGCTGAGGCCCGTTTCAAGGAAGTTCAGGAGGCCTACGAGGTCCTCAAGGATCCCGAGAAGCGCGCCGCCTACGACCAGCTGGGCGCGGACTGGAAGTCGGGCGAGCAGTTCCGGCCGCCCCCGGACTGGGGCAGCGGGTACGAGTTCTCCGGCGGCCCGCGGGCTTCCGGGCGCAGCCGCGGTCCGCGGCGGCCCGGTGGCGACGGGGCGGAGGAGTTTGCGCAGGCCGACTTCAGCGAGTTCTTCTCCTCGCTGTTCGGTGGCGGCTCGCCCTTCGGCGCTGCCGGCTTCGCGCAAGGCGGTCCCGGCGACCGCGCCGCGCGCGACCACCACGCGCGCGTGGACATCGAGCTCGAGGAGGCCTTTCGCGGCGCGACGCGCACCTTGGAACTGCGCCGGCCCGAGGCCGGCGCCGACGGCCGGGTGGAGCTGCGCAACCACACCGTGCGCGTCACGATCCCGGCCGGGGTGACCGAGGGGCAGCTCATCCGCCTGGCAGGCCAAGGTGCCCCGGCAGCCGGCGGTGGGCCGGCCGGGGACCTGTACCTCGAGGCTCACATTCTGCCGAACAGGCTGTACGCCCTCGATGGGCGCGACGTGACCCTGACCCTGCCCCTGGCCCCGTGGGAGGCAGCCCTCGGGGCCTCGGTGCCGGTGCCGACCCTGGGCGGCACCGTGCAGATGCAGATCCCCGCCGGCTCACAGGCGGGGCAGAAACTGCGGCTGCGCGGCCGCGGCCTGCCCGGCAAGCCGCCGGGGGATGAGTACGTGCAGCTGAAGATCGTACTGCCGCCGGCGAATACCGCGGAGGCCAAGGCGGTCTACGAAGAGCTGCGCACGAAGCTGCCTTTCAATCCGCGCGCTGATCTGGGGGTCTGAAGATGGTACGTGTCACACACCTGCTCGAGGCGCACGTGGTCACCGAGGGTGACTGGATCGGGGCGACCGAGATCTGCCAGCTGTGCCGCATCGACTTCGACGCGGTGCAGGAGCTCGCCGAGCTCGGCGTGCTGCAGCCGCGGCACAGCGGCGGGGCCTGGCAGGTGCCGGCAGCGGCCTTGCCCCGGCTGCGCATCGTCGGTGCCCTCATGCACGATCTGGGACTGAACGCCAGTGGCGCGGCCCTGGCGCTGGACCTGCTGGAGACGCAGCGCGCGCTCGAGCGGCGCATCCGCGAGCTGGAACGCCTGGCCGACGATCACTGACCGAAGCGATCCCCGCTCCTGGTGAGCCACTGCTCTTCCTCGCGGGTGCTGGCGCGGTTGAGCACCCGGTTGCGGTGGGGGAAGCGGCCGAACTGCTCGATGATGGCGCGATGATGCTCGGCAGAGCGCAGCGAGCTGGCGAAGAACGGCTGCACCTCGGCCGGCGCCTCGGCCAGCACGCGCCGGTAGGCCGCCAGCGATTCATCCTGCACCTCGCGGCTCTCGGCGTGCTGCAGCGGCATGTAGAAGAAGATCCGCTCCACCACATCCAGCGCCGCATCCGCGGCCGACTGCATGCCCGAGAGGGTGAGCGCCAGCGCCTGGGTATCGAAGGCGAAGGCGCGCGCGCTGCCGCGGTAGATGTTGCGCGGGAACTGGTCGAGCAGGATCACCAGGCTCAGGCGCCGCCGCGGCCCGTCGGCCCAGCTGGCCAGCTCGCCGCGGCCGGCGCGCTCGAGCAGCTCACCGAAGCGGCTGCGGATCGTCTCGTCGCGCTCCCGGCGCAGCGGCGTCGGCTCGCCGCCGAACCAGAAGCGCATGCGCTGCTGCAGCTGCGCGGCGCTCAGCGGCAGCTCACCGAACCAGAATTCACGCACGCTGCGTGCTTCGTCCACTATTCCACCTTGCTGGTGCGGTCGGCCTCGAACAGCTTCTCCAGCTGCTCGGCCGCTTCGCGCGAGGTCGCGAGGAACTTCGCATCGTCCTCCTTGACGGCGTACTGGGCGAGCAGCGTCGCCTCGTCGTGTTCGCGGAACCGGCGCACCACCTCGGTGACGTGCGCGGGGGCCTCGCCCAGGGCCTCGAGCACCGCGGCCGCCATCTCCAGGCTCGAGCCATAGGTCTCGCGGATGACATCCCTGACCCCGGCATCCATGAGCGCGAAGGCGTGCTGCCGGTTGCGCGCGCGCGCGAAGATCTTCAGGTGCGGGAACTGCTCGCGCACCACGATCGCGGTGCGCGTGGAGGCCTCGGCATCGTCGATCGCCAGCACCAGGAACTGCGCGGTCTGGGCACCGGCGGCGCGCAGCAGATCCAGCCGTGAGGCATCCCCGTAGTACACCTGGTTGCCGAAGCGGCGCACGAAGTCGACGTGTGTCTGGTTGCTGTCGAGCGCCGTGAACGAAATCCCCTTTACCCGCAGCACGCGCGCCACGATCTGGCCGAAACGGCCGAAGCCGGCGATGATCACCGGCGTATCGCGCTCGTCGATGTTGTCGTAATCCGGCGCCGCCGCCGTGAGCCAGTTCTTCACGATGGCCTCGTAGCCGAGCAGCAGCAGGGGGCCGAGCATCATCGACAGCGTGACCGCGAGCACCAGCAGGTCCGCGGTCTGGGTGTCCAGCAGGCGCTGCCGGGCGGCCAGCGTGAAGAGCACGAACGCGAACTCCCCACCGGCGGGCAGCGACAACCCGAGGCGGCGCGCCGACTCCCCGCGCATGCCGCTCAGGCGCCCGATGAGCGAGATGACCAGCACCTTGATGATCAGGAACCCGGCGGTGACGGCGAGCACGGTGAGCGGCTCAAGTCGCAGCAGCCCGAGGTTTGCCGACATGCCCACCGCGATGAAGAACAGGCCGAGCAGCAGTCCCTTGAACGGCTCCAGATCCGCCTCCAGCTCGTGGCGGAACTCGCTGTCGGCCAGCAGCACGCCGGCGAGGAAGGCACCCAGGGACATCGACAGCCCGGCGAACTTCGCCAGCAGCGAGGTGGCGATCACCGTCAGCAGTGCCGCGGCGCTGAATACCTCGGCGACCTGGATGCGGGCCACGATCCTCAGCGCCGGGCGCAGCAGGATGCGACCGCCGCCGACGATCACCACGGCGATGATCAGGAACAGCTTGAGCAGCTGCACGCCCCAGGCGCCGTGCGAGGCGGAGGCATCGTGGGGTACCAGCAGCGGCAGCACGGCCAGCACCGGCAGCACGGCGAGATCCTGGAACAGCAGGATGCCGAAGGCGGCGCGGCCATGCTGGGTCTTCAGCTGCCGTCGTTCGGCGAGCACCTGCAGCACCAGCGGCGTGGAGGACAGCGACAGGCCGAGGCCGATGATGGCCGCGGTGACCTTTGGCTGCCCCAGGCCCCAAGCCGCAGTTCCCAGGGCGGCCGCACACAGCAGCACCTGGACGGATCCGAGGCCGAACACATTGCGGCGCATGACCCACAGGCGCGTGGGCTGCAGCTCCAGCCCGATGATGAACAGCAGCAGCACGATGCCGAACTCGGACACCTGCGAGAGGCGGCCGACGTCGCCGATCAGGTTGAAGCCCCACGGGCCGATGACCAGGCCCGCGGCCACGTAGCCTAGGATCGAGGACAGGCGCAGCAGGCGGAACACCGATACCGCGATGACGGCGGCGGTCAGCAGGATCGCGGTTTCGGGCAGGGTAACCATGGCGTTGGCGGATTCTGGCAGGAATGAGTCGCGCTGATCAGCCCCTCAGCGTGCCGAGCGAGCGGTATTCAGCCGCCGGAGCCTGTGCGGCGGCTTAGCGCAGCGCTCACCGTCTGCGTCAACGTTGCAGCAAGCAGGGCGGAGACTGTGCGTGCGGCGCACCCGCCGCGTACCTGACCAGTCGACCTCGCGAGCCCACAACCATTCAAACCTGCACCGGGACTTGCCCTGCGCGCGCACCGTCGTACCAGCGCGTGGCGACGCCTCGGGTGACACATCACCGGTTAGCGTTCGTGCGTGCGCCCGTCCGCGCCGACTCTGCTCCGGAAAGTACAAAGGCGTATGCTGCGTTGCTTTACCGCAGTCCGAGGGTTCCCATGTTCGTCAAAATCGGCAAAGCAATTCTGGCTTGCGCGCTGCTCGCGTCCGCGTACTCCGCCGCCGCCGCGACCACCGGCCACTCCGATGCCAGGGTTCCGGAGCAGGCCTTCAGTGCTATGCAATGGCGCAGCATCGGTCCGTATCGGGGCGGCCGCGCAGTGACCGTCGCCGGGGTGCCGGGCGCGCCGAACACCTTCTACTTCGGGGCCGCCGCGGGCGGGGTGTGGAAGAGCATGGACGCGGGCGCCACGTGGAAGCCGATTTTCGATGACGTCAGGGCAACTGCCTCGATCGGCGCGATCGCCGTCGCTCCCAGCAATCCAAACATCCTCTATGTGGGAACCGGCGAGGGAAATCTTCGCGGCAACGTCACCTGGGGCGCCGGGGTCTTCAAGTCAACCGACGCGGGCGCGACCTGGACCCACATCGGCCTGACCGACACGCGCCAGATCGGTGCGCTGATCGTGGATCCGCACGATCCCAATGTGGTGCTGGTGGCGGCCATCGGACACGCCTTCGGCCCGAACACCGAACGCGGCGTCTTTCGCACCGCCGACGGCGGCAAGACCTGGAGCCGGGTGCTGTACAAGGATGAGCTTACCGGGGCGATTGATCTGGCGGCCGATCCCCACAATCCGCAGATCGTGTATGCGGCCCTGTGGCAGGTGCGGCGGCAGCCCTGGACATTCGAAAGCGGTGGGCCAGGCAGCGGACTGTACCGTTCCACCGATGGCGGCCTGACGTGGTCACAGCTCAAGGAGCACGGGCTGCCGGCCGGCATCCTCGGGCGTATCGACGTGGCGGTCTCGCCGGTCGACTCGAACCGCGTCTACGCGATGATCGAGGCGAAGGAAGGCGGCCTGTACCGCTCGGACGATGCGGGCGCCACGTGGCGCCGCATCAGCGATGACGGGCGCATTCGCCAACGCGCCTGGTACTTCTCCAAGATCTATGCCGACACCAAGGCGCTCGACACCGTCTATGCGCTCAACACCGGCATGCTGCGCTCAGTGGACGGCGGCAAGACCTTTGACCTGGTGGCGGCGACCCATGGTGATCACCACGCGCTGTGGATCGATCCCAGCAACGCCAACAGCCTGATCAACGGCAACGATGGCGGCGCCAGCGTCTCGCTCGACGGCGGCAAGACCTGGTCCACCCAGGACAACCAGCCCACCGCCCAGTTCTACCACGTGGCCACCGACCACCAGTTTCCCTACTACGTCTATGGCGCGCAGCAGGACAACACCAATCTGGCGATCGCCAGTGCCGATGCTGAAGGGGTGATCGGGCCGCGCAACTGGTTTCCGGCCGGCGGCGGGGAGTCCGGGTTCGTGGTCCCGGATGCGCGCGATCCGGACATCATCTACAGCAGTGCGGAGAATCAGTACGCGCGCTTTAACCGGCATGCGATGCAGCCGCAGTCCATCAGTCCAGATCCCATCGACAATTCCGGTCACCCGGCCAGCGAACTCGACCATCGTTTCAACTGGACCTCGCCGCTGATGCTCTCGTCACACGACCCCGACGGGCTGTACGCCGCATCGGAGGTGGTGTGGAAGTCCACCGACCAGGGCATGAGCTGGAAGATCATCAGCCCCGACCTCACGCGCAACGATAAGTCCAAGCAGACCGCCTCGGGCGGCCCGCTCACCAAGGACATCACCAGCGTCGAGTACTACGACACCATCTTCGCACTCGCCGAGTCGCCGCTGCGCCAGGGGAAGCTCTGGGTGGGAACCGATGATGGCCTGGTGCAGATGACCGAGGACGACGGCGCGCACTGGCACAACGTCACGCCTGCGCAAATGCCGGCGTGGAGCACGGTGAGCATGACTGAGCCGTCGCACTTCGACGCGGCCAGCGCCTACATCGCGGTCGACCGGCATCGGCTCGATGACATCGCGCCCTATGCCTGGAAGACCGCCGACAACGGCAAGACCTGGAGCGCCATTTCCGCCGGCCTGCCGGCGGGTGCCGTGGTGCACGTGGTGCGCGAGGATCCGGTGCGCCGCGGCCTGTTGTACGCCGGTACGGAGCTGGGCGTATTCGTATCCTTCGATGACGGCGCGCACTGGTCCGCCCTGCAAAAGAACCTGCCGGTCGCGCCCATCCACGACCTGGACGTACACGGTGACGACCTGGTGGCCGCGACCCACGGACGGGCGTTCTGGATCCTCGACGATCTCACGCCACTGCGTCAGGCGCAGGCCGGCGCGCCGGCGCCCGTGCTGTACACGCCCGAGAGCGCGGTGCGTCTGTACTATCCGGATGAGGTGAATACGCGCCGCCCGGTGGGCGAGAATCCTCCCGCCGGGGCCATCATCGATTACGTGCTCGAGGGTGCCGCGACCTCGGAGCTGACCGTCGATATCCTGAACGCCAAGGGCGAACGGGTGCGTCATCTTTCCAGCACCAAGACCAACAAGGAGGTCCAGCCGCCGGAGTGGCCGGACCGCATCGTGCCCGGCGACCTGATACCCGCGCATGCCGGCATGAACCGCATGGTCTGGGACCTGCGCTGGGATGACCCAGTGCAGATTCCCGGCGCTTTCTACGAGGATCAGGCGCCTCGCGGCCCCATCGTCGCGCCCGGCCGCTATCAGGTGCGGCTGAAACTGGGGGACAAGACCCGCACGGCCGATCTCATCGTCGTGGCCGATCCGCGCGTCGCCCACAGCGAAGCCGGCATTGCCGAAAAGACCGCGCTGGCGCTCGCGACCCGCCATGACATCGATGCACTGCACCGCGCGGTGAACGATATCCGCGCGCAGCGCGCCAAGCTCAAGGGCTCCTCAGCTGCGCAGGCCCGGGACGCAAAACTCCAGGAGATCGAGCAAGCCCTCATGCAGGTGAACATGAATGGCTCCGAAGCCAACCTCGCCTTTCCCGGCATGCTGAATGAGCAGTACGCGGCTTTCGCGACTACGCTGGAGGATGCGGACACGCCCCCGACCCAGCAGCAGCAGGCGCTGTACCGTTCCTTGCACGAGAAGCTCCAGGCCCAACTGGCGCGGTGGCGCGAGTTGAGCCCGGAGTAGCCGGCCGCGGTGGGCGCCGGTTAGTCCTCGTCGACGCTCTGGCCGCCCGCCTCGGGGACCGCCTCGCTGCGCACGGTCGGCAGGCGGGCCTTCTTCAGGGCCGTATTGAGCGCGGGCAGGTCCTGCGCCCAGATGCCGGCGGAGGAGGCTAACAAGGATTGCCATTCCGCCAGCAGGCGGGCTGCGGCCGCTGCCTGCGCCTGCGTGGGCGCGGCATCGGCACTGGTGAGCTGGCCATACACTGCGGCGATGTCCTCGTTCACGCGCTGCAGCCCCCGTGGCGGCGCTGCGTCACCCTGAGCCGCAGGCTCGAGCAGCGCCTGCAGCTTCTCATCGAGGGCTTTGCCGGAATTTGCAGCCTCCCCCTGGGCGTTCAGCGCCTTGAGCTGGGTGCGCATGAACCTGGCCTGCAGCAGTTTCTCGGTGCTGGCATCCAGGGCATCCGCCAGTTGCTGCGCCAGTGCATATTGCGCCGCAAGATCCAGTGCGTTCACCCCGACGCGCGGATCCGGCAGCACCTTGAGGGGTTGATCCCAATGACGCTTGCCGATGCTGAGGCGTACGAGGTAGTCGCCGGGAACGGCGAGCGGGCCCTGTGGCTCCTGCGGCGT
Source organism: uncultured Pseudomonadota bacterium (assembly GCA_963741745.1). Taxonomy (GTDB): domain Bacteria; phylum Pseudomonadota; class Gammaproteobacteria; order Steroidobacterales; family Steroidobacteraceae; genus 13-2-20CM-66-19. Next base: position 531,593 of record CAVUJF010000001.1, on the reverse strand, counting down.
ATCCCCCGGCACGGCGGAAATCGGATAGCCCTTGCGCGCCGCGCGCGGTGCCGTGGAGCGCAGATCCCAGATGAAGCGATGCGCACCGGCGCCCGTGCCAAGCGGCGACGGCTGCCGCATCCAATAGGCCGGAATCATCTCCTTGGCGCGCTCCTCAGGGCTGGGTCCCAGCACATCCGTGCTCTGCACGCGCCGCACCACTTTGCCGCCCGCATCCAGCACCTCGATGCGCAGAGCCTGCTTCTCGGCCCGCGGCAGGTAGTAGTCGATGATGGCGCCGCTCGGCGGATTGCGACCCGCGGGTTCGTCGGGCGGGATCGGCGTATCGGTGCCGGTGCTGCGTCGCGCGCGGATGGCCGCGGCGGGCTTCAGCAGCTCGGTCTCGTTGTGAGCCGCGCCCGCCAGGGCGCGCAGCGGACCGATGTCGTCCAGGATCCAGAACGCGCGGCCGTGGGTGGCGACCACCAGATCCTGCTCATGCACGGCAAGATCGCGCATCGAGGTGTGCGGCAGATTCAGCTGCAACGAGAGCCAATGATCCGCATCATCCGGGGACATCCATACCGCGTTCTCGGTGGCCGCGAACAGCAGGCCCCGGCGCGCGGGGTCCTCGCGCACGGCGTTGACCGGCGCGTCCGCCGGCAGTCCCGCCGTCAGCAACTGCCAGCTGTTGCCGCCATCGCGAGTGCGGTAGACATAGGGCTTGAGGTCGTCCACGCGCAGCCGACTCACCGCGACATAGGCTACCTGGCTGTCGAAGTGCGAGGCCTCGATCTGCGTGACCTTGCTCCAGGGGGTCAGCGCCGGCGGCGTCACATTCTGCCAGTGGCCACCCTCGTCATGCGTCACCCAGATGAGGCCGTCATCGGTACCCGCCCACAGCAGACCCTTGCTGACCGGTGAAGCGCTCACGGCATAAATGGCGCCGCGCTGCTCTTCAGCCTTGTCCAGGTGCTGGTCACCGACGCTGGGCGGTGCGCCTGAACTCGGACGCGCCAGGTCGTCGCTGATGGGCGTCCACGAATTGCCGGCATCGTTGGAGGCATACAGGCGATTGGCCGCGACATACAGCCGGTGCGGGTCCTGCGGCGAGAACAGGATGGGCTCGGTGCGGGTGACCCGGTCGCCCGCACCGAGCAGCGGCAGCGGCGTGATGTTCTGCACCTGGCCGGTTGCCAGGTGCGTCCTGGTCACTACGTTGCGGCCCGCACCGTAAATGACATCCGCATCCAGCGGATCGGGCATGACATAGCCGTACTCGATCACCCCGACGGGGTGCCAGTCGCGATACGTGATCTCGCCGTCGTTGCCGCGACTGGAGATGCACACCGAGCCGCTTTCCTGCTGCCCGGAGCACAGCCGGTACGGATAGGTCGGTGTGATGCCAATGTGATAAAGCTGCGCGGTCGGCTGGTTGAACCAGGAGCTCCAGGTGCGGCCGCCGTTCACGCTGACCACCACGCCCTGGTCACTGGTCAGCGCGATCTGCTCGGAGCCCTCCGGGCTGATCCACAGATTCTGGTAGTCATCCCCGCCCGGCGCACCCTTGAAGGGCGTCCAGGTCGACCCGCCATCCACAGACTTGTGCGCGACGATGGAAACGCTGAACAGCACGTCGGCGTTCTTCGGGTCCACCTTGATGATGGGCAGGTCGCCGCCGCCGATGCGCATGGCCGGGCGTGGATCGGTGGTGGCGACATGCCAATGCTCGCCGCCATCATCGGAACGGTACACGCCGAGTCCTGCCCCAGAGCCGTATTCGCCTTCGGCACTGGTGGCGACGGTGGCGTACAGCCGTCCGCGGGCGCTCGGCGCCACGGCCACGTCGATCTGCGACAAGTCCGCCGGCAGCCCCTCCTTCAGCTGGCGCCAGTGCTCGCCGCCATCGGTGGACTTGAACAGGCCGCCCTTGGTGCCGTTGTAGGTGTTCTTGTCTTCCCAGGGGCCGGACCTGACGTTCCATAGGCCTGCATACAGCGTATTCGCGTCGAAGGGATCGATGCGGACGAACGAGGCCCCGGTGTCCTGGTCGCGGTGCAGCACCTGCTGCCAGGTGGCGCCCCCGTCCAGCGATCGATAGACGCCGCGCTGCGCGCTTGGCCCGAAGGGATGGCCGAGCACGGCGGCGTACACGCGGTTTGGGTCGTGCGGGTCCACGGCCAGATCCGGGATCTGTTGCGCATCATCCAGCCCCAGGTGCGTCCAGGTCTGTCCGCCGTCGGTGGAACGGTACATGCCGTTGCCCACGGACAGGTCAGGCCGGTGCAGACCCTCGCCTGAACCGACGTAGATGATGGATGCGTCCGAGGGCGCCACGGCAATCGCGCCGATGGACTGCGTGGGCTGCGAATCGAAAATCGGCACCCAGGTGCGGCCGTCGTCATCGGACCTCCACACGCCGCCATTTACGGCGCCGGCGAGAAAGGTGTGCGGATGAGCTGGCACGCCGGTGATGGCGCGGGTGCGGCCGCCGCGGTGTGGCCCGACCAGGCGCCATTGCAGGCCCTGGGTGATTGACGGGGCAGGCTGCGCGCCAGCCACGCTGGGGCCGGAGGCGGCGAAGGTGGCGGCAACGCCGCAAGCCATGCTCACGATGATCTTCATTCTGTTCCCCTGCGCATGAGGCGCCACGATTGCACTATTTGTCGAACGAATATCCTACCCGCAGCCATAGCATCCGCGCGGGCAGCATATAGAAGGATTCGCTGCCGAATTCGCTCGCGGTTACCGGCGGCCGCTGGTTGGTGAGATTGGTACCCTCCAGGGTCATCCGGTAACGCCCCCAGGCATACCCGAGGTTCGCATCCAAGGTGCAATAGCCACCGACGGCGGCGGTATTCTCTTCATCGAGATACCGCGGGCCCACGTAACGGGCCACCAATGTGCCGGACAGGCCCTGCGCCGGCGTATACAAGATTCCGGCCGCCGCCAGCACGTGCGGCGAGAGGGGCAGCTGCCGCCCCGCCACGTCCACCGTGCTGGTGCCGTCAAAGAAAAGGTACTGCGAGAACCTCGCGTCGTGGTACGAGGCACTCGCCGCCAGTGCAAGCTCCGGTGCCACCTGGAACCGTCCCTCGAGTTCGACGCCCTTCAGCTTCTCGCCTGCGGCATTGGCCAGTGCGCCGGAGCTCGTGGCCACCACCAGGTTGTTGAATTCGAGCCAGAACAGTTCTGCCTGGTAGCTGATGCGGCCGTCGCCAGCGGCACCCTTGATCCCTGCCTCATAGCTGCTGGCGGTTTCGGGCTGCAACAGCTCCGGCGTGTAGTCGGGACCAAAGTCGATAGCGGCGGGTTTGAACGCATTGCGAGCATCCGCGTACACCACGGTCTCGTCCTTGCCTTGCCGCCAGAGGCGGTAGCTCACTCCGATGGTCTCGGTTGAGCGGACGAGGGTCTTGCCGAGGCTTGCGGATGCCAGCTGCGCGGGCGCCACGGTCAGATCCAGGTCGCTCGAGTCCTTGTGCTCGTAGGTCTCGTTCAGGCGGACGCCGGCAGCCACGTCCCAGCGCGCACCCGGTTTCCAGTCCAGCTGCAGATATTGACCCGTGAACACCCGGCGGTCATCGATGGTCACAACCTCGCTCACCGGAAGCGTAGCGGTGGAGGGCGGCACAACGGAGCCATCCAAGGGCACGGTGTAGGCGTCGTTACTGTTGTCGGAGTTCTGCCGGCCGTGGCCGTAGAGCAGGTCGGCGCCGACGATGATCGAGGAGTCGGCGGACAGCAGGTGGGTCACGTGGGTATCCAGGTAGCCGTCATCGATTCGGCGGCGCTGGAACTGGGTATCCGCAGTCCCGCTCAAATCCGGGTGCAGAAAGCCGCGCACGTCGGTGATGCTCGAGTAGGCGAATGAGGCCAGCGTCTCCCATGCGCCGATGGCTGTCGGCTGCGTATAGCCGACGGCCAGGTGGTACTTGTCCTCGTCGATGCGCCCGTCCGCGGGATTGAAATTGGCGTCGATCGGCGTCTGCTCCGTAAGGGCATTGCCGATGCGCAGCAGCGGGCTCGGTGGGCGGTCCCGCACCCAGGTCACATCAGCATCGATCCGCAGCGTTCCTGGCCCGAGATCCAGCGCGCTGCGGTATTGCACGTGTCCATCCGCGACGCGCTCGCGCGCGTCGGCAAACCCCAGCGTCTGCCCGTCGAGCGCCAGTGACTGGCGCAAGTGCTCCCCAGGCGGCAGTGCGAAGGATGCGGACCCACGCCATGAGCCGTAGCTGCCGAAGGCAAGGTCCGCGGCGTTGGCCGCCTCTCCTGCCGGGTACGAAATCACCTGCACGACCCCGACGAATGAGGTCGCCCCATACAAGACCGGCGCCGGGCCCTTCAGCACCTCTACGCGCTGCACATTGTTGAAATCCAGGGTGGTGATGCCCGGATTGAACGCACCGCCCCATGGCACGCCATCGACCACCAGCAGGAATGCATCAAACTCATGAAGCCCCCAGAACGAGGGCACCGCGCTCGAGGGACCGGCGTCGCCGCCGGGCGGCGCCTCCACGCCCGGCACCAGGCTCAGCGCGGTGGCCATGTCAGTCGCGCCGCGGGCGCGAAGTTCATGGCCGTCCACCACGGAAACGTCCGCCGGCACCTGGTCTACCGGTTCCGGAGTGCGGGTCGCGGTGACGGTCACCTGGTCAATGTCGGCGCGCAGCGGGTGAGATCCCCGCGGCCATGAAGGCGCCACAAACCGCAAGCGTGATTCTTCTCGACAGCATTGTCGTCTCAGCCAAGGGTGAATTTGTCGGTGGCCCGCAGGTCCCGTTCGGCAGGCTGTGCAATAGGTGACCCCGATGCGCACGGCTCATGCGGGCTCTTCGCCGGCTCGCCCCGGGCGAGCGCCCCCAAGACCCGCGGGCGGCGCATGGGCTGCGGCTCAAGGCAACAGGATCGCGGTCTCGGGCAGGGTGGCCACAGCGTTGCGGATTCTGGCAGGAATGCGCGCCGCTGATCAGCCCCCGTTGGCACTCCCGGTTCCGGAGGGTTGCCGCCGCGGACGAGGCTGCGTCGCAGCCCCCATCCTGCGGGACGTACAAGCCATACGTGGTGCCGCCAGCGAGGCGGCGCGCCGCAGGACCCGTCCGCGCGGCTCGTGGCCTGCCGCAGCGGACATAAGCGATCAAGGGGAATTCTTCTCCCCAACGTACCCGATTCGCTGCCTCTGTCCTCCTAACACTGAATGCCCACCGATCTGCGCTCACGCGCCGGTGAGCGGGTGCGCTTCGGCGATGCAGCCGCCAAGTGCCTGGTGAACGTCCAACCCAGTGGAGATGCAGACATGTTGAAGCAGATGACCGCAGTGATCCTGTTGGGAGCGTACGGCGCATTGACCGGGTGCGCGACTATCGTGCACAGCGGACCGAGACCGATCTCGGTAGCTTCCACGCCACCCGGCGCCCAGGTCTCCATCTACGATCGCTCCAACAAGCTTGTGCAGACGAACACCACGCCGTTCGTCGCGAAGCTCGATCCGAAATACGGGTACTTCACGGGCCAGAGCTATCGGCTGGTATTCGACATGCCCGGCCATGCGCCCGCGGAGGTCAAATTGCAGTCGACCCTGAGCGGCTGGTACTTCGGCAACATCGTGTTCGGGGGCCTGATTGGCATGCTCATCGTCGACCCGCTGACCGGGGCGATGTACAACCTCGCGCCGGACAAGATCGAGCAGCCTCTGCCGGACTCTCAGGCGCAGGTCATTCGTTCGGGCAACGGTGTACTCGTCGTCATGGCATCGCAGACCACCGCGCAGGAGCGCGCCGCGATGGTTCGCTTGCAGTGAACACCCGTTCGCAAGCGGGCTCGTGGGTCGCGATGCACCGAAGGCGGTGCATCGCGAACCCAGCGCACGCCGGCAGGCACTGGGACAATGACGTTCGCCAAGATGAGCGCCTTCGAGCTCATCGACATGTCGCGCTTCCCGGCCCCGCACTGATTCCAGCCGCCGCGCCCCGCTGGCCTGGCCCCGCGGCCGCCGGCGGCTGCCAGCGCCCCTTGAGATCGCCACCGCCGGGCCCCATGCCTGTACCGATGCCGGAACATGACCCGTCGCAGGCCGCCGATCCGCTGGACGCCTACTCGGCGGCCGTCGTCGGCGCGGTCGAGCAGGTGGCACCCGCCGTGGTGAGTGTCTACGTGGGCGGCGCCGCGGAGGCTGAGCAGGCGCGCGGCGGTGCGGGCTCCGGCGTGGTGGTGACCCCCGATGGCTACCTCCTCACCAACGAGCACGTCGTGCCGCAGGTCTCGCAGGCGCGGGTGCGGTTTGTCGACGGGCGCAGTGTCGCGGCCGAGGTGGCCGGGCGTGATCCGGCGACCGATCTTGCGGTGCTGCGTGCCCAGGCCGGCGCTCTGCCCTACGCGCAGCTGTCGCAGGCGCAGCGCCTGCGCGCCGGCCAGCTCGTCGTCGCCGTCGGCAATCCCTTCGGCTACGAGTCCACCGTCTCCGCGGGTGTGGTGAGCGCGCTGGGGCGCTCGCTGCGCAGCCGGCACGGCCGGCTGATCGAGGGCGTGGTGCAGCACACCGCATCGCTCAACCCCGGCAATTCCGGCGGCCCACTGGTGGATGCGCGCGGCCGGGTCGCCGGCATCAACACGGCCATCATCGCCAGGGCGCAGGGCATCGGCTTTGCCGTCCCGGCAGCCACCGCGCAGTGGGTGCTCACCGAGATACTCACGCAGGGGCGCGTGCGCCGTGCCTGGCTCGGGGTGTCAGCCCGTGACCGGCCGCTGGACCTGCGCCTGGTGCGGGCGCTCGGGCTCGATACCACGCGCGCGGTGGAGATTCTCGCGCGCGAAAACGCCGGACCGGCCGCCACGGCGGGCCTGCAGCCCGGGGATCTGATCCCGTCGGGGTCAACGAGCAGCCGGTGGATGGCGTCGACGCCCTGCACCGGGCATTGGCGCGGGTGCCGCCCGGCAGCGGGCTGGCGTTGGCCGTGGTGCGGCGCACGCAGCGGCTCACGGTGGGGCTAACGGCGCGCGAGCCGCCCTGAGGCGGGATTAGCCGTGTCATCGGCGCCGCGGGCCGCTACAGTGGGCGCATGACCCCGACGTTCTTCCGCACAGCCGAGGAGTTCCGCGAGTGGCTGCAGGCCCACCATGGCAGTGCAGCGGAGCTGCTGGTCGGCTTCCACAAGAAGGCTTCCGGCCAGGCGAGCATCAGCTGGCCGGAGTCGGTCGATGAGGCGCTGTGCTTCGGCTGGATCGATGGCGTGCGCCACGCCATCGACGAGCACTCTTTCACGATCCGCTTCACTGCCCGGCGCCCCGGCAGCACCTGGAGCGCGGTGAACGTACGCCGGGCGCGCACCCTGATCGCCGGCGGTCGCATGGCCCCGGCCGGCATTGCCGCCTTCGAGGCCCGCACCGAGGACCGCACCGGGCAGTATTCCTACGAGCAGCGCCCGGATGAGCTCATCGAGCCCTACGCCGGGATGCTCGCCAGCCACGCCCCCGCGCACCGCTTCTTCGCGCACCAGACCCCTTCCTATCGCCGGGCCGCCATCTGGTGGGTGATCAGCGCCAAGAAGGAAGAGACGCGCACGGAGCGTATGCAGAAGCTCATCGAGCTGTCGGCGCAGGGCCGGCAGATTCCCCAGTTCCTGGCTGCCAAGCCCGCCGTTGTCGATGACTAGGACTTAGCGCGCCACGCCGGGCGCGCCAGGCGGTACAGCAGGTGGTGGCGCAGCGCGTGGCCTTCGGGCAGGCGGGGATGCTCGAAGGCACCCGCAGGGTCCAGGACCATGCCCAGCCGCCGCATCACGGCGCGTGAGCGCACGTTCGCCGGCACCGTGAAGGCGAGCACCTCGGGCAGGGCGAGCACGCCGAAGGCATGCTCGAGGCAGGCCCGCGCCGCCTCCGTCGCGTAGCCGTATCCCCAGGCCGCGCGCGCCAGCCGCCAGCCGATCTCCACGCACGGGGTGAAGGGTGCCTCAAAAGAGGGCACCTGCAGCCCGACGTAGCCTACGAAGGCCGGCCCGCCGCGCACCTCCACCGCCCACAGTCCGAAGCCCTCCCGGTCGATGTGTGCCTGGGCGGCCGCGGCGGCCGCGTCGCTGGCTTCGCCGGGAGAGCCTGCCGGGCATGAACTGCATGACCGCCGGGTCCGCGTTCATGGCGGCGAAGGGGGCGAGGTCCGCCGGGGACCAGTGCCGAAGCTTCAACCGCACGGTGTCCAGTTCGCTCATGTGAGGATTTCAGGCATCGCGGCTCGGGCGCGGCGCTTGCAAGCGCCTCGTGGGCCGGTATTATCGAATCATAGTGACGGTGTAAGACAGTCGACCCGGAAGTCTGAGGCAGCCCTGCCCGCACCCGGTCCTGACTGCTCATTCGCGGGCCTTTGGTCCTGCGGATCTCCTGAGCGCATGAATTGCCGGCTTGCCTGAGCTGCGCGGAATCGCCGTCCGCGGCACAGTCCTGCCTGCCGCTGATGAAAATGCCAGGGCCCACGCATGCACCCCCAAGACCGCGGACTTCACAAAGACGCCTACGAACGCGACAGCTGCGGCTTCGGGCTGATCGCCAGCCTTGACGATGAGCCCAGCCACTGGCTGGTGCAGACCGCCATGGCCTCGCTGGCGCGGCTCACGCACCGCGGCGCGATCGCCGCCGACGGCAAGACCGGCGACGGCTGCGGCCTGCTGCTGAAGTCACCGACCAAGTTCCTGCGTGCGGTGGCGGCCGAGGCCGGTATCGAGCTTGCGCCGCTGTTCGCCTCCGGCGTGGTCTTCCTGTCCCCCGATCCGGCGCGCGCCGCGGCCGCCCGCGCCTGCCTGGCCGCGCAGCTGGCGCGTCAGGGGGTGGAGCTGGCCGGCTGGCGCGCCCTGCCGATCGGGCCCGAGGCCTGCGGTGCGCAGGCGCTGCGTTCGCTGCCGCTGATCGAGCAGGTATTCGTCAATTGCCGCGCCGCGCACATGGACGAGGCAGCCTTCAACCGCCGCCTGTACATGGCGCGGCGCCTCGCCGAGAAGGCCCTGAGCGCCGATGCGGTGTTCTACATCCCGAGCCTGTCCGCCAGCACCATCGTCTTCAAGGGCATGGTGATGCCGCAGTACCTGGCGCAGTTCTACCCGGACCTTGCCGACCCGCGCCTGGAGGCCTCGGTGGCGGTGTTCCACCAGCGCTTCTCGACCAACACCCTGCCGCAGTGGCGCCTGGCGCATCCGTACCGCTACCTCGCCCACAACGGCGAGATCAACACCGTGCAGGGCAACCGCAACTGGGCGACCGCGCGCGGTCCGCTGCTGCGCTCGCCGCTGCTGCCGGATCTGGCCGAGGCACTGCCGCTGGTGAGCTCGACCGGGTCGGACTCGCAGAGCCTCGACAACATGCTCGAGGTGCTGCTGCTCGGCGGCCTGGATCCGCTGCATGCCATGCGCCTGCTCATGCCGCCGGCCTGGCACGGGCTGGACACGCTGGATCCGGACCTGCGCGCCTTCTACGAGTACTACTCGGTGCACATGGAGCCCTGGGACGGGCCGGCCGGGGTGGTGCTGACCGACGGCCGCTATGCGCCTGTGCACGCTCGATCGCAACGGCCTGCGACCGGCGCGGTTCTGCATCACGCGCAACCGCTGCCTCACGATCGCCTCGGAGACCGGCGTGTGGGACTACGCACCCGAGGACGTGGTGCGCAAGGGCAAGCTCGGGCCGGGCGACATGATCGCCCTCGACCTCAGCACCGGCACGCTGCTGAGACTCCGCCGACATCGACCAGCTGCTCAAGACGCCGCCACCCCTACAAGGCATGGCTCAAGCAGGGCGTGCGCTACCTGGAGAGCGACCTGGTGGACCCGCGGCTGGCGGCCGAGCCGATGGACCGCGGCACGCTGGCGCTCTATCAGAAGATGTTCAACGTCTCGCCAGGAGGAGCGCGATGACATCATCCGCGTGCTCGCCCAGGACGAGAACGAGGCGGTGGGCTCGATGGGCGACGACACGCCGATGCCGGTGCTCTCGCACAAGCGTGCGCTCGCTGTACGACTATTTCCGCCAGCAGTTCGCCCAGGTCACCAACCCGCCGATCGATCCGCTGCGCGAGTCGATCGTGATGTCGCTGCAGACGCAGATCGGCCCCGAGGCAACATCTTCCTGCCCGCCCCGGAGCATGCGCGCCAGGTGGTGCTCGGCTCGCCGATACTCTCGCAGCGCAAGCTGCGGCAGATCCTGGCGATCGAGGAGGTCACGCACGAGTTCATCGACCTGCAGTACGACCCGCAGGAGGGCCTGAAGCGCGCGATCGCGCGCATCTGCCAGCAGGCGGAGAGCGCGGTGCGCGAGGGCAAGCTCGTGCTGCTGCTGTCGGATCGCTATCTGGTCGAGGGCAAGCATTCCCGATGCACGCGCTGCTGGCCACCGGCGCGGTGCACCAGCACCTGGTGAAGACCGGCCTGCGCTGCAAGTGCAACCTGCTCATCGAGACCGGCACCGCGCGCGAGCCGCATCACTTCGCCTGCCTCATCGGCTACGGCGCGACGGCGGTCTATCCCTACATGGCCTACCAGGTCGCTGTTCGAGATGATGCGCAAGGGACGCGTGAAGCTGGACTTCGCCGCGCGGCTGGAACTCGGTCGCAGCTACCGCGCGCGGCCTGCGCAAGGGCCTGTTCAAGATCATGTCGAAGATGGGCATCTCCACCATCGCCAGCTATCGCAGCTCGCAGCTGTTCGAGATCGTCGGGCCTCGCGGATGAGGTGGTGGAGCTGTGCTTCACCGGCACCGAGTCAGCCGCGTGCAGGGTGCGGACTTCGCCGATCTCGAAGTCCGACATCGCTGCAGCTGGCGCAGCGCGCGTGGAACCCGCGCGAACCGATTGGCCAGGGCGGCCTGCTCAAGTACGTGCACGGCGGCGAGTACCACATGTACAACCCGGACGTCATCGCCGCCCTGCAGGCGGCGGTGATCTCCGGCGACTGCGACCTCTACCGGCAGTACGCGCAGCTGGTGAACGCGCGCCCCGCCGCGACCTTCCGCGACCTGCTCGGCCTGCGCGCCGGCACGCGCCCGATTCCGCTGGAGGAGGTCGAGCCGGTCGAGGCGCGTGTTCGCCCGCTTCGACAGCGCCGGCATGTCCCTGGGCGCGCTCTCGCCCGAGGCGCACGAGGCGCTGGCGATCGCCATGAACCGCCTGGGCGCGCGCTCCAACTCCGGCGAGGGTGGCGAGGATCCGGCGCGCTATCGCACCGAGAAGAACTCCAAGATCAAGCAGGTGGCCTCGGGCCGCTTCGGCGTGACGCCCGAGTACCTGATCAACGCCGAGGTGCTGCAGATCAAGATCGCCCAGGGCGCCAAGCCCGGCGAGGGCGGGCAGCTGCCCGGGACACAAGGTGAATGACATGATCGCCTCGCTGCGCTTCGCGCGCGCCGGCGTCGGCCTGATCTCCCCGCCGCCGCACCACGACATCTATTCCATCGAGGACCTGGCGCAGCTGATCTTCGACCTCAAGCAGGTCAACCCGCAGGCGCTGGTGTCGGTGAAGCTGGTGGCCGAGCCGGGCGTGGGCACCGTGGCCGCCGGCGTCGCCAAGGCCTATGCCGACCTGATCACGATCTCCGGCTACGACGGCGGCACCGGCGCGAGCCCGCTGTCCTCCATCAAGTACGCCGGCACGCCCTGGGAGCTGGGCCTGGCCGAGACGCACCAGTCGCTGCGGGTGAATGACCTGCGGCATCGGGTGCGCCTGCAGACCGACGGCGGGCTGAAGACCGGCCTCGACGTGGTCAAGGCGGCGATCATCGGCGCGGAGAGCTTCGGCTTCGGCACCGCGCCGATGGTGGCCCTGGGGTGCAAGTACCTGCGCATCTGCCATCTGAACAACTGCGCGACCGGCGTGGCGACGCAGCACAACGTGCTGCGCTCGAAGTACTTCACGGCCTGCCGGAGATGGTGATGAACTACTTCCGCTTCGTGGCCGAGGAAGTGCGCGAGATCCTGGCCGCGCTCGGAGTGCGCAGCCTCGACGGAGATCATCGGGCGCACCGAGTACCTCGAAGTGCTCGAGGGCGAGACCCCGGCAGCGCAAGCTCGACCTCTCGCCGCATCCTCTCCACGGCCGGGGTGCCCGCCGGTGCGCCGCAGTTCTGCGGCACCGCCTCCAACGCGCCCTTCGACAAGGGCGAGCTCGCCGAGCGCATGGTGCGCGACATGCTGCCCGCCATCCACGAGCGCAGCGGCGGCGAGTGGCGCTACGCGCTCAACAACTTCAACCGCTCGATCGGCGCGCGCATCTCCGGGGAGATCGCGCGGCGCTGGGGCAACTACGGCATGGACGATGCCCCGCTCACCGTGCGCTGCACCGGCAACGCCGGCCAGAGCTTCGGGGTGTGGAATGCCGGCGGCCTGCACCTCTACCTGGAAGGCGATGCCAACGACTATGTCGGCAAGGGCATGGCCGGCGGCCGCATCGTGCTGCGCCATCCGCGCAACGCCAGTTTCGTCGCGAAGGACACCGTCATCATGGGCAACACCTGCCTGTACGGGGCCACCGGTGGGCGAGTTGTATGCGGCCGGGGTGGCCGGGCGAGCGCTTCGCGGTGCGCAACTCCGGCGCGGTCGCGGTCATCGAGGGCGCCGGCGACCACTGCTGCGAATACATGACCGGCGGGGCGGTGTGCGTGCTCGGCCGCACCGGGGTGAACTTCGGTGCCGGCTTCACCGGCGGCTTCGCCTACGTGCTGGACCTGGAGCGCAACTTCGTCGATCGCTACAACCACGAGCTCATCGACATCAGCCGCTTCCATCCGGAGGCCATGCAGTCGCACGTGCAGCACCTGGAGGGGCTGCTCGAACGGCACTTCGCCGAGACGCGCAGCGAATGGGCCGAGGAAATCGTGAACGACCTGCGCACCTTCCTGCCAAGTTCTGGGTGGTGAAGCCCAAGGCCGCATCCATCGACTCGCTGATCGACAACCTGCGGCGCGCAGCCTGATAAGCGCAGCGACCCATGGCTGACAAGAACCTGCAGTTCCTGGACATCCCGCGCGCGATCCGGCGAAGCACGCCGGTCGAGGTGCGCATCCGCGACTACCGCGAGATCTACGCGCCGTTCGATCCGGCCGGCGCCGCCCAGCAGGCCGGCCGCTGCCTGGCCTGCGGCAATCCGTTCTGCGAGTGGAAGTGCCCGGTACACAACTACATCCCCAACTGGCTGAAGCTCATCGAGGAGGGCAACCTCTTCGAGGCGGCGGAGCTGTCGCACAAGACCAACTCGCTGCCGGAGGTGTGCGGGCGCATCTGCCCGCAGGACCGGCTGTGCGAGGGCGCCTGCACGCTCAACGACGGGCTGGGCGCGGTCACCATCGGCTCGATCGAGAAGTACATCACCGACGAGGCGCTCAAGGCGGGCTGGAAGCCGGACATGTCGCACGTGCAGCCGAGCGGGCGGCGCGTGGCCATCGTCGGGGCCGGTCCCGCGGGCCTGGCCTGCGCGGACATCCTGGTGCGCAACGGCGTCGCACCCGTGGTCTTTGACCGGCACGAGCGCATCGGCGGCCTGCTCACCTTCGGCATCCCGCCGTTCAAGCTGGAGAAGGAGGTCGTCGAGACCCGCCGCGGCATCATGGAGGGGATGGGTGTCGAGTTCCGCCTCGGGGTGGAGGTGGGCACGCGACCTGCCGTTCGGCCAGCTGCTGCGCGAGTACGACGCGGTGTTCCTCGGCATGGGCACCTATCGCGCGGTGCGCGGCGGCTTCCCGGGCGAGGAACTGCCCGGCGTGCACGAGGCGCTGCCGTACCTGATATCCAACATCCGCCACGAGCTGGCGCTGCCCGGGGCCGCCGGCAGCCTCGTCAGCATGCGCGGCAAGCGCGTCGTGGTCTTGGGTGGCGGCGACACCGCGATGGATGCCAACCGCACCGCGATCCGCCAGGGCGCCGAGGCGGTGACCTGCACCTACCGGCGCGACGAGGCCAACATGCCCGGCTCGCGGCGCGACTACAAGAACAGCCGCGAGGAGGGCGTGGAGTTCCTCTTCAACCGCCAGCCGATCGAGATCATCGGCACGCAGCAGGTTGAGGGGGTGAAGCTGGTGACCACGCGGCTGGGTGCCCCCGATGCGCGCGGCCGCCGCGTGCCGCAGCCCGTGCCCGGTTCCGAGGAGGTGATCCCCGCCGATGCGGTGATCATCGCGTTCGGCTTTTTGCCCAGCCCGCCGGCCTGGTTCGCCGACGCACGACGTCCGGCTGCACGACAGCGGCCGCGTGCGCGTCTCGGCGGCGCCGGCGCAGCCCGTTCCAGACCACCAACCCGAAGGTGTTCGCCGGCGGTGACATGGTGCGCGGCTCGGACCTGGTGGTGACGGCGGTGTTCGAAGGCCGCGAGGCCGCGCGCGGGATCCTCAATTACCTCGGCCTGGGCTGAGGCGTCATTCCGCCGGGCGGCCGGCGGCGGGTTCCTCGCGGTCAAACCAGGAGAGGGCGAGGATGCGCCAGCATCCGGCAAGCTTCACCAGCTGGAATACCTTGGTCCCCGAGCCGGTGAAGTCGACGCCGTTCAGGCGCCCGGCCTTGGCGTAGGCGGACACGCGCGTGGCGACCGGGCCCAGCACGCGGGTCGTCGCATCCACCTCCCACTCGTGGAAGCCGAGCAGTGTGCCGCCGGCCAGAAGCTGCACCCGCGGCGCCGCAAACTCATCGGGGGAATACAACTCGAGCGCCGCCGCCCTGTGCACGGAGATGGCTGCGGTATCCGCAAACAGGCGCGTCATGGTACGGCCGAGGGCACTCGCCCGTCACGGTTGTCGAAGCACCGGAAGAACTCACCGACCAGGGCGTCAATCTGCTCGACGTCGGGCATGGTCGCGCCTGCTGCCGCGGTGGCTGCGTCTGCTGAGCGAGCGAGCATGTCGTATACAGGGTAACCAGGAACACCACGAAGCGATAGCCAACGACGATGGCGCCCACGGCCAGGCCAGCAGTCTGCGCCAGGCGCAACGCGCCGGTGGCACCGTACACCGGAGCTGTCGCAGTGAACAGGTACAGCGCGCACGCCACCAGGTTCACGATGCTCAGCACATTGTCGACCCGCGCGGACTCCAGGCCGCCGAACCCGAGTATCGAGCTGAGTTTTGCTGCTGCGAGAGCCAGGCAAAAGAAGAGCAGCAGGAACGTGTACAGGTGCACGGAGAACACCACGTGGGCCATCACCGGTCGATGCCGGCGCCAGCACACCAGGGGCAGCAGCACAGCGAGGCAGGGTCATGAGAAGGATGAGCGACTTGGCGTTGACCACGACGGCGCGATCGAAAACCGGCGTGTACAGCTCCAGCGTGGTGTGCGTGCTCTCGAGCTTTGCGGAAACCAGCGACTGCGCAAGCGCGCTCCAGTCCTGGTGGTGCAGGTGCGATTCAAGTGAGGAGCTCAGCACCGTTTCGCCAGTCAGCCACTGCAACGCAAAGAAAGTCACGTTCGCGATCAGGAATAGCTGGAACGGGGCCACGTAGGGCTTACGGACGCCTCTGAGCCATGCGCTGGTGAGCTCGCCCGGCTGACGCAGCAGGCGCCGGGCGGTACGGATCGCGCGCGCGTCGATGCTGGTGCCGGCGTGGATGAGCTTGGCGGCGAGTCCACGCAACGTAAGATCACGCGGCGCGGGCGGTTCTTCGCCGCACGTCGCGCAGAAGGGTGTCGTCACGCTTGCTGTGCACCCCGGGCACGTCCAAGCGGCGGCGCCGCTCACGGCCAGATCCCGGATTGGCTGGACCGGTTCGGGCCGCGCAGCTTGCCCATGCGGCGGCGCCGGGGCCATCGCATTGCTCATGCCGCGACCACTGTGCCCTGGTGGTACACGATCTTCCATTCACGCCCCGCTCGGCGCCAGATCGATGCGCGCCTTGTCAGCCGGATCCGCTCCTGCAGCAGCGTGTACGTGACCAGGTACGTGTCGGGACCTAACTCGGTACAGTGGAATTCGCTCGTCTCCCACGCATCGTGCTGGGGAATCTGATGGCGCTCGGCGAGCGTGTCGATCACGTACTGGCGGCTATAGCGCCGGCCGGAGGCGCCGACTTCCCGGAAACTCTCGTCGGTCATGTTCTCGAAGTCGCGCCGGGTCGTGCCGAACTCGCGACGGTGGAAGACCGGTTCGCGCTGGTGCAGCTCGGCGAGCACGCTCGCCAGTCTCGGATCGGTCACGGCAGCCTGGCTTCCGTATCGCGCAGCGGGAGGGTTTGCGCGGCCAGACTAAGACTTCAGCGAGCGGCAGGACAAGGCGCTGCTGATTGCCAACACCAACAGCGCAGGCCAAGGCCCATAAAAAAAGCCCCGCATCCGCGGGGCTTTTCAATCTTCATCGCTTCGCATGACCCGGTAGTTCGCCGTCAGCTTCTTCCCGCCGGCGCGGCGGACTTCCCGTCCGCGTTGCCAATGGCACGTCGCGTCATCACGAGCATCTAAATTTTCCCGGCTGAAACGTTTGGAGCTGCTGCTCCGGCTTCTATCGCGAAGACCCGCGTGTTCATCCACGCGCCCTGTCGTTCCGTGACAACCACAACAAGTTCGCAGCTGTCGTTACCCGTGCCCGCGTCGATCCCCGAGTTTTCTGTTGTTAAAAACCTTCAATCCATTGGCTTCTACGCATCACCGAAAACTGCGCACAGAGGCCTGATCCAGAAATTCTTTTAGAGACGGTGTCTTGGAGAGCAATTGTACTGATTCCACCGCAAAAAGCGATGTCGTGATTTAGAGACATTTCATCTGGAATGCGACCCTGGGATGCCTCCGGTACGACATATTCCCGGTACATTACATAACGCCCCCACCGCAGCGTCGGGGCGTCGCATACGGGACAGTCGAGGACTGACGTCGCTAGCGCGGCAGGCGAACGCTGAGCCGCACCCCGCTGCCATCGGCCAGGTTGCGCGCCGATGCCTCGCCGCCGTGGAACTCGGCGATGAGCCGGACGATGTAGAGGCCCAGCCCCAGGTGCGGCAGCCCGTCACTGCCCGGCCGCGACTGCCAGAGTGACTCGAACACCCGGCCCTCCAGGTGCAGGGGCAGTGCGGGGCCTGGGTTGTCGACCTCGATGACCGCCGCCGCACTCTCCTCGCGCATGCGCACGGTGATGATGGAACCTGCGGGGCTGAAGTCCACGGCGTTGTCGATGAGCTTGTCGAGCATCTGCACGATGAGGTCCGGGGCGCCCGTAAGGCTCAAGGTCGCGGCCGCGCACTCGAACTGGAAGCCGCGGGCCGGGAACGCGGCGCGGTAGGCGGCCACGGCCGAGTCCAGCACCGGGACCAGGTCGAAGCGCACCCGCTCGGCACTGCCGATGCCCTCCTCGACGCGCGTCGCCGCCCCCATGGCGAGCACGATGGCGCTCAGGCGCTCGCTGCCCTGCCGCGCCCGCTCGAGGTAGGTGCGCGCGGCGGCCGGGACCTGCTCGGACTCGAGGTTGTCGAGCGAGGAACGCACGATCGTCAGCGGCGTGCGGATCTCATGAGCGAGCTTGCCGGCCAGCGTGCGCAGGTACTGCGTGTACTCGTCCAGCCGCGACAGCAGGGTCGCGAAGCTGCGCGCCACGTCGCCGAGCTCATCGCGCGCCTGGGTCTCCGGGAAGCCGGTCGCCAGTCCTGCGCGGGTGAGCGCCGACTCACTTGCGCGGCGCAGCCGCGAGAGGCGCAGCGCCAGCCAGGCGGCGAAGGCGAACATGGCCGTGACCACCACGAGGCTCGTGACCAGGGTGAGGTTGAGCATGCGGGTGAGGGCATGGTCGCGCAGGCGGATCCAGCGGTCCGCTGTCTGCGTGACCTCCAGAGTACCGATGACCACCGCGTGGTCCCGGTCGTAGACCGGGGCACGCGCCTGGATGACCTGCCGCTCCCCGGGCCGGTCGACAAAGCGGCGGTACAGGCGCGCCAGCAGCGGCGGGCCGCTGTCGAGGTTCGCCCTCACGCTGAGCGCATCGGCGCGCGCCAGCAGCCGTCCGGAGGGTGTAGTGACCGCCAGCCGCAGGCCCGGCTGCAGGAACTGCGCCAGGTAGCCGCTCAGGTCCGGGGAGGCGAGGATCAGACGCCCCATCGTGTGCAGGTCATCGGTGCGCAGCGTGCCGTAGCTCACCGGCACACCCCCGCGGGTGTCACGGTCATCCACGAGCACCCCGAAGGCGCTGCCGAGCATCGACAGCGGCACGCGCACCTCCACGCGGTAGCCCGCGCCGCCGGGCTGCCAGGCGCCGCGGATGCGCGGCTCGAGGACCACGCTCTGCCGGCCGTACTCGCCGGTGACGATGCGCCGCGCGGTGATCGGGCCGGGGCCGGAGGCGGCCAGCAGCACGCGCTGCTGGGCGCCCTGCGGGTCCTCGAAGCCCAGCCACACCCGGTCGCCGAAGGTGCCCGGATCGAGCGAGTTGTTGGCCCCGGCATCGAACAGCGGGTGCTGGTCGTGCACGTCCAGCAGCACGTACAGCATGCGCTCGTGCACGCCGGTCAGGATGGCGAACTCGTGAGTCGCATCGTGCGCGAATGACTGCCACGCGGCCGGCTCGTTTGGCCAGTCGGCGATGTAGCCGTCCAGGGGCGGGGCGGCCGACAGGCTCAGCGGCTCCAGGTCATACGGCCCGCGCTTGAAGTCATCCGGGTCCGTGGGTGGCAGGGCTGGCGCGAGCGTCGCGGCCTCAGCGCCGCCCTCGGGGCTCTCGGCCGGGGCGCGCGGCGGGGCCTGCCGGTACATCAGATCGGTGCGCCCCTGCAGAGAGGCGGCGATCGTCTGGGAAATGCCCTGCAGGGAATCGGCCTCGCCATCGCGCAGCGCCGATTCCATCTCGCGGGCGTAGCGGCACCCGGCCCACGGCAGCACCAACGTGACCAGGCCCAGCAGCAGCAGTTTCAGGCGCAGTGACATGGAATCGGGCTACTCGACCCAGCGGTAACCCATGCCGTAGACGGTCTGCACCGCGTCGAACTCCGGAGCGATCGCCTGGAACTTGCGGCGGATGCGCTTCACGTGCGAGGTGATGGTGTTGTCATCGAGCACGACGCTCGCCGCATCCATCAGCTGCTGCCGGTTCCGGACGTGCCCCGGGTGCCGGGCGAGTGCGTGCACGATCCAGAACTCGGTGAGCGAGAGCAGCACCACCTGGCCGTCCCACTGCGCCTGCATGCGCTCGGTGTCCAGCGTCAGTGGGCCGCGGCGCAGCACGTCCGCCGGCGTGTTCGGCCGGCGCAGCGCCTCGACGCGCCGGAACAACGCGTTCACGCGCGCGATCAGGTGCGGCAGGCTCAGGTCCTTGGTGAGAAAGTCATCGGCGCCCAGGCGCAGTCCGGAGACCGCATCGAGCTCGCTGTCGCGCGCGGTGAGGAAGATGATCGGCAGCTCGGCTGACAGCGCGCGCAGCTGGCGGCACAGCTCGAAGCCGCCCTCCGGTTCGTCCTGCAGCGAGATGTCGATGACGGCCAGGTCCGGCAGCCGTGTGCCGAAGGCGGCCATCGCCTCGCTGCGGTTGGCGTAGCTGCGCACCGCGTAACCCTCGCGCGTGAACGCGGCCGCATAGTTCTCGCGGATCGCCGGCTCGTCCTCAACAATCGCGACCACGCGTTTCATGCGCACTAGGCTACAGCGTGCCAGCACGCCGTGAAAGCGCTCGGGCGGCTGCCACAAAGCGCCACAGTTCTTAGGCGCCGCGCCATGTTTGCGCCCGCCGGGCCGCAGCGCCGCGGCGCGTAATGCTCCCGTGGCAACACCACGGAGGGCTGAGCATGTCCCTGCGACCCGCTGCCGCGCACGAGCCGGAAAGCCGCTGCGCAATCATCATCAACTGGCTGGCACTGGCGGCCCTGCTGGCGCTGGGCTTCTTCGCCGCGCCCGCGCGCGGCGACACCTGCGCCCGGCGCGCATGCCCCGCCAGCTGTCGCGGTGCGCCTCTAGAAAGCGCTCAGTCCGGTGAGCGTGCGGCCGATAGTGAGCTGGTGGATCGTCTCGGTGCCCTCGTAGGTGATGACACTTTCGAGGTTGAGCATGTGGCGGATGGGCGCGAACTCGGCGGAGATGCCGGCGCCGCCGAGCATGTCGCGGCAGTCGCGCGCCACGTCCAGCGCCATGCGGCAGTTGTTCCACTTGGCAAGCGACACGTGGGCCGGCTGCAGGGTGCCGGCATCCTTCATGCGCCCGAGCTGCAGCGCCAGCAGCTGCGCGCTGGTGATGCGGCGGGCCATGTCGGCCAGGCGCACCTGGATGGTCTGGTTCTGCGCCAGCGGGCGCCCGAAGAGCACGCGCGTCGCGGTGTAGTCGAGCAGGGTCTTGAGGCATGCCTGGGCTGCGCCGATCACGCCCCAGGCGATGCCGTAGCGCGCCTGCGTCAGGCACGACAGCGGCCCCTTGAGCCCAACCACCCCGGGCAGCACCTGTTCCTTGGGCACCACGACGTTGTCGAAGAACAGCCCCGAGGTCACCGAGGCGCGCAGGGAGAACTTGTTCTCGATCTCCGGCGCGGTGAATCCGGGCGTGCCCTTCTCGACGATGAAGCCGCGGATGCCCTCCGGGGTCATCGCCCAGATGACACCGAGGTCGGCGATCGCCCCGTTGGTGATCCACATCTTGGCGCCGTTGAGCACCCAGTCGGTGCCGCGCTGCTTGGCGTGGGTCTTCATGTTCGCCGGGTCCGAGCCGCCGTGCGGCTCGGTGAGGCCGAAGCAGCCGATCAGCTCGCCGCGCGCCATGCGCGGCAGGTATTTCTGCTTCTGTTCCTCGGAGCCGAACGCCCAGATCGGGTACATGCACAGCGAGGACTGCACGGACACGAAGCTGCGGATCCCGGAGTCGCCGCGCTCCAGTTCCTGGCAGATGAGCCCGTAGCAGATGGCATTCAGGCCGGCACAGTCGTAGCCGTGCAGCGAGGAGCCGAGCAGGCCGAGTTCTGCGAGCTTGGGCACCAGCTGCCTGGGGAAGCGATGCTCCTCGAAGGCCTTCTGGATGATCGGCAGCACCTCGGCATCGACCAGGCGCCCGACCGAGTCCTGCACCAGGCGCTCCTCCTCGGTGAGGGCGGCGCGCACGTCGAACAGGTCCATGGGATCGATGGCGGCGGCCGTCTGGGCGCCGGCTTTGGCAGCGGCTTGGGCCACGGCACTCTCCTCAGGCACGAAAAGGGGGGTTCCCCGGTGGGGCGCGCATGATAGCGGGAATGCCGCGGTGCGCCTATCCGGCCGGCGCAGCGGTGGCGTGCCCTGCGCGCTTCGGGCACCCTCAGGCCCATGAAAATCCCCGAGATCCTCATCGTCGAGACCGTCCACCAGCCGGGCAGTCTCGCCCGCGTGCTGCAGGTGATCGCCGATGCCGGGCTTACGATCGAGCACCTGAGCGCACTCAGGCGCGACCAGGGGCGCACGCTGTGGGAGATCACCCTGGAGATGGACGAGGAGACCGACCGCTCGCTCTACGAGCGCATCGGGCAGCTGCCGACCGCCCGTTTCGTCGGCAAGTCGGACCGGGTCTTCACGCGCCACCGCGGCGGCAAGATCCGCACCGTGGCGAGCCTGCCGATCAACACGCAGCAGGTCCTGCGCGATCTCTACACCCCGGGGGTGGCGCGCGTGTGCCTGGCGATCCAGAAGGACCCGCAGCTGGCGCGCGAGTACACCGCCCTGGCGCGCACGGTCGCGGTGGTCACCAACGGCACCGCCGTGCTCGGCCTCGGCAACATCGGCGCGCTGGCGGGCCTGCCGGTCATGGAGGGCAAGGCCGCGCTGTTTGCCGAGCTGGCCGGCATCAACGGCGTCCCTATCCTGCTGAACGAGCGCGCCCCTGAGCGTGTGTGCCAGGCAGTGCTCGCCATCGAGAGCTCCTTCGGTGCGATTCAGCTGGAGGACTTCGCCGCCCCGGAGTGTTTCGAGATCGAGCAGACCCTGCGCGCGCGCCTGGACAAGCCGGTACTGCACGACGACCAGCACGGCACCGCGGTGGTGGCGCTCGCGGCCCTGATCAACGCGGCGCGCTTCTCAGGGCACGACCTGCGCACGAGCATCATCGGGCAGGTGGGGCTGGGGGCCGCAGGCACCGGCATCGTGCGGCTGCTCGCCGCCTACGGCGTGCGGCAGCTGCTGGGGGCCGACCGCAACGCCGCGGCGCTGGCGCGCCTTGCCGCCCTCGGCGGCGAGGGCGTGACGCTGGAGGCGCTCATGCAGCGCGCGGATATCGTGATCGCCACGACCGGGGTGCGGGGGCTCATTCAGCCGGCCTGGGTGCGCCCCGGCCAGGTGATCCTGGCCCTGTCCAACCCCGATCCGGAGATCGAGCCGCTGGTGGCGCGCGAGCGGGGGGCCGCGTATGCCGCCGACGGCAAGGGCATCAACAACGTGCTCGCCTTCCCGGGGCTGTTCAAGGGAGCGCTCGAGGCGAACGCGCGGCGCTTCTCGGACGCCATGCTGATGGCCGCCGCGAACACCATCGCGGACCTGGCCCAGGCGGATGAGCTGGTGCCCGACCCGCTCGACAAGAACGTGCACGAACAGGTGGCGCAGGCGGTGCGCCGTGCGGCGCAGGCAGCTCAGTAACGCAGGCGGAGGCCCCGGTAGGCTGAGGCCAGCAGCCACAGCGGCCCGATCAGCAGGAACTGCACGTCCTTGAAGAAGGAGGGGCGGCGGCCCTCGACCAGGTGGCCGACGAACTGCCCGATCCAGGCCACCACGAAGATCACCAGCGAGCTCTGCCACAGCGGCCAGGACAGCCGCGTCAGCGCCTGCGTGAGCAGCAGCAGGCCGGCAAAGGCCAGGGCGATCCCCACCGCGAGGCGTGGGGACAGCAGCAGGTAATAGACGATGGCCGCGGCGGCCACCACGACCGCCCAGTTCAGCCTTGGGGAGAGCGCGGCGAAGACCGCCGGCACCGGGGTCGCCCACAGCAGACCCATGACGGCGAGCACGATGGCCGGCACGCAGATCCAGTGCAGGAGCTTGTTGATGGGGTTCTGGTGGCTGACGGCGTATTCGCCGAGCCAATCGTTGACCGTGCGCATGAGCGCCACGCTACAGAATCGGCCAGGCACCGGGCAACTGCCGGTTGTGCGGTGCCTGGCCCGGTGGCTGTCAGGCCGCGGCCATCAGTCCGCGCAGCTTGCCCAAGGCGCCCGCCTCGATCTGGCGGATGCGCTCGGCGGAGATGCCGTACTTGTCGGCCAGCTCGTGCAGCGTGGCCTTGTCCTCGGACATCCAGCGGCGCTGCACGATGTCCCGCGAGCGCGCGTCGAGGCGGTCCATTGCCCCGTGCAGCCGGTCCGAGTCATCGTCGCTGCTCTCGGCGGCCTCGACCTGTTCGGCCGGATCCGCATCCGGGGCCGGCAGGTACGCGGCCGGGCTGTACACCTCTTCCTCGTCCGCCTCGGGCGTCGGGTCGAAGGACATGTCGCGCGCGGCGAGCCGCTTCTCCATCTCGGTGACCTCCGCGCTCGTCACCCCCAGGTCGCGGGCAACGGCTGCGGTCTCGTCGGCCGACAGCCAGGTCAGGTTCTTCTTCATGCGCCGCAGGTTGAAGAACAGCTTGCGCTGCGCCTTGGTGGTGGCGATCTTCACCAGGCGCCAGTTGCGCAGCACGTACTCGTGGATTTCCGCGCGGATCCAGTGCACGGCGAAGGACACCAGGCGCACGTTCATGCTCGGGTCAAAGCGCTTGACCGCCTTCATCAGGCCGACGTTGCCTTCCTGGATCAGATCCCCGATCGGCAGGCCATATCCGGAGTAGCCGCGGGCGATGTGCACCACGAAACGCAGGTGCGAGAGCACCAGCTGCCGGGCGGCAGCCAGGTCCTCTTCGTTGCGGAAGCGCTCGGCGAGCGCGCGCTCCTCATCGCGGCTGAGGACGGGAATCCGGCTGACCCGATCCAGGTAAGCATCGAGACTTCCGAGCGGGCCGGCCAGTGAGTGATCGCCCATGCGGGCAACAAGTGCGCTACCTGCGGTCATGAGATCTCCCGTGGCTTGGAGGGCTATTCTAGCAGTCACACCTTTAGAGTGCTAAACCCCGCCGGGGTTCCCCGGGCGGGGGCGGTACAGAGTCTTCACAAACAACAGCTTGCGGCTACCCGGCCCCGGCCGGGAATCCCCCCAAAGAAGGGTCCGGCCGGCCCCAATGGGGGAGTCGCTTGGACTTTGACCTGGCCGTAAGGCGCAGGCTCCTGAGGGAGGCCCCTGGGCTGGGAGGATCGCCGGATACCCATTTGGACCGAGTCTCGGGTAAGGAGTTCCGCGGCTGCGGCGCGATGTTCTGCGCAGCCGCTTGGGCGTAAAGTCCCGCTTAAGGGCACGCCAGATGCCCGGCAAACAAG
Organism: uncultured Pseudomonadota bacterium; assembly: GCA_963741745.1. Taxonomy (GTDB): domain Bacteria; phylum Pseudomonadota; class Gammaproteobacteria; order Steroidobacterales; family Steroidobacteraceae; genus 13-2-20CM-66-19. Next base: position 507,345 of record CAVUJF010000001.1, on the reverse strand, counting down.
CGCAAGGCAAGGGGGTTCCATGGTGCTCTTGAGTTCCCTGTGGCTGCCGATCCTGCTGTCGGCCGTGTTCGTGTTCATCGCCAGCTCGGTGATCCACCTGGCGCCGCTGTGGCACCGGGGCGATTACTCACCCATCCCGCACGAAGCGGAGCTCTTGAGCGCGCTGCGCCCGCACGCCCCGCCGCCCGGGGAGTACCTGCTGCCCTTCACTACCGATCGCAAGGAACTGCGCTCGCCGCAGTTCGAGGCGAAGCTGCGCCAGGGGCCGGTGGCGATGATCACCGTGCTGCCGAATGCGCCGTTCTCCATGGTGCGGCCGCTGGTGCAGTGGTTCGTCTATCTGCTGGTCGTGGCGCTTCTCGTCGCCTGCATCCTCGGCCACACGCTGCCCGCCGGCACGCTGTACCTGCGGGTTTTCAAGCTCGCCGGCGTCACCGCGTTCATGGGATATGCGCTCGGACTCATCCAGAACAGCATCTGGCTCAGGCGCCCCTGGAGGCTGACGCTTACGGCCTGCCTCGACGGACTGATCTACGCCGGACTGACCGCGGGCACCTTTGGCTGGCTCTGGCCGCACTAGCATCCCGCAGCGGGCCTCGGGACAGGACTGCATCACATGCCGGCCGTGTTATGCCCGCGGCCGCCGCGGTGCTGCAACCTAACACCGGTGAAAACTTAAAAGTGCGTCACGTATGCGTGACATAAGGTCATGTTCTGATAGAGTCATCAGGTACTTGGAAGATGGGGCGCAGGTGGTTTCGATGAACTCTGGACGCGGTATCGGGATCTCGGCATTCGCCTGCCTGTCGCTGGCCATCACCGCGCTCGCCCAGGCGGGCACGCAGGGCGCCATGGTTCCCACGCACCTGAAGTATGCGGACCACGCCTCCGCTGCAGGCCCCGCGCTGCGCTCCAGCGCCGCCCTGGTGGTCGATACCACGCACTCCGCGGTGCTGTACTCGCGCCATTCCGACGTGGCCATGCCGATCGCCTCGATCACCAAGCTCATGACCGCACTGGTGGTCACCGAGGCCGGCCAGCCCCTGGACGAGGAGCTCATGGTGACCGCCGATGACATCAACCTCGGCAAGATCTCCTTCTCGCGCCTGCTGCCGGGCACCCGCCTCACGCGCGGGGACCTGATGCACCTGGCCCTGATGTCCTCCGAGAACCGCGCCGCCCATGCCCTGGGGCGCAACTACCCGGGCGGCCTCAGCGAGTGCGTGCGTGCCATGAACGCCAAGGCACGCGAGCTGGGCATGACCAGTGCGCACTTCGTCGAGCCGACCGGGCTGTCGGATGAGAACGTCGCCAGCCCCGAGGACCTCTCGAAGCTGGTGATGGCGGCGGCCCAGGTGCAGGCCATCCGCGAGTACTCCACCGACAGCGAGCACGACGTGCAGGTCGGGCGGCGCACGATGCGCTTCCGCAATACCGACTCGCTGGTGAGCAAGCCGGACTGGAACATCGTGGTGCAGAAGACCGGCTACATCGCCGAGGCCGGCCGCTGCCTGGTGATGCAGACCATCATCGAGGGGCGCACCGTGGTCATCGTGCTGCTGAACTCCTTCGGCAAGCGCACCCGCGTGGCCGATGCCGGCCGCGTGCGCAAGTGGGTCGAGTCGAGCTTGCTGCACGCCTCCGCGGCGAGCACCTAGACCGGCGGCGGCGCCGGCGCCCTCAGGCGCGCGGCTCGATGCTCTTCAGGTGCCGCGCGGCCGAGATCCACGCTCCCAGCCAGCCCAGGGCGACCCCGGCACCCAGCAGCACCCCGACGTCGGTGAGCGCCAGCCCCTGAAGGTTGAAGCGGCTGCCGTACAGGCGCGCCAGGTTCGCCACCGAGTCGGCGAGCACGAACACCGCCAGCGCCACGATGCCCCAGGCCAGCAGCGCGCCCGCCACCCCGTAGAGCACCCCGGTATAGAGGAAAGGCCGTCGGACGTAGGCATTGGAGCCGCCCACGAGCTTGGTCACCTCGATCTCCGCGCGGCGCCCCTGGATCTCCAGGCGGATGGTGTTGCCGATCACCGCGAGCACGCCGATGCCGAGCAGCACGGCGGTGATCACCAGCAGGTGGCGCAGCACCTCCAGCATGGCGTTGAAGCGGTTCACCCACTCGGCATCCACCTGCACCACGTCGACCTCCGGCCAGGCGCCGAAGTAACGCCGCAGTGACTCGAGGCTGGCCGGGGAGCCCTCCTGGGCCCTGGGCCGCACGTGCAGCACGTGCGGCAGCGGGTTCTCCTTCAGCGCCGCGAGCGCCTCGCCGAAGCCTGAGTAGGTACGGAAGTCCTCGAGGCCCTTGTCCGCCGGGATCAGGGTGACCGCCTCGACGTCGGGGCGCTGCCGCGCCGCCTGGGCCAGCTGCTGCGCCTTGGCCAGCGGCACGTCGGTCTTGAGGTACACCGACACGTCCACCGCGCTGGCGAAGTTGCCGGTGGCCGCCTGGGAGTTGCTGACGAACACCTTCAGGGCCGCCGGCAGCGCGAGCGCCAGCGCGATCACGAACACGGTGAGGAGCGTGGCCAGCGGGCTGCGTACCAGCCGCCCGAGTGAGCCGAGCAGCGCCTGCAGGTGGCGGCTCATCGCGTGGCCACCACGCTCGGCAGCGAGTCGGCGGCATCCCCATGCACCTTGCCGTCCTCGAGCGTGATCACCCGCTCGCCGAACTCCTTGACGATGTGCATGTCATGCGTGGCGATGACCACCGTCACCCCGACGTCGCAGAAGCGCCGGAACAGGCGCATTACCTCCATCGACAGGTCCGGATCGAGGTTGCCGGTGGGCTCATCGGCGATCAGCAGCGGCGGCTTGCTCACCACCGCGCGCGCGATGCCGACGCGCTGCTGCTCGCCGACCGAGAGCTCCTGGGGCAGCAGGCGTTCCTTGCCGAGCAGGCCCACCTGGTCGAGGGCGGCGCGCACGCGCTTGTCGATCTCCTTGAGTGGGGTGTGCGCCACCGCCAGCGGCAGCGCCACGTTGTCGAAGACCGGCCGGTCCGCCAGGAGCTTGTGGTCCTGGAACACCATGCCGACCCGGCGGCGGTAGGCGGCGATGTGCCGCGCCTTGAGGGTCTGGGTGTTACGGCCGCCGACGAGCACTGCCCCGCGCGTCGGGCGCTCCAGGAGGCCGATGAGCTTGAGCACCGTGCTCTTGCCCGCGCCCGAGCGCCCGGTGAGGAACACCATCTCGCCGTTGTTGACGTTGAAGCTGACACCTGCGAGCGCCTCGCGGCCGTTGGCGTAGCGCTTGGAGACCTTGTCGAAGACGATCATGCCGCCCCCGCCTCCCGCGCCGCCTCGCCACCCTCGAGCAGCGCGCTGGCAAAGGCGGCGGCGTCGAACTCGCCGAAGTCCTCGGCGCCCTCGCCGATGCCGATGTAGCGGATCGGGATCTTAAGCGTCTGGGCGATGGCGATCACGATCCCGCCGCGGGCGCTGCCGTCGAGCTTGGTGAGCACCAGGCCCGTGACACCGACCGCCTGGCTGAACTGCTGTGCCTGCGCGAGCGCGTTCTGGCCCTGGTTCGCATCCAGCACCAAGAGCACCTCGTGCGGGGCGCTGGCATCGACACGCTGGATGACGCGCTTGACCTTTTTCAGCTCCTCCATCAGGTGTGACTGGCTGTGCAGGCGGCCGGCGGTATCGGCGAGCAGCACCTGCGTGCCGCGGGCCTGCGCGGACTTGAGCGCATCGAACATCACCGCCCCGGGGTCGGCCCCGGTCCCCTGGGCCGCGAAGCTGGCGCCGGCGCGATCCGCCCACACCTTCAGCTGCTCGATGGCCGCCGCGCGGAAGGTGTCCCCGGCGGCCAGCAGCACGCTCAGGCCCTCATCCTGGCAGCGCCGCGCGAGCTTGCCGATGGTGGTGGTCTTGCCGGAGCCGTTCACGCCCACCACCAGGATCACGAAGGGGCGCCGGCTGGGGTCGATGACCAGCGGCTGAGCGCAGGGGGCGAGGATGTCGGTGATGCTCGCTCGCAGTGCCGCCACCAGCGCGTCCACGTCGGCGAGCTCCTTGCGGGCGACGCGCCGGCGCAGCTCATCGAGGATGCGCGTGGTGGCCTCGACGCCGACATCCGCGCTGATCAGCCGCGTCTCCAGCTCCTCCAGGATCGCGGCATCGATCTGCCGCCCCTTGACCAGGTCCGCAAGGTCGGTGCTCAGCCAGGAGTTGCCGCGGTTCAGGCGCGCGCGCAGGCGCCTGAAGAAGCCCGGCTTCTCGTCATCGGTGGCGGCAGTTTCGGAGGCGCGGCGGAACATGGGGACGGATTGTACCGGGCAAAGAAGAAGGGCGGCCGGTCGGCCGCCCTCAATCGGCAGCTCCGGCGCGCGCGCTTAAGGCTGGATCACCGTCGGGTTGGCGATGAGTATCGTCGTCCCGGGCGGTGTCGCGGGGAAGAGCCCGAAGATCGGCTGCCCGGTAAAGGTGATCGACTCGGCCTGCATCTCCTGGGTGGCCGCAGGGCTTGCCGAGGGGTCGATGATCGAGCCGTGGTGCCGACCACGAAGTTCACGAAGGCGCGGAAGCCGCCCGCATCCTGCACCGGCCCGGGAGCTGCGGGTGCCGGGATGCGGGTGAGCGCGGCGGGACCGTAAGAAGAGGCCACGATCAGCCGCTGCGTCGCCGAGTTCGGGATCACCTGGTCCGGCAGCGAAGCTGGCGCCGCCGACCACCTGGATCAGGTGGATCGGGTGCAAGGCAGTGGCCTGGGCGATGAAGTTCACCGGATCCCCGGAGTCCACCGCGGTCTGTGCATCGCGGAAGAACTGCTCGTACAGTGTGGTGCCCGGGCTCACCCCCTGTGCTTCCAGGCCCGCGTTGATCTGGGGCGCGAATGCGGGTGACTCGCGCAAGAGATTCGCGATGCCGCCGCCGGCCATGGCGAGCGTCGCCGTGACGATCTGGCTCGGGGGGAGGTCGACACCTAAGAACGTGCCACCCTCGACGGCCCCGAGCGAGTGCCCAAGGAAGTGGATGGCGGCCGGGTTGATCGCACCTGCCGCACCGAGGTTCAGGCTCGGCAGCGAGCGGGTGAGGGCGATCAGGTCCGCGACGCCCTCGCGCAGGTTGTCGCGCGAGGTGAGCAGGCTGGTGAGGTTGATGAAGTGCGAGCCGGAGGGGTCGATGTTGCCGTCCGCACCGGCTGCCCCGGTGGTGTTGTTCTCCACGTCGAGGTCGAAGGTGCGCTCGATCGAGCCGGTCGCCGGCAGGTTCAGGCCCGCATACGCCGGGTTGGCACCGGCGGCATACAGCGGGTCGGCCTGGTTGGTGATGCCGTGCAGCGGCAGGTCGATGGCGACCACGACGAAGCCGCTGTCGCCGAAGGAGTCGGCCACCGCGAAGATGTCCTCGCGGTTGCGCGTGATGCTGTGCTGGAAGATCAGCACCGGCCAGCCACCGGCGGGCGCGGCGCCGCCGAGCGCCGAGGAGGCATTGGGCACGGTCACCAGCACCGGGATCTGCAGGGTCTGCGTGGCCACGGGCAGCGGGTTGTAGCGCGTGACGAAGGTGCTGGTCGGGTCGAGCGGGAAGGGCGGCGCGTGCCAGAAATCGGTCAGCGGCGCGCTCTTGCTGGAGTAGTAGGGGATGGTGAGCGTGCCGACGTAGATGTCCGCATGCCCGGGCAGGCCCAGACCCGGGATGTCCGCGGTCGTAATCCCGATCGGGTGCACGTTCAGTGCCGTCCCCGGCGGGGTCGTGGCGGAGATCAGCTCGAGCGTGTCGAGCGTCGACTGCGTGGTGAAGCTGAAGGACAGCACGATCTGCGCCGGGTCGACCCCGACGGCGTGCGCGATCTGCAGCTGCGCCCCGGTGAGCTGGCAGATGGCATTCAGGGTCGGGTCGGTGATGCTCGGGCAGGTCGGGTCACCGGCGCCGAGCGCGGTGAGGATGGTGGTGAAATCGGCGGACGGCACGGCCGCATGTCCCTGCGCATCCTTGATGCCGCGCGTCAGCAGCACCAGGTAGCCGGTGCCGGTGGTGCAGTTGGCGCCCAGGAAGGCGCCGTTCTGGATGCAGGTGCTCGGCATCAAGGGATGCAGCGGGGTGATCTCGAGTACCGTCGGGCCCACCCCGGCCTCGGTGCCGAGGGCTGCGGTGTAGTCAACGCCCGGGGTCAGCGGCGGCCCCAGCACCCCGATGGTCGCCTTGGTGTGGTTGTCGGTGACCACCGGGACGATGATCACGGAACTGGCCGTGAAGGAGCTCGGGTCGAGCGCGCCGCCGAAGTTCTCGCGGATCACGGCGGTGGTCGAGAAGCCGTCGAGCGCATTGATGGCCGCCTGGTTGGGCATCGCGGCGTTCGGCGGCTGGATGTTGATCGTGCCGTCGGTGGAGCCGGCGAAATACAGGTCCGTGGGGTAGGGCAGCACGCCTGCGGAGGGCTCGAACAGCGCGGTGCTGCTGGTGTTGGCAGGCGGCGTGCCGCCGCCGGAACCGTTGCCGCTGCTGGTGTCGGGTGGGCCGACGCTGCCGTAGCCGCCGCTGGAGCAGGCGCCGACAAGCAGGGCGAGCGCCGCGGTCAAAGCAGCAATGATTCTCTTCATATCCCTACAACTCCCCGACGGATCGCCCACGCGGCTGATCAGGCTCGCGCGGTGCCGATCGCATGTTCGTTCGCTTTTCGTCGCGAGCCACTGGAATTCTTATGCCGTGGCTTGCCGGCCTGACCCCTCGTGCCGGTGTGCTGGAAGCGCTGTGCTTCTTCTGGAGACTCCGAGCTAGGGTACGCTTACGGCAAGAACAGTGGCAAGGTGCGCCGCCTGCGTGCGCTAGGGAGTGTTCCGCTTGGGCTTTGCCGGTAAGTCAGGCGCCCGTTCCGGCCCGCCGGCCCGGCGGGGCAGCCCGGCGCGCACGCTGCGGATCATCGGCGGCGTGTGGCGCGGCAGGAAGTGGCGCTTTCCCGAAGGCGTGGACATCCGTCCCACGCCCGACCGGGTGCGCGAGACGCTGTTCAACTGGCTCGGCGGACGCGTTCAGGGCGCGCGCTGCCTGGACCTGTTCGCCGGCAGCGGCGCCCTGGGACTCGAGGCGCTCTCGCGCGGCGCGGCCCACGTGAGCTTCGTCGACTCTGCGGAGCCTGCCGTGCGCGAACTGCGCCTGCGGCTGGCCGAGTGGCAGGCCACTGATGCGCGCGTCGAGCGCAGCGACGCACTGGCTTTCCTGGACGGGCGCGCCCAGCCCTTCGATATCGTGTTCCTGGATCCGCCCTTCGCCGCTGGACTGCTGGGGCAGGCGGCCGCACGGCTCACCCAACATGGCTGGCTCAAGCCCGGGGCGCTGATCTACCTCGAATGCGCGGCCGCCGATGCGCTGCCGCCGCTGCCGACGAGCTGGCAGCCGCTCAGGGCCAAGCGTGCCGGCGAGGTCGGGTATCATCTGTTTGCGCTCCCCGGCGCTTAAGCTCTTGTCGAAAGCTCATGAAACGCAACGCGGTCTATCCTGGCACGTTCGACCCGATCACCAACGGGCACACCGACCTGGTGCGGCGCGCGGCCGGCATCTTCGACTCGGTGATCGTGGCGATCGCCGCCAACCCGAACAAGACGCCGATGTTCTCGCTGCAGATGCGCGTGGACCTGGCGCGTCGGGTCTTAAGCGAGTTGCCGAACGTGACGGTGGAGGGCTATAGCGGGCTCACCGTGGATTTTGCGCGTGCGCACGGCGGGGCCGTGGTCGTGCGTGGCCTGCGCGCGCTGTCGGACTTCGAGTTCGAGTTCCAGCTCGCCAACATGTCGCGTCACGTGGACCGCAACTTCGAGACCGTGTTCCTCACCCCGCAGGAACAGTTCACCTTCATCTCCTCCACCCTGGTGCGCGAGATCGCCGTGCTCGGCGGGGACGTGCATGAGTTCGTGCATCCCATCGTCGAAGCGGAGCTGAAGAAGCGGCGCCGCGACTAGGGAGGGCCGGCCACGGGCACGTCAGGGAAAGTCAGCGCTCGCGAAGGACTCGAGGGGGCCTGGGTGCCGGTTGCCGCCTGCGTGGGCCCGAGCGCGCTGGACGTGGCGGACCTGCGCGTGCGCTACCTGCTGCTGGAAGCGGGCACCTACCGCATCATCGATCGCAGCAACCAGGTGGTCGACGGCGGCCGCTACCACCTGAACGAGGCGTGCACGCCGCCGACCATGGACATCATCGGCGACCGCGGCCCGAATGCGGGACGCTCGATGCTCGCCGTGTTCGAGTTGAACGGCGATGAGCTCACCGTGAGCTACGACCTGGAGGGGCACGCCCGCCCGGCAAGCCTGGCCCCGTCCAAGGACCAGCCGCTGCTGCGCATCACCTACGCGCGCGCGGCGCTGCCGGTGTTCTAGCCGCGGGTACCGCGGCGCGCGCGGCGCTTGCTCGCGGGGTTCTTCCCTGGCCTGTTGCGCGCGACCTGCCGCGTGGCCTTCTTCACCGGCCTGCGTGCGGCCTTGCTTGCCGCCTTCTTTTTGCGGCGTCGGACGAGGCGCGGCAGGCGCGTCGGTTGCGGTGGCGCGGGCAGCGTGCCCGCGCGCTTCAGGTCCACCGCGCGCCACAGGTACCAGGCCGCCGCCGAGCGGTGCGGCCGCCAGCGCTCGCCAAAGGCCAGCAGCGACTTCGGGTGCGGCATCGAGGACAACCCGTACGCGGCCTGGAACCCGGCGCGCACCCCGAAGTCATCCACGGGCAGCACGTCGGGGCGCGCGAGGCGGAACATCAGCAGCATCTCCACCGTCCAGCGGCCGATGCCGCGCACCTGGGTGAGCCGCTCGACGATCTGCTCGTCATCCAGCAGTGCCAGCGTCGCCCCGTCCGGGACCACGTTGGCAAGGGTCTTCTCCGCCAGGTCCTTCAATGCTGCGACCTTGGAAAAGGAGAACCCGGCCGCGCGCAGGCTGTGCACGGGGGCACGGATGATCTCCTGCGGCGTCGGGAAGGATCCCGAGCCGCAGTTGAGGATCAGCCGACCGAGGATGGTCTTGGCGGCGGTGCCGTTCAGCTGCTGGTGCGCGATGGCCTGGGCGAGTGCCTGGAACGGGTGCAGTTGCTCGTCCGCTTCCAGCTGATACGCGCCGACGGCGCGGATCAGTCCCGCCATCACCGGGTCGGCTGCGGACAGGTGAGTGATGATTCGCTTGCTCATGCGCGCGCCTCAGCTCTGGCAGGTCGGGCAGTAGTAAGTGGAGCGCTGGCCCTGGGTGAGCGCGCGCACCGCGGTGCGGCAGCGGCGGCACGGCTGTCCCTTGCGCTCGTAGACGTACAGGCGCTGGCGGAAGTAGCCCGGCGCGCCGTCGGCGCCGCGGTAGTCGCGCAGCGTCGTGCCGCCGGCCCTGATGGCCAGTTGCAGCACGCGGCGTACCGACCCTGCCAGGCGAGCGGCTTCAGCCCTGCTCAGCGAGCGCGCCTGGCGCTGGGGGCGGATGCGCGCGCGGAACAGCGCCTCGCTGGCGTAGATGTTGCCGACCCCGACCACCAGGTGGCTGTTCATCAGCAGGGCCTTGATGGACACGCGCCGCCGGCGGGTGACGCGCCACAGGTACTCGCCGTCGAATGCCGCACTCAATGGTTCCGGGGCGAGGTCCTTCAGCAGCGGGTGCAGGTTGGGGTCACCGGCGGCATACAACAGGCTCCCGAAGCGGCGCGGATCGTTGAAGCGCAGTGCAACGCCCGACTCGAGCAGCAGGTCGAAGTGATCGTGCTTGAGGCGGGCGGTGGCGGCGGGCACCGCGCGCAGGTTTCCCGACATTCCCAGGTGCAGCAGCAGGCTGCCGCCGCCCTCGAGTCCAAGCAGCAGGTACTTGGCGCGCCGCCCGATGCGCACGATGCGCTGGCCGGCCACCTGGCGTGGCAGCTCGCGCGCCACGGGCCAGCGCAGGCGCGGCTCGTAGATGGCCAGTTCGAGGATGCGACGCCGCCGCGCGTGCGGGGCGATGCCACGCCGCGTCGTCTCGACTTCGGGAAGTTCCGGCATGCGCGCGGGCGGTGCGCGCGCGGCTTACTTGATCTTCGACTCTTTATAGGCGACGTGCTTGCGCGCCTTGGGGTCGTACTTGCGTACTTCCATCTTGTCGGTGTGCAGGCGCTTGTTCTTGGTCGTCACGTAGAAATGACCGGTACCGGCGGTGGACAGCAGCTTGATCTTCTCGCGCATGGCTAGCTCCTGATGGCTCGCGTTAGGCCTTGAGGCCCTTGGCGCGCAGCTCTCCGAGGACCTTGTCGATCCCCTTCTTTTCCACGGTACGCATGCCGTTGGCGGTCAGGCGCAGGGTCACCCAGCGCTTTTCGGTCTCCACCCAGAAACGCTGCGTGTGCAGGTTCGGCAGGAAGCGACGGCGCTTCTTGTTATTGGCGTGGGAGACGCGGTTACCGACCGCCGGACGCTTACCGGTGACTTCGCATACGCGGGACATACGAACAACCTTAAGATTTTCAGCAACTTGGGAACGAGTAGCGGTTCTACGCGGGTTCCCGGGCCGGGCTTTATACCAGCCCGGGGCAGGGATCTCAAGGCGGTGTATGAGGCCAGGACGGCCGGTCCTTGTCAGGCGAGATCCTCTGCCCTGGCCCCGGGCTGCCCGATTCAGGGCCTTGGCGGTGGCGGCTGATGGTAGCGCCCATAGGCGGGCAGGTCCTTGAACAGGTCCGCCCGCGACCAGCCCGGGTCACCCTTGCACACCGTGCGCGTGGGCATGCCATGTGCGATCACATCCGGTGTCCCGAGCGGGGCCGGTGAGGAGGCGATGAAGCAGTGATCGCTCACGAACACGACCGAGGTGCCATCCGCATCCCGGTACTGCTCGCCGGCATGGTGCACGGCGCGGTCGGGACTGCCGGGCGCTGGCGCCGCCCCGGTAGCTGGATTGCGCCCGAATGACCGCGCCCGCGCACCGGTCGCCTGGGTCGCCGCGCCCTGCGCCTCGGCGTGCCAGTCGATGGGGCCCTGCGCCTCGGGCAGGGTCATCGGCGGCAGGGTAATCGCGGTCGAGGGCTGGGCAGCGAAGGGTGGCCGGCCCGGGGGCACCCGCAGTTGCGGTGTCTGCGGTGGCAGGTCGAGGAAGGTCAGGGTGACCACATCCGGGGTCCGAAGGTCACTGCGGACGCGCAATGCCAGGACCACGACGGCCACGAGGCCCACGTGCAGCACGATGACGGCAAGCAGCGCAACGCCGCGCCCGGGGCCGGAGTCCACCCGAACCACGCCAGACCTTTCGCTCTGTCTATCGGAGCCTGCCCTGATGTTAGATGGACTCACCAGCCGGGGGATTGTTCCTGCGCGGTGGCCAGCGCGCGTCATCTACAGCAGGCCGTGCTCGCAGAAGGAGAAGCAGCGCCCATCACCGACGATGAAGTGGTCCAGAACGCGCACGTCGAGCAGCTCGAGTGCTTCCTTCAGGCGCCGCGTGATCAGCTCATCCGCCTGGCTGGGCTCGAGTACCCCGGAGGGGTGGTTGTGCGCGAAGATCACCGCAGAGGCGTTGTGGAACAGGGTCTGACGCAGCACCTCGCGCGGATGCACGCCGGCGCGATCGATGGTGCCGCGGAACAGTTCTTCGAAGGTGATCAGCCGGTGGCGGTTGTCCAGGTACAGGCAACAGAACACCTCGTACGGCCGGTCGCGCAGCTGCGATAAGAGGAAGGTGCGTGTCGCCTCGGGGGCGGCCAGTGCGGGGCCTGCGCGCAGCGCCTCGTGGAAGTGCCGCCGCGACAGTTCCAGCGCCGCCTGCAGCGTCGCGTAGCGTGCAGGCCCGACGCCGGCCTGGCCGAGACAGCGCGGGCGCTCGGCCGTGAGCAGCTCGCGCAGCGAGCCGAAGCGAGTGATCAGCGTGCGCGCGAGCTCCACTGCGGAGTGGCCGCGACCGCCGGAGCCGAGCAGCAGCGCCAGAAGCTCCGCATCACTCAGGGCCGCAGCGCCGCTGGCGAGGAGCTTCTCGCGCGGGCGCTCGGTGGCCGGCCAGTCCCGGATGCTCATGACAGGTGGTTCTAAGTGGGGTGGGTGTTGAGTCTAAGAGGGTGCCGGGGCGGCACGGCAGGGGGAGAAAGCGCCCTAAGTCATGTGTTTCACGCGCCATTTCGTGCGGCCGGTTTGCACCTGGAGGCAGGCACGGTGCGATAATCGCCAACGGGCAAGGAATCCATCCCATGCAAGGCAAACGCATTCTCCTCGGGGTGACCGGCGGCATCGCGGCTTACAAGAGCCCGGACCTGGTGCGGCGCCTGCGCGAGCGCGGCGCCGAGGTGCAGGTGGTCATGACCGCCGCGGCGCGCGAGTTCGTCACGGCTACCACCTTTCAGGCGGTCTCCGGGCGCCCGGTGCGCAGCGACCTGTGGGATGCGGCGGCCGAGGCCGCCATGGGTCACATCGAGCTCGCCCGCTGGGCCGACGCCGTGCTCATCGCCCCGGCCAGTGCGGACTTCCTCGCGCGCCTCGCGACCGGCCAGGCCGGTGACCTGCTCACGACCCTGTGCCTGGCCACGCTGGCACCGCTGGCCGTGGCCCCGGCCATGAACCACGTGATGTGGGCAAACCCGGCGACGCGCGCCAACATGGCGACGCTGGCCGGGCGCGGGATTGCGGTCTTCGGCCCGGGCGAGGGCGACCAGGCCTGCGGCGAGACCGGCCCGGGCCGCATGCTCGAACCCGTCGACCTTGCCGAGCGCGTCGCCGCGCTGCTGCCGGGCAGCGGTGTGCTCGCCGGCAAGCGCGTGCTCATCACCGCCGGTCCCACGCGCGAGCCGATCGACCCGGTACGTTTCGTCAGCAATCGCAGCTCGGGGAAGATGGGCTTTGCCGTGGCGCAGGCCGCGCGCGAGGCCGGCGCCACCGTGGTGCTGGTCTCAGGGCCGGTGAGCGTGCCAACGCCCGCGGGCGTGACGCGCATCGACGTGGAGAGCGCCGCGGACATGCTGGCCGCGGTGCTGCGCGAATTGCCGGGCACGGACGTATTCATCTCGACCGCCGCGGTGGCGGACTATCGCCCGGCGCGCTGCGCGACGCAGAAGATCAAGAAGACCAGCGAGACCCTGGACCTGTCGATGGAACGCACCACGGATGTGCTGGCCACCGTGGCTGCCCACGCAGAGCGGCCGTTCGTGGTCGGCTTTGCCGCCGAGACCGAGGCGGTCGAGAACAACGCCCGCGCGAAGCTGCTGAAGAAGAACCTCGACATGATCGCGGCCAACGAGGTCGGTCATGACAAGGCCTTCGACTGTGAGGACAACGAGTTGCTGGTGCTCAGCCGCAATGCTCGCCACGAGCTGGCGCGTGCTGGCAAGCTCACCCTGGCGCGCGGACTGGTCGGGCTCATCGCCCACGCTCTGGCGGTGCGCAACGGCGCCCGCGCCCGCGGCACGGCGCTCGCTTGAGTCCATCGCCTGCGCGGCGCGCCCTGCAGGTGCGCATCCTCGATGCGCGCATGGGGACGGAGTTCCCGCTGCCCGCCTACGCCACCGACGGTTCGGCGGGACTTGACCTGCGTGCCTGCCTGGCCGCCCCGCTGGTGCTCGCCGCCGGCAAGGCCGAACTGATCCCGACCGGCCTGGCGATCCACGTGGCGGACCCGGGCCTGGCGGCCGTGATCCTGCCGCGCTCGGGCCTCGGCCATAAGAGCGGCATCGTGCTCGGCAACCTGGTCGGGCTGATCGACTCGGATTACCAGGGGCAGCTGATGGTGTCGTGCTGGAACCGCAGCACGCAGGACTTCACCATCGCCCCGGGTGAGCGCATCGCCCAGCTGGTGGTCGTACCGGTGGTGCAGGTGGAACTCAGGATCGTCACGCAGTTCACCGCCTCGGAGCGCGGCGCCGGCGGCTTCGGCCACTCGGGCCGGCACTAAACCACCCGCTACTGCGAGTGGATGGTGTGCAGCTCGCGGTAGCGCTGAATGTCCGCGTCGAACTGGCGGCGCAGTTCCTTCTCCTGCTCGCTGGTGGCCGCCAGCGCTGCGGTCTGCTGGCGTACCTCGTTCAGCGTGCGCACCAGGTTCTCCGCCACGTCATCGGGCATGCGCCTGGCGGCACCGGTGTAGGGCTGGTAGGACAGTGCGCGCACCTGCAGCGTGCCCAGGCGCGCCCGCAGGCTCTCGACGTACTGCGCGGATGCGGCCCGCTGGCCCTGCAGCTGGTCCAGGCGCAGGTCGCGCAGTGACTCGATGTCCTTGACCGAGGTGTAGGTCGAGACCAGGAAGCTGTCGTGCTGGCGCTGCTTGAGGACATCCTGGCGCGCCTTCTCGGCCGCCGCCGCCTGCTCGGGGGACTTCTGTGCATCGGTGTGGCTCACCTCGATGCCATCGGCGTTCAGCAGCGTGCGCTCCTGGGACGCGTACTGCGGCGGGATGTTGTCGCCGTAGTGCACGACGCCATGCTCGTCCACCCACCGGTAAGCGACGCCGCCGTGCTTCGTGTCCTTCGCTGGTGCGGCCAGCAGTGCGCTGGCACCTGCCGCGACAGCAGCCAGCAACAGCACGGACAGGTGACGCCGGGCACGGATCAGCATGAGTGCTAGTGTCGTTCCGCAGATGGCCGCTGGCAAGCTCAGGCGGGCCCGTAACGCTCCCGGTAGGCCCTGAGCGATGTGAGCTGCTCGGCAGAAATGCGCGCCCGGCCGTCGGCAGGCGACGACAGCGCCTCGATCAGCTCGGCGAGTGTGACGATGCTCACACACTTCAATCCATGGGCCTGCTCGACCTCCTGCACCGCGGTGAGCGCGCCGGTGCCGCGTTCCTGGCGGTCGAGTGCGAGCGCCACCCCGACCGGCTGGGCGCCGGCGGCGCGGATGATGTCGAGCGACTCGCGCACGGCCGTGCCGGCCGTGATGACGTCGTCCACGATCAGCACCCGGCCCCTGAGTGCGGTTCCCACGATGCTGCCGCCCTCGCCGTGGTCCTTGGCTTCCTTGCGGTTGAAGGCGTACGGGACGCTGCGCCCGTGGGTGGCGGCCAGCGCGATCACCGTGGCGGTCGCGAGCGGGATGCCCTTGTAGGCCGGGCCGAAGATCATGTCGAAGCCGAGACCGGAGTGCGCCACGGCGGCGGCATAGCAGCCGCCGAGCAGGTGCGCCGCCTCGCCGTCGCTGAACAGGCCGGCATTGAAGAAGTAAGGGCTCTCGCGCCCGGACTTCAGCGTGAACTTCCCGAAACGCAGGGCTTCGCGTCGCAGGGCAAGATCGATGAAGGTGAGCTGGTATTGCTGCATGTCATATCATTGCCAGATGCGTGTGATCACCGTCAATGTCTGCGGCATCCGCTCGGCGGCTGCCAAGGGACTGTTCCGCTGGCTGCGCCGCCAGAAGGCGGACTTCATCTGCCTGCAGGAGACCAAGTCCCAGGAGCACCAGCTCGCCGAGCACGACGTGCGCATGGACGGCTACCACAGCTTCTTCTGTGATGCCGAGCGCCCGGGCTACGCCGGCGTGGCGATCTACACCCGCCACGAGCCGGACAAGGTCGTGCGCGGGTTCGGCACGCACGAGTTCGATCGCGAGGGCCGCTACCTGGAGGCCCAGGTGGGGGAGCTGTCGGTGGTCTCCCTGTACCTGCCCTCCGGCTCCGCCGGACCCCATCGCCAGGCATCGAAGTTCCGTTTTCTCGAGGCATTCGAGGAGCACCTGCGGCGGCTGCGCCGCAAGCGGCGTCACTACATCCTCGGCGGCGACTGGAACATCGCCCATCGCCCGATCGACCTGCGCAACTGGAAGTCCAACCAGAAGAACTCCGGATTCCTGCCCGAGGAGCGCGCCTGGATGGACAAGCTGTTCGGGCCCGCCGGGTACGTCGACGCTTTCCGCGAGGTGCGCCCGCAACCGGACCTGTACACCTGGTGGTCCAATCGCGGCCGCGCGCGCGAGAACAACGTCGGCTGGCGCATCGACTACCAGGTGGTCAGCGGCACGCTCGCCGGCAAGGCGCGCAAGGCCGCCATATATAAGGAACAGCGCTTCTCGGACCACGCGCCTCTGATCATGGACTACGAGCTGTGAGCCCCGGGCGGGTGGGTGCGACGCACCTGCGCGAAGTGCTCGCCAGCCCCAAGATGCTCGCCATCCTGCTGCTGGGAGCCGCCTCCGGGTTCCCCAACCAGATCACCGAGAGCGCGCTGCAGGCGTGGATGAAGGACGCCGGCTCGAACAACACCACGATCGGCATCATGTCCTACGTGGCGCTGCCGTACCTGCTCAAGCCGCTGTGGGCCCCGTTCATCGACCGCTACCCGCTGCCCTTTCTCGGGCGCCGCCGCGGCTGGATCCTGGTGACGCAGATCGCGCTCGCCGCCGGCATCGCGCTGCTGGGCCTGCAGGATCCGCGCGCCGCGCTGCTGCCCATCGGCATCACCGCACTTGCCATCGTGTTCTTTTCCGCCACCCAGGACATCGCCTTCGACGCCTACCGCACCGATGTCGCCACCGCCAGCGAGCGTGGACCGGCGGCCACAGCGACCCAGCTGGGGTACCGCGTGGCCGCGTGGGTCGCCTTCGCGCTCGCCCTGGTGGTGGCCGATCACCTGGGCTGGCGCATCGCCTTCCTGGTCCTGGCCGCGGTCATGCTGCTGTTCTGCATGGTCACCATGCGTGCGCCGAGCTCGCACAACAGCTACCGGCCCAGTTCGCTGTCCGAGTCGGTGATCGAGCCGTTGAGGGAACTGCTGGGATCCCCGAGCGCGCTGGCGCTGCTGCTGGTAGTGCTGCTGTTCAAGGTCGGCGACGCGTTCGCCAACAAGCTGTTCACCCCCTTCATGATGGACACGGGCTTCTCCAAGACCGAGATCGCCCTGATCATCAAGGTGCTGTTCGTCAGCAGCACCCTGGTCGGGGTCGTGCTCGGCGGCCTGTTGATGGTGCGCCTGGGTCTGCTGCGCTCGATGCTGGGCTTTGGGGTGCTGCAGGCGCTGAGTAACCTGCTGTATTGCCTGCTCGCCGTATCCGGCAAGAGCTACCCGATCATGGTGGCGGCCGTGGTGATCGAGCACATCGCCGGCGCCATGGGCGGCATCGCGCTGGTCGCCCTCATCATGGCGTTGTGCGATGCGCGCTACAGCGCCTTCCAGTTCGCGCTCCTGTCGGCGCTGGCACTGCTGCCGCGCTACACCCTTGGCGGCCCGGCGGGCTGGATCGCCGACCATCAGGGCTGGTACGGGTACTTCGTCGTCAGCTTCATCCTGGCACTGCCGGGGCTTGCGATTGTGTGGCTGAAGCGGCGGCAGATTGAGGCGCTCGACAACCGCAGTGCGCGCGCATGAGGAGCCTGTGCCAGGCACGGGCGAACTGATCGATCTGCAGCGCGTGGTGTGCCGCCTGGCAGACCTCGAGGATCATGCCGCGCGCGCATTCACGATCGGCGCGGGTGACTGGCCGTTGCGCGGCTTCGTGCTGCGCACCGGCGGCCAGGTTCACGGCTACCTCAATCGCTGTCCGCATGCCGGTCACCCACTGGATCTGATTCCCGGGCGCTTCCTCACCGCGGACCGCCTGCTGATCCTGTGCGCATCGCACGGCGCGCTGTTTGAGAAGTCCACCGGCCTGTGCGTGGCGGGGCCGTGTCCCGGGCGCTCGCTGACGCGGGTGCCGCTTCAGGTGCGCAGCGGGCTGGTGATGCTGGCCGAGGAGGTGGCGCTGGAGGGGCCGGCCGGCGGCTAGCGGCTATTCGAGAAGGTCGACGCCCTCCACCGAGCCGCTGGCCTGGAGGTTGCGCTCCTCGCCGCCGGCTTCAGCGCCGCGGCCGCTGTCCTCCGCGTCGACGTCCACCGAGCCGCTCCAGTCCTCCGGAGCCTCCGCGGACTCGAGCGCACCATCCTCCCACTGCGCCTGCCAGTCCTCGATGTCCATCTCCTCGACCGTGCCGTCGAAATACTGGATTTCGATGGTACCGTCGTCGCCATCGTAGGCGACCACCTCGAACAGTGAACCACTGTTCAGACGGTACCAGTCCCCGATGCCCGGTTGCGGAGTCGCCATTGCTCGCTTCCTCCCGCGTCGACTCGATTTCACTGCAGAACTTCAGGTGCGATCTACAATTGATGTTGCGCCCGGATTTTGTCGCTTTCAAGATCTTATTTGCCTGGATTCATCCCGCAGGGCACCAATGCTCGAACAGCCCCTGAAATTCTTCGTCGTATTCTTCGTCGTGGTCGAGCCGGTGTCGCTGATTCCGCTGTTCAGCGGGCTCACCCAGGGTGCGCACGCGGGTTACAAGCGCCGCATGGCCATTCGCGCCGTGCTGGTGGCTGCGGCGATCCTGGTGCTCTTCGCCTTGGGCGGGGCGGCGTTCCTGGAGCTCATGGGCATCAGCCTCGAGGCATTCAGGATCTTCGGGGGCCTGTTGCTGTTCCTGCTCTCGCTCGAGATGGTGTTCGCACGCGAATCCGGCACGCGCACCTCCAGCGGCGAGCTGGCCGAGAGCAAGCGGCGCGCGGACATTTCCGTGTTTCCGCTGGCATTTCCCTTCATTGCCGGCCCGGGGGCGCTGGCGACCATCCTCCTGTGGTTCGGGCCACTGCATCTGGGTGCGCAATCGGCGCTGTTCGGTGCGTATCTGGTGGCGGTGGCACTGGTGCTGGTCATTGCGCTCGTGCTCATGCTCTTGGCGGAGCCACTCATGCGGGTCATCGGGGTGACCGGCGCGAACGTGGCAGGGCGGCTGCTCGGGGTGATCCTGGGGGCACTCGCCGTGCAGTTCGTCCTGGACGGGCTGCGCGCCGCCTTCGGGGTGAGCTGAAGCCTCAGGTACGCCGGAAGGCGAGGTCCCAGACCTCGTGCCCGAGGCGCTCGCCGCGGCGCTCAAAGCGGGTGCGCTCCCGCTCCGCCGGTCGCGGCACAAAGCCGCCGTCGCGGGCGAGGTTGGCCAGCTGCGGGATCGTGGCGAGGGTCTCGAGCATCTGCTGTGCGTACGGCTGCCAGTCGGTGGCCAGGCGCAGTACTCCGCCGGGCACCAGGCGACTGGCGGCGAGCGTGGCGAATGGTGCCTGGATCAGCCGGCGCTTGTGGTGGCGCTTCTTGGGCCAGGGGTCGGGGAAGAGGATGAGGATCTCGTCCACCGAGCCTGGCGGGATCTGCTGCCCGAGCACCTCCACTGCATCGTGGCAGATGAGGCGCACGTTGTGCAGCTGCCGGCTCTCAAGCGCGAGCAGCACCCGCCCGACCCCGGAGCGGTGCACCTCGATGCCGAGGAAGTCGCGCTCCGGGTGTGCCGCGGCAAGCTCGATGAGGTTGTCGCCGTTGCCGAAGCCGATCTCGACGGTGAGCGGCGCGCTACGCCCGAAGAGCGCCGCCACATCGAGCATCCCGGGCGAGAACTCGATGCCGAACCGCGGCCACAGCTCATCCAGCGCGCGCTGCTGCGCAGGGGTGATGCGCCCGGCGCGGATGACGAAGGAGCGGATGGCGTGTGGATGGTCGGTCACGGACATGCGGCAGGCTGAGGGCTTTCTGCGATCCTAGCGTCCCGCCGGCGGCGGCTGTGCGGGTAAGTTACTCTCTTGGGCAACGCGCCGCGGATCTGCTATAAGCGCGCGCAAGCATATGCGCCCGCAACGGGCGGAAAGGTGGACCGAATGTCGAAGCTCCTGGCGACGGGCCTCATGGCCCTGTCCGGATACCTGGGTGTGGCACTTGCCGACGAGGCGCCGCCCCACGCGGACCCCGGCGCGGTGTCAGCCGGGCAGCTCTCACAGCTGTGCCGGATCGACATCAAGGGTGACAAGAAGGAGCAGTGGATGCGGCTGCCCAAGGCGGAAAGCTCCGTCACGCAGCACCACTTCGCAGGCGGCAAGGGCTTTGACTACACGGCCACCGCCGGCACGCTGATCGTGCGTGACGAAGAGGATCGCCCGATGGCGAGCATCGGCTACGTCGCCTACACCCGCAAGGGCGCCGGCGCTGACCGCCCGATCACCTTTGCCTTCAACGGCGGTCCGGGGTCCTCCTCGCTGTGGCTGCACATGGGCGTGCTCGGCCCGAAGCGGGTGGTGGTCTCGGACCCGACCCCGACCCCCGCGGGACCCTATCGCACGGTCGACAACGAGTTCGGCGTGCTCGACAAGAGCGATCTGGTCATGATCGACCCGGTCGGCACCGGCATCAGCCACGCGGTATGCGATCACCACGACGAGGAGTTCTGGGGCGTCGACCCGGACATCGACTCGATCGCCCGCTTCATCTCGCAGTACGTGAGCGACAACAACCGCTGGAGCTCGCCGAAGTACCTGCTGGGGGAGAGCTACGGCAGCACGCGTGCACCGGGCATCCTCAACTACCTGCGCGCACGGCGCTCGATGTCCTTCAACGGGCTGATCCTGATCTCGGTGGCGACCGATCTCGAGGCCATCTTCGCCGAGCTGCCGGGTAATGACCGGCCCTACTCGGTGTACCTGCCCGCCTACGCCGCCGTCTCCTGGTACCACAAGATGGTGCCCGCGCAGCCGCCCGCGCTCGAGCCGTTCCTGACCGAGGTGCGCGCCTACTCCGAGGGGCCGCTCGCCGATGCGCTGCGCAAGGGTGACAAGCTCACGGACGCCGAGCGCGACGCGGTGGCGCAGAAGATGCACGAGTACACCGGGCTGCCGGTGGACTACCTCAGGGAATCCAACCTGCGGGTCTCCGAGAACGCGTATGCGCACGAGCTGCTGCGCGCCCAGCGCAAGACCGTCGGCCGGCTCGATGGTCGCTTCGTCGGGCCCACCTGGGACCCGCTGGAAAAGCAGGCTGACTACGACCCGCAGTCCGCGGCGATCAGCGCCGCTTACGCCTCAACCTTCCTCGACTACTACCACGGGGACCTGAAGTTCGGCCAGGGCGCCACGTACCACACGACCAACTTCGAGATCGGCGAGAAGTGGAAGATGACGCACGTGACGGCCCACGGCGTGCAGCCGATCGTGAACACCGGGGTCGACCTGTCCGAGGCGCTGTTCAAGGACGCGAACCTCAAGGTACTGGTGCTCAACGGCTACTACGACCTCGCCACGCCGTTCTCGGCGACCGAGTACGTCATGACGCACCTCGGCCTGCCGCCGGAGCTGGGTGCGCGCATCTCCATGCAGTACTACGAGGCCGGGCACATGATGTACGTAAGCCCGGTGGCGATCGCCAAGATGAAGCGTGACATGGACGCCTTCATGGACTCGACGCACCGCTAGGGCAGCCGGTCCTCAAGGGTGGAGGCCGTCAGCTAGAAGCACTCCTGCCCGCGGAGCGCGTGCTGTGCCAGGGCGATCGCCCCCAGGCTGCCGGCGCGCTCACCCAGGGCAGGGGCCGCCAGGAACTGCTCCGGGGCGCGCGCGATCGAGCGCGCGTGCGCATAGCCGTTGAGGCTTGCCAGCAGCGCCTGCCGTGCCCGCACGAGCAGGTGCGGCTGCCCGGCGACCACGCCGCCGCCGACCAGGATGCGTTCGGGCGCGGTGGTGAGCACCAGGTTGTGCAGCAGCGCTCCCAGGGCGTGCGCAACCGTGTCCCAGACCGGGTGCTCGGCGGGCAGTTCGCCCGCCTGCCGCCCCGTGCGCGCGCGGATGGCCGGCCCGCTCGCCAGCCCCTCTGCACAGTCGCGGTGGAACGGGCAGCTGCCCGGCCAGGCGTCCCCGTCCAGCCTGGGAATGCGCAGGTGCCCGGCTTCCGAGTGACCCAGGCCGCTCACCGGGCGCTGCCCGATCATCGTGCCGACGCCGATGCCGGTGCCCACCGTGACATAGGCATAGGAGTTGAGTCCGCGGGCACCGCCCCAGAGCCCTTCCGCGCGCGCCGCGGCATTGACGTCGGTATCGAGGCGCAGCGGAACCTCCAGCGGACCGAATGTCGGCAACAGGGGAATCTTGTCCCAGCCAGGTTTGGGGGTGCCGAGGAGCGTGCCGTACGTGGGCGAACGCGGCTCCAGGTCGGCGGGACCGAACGTGGCGATGCCGAGTGCACTGAACCCGTGCTCATCCTGCCAGCCCCGCAGCACGGCGCCGATCTCGCGCAGCGTCTCGGTGGGCGCGCGCGTCTCGATGCGCGCCTGCGCACGGATGTCCTGCGGCCCGCTACCCAGCAGGCACAGGCACTTGGTGCCTCCCAGCTCGACTCCGGCGCACAGAGCGGGACCTGGGTATGTTGGCATGGAGTCGATCTTGCATCGCGGACACTGAAGGTGCGTTTCAGTCTAGCGCGGCTAGTGATCGCGCGCGAAGCGGTAGTGGGCCACCAGCCACTCCTGGCCGCCGGCGTAGCCGAAGGTCTCGGCGCAGGCGATCCAGAACAGGCGCCAGCGCTGCAGCCACAGCGCTGCGGACTTGTGACCGTACGCCTCGTTGAGGATGCCGAGCACCTGGTCGTGATGGCGATCCTGGTTGCGCAGCCAGTCGTTGGCGGTACGTGCGTAGTGCGTGCCATCCACCGCCCACTGCCGTTCCAGGCGCAGGTCGCGCTGGAAGCGCGGCAGGGTGCCGGCCGCCGGCATCAGGCCGCCGGTGAAGAAATGCCGGCCCATCCAGTTGTCCTCGCCCTGCGTCTCGAAGGGGTACATGAGTGTGGCATGCGCGAAGATATGCACGAACAGCTTGCCCTGAGGACGCAGCCAGCCGGCGATGCGCGCCAGCAGCGTCTCGTAGTTGCGCATGTGCTCGAACATCTCGATGGAGACGCAGCGGTCGAAGGCGGCCGCCGGCAGTGCCAGGCGGTTCACGTCCGCGGTAACCACGCTGACGTTGCCGATGCCGCGCTGCGTGCACTGCTGCTGGATATAGCCACGCTGCGCGGCCGAGTTGGAGACTGCGCAGATGCGCGCCCGGGGGTAGCGCTCGGCCATCCATAGCGTGAGCGAGCCCCAGCCACACCCCAGGTCCAGGATGTCCTGGCCATCGGTGAGCTCGGCGCGTTCGCAGTACAGTGCCAGCATGGCCGCCTCGGCGGCGCCGAGGGTCTCGTCCCCGCGCGGGTAATAGGCGCAGGAGTACTTCAGGTGCGGACCCAGGCACTGCGCGAAGAACGCGGGCGGCAGTTCATAGTGCTGGGCATTGGCGGCCTCGGTGTGGATGGCGACCTCGCTGGCACGCAATTCGGCCAGCTGCGCCTCGAAGCGCCGTGCCTGGGCGCTCAAGCCCCCGGCACGTTCCGCCTGGAGGCGCCGGCCGCACAGCTGCCGGGTTCCCCAGCGCAGCAGCACATCGGGCAGCAGCCCACGCTCGGCCCAACCGAGCATGCCGGGCGCGGCACGCTCGTGCGGCAGTTCAAGGGACGGGATCCGGGGCAGGGCGTGCGCAGTACTCATGAGCCAACTCCTCTGGCGGGGTCTGAGGGCAGCCGCCGCGGCGGCCATGGAAACAACATGGAGGTGCGCTGCTGGTAGTCGCGGTAGTCCGCGCCACGGGTGCGCAACGCCTGGGCCTCGGTGAACGGGATGCCGCTGATCCAGCGCAGGAACACGAACATCACCACCGGCCCGGCGAGTGACCAGGCAGCATGCGGCGCGCCGACGGCGAGGGCGACGTAGGTGAACCAGTGCAGCCACTCGAAGAAATAGTTCGGATGGCGCGAATAGCGCCACAGCCCGCGCCGGCAGGTACGGCCGCGGTTGCCAGGGTCGGCGCGGAAGCCTGCCAGCTGCCGGTCGGCGAGGTTCTCACCGGCGATGCTGACCACGAAGATCACGATCGCCGCGGCCAGGCATGCCGGGCGCACCGCCGGATTAGAGGCGGCGATGGCGAAGGGCACACAGAACAGCGCGATGAGTGCGGCCTGAAACTGGAACAGGCCGAACCAGCTGCCCTGCGCGGCCCCCCAGCGCTCGCGCAGGGCGCGGTAGCGACCGTCCTCCGGCTCGGCGCGGACTCGCCGCCACAGGTGCCATGCCAGGCGCCATCCCCACACCGCACCGCAGACCCCGGTCAGCAGCCGCACCGCTGGTGCGCCCGTGCCCAGCAAAGCCGCGCACACCGCGCTGGCGCCCAGGCCGCCGGCCCAGAGCACATCCACGATGCCTGCGTTCTCGCGCCGGCGCTGCCACAGCCAGCCGGCGGTCATGATCGCCATCGCCAGCAGCCAGATCGAGACCACGAAGCCGCCCAGGCTCATGAGGACACCGGTCCTGCGGCCCACGCCCGTCCCCGCCAGGCACGGGCCAGGCTCCCGAGGAGCGTGCAGGCCACGGCCCAGCCGGCCGCAAGTCCGAGCAGCCCCTGCCACGCAGGCGCGGCGAAACTCAGCGCGCCCAGTCGCCCGGCACCAAGGTAGGCGAGTGGTCCGCCGGCGGCGCCCAGTGCCAGGCACAGCAGCGGCCGGCCGGTGAGCCAGCTCAGTGAGTGGTTGAAGGTGAGGGCGAATGCGACCCACAGCGCGAGAATCCACAGCGGCGCCCCGCCGGGTGGCAGCGCGGCGGTGCGCGCTGCGTAGTGCAGGACAGCGCTGGCAGTGAATACCCCGTCCAGCACCACCCCCATCAGTAGTGCCGCACCGATCAGGCGCAGGTCGGCCGTTCGGGATTTGCTGACCGAGAGCTGCCAGGCCGCGAAGATGGCCATGGCCAACAGGGCCGGCCACGTCAAGCCGCGGCTGGCGCCGCAGACGGCTGCGAACCACACCAGCTGGTAACCGGCGAAGTTGGCCCAGCGGCTCATGGGCTCGCGGCCGCCTGCGCCTGCCTGCCGGGCTTGGCAAAGACCAGGTGCGCAACACCGATCGAGCGCTCCAGGAAACCGCCCTCGCAGTAGGCCAGATAGAACTCCCACATGCGGATGAACGGCTCATCGAACCCCAGGCGGCGCACGGCCGGCAGCTGCCGCAGGAAGCGCAGCCGCCACGCCTGGAGTGTGCGTGCGTATGAAGACCCGAAGTCCTCCAGTTCCACCAGGGCCAGGTCGCTGGCGGCGGTCTTTGCGCTCAGCAAGGCCTGGATCGAGGGGATGAAGCTGCCCGGGAAGACGTGCCGCTTGATGAAATCCACCGACTTCAGCGCCCGGGTGTAGCGGTGATCCTCGATGGTGATCGCCTGCAGCAGTGCCAGGCCGTTCGGGCGCAGCAGGCGGCCGAGCTGCCCGAAGTACACCTCGAGGTAGGGCGCGCCAATCGCCTCGACCATCTCGATGGAGACCAGCTTGTCGTACTGTCCGCGCAGGGCGCGATAGTCCTGCTGCAGTACGGTAATGCGCTGCGCCAGCCCCGCCTGCGCCACGCGCGCCCGCGCGAGCGCACACTGCTCGGCCGAGATGGTCGTGGTGGTCACGCGTGCACCGAAGTGCCTGGCGGCGTGCAGCGCCAAGCCGCCCCAGCCGCTACCGATCTCCAGCACGTGATCCGCGGGGCCGAGGCGCAGCTTGTGGCAGATGCGATCGAGCTTGCGGGTGGAAGCGGCCTCCAGGGTGTCCGCGCCGTCGGCCCAGCAGGCGGAGGAGTACATCAGGTCCGCCGAGAGGAACAGTTCGAAGAAGTCGTTGCCGAGGTCGTAGTGCGCGGCGATGTTGCGCCGGCTGCCTGCCAGGGTGTTGCGGCGCAGTGCGTGTGCGCCGCGCAGCAGCCAGCCACCCAGGCGTGCCAGCCCGCGCTCCATGCCATCGAGCAGCTCGCGGTTGCGCACCAGGATGCGCACCAGCGCGACGAGGTCATCGCACCGCCAGTGCCCGGCCATGTACGCCTCCCCGGCACCGATGCTGCCGCGTGCCGCCACGGCGCGGTAGAACGCGCCGCTGGCCACCTGCACGTTCACGGCAAGGTCACTGTCGGCGGCGCCGAGCACGATGCTGCCGCACGCATCCTGCAGGGTGATGCGGCCGGCGCGCAGGGGTTCGAGCTGGGCGACGAGGCGCCCGCGCAGCAGGCGCTCGAGCGCGGAGAGGCCACAGCTGCGGGCAGCCGGCAGCGCCTGAATGAGTTCGTTCATGGTTCCGTCAGCCTGTCGGGGTGGGGGTGGAAGGGATTGCGCTTCAGCCACAGCCGCAGCGCCTGCCAGTAGATCGCGCCGATCACCTGGCCGGTCATGAGCGGATAGCGCGTCAGCACGCGGCGCAGCGACCGGGCATCCAGCCTCTGGCGCTGCAACACCAGCGTGGCGTCGAACTGCGGCCGTCCCGACTCCAGGACCTGCATGTGCACGCGCAGATCCTCACCCGGGGCGGTGAGTTCCCAGTCGTAGGTGCGCGCCATCGGCATGAACGGGGAGACGTGGAAGCGCTTGGCGAAGGACCAGTGCAGTGCCCGGCCGCGCGCCGCGGCGCTGCACACGGGCAGTACGTACGCATGCCGCTCGCGCCAGGGCGTGTTGGTGATCTCGGCCACGATACAGTCCAGCTGTGTGCGCGCGGCATCGGCATAGCAGTAGTAGAAGCTCACCGGGTTGAAGACGTAGCCGGCGTAGCGCAGGTGGGTAAGCAGGCTGATCGGGCCGGCGGGCCGCGTCCCGGTCGAGCGCTCCACGCAGTCGCGCACCGCCTGCGTCAGGGGCACATCCTTGTCGCCCAGGTAATCGCTGCGCCGGAACTCGGCCAGGTTGCGTCGCTCCACCGACCACAGCCAGCGGTCCCGGAACAGCTCGTCGAGCCCGTCCAGGTCCAGGAACAGCTGGGCAACCCGGTACTGGAAGCGGTGTGCACGCGGGGCATGGCGCCGATGGTGGATGATGCCCTCGTAGACGGCACTGCCGGAGCACGCGCGGGTCATGCGGCGAACTCCACGCCCGCCGGCGCCGCCGGGGCAGTGGCGTGCGCCTGCCGGTCGGCCGCCAGGCCCTCACCGAGGGCGCTACAGACCTCCACGGCACTGCGCAGCCCGTCTTCGTGGAAGCCCCATCCCCAGTAGGCCCCGGCAAACCACGTGCCGCGCCTGCCCTGGATTTCCTGCCGTCGCGCCTGCGCCTGCAGCGAGCGGTGGGAGTAGACGGGGTGGTGGTAGCGCATGCGCCTTAGGATCTTGTGCGGGGCGATCGCCTGCGTGCGGTTCAGCGTCACGATCAGCGGCGCTGCCTCGGTCAGGTTCTGCAGCAGGTTCATGCAGTAGCTGACGGTGCACTGCTCCTGGTTGCTGCGGGGCACGAAGGCGTTCCAGGCGGCCCATGCCGTGCGGTTCCGGGGCAGCAGCGAGGTATCGGTATGCAGGACGGTATCGTTGAGCTGGTAGGCAATCGAGCCGAGCACCTCGCGCTCGGTCTCGCTCGCATCGGCCAGCAGCGCGAGGGACTGGTCGGCATGGGCGGCAAGCACGACCTGGTCGAACTCCTCGACGCCTGCGCGCGTACACACCTGCACGCCCCTGGGGCCGCGCCGCACCGACAGCACCGGGGTGCTCAGGCGCTCATCGACGCTCCAGCGCGCGCGCAACGCCTTCACGTAACTGGACGAACCGCCTGAGACGACGCGCCACGGCGGACGGCCGCTGAGCTTGAGCATGTCGTGGTTGCTCATGAAGCGCACCAGGTACTGCGCCGGGAAATCGAGGATCCTCGCGGCCGGGGATGACCACAGCGCACTTGCCATGGGCACCAGGTGCTCGTCGCGGAACGCGGCGCCATAGCCATGGCGCGCCAGGTACTCGCCGAGCGTCGGTCCGGGGCCTGCCTGCGCCAGCAGCGCCGGCGCCTGCCGGTAGAAGCGCCGCAGGTCGCACAGCATTCCCAGGAAGCGCCGCGAGCAGAGGTTGCGGCGCTGGCAGAACAGGCCAGCCAGGGTGCTGGCGTTGTATTCGAGGCCGCTCGCCTCGCTGCGTACCGAGAAGCTCATGGTGGTCGGCTGCGTGCGCACCCGCAGCTGGCGCAGTAGCGTCGTCAGCAGCGGGTAGTGGCGCTCGTTGAAGACGATGAAGCCCGAATCCACCGCGTGCCGCCGCCCGTCGAGGTCGAGTTCGTGCGTGTGCGTGTGGCCGCCGAGGTAGTCCTGCGCCTCAAAGAGCGTCACGGCGTACTTGCGCGACAGCATCCAGGCGCTGGCCAGACCGGAGATCCCGGCACCGATGACGGCGATGCGCACGGGCTCAGCCGCGCGCCCGGGCGAGCACCCGGGCGGGCACGGGCTTCAGCCCATGCACCAGGCCCGCCGCGGCCATCAGCCGCAGCAGGTAGTAGGTGAGGTCGATCTCCCACCAGCGGAAGCCCTGGCGTACCGAACCGGGGAAGAAGTGATGGTTGTTGTGCCAGCCTTCGCCGAAGGTGAGCAGCGCCAGCCAGGGGTTGTTGCGGCTGTCATCGGCGGTCGCAAAGCGACGCGTGCCGAAGCGATGGGCCAGCGAGTTGATGGTGACCGTGACGTGGAAAAGCACGATCGTCGACACGAAGAAACCCCACACCAGGAGCTGCCCGCCGCTGGTGTGCAGACCGGGCGCGTAGTGGCCCAGCAGCTTGCCGCTCGCGTACAGCAGCACCGCCAGTGCCACGGGTACCAGGATGTCGAACCGGTCCAGCCAGCGCAGCTCCGGGTAGCGCACCAGGTCCGGGATGCGCTTCCAGTCGGTACGGAATCCCTGTGGCGTCAGGAACCAGCCGGCATGGCTCCACAGGAAGCCGTGCACGCGCGGGGAGTGCGGGTCGTTGTGCGTGTCGGCGTGCTGGTGGTGGTTGCGGTGGTGGGCGGCCCACCACAGCGGCCCGCGCTGCACGCAGGCAGCCCCGATGCAGGCGAAGATGAACTGAACGGTGCGTGAGGTGCGGAAGGTGCGGTGCGCGAAGTAGCGGTGGTAGAAGCCGGTGATGGCAAACATGCGCAGCGCGTAGAGCGCTACGGCCACCACGACCGCCAGGCGCGAGACGCCCACCCAGTAGACTGCCACGCACGCCAGGTGCATGCCGACAAAGGGCGCGGCGCGCAGCCAGTCGATGCGCCTGGGTGTAGGTTCGGCGCGCTCCTCGGCGCTGGTGTCAAACCAGCGGCGCAGCGCAACAAGCGCTGCCGCACGGAACGAGCCGGGTCCCGGCGCGGTGGGGGCCGGGTGCACTGGCGGCATGCGCATCTCCTCTGGTGATCTTCAGGAGGAAATACGCATCCCGGGCCCATCCGGATGCACCGACCAGGCGCTAGGTGCGGATCGCTCCCTTGGCGATGGTCGGGCCCGTCGGCGCCCCGGCCGGCGCGCCGCCGGGGGGCTCGAGGGTGATGGCCAGCACCGAGCCGGCGCCCAGTGCGGTGAGCACGTCCTGGGGCACCTTGACCGTGTGGGATTTCTCGATGGACACCAGGCCGAGCGAGCGCGGCGCCCGGCCGGGCGGGATCAGCCACAGCTCAGGGACGCGCCCCAGCGGATCGGCGGCGTGCGGCACCGGCACCATCAGTACCGTCCCGTGCGCCGGATCCACGGAAGCGAGCCACGCGGTGCTGCCGTCATCGTGCACCAGGGTGGTGACCGGCTTGGCGCCCGGTTCAGCAGCCTGCGGCACGACCGCCACCGGGGGCGGCAGCTGCGGCCGGCCGAGCCACAGGGCGGACACGGCCGCGAGGCTGGCGAGGATCGCAGCGCCGCGCCAGAACGCGAGGCTCTGCCACAGGCCCCGCGGTGCATCGGCGGGCTGCCATCCCAGGCGCGCGCGGATGAGCGGCCAGAGGTGGGCGGGGGCGGCCACCGGTGCCGTATCGCCCAGCCACGGGGCCAGCCTGCGCTCCCAGGCACTGACACGCCCGGCGAACTGCGTATCCGACTCCGCGCGCGCCTGTGCCGCGGCGCGCTGCTGCGCGTCGAGCACGCCGAGCACCAGTTCACCGGCGAGCACGTCATCCTCCGGCGGCTCGGCCGCATCGCGCGCATCCGGCGGTGGCAGGTCCTGGCCGCTCATGATTCCAGGCACGTCCGCAGTTGCATCAGTCCGCGGCGGATCCAGCTCTTCACCGAGCCTAAGGGGGCCTCGATGCGTGCCGCCAGCTCCTCATACGTCGAGCCATCGAAGAATGCCGCCCGGATCAGCGAGTGGCGCTTGGGTTCCAGCTGCTTGAGGCAGTTTTCCAGGCGCGCGCGGTCGGTCAAGGTCTCGGCCTGCTGCGCAGGCGAGGCACCCGGATCCTCGATCTCCTCCGCCATCTCGAGCGGCGTGCGCGTGTTGCGCGCGGGCAGGGCACGCAGCCGGTCGATCGACTTGTTGCGCGCCATCATGGACAGCCAGCTCAGGGCACTGGCGCGCGAGGCATCAAACTGCCCGGCCTTGCGCCACACGCTGGTGTAGACCTCCTGCAGCACCTCTTCGGCCTCGCTGCGCTGGTTGAGCACGCGCACGCAGATGCCGAACAGGCGGCTGGAGGTGTCCCGGTAGAGCGTCTCGAATGCGGCGCGGTTGCCCAGGGCGACCTGCCCGAGCAGCGCCTCCGCGGAGCCAGGCTCGTTTTGCGGGATACCGTCAGTCATTCATGCACGCGCTGCGCTCATAAAGCCGTGAGGCTGGCAGGGTCGGGCGTATGAGAACCCCGTTTGCCATCCGGTGCAAGGCTGCCGCGGTGCGTTCCCGGGGTGCCAGGCGCGCGCGCTTCCTCCTCGTGGACAGATGGGTCGTCACGGTGGCCATACGCAAGCGAACCCGCCGCGGATGCAGCGGGTGCGGCCACGCCCGTCGTGTCATAAGCTGTGCTGCCGCCCCTGCGGACCGCATCCAACGGATCGATGACATGGCCGCCGCCAATGCCCCCGGGGCACTCGCCCTGTTGTTCATCCTGGTCATGGTCTGGTTCCGTACGCGCCTGCAGTACTCGCGCGGGTACGCAGGATCGCTGCGGCTGACACGCGCAGGCGGCGGCTACTTCGCGGCACTGGGGGTGCTGCTCGCCGCGGGCTGGCTCGCGGCACCCACTCTGGTGCAGCACTTCGGTCTGGGCCCGCTGCTGTCGGGCACGTTCGCCCGGGTGGCGTGGTTTCTGGCAGTCTACCTCGCCTTCATCCCGCTGCACCGCGTACTGATGACACGCGGCATGCCGGTCTTCGGCAAGGCCCCCGCCACGATGCGCGGGGAGCGCCCGTAACTGCAGCGGCTGGGCTATACGGCAGCAAAGCTGCGCGCGTCGGCACTCCAGCCCGGGGCGCGCAGCAGTGCTTCCGGCACTTCGTCCGCACCGTCCACGACCTGCCACATCAGGAGGTGGCGCGGATCCATGAAGTGTTCGTTGACGGCTCGCTCGAGTACCTGCAGCAGCGGGGTGAAGAAGCCGCGCGTGTTCACCAGCAAGATCGGGTTGAGGTAGAGGCCGAGGCGCTTGAGGGTGATCGCCTCGAGCAGCTCCTCGAGGGTGCCCGAGCCGCCGGGAAGCGCGATCGCTGCGCTGCTCAGCGTCAGCATCGTGTGTTTGCGGGTGCGCATGTCCTCGACCAGCTGCAGCTCGCTCAAGCCCTTGTGGCCCCACTCGAGGTCCGACATGAACCGCGGCAGTATGCCGATCACCCGGCCCCCCGCCGCGAGTGCCCCGTCGGCCAGTGCACCCATTGAGCCGACCGCGCCGCCGCCGTAGACGATGGTGAGCTTCTCGGCTGCCAGGACCTCGCCAAGGCGGTGCGCGGCCTCGCGGTACTGCGGGTGCGAGGTCTTGCTGGATGCACAGTAGACGCAGACGGCACGCTCGGCGGCTGCACTCATGGGGTCGGTCCTGCCATGGCTCCCATTATATAGAGGGTGGCGCAGCACCCCTGCGGGGGGCCGCTGAACGCGGCTGCCGCCTTCGGGAGTGCCTCAGTGCTCGGTGGCCGGTGGCAGTGCCGCGCTGGGCTGCGCGGCGAGTTCGCTCGCCTGATCGACCCAGTGATCCTGTTCAATGCGCCCCTGGTAGCTGGCCAACTGCTCGTTGACCTGGCGCACGTCCTCCGGCGACCACTGGGCGATCTGCCAGAAGTAGTACACGCCGACTTTGTGAAGCTTGCGCTCGAGGACCTTCTCCACGCCCCTGATCTGCGTGAGGTCGTCGGGCTTGCCGTGGGAGGGATGTGTCAGCAGGTTGCGGCTGCCTTCGCGCACCGCAGGTGCCGGCACGGCGGCGGGGTGCTCCAGCCGGGCCTGCAAGGCCGCCAGATGCGACAGTACCGGAGACAGGTCGGCATCCGGGGATTCAGGCATGCGCAGCGCACGCACCGCGCTTTCCAGTTCATCCAGGCGTGTCTGCAGCGGGAAGAGGGCGTGCTCGATCGCCATGAGCCGCTGCTCGGCGGGCGCCAGGTCAGGGGCTGCCGGGATGCGGATCTCGGCAATGCGCTTCGCGAGATCCTCGACACGGGACTGCAGCGGAGCAAGGTCCGGCGGCGGCGGCAGGTGAATGTCGGCCACCGCCGCCTGCACGGCTTCGAGCCGCGCGCTCAGCGGCTGCAGCTCCACAGGCGGGCGCGCCGCGAGGCGCTCCTCGAAGCTGCGGCGCCAGGCCGCCCACTCCTCGCGCGAGCGTGTGTACTCCTGCGTAACGTCCTCGTAGTGACGGCGAAACCACCAGTACGCGAACAGCCCGCCGCTGGCGGCGGCCACCGCCATGAGGACCAGTATCTTTGCCAGTAGAAAGCCCATGGAAGCCCTCGCTTGCGCTGCTATTTGGCAGGGACCGTGTGTAATTCAATGCGGCGGTTCTGTGCGCGACCCGCCTCGGTCGAGTTGTCGGCGATGGCGCGCCGCGCGCCATAGCCCTTCGCGGTCAGGCGCTTCGGGCTGATGCCGCGCGCGATGAGGGCATCGCGCACGGCAGCGGCACGCTGCTGGCTCAGGCGCTGGTTCACCCTGCCGCGGCCGACCGTGTCGGTGTAGCCCTCGATGCGGATGGAGCCCGGGCAGGAGCGCACCTCGCGGGCCAGCTGGTCCAGCAACGCGCCGCTCTGCGCGTCGATCCTGGCGCTGCCGGTGGCGAAGACGATCTGCTCTGCGGCGAGGATCCCGGCGAGCGAGTGTTCGCAGCCCTGCCGGGTCAGCGGTGCCGGCGGCGCCTCGCTGTGGGGAGGAGCGAGCGCAGCGCTGGGGGCTGGCGGCGGGGCGAGCACCTCGGTCGCGAACTGCCCGATGACGCTGGTCGCGCAGGTTCGGCGGCCCAGCCAGGTGGGGCAGGTCGCAGCTTTCGCCAGCTGGATCGCGGCCGCGCCCGCGTCCGCGGCGGGCGCGGCGCCGGAGAGTATGACCACCTGGCCGCTGGCCGAAACGGTTACCCAGCCGTAGCCGGAGGCTGCGAGCTGATCACGGACCTCGTGCTCGACGGTACCCTGGATGGAATTGCGCGCGAACGGGATGAGCGCGAACACCGTCGCAATGGCCAGAATGAGCAGCGGGAGCAGCCCGAGCCATACAAAGGAAAGCACCGGCGGGTCGCGCCAGACGAGGAGGTGGCGTTGCAGGACAGCCGCAGATGGCATTTGAACTCCCCCGTGATCGCCGTTCTGTGGAGTCCGCTGCAGGAGCGACCCAACAGCTCCCCGGCTTTATACACCGCACCGCCAAGCCGGTCCAAGGCGGGAGGCCTTCAGTTCCGACGGTTTACGCGCGCAAGAGGGCGGCAGGGCGATTGCCGCTGACGGCCCATCCGCCATAGAATCCCTCCCCCGCGCGGGTGTAGTTCAATGGTAGAACTGTAGCTTCCCAAGCTACTAACGTGGGTTCGATTCCCATCACCCGCTCCAATTCATTGCCTCGCACAGCCGCAGATTCCCGTGGCAGTTGGCGCGCAGTGCCAGAACAGTTGCCGGGGGCTCCTCAGCCGCTCTTGAGCGCCTGCTCCAGAAAATGGACCGAGTCGTGCGTGTGTTCCTTCGCCCATTCGCCCAGCAGTTTCTTCTTCAGGGCCTCGCCGTAGTGCGGACGCAGTTCGCCCAGTGCGCGCGGTGGTGCGATCACAAATACTGGGCCGATCTTGCCAGTCGCGATCTCATGGTTCAGCCACTTGGCGACGGCCGACTCGAAGCTGGCTTCCTGATGGTCCTTGTCCAGACGCCGATCCTGCAGTCGCCGCTGGTCCTTGTTGTCCTGGCCCGTGTGCTGGTGTCGACCTGCGCCCTCCTCATCGCCGTGCACGTCCGGGGGTGGCAGTTCCATTAGTGCCATGTGAAGCTCGGTGCCGGTGTTGCGAAAGAGCCTGAGCTTCTGTCCATCGGTCAAGACGATGGTCGTGTCGTGTGGAAACTCCATAGCAGGGCCTCTTCAGGTTGACAGTGCTAATGACAGGCGCAAAGGAACCCGCGCTAACATCAGGTATTCGCCTTCGGCGCGGGCACGGGATCGCTCGCCAAACAACACCCGCTCTTCGACGGCAATCCAACGGCCCCTTACGCTACGCGCTTGCCGTGCAAGCGCCATACGTACTTGTGGTACGAGGTGTGCCAGTGCGGAAGCACTCCGCGGTCGGAAGCTAAAAGGAGAGAAAATCCAGCTAGGCCCGGAGCAGGGCAGTGGGTGCGGTTGGCGGACGTCCGAATCCTATCGTTCCAAGAAGGTCCACCCGGGTTTCCTGATCAGTCCACCCGTGCCGTTGGAGGGGTTTGAATCCCTGGTCAGCTCGATGCGCAAGCCGCCGTCTGCGGGTGGAGCACCGAGCCCACCGGTCTGAGCAAAGGGCTGCTGCCAAGGACGGCCCGCAGAGCCGCACGTCAAGGCACGGCTCGTCCAGGTGCAGTCCTGAGCCTGCCATGGCGGCTCAGCGCCGCAGCGGCTTACGCAGCTGCTCCAGGCCCGCAAACTCCACAAACTGCGTGGTCGTCGCCCAGAGGTAGTCTCCGTAGAGGAAGGGTTCGAACCGCGCCGCGCCGGCCAGGGGCAGGGGCGCGATCTCGGCCTCGGCGCGTGCCTCGTAGAAGAACGGGATGGAGTAGCGCTCGCGCCCGCTGCCCAGGACCCGGTGTTCGGTGGCCTTGATGCGGCCCCCGGACCAGCGCTCCAGCACCTTGCCGAAATTAACCGCGAGTGTGCCCTCCTGCGGCGGCACATCGACCCACGCGCCGCTGCTGTGGCGCGCTTGCAAGCCCGCAACGCCGTCCTGTGCCAGCAGGGTGAGAAACCCGGAATCCACGTGCGGGATCCCGATCAGATAGCGGCGCTCCCCGGCATGGCTTACCCACAACTGCGAGTTCGCAGGATCCAGGTCCTCGCGCACCGGATAGCGGATCAGGCGCAACGTCGACAGTCCCCGCTCGAAGGCGCTGTCGAAGAACCGCTCGGGCAAGCCGAGGCTGCGGGCCATCGAGCGCATCAGGGCATTGGCGAGCAGCTCCATGCCGCGGTAGTAGGCCGCGACCGCGGCGCGCCAGCCGGGCAGCAGTTCCTCCGCTGGCAGCGGTGTGGCCTCGCGCAGCGGATCGGCGGCCACGACCACGTCCGGTCCGTAGGCAACGTCGGCGCCCATGTCGATACCTTCCTTGGCCGTCGGAAATCCGCGCTGCAGGGCGAACCAGCCGCGATAGACGTTACCGTGGGCGGGAGCGAATTTCTGCCGCCAGAGCGGCTGGAGACTCCCGTGCGGCAATTCGAATAGCCGCAGCAGCTCCGCGCGTACCCGTTTGCCGGTGGGTATCACCTCGGGAACGGCATGGATCAGCATGAACCCGCTGCTCACCGCGGCGTCCATGATGGCCCGGTCGGTCGCCACGCGCGCCTGCGCACCGGCCGCGAACAGCGCGCCGACATCGATTGCGGGGATCGGAGCCTGGGTACCCATGGTTTACGGCATGCCGCCGGCCGCCCCGGTCAGTGCGGCTGCAGCCGGCCGTGCTTCGCCAGGACCTCGCGCAGCTTGGCGTGCGAGAGTGCGCTCACGTGGTGGTCGTCGATGCCGGTCATGTCCTCGGCGGCCACCAGCGCATTGATGACCGCTTCCTCGGTCGCCTGCACGGTCGCCGCGAAGACCGGGTCGAGCGAGTCATTGGGCACCATCTTGAGATTCGCGAGGTGTTCGCCCGCGCTCGCATCCGGGTTGGCGGTCGAGAAGGCGATGAAGATGTCGCCGGAGCCGTTGCCCGCGGTGCTGCCGTTGCGCCCGAGGCCGAGGGTCACGCGCCGCGCGACGCGCTTCAACTGGTGCGGCAGCAGGGGTGCGTCCGTGGCGACGACCACGATGATCGAGCCGCGCTCGGCGATGTCGGAGGGCACCAAGGCGTAAGGGTCCTCGCCGAAGATCTCGCTGCCGACCGGGATGCCCGCCACGCGCAGGTTCTGCCGCGTGCCGTAGTTACACTGCACGAGGACGCCCACCGTGTAGCCACCCTCTTTCGCGGCCAGCTTGCGCGAGGCGGTGCCGATGCCACCCTTGTAGCCGTTGCAGATCATGCCGGTGCCGCCGCCGACGTTGCCTTCCTGCACTGGCCCGGAGCGCGCACCGTCGAGCGCCTGGAAGACATGCTCGGGCTTCACGTGAAACCCGTTGATATCGTTCAGCCAGCCGTCCCAGGTCTCCGCCACCACCGGCAGGGACCACCAGGCACCGGTGGCATCGGCTGGCCCGTGCGCGACGCGCCAGGCGATGACCGCATCGCGTACCACTCCCACGCTGTGGGTGTTGGTGATCATCACCGGGCCCTCCAGAAACCCGGACTCCTCGACCCAGGTGGTGCCCGTCATCTCGCCGTTGCCGTTCTCGGCGAACCAGCCGGCGAACGAGAAGCGCTGGATGGAGGCCGCCCCGCGCGGCAGGATCGCGGTCACCCCGGTGCGCACCGGTCCCCGGCCGACCTCGAGCTTGCCGCTGCCGGAGATCAGCGTGGTCTGGCCCACCAGGACGCCATCCACGTCGGTGATGGCATTGAACTTCCCGGGGACGCCCTCGAACGGCACGCCCAGATCGCGCGCCCGTACGCGTGCTGCGTCCGCGCAGAACCCTGGCGAGGGTGCGACAAGCAGCACGGCGAGGGCTAACAGCAGGGTCATCTTGCGTGCCAAGGCGGATTCTCCTGATCGCGGGCTGGCGAACACACTCAGGGACGGGCGGCCATTGTATCGCCGGGCCGCGCCGCCGCCGCTGGCGGCACATTCGGGCGACCCGCGCAGCCGCCTCTCAGGCCGCCCCGGTGCGAGCGGCGTCTCAGGGCTGTGACCGTTCGGTGACATTCGGTCCCCGGATCGCCCGCTAAGCTCGCGCGATGGACCAGATCGGCGTGGTAGGCCTGTCCTATCGCCATGTCGGCGTGGACGAAGTGGCCCGTTTCTCCGTACCGCGCGCGGACATTCCCCTGCGCCTGCCGCAATTGCGTGACCACCTCAAGGGTGCCGAGGTCCTCTACGTCGGCACCTGCAACCGCGTCGAGATCGTCTACGCCACGGCCGATGGCGCTGCGGCCGCGGACTGCCGTATCGAGGTCTTCCGCAGCCTGACCGGACGGGATCCGGCACCCGGGGAGGCGGCCAAGGCGCTGCGCGCCTGGACCGGGGAGGCCGCGGTGGAGCATCTATTCCTCCTGGCCTGCGGGCTCGACTCCGCCCAGACCGGCGAACAGGAAATCGCCAACCAGCTGCGTGAGGCCTGGGAGGCGTCGCGGCTGGCGCGCACCAGCGGGCCGGTTCTCGACCGGCTGTTGGGTGAGGCGTTGGGCATGGCCCGCCGCGTGCGGCGCATGACGAATGGGATCCGCACACCCTCGCTGGGGGACCTGGCCGCCGATCGTGCCCTGCAGCAGCTGGCCGGGAGCCCGGGGCGGGTCGGACTGGTCGGTGTCTCGCCGATGACGCGCCGCTGCGCAGCGGTGCTGGCGGCCGCGCACGTGCCGCTGCTGATCGTCAACCGCACGCTCGAGAGCGCACAGGAGCTGGCCGCCGCAGTGGCCGCCGAGGCGATCTCGCTGGAGGCATTTCGGGCACAGCCGCCGCTGCTGCGTGCGCTCGTGCTCGCCACCGGTGGCGGTGAGCCGGTGCTGGATGCGGCCACCCTCGCGCGGCTCGGCACGCCCGCCGCCGCCCCGCTGCTGATCGATTTTGGCGTGCCGCCGAATGTCGAGCCGGCGGCTGCCCGTGCCGTCGGCCTGACGCGCGTGGGGATGGATGACCTGATCGAGGCGGCGCAGGGGCGCCGCCTGGCGCAGCTGGTGCGCCTGGCGCCGGTCAGGGCGGCGATCGACGAACGCCTGACGCACCTGCGCGCGGACCTTGCCACGCGTGCCATCGGCAGCCGCATGGCAGACCTGCGTGAGTCATTTGAGCAGATCGCGGCGGCTGAAGTGGCGCGTGCGCTGGCCCATGAGCTGCGTACACTGGAACCGCAGGAGGCCCAGCAGCTGGAACGCCTGGTCTCGACCGTGGCGCGGCGCCTGGCGCACCTGCCGCTGGCCGGACTGCGGGCCGCGGCGCTGCACGCCAGCGCGGATGCAGTGGATGCATTTTTTGACGGAGCCAAGAGCGGTCGCGGCAGTGCGCCGCCGCCCAACGAACAGACGAAGAGAGATTCATGACCAATGCCGTGAACGAGCGCCAGCCCGCATCCTCCGGTCCGCGCTCACAGGCCCTGTACCAGCGCGCCTGCCGCGTCATCCCCGGCGGTGTCAGTTCCCCGGTCCGCGCGTTCCGCGCCGTGGGCGGCACGCCGCTGTTCATGGAGCGTGGCGCGGGTGCGCACATCTTCGATGCTGACGGCCGTGGCTACCTCGACCTGGTGTGTTCCTGGGGCCCGTTGATCGCCGGCCACGCGCATCCGGCGGTGGTCGCGGCGGTGAGTGCCGCGCTGGCCCGCGGTACGACCTTCGGTGCCCCGTGCGAGGCGGAGGTGCAGCTCGCCGAGCGCGTGGTGGCCGCCTACCCGGCCGCCGAGCAGGTGCGCTTCGTCTCCTCGGGCACCGAGGCGGTGATGAGCGCGATCCGCGTGGCGCGCGCCTTCACCGGGCGCGACCTGGTCGTGAAGTTCGCCGGCTGCTACCACGGGCATGCCGATCACCTCCTGGTGGCGGCAGGCTCCGGGCTCGCCACCTTCGGCCGCCCGTCATCCGCGGGTGTGCCGGAGGCCTTCACGGCATGCACGCGCGTCCTGCCGTTGGACGATGGGGATGCACTGCAGGCGCTGTTCGCGCGCGAAGGTGCAAAGATCGCCGCGGTGATCATCGAGCCGGTTCCGGCCAACCACGGCCTGCTGCCGCAGCGGCGCGAATTCCTTGCCGCGATTCGCGGGCTCACTCAGACCCACGGTGCGCTGCTGATATTCGACGAGGTGATCTGCGGGTTCCGCCTCGCGCGGGGCGGGGCCGCGGAGCTGCTGGGTATCCGGCCCGACATGGCCACCTTCGGCAAGGTCATCGGTGGCGGTATGCCGGTGGGGGCCTTCGGCGGCGCGCGAGGCGTGATGGCGCGCCTGGCGCCCGACGGTGACACCTACCAGGCGGGCACCCTGTCGGGCAACCCGGTGGCGATGGCGGCCGGCCTTGCCACCCTGGACCTGCTGGAGCGCGAGTCCGGCTGGCAGAAGCTCGAGGCGCTCGGCGCCGAACTCGAGGGACTGCTGCAGCCGGTGCTGGCGCGCGCCGCCTTTCCCATCCACCTGGTCCGCACGGGCTCGCTGTTCTGGATGTCCTTCCACGAGGGCGGCGCCCCGCGCGCTGCGGCGGCCCTTACCCCGCGCGACACCGCGCGCTACGGTGCGCTGTTCCACGCCATGCTCGCGCGTGGGGTCTACCTGCCCCCCTCTGCCTACGAGGGCTGCTTCCTCTCGCTCGCCCACACGAGCGCGGACCTCAAGCTCTTCGTGCAGGCCCTGAGCGAGTCGCTGGCAGGCATCGCATGAAAGCGAGTCGGGTCTTCCAGCTCACGGCGCTCACCTTGGTACTGGTGGCAGCGGTCCAGGTCGGCTGGTGGATCTTCGACCAGCACGCCTACACGGTGGAGAAGGTGCAGGCCGCGCGCACGGCCTATGCCGAGCAGATCGCGGCGGCGCAGGCATTGCTGGATTCCGGCACCGCGCCGGACAAGGTGACCGCGCTGCTGCCGGCCATCGCGGTCAGCGGTGGCCAGGCCTCCCTTGCTGAGCCGGTGGCGCAGACGCTGCTGAGCGAGGAGCGGCGCCGCAATCGCCAGTACGCCTGGGAGGGCTCGTTCTTCCTGCTGGCACTGAGCATCTGCATATTCGTGATCGCACGTGCTCTGCGCGCCGAGGCCCACGTGCTGGAGGACCAGGACAGCTTCCTGGCGCTGGTCTCGCACCAGTTCAAGACCCCGCTCGCGAGCTTGCAGCTCTCCCTCGAGACGCTCGCCCTGCGCTCACCGCCCCCGGAGCGGGCGCGGGTACTCATCGACCGCATGCTCAGCGACATCGCGCGCATGGAACTGATGGTCACGCAGATCCTGGAGAGCGCGCGCCTGGAGCGCGGCCGCGCCGACTTCAGGCCCGAGTCGCTGCAGCTCTCCGGCGCGGTGGCGCGCGTGGTGAGCCAGCTCGAGGAGCGCGCGCGCAGCGCCGGCGTCAGCATCTCGAGCCGGATAGCCCCCGAGTTGCAGGTGCTCAGCGATCCGCTGGCCCTGGACGTCGTGGTGCGCAACATCCTGGAGAACGCGCTCGTGGCGCTCGTTCCCGGCGGTGGCGGCACCATCAGTCTCGAGGCGCGCGCCGCCGGTCCCCAGGTTGAACTGGCAGTTCGCGACTCCGGCGTCGGCTTCACTGTGGCCGACGGCGCACGCCTGTTCCAGAAGTTCAGCAGCCGTCAGCAGGGCGCCGGTAATGCGGGCACGGGGCTGGGGCTGTTCATCGTGCGTAAGCTCATGCAGCTGGCCGGCGGCAGCGTCAGCGCGCACAGCGACGGCCCCGGCAAGGGCGCAAGCTTCGTGCTCAGCTGGCCCGCCGTCGCCGGAACACCACCGTGAACGCTCTCCACCAAGCCGCGCACGTACTGGTGGTCGAGGACGACCCGCACCTGGCGGCCGGGGTGATCGAGAACCTGCGCGCCGAGGGCTACGAGGTCAGCACCGCCGCGGACGGCGAGCAGGCGCTGGGGTGGCTGCGCGTGCATCCCTGTGCGCTCATCCTGCTGGACGTGATGCTGCCGGGCGTCGATGGCTTCGCGGTGTGCCGCGCGCTGCGCGAGCAGGGCAACAACACCCCGGTGCTGTTCCTCACGGCGCGTGGCGACCCGGCGGATCGCGTGCGCGGCCTGCAGTCCGGCGGGGACGACTACCTTGCCAAGCCCTTCCACCTGCAGGAACTGCTGCTGCGCGTGCGCGCGATCCTGCGCCGCTGGGACTGGTACCGCAGCGCCTCGGCGACGGCAGCGACGGCAGTCTTGAGTTTTGGCGGCAACGAGGTGGACTTCCGCGCCTTCCGCGCCCGTGCCTGGAATGGCGAGGCGCACGAGCTGACCGAGAAGGAGGCGATGATCCTCAAGGTGCTGGCCGAGCACGGCGGGGAGATCGTCTCGCGTGAGGACCTGCTCGAGAAGGTCTGGGGCTACGATGTCTTCCCCTCCACGCGCACCGTCGACAACTTCATCCTCAGGCTGCGCAAGCGCTTCGAGAAGGATCCGGCCAACCCGCGCCACTTCCTCACCGTCTGGGGCGTCGGTTACCGCTTCCTGGCGGCGGGCGAGCCATGAGCCTCAAGCCCCTGCGCATCGGCACGCGGGCCTCGGCGCTCGCGCTCTGGCAGGCGCGCCATGTCGAGGCGCTGCTGCGTGCCCAGCCCGGGGCACCTGCCGTGGAGCTGGTGCACATCAAGACCGAGGGCGACGTCCAGAGTGAGGTGCCGCTGTGGCAGGTTGGCGGCCGCGCCTTCTTCACCAAGGAGATCGACCGCGCCCTGCTCGAGGGCACGGTGGACCTGGCCGTTCACAGCCTGAAGGACCTCTCCACGCAGATCGAGGCCGGCCTGACGCTCGCTGCCACGCTGACGCGCGCGGACGCGCGCGACGCGTTCCTCAGCCACGGCGGCCAGTCCCTCGCGCAGCTGCCCGCGGGCGCGCGCATCGGCACCAGCAGCTTGCGGCGGCGCGCATTCCTGGCGCGCATCCGACCGGACCTCGAACACGTGGAGCTGCGTGGCAACGTGCCGACGCGCGTGGAGCGCCTGCGCCGCGGCGACTACGACGCGATCATCCTGGCCGCCGCCGGGCTGGCACGGCTGCATCTCACCCAGCACGTCTCGCAGCTGCTCGCCCCGGAGGAGTTCCCGCCCGCGGTGTCGCAGGGCATCATCGGCCTGTGTACGCGCGCGAACGATGCGGCGACGCTGCGCTGGGTGGTGCCGCTGGATGACCGCGAGTCACGCCTGGCGGCGACCGCCGAGCGCGCACTGTTGCGCCGGATCGAGGGCGGCTGCCAGGTGCCGCTCGGTGCGCTGGCGACGGTCACCGACCGGCTGCTGCGCCTGGAGGCGACCGTGTGCGCGCTGGATGGCAGCGAGTCGGTCTCGGCGCGCGGCGCCGCCCCGGCCTCGGTCGAGGAAGCCGTGGCGCTGGGGCAGCGCGTGGCGGACGAGCTGCTCGCGCGCGGCGCCGCTGCGCTCATCACGCGTGCACGTCAGGTGCCCGCCGGGCCGGCACCGTGAGCGCACCGCCCGCACGGCCGGTGGTCGTCACCCGTGCGGAGGAGACCGACGGGCCGCTCAGCCGCGAGCTCAGGGGCCTCGGGCTCGAGGTGTTGCTCTGGCCAGCGGTAAGTGTTGCACCGGCCGATCCTGCGCCGCTGGCCGCGGCCCTGGCCGAGGTGCACTCGTTTGCCTGGATCGTCTTCGCCAGCCGGCACGCGGTGGAGGCCGTATGCGAGCTGCTGCCGGCGCCGCCGGCGGGCGTGCGCGTGGCGGCCGTCGGCAACGCAACCGCGCAGCAGCTGCGTGCGCGCGGCTGGCCCGTGGACCTGGTGCCAGAGCAAGCCCACGCCGCTGCCCTGGTGGCCGCTCTCGGGGCGCAGCTGGCACCGGGGGCGCGGATTCTCTATCCGGCCAGCTCGCGCGCGCTGCCGCTGATCGCCGCCGGACTTGCGCAGCGGGGCGCCCGCGTGTCGCAGGTGGAGGCCTACCGCACCTGCGGTGCGGCGCTGGACCTGGCCGAGTGCCACGCCTGGATCGAGCGCGACGGGGTTGCCGCCGTGACCTTCGCCAGCCCCTCGGCGGTGAGTGAACTGGCCCAGGCTCTCGGCCCCGAGGATTTCCGCCGCCTGCTGAGTCAGGCCGCGGCCGTGGCCATCGGCGGCACG
Organism: uncultured Pseudomonadota bacterium; assembly: GCA_963741745.1. Lineage (GTDB taxonomy): Bacteria > Pseudomonadota > Gammaproteobacteria > Steroidobacterales > Steroidobacteraceae > 13-2-20CM-66-19. The sequence goes on along the minus strand of CAVUJF010000001.1, from coordinate 464,432 downwards.
ACCGCGCATGAACTTGCCGCCCGCGGCCACCCGGCCGTGGTTGCCGCGACGGCCACGCTCCAGGGCCTGGCCCAGACCACCCTTCGCTTGTTGCAGACGAGATAAACCATGGGATTTCCACAGCAGCGCCCGCGACGCACGCGCCAGTCAGAAGTCTGGCGGCGCATGGTGCGCGAGACACACCTCACCCCGGATTCATTTATATACCCGATGTTCGTCGTACCCGGCCGCGGCGTGCGCAACGCGGTGAAGAGCATGCCGGGCATCTTCCAGCTGTCCGTCGATGAGGCCGCGCGCCACGCCCAGGCCGTCGCCGCCTGCGGCGTGGCCGCCGTGCTGGTGTTCGCGGCGCCCGACCTCAAGGATGCCCGCGCGAGCGATGCCTGGAATCCGCAGGGACTCGCCGCGCGCGCCATCACCGCGATCAAGGAGGCGTGCCCGGAGCTTCTGGTGTGGGCCGACGTGTGCCTGTGTGGGGCGACCGACCACGGGCACTGTGGCCACGTCAGTGCGCAGGGGGTGATCGAGAACGATGCCTCCGTGCAGACCCTGGCGCAGGTGGCAGTGAACTACGCGCGCGCCGGCGCCGATGCGGTGGCCCCGAGCGACATGATGGACGGGCGGGTCGCGGCGATCCGCGCCCTGCTGGATGCGAATGCCCTGCAGGACATCCCGATCGTCGCCTACGCGGCCAAGTACGCTTCCTCGTTCTACGGGCCCTTCCGCGAGGCGGCCGAATCCGCGCCGGCCTTCGGCGACCGGCGTTCCTACCAGATGGATCCGGCCAACGCACGCGAGGCGCTGCGCGAGGTGCTGCTGGATGTCGAGGAGGGCGCGGACCTGGTCATGGTCAAGCCCGCCGGGCCCTACCTGGATGTCATCCGCCAGGTGCGCGACCTGGTGCGCGTGCCGGTCGTGGCCTACCAGGTGTCCGGCGAGTTCAGCCTCATCAAGGCGGCCGCGGCCAACGGCTGGATCGATGAACGCGCGGCGGTGCTCGAGACCCTGACCGGCATCCGCCGCGCGGGGGCGGACCTGATCATCAGTTACTTCGCGCCCGAGGTGGTGCAGTGGTTGCAGGCATGAGCGGGCCGAGTGCCTTCCTGGCGGCGTGCCGCCGCGAGCGGCCGGCGCATCGCCCGATCTGGATCATGCGCCAGGCGGGGCGCTACCTGCCCGAGTACCGGGCGCTGCGCGCCAAGGTGGATTTCGCCACGCTCACGCGCACCCCGGAGCTGGCCGCGGAAGTGACCCTGCAGCCGCTGCGCCGCTTCGAGCTCGATGCGGCGATCCTCTTCAGCGACATCATGACCCCGCTGCAGGGCATGGGAATCGACCTGACGTTCGAGCCGGGGCCGGTGGTACGCACCCCCATCCGCAGCGATGCGCAGATCGATGCGCTGCCCGCGCTCGTGCCCGAGCGCGACGTGCCCTTCGTGCTGGAGACGATCCGGCTGGTGCGCGCCAGCGTGCCGCGCGGCGCACCGCTCATCGGCTTTGCCGGCGGGCCCTTCACCCTCATGTGCTACCTGGTCTGCGGCCGCCCGTCGAAGGAGTTCGCAGCGGCACGCGCCTTTCTCTACGCACAGCCCGAGGCGGCGCAGCGCCTGCTGCTGCGCCTGGGCGATGCCATGGGCGCGTACCTGCTGGCGCAGGCCCGCGCCGGGGCGCAGGCGCTGATGCTGTTCGAGTCCTGGGCGGGCTTACTCGCGGCGCGCGAGTTCAGCGAGTTCGCGCTGCCGGCGGTGCGGCGCGCACTGGCGATCGCGCGGCGCGCCGGCGTGCCGCTCATCTATTACGTGAACCAGGGGTCCGCGCTGATGCATGCGGTGGCGGACCTGGATGCGGAGGTGATCGGCGTCGACTGGCGCATGGATCTGGCCCAGGTGCGGCACATCCTCGGGCCCGGCAAGGCGGTGCAGGGGAACCTCGACCCCGCGGCCCTGTTTGCACCCCCGGCGCAGCTCCGGCGCCTCGCCGCTGCGGTCATCGAGGCGGCCGGGGCGGCCCCGGGGCATGTGTTCAACCTCGGGCATGGCATCTGGCCCGACACCCCGCCCGATGCGGTGGCGCGGCTGATCGACTTCGTCCATGAACGCGCCTGAGTTCGCCGGCGAGGCGACCGCCTACTTCCGTGACCTGCAGGCGCGCCTGTGCAGGGCCTTCGAGGCGTTCGAGCCGGCCAGGCGCTTCGAGGCTCGCAGCTGGGCTAAGCCGGCGGGCCACCGCCTGCAGGGCGGCGGCGAGTCACGCCTGATGCGCGGGGAGGTGTTCGAGAAGGTGGGCGTGAACGTCAGTCACGTCTGGGGGGTGTTTCCCAAGGAGTCCCGCGCGCAGGTCGCCGGCGCGGAGCAGTCCGACGGCCGCTTCTCGGCCTGCGGGATTTCCCTGGTGGCCCACATGGCCAACCCCTACGTGCCGATCGTGCACATGAACCTGCGCTACCTGACCACCAGCCGCACCTGGTTCGGCGGCGGCGCGGATCTCACCCCGACCTTCCCGTTTGCCGAGGACACGGCGGCCTTTCATGCCGCCCTGCGTGCCGCCTGCGACAGCTACCGGCCCGACGCCTACGCGCAGTACAAGGCCTGGTGTGACCGCTACTTCTACCTGCCCCACCGCCAGGAGCCACGCGGCGTGGGCGGGATCTTCTTCGATGACCTCGACAGCGGGGACGTGCGCGCCGACTTCGCCTTCGTGCGCTCGGTGGGCGAGGCGCTGCTCGCGATCTACCCGCAGCTGGTGCAGCGCCGCAAGGATACCCCGTTCGATGAGAAGGCCCGCGATGCCTTGCTGGTGAAGCGCGGGCGCTATGTCGAGTTCAACCTCGTCTACGACCGGGGAACCAAGTTCGGCTTCAGCACGGATGCGGATCCTGAGGCCTACCTGATGAGCCTGCCGCCGCTTGCTCGCTGGTGAGCGGGGTGGCGAGCGGGCGCAGCTGCAGCCAGGGGGCACGCCCGGTCCAGTACGGGCGCGGGCGCAGCACGGCAGCTGCGCGCCAGCGCTCGCTGAATATCCGCGCGATGCCTTCGGGCCTGTCGCCGAGGGCGAGCCGCAGCTGGCGCAGTCCGAGGTACGCTGTTCCCATGGTGCTCTTCCTGGCCCGGTGTCTTCCGTGCGTTGTCTGCGTTAGTACCCGCGCGCGCGGTCCGGGTTCCCTGGGGTGCTCATCGTGAGCTCCGGTGCCGGGAATCCTGCCGTTCCTGAGCGCCTGGTCGTAGAGCCGATCGGGTACGTGCGCTGCGCGGCGGCCAGCAAAGTGCAGGTCGCCCGCCAACCGCGCGCCGCCGCGGGCGTCCCCGCCCGGATCGAGCTGCTTCCCGGGCGCAACTTCGAGCACGCGCTCGAGGATCTGGCCGGCTGGGAGCTGATCTGGGTGCTGTTCTGGTTTCATCACAACCCCGGCTGGCGCCCCAAGGTCCTGCCGCCGCGCAGCACCAGCGGCCGCAAGGGAGTCTTCGCCACCCGCGCGCCGCACCGCCCCAACCCCATCGGCATGTCGGTCGTGCGCCTGGAGCAGGTGACCGGGCTGACCCTGCAGGTGCGCGATGCCGACATGCTCGACGGCACACCGGTGCTGGATCTGAAGCCCTACGTCGCCTACACGGATGCATACCCGGAGGCCGGCACCGGCTGGTTGACTGAAATGCGGCCGCCGGGGCCCGGCGCCCAGCCGGCCGACCCCATCCCCGCCTACACCGTGTGCTTCGGGCCACTGGCACGGGAGCAGGCCGCATGGGTCCAGGCGCACACGGGGCTGGACCTCGCAGAGCGCATCCAGTCCACCCTCAGCCTGGGTCCCGAACCCCATCCCTACCGTCGGATCCGGCGCAGCAGCGCAGGCCTGCAGCTGGCCGTGAAGGAATGGCGTGTGCGCTTCCGCGTGGACGGAGGCGAGGTGAGCGTGCTCGAGGTGGACTCGGGCTTCCGCGCCTCCCAGCTGGCCGCCGGGGCGGTCGCGCCCGCGTTGCAGCCGCACCGGCAGTTCCTGGCCCGCTGGCCCCGCCGGCCGTGAGCAGACCGGCGGGGGGTCGGCTGCGGGCGCGGCCGGAGGGGCGCGGCTGGGGGGTTCCGGGGGGTCATGGGCTGCGTTGGCTTTAAACCCTCCCGGGCGGAGCGGCCTCTAAGGGTCAGATGAGCTACGCACCGGCCGAGCGCAACCACGTGGATTGGGAGGGTGCCCTGGTGCAGCGGGCCGGAGCCGGGGACACCCGCGCCTTCGAGCGGCTGTACCGGGAGCATGCGGGACGCGTCTATGGACTGTGCCTGCGCATCACCCGCGATGCGCAGCTGGCCGAGGACTGTACGCAGGAGACCTTTATCAATGCCTGGCGGGCATTGTCCCGGTTCGAGACGCGCAGTTCGCTGAGCACCTGGCTGCACCGTATCGCGGTCAACGTGAGTCTCGGCCGGCGTCGCAAGGTGACCCCCGTCGAGGAGCCCGCCGAGGACGAGGAAGACCTCGCGGGCGGCTGGACACTGGAGACGCCGGTGGAGGTTGAGGAACTGGAGGCAGCGATCGATGCGCTGCCGGATGGGGCACGCGATGCCCTGGTACTGCACGCCCTGTATGGCTACAGCCACGGGGAGGCGGCGCAGATGCTCGGCATCGCCGAGGGCACGTGCAAGGCGCAGCTGCACCGTGCGCGGAAGCTGTTGCGCGAGAAACTGGACATGGAGCTGAACTGATGGCCGGAACCGATGCACGCAAGGTGAAGTCGCTGCGCGACCTGTCACCCTCGATCGACCCGCCGCGGGACCTGTGGCCGCAGATCGAGGCGCGCCTGAAGGCCGAGCAGGCGGGGGCGCCGGCCAGCGCCGCCCCCGCAGGCCGCCGCGGCGCGCCGGTGCGCTGGCTCGCGGCCGCGGCCATGGTGGCCAGCGTCGCGCTGGGGGTGTGGATCGGCCGCGAGGTGCTGCCGATCCCCGGGCTGGGATCCGGAGCCACGCCGCTGACGGCGGCCAACCCCGGTGCCGGCGCCGTGAACGCCGCGTACGTCATCGACCCACGCTACCAGCGCGACCGCGCGCAGCTGGTGCAGTCCCTGCAGGCGCGGCTGGATGCCATGCCGCCGGCGGCGCGCACCAAGGTAACCGCCAGCCTTGCCACGATCGAGAAGGCCAAGGAGGATCTGGAGCAGGCCCTTGGCAAGGACCCGAGCAACGCGCTGCTGCAGGAACTGCTCGTCAACACTTACCAGGATGAAATGCGCGCCCTGACGGACGTGCAGGAGGCCAGCGACCCTGGCAGAGGTATCTGATATGCGTACTTTCCCGACATTCTCCGCCTGCCTCATCGTGCTGTGCGCGAGCACCGCGGTGGTGGCCAGCACGATGTCCGTCAAGAGCTTCGAGAAGACCATCGACAAGGCGCTGCCGGCAGATGCCAAGGGGATCGTGGAGATCTCCAACACCGCCGGGACGGTCGCGGTGATGGGCTGGGACCGTCCCGAGGTGAGTGTGCATGCCGAACTCGAAGAGGGCGTGCAACGTGTGGACATGGACAATGGCAATGGACGCATCAACATCAAGGTCGTGCTGCCCAGCAACTCCTCGCACGACAACGAGGCGCATCTGCGCGTGCAGGTGCCGCGCGGCAGCGAGCTGCACGTGACCACCGTGAGCGCGGACCAGGCGATCGCCGCGGTCTCCGGTGTGCAGCGCCTGAGCAGTGTCAGCGGGGACGTCACCACGGAGATCGAGGCTGCGGACCTGGAGCTCAAGACCGTCAGCGGCGACGTCAGGGTCAAGGGACACGGCCAGCCGGCGCGCCTGCACGTGACCACCGTGAGCGGGGATGTGCACATGGACCATGCCGCAGGGGACCTGGATGCCGGTTCGGTGAGCGGGGACCTGGGCCTCGTCCTGGACAGTGCCGGCGCGGTGCGCCTGCGGACCACCTCCGGGGACGTGCATTTCGAGGGCAAGCTCAAGCCGGCCGCGAACTTCGATGCCGCGACCGTCAGTGGCGATATCAACGTCAGGGCACCCTCCGAGGGCGGCTACGCCTACGAGGCGTCCACCTTCAGCGGCGACATCACGGACTGCTTCGACGCACATGCCGTGAAGGGCACTGTCGGGCAGTCGATCTCGGGTACCCGGGGTGCAGGGGGCGGCCACGTGCGGCTGAAGGCCATGAGCGGCGACGTGCAGCTGTGCGACCGCAACTGAGGGCACGCAGCGTTGCCCGGCACCCTGCGCCGGCCCCTGGCCGGCGCAATTTCCTGGCTTGAGCCGCGCCGCCGCCTGAACCGCTAGAATCGGCCGCGTGCCCAACTCCCCGATCGCCGACCGCCTGCTCACGTGGGCCGCCCGCAGTGGCCGGCACGATCTGCCCTGGCAACTTCAGCGCACGCCCTACCGCGTGTGGGTCTCGGAGATCATGCTGCAGCAGACGCAGGTCGCGACCGTGATTCCGTACTTCGAGCGCTTCGTGGCACGGTTTCCCGATGTGGGCTCGCTGGCGGCGGCGCCGCTCGATGAGGTGCTGCACCTGTGGGCGGGACTCGGATACTACGCCCGCGCGCGCAACCTGCACCGTGCCGCGCGGCAGATCCATGATCAGCATGGTGGGCAGTTTCCGCGCGGGTTCGACGCGGTCGCCGCCCTGCCCGGCGTCGGCCGTTCCACCGCGGGGGCCATCCTTGCGCTCGCCTGCAACGAGCGCTTTGCGATTCTCGATGGCAACGCCCGGCGGGTGCTCGCGCGCTACTTTGCCGTCGCCGGCTCGGTGGGTGATGTGGCCGTGCAGAGGCAGCTGTGGCAGCTGGCAGAAGGCTGCACGCCGGCCACGCAGGTGGCCGCTTACACGCAGGCGATCATGGACCTGGGGGCGACGCTGTGTGTGCGCAGCAACCCGCAGTGCCGGCATTGCCCGCTGGCCGATGGATGCGCCGCGCTCGCCACCGGCCGGCAGGGCGAGCTCCCCGCACCGCGCCGCGCGCTGGCGCGCACGCGGCGGCAGGTGTTCATGGTGGTGGCGCTCAAGGACTCCGGTGAGGTGCTGCTCGAGCGCCGTCCGGAGCAGGGGATCTGGGGAGGGCTGTGGTGCCTGCCCCAGTTCGCCAGCCAGGCAGACGCCACGGCGTTCATCGGGGCCGCCATCGGCGGGCAGGGGGCGCCAGCGCAGCTGCTGGCGCCGGTCGAGCACGCATTTACGCACTTCGACCTGACGATCAGCCCGCTGCTGGTGCGCTGTGCGGACCGCGGGGCCGAAGTCGGTGACGGGGAAGGACTCTGGTATAACATCCGCACACCCGCGCGTATCGGCCTGCCCGCACCGATCAGTGCCCTGCTGTGCGGTCTGGCCGGGTAGTCCAGCTTCGCAATTCGCAGGTCCGCCGGTCACGCGGCGAGGAGGTCGAGTGTCACGTCTGGTCCAGTGCGTCCTGCTGAAGCGCGAGGCACCCGGGCTCGAGCGGGTGCCATACCCCGGCGAGCTCGGCAAGCGCATCTACGAGAACGTCTCCAAGGAGGCGTGGGGCCAGTGGCTCGCCCACCAGACCATGCTCATGAACGAGTACCGCCTGACGCCGATCGAGCCCAAGGCGCGCAAGTTCCTGGAGACCGAGATGGAGAAATTCTTCTTCGGCACCGGTTCTGCGGCACCTGAGGGCTTCCAGCCCCCCAAGCCGGGCTGAGACAGCGCCGCCGTTGCGGCGCAGGGCCGCCTCCTCTTTAGAGGTGGATCAGCCCGCGCTTGTGCGCCACCGCGACGGCCTCGGTGCGGCTGATCGCATCCAGCTTAGTGAGGATCGCCTTGACGTGCGTCTTGGCCGTGCCTTCCGTGATCGACAGCCGCCGGGCGATGTCCTTGTTGCTGCGGCCTTCGGCCACCAGCTGCAGGACATCCAGCTCGCGCTGCGTCAGGCTGGGCTTGCCCATGCGCTGCAGCGCCTTGGCGGCTACCTGCGAGGAGGTGTACGGCCGGTCCTCGCTCACGGCGCGGATCGCCGAAAGGATTTCCTGGCGCGGCGCATCCTTCAGCAGGTAGCCCTTGGCTCCCTGTGACAGGCACTGGAAGATGTCCTCGTCGCCATCATAGGTCGTCATGATGAGGATGCAGGCCTTGGGATGCAGCTCCAGCACGCGCTGCACGACTGCAACGCCGTCGCGCTTGGGCATGCGCAGGTCAAGCACCATGACATCCGGGCGATGCTGCTCGTAGAGCGCGATGGCCTCCTCGCCATCGCCCGCCTCGCCGACGACCTCCATGTCCACTTGCTGGTTGACCATGGCTGCCAGGCCGTCGCGCACGACCGGATGGTCATCGGCCAGCACGACGCGGATCTTGGTCTTCACGACGGCTGACACTTAGGCCGCCGGCTTCAGCATGCGCACGCTGATGCGCGTGCCCTTGCCCGGTTGGCTCTCGATGAGCCACTCGCCGCCGATGGCGTTGGCGCGCTGGCGCATGCTGGACAGGCCGAAGCCGTCGCGCGCGTACAGTTCCGTGGGCTGCTGCATGCCGACCCCATCATCGGCCACGGACATGATCCAGTGCGATTCATCGTCGCTCATGTTGATGCGCACCAGCTGCGGTCGGGCGTGACGCATCGCGTTGCTTACCGCTTCCTGCGCGATGCGCAACAGCTCATGTTCGTGCTCCGGGCGCAGGCCGGTGGCAACCCCGCTGCCCTCGAAGGTACAGGTGATGCTGCCGGGCACGGTGGAGCGGTCGGCCAGCTGCCGCAGTGCCAGTTCCAGCCCCGGCCGGCGCGTCTGATCGACCTTCAGCGCCATGACCGAGCGGCGCGCCTCGGAGAGCCCGTCACGTGCCAGGTCACGGATGCGCGTGAGGGTGAGCGCCAGCTCCGAACCGCGCTTCTTGCAGGACGGGAACTCCTCCACGGCGCCCAGCTGCAGCAGGATGCCGGTGAAGGCCTGCGCGAGTCCGTCATGGATCTCCTGGCCGATGCGGGTGCGCTCCATGAGTACCGCGGTTTCCTTGGCGGAATACGCCAGCCGGGTCAGCTGCACGGCAAGCGTCGCCTGGTGCACCAGCGCCACGAGCAAGCCGCTGTGGAGCACCTCCTTGGCCGGGCGGCTGAAGGTCAGGGCAAGAAATCCCACGCTGCGGCCGCCGAAGACCAGCGGGCTCATCACTAGGCCGCGTGCGTTCTCGTTGCGGTGAAAGACGAGCAGTCCGGGCCAGATCTCGCTGGTATCACGGTCGAGATCGATGTAGGCCGCCTCGGCGAGTTCGCCGAAGCGCGCGGTGAAGTTGGAACCAACGACCGGTACGGTCAGGGTGTAGGTGGGCTGCGCGACCTGGCCATCGCGCACGTGGGCCACGATGCGCCATTCCTGCAGCGAGTCCTTGCGCACTATCACCGCTCCGGAGATCGCATCGAACTGCCGGGTCGCCTCCAGGAGCACGTGGCCCATGAAGCTGTGCAGGTCGGTCTCACCGGCCAGCCGCTCGAGGTTGCCGCGAATGACGCCATTGGTCTTGGCCAGTTCCGCCACGCGCTCCTCGGCCGCGTTCTCACGCTCGCGGCGCACGTCATCGACGAGGCGTTCGCGGTGCAGCGCGGCGCCGATGACGCCGGCTGCAGTCTCGAGCGCCGCCAGTTCTGCGGCATCGATCGCCCGGTGTTGGCGCGTGTTGTCGAATCCCACCACGCCGGTGAACTCACCGGCGACGAACACCGGCACGATCGCCTTGGTCTGGGTGCCTGTGCCCTCGATCCCGGTGATGTTGGAGGCGCCCGTCATCTCGCTCTTGCTGAAGCACACGCTGCGGCCGGCGCGCAGCTCCGCGCACGTGGCTGCGAAGTGGCGCTCGTCGCACGAGCACTCGATGACATCCTTGGTGTGCGGCGGCACCCCCTCGGCGGTCCACTCGCTTGCGATCACCAGCCACGGCTCCCCGTTGGGGCCGGTGCGCGTTTCCATGAGGCTGACCCGGTCGACGTGTGCCGCCTCACCGATGATCCCGAGCACTGCCGGGATGGCGGCGCGCACATCGTGGGCCTGCAGCAGCAGGCGACTGGCGCGGGCGGTCGCGGTCAGCAGCCGCTCGCGTGCCTGCAGCGATTCATTTACGCGCGTGAGTGTCTCGGCACACGGCGCAGGCTTAACCTCAGGTTCCAGCAGGGCAAGATTCGCGCTCATAGCGGACGGTACTCGCACACGGGTCGGTGGCTGAACCGAAAGTCTAGCGCGCTCGGGCGCGGATCTGTCCCGATGTCGGGGCGTCTCTATCTTATGGGGTAGCGCTGCAGCTCCCGCGGGGGAGGGCCCGGTCCGGCGGATGGGTCTGCCAATCAAAGGCTTAGCTCCAAGGATGAGCGGGGCGACCCTGCAGAGGCCGTTGCAGGCGGCCATGTCGGAGGGCCGGGGAGAATGAGCACGGTTCAGGGCTCCTTTCAGGGCGTCCCCGCCATCATCGGCAACGACCTGTCCTTCGGGTATCAATCAGTGGAGGGGCCTATCGATGCGCGGTAGACGTCCGCCGGAGCCCCTCGAACGAGTCAGCTGCGCGGCCGCTTACATGGTCACAAGCCGCAAGGCCATGAGTGGTGGCGTAGTCAAACCGAATCAAGGGGTTATGGTCTACATTGCTTGACGACCACCGGGCGGGCCGGTCTAATACGCGCCCTTCCGCTTCCGGCGGCCAGGTAGCTCAGTTGGTAGAGCAGCGGATTGAAAATCCGCGTGTCGGTGGTTCAATTCCACCCCTGGCCACCATTCAAATCAAAGCGTTGGTCGACAATGCCACAGACGTAGAGTGTCCAATATCTATTGGACGTCGCAACATGGTCGGCGTTGTCGCCTTCGATCGGATGAGAAGCGACCGACCGCAGTCGGCCATAACCGGCCACTCACAGGTCCGAAATGAGTGCCACTTAGCTGCCATTCACGGCGGGCGGTACACTGAAGGCAGTTGCTGCCGCAACGTCCCAAGAGGGACCCCATTCCGGATCTGCCTACGAACAGCGAGTCAAGAACTGCTGCGCGGATTCGCCCCTACCTGTGGGGGGCGCTCGTCTGCGCGCTGTTGGCGCTCGTTGGCTTTGCGCGGACCTACTACCTAAAGGGGCTGTTCGGGACACCTCAGCTCCCGCCGCAACTACATGTTCACGGCTTGATCATGTCCGCTTGGTGCGTTTTGTTTGTCGCGCAAGCCTGCCTGGTCTCGGCCCGGCGGGTGGATCTACACCAGCGTCTTGGAATTGTCGGTGCAGGACTTGCGTTGGTGGTTGTTGTCATCGGCAGCTATCTGACCATCAGCGCCACGGCCCGAGAAGTGCACTCGCACGTTGTTCGCCAATTCCACGTCCTGTTCGGCTTCAATTTGCTGAACTTAGCCGTCTTCGTTGGGCTTCTCAGCACAGCGCTCGCGTTTCGGGGAAAGCCAGAGTTTCATAAGAGATTTATGCTTCTCGCATTTATTAGCCTGTTGCCCCCGGCGATTGCGCGCGCGACGCTTCTCTTCACTCCGGACCAAGCGGCTCAAATGTGGGCGGTCAATGTGGTGGTGGTGATCTTTGTCGCCGTAGATGTAATCTGCCATCGTCGATTACATCCTGCTTTTGGGTGGGGAGCGCTCGCACTGCTAGTGCCGCTAAACACCGGCTACGTGCTGTTTCAGACCGATCCTTGGACCGGGTTTGTGACCCGCCTGTTCTCTTAGTCGCATATCCCGAGGTGATTTGTAATTTCCAAAGGCCGTCATGCGGCGGCGGCGGCTTCGGGTTCACCAGCCGCCATCGGTATGTGATCATTTCAGCAATTATTCGAACAGCCTCGATCCGCTGTCCGTGAGAAGCCATCCGAGAACGATCGAGTTCATCACGACGGTTCCCCAAAATGCCACCTGAAAGGTACGCTTTCCGGACTTGTGGTGTAGCAGTCTCTGGGCGACGACCGCACCGGGCCATCCGCCCGCCAGACCGAGGAAGAGCAGCGAGCTCTCTTTTGTCCGCCACTGCCCGTTCCGGGCAGCCGACTTGTCGTACCAGTAGACGAGAAACGTGAGGATGCTGACGACGCCGTAGGTCAGGATAACGGCTTGGGGCAGCCGGCCCGTTAGGGTCGCAGCGACGACCAGGAGCACGAACAGGGAGGCGACGATCAATGGAATGGAACTCGATGTTGACGCGCTCGATGCTCGAGATTTTTGGCGAATCGGGATCGATCGCCTCACCCGGACGGCGCGAGGACGATTCTTCTCGTCAGGGGCGAGGTCGTACGTGACCATTTCACCTGCAGTCGGCGGGCGAGATCGATCGGCGATCGCAGTGATGTGCATGAACACCGGCTCGCCGCCCCTAGCCGGTGTCACAAAACCGAACCCCCGGTCTGAATTCCAGCTGGTGATCTTTCCCTTGTGCCGCACGGCGTTCTCGCTGCCGCCGTCGCTCTTCCTGACGATACAAACCGAAGATTACTGGAGCCGGTCCCGCCGCAGAAGGTCCAACGCCTCCTCCGGGTCACAACCCGGTAGTGCCGCCCAATCTGTCAGCAGGCGGCCACTTCCGGTCTTTCGACCCCGACGAAAGGCGTCGCCAAAGCTGCCGTTCGCTTAGGGGTCAACTAGGCTTGTCGGCACTTGCGGTCGCGACTACCAGGGATAAAGGGGTTGCGATAGTGCGCGATGGAACGACGGCAAGGGGCTCTCGGCAGCCAAGTCAATGACCATGTCGCTCTGGTACCACGTATAGCCGTCCGTGGTGCTTACCGCCTCAAAATGCGTGTCGAGAAAGCTGACCTTCGACTCTCCTTTTGGGACGGGACTCGGGATTGATTCCCGCACGCTTCGAAATCCTTCGACCATTCCGTGCATGAACCTCGGGTCTCGCTCCCGCCAGTAGGCCGAAGCAATCCGATTGGCGCCCATTTCCTCCTCGTAGGAATTCGCGCGAGTCTTGTGTTGACAAGCCTGCCACCAATGGCCCAATTCGTGCGTGAACACCCATCGATCTGTCCCGGCCTCGAACACACCGCGCGCCGTGGCCTTGGGCCCTAGATCCTTCGCGATGTCCGCAAACTGCTGTCTCTCTGCTGCGGTGAGCTTCGACCAAATGGCGATGTACAGCACATTCTTTTCGGCATTGTAGTTGCCGAACGTCGGCGGATCTCCCATCACAATCTTTGGTGCGGGCAGGCTAGGTACATAACCTTCATACCTAACCCGCTTGATGAAATCCGAACGTAGATCGAGAAGCTTTCGATACACTGCCGCCTGATCAGAGTCACTGCGGTTTGAATCGGAAGGGGAGTGTGGTGTCGCCCAACAGAGCGTTGGCACGAGTACAACGAAAACGCTTAGTAGGCGAAAGCAAGTTGCGGTAGCCATCAGGTTAAGTTAATCCGACCTCCGGTCGCTATCAATATTGGATGCTACCGCAGGCGGGAAACTTCGACACGAATCGTCATCGCCATGCGGTCGCCTGATCCCGGCAGCGAGCCGCCGGAAGGCAAAGTCGGTGATGGTGAGCGGATAACAGTAGCGGCGATCGGCGAGCATGAACTCACCTTTGTAGTCAGCGCACCACAGAACGTTGGGCAAGGTGGGACGAGACAGCGGGGTACCCTGCGCCTTGTAGTGCGAGCGACGTCGGCCGCGGCTGACCAGCCCGTGACGATCAAGCACCGCATGCACCGTGCTGATGGCCGGCAAGGCAATGCCCAGGCTCTGACGCTTGAGCTTCTCCCGGATCTTCGGAGCACCCCAGGTTGGATGCTCCCGCCGTAGCTGTACGATGCGCGACTCGAGCAGCTCAGGTAATCGATTGGCCTGCCGATACGGTCGTCTGGAGCGGTCGGTGAGCCCTTCAAGTCCAGTCTTTTGGTAGCGGGTAAAGATCTTGTAGCCGGTCTTGCGCGAGATATCGAACTCTCGGCACAGATCGCTCATCCTCTCGCCTTCAATCAGGCGAGCCACAAATAGCAGCCGTTCGTCCACTTTAGACCACTCCTGCCACGGCATTTGCTGTCTCCCCGCAAATGCCAGAAGTGTTAGGTGGTCTCAAGGGATCGGCGAAACACCTCGAGTAATCTTAGCTCAGGAGGTGTTCGGCATGAGCCCACGACGTCACTCGACCGTTACGAGCGTAGAACGCAGAGAGCTGTGGCGCCGATATAAGGCGGGCGAGACGATTCTTGAGATCGGACGGGCACTCAGCCAGCGACCCAGCAACCTATACCGCGTTCTCCAAGCAACTGGCGGTATTGCGCCACAGAAGCGTACTCGCTCTCCAAGGGTGCTCGGCTTCGGTGAGCGCGAAGAGATTTCGCGCGGCATTGCAGCGGATAAGACTTTCCGAGCTATCGCCCGGAGCCTTAATCGGGCTGTAACCGGTTGTTTTAGGTGCTGCTGGATGCTGCTGGGTGCAAGAATCGGCGGATTGAAAATCCGCGTGTCGGTGGTTCAATTCCACTCCTGGCCACCATTCAAATCGATATTTCAAATAAAGAAGTTGCGCCCGAGCGCTTTGCATCGACGGCCGCTCACTTACGGTACGACGGCGCCGAGATTTGTACGAGCGACCCACCCGGAGAGGCCACCGCGTGTGCGAATAAGTACGAAATCCTCATGCTCCGACCTGATCGTGACGGTCTCCGCCTCCAGCAATACGAATGTCGTGTCAGCCATGGGCACGGGCGATACGCGCGCCGGCGTTTGGTTGATGAGGATGACCGCCTCATGCATTCGGGGCCATAGCAGCGCCGCGTTGGATATGGGCAAAGCCATCAGCGCGACCCCGAGTAGCGCACTGCCGGTCCCGGCCCGTTTGAATCGCGGCGCAGTTTTTGTAGCCAGCAGCCCCGCGCCGAGAAGCGCGATGCCCAGGACGCCGATCCAAACCGCCAGGGCGGGGCTTGCGGCTTGGGCAATGCGTGCAAAACGGGTGCGCGGCTCCGTGGGTACATGTGCGCTGCTACGCACGTATTCTAGATTTAAATTGATATCCCCGTCATCCGGCGCCAACAGCGCGGCGCGCTCATAGTTGAGGACTGCTAATCCCAGTTCGCCGGCCCGCGCGTATGAGTTACCCAAGTTGTAAAGGCGATCTGCAGAGTACTGCGACTGCGAAGATTGCGCTGGTTGCGCGAGCGTCTGGGCGCCACAAAGCGCGAGACCTGCGATCAGCATCGCTATCATGGGCGCGCGCATTTACTCCCTCTCGCCTGTCAGCTGGCCGCGAATCAGCCCGAGCCAACGCTGAAAGTCCGTGTCACCCGGCTGGTGATCCGAATACTTCGCCTCGTCGGCGAGCGCAAACAGCCGTGCGATGTCCTCGCCCGCGGTGCCCAGCCGCGCTTTCAGCTCCGTCAGGCTGATCTGATCGGGGGACATTTGCCACCGCGCGGCGAATCTTTGTAGGAGTGCATCGCGCGCCACTTCAAAGAATGAGACAGGATCGGCGGATCGCGCCGCCACATCCAACTGCGCGAGCGCACGCTCGACTGCCTTGGAGGTGACGCGTGCAGGTTGGGGGCGCACCGCGAGCCAGCTTCCCGCCAGAATCAGGGCAAGAGTTGCGGGAATAGCCAGAAAAGGTGCCTGGAAGTAGATCGGTCTCAACTCGCCCCCCGAGCTTTGCGGCTGCGGGTGATCGGGGCGCAGGCCCTGGGCGTATCGATTCGTGGGGATGCCGCTCTGGCCCGGGGCTTCGGCCGACGTGCCGAGTGAGCGATCGGCCAGCGAGGCCACGATCATCACATTGATGGGCTGTGTAAGCGCACGCTCGTATTGTTGCGTGTTGGGATTGAAATAGCTGAACTCGAGTGCGGGAATCGATTGTTCGCCGGAAAGCGCTGCGATCAGCGGCTGTTCGAACACTTTCTCGCCCTTGTTTCCGGCCGCATCGCTCGGGGTAAAAGACGATGTCGCCGGGTAGGTTTTCCAATGCTCGAGATGATCGAACATCGGTGCGTCGATGCGATCGAAGTTTCCCACACCGCTGACGTGGAGGCGCAGGGTGATCGGATCTCCCGCAGCCACGCGGGTGGCGGACGTGTCGCTCGATACCTGGAAATCGCCGATGGCGCCATTGAAGTTGTTGGGTCGCCCGTGCGTAGGCAGGGACAGGACCTGCAGCTCGGACGCGG
This sequence comes from uncultured Pseudomonadota bacterium, assembly GCA_963741745.1. Lineage (GTDB taxonomy): Bacteria > Pseudomonadota > Gammaproteobacteria > Steroidobacterales > Steroidobacteraceae > 13-2-20CM-66-19. Next base: position 448,367 of record CAVUJF010000001.1, on the reverse strand, counting down.
GACTCACAATCGTGACGTCTTTCGGAGCGACTGCACCAGGCAAGATTTGCGAGAACGGCCAACCCAGCCGCGCCAAAGCCCTGTCCTCCGCCGATCGCGTGTCGGATTGCACGCTCAGCGGCGTTTCCACCGACAAAGAAAAACTGCCCGGCTTCACCGCCGTGAGTGCGCTGTGCCAGGTCATGACCAGGAAGGGGCTGCCTTCGATGAGCTGGTTGCGGTGTAGGGGTTGTTTCGAGAGATTGTTGAGTGTGAAGTCACCGCCATTGAGCACGGGCGGCCCATTTAGCGATGTGACGATTCCGGGGCGTACACCCAATTCAATATCGACCGGCACGCTTTCACCCACATAGGCCGCGCGTGTCGGAATGACCAGTTGGACGAAAGCCGCACCGCCGGCTTTGAGCTGGATTCCTTTCGGGACGGGAGCCGTCGACAGCGGCGGCGGGGATGGCTCGTGATTGCGCCAGGCGTAAGGATTGGGCGCATCGCCGCTGAGCACTTCGAGCCCGATAGGTGGAGATCCCGGCGTGAGTCCGGGAATGCTGAATATGCCCGCCGATTGCGGGGTGACACGGATCAAGATGTAGGTCGCAGGGATCAAGCTACCGTTGACGAGCTCGAGGCCCTGCGACCGCCCGAGGTCCTCGAATGCCAGTCCAGGGACCGTCGGTAACGGGACGCTGTTCAAGTAACCGTTCAGGCTCGTCACCCGGATCGTCGCCGATTCGCCCAGCCTGACGCGCGCGGGTTCTACCGTTTCATAGGCGAGGGTCGCGCTCGCCACCGCGTGCGCGTCCGCGATCGGAGCCATGAGGCCCAGGATCGCGACAATCACCTTGCAGTGCATAGGCCAGGTTCGCATCACCAGTTCTTAAATGCTTTGTCCGGCGCCGCGTCGGGCTTGCGCGGGCCTGCAGGCACGAGGAGCGAGGGGTGTTCATCCGCTTTGGCGGAGTCCAACAGCTCGCGCGCTTCCTCAGCGCTCATTTGCCCCGACGCGCTCTGACTTTCCGCCTCTCCCGGCGCTGGGGTGTTCGGCAGCGGCCCGGCTTGCTGAGCCGCGTGCGGTGAACCATTCGAGACTTCCGGCGGCGACTGCGGCGGTTGCCCCTGATGTGAAGGCTGCCCCTGCGGTCGCTGTCCCTGAGGCTGACCTTGACCCTGCGGTGGAAGTTGTCCTTGGGCTGAAGGTCGTCCCTGAGGCTGATCTTGACCGTGGCCTTGCTGCGGACCTCCCTGGCCACTGCTACCCCCGCCCCCACCCTGACCAGGTGGCTGCTGGAGCGCATCGATCTTCCGCTTGACGAAATCTCGATTGTATTTGCTGTCGCCGTCATTACTGCGGAGCTGCAACGCCGTATCGTACGCCTTCACCGCCGCGGTCCATTTTTGGATCGCCTCCTGCGGAGCGGATTTCTCAACCTGCTGACCCGCGCGATACAGTGCGTTGCCGAGGTTGTAGTAAGCATCCTCCTGGTCTGCCAGACGTTTCGCATCGGCCGCCGGCGCGGTCTCGATCGATCTCTGAAAGGCCTGCGTTGCCCGGGGAAACTGTCCCGCTCGATACGCCGAAGTGCCCGCGTTGTATTCCCGGAGCGGCGTCCCGGCATCGGCCGTTCCGCGGGCAGTAACGGTCTGATCGGCGCTCTCCGAGCGCATCGACATGACCAGCAGGCCCAGCATGGCCGACGTCGAGACCGCGCGAGCCACCGCTGCCGTTCGCCGGCGGCTCGAGCGACGCGTGCCCACCACAAGGCTAGCCAGCAACATTACCAAGGACGCCGCTAGCGGCCATTGATAGCGCTGCGTGTAAATCTTCTGCTGCCTATAAACCAGATCATGCTTCGACACCGCGCCGAATATCGTTCTCAAAAACGCTTCAAATTCCTCGCTCTGGCCTTCGAGGTGCACGTAGGCGCCACCTGTGGCGGAAGCGATAGCTTTCAATCCGCCCTCGTCCAGATGAGATTTTACCAAGGCACCCGTCTCATCCTTGACGAAGCCGCCGCCCTGGTCCGGCGGTACGGGAATGAGATCGCCCGACGCGGTGCCGATGCCGACCGTGTAGATCTTGAGGCCTTCTTGCTCCGCTGCCTCTCGGGCCGCGGTCAAAGCGTCCCCGGTGAGATTCTCACCGTCCGTTACCAATATGAGGATTCTGTCGCCCGCAGGACGGCGGCGAAGCGCAGCGCGTGCGGTCTCGATAGCGCTCGAGATGTTGGTCCCGCCTAGCGGGATCGTGTGAACGTCGACCGCGTTCAGCGACTGGCGGAAAGCGCCATAGTCGAGCGTCAGCGGACAGACGAGGAAAGCGCTGCCTGCAAAAGCGACGATGCCGATCCCGTCGCCCTCCAATTGCCTTGCCATGTCATCGATCGCCAGCTTTGCCCGGGTCAAGCGGTTGGGTTTTACATCGGGAGTCAACATACTTAGCGACGTGTCTATTGCAAAGACAACCTCGTTGCCCCGGCGGCTGATTTTCTCCCATTGAAACCCGAGCTCTGGACCCGCGAGCGCCGCGAAAAGACACAGCGTGCAGGCTAGGAACAGGCCTCGCTGCACGAGGCGGCCAACCCCCGACACTGAGTTGGTAAGCTTGAGCCGCAGATGCGGTGCCACGAATTTTGCGAGCGCCGCTTGCTGCCGGATGTCGTATTGACGCCACATTCCGACGAGCGCCATGCCCGCCAGCAGGCCCGCCAACAGCCAGTGTGGGTCGCTGAACCTCACGGTAACCTGCGAAACTTGGTTTGCTGCAAGATGACCCCGAATCCGAGTAAACCCAGCGATGGGAACAGGGCCCACGGGTAAAGCTCCTCCACGTGCTCGTATTTCTGCACGCTCTGCGCCGAGGTCTCGTAACGATTGATCTGTTCGTAGATTTTCTGCAGCGAATCCGTATCGGTCGCTCGATAGAACAAGCCGCCGGTCTCAGTGGCCACCGCCTGCAGCGTCCTTTCGTCGATGTCCACACGCGCCATGATCACGTGAAGTTTTCCTGCCTCGTCCCTTACTGGAATGGGTGCCCGCCCGCGCACTCCGACGCCGATGGTATAAACCTTCACGCCTAGGGCTCGGGCTGCTTCGGCTGCGGAGAGCGGGGAAATTCTTCCGCTGTTGTTGACGCCGTCGGTCAGCAGAATTACCACCTTGGATTTCGCGGTCGTTGCGCGCAGGTGATTCACGGCGGCGGCGATGGCAGAGCCGATTGCCGTGCCGTCGTCGCCGATGCCGACATTGATACGCTCGAGATTCTGCAGCAGCCAGTCGTGGTCCAGGGTGAGCGGACTCACGATGTACGGAGACCCAGCGAAAGCGACGAGACCGATGCGGTCATTGGGCCGCTCGTCGATGAATTTAGCAACGACCGATTTGACCACAGCGATGCGGTTGACGCGGTAGTGATCGACCACGAAATCGAGCGCTTGCATGGAGCCTGAAACGTCCAGCCCGAGCACGATGTCGATTCCATTCGCCGTCACCTCAGTGCGACTGTGGGTGCGCTGCGGCCGTGCTAACCCGACGATCACGAGAGCCGCAGCGCAGATCGGCAGCAACCAGACTACCCCACCGATCCGACTCCGGGTGCGGCGTGCGGCGTCCCGCGCGAGACTGACATCGGAATATTCCACCGCCGCGACCGGTCCTCGCCGGCCCCTCCAAAAAACGGCGAGTGCCAGTACACTAAAGGCCCAAAACCACTCGGGTTGCAGAAAGTGAATCATGTGGCCGGTGGCTCACTGGTCTCCAGCACGAAACCGCGAGCGCTTTGGTAGAGTGATTCCATATCCTTGAGCGCCAACGAGGCCCCTGCGAACTTGACGAAGTCACACTGTTGCAGGAATTCCGCAAGCAGCGGGCGGTGACGCGCCAGCTCTTTATTTGAGCTCTGCAGAAGAGTCTGCAGAAATTCCTCCGTGGTTCGCTGCGTCGCGAGGGCTGCAAAACGCTTCTCGATGTAGTTTCGTATCACCTCGGATGCAGCGATCCCGAATTCCCGTGCGGTGGCAGGGAGCATCAGAGGTCTGGTGTTTTCCAGGTGCTCGAGGGTTTGCTCCGACAGCGTAAGATTTCGAAGGCGGGTTCCGCGAAGACGCCGACGCCAGATGGCATAGGCGCAAACGATCACTACGACCGCGCCCGCGAGTATCGCGGGCACCACCCACGACCCCGACACAGCTTTGGGCCCACGAATGTCGCGGATATCGTCCGCGGCTTCGGCGAATGCAGCTGCTCCCAGCAACGCGGGCCACGCGCAGCCTCTTGCTATAAGGAGGGGGCAGACGATCGACTTCATGTGCGCGCGCGCCTGCGCGATTTGAAGAATCGCTGCAGTGGAGGAATGTAGGGCACGTCCGTCCGCAGTTGCACGCTGTCGACCCCCTCGGCTCGCAGGTCGCTCATCAGACGCTGCGCACGCTCCAATGAAAGCTCGCTGAAACGCTTCCGCACCGCGGGGCGAGTCGTGTCGAGTTCGACGATCTCGCCGCTTTCCGCGTCTTCCAGCGCGATGATTCCGACATTGGGAAGCTCTCTTTCGCGCGGATCCTCGATATGGACCGCAATCAAGTCGTGTCGACGATTGGTCTGGCGGACCGCGCGCCGCAACTGCGCACGGGCCGCGTCGGGATCGCCGCTCGTCTCGAAATCCGAAATCAGGAACACGACCGCGCGGCGGTGCAGCACGTGATTCACAACGTCGAGCGTCATCACAGTGTCGGTGCCGACGCCCTGCGGCTCGTGATAGAGAATGTCTCGCACGACGCGCAGCACGTGTCGGCGGCCTTTCTTCGGCGGTAGATACCGTTCGATGCGGTCGGTGTACAAAATCAAACCGACTTTGTCGCTGTTGCGAATCGCTGAAAAGGCCAGCACGCTGGCCACCTCCGCAGCCAGATCGCGCTTGGCCAGTGCGCCGGATCCGAAATTGCCCGAAGCGCTGATATCAACCACCAGAAAGAGGCTGAGCTCACGCTCCTCGGTAAACTTCTTTACGAACGCGCGTCCCGCACGAGCCGTCACGTTCCAGTCGATGGTACGAACCTCGTCCCCCGGGCTGTATTCGCGGACCTCGTCGAAGTCCATTCCACGACCCTTGAACACCGAGTGGTAGGCGCCCGCCATGCTGTCATCGACCATGCGGCGGGTGCGGATCTCGAGTTCACGTATGCTGCTGCTGCGCATCGCCTTGGTGAATTTCTTGTTGTCCGCCATCCGGACGTTCCACGCTCTCTAAGGCACCGGCAGCGTATTCAAGATTTTCTCGATGACATTTTCGGAAGTGACGTTCTCTGCCTCGGCCTCGTAGGTCACCGACACCCGGTGGCGCAGCACGTCCATCGCAACCGTCTTGACGTCCTGCGGAGTGACGAAGTGCCGACCGTTTAGAAATGCGACGGCACGCGCAGCCAGCGTGAGCGCGATGGTCGCACGGGGTGAAGCGCCGTTTTGAACATAGCCGTTCAAGTTGAGCCCTGCCGCGATGGGCGGTCGTGTAGCAAGCACGATGTCGACGATATAATCGCGAACCTTGTCGTCGACGAACAACGTGTTGACCACGTGGCGAGCCGCGGCGACCTGTGAGGTAGTGACCACAGTGCGCGGCACGATCATTGGCTCCGTGGTCGCCATCGCATCGAGAATCGCCCGCTCCTCACGTCGCGTCGGATAGTGGACGATAACTTTCATCATGAACCGATCGATCTGCGCCTCCGGGAGAGGGTAGGTCCCCTCTTGTTCCAGGGGGTTCTGCGTCGCAAGAACTAGAAACGGTGCAGGCAATGGATAAGTTTCCTCACCGATGGTGACCTGGCGCTCCTGCATAGCCTCCAGGAGCGCGCTTTGTACCTTGGCGGGTGCACGATTGATCTCGTCCGCCAGGATGAGATTGCTGAAAATCGGCCCATGTTTGGTGCGGAACGCGCCGTCCTGGGGGCTGTAAATCATGGTTCCGACGATGTCCGCGGGCAACATGTCCGGCGTAAATTGCAGACGCTTGAAACGTAACGAAATGCAATTTGCCAGAGTCTTCAGGGCCAAGGTCTTCGCCAGGCCCGGGACACCCTCCAGCAGCACATGACCGTTCGTCAGCAGTGCGATCACCAGCCGGTCGAGAAGATGCGTTTGACCGACGATGACGCGTCCCATCTCTTCGCGCAGCGGCCTGACCCAAGTCGAATTCTCGGAAATGCTTTCGCGCGAAGCACGCATTTCGGATCCCGCCGCACGCTGCTCTTGGAGGACCTGCGCGTCAGCGGGCGGGGCTGCTTCTTGATTCATTTAGCGCAAATCCTTCCTGATGATATTCGCGATTGACGAAACGAGTGGGCTCATAAAAAGCGGTGCCTGAAGGATTCGCTCGCAAACGGGCGCTAGCGGCGCTGCGTCAGAGTATTTGCCTTCACAGCTCACGATCAAGCTGCGATCTCGGTGAGCGTTCTATTTGTTACAAAGGTTCGAGATTAGTCTCCGACCAGACTTCGGACGGAGGCAAAGCCGCGTGCTCGTCGATTGCATGGCCATGCCTTGCGCTGGACTGTTCGATATCGTAGCAGCCTAGCTACCGGTTCCGGCGGCAGATCGCCCATCGCGGGCGCAGAGTAGACGCGTGATTTGTAGTCCAGGCAATAGCTGGCCAAGAACTCACCGCGTCGCTCGGCGTCGCTGTACATCTTCATCAGAAACTGAATGACGCGTTCTGCGCCGACGCCTGACTGCCTGTTTCCACTTTGGTTTCCAACTCAGCGTGACCTACCGTCACTCAGGAGCACCCACTGAGGGGCGAATTTCGTCTATGGGCTGTTTTTAGGTGACGCTGGGTGATGCTGGATGCTGATTGCCGCGGATTGAAAATCCCCAGTTCATGGAGGATTTTGACTTAGTCGGTCGTCAATTCACTCAAAGGCTTGGGCACGGAACCGAGTGTAAATTGGCGGCGAATGTTTCCACTTTGCAAACGTCGGTAACTGACCCCTTACCGCCACTCGCGAGCGTCCGCTATCTGGCACCCAAGCAGATCGCATGCTTCGACAGTGGCTTCAAGACCTGCTTGAGAGCCCAAGGTTAGTTCCTGCCATAGCCGCGATTGCGTCTGCTAGGCTAGGAGCGTTGGAAGCGTCAGTCGCGCAAAATTGGCAATGATGGGCAGAGCATTTGATAAAGACACTTTCAAAGCGTTCCCATACTGGTTTTACTGCTGCTCGCAACCGCGCTGGAAGCCAGCGGCGACGCCATTGTCAGATTGGCGATCTACAATCACGTGGGTCTAATCCGTATCGGGCTGTTTCTCGCTGGCGCGGCGCTGCTGTTGGGCTACGGAGTGTTTCTCAACGTAGCACCGCTCGACTTTAGGCGTGTGGTAGGACTCTACATTGCGACGCTATTTGGGGTCTGGCAGGTCATTAACGTCATCGCCTTCCGATCGTTCCCGACAATGCCAATCTTGATCGGTGGTGCCTTGGTGATCGCTGGAGGTGCAATTATCAGTCTTTGGAACCCCGCTTGGGAAAGTTCAAAATGACCTACCATCGATTGGCGATCACGGACAAATGAGCTGGCTTAAGCGTGCCACTTTTCCTCGTGTCTGAGGTGACCCCACCAACGGCATCGGGCCGGGGTATAGGCTCACCCCAGATGCGAAGGCACACGTGATGGAGGGCGAGGAGAGCGAGCGACTGCCGCTGACGCAGCTCTCCCTGCTGGCACTCGTCCTCGGTGTCATTACTGGCCTTGGCGCCGTGCTCTTCCGAGCTCTGATCGGGCTTATTCACAATCTGCTGTTTACCGGTCACGCGGTCATTCACTACGACGCCAACATCTTTGCCGCGCCCGCGCCATGGGGTCCGCTGGTGATCCTGGTTCCTGTGCTGGGCGCCGTCCTCGTGACCTTCCTGGTGACCAATTTTGCTCCCGAGGCGAAGGGCCACGGGGTCCCGGAGGTAATGGACGCGATCTACTACAAGGGCGGAGTGATCCGACCGGTCGTGGCGTTGGTGAAATCCCTGGCCTCGGCCATCGCGATCGGCAGCGGTTCATCGGTCGGACGCGAAGGGCCGATCATCCAGATCGGCTCGGCGCTCGGCTCCACGCTGGGGCAGATCATCCGTATGCCGGCGGGCCAGCGGATCTCGCTGGTCGCGGCGGGCGCAGGCGCCGGCATCGCAGCCACCTTCAATACTCCAATCGGCGGGGTGATGTTTGCCATCGAGCTAATGATGCCAGAGGTGAGCGCGGAGACCTTTCTTCCAGTCGCGATCGCGACGGGAACCGCGACGTTCGTGGGCCGTTGGTTCCTCGGCGATGCGCCCGCGTTCCACGTGCCCCCGCTTCAAGCCATGGCGGTCGATTCGAGCGCGTTGCTCGTGCTCGTCCTGTTCGCGGTGCTGGGCGCCCTCTGCGGTCTCGGGGCAGCAGGCTTCATCCGGGGGCTACATCTGGCCGAAGATCTCTTCGATCGGATCAAGTCACGCTATCTGCGGCACATGCTCGGCATGCTGATCGTCGGGGTGCTCATGTACCTCCTGTTGCGCGTGCTGGGTCAGTACTACGTCGATGGCGTCGGCTACGCGACCGTTCAGGCAGTGTTGGCAGGTCAGATCTCGACATTCTGGCTGCTTGGGCTGCTGAGCGCCTGCAAGCTGTTGGCGACCTCGCTCAGTCTGGGATCGGGCTCATCCGGCGGCATTTTTTCGCCCTCGTTGTTCATGGGTGCCACACTTGGCGGGGGCTTCGCGGCGCTGCTGAACACCGCGGGTTTGCCGATTCAGCTCAGCGTTCCCGCCTTCGCCATGGTCGGTATGGGCGCGATGGTGGGCGGCGGAACCGGCGCGGTCATGACCGCTGTCACAATGATCTTTGAGATGACCCTCGACTACAGCATCGTGATGCCGATGATCGTGGCGGTGGCCGTGAGCATCGGCGCGCGCCGAGTGCTCTCTCGCGAGACCATCTACAGCTTGAAGCTTGTGCGTCGCGGCCGGGCCATTCCAACGGCCCGTCACGCCAACATGTTTCTCGTCCGCTCTGCGCGCGAAGTGATGGACGCCGACATCCAGGTGTTGCCGGCGGAGGCGAGTTTCGATGACTATCTGCGGCAGCCCGAGCATGCCGGGCGCCTGCGCCACGTCGTGGTCACTGACAAGGGTCACATTTACGGGGTGATCCGGGTCAATACAGGCCTCCGCCGAGGGCTGGAGGGCGCTCAGACCGGGGTGAGCCTAGGCGATGTCGCCAGTCGCAATTTCACCGTAGTGGGTGAGAACGAGGCCATCTTCGACGTTATCCGCCGCATGTGGCGCCGGGGTGCCATCATGGCGGTAGTCGTGCGCGGGCGCGGGGTCCCACGTGGAAGCGACGTTGCGGGCGTGATCACCAAGGAGCACGTCGCTGACTCGGTCGCGGACAGCGTCAAAGCCTATCCTGAATAGCTCGGCTAGCCGCTCAATGCCGTGAGATTGGATCAAGCGTTGCCGATATCTCTATGCAACGCGCTCGACCGATTGCAGCGTTGCCGCAGAGCGCACCCGACCGGCAACCGCCGCCGGCCGGCATAGGCGCGAACGGCAGCTTCGGGGTGAGTAGTTGAGTCGTCGCAATGCCTGCTTTTGGCCGGCAGCAGTCAGTTACTTTACGTTTGAACTCACTGGGCATTATGCGAAGCTGCGGTGCGGCACCGATGTTTAAGGGACTGCTGTCGACTCGAAGGGCCCGGCTGAAGCGGACTTGATCGACGCCCTCGGCGACCCGAAGCCGCCCAACAGCCGGCGCGCCATCCGGCTGTGGCATCCTTGCGTGGATGTTTACGTTTCGAACCCGCAGGCGATGGTGGTGGCTCGGAGCGATCGCGACGGCGCTGGTCGTAAGCCTAGCCGCGCTGTTGCTGAGATCCATGCTCGAGCACGGGGTGCGAGCGCGGATCGAGTTCGCGGCCGTGCGCCATGGCGCGGTTGCTCGAATCGGTGTGGTACACGTCGGCGTCTGGCCGTTGCTGCGATTGGAGGGATTCGATCTCGACCTCGGTCATGGAGTGAGACTGCATGCAGACATGATCGCGGCCACGTGGCCCGGCCGCTTGCGACTCGCAGTTCGCGCCGCCACTTTCGCGGGGCCAGCAGGGGTCAAGGTCAGCTCGCCGGCCAGTGCCTGGGACATGGTGGGCATTTTCGGCGAGGACCTCCGGCTCACGCTGGTGGAGCCACAGGCCGGCCTGTCAATCCGCAAGCTGTCGTATCCGGTGGGCAGCGCGTGGAGCATCGAGGCACGGGGGCTCGACGCCGGACGTTTGTTCGACGTGCGGCGCGACGCCCACCCGCTGCTCGAAGGTGGTATCGCGGATGGCCGCATGGACCTTCAGGCCAGTACCGATGCGCTCCGTTTCCACGTGGACATGGGAGCGCGCGGCGCGCGCTTGGGAGCGCTGGCAGATAACGCGGCCGATGAGCCGCAGCTCGGCGATCCGACAGACGTCACCATACGATTCAGCGGCGCTTGGCGCCGGATCGGGGGCATGATCGAAATCCCCGAGGTCCACGCGACGGTGGCCGGTGCCGCCCTGTCGGGCTCGATCACACTGCGCGATCTCGATTCCGACCCGGTTGTCGATTTCACACTCGGCATGCAGCATCTGGACTTCGCGCAACTGCTGGGTGCATCCGGGCTCGCGGTGCCCGAAAGCTTGGGAATGGCGCCCGGCGCCGGCCGTGACCTTGGCTCGGCCACGATCGACGTGCGTGTACGCGGACGCCTGGCGGACCCTGCCTCGCTCTCGGTGAGCCAGAAGATCGACTTCAGGCCGCCACGTCAGATGCCGCCGGGAGTCGCGCGCCTGCGCGGCGACTTCATCTTCAGACCCGAAGACGGCCCCGGGCCGCACCGCCCCATCGACGTCTCGCTCGCATCCCCCGACTTCATCGCCCTGCGCGACGTTCCGCCGCTGTTCGTGCGCACTCTGCTGCTTGCCGAAGACACAGGCTTCTATGGGCATCGCGGCATCGACCTGCGTGAACTACCCGCCGCGCTGCTCACCAACTGGTCGCGCGGCGGCGCCGCGCGAGGAGCGTCGACAATCACCCAGCAGCTGGCCAAGAACCTGTTCCTTTCGCGCGACAAGCAACTCGGACGCAAGCTGCAGGAACTAGCGATCACGTTCCTGCTCGAGTCGGCGCTCGGCAAGGATCGTATCCTCGAGATCTACCTGAACATCATCGAATGGGGACCGGACCTGCGTGGCCTGCGGCCCGCGGCCCGCCGCTATTTCGGTCGCGAACCCCGAGAGCTGACGCCGGCCGAGATGGCCTTCCTGGTCGCGATCATCCCCGGGCCGGTCAAGTACCAGAGTTCATTCGCGCACGGCACGCCGGGGCCTGGGCTGCGTTCGCTCATCGACGAACTGCTGGCGAAGCTACGGTCGGTGGATGCGATCGGCGAGGAGGAATATCGGCGAGCGCTCGGCGAACCCATCGTCGTTGCCGGCGGCAGGCCGCCCGGATGATTGGTGGCGAATGGAAACGGGCGGGAGGTATCGACAAAGTCCCCTTCTAGTTCGGTTCAGGCTGTATCGCACCATCGCACTCCCGTTGGCGTCATATCGGGACTCATATTGTTTCGTTTAGTAGTCGTTTGGGGGACGGTCAGCGATGGGTTAGTCCGTCCCATTTTCGTTGGGAGAGTTCTTGGTTGAAGGATCGCTTCTGGCCGATTGCTGCCGAGCATGGGCTGCGATTCTCTCTTACTAAGCTTACCGCACCCCGCGAACGGCCGCTTCAAGGCGATAGTTTCGTGAGGTCCAGCGACCGCCTTTGGCCGGTAGCGGCCATCCGAAGAGGAGATGGGAGACGCCGCGACCGCCGATCCGTGTTGGCGAACCGAATTGAGGGGTGAAGGTCAGAATGAGGGGAGGGTAGGCATCTTCGGTTTCCAATTTGGTACCCAACCTAGCATCACCCAGGAGCATCTACTGTCACCTACCGTGAGGTCGATTTTGCGTAAGTCCTTCTAATGGATGCTCTTGGGTGACGCTGGGTGCAAGATGTGGCGGATTGAAAATCCGCGTGTCGGTGGTTCAATTCCACCCCTGGCCACCTCTTCAGGTACTTCAACTCATCCAAGATTCGTCTGCCTGGCGATGTTTCCATCTGGTTTCCATGTGCGGACGCCCAGTCGCTCGGCTGCGAATGGCCGCAATCGACCCCTTTGCAGACGCAGCTTCAGTCCTCCTTATAGACCCGTCCCTCCTTCATCACGAAGTGCACGTCTTCAAGGAGCCGAATATCTTGCAGGGGGTCGCCACGAACGGCGATGAGGTCAGCGAGCTTGCCCCTGCTGATTGAGCCTAGCTTCTGCGAGACGCCGAGCAGATCCGCATCCACCGTGGTGGCCGCCTGGATCGCTTGCATGGGGGTCATGCCGTTCTCAACCATGAGGCTGAATTCGCGCGCATTGGTGCCAAAACGGCAGACGCCGATATCCGTACCGAAGGCGATCTTCACGCCCGCCTGGACCGCCTTACGAAAGTTCGCGAGCTGAGCGCTCATGATCTGCTGCGCCTTACTGACGAACTCCTCCGGGTAGTTCTTGCCTACGCACTCGCGAACCTCGAGCGTCGGCACGAGATAGGTTCCGTGCTGTTTCATGAGTGCACGTCCCTCGTCATCCATGAGCGTACCGTGCTCGATCGAGGCTGCGCCGGCGCGAATAGCGGCCTTGATGCCTTCCGCACCGTGTGCATGTACGGCGAGCTTGAGCCCGAAATTGCGCGCCTCGTCCGCCCCTGCCGCGAGCTCCTCGGGAGTCGCCTCGCGACCTGCAGGGTTACTGTTGTGCGTCAGCACTGCGCCGGTCGCGAACATCTTGATCACATCGACGCGCTGACCGGCGAGCATGCGGACGCGCTCGCGCACCTCGCCCGGTGAATTTGCCACTCCGTAGCGTAAGTCCCAGGGCAGCATCAGATCGGGAGCGAAACCGGTGACCGCACCCGCTCCGCCGTCGATGGTCAGGTAGGCACCCGCAACGTACATCCGCGGGCCAATCACATCACCGCGATTGATCGCATCGCGCAGGGCCACATCGACCAGCGCACGGTAGGAACCCAGATCCCGCACGGTCGTGAAGCCTGCGAGCAGCACCGCGCGCGCGTTGGGAATGGAGCCAAAGGCCCGCTCGGCAGCGGTGTGCTCGAGTTCAGCGAGCGGATCCTGGTTGCGCTGGTCGATGGTGAGATGGGTGTGAGCATCCATGAGGCCCGGCAACACCGTATAGGCGCCCAGATCGATCACGCGCGCGCCAGCGGGCACTGGGACATCGGGGCCGATGTCGGCGATCAGGCCATCGCGCACGACGATCACCTGTGCGCCGGTCGTTCTTCCTGCCTTGGTGTCGATGACGTGTCCGGCACGGATGGCGATTGCCGACCCCTCGGCACACGCCGAACCGACATAGCCCGCGAGGAGAAGCAACAGGGCCCCGGCCCCGACCACGGATCTCGCTTCCATCTGTCGCGCCATCTCCGAAGTTGTTCTAGGTGTGCATCACGCCGAGTGAGTATAACGTCCGCTTTGGCGACTTCTCGACAAGAGAACAAAAGTCCGGTTCTGGCCACTGCCGACGGATTCTCGCGCCGCCAGCGCCAATTCTCGCGCCGCCGTCCACGTCATCTTCGACGGCTTATCAGGCGCATATCTGCTAGATCAATGGGCAGCAGGCCCCCAACCACCAACTTTATAACCAGGCAGCTCGCGCTCTGAGCCATGCCGTTTTAGCCTCTGGCTGCGGTAGGCCTGGCATCCGCTCCTATCCCCCAGAATGCCAGATGTCCTTGAGTACTCTCGCCCAGTTTCCTGTGATCCACGCTGTCGTACCTGTTACGGAGAGCGTGCCACGCACATCGAGTGTCCGATCTCATCAGTTGCTCACGGTAACTGCCCTCGGCGGCACTAGTGCTTCATTGCCCGTGACGTCTCGTACGTGCACGCTCAGTGAGTGCGGGCCGTTCGAGAGCGCCGTGGTATCGAGGGCGTAGTTCCAGCCACAATTGTCCGGCGCGACGTTCGGATAAGCGGCTGCGACGTCCGGGCGGGAACCGCCGAGAGTCGCCGTCCCGCGAAGAACCCCGTCCACGTAGGCCTGCACGGAATCGACACCGACATTGTCGAACGCCCACCCGGTTACCGATGCACTTTTACCGGAGATTGTGGCACCCGGGGCCGGCACATCGATGGTGGCGGCGGGCGTGAAAACGTCGGCGGCCGGCAACGAGCGGTGAAGTGCATAGATCGCTGCGCGCGCCGCTGTCGCTGGGCCGGGGACGAGATACATGTCAGCGTCAATGACGCTGCCAGGAGCGAACGTCAAATTCGTCATCGCGTTCATGTAGACAGTTGCATTGTCGGTAGGCCCCGTACCGGTGTTGGGGAAAGCGGTGGCTCCGGTGCGCGCATATTGGCCCGGCACATATACCGCGAGGCCTATGCCGTTGGAATCAACGAGCGCTGCCCATTGTTCTGGCGTGAAGACCACCAGTCCCGGTTCACCCGACGGCGGAGCCGGCGTCTGGCTCAGCGCCGCGCTGCTCCATGGGCTCGAGCCAGTGTAGTAAAGGAGCGTCGTGTAGGCAGCGTTGACGTAAACCGCCGGAAACTCCTGGCCGGCGTTGTAATGCGTGTCCGTACCGTTGTGCGTGAGTCGGTAGTGGATCTGGAACGCGAGATCGGTCCCTGGGGCGAGTGTAATGGTCTGCTCGACGGTCAGGTCCGATGGCACTGGCATCGATGCGCTGCCCCCAAAGCTTTCTGGGTACCACTGCAGTGGTGCGGCTCGCGTGTAGAGCGACCCCGCCGTCACCTGCTGACTCTGGACTGGGGTGCCGTTGCCATCGAAGTCCCCCGCTAGCACAGGATCCCAGCCATAACTCGTATTGATGTCAGGCCAGGGGTACTGATCGGCGCCATCGTAGAACGCCGGCTGGACCTCCCGGCCGGGATCGTGAGCGTTGACAATGCTGACGCCGTCGTAGGTCACGTCTGTAATAGCTCCGCCCCAGAGTGTATCGACGCCGATCCGCGCCCAGTGACCGTTGGCATGTGCCTGCAGGTAGAGCACCGACCCCGACTGTGAGGTCGTCACAGCAGGCGTCGTAGTCAACGTGATCGCGGTCTGGTGCTTGAGTGAACCGCTGGTAGCCGTCAGGGTGAGGGTCGCGCTCCGTGTGGGAGTGGAGTCGGATGTTGCAACTGTTAACGGCTGTGATGAGCCCGAATTGACGCTCAAGGCGGCGGCCGGTTCGGCAACGGCACCGGCGGGCAGGCCCGTAATTGCGACGGATACGCTGCCGTTGAAGCCGTGGGAGGGTGTCACTGAGATCATGACTGCTGTTGTACTACCGCCAACCGGAGTCGTCAGCGACGACGGCGACGCTGATAACGAGAAGTCTGGAGGAGGACCAGCAGGCGATCCGCCACCGCCGCACGATGTGCAGAGCGGTGCCACCCAAATCAAGGCTATAACCTTACGGCCTGTTCCCATGACCCCAAGCCTGGGCCAAAGAAGCGCTGTGTACAGGTGGCTCACACAAGGGCCTAATTCCGTGTAGCTCGGTACCGCAACGCGTCAACTGCGCCTTCTCTTGGTGATAAGAGGCCCGGACTCGGAATTCGGGTACCCCAAATCCGGGTTCGCGCTGCCCTTGCCCAGCGAACCCCCTCCCGTAAGAGGCCACCCTTGTGACGCTGGTGTCGCGGGTGTTTGGATCTGGGGATCGAGAGCCCGCGGCGGTTCTCCGGGACGGACGCTTGTTTCCACTTTGGTACCCAACCCAGCGTCACCCAGGAACATCTACCATCACTTACCGTAAGGTCCGAATCAGCTAAATGGTTGTTTGGGGTGATGCTGGGTCGTGGCGGGCTGCTTTGTGGTGCGCACGGGGAAGGGCGCACTGCGTCTCAGATGCCCGCGCATATCGCAAGTGCCGGTCGGGCTGCAGCAGCCGACGGGACTCTGCTATCTCGCCGCCACGATCACATGCGCTTGAATTTTGCCGGCCACTGGGCCTTCGCCATGGCGGCTGGCGATCGCCTCCGTGGCGCGGTCCGTGGCGAGCTGGAGCAAGTTGGCGTCGCGCGCCTCGATTTCATTGCGTAATGGCGTTCCCTGGCAATAGGCAGTGGCGGCGTCGCGCGCCGAGGGCGCGCGACTCACTTCCTCTCGCGTCTTAATCTCGATGCCGGCGAACCCTGCGCGACTCACTTCCTCGTGGATCAGTGTGACATCGTGATAGCCGTGCGGCGTGCGGGCAAGGAATTGCGGAGGGTCGCGCGGAAACACCGCGGCGACGGCGTTAGTGACGTCGTCGGCAAAGGCGTTCTCTTCGATGCGGTCCCAGACACTGAAGACAAAGCGCCCGCCTGGTCTCAGCACGCGACGCGCCTCGGCGTAGCCGGCGACCCGGTTGGGAAAAAACATTACACCGAACTGGCAGCAAACGACGTCGAACGAGGCATCTTTGAAGGGCAGGGCGAGCGCGTCCGCCTGCCGCCATTCGATACGGCTATCGGGCCCCTGCCGGGTCGCGGCATAGTCGAGCATGGGCTGGTTGAGGTCGGTCACCACGTAGCACGCGTCTGCGCTGAGTCTTGGCGCAAGCGCCCGCGTGACCACGCCGCTGCCGGCCGCCGTTTCAAGCACCGAGCCGGGCGAGGAGGCAGCGACAAGCTCCGCCAAGTCGGCGGCATAAGCCTCGAAGATCAGGGGGACCATCAGCGTGTCGTAGAACTTCGGGATCGAGCCCGCGAACTCCTTGTCGGTCTCAGCCATGAGCCCCCTCTGAAAGCCCTGCACGCCCCCTTGACCACCCATTCCAGAGCGGGCCGGGCCTCTCCAACGAGTCCGCCGGTCTAGTTGGGCATCGACGACGATGCGCTATGGTGGCCGCCCATGCCAGCGTCGTCAACGTCGTTCCGCGGTCTTCTCCATCATTTGGGGGGAAAAATTAAGCCCCGCATCTTGCCCCATTTGATTTCGCCTCCCCGGCTTGTTGGCCGGGCCGCGATTAGTATTTGAAGTATGATTTGTAGAATAACAAGGCGAAATCGCGGCACTCGAATCGGCAAGCTTATTCCCGCATAGGGGGAAGTGTAACGACCAGCCCTCGTGACACTTCCTTGAGCACTCTAGGGAGTCGATCAATGATTACGAATATGCAATCAGGTACCAACGTCCAGGAAGTGGCAGATGGCATCTACCGCATTAACACGCCTGTGTCGCTGCCTGAGGGTCCAGGCCAGTTCAACTTCAACCAATATCTGGTCGTGGACGATGCCTCAATGCTTTTTCACACGGGCCCACGGCAGTTGTTCCCGTTGGTCCGCGACGCAGTCTGCGCCGTATTGCCGATCGATCGGCTGAAGTTCATCGGACTGTCGCATTTTGAGGCGGACGAGTGCGGTGCTCTTAACTCCTTCCTTGCAGTCGCGCCAGAGGCCGCTCCGGTCTGCAGCCAGGTGGCGGCCATGGTGTCGATTGGGGATTTTGCTGATCGCGCGCCGCGCGCACTCTCAGACGGGGAAGAGCTCGCGCTTGGCCGGCATCGAATGCGCTGGTTTGATACACCCCACGTACCGCATTCCTGGGATTGTGGCCTTATGATGGATGTGAGCACCCGCACCTTCTTTTGCGGCGACCTCTTTACACAGGGCGGACCGGGAAACGTAGCGCTGACGGAGGCGGACATCTTGGGACCCAGCGAGGCGTTTCGCGCGCCGATGGATTACTTCGCGCACACGCCGCAAACGCCCGCCGTCCTGGAGCGACTGGCCCGTGAAGGTCCGACAACACTTGCCTGCATGCATGGCAGCGCGTGGCGCGGCAATGGAGCGCGGCTGATACGCGAATTGTCCGCTGCGCTGGTGAGCGCGCGGAAGCCTTAAGAGTTGGACAGGGCGACATGAATTGCGATTGGAACCAGTGTAGGACCGGTAGTTTTGCCTCCATTCTGGTTCCCAATCCATCGTCACCCACTGTCACCTACCAGCATCTGCCGCAAGGCCGAAACTACCGAATGATTGCCTTAGTTGACGGTAGGCGATGCTCGATACAAGTTTCGGCGGAATGAAATTCCGCGTGTCAAATTCCACCCTTACCACCAATTTAAATCGGCGTGTTACACCTGCTTCGCTGGTCGGTACTCTTTGCGTAGTCGGCTCATGGCCGAGACGAGCCGATCAACGGCCACGCTCGAACGACCCGCTTCCGCTGCGTACCCTCCACAAATGCCGAAACGTGTCGGCCATCTCTCCGGAATACGACATCAAAGTGCTAGTTGAGAAGGTCGGTGCTTCGACCACGTCGAATGAGCGACTTGATTGGGAATGAAAGACGGACTCTTGCGGGCTGAAACGATGCCGGCACCGCCGCCACCGAGGCCCACGCGCCTGGGTCAGGAACAGAGTTCGGCCAAGAGCAGCAACCGCGGCGTCGCTGGCTTCTTCGTCAAAGCGGACACGCAACCTGTCGGTTGGTAAACGCCGCCGACTGGGAGCGGCATGTGGACTCAATATTTGTCGCAGCGCGCTCAGGCAACGCTCTGCAGCGAGGGGCGGTAACGCGCCCACGTCGGATTGCGGATAGTCCGTATAGGCGCCGGCTGCCCGATCGGCTAATTGTACAGATGCCTGCGAGGGTATCTGATGCTTCCACCTGCCATCCACAAATCCGCCAGCAGTCAACGCGTCGCACCATACTTGGCTGACTACGATGATGCATGCCGCTCGTTCTCCTGGGAGAGTGCCCGGGCGGAGCTCGCGGGCCTGCCGGGCGGGGGCCTCAACATGGGCTATGAGGCGCTTGACCGTCAGGTGGCTGCTGGCCGCGGCGCCTCTCTCGCCGCGCGCTTCATCGATCGCGAGTGGCGCCGTAGCGATGTGACGTACGCGGATCTGCTCAGGTCCTGCAGCCGCTTCGGCAACCTGTTGCAGTCCCTCGGCGTCACCGGTGGCGAATGCGTCGCGACGTTGCTCGGTCGCACGCCGGAGTTGTTTACCGTTGTGTTGGGCACCATCCGGGCGGGCCGGGTGTGCAGTTCGCTGTTCTTCGCGTTCGGTCCCGAGCCTCTCAAGACACGCCTGCAGCTGAGCCGGGCGCGCGTATTGGTGACGAGTGAAGGCCTGTACCGGCGTAAAGTAGCGCCGATCCGCGCTGCGCTTCCGGACCTGCGCCACGTGCTGCTGGTGCGCGAGCCGGGGCTACGGGAGCTGCCTGCAGGGACGGCCGACCTCGCGCAGCTGATGAGCGAGAGCGGCGAGGATTGTGCGGCCGCCTCGACCCGAGACGATGAGGTGGCGCTGCTGCACTTCACCAGCGGTACGACCGGGAAGCCGAAGGGCGTGACGCTCACTCACGCTGCGGTCATTGCGCAGCATGCCACCAGCAAGCTGGTGCTGGACCTGCATCCGCAGGAGACCTATTGGTGCACGGCGGATCCGGGGTGGGTGACCGGAATCGCTTATGGCGTGATTGGTCCGCTCACGCGCGGTTCCAGACTGATCGTCGACCGTGAGGAGTTCGAGCCGCAACGCTGGTACCGGATTCTCGCGGAGGAGCATGTCAACGTCTGGTACACGGCGCCGACCGCGATCCGCATGCTCATGAAAGCCGGCCCGGCCCTCGCTCGTGCCCAGACTTACCCGGATCTGCGCCTCATGCTGAGCGTGGGCGAGCCGCTGAACGCCGAAGCGGTACTTTGGGGCGTGGACGTTTTTGGCATGCCCTTCCACGACACCTGGTGGCAGACCGAGACCGGCGCCATCATGATCGCCAACTTCCGCGGCTGCGATGTTTTGCCGGGGGCGATGGGGCGGGCGATACCTGGCGTGGAAATCCGCGTGGTGCGCCGAGGAGCCGGCAACAGACTCGAGGTCGTTGAGGCGCCCGATGAGGTCGGCGAGATCGCGCTGCGTCCCGGCTGGCCTTCCATGTTCAGCGCCTACTTGGGGGACGAGCAGCGTTATCGGGCCGCATTCGTCGACGACTGGTACCTCGCCGGTGACCTCGCACGACGTGATCGCGAGGGCTACTTCTGGTTCATCGGCCGGGCCGACGATGTCATCAAATCCGCCGGGCACCTGATCAGCCCGTTCGAGATCGAGAGCTGCCTAATGTCTCATGCCGCCGTCGCGCAGGTCGGCGTCATCGGCGTACCCGACCCGATCGCCGGCCAGGCCGTGAAGGCCTTCGTCGAACTCAAGGATGGGGTGCAGGAAAGCGAGGAGCTGCGCCGAAGTCTGATGGCGCACGCGCGACGGTTGCTCGGCGCTGCGGTGGCGCCGCGCGAAATCGCCTTCTCAGCAACCCTGCCACGCACGCGCAGCGGCAAGATCATGCGGCGCCTGTTGCGGGCGCGCGAGCTCGGCCTGCCCGAGGGCGACCTCTCGACGCTGGAGGCGGGCATATGAGCGGGGGTGAGGCGCGAACTTCCGTCACGCGCGAGCGCGGCTTGCGTCTGCTGCGCGAGATGTTACGCATCCGCTGCTTTGAGGACGCCTGCGTGCAGCTGTACGGGGAACTTAAGATCCGCGGCTTCCTGCATCTCTGCAACGGCGAGGAGGCGGTTGCCGTCGGCACCATGCAGGCGCTCGAACCGACCGATGCGGTGGTTTCGACCTACCGCGAGCACGGGCATGCCATCGCGCGCGGTCTGTCGATGAATGCTCTCATGGCGGAGATGTTCGGCAGGGAGAGCGGCTCGAGTCGCGGGCGCGGCGGATCCATGCACATATTCGACGCCGGCAAGCGCTTCTTTGGCGGCAATGCCATCGTCGGCGGCGGCTTGCCGCTGTCGCTTGGTCTAGCGCTGGCGCAGAAGCTGCGGCGCGAGCCGGCGGTGACCGCCTGCCTCTTCGGCGACGGCGCCGTCGCGGAAGGTGAATTCCATGAATCGCTGAATCTGGCCGCCCTGTGGAAGTTGCCAGTGCTGTTCCTATGCGAGAACAATCTATACGCGATGGGCACTGCGATTGAGCGCGCTGAATCGCAGCTTGATATTTCCGCCAAGGCGCGACCGTACGGCGTCGAGGCGGAAGCGGTGGACGGGATGGATGTCTTCGCCGTCGAGGACGCCACGCGCGCAGCAGTAGTTCGCGTGCGAAGCGGGGCGGGGCCCGTGCTGCTCGAGCTGCGAACTTACCGCTTCCGCGGGCATTCGATGTTCGATGCACAGCTCTACCGCGACAAGGCCGAGATTGAGGCCTGGCAGAAGAAGGGACCGCTCATCACGCTGACCACGCGACTCAAGGCGCAGGGCCTGATGAGCGAGGACGACTACCAGAGGCTCGAGCGCGAAGCCCATAGCGAAGTGGAGTTGGCGGTCGAGTTTGCCGAGCGAGCCGGATGGGAGCCCGTCGAGCAGCTCGAGCGCTTCGTATACGCGGAGCTTCCTCATGGCTGAGCCCCTGGCTGCGTCGTCGGCGCCCCTTGCTGAGGCTGCACCTCAGGCGAGCACCGCGCTGGCGCGTATCACCTATCGCGAAGCCGCACGTGCGGGCCTGCGCGCGGCGTTGCAAGCCGACCCGCGCGTGTTCCTCATGGGGGAGGATATCGGCAGCTATGGGGGTTGCTATGCGGTGACCAAGGGGTTGCTGCAGGAATTTGGCCCGGAGCGCATCCGGGATACGCCCCTGTCTGAATCGGCATTCGTCGGCGCCGGCATCGGCGCGGCCATCGGTGGGCTGCGACCCGTCGTCGAGATCATGACCGTGAACTTCAGCCTCCTGGCGCTCGATCAAATCCTCAACAACGCCGCCACGCTCTGTCACATGTCGGGCGGCCAGATCAACGTGCCACTGGTGATCCGCATGGCGACTGGCGCCGGGAGGCAGCTCGCAGCCCAGCACTCGCACAGTCTGGAGGGCTGGTACGCGCACATTCCGGGCTTGAGAATTGTGACGCCTGCGACCATCGATGACGCGCGCTTCATGCTCGCCGCCGCGCTCGCTTGTCCGGATCCGGTGCTGCTGTTCGAGCACATCGTTCTCTACAATATGGAAGGCGAGCTCAGCCCATCACTCGCCCGGGTCGACATCGATCATGCGGCCGTGCGCCGTAGCGGCCGCGATGTGGTCCTCGTCACCTACGGCGGCAGCGTGCACAAGTGCCTGACGGCCGCCGCGCAGCTGGCGGCGCAGGGGATCGAGGCCGAAGTGCTGGATCTGCGGACGCTACGGCCGCTCGATGATGCAGCGATCATGGCCGCGGTGCGCCGTACACGGCGTGCCGTCATCGTGGACGAGGGCTGGCGCAGCGGGAGCATCGCCGCGGAGATCACTACCCGAATCATGGAGCAGGCCTTCTACGATCTGGATGCGCCGGTGGCCCGGGTGTGCACGGCGGAGGTGCCGGTGCCGTACCCGAAGCATCTGGAGGACGCCGCGCTACCAAATCCCGAGCGCATCGTTAAGGCCGTGCAAGGGCTAATGAGCGGCGGCGAGTCAGGCTGATGCTGATCGAATTTCGCCTGCCCTCGCTCGGCGCAGATATGGAGAGCGCAACGCTCGCCCAGTGGCTGAAGAAGCCGGGCGAGGCGGTACGGCGCGGTGAAGCGATCGCGGTCGTTGAAACTGAGAAGGGACTCATCGACATCGAGTGCTTCAGCGATGGCACGGTGACTGCGCTCGACGTCATACCCGGAACCAAAGTGGCAGTCGGAGCGGTGCTTGCCCACCTCAGCACGGCGAGTACGGCCGCAGATGCGCCCGGGAGCGCACCGGCCGCCCCCGAGCTAGGCACCCCTGTTGTTGCGCCGCCGGGCGCTCCGGTGCGTGCGCTAGCCGCTGTGGTGGCGACGCCGGCGCCCCGGCTGCACCGCGGTCGGCTGCCGCCGGGGCTGGCCGTGCACGCATATCACCAGCGGCACGACGCCGGGCGCAGGAGCTCGGTGTGCCCGTTGAGGACCTCGCTCAGCAGGCGGCGGGCGGCATCGTCCATCTCGAGGAAGTCGAGCGCTTGGCAGCCCAGGCGAAGGCGCCGGCAGCGGAGGCGCGCAGCGCCATGCGCGCCGTTATTGGTAGCGCCATGGCCAAGGCGAAGCGCGAGATTCCCCACTACTATCTCGGACACACGCTCGATTTCGGGGCGGCACGCGCCTGGGTGGCACGACACAATGCGGCGCTCGCAATCCAGGATCGGCTGGTCGAGGGTGTGCTGCTCACCAAGGCCGTGGCGCTCGCCGCCGCGCGCGTGGAGGGCTTCAACGGTTACTTTCGCGAGGGACGCTTCGAGCGCGTGGCAGAAGTGCACGTGGGCACCGCCATCGCCCTGCGCGGCGGGGGCCTGGTGGCACCCGCGCTCCTTGACGCCGACCGCAAGGATCTGAAGACCCTGATGCGCGAGTTCAGCGACCTTGTCAAGCGGGTGCGCGCCGGCCACATGCGCTCGAGCGAGTTCACGGCGGCCACCATCACCGTTACGAGCTTGGGCGAGGAAGGCGTGGAGACGCTCTATCCCATCATTCATGCTCCACAGGTGGCGATCGTTGGCGCAGGGCGCGTCGCCGAGCGTCCCTGGGTGCACGCCGGTGGCCTAGCCGTGCGGCCGCTGCTGCACCTGACGCTCGCGGCCGATCACCGCGTCACGGACGGGCGTATCGGGTCACGTTTCCTGCAGGCAATCGCTGAGCTGCTGGCGCATCCGGAGAAGCTCTAGGGGAAACCATGGCGACTACTATCCAAGATCAGGACGTCCGCAGCCGTCTGCTCGCGCTGCTCACGGAGATTGCACCCGACATAGATCCGGTGACGATCGACCCGAGACGCGAGCTGCGTGATCAGGTCGACTTCGATTCGATGGACCGCCTGCACTTCGCCATGGCGATCAGCGAGGCGTTCCATCTGGACATTCCCGAGCAGGACTACGCCCAGCTGGGCGCGCTGCAGACGGCCTGCGAATACGTACAACGTCGTGGGGTCGGCGTCTCCACCTGAGGCCTTCTGCTCGACGGCTCGACGGCGCGATGCGAGTTGGCGCGGTGGGCGACCACCCCGGGGTCTGTCCGAGCGTCGCAGCCTACAGGTAATTAGCACGTGCGCGATGCCTATCGCAATGCAGCGGGGTTGCGAATGATCGAGTGCGGCAAACCGATAGTTTCTGCGAGATACCGGAATCGCGAGAGCGCGGCCGGATTGAGTTCTGAGCGCACGAGGCCGAAGACGACGAACGCGGTACCGATGGGTGGATTTCACCTAAGCGGCAGTTTTAGGTGACGGTGAGTGTGCTGGGTGCAGATCGTCGAGGATTGAAAATCCTCGGCTCAGAAGGCATTTGTACGCAGTCGTAGATCAATTCACTCAAGAGTTGCGCAATGAACCGACTGTAGATTGTCGGAAAATTGTTTCCACTTCGGCCCACTTTGAATTGGGCGAGTGTCGGCAACTGACTAGACTTTGCGGTGGCGAATGGCTCCTTTCGGGGGCCCAGCTGCGGACTCCTCTTGTCCGAGGCCAGCAGGCAGTTCAGGACAGCCGGCCTGCCCGTCGATCGACCTCGAGACCGCCGTCGGCAACGCGATGACCTCGTCGACGACGGCGGGAAGGGGCTGTGAGCCCTTGTACCAGAATTCGGGCGGCGGGGGAGTCACCGATTCGCCACCACCACGTGGAGAGCCAGCGCAGACCCATGATTACTCTGCCCATGCGCGCTGGGATCACGACTCAGTTCGCTCCGCAGCCAAGCGCCGAGAATGTCGTTTCCAATCAACCGCCCTCGACGATCCGTCCATCCCATTTGAATCTGGAACCATTCCTCAAGAAGGTTCCCGGAGCTTTGAACCCGCTTCTCTGCGCGCAGCGCCGCCGGCTGTGAATGTGTGGTCTCCTAGACTAAGAGTCTCAAGGCGGGCGATCGGACACCACAATCGGTTAGGGTCGCCGCTGAGGAGGCGAACGTCCCCTTACTTGCACCTGCAGGCACTCCGGGATGATCGATGACCGCAGTTGGCCGGCTGCAGCCATCTGGAGGAAGAACCGCGGGCGCAGAAGCCGTCAATCCGGCTTCTCTGACCCGATCGGCGTGTGCTCGTTGGGTTTCCCCAATACAAAGTTCGGCGCCGAGCACGCGAATTAGCGCCGGCAGCAAGATGTCGCTTTGACAGTGTCAAGCGCAAGCTTAATATAGAAGCGCTTGCTCATGTCTGCACTGCGTCACGTCGAGTTGCCTTTTCGGGGGATGGTGGATGAAACGTGTTCTGTTGGTCGGCCTGGATCCGGCGACGGTGGACTTCTCAGATCCGGCGCTGCCGCCCGGCATGACCGCGGAAAAGATCCACGCCGGAATTAAGCTCGCACACGCGGATATGGCTGAGCGAGGCTGGCTTGCCGAGAACTGCTTCATCCGCCCCGACGAGACTGCAGTCCCGACCGTGGAGCGCAGCCTAGCCGGTAGTCATTACGACTGCGTGGTGGTCGGCGCTGGCGTTCGCTTGCCACCGAACCGGCTGGCGCTGTTCGAGGCGGTGATAAACGCGATACACCGCTCGGCCCCGCAAACGGCTATCGCCTTTAACAGTCGCCCCGAGGACACCGGCGCGGCGGCCGCACGCTGGCTCTGAGACTCGCGCGCATCGGCCACCGCGTGCGCATACTCCCTGGGCCGGATCACGGGGGCTTCCTCGGCCTCGTAAGGTGCAGACCGGGTTCAGTGGTGCCGGACGTGCGATTGGTGGGCATGAGGCGACTCATTCCGCCCCAATTGATCCTGGCTTCTAGGCTCGTGCCGGGGACCTAGTGCGACCCAGCGCAGGCCAGTTCCACGCGGCGATTGCGCGCGCGACCCTCCACGGTATCGTTATTTTCCAGCGGGCGCGTAAGGCCGAAGCCCTTCGTCACCAACCGGGCCGGCGGCACACCGAACTGCGAGACCAGCGCCGCGCGCACCGCTGCCGCCCGCTTTTCCGACAAAGCCTGGTTGAATTCGGCCGTGCCGATGTTGTCCGTGTGACCCTCGACGGTGAGCACCGGTTCCTTCGACTGCATGATGAGCTGGGTGATGGCCTTCAGGGCCGGCTGCGATTCCTCC
Organism: uncultured Pseudomonadota bacterium; assembly: GCA_963741745.1. Classification (GTDB taxonomy): domain Bacteria; phylum Pseudomonadota; class Gammaproteobacteria; order Steroidobacterales; family Steroidobacteraceae; genus 13-2-20CM-66-19. The sequence continues at coordinate 422,312 of CAVUJF010000001.1, read as the reverse complement.
AGCAGCCGCGCGCTGCCAGTGTTGAAGTAGATGCCCGACAGCTCCACGTGACAGGACTTGCGTAGCTGGTCGGCCATGCCTGCACCGCCGCCAGCCGCACCCTTGCTGCCTCCCGCGCCGCCGCCCGGCTCCCCCGCGGGTGGCAGGTCGATCCGCGTCACCTGCTCGGTCATCACCTTCGGGCCGTTTGCGAAGCTCTTCTTGAGGGCCACCGGCCAGGTGCCGCTATCCAGCCACCAGAACTGAATCTGCAGCGATCGGTTGCTGGGAGAAGTGAATGTGCCCTGGGCATGGATGGTTGGCAGACTCACGCGCTGGCCGTTGAGCAGCACCGCCAGGGCGACGGGCGCGGTCTCCACACGGCGGAACGTGCCGCGATAGTATGTGTGCGCGAAATTCACCTGCATCGCCGCGGTCATGCCTCCCAGAGGCGATGATCCCGGCTTGCCGCTGCCCGAAGCGGCCTCGCCCGCCAGCTTCAGCAGCGCCCCCATGCCGCTCGGGTCATCACCGTCGAGGGCGCCGATTACGAACGGCACGTCGGCACCGGACTTGAGCATCCCCAGCGCCTTGACGGACGTCTCCTCATACGTCTGCCCGGCGAACATCTCGGGGTCCTGCGTCGAGACCCCCCAACTGATCCTCAGTGACTGGGCGATGTCCTCCCGCCGCACGCGTCGCCTGAAGGTGACCTTCTTCAGGTCAGCCTCGGCCTTGGCGTCTGCTGGCGCGCTGAGTCGGATCTGGTATGTGACGTCCTCGGGGGTACTGTCCGCCACCGAGTCCCACTGCTCCATGTCCATGGCGGAATAGGCATGCACACCGCCGCTTCCGACCGATACGAATCCGCCGTTGACCACGGTAGTGGTGATCACCAGCCCCTTGATGGGCTGGATGGCGGCGGTGTCCGCTGTGCCCGCATGCGCGCTGCAAATCACGAGCAGGGCACACGCCGGCAAATACCGCAGTCCTGCACTCATCCTCCGACCTCGCAGGCCTTCACCGGGGGATCCAGGGCCTCATCGCCGCGCTTGAACACTTCCTTGCGCGTCGTGCCCACCTTGTTGAGCGTGTCGACCACGTTACCCACGAAGGGGATGGGCAGGGGCATGAGCTTGGTGTCCACCCCGACGTGGCCGTACGCCGTGTAGGTGACGCGCTTGCATGGCGGCGCCAGCATCCCCGCGGCCACCGCGGCCGCGTTCGTGATCGTCACGACGTGCACCACATCGAGGTAGGCGACCGAGGAGGCGCCCATGACGCCTACGCCAAAGCCGATGCGCGGCGCCTGGATGCCGAGCACCGCCCCCGACACCCCCGGGCTCATCGCCTGGTACTGGCCCACCGCCGGCTTGGTGCCGCCCATGGTGCTGTTGGCGTCGGACCCGCTCTTGGTGGATTTGAACCCGCCGTCGCCGGTGAATTCGTACGTTCCCTCGAACTTCTGTGCCGCATGGTTGCCGGCGAGGAATACGTTGATGTTGAAATCGGTGCTGAGCTGGATCACGAAGGGGAAGCCGCCCATGGGGAACGGGATGTTGAACATGATCGGCACGTCCATGAGGGGCACCTTGGTGGCGCCGTTGCCCGGCTTGCCCATCCTGCCAATGAACGACAGGGCGACCTTGCCGCGCAGGTTCCTGAACTGCGCCGAGGCGCTTTGCACGCTTCCGTCGGCCACGTTGATGGCGCCGCCGAGGGCAAAGTTGTCCATGTCCACGCGGATCCTGAAACGCACGTCCAGGACCTCCGATGCGATCTCGAACAGCTGCTTGGCCACATTGCCCAGCACCGCCAGCGCCTTCTCCTTCGCCTCTGCGTCCGCCTTATCCTTCTCGGCCGCGTCGCGGATCTGCTGCGCCACGGCCATCTTCTTCAGCTCCAGCGAGCGCTGCTGCTGATACTGCTGCGTCAGCATCTGCTGCTCCGCCTGGGGCGTGTAGGGCGTACCGTTGGAGTCGGTCTTCGGTCCGGGGATGCCGGGCGCGGGATTCGGGTTGGTCTTATTCTGCTGCCGCGTGGACTGGTCGGCTTTGAGCTTCGCCATGTCCTTATCGTACTGCGCATCCAGGTTGTCCAGATCCGCCTGCTCGTGCGTCAGTTGGACCTTGGTTTCCGCAAGCTTCTGCTGCGCCTCTTCCCGCTTTTCCTCCTGCTCCCGGAACTTGTCCTCGATCTCCGACCCTGTCTCGGCGCCGCCATTGTCATCGCCGCCGCCCTCATCGTCGGCCTTGCGCGCCTGCAGGATCAGCGTGATGCCGTCCGGGCGTGTCGAGTAGCCGACGGAGTACTGATAGCCCTTCAGCGTGCCGTTGAAGCCGCCGCCGGCAGGCCGGACCTCTCCGTAGTCGTCCTGTTCCGTATCGGCGTCCGGGGCCTGGGGCGCCGGGCCATCCGACACCTGCAGCAGCGCCGGGTCGCCAGCGCCGCTCCACACTGCGGTCCGCGGCCGTGCCCGCAAATCCGCCTCAAGAGCGCCGCCGTCCCGCCAGGACACGCTGCGAATGCCCGGCGGCGCCGGCCGGTGACGCGCGCTGGGTGGCGTCTTTGGCCGGTGGGGCCGAAAGCCCATGTAGTAGTCGGGGAGGCTGGGCGCAGCATCGAAGGCGATATCGGCGCGCGTGAAGGCTTCGGTGAGACTGACCGGCGAGGTGTACACGATCGTGATGTCGCCCGCGTTGTCGAGGCGATCGACGCGCCTCACCGCGAGGTCGTAGATCCAAAGGATGCTCCCGGCCTTGAGGCGTTGGACAACCGGTTCGCGACTATCGAAGCGGTAGGTGCTGCCGTCGCGGCTGATGGAAACGAGGGAGCGGATCGCCTCGTTCTTGCTCACGGCTACGGTGTCGGGACTCCACTGCACGTCGAACTTCGCAGGTTTGATCTCCTTCACCGTCTGCAGGTAGGCGCGGACCTGGTCGGAATCGCCCGTGAACAGCGAACCGGCGACCGCCAGCGTGGCGCCCGGGGGCCTCGCCGGCACACCGGTAGCCGCCGCGGTGCCACTGACGCCGGAGGCTGCCGGCGGCGCGGCCTCGTGACTGGCGTTGCGGCCGCAGCTGGCGACGAGCAGCGCCAGTACCGCCGGCAGCCAGGCGCGCCTGCCGCGCAGGAACTCGCGTCGCCCGTCGATGGTGCGCATCACCTGCACTGTCGGGGCTACTCTTGCGCTTCGCCCATGGTCGTCTGAGTGAACCCCTTGGGGATGGCGAACTTATCCGCCGGCAGTGACTGGCGTTCGATGGCACTGACGACGTCTTCGGACTCTGCCTTGCCGCCCGAGAGCTCCCGCGTGCGCACCGGGAAGCCGTCCACCTTGCCGTAGAGCGCGAACCGCTGGGCGGCGCTGCGCGTCGCCGGCAGCGACGACAGCACGTCGGTGGCCACGGCTGAGGCCTTGTGCGTGGCATCGACCAGTTCGTCACCGCCGGTCAGGGAACTGCGGGAGGCGATGCAGGACTCGCTCACGGCCTTGCCGTTGCGCAGCAGCTGCCAGACCTCGCAGGACCAGGACCCCGCATGGTCTGTACGCCCGGTGTCGGTCATTGTCACGCTGGCCTGCTGCGTCTTCTGCATCATGCCCTTCATGTGCTCTTCCATCATGGCGCGCCGCTCTGGGGGCAGCTTCTCCAGCATCGCCTGCATGCGCTCCTGCATCTGATCCTGCTGCCCGGCGAGTGCCGCCTTGTCGAACTTGTAGAACGTGCGCTTCTCCACGTCCACCTGCCAGATGCTGCCGTCGCGGACCAGGACGAAGTCGCGCACGTGGCCCTTATCATCCAGCGTGTCCATGCGGAACTGGCCGTCCTGTGCATAAATGACCGACTTCGGCTGCGCCTGTCCGTCCGGCAGGCCCCGCCAGTCCAGGTGCACGACGGTTCCCGCCTGCACTGTCGCCGTCCACGTCGCCGCCAGAAACAGAAGACCGCTCCGCACGTTCATTGCGCTACCTCGCGTTTGCAGCACGGCCGATCGTGCCGCGCTCGATGCTGATCAGAACCTGCACGCCACGCTCTTTCAGAGCTTCTTCATCGCCGCCGCCGCCAGCGCCTTGGCCTTGTTGGGATCCACGCCGCGCAGGTCGATATCGACCGCAATGTCCTTCTTCACTGCCTCGAATTTCGGTCCGATGGCGGCCGACCGCTCCCAGGGACCGCCGTCCGTGGCGTTCTGTTCGCCGGTGAGATGGGTACTCTGCTGAAACGTCTGGCCGGTCATCTGCCGGGCGGCCTCGTCCACGGACACGGAGGTGGTCGTGGTGATGGTGTGGAAGCCGGCGCCGCCCGGGGTGCTGGTGGATGCAGCGTTGGCAGCGGTTCCTGTTGCGGGGGGTGCATCCGCGACCTGCTGCTGCGTGGTGGACTTGAACTCCATGGTGCCCAGGGCTGTTCCGCCCATCTTCGCGGCCTGCAGATCGGTGCGGAAGTCATAATTGCCGCCACGCCACTTGTACCGCAGCTCATAGATCTGGCGGATGCCCTGGGGCGGCAGCTCGTAGGAACAGCTGTCGCCCTGCGCGGCAGGTGGTGCGATCAGCTTGCCGAGGATGGCCTCGGCCTCGGCCTGCGACAACACGCTGCAGGGCTCCCTGCGCGCCGGACGGGTCTTGAGGAAGGCCTTTGCCGCGGCGACATTCGCCCCGCCATCGAGCGACAGCGGCTTGTCCATGCGCTTGAAGGCGGCATCCACCAGTCCGGCCGCCTGTTTCAGTGTGGCGCTCGAGCCGGTGAAATCGATGCTGATCATCTGGTCGGCACGCAGGGCGTTGAACACGCAGCAGTTAAACGGGGTGAGCTTCGCCTCGTCCCACTCGCCGGCGATCTCAGAGCCATCCTCAGAGACCATGACTTTCTTGGTCTTGTCATTCACGACACCCGCACCCTTGACAAGGTTGCCAACGAAATCGCCGATATGGTAGGCCTGCTGGCCACCGTCAAAATCCACGCTGAGGGTGATGCTCTGGAAGTTCGCGCTGCGGTAGACGCAGTCACTGCCGTCGGGCGTCGGATTGTCATTGGATCCGCGGTAGGGAGCGGTCCCCAGCGGGCCGCCGAACACTGCCTCGACCTCCTTGGGCTCCAGCAGTGAGCAGGGGTCGTCGTGGTGGAATTCGTCCGTGTCAGACTGCGCCACGGGCGGCTGGTCTGAACCGGCGGCGCGCACGCTGCCCGCACTGGGCGGCGGCTTGCCGCCGCAGCCGGCTAGCACTGCACACAGAAGGAATGCCGCACCCGGCCCGTAGTACCGCATGTTGACCCCCAGCGGGTCCGCGGCCTACGCATATTCCAACTCGAGCTGGAATGCGCCATGCAAGCGCGCATCTCAGGTCAAGCAGTCGTTAAACGGGCTCGCGGATCGATTGCAAACGGACTGTCAATTTATTATCAAACTATCCGGGATCCTTGGCAATCGCGCGGCAGCACCGGCTCCTTCCAAGAAATCTTCCCGAGCTATCCGCATAGATTCATTCGCATCAGTGGCTGCTCCGGGGGTGATGCGAAGGATCGAAAATCCGCTGATAGGCAGCTCGGGCGGGACGGGGAGTTCCCAAGAACTCAAAGGCTTGGGCGGCAATGTGCCTGTAGCTTCTCGTGAGATGGTTCGCCTGGGTTGCATTTCGCCCCTGTACCACGATGCTCTCACGCCGATGCTGGGCGGGACACGTGCTCGCCGTGAAGAGTTCTGATGGCTCGTTTCGCGTATCCGCCGGCTAACCGCGGTGTGAGGCAGCGCGCGCCGCGATCGGTTCGCGTGCCGGCGGTCACCGTCACCTACCGAACGGATGATCTCGCCCCAAATGACTGTTCTGGGTGATGCTGGGTGCAAGAACTGGCGGATTTGAAAATCCGCCGGTCGGTGCTTCAATTCATCCCCGAGTCACCGTCAAATCATGTGCGAGCCCGGATCCTGCTGGGTCGGCAAGGCTCCCTCAACTGCCGAGGCGAGCTCTCAAGTCGCTCAATTCGGCACGCAGGGCCTGAAGTTCCTGCTCGAGCCGCCTCAGGCGCTCCTCCTGCCCCGATGCCGGAAGGGGCCTCTCTGGGGCAGACGTTGTGCCGGGCGCGGGGGACTTTGCGTCGACCGGATTCATATCCGCGGGCTCGGCACTCTCGCCCGCAAACAGATGTGCGTACCGAGACTCGCGCCGTCCGGGCTCGCGCGCAAGACGGCGGACGTATGGACCTCCCTCGCGCTGCGAGAGCCGCTCGAGAATCTTCTCGACTTCCGACACATCCGCAAACGGAGCCATCCTGCTCGACCGGCTGCGCAGTTCCCCCGGCGTCTGGGGCCCGCGCAGCAGCAGTTCGCACACGATCGCCAGCTCCTGCGGGTCGAGCTTCAAGGTGCCGAACTCGGTGTTGCAGAAGCAGTGCCGGTACTTCGCGACGCGGCTTCCGAACCCCGATCTATCAAGTAGCAGATGTTTGCGACTCAGCTCATCCACCGTCACCTGCACGGTCAATTCATCCAGCAGCATGATCGGCTCGCGGTTGCTCTTCTGGTTGCAGGCGCTTACCAAGGCGTTGAGCGAGAGCGGGTACTGATCGGGTGTCGTGATTTGCTTCTCGATCAGGCAACCGATGATGCGGGCCTCCAGGGCAGTGAGTTCGATCTTCATCTACGCATGATAGTCCGCGGCAGAATGCCCTGTATTGCCCGGTTCGGTTGGGTTTACCTTCACTGACTGGAAGGTGACTTCTACCCTACGGCTGGCTTGAGTGACGCTGGACGCCTGTATGGTCAATTCGGCTGATGAACCGCGCCCGGCCTAGGCACGTGGGCAGGCGAAGCGGGCCTGAGAGCACGTTTCGGGCTACGGAAAGTCCCTATGGCGGCACCAGTCGCAGGCGCTGCACACTAAACAAAGGCTTGGAAGAGTAGTAATGCACGATGATTGGCACGCAACGTCAGACGATTCCTGGCACGACGATTTTCGATGGCAAGCAGGCCAACAAGGGCTATGCGCTCAATCGCATGTGCTACTCCTTCAATGACGCCGGAAATCGCAAGGCTTTTCTGGCCGATGAAGACGGCTATTGCGCCCGCTATGGCCTTAACCAGTCGCAACGCGAGGCGATTCGGCATCGCAATGTGCTGGAACTAATCGCTGCAGGCGGCAATATCTACTATCTTGCCAAGTTCGCTGGGATCTTCGGACTCAGCGTCCAGGACCTAGGCGCACAGCAGACCGGCGTGACCGTCGAACAGTTCAAGACCAAACTGCTGCAAGCAGGCCGCTAGTCATGGCACGCATCGTTGGCTACATAGGCACCTCTCACGTCCCGGCGATTGGCGGCGCGATCGCCCGCAATCTGCAGCAAGACACGTACTGGAAGCCGTTTTTCGACGGCTTCCCGGCCGCGCGTGACTGGGTGACTAAGGCAAGGCCGGACGTCGTCGTGCTCTTCTACAATGATCACGGCTTGAATTTCTTTCTCGACAAGATGCCGACCTTTGCCGTTGGCGCGGCGAAGCGGTATGCGAACGCGGACGAGGGTTGGGGCTTGCCGAATTTCGGCAGCTACGGCGGCTACCCGGAGCTGTCCTGGCACATCATCGAGCAGCTCGTCGCGGATGAGTTCGATCCGGTGTCCTGCCAGGAGATGGTGGTCGACCATGCCTTTGCGATTCCGCTAAAGCTGCTGTGGCCAGAGGGCACCGGAGAAGTACGCTTCGTGCCGATTAGCATTAACACCGTGCAGCATCCGCTGCCATCCGCGCGGCGATGTTTGAAACTCGGTCAATCGGTTGGGCGCGCCATCGCCAGCTGGCCGGAGAATCTCAACGTCTTGGTTATGGGTACGGGCGGGCTATCTCATCAGCTCGACGGCCAGCGCGCCGGATTCATAAATAGGGCCTTCGACGAAATCTGTCTCGACAAACTTGTCACCGAACCCGAAGCGTTGACGACCTATACGATCACGCAGCTCGTGGACCTCGCCGGCACGCAGGGAGTCGAAGTGCTGAACTGGATCGCGGCCCGCGGGGCACTCGATGGCACTGTCCGCGAAATACATCGCAACTACCATATCCCCATTTCAAACACCGCTGCCGCACTGTTGGTCTTGGATAACCAGTCCCAGCCTGATCGGACCACGCAGCACTGCTGAGGTTGATCTTAAGTGGCCGATGCGCAGCCTGCCACCCTGATCGCGGTGCGCTGCTGCAGTGCGCGCCGCGAGATCGTTGATCCGTATACCTCATTTCTGCTCAGCGTGCAGGCGACCGTATCAGCACCTAGCGTGAAGCGGAAAATCAGCGAAGAGCTTCTACTCGACGTTTTGGGTGCTGTCGGGGGCACAATCTGGGGGATTGAAATTCCGCCTGTCAGTGGCTCAATTTAAGCTGCTCATGGATACACGGCGCTGAAGTTGTCCACGACTTGGCGCGCAAGCAATCCGGAAGTTCAGTTACGATGTCCCATTCCATCCATTGATATCTCCGCGCCAGTGACGCGCTGAGGCCTCGCTATGTCTCAAGCTATCCACGGTGACCTCTCAACTCGGGTCGTGGTCGATACAAAGACACTTCCCTGGACGGCCAGCCCGAGCGGTACAGTGTGGCGCAGGCGCTTGCACCTCGTGGGACCGACTGAATCCGGTCAAGTCACCTCCATCGTGCGCTATGAGGAAAACTCGCATTTTCCGTCGCACGATCATCCCGAGGGTGAGGAAATTCTGGTCCTCGATGGGGTGTTCTCGGACGAGCACGGCGACTGGCCGGCGGGAAGTTACCTGCTGAATCCTGAAGGCTTTCGGCACGCGCCATACTCGCGCGGTGGATGCCTCCTGTTCGTCAAGCTTCGACAATTCCCCGGCAAAGATCGCCGTCACGTGGCCGCGAACACCGACCTCATGCCGTGGCACTCTGATCAGGGCCGCATGATGAAGCACCTCTACGAGCAGCCCGGTTATGCGGATTCGACGCGCCTTGAACGCTGGCCGCCCGGCTCGAGTCCGGGAGAGCTGAGCTATGAACGCGGCGCCGAAGTGCTGGTGCTCAGCGGTTCATTCGAAGACGAGCTAGGTACCTATGATTCAGGCACGTGGCTGCGGTTTCCGGCACAGTCCAAGCATCGACCGAAAACAGTGACGGGATGCGACCTGTATTTCAAGGAGGGCGGCTTAACGTACCTGCGGGGGGCGTAACGAGGAACCCCCGTAAGTAAGGAGTCCTTCTGCCCAATCCTCAGTCTGTGCAGGTGCATCGATCCGAGCCTCGCTGCCGCGAGGATGATCTGAAGGTGGGCCCCAGCTATCAAGACGTGAATAGAAGACCCGGCAGGTCTCAGCCCGGCTGCTTGCGCCAAGCCCCGGGCGATGCGCCGAACTGGCGTTTGAACGCACGACTGAACGCCGCCTCGGAGTCGTAGCCGATCGCGAACGCGATCTGCGCGATGCTGCTGCGTCCCTCACGCAGGTGCTGCGCGGCCATGTGCATACGCCACAGCGCCAGGTACTGCATTGGCGGCTGACCCACCAGTGAACTGAAGCGCTCCGCGAATGCTGAGCGCGACATGCCCACCTCGCGCGCCAGCGTTTCCGCGGTCCACTCCTCGGTTGGACGCGCATGGAGTGACGCGAGTGCACGTCCAACCTGTGGGTCACGCAGGCCAGCGAGCCATCCGCGCTGTTCCGCAGGCAGGCTGCTGACGAATTGGTTCACCGCCTCGATAAACAGCAGTTCGGAAAGCTTGGCGATCACCGTTGTTGAGCCGAGCCGGCCGGCAGCGATCTCGCTGGCGGCGAAACGAAATGAACTCTCAATCCAGGCTCCCGATGCCGTTGTGCGCACATCCAGTTTCAACATCTTCGGCAGCGCGGCAAGCAGAGGATTGAAGGGCGCGTCACTGCCAAGGTAGCCGCACAACACCTGCGTCGTTTCACCGCCCCCGCCGTACACGATGCGTGCCAGGCCCCCGTTCCGGGGTGGCTGCATGATCTCGCGCGCCGGCATGGGCGTGGAATTCAGCTCGCTGCCCAGGTAGTGAAGGTCGTTGTGTGGCAGTAGCACGATCTCGCCCGCCCGCACGTCTGCGGTGGCGCCTCCCTCGGCGCGCAGTTGCATGCGCCCCGCGGCGACGAAGTGGGACGCAATCACATGGCGGGGTGCCGCCAGGAAGGGCTTGCAATCGTCTGGCGAGATCCTGCCGCTGATACACCACGGCGCGGTGAATTCGGCCTCGAGAAATACCCCTCCGGACAACCGGGTAACACGCAGTACATCTGAAAGGGCGTCCATCTTCAGCCTCCGCGGCCAGAGCCCCGAGCATGAGACAAGGCGTATCGATCATTCACGGACCGCGGCACGACTTATAGAGTAGCGCCCACACGAGATCAAGGACAGGAGCGACAGCCGCGCAGTGCGCCCGAGCTGCCCTCCGGGACCTATCTTCCAACGTCACTTTTTGCTTGGGGAGACCGATTGTGAACGCTGCCGTTGCCGATGTATTTGCCGACCCGGGCCGTGCGGCCCGTTACGCCCGCTGTGTCAAGATGTCAAAGAAGACCGAGTGGCAGATCGATCGCGATCTGCTGCGCGGCCGCAACTTCGACTTCTCGCGCAAGTTTCTCCCTGACGGACTGTCCTTCGTCGACCGCTTGGTATTCCTCTCGGCAGAGGAGGCGCGCCTGCTGAGTCAGATTCAGGGGCGCACCTACGCATATATATTCGGACTCGTCGAACGCTTCATCAGTGCAAAGATGCTGGAGCGGGGACGGGCCCAGGTGTTTGGCGATCAACTCGCCCTGGAAGGGCTCGTGCGATTCTCGAACGAGGAGATAAAACACCAGGAACTGTTTCGGCGCCTGGAGGAAATGCTCGGCCAGCAGATGGCTGCAGGCTATCGGCAGGTGGCCGATCCGAACTCCGTGGCGCGCGTTGTACTCGCTGCGAGTACCTGGGCAGTGCTCGCACTAACATGCCACATTGAGCTGTTCGTCCAGGCGCACTACGCGGAAAGCATCGCGCCGCGTGAGGAGCTTTGTCCGGTATTCAAGGACGTCTTCAAGTATCACTGGACGGACGAGTGCCAGCACGTGATGCTCGACGAGCTCGAATGGACGGCGGAGCACACGACGCTGACTCTTCCTGAGCGTGATCAGGCAGTGGACGATCTGATCGCGCTGGTGGCGGCCGTCGATGGGATCCTGCAGGCACAGTCGCAGGCGGACGCTGATTACTTCATTCGCAACGTCGGTCGTTCGCTCACGGCAGAGGAAGTGACGCAGACTGAAGCCACGCTGCTGGCGGCCTATCGATGGCAATACATCATATCCGGCGTGCAGCACCCGCACTTCGGACGGCTGCTGGCCAGCATGACAACGCCAGCACAGATGTCACGGATACAGGCCGCATTGGCGCCGATCCTTGGTAGCTGAACTGACCTGCCAAGGCGTCGGGCATCGCATGACTACACCGATGTGGATGTTGCTCGGGTTTGCCACATGGACAGTGCTTCTGCTGATGGCAACCGTCGGCAGCTACCGGTGGATCGAGATCTTTCGTGGACGGAGGCGGATTGGAGCTTTTCGCTCTGATCAGCTCGAGGGAGACGACTGGTATCGTCGTTCAACGCGGGCGCACGCGAACTGCATCGAGAACCTGCCCGTGTTTGGAGCCATTGTTTTGGCCCTCTATGCCAGTGGCACTTCGGGTCCCGCGGTAGATCGGCTGTCGATGGTCGTGCTCGCCGCCAGAGTGGTGCAGTCGACGGTACACGTGGCTCACGTGCAAACCGACGCATTCGTGTCTGTGAGGTTCTCCTTCTTTTGCGCTCAACTTGTGGCCTTTCTCGGTCTCATCGGCCTGATAGTCGTTCACGTGAGGCATTGACCGCGGTGTTAGCTAGGCAAATCTGTGATGCACTCTGGCGCCCGGGCCGACTCACCGCGGCGCCGCTGCGCTGCGCAGGGAACCGCAGAGTTCAGGGGATACTCTTGCTCGCCATCGCCGAGGGGCTGCTCTCCTGGCCGTTGGACGTATAGGCGGTCGCCGCGAAATACCAGGTGCCGGATGCGAGATTGCTGAGCGTGTAAGTGGTAGCAAGGGTACCCGGCAGGTCCAGGAGCTGAGTGAGACTGGAGGGCGAGGTTCCGTAGTAGACGCGCATGCCCGCCAGATCGGTGAGGGCGCTCCCGTCGGTGTTCTGGCTCGGTGGCGTGAGGTCGAGCACGGCGGTGCCAGTGGCCACCGGCGGGCTCGTTACCGTGATGCTGAAGGCGGGCAGCGCGCTCGCGGCTGTGCCGTCGCTCGCACTGATCACGATGTTGGCATAGGTGCCCGTCTGCACGCTGCTCGGGGTGCCGTAGAGCTGACCGCTCGCGATGCTAAAACCCGCCCACGCGGGCTTGTTCTGCACCGAGAACGACAGCGTCATGCCGGCTGGATCACTCGCCGTGGGCTGAAAGGCGTAGCCGCTGCCGGCAACCACGCTGGTCGCTGGGGTACCGGAGATGACCGGCGGTGGCGCAGACGGTGATGATGCGGGAGCGCTGGCCGCTGCGAGCACCTGCACGGTGAAGGCTGGCAGGGTCGCCGTGCGTTTTCCGTCGCTGACCGCGATGACGATGTTTGCATAGGTCCCGGCGCTGTTTGTTCCCGGTGTGCCGGCAAGCGTCCCCGTGCGCGTCGAGAACGTCGCCCAAGCCGGTTGATTCGCAATCGCGAACACCAGCGTGCTCGCGCGCGAATCGCTCGCGGTGGGCGTGAACGCGTAGCTCTGTCCGGTGCTGACGCTGGTAGGCGGCGTGCCGGAGATCGCCAGGGTGTAGCCGTTACGTTGGCTGGCGTGAGCGCTCAGCGCTGCCAGCGTCATCGCGATGCTTAGCAGAATGCGTGCCCACAGTTGCCGCGGCAGTGTGCGCACGAGTCCGGATCTGTCCATGAGGCCTCCCCGAAGACACGGGTCACACGGAGGGGGCGCAAGGAGAATCCACAGGCGGATGCCCCGTCACGATGCGCCGCGCAGATGCGGCGTACCGGCAGCCCCGCTGTCTCAGTCAACTGAGATCGGAGGCTTTGCGTCCCCGCCTTGCGACGGGTTTGCTCTTTACTCGCGAACGGTCGGCGTCTGCGGCCATCGTCCACGAGGCTCGACAGCCATCACACCTGTCTCATGCGCAAGGTGCAAATGTCTCAGCTATGCGACGTGCGGGTTTAGCTACAGGGGATCTGTAAAGTCGGGTCCTATGACACACCGGGCTGGGGTTGATAGCGAACAGCCCCTGGCGAGGTAGGCCGACCGGAGTTGGGCTCGGTGGTTTCGGGTGGTCAGCGGCTTGGCGGCCGAAGATACGCGTGTCGGTTCAACTCCACCTGCCACCATTCAAGCCAGTGTGCTGCCTGGCGCGTGGCCGAGGCGAAGCGCCTCAGTGCGCAGCCGATCGCGCCTCTGAAGACATGCGCCTGGAAGCGCCCTCATGCTGCGGTGCCCCACTCAATTCAGGCCCCTGGGCCGGACATCATCGGCCGACGCCGGGCCGCGTGGCCACTTCAGATGAGATGCGTTCCCGCGGCCGCGGCCGGCCCGCGACAAATGTTGGCGTTCCCCGCGAGGCTGGCGAGAACCCGAGCCGCAGCGCTGCGCACCCATGGATCAGGAGCGTCAAGGCAACGCCCGAGGGTGATCGTGGGAACAAGAATGGAAGAGGAAGGGTAAGCCATGAGTCTTGCACGGAATGGACTGTTGATTGGATTGAAAGCGGTTTGCGCCAGTTGCGTGCTGGCAGTGCTGGCCGCCTGCGGTGGCGGATATGGCGGCGGCGGTGGTATGGCCGTGGCGCCGACGATCGATCTGGCAGTACAGCCCAGCACCATTACCGTCGGCCAGAGCGCGACAATCACGTGGACGACGGGCAATGCGGCCTCCTGCACTGCCAGTGGCGCCTGGAACGGAGCCGAGCCGAGCGGGGGTAATACCGTGGTCACGCCCACCACTGCCGGCAGCGACACCTACACCTTGACCTGCACTGGCATGGGCAGTGCCGCCTACGGGGGAAGCGCCAGCACCACCAAGTCGGTAACCCTCACGGTGAATGCGGCCACTGCGTTTGTCGCCAAGAACCTGGTCGCGGACACCGCGAGCGGAACGGTTACGGTAGACGCCAATCTGGTCAATCCCTGGGGCATTGCCTTTGGGCCCGGACCCGCCTGGGTGGCCAACAATCACAGCGAGACCTCAACGTTGTACGACGGCGCCGGTGTTCCCCAGCCGGCCGGAACCCCGCTCGTCGTTGACCTGCCGGTCGGCGCGGGCGGTGCGACCTTCGATCCAACCGGGATTGCGTTCAACTCCACCGCCGACTTTGTGGTGAATTCGGGCACCAAATCCGCTGCCGCGCTTTTCATCTATGTCGGTGAAGGCGGAATGATTGCCGGCTGGTCCAAAGACGTGGATCCCAGCAACGCGATTGTGATGTATGCCGACGCCGCGGGGGCGGTCTACAAGGGTCTGACGCTGGCGAACAATGGTGCCGGCAACTTCCTATATGCAACTGACTTCCACAACAACAAGGTGGATGTATTCGACGCGCACTTCGCCAAGCAGCCATCCAGCGCGACTAGTTTCAACTTCAAGGATCCCGCCCTGCCGGCCGGTTACGCGCCTTTTGGCATACAGGCACTCAAGAACGGTGCCGGCGGTGCGGTGCAGATTTACGTGACCTATGCAAAGCAGCTGGGCCCCGACAATCACGACAACGCCAACGGAGCAGGCCTGGGTCTGATAGACATCTACGACACCAATGGCGTGCTGCTGAAGACGCTTGTCACGGCCGGCCGGCTCAATGCTCCCTGGGGTATCGCACTGGCTCCGGCGGACTTCGGTACGCTCAGCAATACGCTGCTGGTGGGCAATTTTGGGGACGGCACCATCAACGGTTACGACGCTGGCAACGGACAGTACATGGGTACGGTGTCGACGGCCAATGGCCCCTTTGCGGTCCCGGGGCTATGGGGCATCGCCTTTGGCAATGACGCCGCCAGCCAGCCGCACAACACGCTGTTCTTCGCCGCGGGGCCAAACGACGAAGCCAACGGCAGTTACGGGCGCATCGATCTGCCCTGAGGCCCGCAGCCACGGAAAGGCCGACCTGCGAGCCACGCTCTGCGATAGATCCCGCAAGCGGCCCTCTCGCGCCTTGCCAAGGCAGGACGCGAGAGGGCCGAACGTCAGGTTCGCGCCCCCAACTCCAAGACCGGCGCGAATCCACCGTAGATCATCCGCCGACCGTCGAACGGCATCGGATTGCCCTGCGGGCTGAGCCGCGAATCATTCATTACCTTGGTCATCGCGGCGTCCCGCGTCGCCTTGTCGGGCCACTCGATCCACGAGAACACCACGACTTCGTCGTCCTTTGCCTGCACGGCACGGCGAAAGTCGGTCAGCTTGCCGTCTTTGACGTCATCGCCCCAGCACTCAAGCACGCGCTTCGCGCCGCTTTCTATGAATACAGAATCGCCTTGCCTGGCGTGATCGATGAACTTCTGCTTGTTCCCCTTGGGCACTGCAATCACAAAGCCGTCGATATAGCTCATTGTCTAGCTCCTCATGTAGGTGTCGAGGACGTCCCCTTGATGCGACGATGTAATCCGCGTGTAAGTTCCGCATGCAGTAGCTATTCGGGCGTTATCGCGGCAATGACCAGTCCAAGCTTGGAGCAGCTTGGACTGGGCGGGATGAATGCACGCCGCCGCTTGGCACGGTGGTGCCGCGCTGCGGAATCACGGCGCAAGCGTTGTCTACGGCACTTCGCGCGCAACGCGCAGCCCGAAGCCCGCGCTACGGTAGTTCGCGATGGTCATGGTGTCATCTTCCGCCGGGGCGTAGTTGCGGCCCGCGGAGCGCATGACCTCGGGCGTGTCGCCGTACACGCCGCCGCGCGCCACTCGGTACCGGCATTCCCTAGGCTGGTAGGCGGAGCCATCGGACGGATGGTCGATGTAGGAATTGGCGTAACAGTCCTGCACCCATTCAAAGACATTGCCGTGCATGTCGTACAACCCGAATGGGTTTGGCGGAAACGAGCCTACTGGCGAGGTGAAATCCCACCGGTCGCGCCCCGAAGTCTGCGGCGCGCAGCAGGTGTCCTTGCCGTAGTTGGCATGCTCGTGACTGGCCTCGTTGCCCCAGGGGAACGCCGTCGTCGTGCCACCGCGGGCCGCGTACTCGCGTTCCGCTTCGGTCAGTAGCCGGTAGCTGTGGCCGGTTCGCTTGCTTAACCACTGCGCGTAGTCCTGGGCTTCGCCCCAGGTGACACACACGACCGGGTGGTCTGCGCTTTGAGGAAAGCCGGGGTCCTTCCAGGTAGCGTTAAGCCTCAGGGCGTAGGCACAGACGCTACTTGGCAATGGATTGGTGGTTGAACCGGCGAATGCCTGCCATTGCCCGCGCGTCACTGGAAACTTGCCGACTGCAAACGAGTGGATGGTGACCCGTCGCTGCGGACCTTCGTCTTCAAGGCGGCCGGCTTCGCTGGGCGGGGATCCCATGACGAATGTACCGCCGGGAACAACCACCATGCGTGGGCACCACGCCGCGCCATTGCAGTCATCGAACTCGCGCCGCTGTGCGTGCGCGCTGGGTGGGACAGCAGGTTGCTCCGAGTGGCGAGCCGTTGCGGTCGTTTCACTGCCATTAGGATCGGCGGCCGCAATCGCGCAATTCAGCGCCACCTGTGCGCCAACCAGAACGAGCATCTGCCGGGCCAGCTGCAACAATCTAGTTAAACTATGCGCGGATACCTGCAGCTGCAGCCGAAGTGCCAGCCACGCCTGCGCCGGTTTCAGGAGGTGCACAGATACATACCGACCAGGATCGCGGCGATGCACCCCCACTGGAGGAGGGTGATCCGCTCGCGTAGCACGAGCGCTGCGAAGGCAAGCGTGACCAGCGGGTAGGCCCCGGTCAGCGGTGTCACGATCGAGATCTTTCCGTAGCGGCTTGCTACCAGCACGCCCAGATCGCCCGCCGCCATCATCCCCATGGGCAGGAACGAGCGCGTCCACTCAATCACGGAGTGGGTGCCGGCACGGCCCTTCCAAACACCGTAGACACCGAGCGTAGCCAGCGCCCCGATCATGCTGTAGAGCGCCATGTTGGCATCGGTCGCCCCTAAGCTATAGTCGTATTTGACGATGGTCTGCGCGCCGCCCCAGAGCAACAGAGCAGAGAACGCGAGCGGGATCCAAGCGCGGCCGGTCGTCTTATTCGGTGCGTCCGCTGGCTGGTAGGCAAGCCCGATGCAGCCGCCGATCACAAGGACCACCGCGCCATACTGGAGCGGCGAGAGCGTCTCGCCCAGGAACCAGTGTGCGAAAACGATGGTAATCGCTGGATAGGCGGCAGACAGCGTGCCGACGATCGTAATCGGGCCCGCGATAATCGACTGGAAATACATGATCCAGCCGGCGCCATCGAGAAGGTAGGCGAGCACGCCGATCATGAGAATGCGGTGCCCTTCTGGCGCGAACACGGGCGTGTGCGTGTTCGCGAAGAAATAGCAGCCCATTACCAGCGCGCGAGCGCAGGCGAAGTAGAGGCAGAAACGCGCCGGCGGGACCTCTGTGATCCACATCTTCACGAAGCCCTGCCCCAGGCCATAGAGAAGGAGGGCGAGTACGGCCGGTGTCAGCCACAGCAGAAGGGGCGTCGCGGTTGGTGTCATAGCCAATTGTAGCGTGACCTAGGCCATACCGGCCCTGGCGGGCCCAGCCGTGTTGGAAGGCTTGCCGACTTGCCGCGGGCGCCCGTGCGGTGCCCGCAGCCAACCGCACCGCTGCGGATGCTCAGATCACCGCCAGTAACTGGGTTAGAGCGCGCCGCGACTCCTGGGCGGCACGCCCCCAGCTCTGTCTGCCCGACAGCTCGCTGTGGCCAAACGCGATGCGCCCGTAGCGCTCTCGAATGACCTCCAGGGGCGCAGGACTGCCGGGGGAGCCGAAGTAGAACCCTGGCTGTGGCGCGATATACGCGTGGCCCCAGCGATTGAGTACCACCCCCGCGATGTCGCGCCGGGCATTGAATCCGGCGCTGCCGAACATCTGCTGCAGTTGCCGTCGAATCTGCAGCTCGAAGTCCGCGTAGCTGCTGCCGAACAGCATTCCGCGTGCCTCGCTTGTTTGCCGCTCGATCGGCACGCCCGGTTGCGGAAAGCCTACGTAGAACGTCAGCATCGCCGGTTTCGACGGGTCGAGCGGCACCGGTGCTCCTTCAATCCTCATCGGCTGGCGCAGGTTCACGAAGAAGCCAAAGCCGTCAAACCAGTGGGCGGCGGTGATGCCCAGCTTGGCGAAGGGCTTCCAGTTACGTACTGCCACGTTGGCCACCAGAATCGGTCCGTGGTGAAACTTGGCATATGCCGCGGCGTAGGCTGACGGCAGGTCACGCACGATATGGCGTGCGATCCAGCCGCCCGCGGCCACAATCACCGCCTTCGCGCGCACGCGCGCGAGCTCTCCCCCAACCGCATACGTCACCTTCACACCCTGGGATGTCTCGGGCGGTCCATCGTGCTGCACTGCAACGACGGTTGCCCCGAGGCGGATCCGGGTGCTTTGCGGCCGGTCGAGCGCCTCGAAGTTGATGGGCGCAAACAGGACATCGGCAAAGGATCTGGATCCGGCGATGGCCTCCGGCAGTAACGCCTTGACGATATGCCGCAGGGTGGCCGCGTTACCACCCGGGAAGGAAAACGTGTCCGTCCCCGGGTCGTTCGCGGCGGTTCCCGGAAGGCCGAGTAGTTTGGCGCCGTACGCGGAAACCGCATCTGAGCTGACGCCATAGTCTCCCGTCGCCACGATCGGATCGGAGAGGCGAAAAACGTCCTTGGACAGTCCCAATTCACGGACGATGAGGTCGCCATAGGACATCGAGTCGAGCCAGCGGTCCGTCGAGGCCTCGTCGCCGCGCGCAAGGACGGGTGACTGCCTCTTCCATCGGACCCAGTTATGGCGCACCTCGGCCGGGATCGGGGCACGATCGAGGTTGTCTGACCACGGATCGATCACCCACCCGCGCCTCGAGGCGAACGGCTTGTCGAAGTAATAGCCGAGCGAGCCTGCGCCCTCGTTCCAGAACATCGGCTCGTAGTTATCCCGGGCGAACTTCAGCGAGGCGGTCACGCCCTTGGGGGCGACAAAATCATACGATCGAGGCATCCCGATCTCGTCCCACAAGCCCACGACGTGCGCGTAAGTGTTGTCTGCCCGCGGCACGACTGCATCGTTCGAACCCTGCGGGCCTGTAAGCATGACGCCATCGACCAGCATTTGGTTCTGCTTGGCCTCACCACCAAATACCGGATGGTTTTCCAGGACTAGGCAGCGTCCGGTGGGCCGTGCCTTGCGGAATTCATAGGCGGCGATGAGTCCGGCGAAACCGCCGCCGACAACGACGAGGTCGTAGATCTCGTCAACCTCGGGTGCGGCTGCGATTCTTGCCTCGTACGTGCCATCGCGCACCCCGTGAGCCGCATTGACGACGGAGGCAATATTCCCGTTGGACCGACTGTAGTCGCCGACACCACTGTAGCCGTCCCAGTCGGACGTGAGGCCCTGTGCAAAGGAGGGCGCGGCGACGCCCAGCAGCATCGCGCCGGAGCCGATGAGGGTCGAGCCGATGAAGTCGCGCCGGTTAATCTCAGCGTGAAGGCCGAGCGCGCGCGCCTCGGCAGCGCCTTGCCCGCCTGGGCCTTGAAATCGGCGTCGCATTCCTGTCTCCTCTGCCGTACGGGCAGCGCCCGTTCTAACTAGGCCTATGGCATTCCGGTGCAGCGTAAACACATTACCATCAGGGGAACATGAAACCTCTTAGCCGCCGCGCTTTCCTGGCAACCGGACTCGGTGCCAGCGTCACGGCGCTCGGTCGCTGGGATTCCCGGCCCGATGCAGTTCTCCACAACGGCCGGATCCTGACCATGGGATCCCGCGAGCCCGAAGTGCAGGCACTCGCGCTTTCAGGCTCGAGGGTGTTCGCCATTGGCACAAGCGCCGAGATGCTTTCGCTGGCCGGATCGGGTGCGCGCCGCTTCGATCTGGGGGGCAAGTGCGTCACTCCCGGCTTCAACGATGCGCACTCGCATCCCTTGGATGGAGGCGTTGCACTGCTGACCCAGGTTGCTCTGGAGATGGACTCGATAGAGGCCATCCAGGCTGCCATCCGCAGCAAAGCCGCGGGCACCCCTCCGGGTGAGTGGGTCGTCGGCTTCTTGTACGATGACACCAAGACGCCACGGCCGCTCGAGCGCGCCGACCTGGACGCCGCCGCACCGGAGCACCCGGTCATCGTGCAGCACCGCGGCGGTCACACTGCCTTCGTGAACTCTCGCGCACTGGCCGCCGTCAAGGTCGGCGAAGATACCCCCGACCCTCCGCATGGCAGCTATTTCCGTGATGCTACCGGCCATCATAATGGCCGCGTCGCCGAGAACGCAGTCGACGCGTTTCTCAAGCTTGCGGTCAAGCCGCCATCGCGCGAGGACTACCGCAGGGGGGCGGCGTTGATCTCGAAGCGGTTCGCCAGCCGCGGTATAACCTCCGCCTGCGAGGCTGACGGCAATCCGGCGATCCTGCAGGGATACCAGGATGCACGCGATGCTGGTGAACTCATGGGGCGCTTCTACGTGCACATGGACTATGGCGCGCTGGACCAGATGATCGCGGCCGGCGTGCACACCGGACTCGGCGACGAGTGGGTGCGGCTCGGCGCCGTGAAGCTTTTTGCCGATGGCTCGATTTCCGAGCGTACCGCGCTGCTCTCCGCACCCTATGCCGGTCTTGGGGACTTCCGCGGTATCAGTCGCGCGTCACGCGATGCGCTATACGAGCAGGCGCGTAAGGCCTACCTGGCCGGCTGGCAGGTCGGCACCCACGCGAACGGTGACGTCGCGATCGACACGATCCTGGGAATCTACGAGCAGTTGCAGCGCGAGACCCCGCGACGCGATCCGCGCCTGCGCATCGAGCACTGCACGCTGGTGACGCCCGAGCTCGTGCGGCGGATCAAGGCTGCCGGCGTGATTCCCCTGCCGTTTGCGGGTTATGTGTACTTCCACGGCGAAAAGATGCATTTCTACGGCAACGAGCGCCTCGAGCACATGTTCGCCATGCGCGATCTTCTCGACGCCGGAATCAGGGCGGCGCCTGGGTCGGACTACACGGCGAGCCCGGCCGAGCCGATGTTGTGGCTGCGTTCGGAGGTCACGCGCACGGATGCAGATGGTCACACCTGGGGTGCGAATCAGCGCATCAGCGTTAGGGAGGCGATCTACTGCTCGACGGTGAACGGCGCGTATGCCACGTTCGAGGAAGGCTCCAAGGGCACCCTGGAGCCGGGCAAACTCGCGGACCTCGTCGTCTGGGACCATGATCTGACCACGATCGATCCGGCGACCTTCATGAGCGTCAAGACCGAGCGCACCATGCTGGGCGGCCGCTGGGTTTACGAGGCCTGAGTGGCCCGCGCAGCATTCAGTGCCGGCGATCGTCGTTCCTAAGATCCAGTGAGCCTAGCGCGGATGCAACCAAGTCGGGAGGAATGAATACGGATCAACTTTGAGCGCGCGATCGTACGTGACCTGGCTCTTATCCAGCAGCAGCTGCAGGCGCCCCTCCTTGTAGGCATCGAAGACATCGGTGCAGCCACCGACGAATTCTCCGCCGACAAATATCTGAGGGATGGTGGTGATCGACGTGCGCGCGCTCAAGGCGGTGCGGATCTGTCCCCCGCGGTTGTCCTTCTGATATTCGACGGAATCCAGGTCCACCGAGCGATAGGCAATGCCATGTTTGGCAAACATGCGGCGCACCGACCAGCAGAACTCACACCACTCGAGCGCAAACATCGTGACAGGCTGCTCGCGGTCACTCACGACGCGGTCGATAAAGGCGGCGGCGTCGGCGCTCACGGCGGGCTGATCCGGTGCCTGGGGTGGCGACACGGGTGCCGGTGGTGGCGCGTCAAAGCGGTAGTTCGGGGTCGAACGCGCAATCTGCAGTTCCTCGGCGGTCATATCCGCAGGCACATCCGCAAACAGGGGAGTACTCAGGTAGCGCTCCCCCGTATCTGGGAGCATGCACAGAATCGTAGCCCCCGGAGGTGCCTCCGCGGCCACCTGAAGCGCGCCGGCCAGCGTCGCGCCCGCAGAAATACCGGCGAATATGCCCTCCCGGCGCGCCAGGTCCTGCGACAGGCGCAGGGCGTCTGCGCCATTTACCGCGACCACACGATCGATGAGCTTCTGCGCGAGGGCGTCCTCGGCGAGCCGGGGAATGAAATCCGGGCTCCAGCCCTGCATAAGGTGCGGGCGAAAGTTCGGATGGCTGCCCAATAAGGAACCATCTGCTGCCCGCGGCTGGGCAATGCCGCTGGAGAGTGTCTGGGAGTTGTCCGGCTCGCAGACAACCACCTGCGTATGCGGGCTCTCGCGGCGAAGCACGCGGGCGATGCCCTTCAGGGTCCCACCAGTGCCGAAGCCGGTGACAAAATAATCCAGGCGTTCCCCCCGGAATGCCTCGAGAATCTCCGGAGCCGTAGTCCGTGAATGGGCATCCGCGTTGGCTTCGTTCTCGAACTGACGGCACAGGAACCAGCCGTGCGCCTGCGCCAGTTCCACCGCCTTGGCGAGCATGCCGCTACCCTTCAGTCCGGCCGGGGTGAGCACGACCTTGGCGCCCAGAAAGCGCATGAGCTTGCGGCGCTCCACGCTGAAGTTTTCCGCCATGGTCACGACCAGCGGATAGCCCTTCTCGGCACACACCATGGCAAGGCCAATGCCCGTGTTGCCGCTGGTTGCCTCAACGACGGTCTGCCCGGGCCTGAGCATCCCGGTGCGCTCGGCATCCTCGATGATGCCGAGGGCGAGACGGTCCTTGACCGAGCCCATGGGGTTGAACGCCTCGATCTTGGCGTACAGCCGCACATGCGCAGGGGCGATCCTCTTGATGCGTACGACGGGGGTGCGACCGATCGTGTCCAGAATGCTTTCGTATCTTGCGGCCATGGTTGCGCTCCTCGGTTGCGCAGCGATCTCTATCCCGGCGTAGCCTGTGATTGCAGGCATCCGCCGCTCCGGCGTGCTCAAAGACGCTTCAGCGCCGTTACCTCTATTTCTATCTTCATGCGCGCGTCTGCCAATCCAGCACAGATCATCATTGCTGCGGGGCGCACGTCACCGAAGTGCTTGCGCAGAACTGGCCAGCAGCGCTCGAATTCACCGCCATCAGGCAGCACGTACGTCACGCGCACTACGTCTCTCAGGCTTGCACCGGCTTGGCGCAACGCGGCCTCGATATTTCTGAAGCATTGTTCGGTCTGTTCGATCAGGTCGTCGGATATGGACATCGTCGCGTAGTCAAACCCCGTTGTGCCCGAGACGAAGACCCAGTCTTCGGCCACCACGGCGCGGGAATAGCCAATCTGTCTTTCAAACTCGGAACCGGAGCTGATGAGTCTCCTGGTCATATTCTCGCTCCCTGGAGGTCTGTGATTTCAGGAATGGGCCAGAACCGTCAGCATGCCACGCGGTCCTGGTCGGTGGAGGCAGGCCAATCCGGCACCTTCGGCCGCCTGAACCACGAGCTCAGGAGCCAGGCGCAGCTTCTTGTAGCTGCTCACCTTCTGGGACCAACCGGTGTTGCCGTATTCGTGGACGATGTCGTGGACGAGGACGCATTCCGCGAGCTGTTCCAGAAAGCACGTGTGGATCCGGTGCTGGTCGCTGCGGACCGGGATGAAGCGCTGGTCCCCCGCCGGGAGCTGCCGGTAGTCGCGAAATGTGGCCACGAACTGCCCGCCCGGTCGAAGTGAGGCCGCGACGTCGCGAAACAGCAGCCCGACGTCCGCCGTTGAGTCCAGGTGAGTGAGGGTATCGCCCATGCAAAGTATCAGGTCAACTGGGCCGCCGGTGTGTCGAGCAAATTCCCTGAGGTCTGACTGTACGGCCTTCACCCGCAGGCCAGCACTGTGCTGACGCAGCTGCTCGAGCAGGTGGGAGGACGTATCGAGAGCCAGGACTTCGAATCCCGCGCGGGCGAGCGGGACGCTGTGCATGCCGAAGCCGGCGCCGAGATCCACCGCGTAGCCGGGGACATGGAGGAACTCCGCGATGTCGGCGGCGCCCGCGGAGAACGCCTGGTCGGGGCCGCCGGCCATCCACAGATAGATCGGGGCCAGCAGGGTTTCGTAGTGACTGAAGGCAGAAGTCATGAGCGCGTCTGGAATCTGGCGTCACTGCAGCAGCGCATGGTTGCAGCAGTGACCAGGCGGGGTCCTGTGACCGGCCGCCAGTCACTGCTGCTTCCGTGGGCCTGACGCCGAAGTTCACCTCTCGATAACGACTTCCAAGTATGTGCTCGGTAGGACGACGGTTTCGTCACCCGAACGGTTATGGCGCGCTATCAGGTCCAGCAGGTCGCGAGTCAGCGCGTCCTGCTGCGCGGCAGCAAGCGCGGCGTACGTCTTGTTCATCGGGCCATAGTAGCTGCGAAAGACCTCGAGCCAGTGCTGAGGCGAGCAATACCGGAACACAAAGTCGCGGTTGCTGGTGCGGATGGCCCGCGCGCTTGCGCCGAACAGATCCTGTATTCGCTGCGACGTTCCCCACAAGGCTGGAGACTCGACGCCAGCTGCGGGTGGGACGTACTTGCCGATGGTCTTGAAGACCTGGCCGATGAAGCTCTCCGGAGTCCAGTTAGCCAGGCCGATGCGCCCGCGCGGCCTGCACACTCGCGCGAGCTCGCTTGCAGCCTGTTCCTGGTTGGGGGTGAACATGACACCGAAGATCGATAGCACGACGTCGAACGAGGCATCTGCAAATGGCAGAGCTTCGGCGTCAGCCTCCTGAAACTGGATCTTGTGGCCCTCGGCAAGTGCCCGCGCCCGCCCGGCTTCCAGCAAGCTTCCGACATAGTCGGTCGAGACCACGTCGCACCAGCGACGCGCGGCCGCGAGCGTGGCATTGCCATTGCCGGCGGCAACATCCAGCACACGCGCGCCGGAGCGCAGATCGAGTGCCTCGCACAGCGTCTCGCCGACAATCTGCAGCGTTGTGCCGACGACGGCGTAGTTGCCCGTGGACCACGCGGCCTGCTGGCGGGCCTTGACCGCGGCGAGGTCGGGTGCGGGTGATGCCTGGGAAAGAACTGCTGACATGGAGATACTCCTGGGTGAACCGCTGCCTGTCGCGGCTGAGAAAAGTGCTCTGCCGCATGGCTTGCCAGTATCGCTTTCCCTAAAATGGCCGTCCCACCGGGTACTCCGCGGTTCTTGACCGAAACTCCATGGATGCCTTGTCGAACGTCCTCAGGTCGGTGCAGCTCGAAGGCGCCGTCTATGTGAACGCCGAGTTCACCGCCCCGTGGTGCGTCGGTGCGGAATTCGGCCTGGCCTCGGTCAGAGGCCAGCTCGGCCGCGCCGACAAAGTCATATTCTTTCATTACCTTACCGAGGGTAGTTGCAAGCTAAAGCTCGACGACCGGCCCGATACGCTGGAAGCATCCGCCGGGGATTTGGTCCTGTTCCTGAACGAAAACCGGCACCTGCTGGGTAGTGACCTGCGGGTCGTGCCGGTGGAGACAGCGGGCCTGATCGATGCCGACACGGCCGCCAAAGGCGACCTGATCCAGCTGCGTCACGGCGGGGGCGGGGCGGCAACACGGTTCGTATGCGGCTACATCGCCTGCAGCCAAAGCCTGTGTCGCCCGCTACTGGAGGCGCTGCCGCGTGTGCTGCGCATTCCGGTGGGAGACGGGCCGGCCGGGACGCTATTGCGAGAGCTGCTGCGCACTGGTGTCAGCGAGTCCCTGTCGTCGCGGCCCGGCGCGGAATCAACTCTGGCCAAGCTGTCCGAACTGCTGTTCGTCGAGGCCATGCGTCGTTACGTCGAGGATCTGCCGCCCGAAGGGCGTGGCTGGCTTGCCGGCGTACGGGACCCACAGATCGGCCGCACGCTGGCCCTGCTTCATGGCAACCCCAGCCGGGCGTGGACCGTGGATGATCTGGCGCGCAAGGTGGCGCTGTCACGTTCTGCACTGGCAGAACGCTTTGCGGCCCTCGTGGGCGAGCCGCCCATGAAGTACCTGAAGCGGTGGCGACTGGCATTGGCGGCCCAGGTGCTGCGCGCGGGCAACGAGAGCATTGGATCCGTGGCCGAGTACAGCGGCTACGAGTCTGAGGCAGCATTTACCCGCGCGTTTAAGAACGAGTTCGGCCTGCCACCGGGGACTTGGAGACGCAATTCGGCGCGCGCGGCCGAGGCTTAGGCTGTGCCTGTGTGGCGCAATGGCATTCGATGACTCCTGTCCACCTCTTTGGGGCAGACGAGCTGAGGGGCTTTCCGGTGATATGGCCATCTCCGGTGGCGGCAGCTTCGGGTCATTGGCTTACAAGCCGGATGCCAACAGCACGCATGCCTGTCTCGCCGCCGCACGCGATGCGGGAGCGCACCAGTTTCTGACCAAGCCTTTCGACTTGAGCGATCTGCGCGCGGCCTGCGTCGGCAGGTGCGAACTGAAGGAGCCCGGCCGGGCGCTGCCGGTTCGCGGTTGGGGGCAACCCTAGGGAACTACCGGCAGCAGCACGCTGCTCGCCGTGGCCGCCCCGCGGTAGACGCTTTGAGTAGCGGCCCTGTAATCGGCCGGTTGCGCGAAGAAGATATTGTCGACGTAGGTCTGCGGATTGCGGTCGTAGAGCGGGAACAGGCTCGACTGCACCTGGATCATGATCCTGTGTCCGGGCAGAAAGACGTGGTCGACATTGGGCAGGCCAAACCTGTACTCCTCGACCTTGCCGGACTGGAGCGTTTCCGGTTTGTCGAAACCATGCGCGTAGCGACCCCTGAAGATCTCGATGCCGACCGGCAACTCGAAGCCCGCCATGCCCGGCTTCGAGCCCTGGTCGGCGGATTCCGGTGAGGTATTCGGGAAAACATCGATCACCTTGACCACCCAGTCACTGTCGGTCCCGGAGGTGGCGGCAAACAGGTCGGCCTGCGGTGCGCCCATGATGTGAACCGGTTTGTCGAGCGGCGGGGTTTGGTACACCAGCACGTCGGGGCGATCCGAGACAAAGCGCTGATCGCGCACCAGCCACAGCTTCCACTGCAGCGGGTCGGCCATGGCGATCGGGCGAGGGAGGAAGGGCACGGGCTTTGACGGATCGGAGACATAGTCATCGTGCCCACTGGCGGTGGGCGCAGTGAAGCTCGCCGTATGGCCCTCGCCCAGGAACAGTGGCTTCATGGTCCCCATGGGCCACCTGGGAGACTCTTCCCAGCGGTTAACGCCGGTGGCATAGGTGAGAACGCGCGGGGTATGGGGGTTCGGGGCACCCTTGAGATAATGATCGAAGAAGGGCTTCAGATACTTCACGCGGAATTCCGCAGAGGTATCGCCGGTAAACGTGAGCGCCCCGAGATCGTAGCCGTAGTGATTGACCCCGGAATGACGCCACGGCCCGATGACCAGAGATACCAGGTCGCCGTTCTTGTCCTTGGGGATCAGCGCCTTGTACACGGCCGGCGCTCCGTAGGAGTCTTCTTGGTCCCATTGGCCGACCATCAGCATCGTCGGCACGCGCAGTGGCCGCGCGGCCATCCACTTATCGACCGCCTGCAGTGACCAGAATTCCGTATAGGCCGGATTGCGCATCAGCTTCTGCACGAAGGGATACTCGTCGATGCCCCATCGGTGGGCATAATCGCCGGTCGAGCCGGCCTCGAGGTAGCGCGTGTAGTCATCGCCAGCACCCACGGCCAGTCGTCCGCCCTCAGCCTTACCGGTGCTCTGCTCGACTACGTAGTCCAGCGTGGGATTGCGGAAGGCGCCGTTGTGGAAATCGTCATCGCCGATCCAGGTGTCCACCATGGGACTCTGCGGTGCGGCGGCTTTGAGGGCCGGATGCGGATCGATCTCCGCCATGAGCGTGGTGAAGCCGAGGTAGCTGCTACCCACAACCCCGACCTTGCCGTTGCTTTCCGGGACATTCTTCACCAGCCAGTCGATCGTGTCGTAGGCATCGGTTGATTCGTCGATGCCGGTGTCGTTCAGGGGGCCTCTGATGGGCCGGGTCATGACGAACTGGCCTTCGGAATTGTGCAGCCCGCGGATGTCTTGATAAACGCGGATGTAGTTGTCCTCGACAAACTCGGCATCCATGGCCGGCAGGATCTCCGTGATCAACTGGCTCTTGGTGCGCGCCGTTGTGTCCTTGGCGTCGTACGGCGTGCGTGAGAGGAGGATGGGTCCGTTGCTCGTGCCCTTCTTCATGACGATGACCGTGTAGAGCTTCACGCCATCGCGCATCGGCACCATGACCACGCGCTTGACGTAGTCAGCCTGCGGCCGAGTCTCGCTGTAACTTGCGACCACGTCCGGCGTCATGGGCGTCACCTCGGCCGCCGCCGCTGCAGTCACCAGCAGTATTGACAGCAACGCGCCGGCAACGAGTGATGCGGTTGTGGCGGCATTGCGCGGTAAACGGCGATCCATAGGGCTCCTCACCAGATGTTCGAATCGCGGGCAGTGTAGCAGTGCGCAAAACGCGCTGTAGCCAGTATCAAAGCGTCCCCACGCGGGCCGGGCAGGCTATGCGTCTCTGGTCCTTGGCTTCTTCGGCTTGGACCGGCGAGAACGATTCAGGGCAACCGCCTCACGAACCAGCGATTTGAACGCAGACGCGGCAATTTCCTCGCCCTCGCGGATGTCGATGGCGCGGCGTGTACTGCCCTCAAGGCTCGCGTTGAACAGACGGCCCGGATCCTTCAGGGACGCTCCCTTGGCGAAGGTGAGCTTGACGAGGCTCTTGTAGGATTCGCCGGTGCAGATGATGCCCTCGTGCGACCAGACCGGGGTTCCCATCCACTTCCACTCCTCGGTGACCTCCGGATCGGCTTGTCTAATGAGCGCGCGCATCCTCTTGAGGGTCTCGCCACGCCAGTCCCCGAGCTCGACGATCCTCCTGGAGATGTGCTTCGCTGCCGATTGCCCCTGACTCGCCTGCGACTTCTTCACGTTTCCTCCTGATGATATCTCGCTGCTCTCGCCCAGCTCGCACAGGGGTTGCGCTCTCAGGCGAGCCTGGCACGCTGTTCCTCAAGCACCTCCCAGCGCGCGAACTTCTCCAGCAGCAGCTCTTCGAGCTCCGCAAGGCGCTGCCGATCGGCGCGCAGCCGCTCCGCCCCGAGCCGGTGATAGTCCGGTTCGCTCATCCGTGCAGTGAGGGTCGTCTGCTCATGTTCGAGAGACATGATCTGCTCGGGCAGCGCCGCCAGCTCACGCTCCTCCTTATAGCTCAGGCGCGTCCGCGCCCGGACGTGCGCTGCCGCGGCGACGCGTGTGGGGGAGGGGGTTCGTATGGCGCTCCCGCCCGCGGTGCGGGCCTCCGGTGGACGCCGCTGCTGCAGGTAGTCGCTGTAGCCTCCCGGGTATTCGCGCCAGGTTCCATCACCCTCGGCGGCGAGGGTCTGGGTGACGACGTTGTCCAGAAAGCGTCGGTCGTGGCTCACCAGCAAGAGTGTTCCCCGGTAGTCCTGCAGCCGCTCTTCCAATAGCTCAAGGGATTCGATGTCGAGATCGTTGGTCGGCTCGTCCAAGACCACAAGATTGGCGGGCTGCGCGAACAGCCGCGCGAGCAGGAGACGGTTGCGCTCGCCGCCGGAGAGCATGCTGATCGGGGACATAGCGCGCTGGGCAGAGAACAGGAACTCGCCCAGATAGCTCACAATATGCTTGCGTTCGGTGCCGATGTGGACCCAGTCGGACCCCGGGCTGATGGCTTCCGCAAGCGTGGCGCCGGGATCCAGCTGGGCCCGTAGCTGATCAAAGTAGGCGATGTTGAGGCGGGTTCCGAGGCGCACCGTGCCTGTGTCGGGCGCCAGTTCGCCGAGGATGAGACGGATCAGGGTCGATTTTCCGGCGCCGTTGGGACCTACGAGGCCGATGCGATCGCCACGCATGATGCGCATGGAGAGGTTGGAGATGAGAGGCTGGTCTCCGAAGCGCTTGCTTACGCGCTCGAACTCGACCACCAGATCTCCGGAGCGTTCACCGGCCTCCAGGGTGAGGCGAATGTTGCCGATGCGGTCCCGCCGCGTAGAGCGTTCGATCCGCAATTGCTCAAGGCGGCGCACACGCCCTTCATTGCGCGTTCGGCGCGCCTCGACACCCTTGCGAATCCACACTTCTTCCTGCTGCCAGAACTTCTCGAAGCGGCGCCGCGCGATTTCCTCCGCGGCCAGTTCCTCCCCCTTGCGCTGTTCATAGGCAGCGAAGCTGCCCGGGTAGGAACGCAGAACGCCGCGATCCAGTTCAATGATGCGGGTGGTGACGCGATCGAGGAAGGCGCGATCGTGGGTGATGACGATGGCCGCCGGCACCTTGAGCAACAGTTCTTCGAGGCGCTCGATGGCATCGATATCGAGATGATTGGTGGGTTCGTCAAGCAGCAACAGATCCGGTTGCAGCGCCAGCGCCAGGGCCAGCGCCGCACGCTTGCGCTCTCCCCCGGAACAGCTGGTCGGTGAAGTGATGCCCGCAAGGCCGAATCGGTGCAGGAATTCCTCAAGGCGTGACTCCATGCGCCATTGCTCGCGCTCGTCGGCTGCCGCAGCATTGCCCCAGCTTGCGGATGTGTGCGCACGCAGCAACAGGCTGGCCTGAAGGGATGCCGCCTCGGGCAGTTGCGGCTCCTGCTCGACAAGCACCAGTCGCAAACCCTCGCGACGCTGCAGTTCCCCATCATCAAGCGGGGTCTTTCCGGCCAGCACATTCAGTAGGGTCGACTTTCCCGTGCCGTTGCGGCCGATCAACCCGAGCCGCTCGCCCGCCTGAACGGTGAGCTGGGCTTGATCAAGGAGCGGTCGCTCGCCGAAGGCAACCTGGGCATTGAGAAGCGTGATCAGAGACATGGTGCATTGTCCGCATTCGGCCAGCGCTGGCAAAGGTCCCCGGGGGCGGGTCTGGCGGAATATGACCCGATCGGGGGGCCGGTGGATGCTCCCGGAGGTAGGGTGCGGCCCAAACGCCACTGACGCGACAGTCTGGCAACGTCAGTAACTACGTGGGCCTGAACTGCAGCCTGTTGCTGCCGGCTGCACCGCCCTCAGCTGCCGTTCGTCCCTGCGCCGCGTGCCATGCGCGGCTCGGCGGCCGGCCCGAGGCCGGCGGAGGTCGCCAGTTCGCGGGTGTTGATGAACGGGCCCTTCTGGCTTTTCGGCACCGGGCCGCGCCGCAGCTTGCGCCACAGGTCAAAGAGCGTGAGAGCCCCGGTGAGGGTACCGAGGATCGCAAAGTAGGCGCGGGCGCCGTAGGCGCCCATGATTGCCCCGGTGATAAGCGGGCCGAAGGCGGCTGCCGTGCCGTTGATCAGCAGCAACGCGCTGCTTGCGGCCACCATCTGCGAGGGGTCGAGCTTGTCGTTGACGTGTGAAACCGAGAGCGAATACAGAGTTAACGCCGCCCCGGAGAACAGCGCCGCCAGCAGCAGGAACGGGGCACGCGGCAGCGGGGTGAGCAGCTCGATGGTCGCAGCCACGAGGGTGGCCAGCAGGCACACGGACGCGATCACAGTGCGTCGATCCATGCGATCGGAGAGTCGGCCGACCGGATACTGCGTGAGCACCGCAGCGAAGATGCTGACCGCCATGAACGCGGCGACGCCCCTGGTGCCGAAACCCGCCAGCCGCGCATACACCGGACCCATGGAGAAGATGATCGACGAGATCATTCCGGAGAAGGCCACCGCCACCACTCCGAGCGGAGAATTGCGGTAAAGATCACGGAAGCGCACGCGTTGCGGCGCGACGGGTCGGGTGGCCTCTTGCGCCGAGGCGACGATCGGCACCATGGCCGTCGATATCAGGGCGGAGACCAGCATGAAGGCTTCGGTCGACTGCGGCCCGGAGATCACCAGCAGGAACTGGGCGCTCCCCAGTCCCACGTACAGCACCAGCATGTAGATGGCGAGCAACTGCCCGCGGTTGGTGCTCGAGGCCCGGTGGTTCAGCCAGCTTTCCGCCACCACGTATATGCCCGCGAAGCAGATACCGGACAGGAAGCGCATCAGCGCCCAGGGGGCCG
Source organism: uncultured Pseudomonadota bacterium (assembly GCA_963741745.1). Classification (GTDB taxonomy): domain Bacteria; phylum Pseudomonadota; class Gammaproteobacteria; order Steroidobacterales; family Steroidobacteraceae; genus 13-2-20CM-66-19. The sequence continues at coordinate 390,239 of CAVUJF010000001.1, read as the reverse complement.
GATGTACCCAGGCACCATGTGCGAGAACGGCCACCGAGGCGAGGGCGGCGAGCGTGGCGAACACGCGTACCGGCCCGACCCGGGCCAGCAACATCGGGGCAAGCCTCGTGCCGAGCAGGTACCCCACGTAGTAGCACGACATGATGATGCCGGTCACGGCGGTGGGGAACGCCTCGATCGTGGCGCGCACACCCAGCAGCGTGCTCTGCAGGCCCGCCCCGAGCATGAGGATGCCCATGCCAAGCAGCAGCGGCCAGGTTGCGAGAATCGGATTCACGGCTTCGAGTCTTTGTGCAGAGGGCGGGTGGACGCCGTACATCATATACGGTGTCCTGTTACCGGCATGCCGTCGCGGGCGGCATGCCGAATTCTGCTTGGGGATCAGGCGGGCTGGGGCCGTTGCGCGAAGGCAGTCAGGGTTGCGATAAGGTCTCCCGGCACCTCGACGCCATCGCGCAGGGCATGTCGGCGGGCATCGTGCCGCCGCTCCCCGGGCAGTCGCGCGCCCTGGGCGGCGATTCTCGTCGTCAGGTCGGCCAGCCGTTCTTGCATCTGCCCACCTCCGGTCAGGGCCGGGGCCAGGGCGATAAACAGCTGGCCGACCCCCGGCGGCCCTCCCTCGTTGGTGCCGAACGAGGATGCAGCATACGACCAGTTGGCGCCGGTGAGGCCGGCTGAGAGAATTTCGATCATCAGCGCGAGGCCGTATCCCTTGGCACCTCCCAGGGGACTCATCGTGCCGCCGGCATCAAGTGCCTGGGGATCCGTCGTGGGGACTCCCTGGGCATCGACCAGCCAGGATGCCGGCACCGGCTCACCGCGGGCCGCGGCGGTGGCGATGTTGACACGCGCCGTGGCGCTGGCGGCCATGTCGACCACGATCGGGGCATCTGCAGTCGGAGCTGCAAATGCCAATGGGTTGGTCCCGAACAGCGGCTTGTTGCCCCCCCACGGGGCGATGCATGGGGAGGTGTTGGCGAAGGCCATCGCGACCAGGCCGCGAGCGGCGAGCTTCTCTACGAACCAGCCCACGACGCCTGCGGAATAGGAACGCGTGATGGCCAGGGCTGCCACGCCGTTGTGCTCTGCCAATGCCGCAAAGCGTGGCAGTGCGAGCAGAAAGGCCGGGTGACAGAAGCCCTGTCCTGCGTCCACGCGCAGCACGGCCGGTGCGCTGTCGAGGAGCAGAGGTTGCGCACGTCCGTTAACCTTGCCGCAGAGCAGGTGCTCGCAGTACACCGGCAGGTAAGCCAGCCCGACGTTGCGGATGCCCTGCGCCTCGGCCTCGCGGATCGAGTCGGCCACGGGAGCCGCCTGTTGCGCGCTGGCGCCGCTGCCGAGCAGGGCAGCGAGGCTCAACTCGTAGACCTGTGGCAGGGTCATGCGTGCCATCGTGCAGAAGCCCTCGGTGGCGGGGGGTTACGACTCCGGCGGAGCGCCGCCGTTCGCTGTGCGGCCGGCGATATAGGAATCAAGTACCTCGGCGATCGCCGCAGTCCCTGCCGGTGCCTGGAAGGCGGCGACCATGCGCTTCCAGACGTCGCGGGCGCGCTGCGTCGCCGTCTTCGCACCGGCGTCGCTCCAGGCGCCGAAGTTCGACCAGTCCGCCACCAGCGGCGCGTAGAAGGCGGTACGGTAGCGGGCCATCGTGTGTTGCGCGGCGAAGAAGTGCCCGCCCGGTGGCACCTCGGCGATGGCGTCGAAGCCGATGGCGTCCGTGTCGCCGGGGGTCTGGACGCACAGTTCGGCGATGGTTTGCAGGGTCTCCACGTCCGTCACGAATTTCTCAAACGAATCGCACAGTCCGCCCTCCAGCCAGCCGGCCGAATGGATCAGGACCGTCGACCCGGCAAGTACCGCGCCCCACAGTCCGAACTGGGTTTCGCTGGCCGCCTGGGCATCGGAGGTGTTGGCGGCACTCCCTCCTCCCGAGCGCCACGGCAGACCGAGAAAGCGTGCGAGCTGTCCGGCGCCGAGCGTCGCCTTGACGTGCTCCGGCGTGCCGAATGCGGGCGCCCCGGACTTCATGTCGACGTTGGATGAGAAGCTGCCGTAGACCACCGGCGCCCCAGGGTTCGCGAGCTGCGCCAGGGTGATGCCGGCGAGCGCCTCGGCATGCTGCAGCGTCAGCGCCCCGGCGACCGTGATCGGCGCCATCGCCCCGGCGAGACAGAACGGGGTGATGATGGAGGCCTGACCCCACCGGGCGAAGTCGATGATTCCCTGAGCCATGGGAATATCCAGCTGCCTGGGCGAGTTGGTGTTGATGACGGTGTAGCAGTGGACCTCCGCACGGAACTGCTCGTGCGTCAGCCCACGTGCCAGGCGGATCATCTCGAACCCGTCGAGTACTTGCGGCGAGCCACGGGCATAGATGAAGGGCACCTTGTCCGACAGGGTGAGCTGTGCCCGGTTCATGGCGTAGTGGCGGAATCTGTGCTCGACGTCCTGGGGCTCCACGTGCGGTCCCTGCATATGGATCACGTCGAAGCCCTGCGCCAGCCTGATCAGATCCTCCAGGTCCGCAAGCGTTCCGGGCCTGCGCCCGCGGTCGATGTCAGTGACATTGGGGGCGCCGGCCCCGGGGGTGAAGTTAAGCGCACCCAGCCGCAGCTGCACATCCCGGTCGCGCGATCCGCCCCTCGCAACGATCTCTCGGGGTGATTTCGCCAGGGCGTGCGCCACGATGTCGCGGCCTAAGCGCACCATCTGGGTGGTTTCATCCACCCGGGCGCCGCCGCGCCTGAAGAGTTCACGCGCCTCCGGCAGCAGTACGAGAATCCCGAGTTCCTCGAGTACCCGCAAAGCGGTGTTGTGCATGTCCGCGATCTGGTCATCGCTGAAGATGGGCTGCGGAGTGAACGGATTGGTCAGGTGGCGGTAGTCCGGCTGGCGTGTTTCAGCCTCGCGCGCTGCGGCGCGCGTCCTGCGCCGGCCTTCAGTCCGGGCCCCGGGGGTCTGAAGGAGCTCGCTCACCGAGTTGTGCCCGCGACTGCCGGCAGGCGGATATTCGCGATGACTGTCACGCGGTTGAGACTATGCCGCACTCCATGACCAGGCAATCGCCAAATTCTCATCCACACCTTGAAGATTTCGCACGCTAGCGCAGGTCTACGCTCGTGCGCGCCGCGGCGTCCGGGGCGTCGCAAAGAATGCGCGCAGCTGCTCGGCTACGTCGCGTGCCGCTGAGCGTTTGTCGTCACCCGCACGGACCAGCGCACCCCAGTGGATTTTCACGCCGCGCTCTCCGAGCGCAAGCGCGATGAGCCGCTTATCCTCAAGTTCCGCGCGCACCGACCAGCGGCTGAGGATTGTTATGCCCTGTCCGCCACGCACGGCGGCGGCTGCCGTCTCCGGGCTCGGCACGATCACGTAGCGTACCGGGTCGACGCGGGCAGGCTGCAGGAATTCCAGATACTCGAAACCCGGTTGCACCGAGAGGCTGTAGGTGTAGAAAATCTCCGACTCGACGTCGGCCGGGGTGATCGAGTGTCGGCTGGCAAGTCGGTGAGAGGGTGCCACCAAGGCCACGAGCTCGTCGGCGAACAGCTCAGTCCTGTGGGTCTGCGCGGCATCGTCATGCGGGGTGATGAACACGTCGACGACCTGTCCCTTGAGCGCTGCGGTGTCGGCAGCCTCGGTGCCTGCAGCCAGTTCGATGCCGAGGTCGGAGCCGGACTTGCGAAGAAACGCCGCGAACTGGGGTACCCAGCCAAAATTCCGGTAAGTGGCCATCCCAATACGCACGACGTCACGGACATTGCCGCCCATGCGCGCGGCGACGCTTTCGGCGCGCTCCAGGTCAGCGAGTATGCGTTCTGCGGTCCTGACGACGTACTCGCCTGCCGGCGTCAGACGGATGCGGTTGCCGGTCCTGGAAAAAAGCGCAATGCCGAGCCTGGCCTCGGCCTCCTCGATGCGGCGCGAGACCGCCGAGGGGGTGAGCTTGAGAAGCTCCGCGATTCTCGCCAGGCTCCCGGAGCGGCGGAAGGCGACCAGTACCTGCAGGTGCTTGATGCTCAGGCGTTGCGTCATGTGGGACCAGAAACCTCTGGGACCTCGACTCCAGGTTGCTCACACTCGAGTGTCGCACGAGCCACCCGGCGCGGGCGCATAATCCACAGCGAGGGGCCGTCTGTAAAAGCCAGGATACCGGCGTGAGGCCGGTTGTCCGCGCGGTGCAGCATGAGTAATTCGATCAAGATAGACTTCGTTTCCGATGTTTCCTGCCCGTGGTGCGTCATCGGCCTCAAGTCCCTCGAGGCGGCCCTCTCGCATCTTGCCGGGAAGGTTGAGGCGGACATCCATTTCCAGCCGTTCGAGCTGAACCCGCAAATGAGTGCCGCAGGCGAGGACATCGCGGAGCACATTGCGCGCAAGTATGGCTCGAGCAGCGCCCAGCTGGCCCAGACCCAGGAGTCGATCCGTGCCCGCGGTGCGGAGCTGGGTTTTGAGTTCCGCTTCGCCAAGCGGTCCCGGATCTACAACACCTTCGACGCACACCGTCTGCTGCACTGGGCAGCAGCGACCGGCAAGCAGAAGGCGCTGAAGGAGGCTCTGTTCACCGCCTATTTCTCCGCCGGACTTGACCCGAGCGACCACCGGGTACTGGAAGAGGTGGCCGCGCAGGCCGGACTGGATCCTGCCCGTGCCCGCCAGATTCTGGACTCCAACGAGTATGCGCACGAGGTGCGGGCGCGCGAGCAGTGGTACCTGAACCAGGGGATCCACGCCGTGCCGGCGGTGATCCTGAATGACCGCTATCTCGTCCAGGGTGGACAGCCGGTCGAGGCCTTCGAACGTGCGCTGCGGCAGGTTGCCGAAGAGATGCGTGCCCGCCCGTCGGACCCGGTGTGAGCGCCGGCAAAGCCGCGCTGCCTGCGCCTGTGGCGCACACCCCTGCAGATGCAGCAACTGACACCCCGTGATGAGGCAACCTTGTGAATGAACCCAAGCTGATGTTCACCGTTGAATCACTGATCGCGGAAGCGCGCACGCGTAGCGGGGGTCTGGAGGACTTCGGGCCCGGCCCGTTCCTGGAGCCGCTGGGCCTTTTCGTGAGCTCTCTGGAGCGCGACGCCCGGCTGAACCCGGTGGGCCAGTACATCGCCCGTGAGCGGGCGCTGGCGCATATCGTCAACCGCCTGTCCTATGTCAATGACCGCAAGCTCTATCCTGATATCGTCCAGCAGAAGATCGTCAAGCCGGTCTTCATCATCGGCCTTGGGCGCACCGGCTCGACCATACTCCATGACATCCTCGCCCAGGACCCCGCCAACCGGGCACCCCTGACCTGGGAGGTCACGTTTCCCTCGCCGCCGCCCAAGACCGCCACGTTCCTGACCGATCCGCGCATCGCCCAATGCGAAGCGGGTTTTCCGCCGATGGACGAACGCCGCGAGAAGTTCAAGGCCATGCACCCGATGGGCGCGCAGCTGTCCCAGGAATGCGTTGTCATGATGGCGGACGCAATGTGCACTCCCCTGTTTCACAATCAGTTCCGGGTCACGGAGTATCAGGACTGGGTCGACCGCGCGGGCGACTGGGCGCACGTATACGACTTCCATCACCGGCAGCTGCAGCACCTACAATCTGGTCACGCGGGGGACCGCTGGGTGCTCAAGACCGGTGCGCACATGTGGGGACTGGAGCATCTGTTGCGGACCTACCCGGATGCACGCATTGTCTTTACGCACCGCGATCCGGTGAAGTCACTCACCTCGTACGCCAGCCTGACGGCACTCGTGCGCTCCATGGGCAGCGATCAGGTGGACAGGTTCGAGGTGGCCGAGGACTGGAACCCGCGCCTGAAGCGTGCGCTCGAGCACGCCATCGCGGTGCGCTCGGCCGGCGCGTACCCGCAGGCGGTGTTCTACGACATGAAATTCTCGGAATTCATCCGCGACCAGTTTGCGGTCGTGGAGAAGATCTACGACGCCTTCGACCTGCCGATGACCGCCGAGGCGGCAGCGAAAATGAAATGGTTCATCGCCGACAATCCCCAGGGAAAGCACGGCATCCACCGCTATTCGCCCGAGGAATACGGCATCAGGCCGGAAGTCGTGCGCCGCGATTTCCGGCCCTATATCGAGCGCTTCGACCTGCCGCCCGAGTGAGGCACATCGCAGGACAAGGAACACCATGACAGAGGCACGAACGATGCAGGCCTGGCGGACCCACGCCTACGGGGAGCCGCGCGTTGCGCTGCACCTGGATACGGTCCCCATTCCCGAGCCGGGCCCCGGGGAGATCCGCGTCCAAGTCCAGGCCATTCCCATCAACCTGAATGACCTGGAACGCATCCGCGGCGGCAACATGATGGCGGAGCCGACGCTGCCATATAGCCCGGGCATGGAGACGATGGGTATCGTCGATGCGTGCGGCGAGGGCGCCGAGGCCTGGAGGGCTCGGCGCGTGGTGGCCATTACGCGTCACGCGCACGGCGGTTTTGCGCAATACGTCATCTGTCCAGCGGCCTCGGCGTTCGAGATGCCGGAGTCGATCCCCCTGCCCGATGCGGCGGCGCTGCTGTTCCCGTTCCATCTTGCCTGGTTGGGACTGTTCGATCGTGCGCAGCTGCAGGCGGGTGAGACCGTGCTGATTCATGCCGCTGCCGGGGGCTCCGGTTCGGCTGCCATCCAGCTCGCGGTGCACGCCGGTGCCCGGGTATTCGCCACTGCCGGATCGGACGACAAGCTGGCCCTGTGCCGCGAACTGGGCGCGGAAGTTGCGGTCAACTACCGCACCGAGGATTTCGTGCCGATTGTCCTGGAAAAGACCGGGCGCAAGGGCGTGGATGTGGTGTTCGACAATGTCGGTGAAGCGCTGCTGGAGAAGTCGCTGCGCGCCACCGCCTACAACGGCCGGTTTCTGATGATGGGCTTCTCCTCGAACAAGAAGGTAGCCGACGAGAAGTTCATCGTGCCACGGCAGGTGTGCCTTGCGAACATCAAGCTATGCGGCGTTCTGCTGGCCTATGTGAGCGAGCCCATGGGTGCGATGCTCAAGCAGGGCATGGGCTGGAACTTCCCGCCGCAGAGCCTGGGTACACAGATCAACCGGAAGATCGTGGAGCTGATACTGGCCAGAAAAGTGCGGCCGGTCATTGGCAAGGTGATGCAGTTCCCGGAAATTCCCGCGGCGTGTGAAGCGATGGCCGCCAGCAAGACAGTCGGCCGGACCGTGATTGTGCTGTAGCGGGCGCGCTGCGCTGGCGCGTAGCTATCTAGTTCTTATTGGACTTTAAATTACCACGCCAGCTCGGCCGCGGCGCCGGGCGCTGCCGGCGGCTGCCGGCATGCGGACAGCACCCGGCGTCCGCGGCACGCTAGGCGGTGCCATTGCCGGCGGCCACGGGCGCGTTTCGCCGGGTTATCATGGGATTTAGCGCAAAAAATGCGATTGGAGTGCGTGCGATTGCTGAGGTGGTTTGAGAATCGGATCGACCCCTATCCGGCTACCATCCGGCGGGAGTTTTCTCGGCAGCTGCTGCCCTTTCTCTGGCAGTGCGGGGAGGGCCTGCGCGGACATATTTTGGCGATGACCGTGCTGACCGGTCTGATCGGTGCCTTCGAAGCGCTGCTGTTCTCCATGCTCGGCAAGCTCATCGACTGGATGGGGCAGTCGACCCCGCAGCACTTCCTGGCCGAGCAGAGTACGCACCTGTGGATCCTCGGCGTGATTCTGGCACTGAGTCCCGTGCTGATCGCGCTCGCAGCCTGGATCAAGTACCAGTCGATCCAGCCGGTGTTTCCGATGCGGCTGCGCTGGATCTTCCATAAACACATGCTCAACCAGAGCATGAGCTTCTTCCACGACGAGTTCGCCGGGCGCATTGCGGCCAAGGTGATGCAGACGGCGTTAGCCGTACGTGACACCTGGGTCACGATCGCCGACATACTGGTCTACGTGTTCGTGTACCTGATCACCGTCTCGGCGGTCGTGGCCAGCTTCGACACCTGGCTGCTGGCGCCGTTCATCGGCTGGATGCTGCTCTATGGTGTGGCGCTCGCCTATTTCGTGCCGCGCCTGGGCCGCGTGGCTGCCGCGCAGGCGGATGCCCGCTCGCTCATGACCGGGCGCATCACCGATGCCTACACGAACATATCGACGATCAAGCTGTTCGCGCACGCGAGCCGCGAGGCCGCCTACGCCCGGACGGCGATGGAGGACTTCATGGTCACGGCGCGCCGCCAGACGCGCTACGTGAGCGCCTTCGAGATCCTCAATCACTGCCTCAACGTGCTGCTCATCGGTGCAACGGCTGCGATCGCGATCGGCCTGTGGCTCCGTGGGCACATTGGGCTGGGCGCCGTGGCCGCCGCCTCCGCCATGGCCCTGCGCCTGAACGGCATCTCGCACTGGATCATGTGGGAGCTTGCCGGTCTGTTCGAGAACATTGGCACCGTGCAGGACGGGATCAATACGGTGACGCGGCCCATCGGGGTGGTGGATGCAGCGCAGGCGGTCCCGTTGCGGGTCACGCGTGGCGAGATCCGCTTTGAACACGTGGGATTCCACTACGGCTCGGGCAACCGGGTCATCAACGATCTTTCGCTCACCATCCGCCCGGGCGAGAAGATCGGCCTGGTGGGTAGGTCCGGAGCCGGCAAGTCCACTCTGGTGAATCTGCTGCTGCGCTTCTACCCGGTGGAGAGCGGGCGGATTCTGATCGATGGCCAGGATATCGCGTCCGTAACGCAGGAAAGCGTCCGCGAGCAGATTGGCATGGTGACGCAGGACACCTCGCTCCTGCACCGCACCGTGCGCGACAACATCCTCTACGGCCGCCCGCAGGCCGGGGAGGCGGACATGCGCGCTGCCGGGCGGCGGGCGCGCGCCGAGGAATTCATCGAGACCCTGAGCGACGGGCGCGGCGGCCGCGGCTACGATTCCATGGTGGGGGAGCGTGGCGTGAAGCTCTCCGGCGGCCAGCGGCAGCGCGTGGCCCTGGCCCGGGTGATGCTCAAGGATGCGCCCATCCTGCTGCTGGACGAGGCCACCAGTGCACTTGATTCGGAGGTCGAGGCAGCCATCCAGGAAACCCTGGCCGCGCTGATGCGCGGCAAGACGGTAGTAGCCATCGCCCACCGCCTGTCGACGATCGCCGCCATGGACCGGCTCATCGTCCTGGACCAGGGTGCGATCGTCGAACAGGGTACGCACGAGCACCTATTGGCCGCGCAAGGGCTATATGCCCGCCTGTGGGCACACCAGAGCGGCGGCTTCCTGGGGGAGGACGAGGACACGCAGGCCGTGCGCAAGGCCGTTTGATGCGGCTGCGCCTCCCATTGGCTACAGGCGCGCGTGATATTTCTGGCGCCTGCTCAGGTGGTCGGGCAGCTGAATTCCTTTTCTGACCTCGCCTTGGGCGTGACGAGCTTCCAGCCCGCCGGAATCTCGAACTGGTCGGCCGGTATCGGGGTCGCGGTGATTGAGGTGATCTCGATGGTAATCATCGCGAACTGAACCATGTTCGGCGGGGTTTCGGCCGCGGGTGTCGCCGCGGGCGTGCTAGCGGCCTTCTTCGCGAAGAGACCGCTGGCGAGCTTGTTCGTGAAGGCGCCCGCCGCAGACCCGAAGATGCGCGCGGCGGTGCTGTTGCCGGCAGCGTTCGACGCTGCCTGTGCGGCTGCTGACTGCGCCTCGCCCGCGGTGGAGCTGGCCGCGGCCTGACCCGCAGCGGTACTCGCATCAGCCACCGTGCCGCCGCCGGCGCCCGAGGCGCCTGCATTCTTGGCGGCCGCGCACTGCGCGCCACCATAGAGGATGCGAATCGAGGTCTTAAGGGGGTAGCCCTTGAACTCCCCCGCCTTTGCGGACAGATCCTTGAGGCTGTCCTTATACTGAGCGAGGAACTGCTGCAGCATCTTCTGCGTCGCGCCGTTCGAGTCAGTGAGCCCCAGCTTCTGCAGGTGGGCCTGGACAAAGGCCTTGCGGTCGGCAATGCCGGGAATGTCGTCCTGGGTCAGCCAGGAGTCCATGCTGATGACGAAGTCGCAGGTGTCCGAGTTATCCGGCGTATGGCAGCTCTCGGTGAGGGTGAGTTGGCTAAGGCGGGCATCATGGCCGGCAATGGTCAGATGCTTATCAGTTTGATGTGCCTCGATTTTCGGCGGCGACATCTGGCACTTGGAAGTGTCCGGTGCGTTGGAACCCTGCGGTGCCGGGCACTGCTTCATCTTTTCCAACACGGCACGCATCTTTTCCTCGGCCGCCTGGCGTTCCGCAGGCGTCGGGAAGTGAGTCTCAGTGTAATTCTTGTCCTTAGGATGCAGCGTCCAGGTGAGGTCTTTATCTAGCCGCGTGATCTCACCAGATCCCAGGTTGCGACAGAAGAAAGACATTATCCCGTCGCAATGCATATCGCTGTCACGGCGTTGCTTGTCGCCGCTGGTCAGTTCCGTGCTGGTGCCGTGAGCCTTGATCAGGCTCAGATCAAAGGTGGTCTGTTCCTGGACGGTGACATCCGCCAAGGCGGGTTGACGGACCAGCGCGAATGCGCAGGCCAAGAGAACAGCCATGGACGAGAGTTGCGCAATACCGGACCTGGCCATTTATTGTTCTCCGTGTCGGACGCGGGGTACCCGTAAGGGGCGGTTTCGGGGAGTTTACGCCCGCTGCCGGAGCGCGTGTCCAGAGATAGGGCGACTCTGACGTGAGCGTGACCAAAGGCCCGGATTCGGGCCGCAGAGGCGGGCGCCATCGACCGTGCGGGGGCAGATTTAGGTACGGCCCCACTTTCTGGACGGGTCCGGTAAGTCAGGGGAAGATCTGCGGTATGGACGAACAGACACTTGAGCAGATCCACCTGAAGCTTGCATTCCTGGAACGCGCCAACTCCGAGCTCAGCGACGTGGTGTTCCGGCAGCAGCAGGAGATCCAGGCGTTGAGCGCACGGATTAGGGAAGTCGCCGAGCGCGCTAGCGCCGGCCAGGGTGGCGAGGAGCGCAATCCGGAGGATGAGCGGCCCCCGCACTATTGAGTTGCGCTGCGCCGCGTAGGGCCTCTACCGCATGTTACCGGCCCCTGCCAAGTCAGCCTGGTGGTCCGTCAGGGGTGCAACTAGATCCAGCCCCAGGCTTTGAGCTTCATCTTGATCATCAGCATCAGGTAGTGCCACGCGGCGCCGATCTGATCGGTGAAACTCGGCTTGTAGCGCGCGCGGTCGCGGATGTAGTGGCGCAGCGCAGTCTGGTCCTGCGCGGTCAGCTCCGGAAACGGCGGCATGCCGTGGCTGGCGAGCCCGCCGGCCATCACCGCGGCAAATGCGGTGGCGCTCAGCGGCACGCCCGAGGCGCGCAGGTCCGGCGCAAACCCGCCGGCGACCACGCCGGTGCCGTGGCAGATGAGGCATTTGTCGTACAGCCCGCGGCCCTTGAGCGACAGCGCCGGATCGACCTTGAACGCGGGGTCATCCACGGGGACGGGCTGCGAGGGCGGCGGGGAGGGCGGCAGCTTGGCGCTGCCGTCCAGCACGTAAGTCAACAGGCGTCGCGGATGGTCACGCCCGACCCAGCCATGCTGGGCACTCAGGGAACCGAGCAGCATCTGTCCGCCGGCCCAGCCGGCGAGGATGGACACGTACTGGCGGCCTGCGACCATGTAGGTGATCGGCGGTGCCTGGGTACCGACGCCCAGGTCGGCGCTCCACAACACCGCGCCGGTCCGGTCGTCGCGGGCCACGAACCTGCCGTCGGACTGGCCCTGGAATACCAGGCCGCCGTGAGTGCTCATCACCCCGCCGTTGGTTGCCCCCGGCAGCGCAACCTCCCAGGCCTTCTTCTGAGTCGCCGGATCCCAGGCGATCAGGGAGCTGCTGCCGGCGCTCTTGGGGATGTCCTCGTGAAAGCCATTCAGGCCCATCGGGCCGTCGCGGTCCATGTCGTAGGTCTTCGGATCGAAGCCCTTGTCGTTGTAGTAGCCGGGCATCTCGTGCGCGGGGACGTAGGTGAGGCCGGTGTCTGGACTGAAGGACATCGGCTGCCAGTTGTGCACGCCACCGGAGCCCGGCCACATCAGCGCCTCGCCGTCCTCGTAGCGCACGCCGGATACCTCGATGGGGCGGCCAGTGGCCATGTCGATGCCCTTGGCCCAGGTGACCTTGCCGAGCTTCTCTGCGGAGATCAGTTTGCCGGTCTCGCGGTCGAGGACGTAGAAGAAGCCGTTCTTCGGGGCGTGCAGCAGCACCTTGCGAGGCTTGCCGTCGATGGGGATCGTCGCCATCACGATGTCCATCGTCGAGGTGAAATCCCAGCTCTCACCCGGGGTGGTCTGGTAGTGCCACAGGTACTCGCCGGTGTCGGCATCGAGTGCGACCACCGAGCAGAGAAACAGGTTGTCGCCGCCGCCAGGGCTGCGCAGCTTCCTGTTCCAGGGACCGCCGTTGCCGGTGCCGATATAGACGCGGTTCAACTCGGGGTCATAGGTCAGGGCGTTCCAGGCCGTACCGCCACCGCCGAATTTCCACCACTCCCCGGTCCAGGTCTTAGCGGCCATCTCCATGGCCTTGTTCTCGAAGCCCTTGGCGGGGTCACCGGGGACGATGTACCAGCGCCACAGCAGCTTGCCGGTGTCGACATCGTAGGTGCTGACGTAGCCGCGCACGTGGCCGAAGTCCGCGCCGCCGTGGCCCACGATCACCTTGCCGTTGAACACCCGCGGCGCGCCGGTGATGTAGCGATTGTCGCCCGGCTGCGTGGTGAGGGTGTCCCAGAGCAGCTGGCCGTTCTTGGCATCCAGGGCGAAGAGGCGACCGTCCTGGACTCCGGCGATGACTTTGCCTTTCCAGAAGGCAAGGCCGCGGATACCCCATGCCATGCGCATCTTCTGCGGGTCGATCTTCGGGTCGTAGCTCCACAGCAGCTTGCCGCTGACCGCATCCACCGCATAGATGACACTGAAGCCGACGGCAATGTAGATGACCCCATCGGCCTCGACCGGCGCACTGGAGACGTTCCATTCCGGAAGCTCCAGCGACCAGGCCAGGCCGAGTTTGGCCACCGTCTGGCGGTTGATCTGGTCGAGCGGGCTGAAGCGCTGCTCGCTGTAAGTGCGCCCGTAGGCGGCCCAGTCGGTGCCGACGGCCTCGTTGGCGAGCGCCAGCCCGTCGACCTCGGCCCGCGCCGCGGGCTGGCCTGCGAACGCGACCCACAGCGCGGTGACCGTTGCGCTGAGAACCTGCCGTAGGGTCCGTCCACCTTGCATGTCGTGTCCTTTGCCCGCCGGTCGGCCGTGTCACGGCTTCCGGGAATTACTGTCGCGCGCTGTGCGGTTGCGGACTTTACCCTGCAAGCTGCGAGCAGCGCGAGCGCCTTACCCCACATGGATTAGGGGCGTCAGGCGTGGCGTCGCTTGGCGCCCGTGACAGTTGCCTCCGCGAGTATTAAGTCGCGCGGAGGGGGCACGAAGGACGGTGCACCCGGGTGTCTGTTTTCCACAAACCTCCCATGCGATACCGTAACATCGGCTTTCCCCGTGCGAAATCAAGGAAGAACGGACCGGTTCAATGGCTCATGACGTATTCCTGAGTTACTCCTCGGCGGATCGGGTGACGGCAGATGCCGTGGTCGCCGGGCTTGAGGCTCAGGGTGTGCGTTGCTGGATGGCCCCGCGCGACATCCCCGCCGGTACCGAGTACGGCCAGGAGATCATCGAGGCGGTCAAGGGCTGCCGGGTCTGCGTGGTCATATTCTCAGCCAGCGCCAATGCCTCGCCGCACGTGCGGCGCGAGGTCGAACGCGCAGTCTCGGCGGGCAAGCACCTGGTGCCGTTTCGCATCGAGGACCTGGCTCCGGTCGGGGCGATGGAGTACGCGCTCGGGGGCACCCACTGGCTGGACGCCTTCAAGGGGCCACTCGCCCCCCATGTGACGGAGCTTGCCGCGACCGCCAGGCGCCTGCTCGGCGAAAGGCCCCAGCCCGCCAGCGGCGAGCACGCCCCCGCCAAGCTCATCACGGACCGGCCTTCGGTCGTCGTACTGCCATTCAACAACATGAGCGGGGACCCTGAGCAGGAGTACTTCAGCGACGGGATCACCGAGGACATCATCACCGACCTTTCCAAGATCTCTGGCCTGTTCGTGGTGGCGCGCAATACCGCGTTTACCTACAAGGGCAAGGCCGTCAAGATTTCCGACCTCTGCAGTGAACTGGGTGTGAAGTACGTACTTGAGGGCAGCGTACGCAAGGCCGGCAGCCGGGTACGCGTCACGGCGCAGCTGATCAATGGGGACGATGGCGGGCATTTCTGGGCCGACCGGTTCGACCGTGACCTCACGGACATCTTCGCGATTCAGGATGAAATCACCCACGCGATCGTCGAGCAGCTGAAAGTCAAGCTGCTGCCCCGCGAGAAGAAGTCGCTTGCCCAGGCGCCCACGGACAATATGGAGGCGTACACCTATTACCTGCGCGGGCGGCAGTTTCTGCACCGGCACTCGAAGTCCTACTATCAGCTCGCGCGGCGCATGTTCGCCAAGGCGGTCGAGCTGGACCCGATGTATGCACGCGCATACGCGGGCATTGCGGACTGCGACTCGTTCCTGTTCCTGCATTATCACGTCGATGTTCCGGTCGATGCGATCCTCGCCACCAGCGCCCGCGCGATCGAGCTCGAGGCCGGACTCGCGGAGGCGCATGCCTCCTACGGGCTTGCACTGTCGCTCGCCGAGCGCACCGAGGAGGCCATGGCCGAGTTTGAGCGCGCGATCGCGCTGGACCCGAATTCCTTCGAGGCCCATTACTTCTACGGGCGCACCTGTTTCGCCCAGGACAAGCTCGAGCGCGCCGCGCAGTTGTGCGAGCGCGCCGCGGAACTGAAGCCCGATGACTATCAGTCGCTGGCGATGCTATGCATGATCTATCCGTCCATTGGCCGCCTCGAAGAGCGGGCGGGGGTCGCCCGCAAGTGCATCGAGCGGGCGCAGGCGGAGCTCGTGGTTCATCCGGAGAATCCACGCCCGGCCTATCTGGGCGCAACCGCGCTGATCGGGCTGGGTGAATTGGACCGCGCCCGGGAATGGCTGGCACGTGCGCTCGCCATCGACCCGGACGACCTTCTCACCCAGTACAACGCCGCTTGTGTGCACGCCCGCCTCGGGGATCACGAGGTCGCCTTCGACCTGCTGGAGAGGCTGCTGCCGCACGCCAACCACGAGACGAAGTCGTGGGTTAAGGTGGATTCGGACTTCGAGTCTCTGCGCGCACTGCCGCGCTACCAGAAGGTTCTGCAACTGACGGGTTGATTGACGAGTGGCCCCTGGCGGGCCGTTTATTGCTGCCCGACCGCCCGCACCGATGCCTTATCCGGAGACTGTCATGAAGCGAATCGTCAGCGCGCTGCTCCTCGTGTCCGCCGCACTCCAGGTCGCAGCGCAGGCCCCGCCCCCAGCACCACAGAAGTCCGTCCTCGTCACCGGTGCCAGCACCGGGATCGGCCGCAAGATCACCGAGCGGCTGGCCGCGGATGGCTACTTCGTATATGCCGGGGCGCGCAAGGAGGCCGATCTCAAGGCACTGGGCCAGATCAAGAACGTCCAGGCCATACAGCTGGACGTAACCAAGCCGGAGGACATCGAAGCGGCCGTGGCGGCAGTCACCCAGGGGGGCAGGGGGCTGTACGGCCTGATCAACAATGCCGGCATTGCCGCGGTGGGCTCGCTGGCAGACACCAAGCTGGAGGAGTTTGACTTGGTGATGGCCGTGAACGTGGCGGGACCGTACCGCATGACCAAGGCCTTCCTGCCGCTGCTGCTGGCACAGCAGGGCAGGGTCGTGACCATCGGGTCCATTTCCGGGATCCTGGCGAGCCCGGACCTCGGTGCCTACGCAATGAGCAAGCACGCCATGGAGGCGTTCACCGACTCCCTGGCCACGCAGCTGAAGGGCACGGGCATGCAGGTCATCATCGTCGAGCCGGGCAACTATGATTCGCAGATCGGCGCGAATGCAGCCAAGCGGGAAGGGTGGAATAACTCGCGCGCCGACCGGTCGAAGTACAAGGAACCTGATGAGGTTGCGGCGGCAGTCGCCCAGGCGCTCGCCGAGGCGGCTCCCAAGCGTCGCTACATGGTGGTGCCGAATCAGCAGGAGGCGGAAATCACGATCCGCAAGCAGATCGATCAGCTGGTGCAGCTCAACGAGGGCCAGCCTTACGCCTACGACCGGGACGAGCTGACCAAGATGCTCGATGCTGCGCTGGCCACGAGCCGCCCGAAAGCCAAGGCTGCCAGCAACTGATCGGTGCGCCCGGCTGCGGTCCTAGTCCTTGACGCCAGCGAGCCTCAGGCCTGCGAACAGGGGCTCGAAGCCGTACAGGTCCGCGGTGGGATGCAGCCACTGCTTCATCTGGGTGATCGTGGTGACTTTCGGCACGGCCGCGTAGAAGTCCGCCAGCGTCGCCCTCGCGGCATCCAGCTGACCCAGCCGCGCCTCGGCAGCGGCGAGTGTCAGCTGGGTTCCGTTGACGGGGCTGCGCAGGGCCTCGGCGCTCATGCGCGGCAGGGCGTTGCGTCCGAGCTGGACTGCAGCTGCGTAGTCACCGAGCGCGTACTGAATGTCGGCCCCCAGTGCGGTGAGCTCGGCCCATTGAGTCGGATAGCGCGCCATCAGGCCCTGGGTAATCGGCAGGGCCTCTTTGGCCCTGCCGAGCCTTAGCAAGCTGATGGCCTTGGTCGCCAGGGCATCCGAGGAGTCCGGGTCACGTTGCAGTACCTGGTCAAGGACGACCAGCGAGTCTTCGTATCGCCCGCGCAACTGGAAGATCTCGGCCTTGTCGACCAGCATTTCCTCGTCGTTGGGGTCGATCTGCAGGTACTTCTCCAGGGCAGCCGAGCCGATGGCCTTCTGCTCCTCGGGGTTTTGCGACCAGGCCAGCACGCAGTCGCACAGGTTGATGTTGGCCGTCAGCCAGGTCGCCGCAGGGTCATCCGGCGCCAGCGCCAGCGCCCGCTGCAGCAGCTGGGTGGCGGAGTTGTAGCCCTGCTTGGCCTCCGCGCCGCGGTGTGCCCGCCAGTTCGATAGCGCACGGAACGATAGCCCGCGTACGTCGAGCTGGTCGACCGGCGTGTCGGACTCGCGCTTGACCTCGGCCTCCATGCCCGCCATCACCAGGTGGCGCACCGGATCCGCCAGGTCGTCGTGAAACTTCGGCAGCAGGGAATCTGGGGCGATATGCAGCGTGCTCTGGCCCAGTACCCGCTCGCTGCTGCCATCGACGACCAGCAGATTGACCGAATCCTTGGCGCCGTCCCGCACCACGGTTCCTCGTATGAGGAAATGCACGTCGAGGGCCTTGGCCAGCGCCTTGGGGCTGTTCAGGTGTGCGGTGGCATCCTCGACGCTGCGGTTCGAGGCGACGTGCGTGAACAGTGTGCGGGACTCAAGGTACGCCGTCACCGCCTGGTTCGTCGCCTTCGCGATCTGCGTTGCACGGGAATCCTCAGCCGGGGCGGCAAAGGGCAGCACGGCGAAGGTCATCCGCCGGTCCTCGGCCGAGTACGGGACAACTGCGGCTGGCTTTGCCAGGTGGTGTCCTGCGAGCCATCCCAGCCCGAGAACCAGGGCGCCTATGAGTGCGGTGGCGGTGAGCACTGGCGGCCTGCGCCACCACGCGCGGACTGGCGGTGTCGCGCGGTTTGCCGCGGGAGGTCGCGCGGAAGCCGAGTTTCCGGGCGCCTCGGTCACGGCTGGTGCCGGTGCCACCTGGCGGGTCGCGGGCGCCATCGCCCGGGCAGGCTCCGCCGCCGCCAGCAGGCGCATCACCCACTCGCTGAAGGACGTGGGCGTGTCGCCACCCGGCAAGCGCGTCCACTGCACGTCCCGAAACCGCTCGGGGATCCGTTCGTCATGCTCAGGGGTGCTGTCAATAACCACCGGGAGCAGGAATGCCCGGTCGGCCGCGATCAGGTGCGAGCGGTCGACGGCCAGCTTCCACTCCAGGCGGAAGTAACCTTCTGCGCGGGAGTGCGAGTTGTCCGAGATGATGGGAATGAACAGGGCGCAGGTCTTGATCTGCCTGCGGATCATCGCGTCCCACGAGTCACCGCCTCGCAGTTCGCTCTGGTCGAACCATACCTCGACGCCGGCTGTCCGCAGCGCGGTGCAGATCTTGTGGGCGGCGGCGGCATCCTCGGAGGCGTAGCTGAGGAAGACTGCGCGCTGGCCTGTATCGCGGTGGACTGTCACCTCAGCGGTGCCTCTTCAATTCATCGTCGATCCGTCGCTTCCATGGCGCAATCGAGCGCAGGCTGAGCATGTCACGGGGCGTTGAGTTGATCAGCCTGGCCGCCTCCTCGAGATCTGCCCGCGCCGACGTCCGGGCGGGCCACTGCCGAGGCCAGCAGCGTGACGGCAGTCTCGAATTTCAGCTGCTCGTCTTCATGCATGCGCGCCAGCCACTTGCGCTGTTGCTGCAGAACCGGATCAATGATCTTCACGGCTTCCGCGCTGCGCCCCAGGCGGCCAAGCGCGAGACCGAGCCGGGCGCGCTCCAGATCCAAGAGGCGCAGGTCGCTGATCTTGCGGGGATCCATGGCGAGCGTGTTCGCGACCGCGGCCTCGCCATCGGCGACTGCGCGCGCGAAATCCCCGGTTGCATAGGCAGACTCGGCGTCCGTGTCAGCGATATCGCGGAATATCTGATGCTTGAAGGTCTTTTGCCCCTCGCTGCTGGGCTTAAGGCCCTCGGTGTCCGTCTTCAGGGCAGCCGTCCCGCGCAGTACCGCGCCATGGTCGCCGCGCAGCTGCGCAACCTGCAGCTCAAACAGGCTTAGGTAGATGTTATTTACGCCTATGGGAAACGAACCCGGCGGCAGCAGTGCGACGTAGCGGTCAGCTGCCCTCTTGAGCGTCGCGCGGTCAGTCTCGGTGGCAGGATTCACCGAGGTCGACCTTCAACTGGTAAACATTGACAGCTGGAAAGCGCGCCACGCTCGCCACCATCGCTGACTGCCCGACATGGGGCTCGAGCTCGGCCATCATCTGCTTGGACAGCGCCAGCTGCTCACGCGGCCGGCCCAGTGATTGCAGCATGCCGACCACCCCAAGCTGGGAAGCTGCCTTGTTGTTGCGGGTGACCATGTTGGCAGGGTCGATCCGCGACAGGGACTCCCAGTCGCGGATACTCTCTTCCTCCAGGCGCCATCCCGCGCTTGAGCTCCCCGGCCTCGCTGGCGATCGTGCCGAGGTTGGCGGAGATGTTGGCGGCCGCGCGCAGGGCCTGGGCATGCCCGGGGCGTTCGGCGAGCAACCCGCGCGCAGCTTTCAAGGCCTCCTCGCCGACGCGCGTGGCCTCGTCCGGGCGTCCGGCGCTGAACAGCGACTCGACTTCCCAGCTCGAGGACTCGCAGAAGGCTGCGAGCGCTGACGGGTCGCTCAGCTTCAGGTCCGGCGATGCCACGGGCGGCTGCGCGGGCCTTTTCCAGAATCGGGATAGCCTGGTCTTCGCGGTTGTCGCGCAGGGTGAGGTATCCGAGGTAGTTGAGGACGACGTTATAGGCGCGCCGTAGCGCCACTGAGGCATCCGGTGCCTCGGCAGCGGGCGCCAGTATCTGCGCCGAGCGCTTCCGCGTCCGCCATCGCCGCGTCCGCGTGGCTGGCGTCTTCCTCGATACGGCCGCGCACCGAGTGGCCAAGCGCGAGGCCGATCAGCGTGAATTCCGCGCGGTCACCCTGCTTGTAGAGGGTGTCCAGAGAGCCGATGGCCCGGTTGACGGAGGTGAGGGCCTCGGCGCTGCGCGCCTCGTTACGGAGCACCGACGCGTAGCGCACGAGTGCCAGCGATTGATTGCGTTCGCTGTCGACGGTGCGCAAGCTAGGGGGCAGCCCGTCGTAGTAGGCGATCGTGCGCTGTGCCAGCTGCGAGACGACATCCAGCCGTCCCACCGGCTCGAGTTCCCGGTAGAAATCATCCAGCAGGTAGACGACCAGCTTCTCGGCCTGCGCGCGCGCAGTCTCGCTCAGGTTCCTGACCTCGGCCGCCCGTGCCTCAGCCTTGCGCGCACGCTGCATGCTTAAGTAGCCGAATGCGGCACCGGCAATCGCCACGAGGGCGAGCATGGCGCATACGCCTGCGATCACGCGGGCGCGCGCGAGCGCCTTGCGCGTGGCCTGCTCGCGCGAACGCTGCGCGAGCAGCTCGCGCTCCGCCTGCTCCCGCGCCTCGCGTTCGTGACGTGCCGCGCGCGCCGCACCGACCACGTTGCACAGCACGTCGTGTGTGAGCTCCACGCGGCGCACGTCCAGGCGTTCCTCGATGCGCAGCAGCCGGCGGTTCACCAGGGTGGGCAGCGCATCGGGCTTTGCACCGGCTTCTGCGAATGCCCTCAGTACGCGCTCCTCGGCGACGTTCTCGCGGAACCCGGAGTCGGTGAGCAGCTCATCCTCGATGAAGCGGTGCACGCCGGGCGGCTGGTCGGCCAGGGCGCGGGCATAGAACTCACTGAGGATGCTCGCGTGCGAGCCGGCCAGCAGGTCGGTGGAGATCTCGCTACGACCCTGGGCGATGCGGGCGTTGTTCAGTTCGCGGCAGATCAGGCTCAGCAGTGACGGCTCTACCTCGGCATTCGCGAGTTCCGCGTCGCCGGCGACGAAGCGCACGATCGCCTCGGCGACCTCTTCGGATACCAGCTTGCCGCCGGGCTTGCGGACCGCGCTCAGCGCCTGGGCGCCGGTCATGCGCGCCAGGCGCATGCGGTTCTGGCTGATCGAGGGCATCACGCCCTTGAAGCCCTCCAGGTGCGCCAGGTAGTCCTCGCGCAGCGCAATGAGAATGCGATAGTCGCAGCGTGCGAAGTCAAAGCGGTCCGGAGAAGCCTCTTCGCGTTCTATGCGCGCCTCGACCGCCTTCGGGGCGCGATTCTCGACCAGGTCCGCGAGGTCCTCGATGAATTCGCTGGCGCGCTGGCGACCGAAATCATCCGTCTGCGCCAGCGTGAAGATCTCCTCGAACTGGTCGAAGATCAGCAACGGGATCAGCGTCCGGCCGGAGGCGTCGTGCAAGGTATCGTCGCGGTGGTGCAGGAATTCCCACAGGCTCTCGCCGGCGACGGCGACCCCGCTCTGCGTCCACTCGCCGGAGGCATAGGTTGACCTGAGTATGGCCTGCTTGATCTGCTCGGACGGCGAGGGTGCACCGCGCGCGTAGTCGATGCGCACGTAAACCGGGCAGAAGCCTTCCGGGCGCAGCCGCGGCACTATGCCGGCGCGCAGAATCGAGGTCTTGCCGAGCCCGGACTGCCCGAAAAGGATCGTCAGCGGCTTGCGGTGTACGCGCCGTGCGAGTTCGGCGACCTCGTCCTCGCGACCATAGAAGTACGCACGGGTCGCTTCCGAGAAGAAATCCAGGCCGAGCCAGGGATGCTCCGCGTCAACGCTGGTGTTCTCTTCCGCGCCAGGCGGCGTCGGTCTGTCGGAGGTTGTCATGGGCTAAGTGGGGCTCAGCGGGGACGGGCGAGGAACTCACGCAGCCGCGCGCTGAACTCCGGGGTGACTTCGCCGTGTGCGAGGCGCGTGAAGTGCAGTGCCTTGAACTTCTCCGGGACGTGGCCGTTCGCGCAGTCCGTGTCATCCACGCAGATCGGCAGGATGAAGAGGGCGCCGTCCGCCATGTTGCGGCTGCGGTCGATCGCATAGCTCCATTCGCGCCGGAAGTACGCCTCGAGCCGGCGCTCGGTGGTCGCCGATACCACCGGGAGGAAGAAGGCGCAGCGCGCGATGTTGTTGCGGATTTTGCGGTCATAGTCGTCGCCCGCCTCCAGGCGCTCCATGTCGAACCACACGTTTGCCCCTGCGGCCTCCAGACCCTTGCGCAGCTGCTGTACCGCCGCAAGATCTTCGCGTGCATAGCTGATGAAGATGGCGTTGTCGGGCATCTCGCGTGCCGGCGCCAGGAACCGCTGGGGCTGGGCGGCAGCGGCGGCCGGTGGTACGGGCTTCTGGCGTGCCATCCACCGGCGATGCAGTTCGTCCACGAAGCGCTCGGCGCCAGCGTAGACGCGGGTGCGTACGCTGACTTGCTGGAGAAAGGTCATCAGGCGGGAGTCTTCTCCGGTGTGGTTGTCCGCGAGTACTTCGCCCACGTCGCGGGGGTCCGAGAGGCGGTGTCGCTTGGTCATACGCAGGAACAGGCGTGCCAGCCAGTTGTTGAAAGCGCTGCCGATCAACAGCAGGTGGCTGTGCTCGAGCTCGTAGAACAGCTTCTCCGGCGTCAGATGCTCACTCTGCAGGGCGCAGATGAACTCCAGCATGTCCTCATCGGAAATCACGTACGTGGGTGAGGCGGAGAGGCGTCCAAGCAGGTGGTACACGACGGGCCGCTGCAACCGATCGCGCTCCTCAGGCAGGTCTGCCACGCGGTTGGGCGCATAGGCGTAGACGTCAGTCAGGGACTGACCGCCAAAGCGCTCCTGATTGATGGCGGTCTCAAGCAGAGAGTCGAACGTGGTGGTGACGAAGAGACTGAAGTCGGTGATCTGCACCAGGCGGCGCAGCATCGGCGGGGGTTCGAAACTGGCCTCCCGCAGGATGCTGCGCAGGCGGGTATAGGCCTCCTCACGCCGGCCACGGGCGCTCAAGTACCAGCACACCACGTCGTTGAGGTTGTAAGGGCGCGGTAGCTCGGAGGTGTCGACGTTCAGCTTGGCGGCCAGCTTGTCCGCCAGCCAGTCATACAGCAGCCGCGGCCCGGCCTCGGTCTCCACCTTAAGCAGCTCGGGGCCGACAATGGGGATGACCCGGCGCTCTTCGATGTAGTTAAGTAGGTCGTCCCAGGCATCATCATCGAATGCAGCCTGGACAAGCTGCCCCTGGGGGCGGCTCATGAGCAGGACACCCCGCGCGCATCGGGAATCCGCATGGCTGAGAGGGAAGACCAGCGGTAATCGCCGGACCGGCCGATCACGAGCGGCATGGGTTCCTTCTTAATATAGGCCGGCACTGGGACGCACCGCCCTGTTATGCAATATCGCGCCCGCACTCACCCGCACGCAGTCGCTGGCGCTTACGTCCGAATATGCGCGATTGGCCAAACGCTGTCTAGACCTGATCCCTGACCTTGGCAGCCGCGCGCGGCGATCACGCGGTCCGGTCTTGAGGGCTACTTCACCAGCCTGCCGGTCCGTAGACGAACCCCATGGCGGGTTCCCACGGACCCCACGCGCCCCAGGACCAAGCCGCGTCTTCATACATCTGCGCGATCATCTGTTCCTGGTTGGCGAGATTTGCCAGTCGCTGATTCTGCTGATACTGCGCAAAAGCCTGCTCAGTTCCCACATAGAGGCACCCGCATACCAAAGGGTCCGCATAGACGTAGTGGAGGGTATTGCCGCTCTGACGGATCACGAACTGATCGATGGGCAGGCGCGCAAGCATCGCGCGGCGCTCCGGCGTGTCCGCGATCCGCATCACAAACCCCGCGGCAGCCAGCTTGTCCTCGTGCGCGGCGACATCCGGCGGCGTGCTCTGGCAGCCGCTCAGAAGCATGAGTCCGAGCACGCTGGCCACCAGTGTGGGGAAGGACAATCTGGATCGCATTTCTTTACCCGCCGCGCAAGCCGATGGTTCCATCATTCCATATCCGCGACGGATCCACTTACGGCGGGAGTGTATTGCGTGACCGTGCGGGCCTCAGCAAGGTGCGGGGGAGGTGAAGTCGCCAGGCTCCGTAGGTGTCACCAGCAAGACTTCAGGACCTGGGGCGGCACGGTATGCGCCGCGGCCCACTTGCTAAGACTCGGGTCCCGCCGACAGCAAAGGCGAGCGCGGCCGCAATGTGCGCGCCGCGATCAAGGCAGCCGCAGAAGGACCGGGGAACATCCCGGCCGTGTGCCGCCGCAGTTACATCCACCCAAGGTATTCGCATCTTACGAGGGCGGCATCGGCCTGCTCGCCGCGGTGAAGGTGCAGGGTCTGCGCCAGGTGGAGCGGCGCTCCGCAGATCCTGCGCTTCAGGAAATCCCGCCTCGTACGGCCGCCTGGGAGGCGAGCGCATCCCCGACCGCTGGCGGCCCGGCGACCCGTCCGCGACGCACGTTCAGTCTCCGCCGCAGCCCGCTGCCAAGGGTGGAACCTGCGACCCGGCTGTTTCCTACAGCTACTGCCACCTTCCTCCGATTAATACCCAGCGTACGCCGGGGCACATTCACCCCTACACCCTGTGACTGGGAGACGGGCAATGGCCAGATACGGAAAAGCTGCCTCCGCCAAAGTCGAGAAAGTGATGAAGGAACGCAACAAGGGCACGCTGCGCAGCGGATCCTCGGGCAAGAAAGTGACCAGCCGTAAGCAGGCCATTGCTATCGGCCTGTCCGAGGCGCGCCGGCGTGGTGCCAAGGTGCCGCGCAGGGCAAAGGCGAGTTAACGGCTGTCGTCCCCGGCTGCTGCCCCCGGGGGGTGCAGGTGCCCGGCCCTCCGCGTTGGCGCTAGAATCAGCGGGTGCCAGCGAGCGAGGGCGAGGCAAGGTTGATCAAAAGGACAGATCCTGCCAAGGCGTGCATTGCCCTTGCGTGCCTTGCGTCCTTGCTGTCATGCGCCAGTCAAGTCCCGGCGCCGCCTGCGGCGGCACCGGCCGCGCAGGCTGCCAAGGACGCTTCCGCCGCGCCCAAGCCCGCGGCCCAGCCGGTCCGCAAGTTGCCACGCTCACAGTTTCCTTCGAACGTTGACTGGTACCCGACAAAGGCAAAGAAGGCACACGACACCGGCCGAGTGCTGGTCGGCTTCAGCATCGACAGCCGCGGGAAGGCGACATCGCTGAAGGTCCTCAAAGCCGAGGCACCCCGGATCCTGCGCCATGCGGCGCTGAACTTCGTCACCGACATGACATTTGACGTCCACGACCCGGCCTTCAATGCCGCCGATCCCACGCCCTTCGCGATATCAGTGCGCTTCTGCATCATCGACTGCGGCACCCTGGTCGGGTACCCGGGCTATGAGGACGCAAGGATCACCGGTTCGCCGGTCAGTCCGCTGGATTCGATGCTATGAAACCGGCGGCGCGCCGCCTTCCTTGCGCCGGCGCTCGACGAAGGCGGTGAGGCTTTCCAGCACCGCCGCATCAATGGGTGGGGGCTGGAACGCGGCCAGGGTTTCACGCCAGACGATGCCGGCGCGCTCGGTGGCCGTCTTTGCCCCGCCGTCGGACCAGGCGCCGTAGTTGCGCCAGTCCGAGACCAGAGGCGTATAGAAGGCATCCCGGTAGCGCTGCATCGTGTGGGCGGCGGCGAAGAAATGCCCACCGGGACCGACCTCGGTTACCGCATCGATGCCGATCTCTTCGGCAGACGCGGACACCGGCTGAAACAGTTCCGCGAACATCTGCAGCATCTCGACATCGAGGATGAACTTCTCGATTGATGCGGTCAGGCCACCCTCGAGCCAGCCGGCGGCATGCAGTACAAAATGGCATCCGCCCAGCAGGGCGCCCCAAAGGCTCATCTGTGACTCGTAAGTCGCCTGTGCGTCGGGTGCGTTGGCGGCCGTGGCGCTTGAGCATCGCCACGGGGCGCCGATGTGGCGGGCCAGCTGGCCGGCCCCGAAGGCCGCCTTGGTGTACTCCGGAGTCCCGAAGGCCGGTGAGCCGGATTTCATGTCCACGTTGGACGTGAAGCTGCCGTACATGATCGGGGCGCCGGGCCTGACCATCTGCGCGAGTGTGATCCCGAACAGAGCCTCCGCATGTGCCAGCGTCAATGCACCGGCAATGGTGATCGGTGCCATCGCACCGGCCAGCGTGAAGGGCGTGATGATGACCAACTGGCCGTTTTCCGCGAACTTGAGGATCCCATCGGTCATGGGCAGGTCAAGCTGCAGCGGCGAGTTGGTGTTGCAGATGGTGTAGCAGTGCGGCTCGCTGCGAAAGGTTGCCACATCGATGCCGAGCGCCATGCGCAGCATCTCGAAGTTGTCTTCCAGCTGCCCGTCACCGCGGCAATAGAAGTACGGCACCTTGTCGCCCAGGGTGAGCTGTGCGAACGTGGTCTCGAGGTGGCGGATCTCGACGGCTGCGTCCTGCGGCTCGACCATCTGGCCCAGCACGTGGATCACGTCGAAGGCCTGGGAGAGACGGACCCAGTCGCGATAGTCGTTCATCGTGCCGGAATGCTTGCCGGTCGTCTGATCGCTGACTGCCGGGGGTCCTGAGACCGGCGCGAATACCACGTGCCGCCCGCCAACGCGGCAGTTGCGCGCCGGATTGCGGGCGATCAGGTTCACCTCCGCGGGAATGGTGGTGAGCGCGGCATTGATGATGCTGCGGTCCATGCGCACCATGTGCGTCGCCTCATCGACGCTGGCACCGCCGGCGGCCAGCACGGCCCGTCCCCGGGGTGACAGGCAGCGCATGCCCTGACGCTCCAGGATCCCCAGCGCCGCCTCGTGGATTCTCTCGACCTCCTCCTCGGAGAAGACCCTGACCGGCTCGAACGGATTGATCAGGTTGCGGTAGCGGAGCAACCGCTCACTCGCTCCGGTACTTGCGGTCCTGGTGTTCTCGCGGCGTCGGGGTCTCATTGCGGGGTTCTTCCAGCTTGCATGGGCGTGTGCCCTGAGTATGCCACTGCCACGCTGCAATCCCGAGTAGCATGCCGATTCGTCTCACTCCCCCGACAGGCCTGCGATGCGCTGGTCGAGCGCCATCCGGTACATACCGGTTCTGCTCACGAGCCTGCGATTGGCGCTGTCGCCGGTGCTGCTCGTTCTGGGTTTCGCGTGGCCATCGCGGCCGGCCATGGGCGCCATTGTGGTGGCCGCGTTTCTGTCGGACGTGTTTGATGGGGTCATCGCCCGGCGACTGGGGATCGCCACCGCGGGGCTGCGACGCCTTGATAGCGCGGCCGACACGGTGTTCTACCTGGCGGTTGCCGCCGTTGCCTGGCACCTGTATCCGCGCGCGATCGCGGCGAGGGTGATGCCGCTGGCCGTGCTGGGAACGCTGGAGGTGGCGCGCTACCTCCTGGACTGGTGCAAGTTCCGCCGCGAGGCCAGTTACCACATGTGGTCCGCTAAGCTCTTCGGCCTGGCGTTGTTCGTGAGCTGCTTTTCGCTGCTGGCGCTAGGGGCTGACGGCGCGATGCTTACCGTGGCGATCTACTGCGGCATCCTCTCCGACCTGGAGGGCCTGCTGATCTCCGCCCGGTTGCGGCAATGGCGGGCGGAGGTGCCGAGTTTGCTCCACGCGATCCGGCCAGATGGCTGAGCCGTGGCTGCCGCTGCCGCTGCCGCGGCTTTGGCGATACTATCGATACCAGACCCAAGCGTCCCGCCTGCGAGATATCCATGTCAGTCATCGCCCCGGTAGAGCAGATTCGCAGCCACTTTCCGGCCCTGAGCCGGCGCTACAACGGCTATCCGGTGGCTTACTTCGATGGTCCCGGCGGCACCCAGACCCCGCGCAGCGTCGCCGAAGCGGTAGCGGACTATCTGCTGAACCACAACGCCAACACGCACTGGGCGTATCCGACCAGCCGGGAGACCGACGCGGCCCTGCTGGCCGCACGCGCTGCGCTGGCCGACTGGGTCGGCGGGTCCCCCGAGGAAATCGTCTTCGGCGCGAACATGACGACATTGACCTTCCACCTGGGCCGCGCGCTCGGCCATGGCTGGCGGGCGGGCGATGTCCTGGTCGTCACCGAGCTGGATCACCACGCCAATTCCGACCCGTGGCGTGTGCTGGCGAAAGAGCACGGGCTGGAGGTCAGGACCATCCGGATGCGGCCCGAGGATGGCCGGCTCGACGAGGCGGACGTCGCGCGCAAGCTGACCCGGGGGGTGCGGTTGCTGGCAGTCGGAGCAGCCTCCAATGCCCTGGGCACGGTCAATGACATCGCGCGGCTGGTCGCCCAGGCCCACGCGGTAGGTGCGCTGACCTACGTGGATGGCGTGCACTACGCGGCCCACTACATGCCTGATGTGCGTGCCTGGGACGCCGATTTCTTTGCCTGCTCGGCCTACAAGTTCTACGGCCCGCACGTCGGGGTTCTCTGGGGCAAGAAGGCGCTTCTGGAGAAGCTCGATGCACCCAAGCTGGCCCCGGCCTCTAACAGTGCGCCTGACCTGATGGAGACCGGGACGCTCAACCACGAGGGCATCGTCGGTGCGGGCGCCGCGGTCGAGTTTCTCGCCTCGCTGGCCGGTGGCGGCGCCGCGCGTCGCGAGCGCCTGGCGCAGGTCTCGCACGCGCTGCACGAGCGGGGCTCCGAGCTGCTCGCCCGCTTGTGGAACGGCCTTGCCGGGATTCCGGGGCTGCGGCTTTACGGACCGCCGCCGGGTAGCGCGCGCACGGCAACGCTGTCCTTCACTCTGGCCGGGCATGATCCGGAAAAGATGGCCACGACGCTCGCTGAACGCGGCGTGTTCGTATCGCATGGGGACTTCTACGCCACCACCGTCGCACGCATCTACGGTCGCGAAGCCGACGGGTTCGTCCGCGCCGGGTGCGCCGCGTACACCACGGCAGAAGAAGTCGACCGGCTGGTCGAAGGCGTCCGCGCGATCGCCGCCTGAACGGCGCGCGCTTTCAGCGCACCACGACGCTGTCCACCAGCAGCACCTCACAGGCCCCGGCGCCGGAGTCCGCGCGCGTCATCGACGTGCGCAGCCACGCACCGTCGTCGCGCCTGGCATCCACCAGTTCGCCCTTGAGGGATACCACCTGACCCACCCGCAGCGCCGCCAGCTGCTTGCGCACGTTCTGGTTGGCGGGGATCACGTGGGTATTGGCGCTGTGGGTGATCACCGTTTCTCGCGGCACCGGCAGTGCATCCCGCGGGTGCCACGCGTAGAAGCGCACCCCCTGCGAGATGTCGATATGGGCGAGTACGGAATTGTCGGAAATTGGCCCCCACCCCAGCGCCAGATCCTCGGGCACCAGATCGGCGATGGCATCGAACCTGTAGTCCTCGCGCGCGAGAATGCGTGCGGTGACCTCATACGCTGCCCGCGGCGTGAGCACCCAGCGTCCGTGCCGCACCGGCGCCGCATCCGCGACATCGGTCTGGGCCGGCTCGCCGGGGGCAATCTGGCCGTCGGCGGGTTGCACCGGGCGGTGTTCGAATCGCTGCCAGGCCGTCCAGCAGCACGCAGCCACGAGTGCGGCAAACACCGGCGCGCGCAGGTTCATGGCGGCCATCTTCAGCCGGTCACGACCCGCTGCACCGTGATGCCGATCAACATTGGCGGCCATGGGCCACCGTCGGCTGGGCACGCTGTGACCCAAGCCGCCCTGTGCAGAATGGGCGCACCACCAGGAGGTTGCGCTCCCCGGGCGCCGGGTCCGGGGAGCGCGTAAGATTTCCGCCCGCCGCAGGGAACACCTCCGAATGGATTCACTCAGGATCACGGCTTTGATTGCCGCAGTGGCCTTGTGGCCCCCGGCCGCAGCACCCGTCGCCGCGGCCGGCAGCTTGAGCGGCCCGGATGCCTGCGCGGTCCTCACCGCCGCCCAGGTCAGCGCCGTGCTGGGAGTGCGCGTAGCACCCGGTCAGCACATCGTGCCGGATGCTCACAGTTCATGCGGCTGGGCCCTGCCCGGGGATCCCAGCCTGGGCGCCAAGCGACTGGTGCTGACCCTCATGAGCGCGCGCGCATTCGACACGGGAAAGACCCCGGTCAAGGGTGCCAGCAAGGTCGCCGCTCAAGCCGTGGGCGAGGAGGCCTACTACATCACCACCCCTCCTTTCGGCACCGCCCTGAGCGTGAAGCAGGGCCACAGTTATTTTCAGGTGCGCATCAGCGGCTTCCCGGACGCAAAGGCGGCGCACCTGGAAAGGGCCGTCGCACTGAAGCTCCTCAAGGGGGGCTGAGACTTCGTCTATCGAGGCCCCGGCGCCACCGGCAGGCGAGGGCACCCCAGGTGTCCAGCCGTGGTATTTTGGAGTCCGCCACCCTGTTAGAGGAGTCGCCTCAGAATGCCCAGCAAAGTCCCTGACGGTCAGAGTCGCGGCTGGATCATCCCCATCGGGGGCGCAGAGAATAAGGAAAATGACCGGCGCATCCTGGAGCGCTTTGTCCGGGTCTCGGGGGGAGATGAAGCCGATATCGTCGTTATCCCCACCGCCAGCCGGATGCACGAAACCGGTTCGCGTTACGAGCAGCTGTTTACCCAGATCGGCGCCGCCCGCGTCGCGGTCATGGACTTCGACACGCGCCGGGACTGCCAGGAGCCCGGCAGGCTCAAGCGCCTGGAGGAGGCCACCGGCATCTTCTTCACCGGCGGCAATCAGCTGCGACTCACGACCCTGCTGGGCGGCACGCCGGTGGCGAAGATGATCCGTACCCGTAACGCCAATGGCGTCACGGTCGGCGGCACCAGCGCCGGTGCCAGCATCCTCAGCGAGCACATGATCGCCTCGGGAGACGAGGGTTCAGCGATGGTGGCTGGCAGCGTGCGCCTGGCTCCCGGGCTCGGGCTGACCAACCGCTTCATCATCGACCAGCATTTCCGTCAGCGCGATCGGCTGGGCAGGCTGCTCACCGCGCTCGCCTATAACCCCTTCGCCATCGGCATCGGGCTGGACGAGGATACTGCCGCCTTCATAGGCCCCGACGAGACCCTCGAGGTCGAGGGCAGCGGCGGTGTCACCATCGTGGATGGCCAGGACGTCACTTATTCTTCCGTCGACAAGGTCTTGGACGGCCAGGCGGTGTGCCTGCTGGGCCTGCGCGTGCATGTACTGTCGGCCGGTGCGACTTTCAACCTCCACACTCACCTCGCCTCTGCCGGTGCTCTGGTGCGACCGAAGGAATAGTCCGCCGGCACAAGCTCGCGCCAACCGTTGCCCTCAAATAACTATTCACTGAGCAACACCCATGCGCATCCTCGACCGTTCCGTCTACGTCGGTCCCTCGCTGTACGCACGCTTTCCGGTCATCCGCCTGGAGCTCGACCTCGGGGCACTCGAAGCGTGGCCCACCGCCAGGCTGGGGCCGCAGTTCGTGGACGCGCTCGCTGCAGCCCTGCCCGGGCTGGCCGAGCACGGCTGCTCGTACCGGGAACCCGGCGGATTCTTCCGGCGCATGCGCGAGGGCGATGGGACCTGGCTCGGTCACGTGCTCGAGCACGTCGCGATCGAGCTGCAGAACATTGCCGGCGAGGAAGTCACCTTCGGCAAGACCCGCAGCGCCGGGACCCCGGGTGTCTACACGGTGGTCTACGAGTATGCGCAGCGCGACGAGGGCATCGCCGCCGGTGAACTCGGCCTGCGCCTGCTGTGTTCGCTGTTGCCCGAGTCGATTACGCCCGGCGGGCAGCGTACCCGAGGGCTGGAGCTGGCCGGAGGCGCGTGACCAGTTCATCCGCTTCGCGCAGCGCCGGGCACTCGGGCCCTCGACGGCCTCACTGGTACGCGCGGCGGAGCAGCGCGACATTCCCTGGCTGCGCCTGAACGACCAGTCCCTGGTTCAGCTCGGTCACGGTAAGTATCAGCAGCGCATCCAGGCCACCGTCACGGGGCGCACGCCGCACATCGCGGTGGAGCTGGCGAGCGACAAGGAAGAGACCAACAAGATCCTCGCTGGACTGGGTCTGCCGGTGCCGCAGCAGGAGCTGGTGCAGAGCGAGCGCGAGGCGGTGCGTGCCGCGCGCCGCATCGGCTTCCCGGTGGTCACCAAGCCCTACAACGGCAATCATGGCCGCGGCATATCGATCCGTCTCACGACCGACGAGGAGGTCGCCCAGGGCTTCCTGGTGGCAAAGGAACACTCGCGCTCGGTAATCGTAGAAACCTATCTGGAAGGCGACGATCACCGCCTGCTGGTCGTCAACGGGGAGCTGGTGGCCGCCACGCGCAGGACGCCGGGGCACGTCGTCGGCGATGGCGCGCACACGATCACTGAACTCATAGAGAAGGTGAACCAGGATCCGCGTCGTGGCGTCGGCCACGAGAAGGTGCTGACGCGTCTCGAGCTGGATGCCCAGGCACACAAGATGCTCGATCGTGCCGGCATGACCGCGGAGACGGTGCCGCAGCAGGGTCAGGTCGTCTACCTGCGCTCGACCGCCAACCTCTCCACCGGCGGTACCGCCACGGACGTGACCGATGTCATCCATCCGGACAACCGGGAAATGGCCGAGCGTGCGGTGCGTGCCATAGGGCTGGATGTAGGCGGCGTGGACTTTCTGTCCAAGGACATCACCGAAAGCTACCGCGCAATCGGCGGCGGCATCTGCGAGGTCAACGCCGCCCCGGGCTTCCGCATGCACGTGGCGCCCAGCGAGGGCACCGCGCGCGACGTGGCGGCACCGGTCATCGACATGCTGTTCCCCACCGGCGCGCACGCGCGGGTGCCGATCGCGGCGGTTACCGGCACCAACGGCAAGACCACCACCGCGCGCATGCTCGCGCACCTGACCAAGATGGCCGGCTTTACCCCGGGCCTCACGACCACCGACGGGGTCTACATCGATGGCCAGCGCACCGTGCCGGGCGACATGACCGGGCCGGTCTCGGCACGCATGGTGCTGGCAGACCCGCAGATCGACATCGCGGTACTGGAGACGGCGCGCGGCGGCTTACTGCGTGCCGGCATGGGCGTGAAGGAGGTCAACGTCGGGGCCGTGCTCAACGTGCAGGCGGACCACCTGGGCCTCAAGGGCATCGACACCCTCGAGCAGCTCGCCGAGGTCAAGCGCATCGTGGTCGAGGTTGCGACCGATTGTGCGGTGCTCAACGCCGACGATCCGCTCGTGCTGCGGATGTCCGGCTACACAGAGGCCAAGAACATCTGCTACGTGACCATGAATCCGCAGCATACGCTGGTGCGTGAGCACATCCGCGCCGGCGGCCGCGCGTGCGCGCTCGAGGCGGGCGTCAACGGCCAGATGATCACCCTCTATGACCGCAGCGGGCACATCCCGCTGCTGTGGACGCACCTGATCCCGGCGACGCTCGAAGGACGTGCCACCCACAATGTCCAGAACGCGATGTTCGCCGCGGCGATGGCGTTCTCGCTCGGCATCAAGCTCGACGCCATCCGCCAGGGGCTGCGCACCTTCGATTCGACGTTCTTCCAGGCACCCGGCCGCATGAACATCTTCAACGAGCACCCGTTCAAGGTGCTGTTCGACTACGGGCACAACGCGCACGCGGTGGCGGCGTTGGCCGATCTCGCCCAGCGACTGGACGTCACCGGCCGGCGCATCGTGGTGCTGGCCGGGCCCGGCGACCGGCGCGATGAGGACCTGGTGGCGATTGCCGAGGCGGTCGCGGGCCGCTTCGATCACTACATCTGCCGCCGTGACGACAGCCTGCGCGAGCGTGCCCCGGATGAGGTGCCGCGCATCCAGGCCAAGGCGTTACGCGCGGCCGGGGTGCCGGAAAGCGCCATCTCGATCATCCCCGACGAGCAGGAGGCGATCGCCGCCGCGCTCGCCATGGGCCAGGCCGGGGACCTGTTGCTGGTGTTTGCCGATGCTCTGGTGCGCTCGTGGAAGCAGATCACCAAGTTCAAGCCGGCCGGTTTCAGCGCGCCCGCAGCTGCGCCGGTGCCCGCGCTGGTGCATACCGGCAACGGAGCCTCAGGCGCCGACAAGGGCAAGGGCGGCGAGCCGGTCGCGCCACCGTTCAGCCTCGAGGGGCTGATCCGCGACGAACGTGGTGTGCGCTACGCGCCGGAGGCTGAAGACTGAACCCCGAGACCGGACTCCCGTTCGACGCCTCCAGGCGTCTGACGGGTCCCAACCTATTCTTCCGTGGAACCGGGGTGCAGCTGGAAACGGCCGACATCCCGGTGGACGAAGCACTGCTGGCCGGTTGGCGCGCGCGGGTCACGCGCGCGCGCACACACCTGGGCTGGTCCGAGTCGGGCCTTGTGGCGCGCCGCCATGCCAGCGGCGTGTCACTCGCCGTGGCCGCACCGTGCGACCAGCTGTTCCTGGCCACAGAGATCAACGAATGGGCCCTGTGTGCGACCCTTGCCGGCAGCGATTCGGGGATGGTCCGCAGCTTCGAGGCAGCGTTGTTGGCCGAAGTGCTCGAGGATGCCGCCGAACCTGCGCTCGTCATTCCCCCGGTGCTGGAGGAATCGGCAGCGCTGGCAAGGTTCACCAGGCTCGCCGCGCGCGAGGCGCGGCCAGCGTTGAGGGTGCTGCTGCACGAGGCCAGTGCCCGCGCTCTTGCGCACGTTCTTGACGACGATATCCTGACGCTGGGCGCGGGGGCCGGCGGCCGCGACTTCGCGCTCGCTGCCCTGCCAGCGCCCGCCGACGTGCCCTGGGTCGATATCCACGACGTGCCCACGGCGGTCGTCACCGGATCGAACGGCAAGACAACCACGGTGCGCCTGCTGGCCGCCTGCGCCCGTGCGCATGGCTGGCCGAGCGCCTACTGCTGCACGGATGGTGTTTTCTTCGCGGACCAGCCGCAGGCCAGCGGCGACTACTCCGGCCCCGAGGGCGCCCGGCGCGTGCTGCGCGAGCGGCGCGCGCGCGCGGCCATCATCGAAACAGCGCGCGGCGGCATCCTGCGCCGCGGGCTTGCCGTCTCGCGCGCCCAGGCGGCTATCGTCACGAACGTCAGCGCCGATCACTTCGGCGAGTACGGCATCGATGATCTGGCCGGCCTGGCGGACGTGAAGCTCAGCGTTGCCGGTGTACTCGTGCCCGAGGGCCTGCTGGTGCTCAATGCGGATGACGCCCAGCTCGTCTCCAGGGCAGGTGGTCTGGCGCAGCGCTTCGGCCGTGCGCCGCGGCTCGGCTGGTTCTCCCTCGCCGACGGGAACCCGGTGCTCGCGGCCCACCGCAGCCAGGGCGGCAGCACCTGTGCGGTCAGGGGCGGGCGCCTGGTGCTGCATCACCAGGGTCGCCCCCACGAGCTGGGTGCCGTGGCCGCCATGCCCCTGACGGTGGACGGCAGTGCGACCTACAACATCGCCAACCTCGCCGGCGCCGCGCTCGGTGCCGTTGCGCTCGGCATCGATGCGAGCACCGTTGCGGCCGTGTATGCGCGCTTCGGCGCGGATCCGGCCGACAACTCCGGGCGGATGATGCGCTTCGAGCGTGCCGGCGTGCAGATCCTCATCGACTATGCGCACAACCCGGAAGGCATGCGCGGCCTGCTGCGCGTGGCCGCACACCTGCGCGGTGCCGGGGGGCGCATCGGGACGATTCTCGGACATGCCGGCAACCGCCAGGACGCCGAGATCGAGGCACTGGCGCGCGCGACCGCCGAGTTCCGTCCCGACCTGGTAGTGGTCAAGGAAAGCGAGGGTTACCTGCGCGGCCGGCGGCCCGGTGAACTGCCACGCATGATCCACGCCGTGCTGCGGGGCTCGGGCCTGCCCGAGGATGCGCTGCCGGTGCGCATGACGGAGCTGGCGGCTGTTCAGTACGCGCTGGAGTGGGCCAGGCCGGGGGATGTCCTTGCCCTGCCGGTGCATTCCGGCGCGGTGCGTGCCCAGCTGGTGCAGATGCTTGAGGCTGCGCGCCGCTCGTAGTCGAGGTCATTTCCCGGAGCGCGCCACCGCCAGGGCGCGGGCCACTTCCTTCTTCGCCTGCGCCAGGTCCTTGAGGTAGCGGGGATCGGCGTGCAGCCGTTGCAGCAGCGCGCCCATGGCGACCTGGGCGCCGGTAATGTCGGAAGGGTAGTGAAACCCGCACACGAGGCGGCTGTCGCCGAAGGCCATGCCCCGGGCAATCAGCGCATCGGCATACTGCGGTGCGAGTTCCGACAGCGTGGCGCCCCACAGCCAGCCGAGGCCGGCGTGCCCGGACGGGTAGGAACCCGTCTCCCCGAGCTTGGCGAACTCGAGCGGGCACATCGGGCGGTCGGGGTAGTCGACGAACGGGCGCCGCCGGCCACCTTCTGCGACATCCTTCTTCAGCGGCTGCATGAGTGACACCTCGTCGTTGCGCACCAGCTCCATCATGTGCATGAGGGCTGGCGCGTTGCGCCGATCGAGTGTCACTCCCATGATGTAGGTGAAGCGCTTGGCGACCGCCTCCGGGGGGCCGACGACATCGTCGGCATGGGCTTCCTGGCCGCGCGGCGTGGCCACCAGCCCACGGGTATCGAAGTAAGACTGCACGTCGGCGGCCTGGGCGAGCGAGTTGCGCGGCGGTGCCGGCGGCAGCCAGGAATCGATGTGCAGTCCCTGCGCGGGCGTTAAGTAGCCCGGCGCAGGCTGCGCGTGGGCGCCGGAAGCCTCCAGCAGCCCGAGAACGGCCAAGACCGCCGCGGCGAGAAAGCAATGGTGAGGTTTCTGGTGCATGAGAATCCTGCGCGTGCCTGCGCGTTCAGTCTGAACGCCCCTGCACCCTAGGATAGACCAGCCGCCGTGCGATGACAGCGCCACACCGGGCGTTGCCAGGGATCCGAGCGCGGATGTAGGGTGGGGCCGGACTGGGGCCGCCGTGTCCAGGCGGTCAGCAGGCCATGGGAGTGCCGATGAGAGTTGCAGTGATGCTCGTGCTGCTGGGTGCGCTCGCCGGTTGTGGCGGGCATGCGCCCCCGCCGCCGCTGGTGCGGCCGGTGCAGACACTCATCGTGCACTATGGAGCCGCGGGAGAGCCGGTCACGCTGAGTGGCCAGATCCAGGCGCAGACTGAAGCCAACCTCGCTTTCCGGATCGGGGGCCGGCTGATCGAGCGCCGCGTTTCCATCGGCGACCGGGTTACGCCCGGGCAGGTCGTGGCGCGCATCGAGTCGCAGGATGCGCAGAATTCGCTGCGCTCGGCGCAGGCGGACCTTTCCGCCAGCCAGGCAACGCTGGTCCAGGCCCGCAACAACGAGGCACGCTACCGCGCTTTGGTGTCCACCGGCGTCATCTCGCGCGCCCAGTACGATGAAGCTCAGCAGCAGCTGGCGGCCGCGCAGTCGCGGGTCACGGCGGCCGAGGCCGCCGCACGCACCGCGCGTGACAACGTCAGCTACACCGAGCTGCGCTCGGACGTCGCCGGCGTCGTCACCGGAAAGGGCGCCGAGCCGGGCGAAGTCGTGCAGGCCGGCCAGATGGTGGTGCAGATCGCCCAGAAGGGTGGCAGGGATGCCGTGTTCAACGTGCCGGCGCTGCTCATGCGCGAGGCTCCCAAGAACCCGAGCGTGACAGTTGCGCTCAGTGATGATCCGCACATCAGCGTGGTGGGCCACGTGCGCGAGGTTTCCCCGCAGGCCGATCCCACCACCGGCACCTACCTGGTGAAGGTCGGGCTGGACGATCCTCCCGAGACGATGCGCCTCGGGGCGACCGTGGTCGGCAGTACCACCCTGAGTTCAGAACCGGTCGTGCGCCTGCCCGGCACGGCACTGATACAGGTCCAGGGCAAGCCCTCGGTTTGGGTGGTCGACCCGGCCGCGCAGACCGTTGCTGCGCGCGCGGTGACGGTGCTGCGCTACGAGGCGGATGCCGCGGTGATCGGCGGCGGGCTGCGCAACGGGGATCGGGTCGTGACGGCCGGCAGCCATGCACTGCTTCCGGGCCAGCACGTGAAGCTCATGGACGGCGGCTGAGAGGCTTGGCCGGCACGCCAAACCTCTCCGACTGGGCGCTGCGCCATCGCGCGCTCGTGTGGTTCCTGCTGGTCATGATCCTGGCCGCGGGCATCTTTTCCTACCGGCACCTGGGGCGCAACGAGGATCCCGCCTTCACCATTAAGGTAATGATCGTGCAGGCGGGCTGGCCCGGTGCCACGGTCGAGGAGACGATAGAGGAAGTCACTGACCGCATCGAGCGCAAACTCCAGGAGACCCCGGGGCTCGACTCCATCCTCAGTTACACCACCGCCGGGCGCACCACCGTGTTCGTGACCCTCTCCGGCGCCATCCCCGGTTCCGAGGTGCCGCAGGTGTGGTACCAGGTGCGCAAGAAGATCGATGACATCCGCGGTACCTTGCCCGCCGGGGTGGTGGGTCCGGGATTCAACGATGAGTTCGGTGACACCTACGGCATCGTCTACGCCTTTACCGCGGACGGCTTCACGCCGCGGCAGCTGCGCGACTACGCGGAACACTCGCGTTCCCAGCTGCTGCGGGTGCCCGATGTCTCGAAGATCGACATCTTCGGGGCCCAGGACGAGAAGATCTACATCGAGTTCTCCTCGCGCCAGCTGGCCGGGCTGAAGCTCGATCGCAACGCGCTCATCGGTGCGCTGCGGGCGCAGAACGCCGTGACGCCCGCCGGCGTCGTCGAGACCGCCGATGAGCGCATCCTGGTGCAGGTCACCGGCGGCTTCCGCGACGCGGAAGACCTGCGCCGCGTGAATTTCGTGGTCGACGGGCGCATCTTCCGGCTGAGCGACATCGCCACCGTCCGCCGCGGCTATTCCGACCCGCCGCAGCCGATGTTCCGCTACAACGGCGTACCGGCGATCGGGCTGGGCATCGCCATGCGCGGCGGTGGCGACGTGCTCGCCCTCGGCCGCAATGTCAGCGCGGTGATGCGTACCATCACCGCCTCCCTGCCCGTGGGGATCGAGCCACACCTGGTCGCCGCGCAGCCGCAGGTGGTGCGCCTGGCCGTCAATGACTTCATGGCCGCGCTCTGGGAGGCCATCGCGATCGTGCTGGGAGTGAGTTTCCTGAGCCTCGGCCTGCGCGCCGGAGCGGTGGTCGCCTGCTCGATCCCGCTGGTGCTGGCTGCGGTGTTCGTAACGATGCAGGTGAGCGATATCGACCTGCAGCGCGTGTCCCTCGGCGCGCTGATCATCGCGCTGGGTCTGCTGGTCGATGACGCCATGATCACCGTGGAAATGATGGTCACCAAGCTCGAGGAGGGCATGGACAAGGTGCGTGCCGCGACCTTCGCGTACACCTCGACCGCTTTCCCGATGCTGACCGGCACGCTGGTCACCGCGGCGGGCTTCGTGCCCGTCGGCTTCGCCAGGAGCGCCGCGGGCGAGTACACCTTTTCGATGTTCGCGGTGGTGAGCATCGCGCTGCTGACCTCATGGATCGTCGCCGTCGTGTTCGCCCCGCTGATCGGCGTGGCGGTGCTGCCGGACAAGATGTCGCACCGCTCCGCGCAGCCCGGCGCGATCCTCGGGCGCTTCCGCAAGCTGCTGATCCGCGCCATGCGCCGGCATCGCACGACCATCTGGGTCGCGGTGGCACTGCTGGTGCTCGCGGTGCTGGGCCTGCGCCTGGTCCCGCAGCAGTTCTTCCCGGCATCGGACCGCCCCGAGCTGTTGGTGGACCTGACGCTCTCGCGCAGCGCCTCAATCTACGCCAGCGAGCGGGTCACCACGCGCTTCGAGAAACTGCTGCCGGGGGACGCTGACATCGATCACTGGTCGAGCTACATCGGCCAGGGGGCGGTGCGCTTCTACCTGCCACTGAACGTGCAGCTGCCGAACGATTTCTTCTCGCAGGTGGTCATCGTTACCAAGAGTCTCGCGGCACGCGAGCGCGTGCGTGCGCGCCTGTCCAAGGTACTGAGCGAGCAGTTCCCCGAGGTCGTGGCACGGCTCTCGGCGCTGGAACTGGGGCCACCGGTGGGCTGGCCCCTGCAGTACCGCGTCAGCGGGCCGGACCCGCAGAAGGTCAGCGAGCTCGCCTACCAGACGGCCGCGGTGGTGGCCGGTGATGCGCGCACGCAGTCCATCAACTTCAACTGGATCGAGCCGATGCGCACGCTGCGCATCCGCGTGAACCAGGACGAGGCGCGCCTGCTCGGGGTCAGTTCCCAGACCCTCGCGCAGTCGCTGAATGCGGTGGTCTCGGGCATCAACATCACCCAGATCCGCGATGACATCTACCTGGTCGATGTCATCGCGCGCGCCGGGGCCGATGAGCGCCTCTCGCCGGCGACGCTGAAAACCCTCGCGATTCCCCTGCCCAACGGCAGGAGCGTGCCGCTGCTGCAGCTGGCGAGCATCGAGTACGGACTGGACTGGCCGCTGGTGTGGCGCCGCGACCGGCTGGCGACCATCACCGTGTCGGCGGACCTGGTGGGCGCGGTGTTGCCGGCGACGGTCATCGGCGCGCTCGAGCAGAAGATGGCGGCGCTGCAGGCGAGCTTCCCCGCCGGCTATCGTGTACAGGTCGGGGGCACGGCGGAAGAAAGCGCCAAGTCGCTGCGCTCGGTCGCCGCTGGCCTGCCGCTGGCGGCCCTGATCATGCTCATCGTGCTCATGGTGCAGCTGCAGAGCGTGAGCCGCCTGTTCCTGGTGCTCAGTGTCGCCCCCTTCGGGCTCATTGGCGTGGTGCTGGCGCTGCTCATCGCCCACAAGCCCATGGGTTTCGTGGCGATCCTGGGCATCATCGCGCTCGTGGGCATGATCGTGCGCAACTCCGTGATCCTCGTGCACCAGATCGAGACGGAGATCGGCCATGGCCGCAGCCGCTGGGATGCGGTGATCGAGGCGACCGTGAACCGCTTCCGGCCCATCCTGCTCACCGCCGCCGCCGCGGTGTTCGGCATGATCCCGATCGCGCCGACGGTGTTCTGGGGGCCGATGGCGCTGGCGATCATGGGAGGGCTTGCAGTAGCGACGCTCCTCACCCTGGTGTTCCTGCCGGCCCTGTACGTCGCCTGGTTCGGCATCCGCGAGGACGAGCCACCAGCGGCCGCGGGTACGGCCTGACATGCACGCGCGCCGGGTGTTTGCTTCACGGATCGACGGCGCACTGGCGCTGATGGCGCTCGCGCCGCTTCTGGGCGGCCTGGTGATCCTCGGGACGCTCGCCAGCCGCCTGCCGGTGTTTCCGGGGCGCGGGTTCGTGGTCGCCGCCCCCCTGTGTGCGCTGACCCTGGTCCTGTGGGTGCTGCTCAGCACGCGCTACACCCTGGAAGGTGCGCACCTGGGCGTGCGCAGCGGCCCGTTCTCCTGGGTGATTGCGCTCAAGGACATACGTGCCGTCACCAGCACCCGCGATCCGCACACGGCGCCGGCGCTCTCGCTGCAGCGGCTGCGCATAGACTACGGCGCCGGCCGCTCCATCATGGTCTCGCCGGCTGAGGAAGCGCAGTTCCTGGCCGAGCTGCGGGCGCGTGGCGTCGCGCTTGCGATGCAAGCCTAGGGGGGCAGGGCGATCAGAGCGGTGTAGCCGTTCCAGATGATCTCGATGCCGATGCACATGAGGATGAACGCCGACAGGCGTACCAGGACCTCCACGCCGGTCTCGCCCAGCACCCGCGCCATGGTCGCGGCGAAGCGATAGGCGAGGTAGATCGTGATGGCGATCGCGACGATGCCCAGCAGCGCCCCGGTCATGTGCCGCGCAATCTCCGGCAGGGGCG
The DNA here is from genome assembly GCA_963741745.1 of uncultured Pseudomonadota bacterium. Classification (GTDB taxonomy): domain Bacteria; phylum Pseudomonadota; class Gammaproteobacteria; order Steroidobacterales; family Steroidobacteraceae; genus 13-2-20CM-66-19. The sequence continues at coordinate 349,077 of CAVUJF010000001.1, read as the reverse complement.
GGATGCCCGCGGACTTGCGGCTGCCGATCGTGATCGCCACCGACATCGACCCGGGTCCGACGGTCAGTGGCATCGTGAGCGGGTAGAAGCTGCCGATCTTGCGGCGGCCGCCGGCCGGCAGGTCGCCGGAGCCGGCGTGGTCGGAAAAGTCCTCCTGGGTGAGCAGCTTCCAGCCGAGCGCGGTCACCACCAGCCCACCGGCGATGCGGACCACCGGCAGGCGGATGCCGAAGAACTCGAGCAGGTACGGACCGAGCACCATCGAGCCGAGCAGCAGGGCGAAGCCGTTGATGGCCACCTTGCGTGCCAGCACGCGCCGCTCGGCCGCGGACAGCTTCGAGGTCATGCTGAAGAAGAATGGCGCGGCCTCGATCGGATTTACGATCGGGAACAGTCCGGCAAATGTCAGCAGGAATGCACTGGCGATGTCTTTCAGGGTGTCCTCGTCATCGTCGGCTGCCGCGCCCGCCCGCGGCGCGGCTTTGCTGCACGCGCGCTTAGCGAAGCACTAATATCGGTATGAGTATGAACGGCAAGATCTGCCTCGTCACCGGGGCAACGCGCGGAATCGGCCTGGCGACGGCCCGCGCGCTGGCCGCCGCGGGAGCCACCGTCGTGCTGCACGGCCGCGACCCGGAGGGTGCCCGGGCCGCAGCCGCCAGGGTCGCCCAGCAGACCGGCAGTCCGCGGGTGCGACCGGTGTTCGCCGATTTCTCGCAGCTGGTGCGGGTGCGCGCCCTGGCGGAGGAACTCGCGGCAACGCTGCCGCGGCTGGATGTCCTGGTGAACAACGCCGGCATGATGAGCCCGGGGCACGCGCGCAGCGCGGAAGGGTATGACCTCACCTTTGCGGTCAACCACCTCGCCCCATTCCTGCTCACCAACCTGCTGCTGCCGAAGCTGCTGGCCTCCGCGCCGGCGCGCATCGTGGTCGTGGCTTCAGCCGCGCACCGGCGCGCCAGCCTTGATTTCGAAGACCTCATGAACACCAAGGTCTCGGGGCTGTGGCCGGCGTACTCGCGCTCCAAGCTGGCCAACATCCTCTTTACGCACGCCCTCGCGCAGCGGCTGTCCGGCAGCGGCGTGACGGCGAACTCACTGCACCCGGGGCTGGTGCGCAGCCACCTCTTCCATGCCGGGCCGCCGTGGATGCAGGTGCCGATGAGGCTGTTCGGCCGCCTCTTCATGCGCTCGGCGCGCGAGGGCGCGCAGACCGGCGTTTACCTGGCGAGCGCGCCCGAGATGGCCGGCCGCAGCGGCGGTTACTACGCCGACTGCCGGCCGGCCACCCCCAGTGCCGCGGCCCAGGATGATGCGGACGCCGAACGGCTGTGGCGCGCAAGCGCCCGCCTCACCGGCATCGCGGTGCCCTGAGGCGGGCAGGCGCTAGGGTGTTGCCGGGGCTGCGGCGGGGAGCGGGTTGCGCGGCAGGTGGGCAAGCGTTGCAGCCACCAGGCGCTGTACAGCCCCGGCGGGCAGGTCCAGCAGCTCCGGCTGCAGGCGCATGCTGCGCACCAGCTCGGCATCCAGCCGCCGGTGCGCCCGGTACAGCCGGGTGCGCACCGTGGTCTCGTGCACCCCCAGTGAGGCGGCACTCTCGATGCCGCTGATTCCCTCGATGACACGCAGGACGAACACGGTGCGGAACACTTCCGGCAGCTGCTCGATGGCACGAGTCAGCTCGCGGCGCTCCTGCGGCTGCCCGGCCGGGGCGGTCGCGGCGGCGGCGGGCCGTTGCGCCGGCCAGCCCGGGTGGCGGGCGCTGCGGGCGTGCTGGTACGTGAGGCGTGTCAGCCACGCGGCGAACTTGCCGGTGGGCTCATAGCGGCTGAGGTCACCGAAGGCGGCGCTGCAGGCTTCCTGCACCGCAAGTTCAGCGCGTTCGTCATCGACGATGACCGTGCGTGCGACGCGGAACAGCCGCCGCGCGTAGCGGCGGATGAGCGCCTCGGTCGCCTGCTCGCTGCCGGCCCGGGCGCGTTCGATCAGGAGCAGGTCAGGCTGCTCGGCGGCGGTGAGCGGTGAGTGACGTCGGCTGGCGGGGCCGGTATCGAGGCCACGGGCCTGGGATGCGGGATCGAGCATGTGTGAGAACCTCTGGTGTGTATCCTAGCCACCATGAACAGGAGACCGGCCAAGGTTGCCGGGTATTGCGTGGGCGCACTGATGGCCTTCGTGGTGGCCCCGACGGTGATCGCAGCAGCGGAGCCGGCGCCGGTCATCCATCCGCAGCGCTGGCCCGAGCTTGCGCCCGCGCTGCCCCGGGACGAGGCACTGGAGATGCGCCTCGAGGAGCTGCTCGCGCGCATGACACCCGAGCAGAAGGTGGGCCAGCTGATCCAGGCCGACATCGGCAGCGTGACTCCCAATGACCTGCGGCACTATCCCCTCGGGTCGATTCTTAACGGTGGCAACTCCGCGCCGGGCGACGACAAACTCACTGCACCGAGTGAGTGGCTCGCTCTGGCGGACCGGTTCTATGAGGCCTCGGTCGGTGGCCCGGGGGCCACGGTCATCCCGGTGCTGTGGGGCACCGATGCCGTCCATGGGCATAACAACATCCCCGGGGCCACGATCTTCCCGCACAACATCGGCCTGGGGGCCGCCCGCGACCCGGAGCTGATCCGGCGCATCGGGGAGATCACCGCGCTGGAGGTGCGGGTTACCGGCCTCGACTGGGCCTTTTCCCCGACCGTGGCCGTGGCCCGCGATGCGCGCTGGGGCCGCACCTACGAAAGCTATTCCGAGAACCCGGAGGTGGTGCGCCAGTACGCGGTGGCCATGGTGACCGGCCTGCAGGGGCAGCCCGGTACGCCGCAGTTCCTCGATGCCGCCCACGTGCTGGCCACGCCGAAGCACTTCCTGGGCGACGGCGGCACCGCGGGTAAGGACCAGGGCGACAACCTGCACACGGAGAAGCAGCTGCTGGAGCTTGACAGTCCGGGGTACCAGGCGGCGGTCGCTGCCGGTGCGCAGACGATCATGGCGTCCTACTCGAGCTGGCAGGGGCAGAAGATGCACGGCAACCACGCCCTGCTCACCGAGGTGCTCAAGGGCCGCTTCGGGTTTGAGGGGCTGGTGATCGGCGACTGGAACGGTCATGCGCAGCTTCCCGGGTGCACCGCCGGTGACTGCCCGGCCGCGGTGAATGCCGGCATCGACATGCTGATGGCCCCGGATGGCTGGCGCGAGCTGCTCAACAACACGCTCGCCGAGAGCGCCTCCGGCCAGATCAGCGGCGCGCGGCTGGACGATGCCGTGCGGCGCGTGCTGCGGGTGAAGCTGCGCGCGCACCTGGACAGCGAGGGCCGGCCCTCGGCCCGTCCCTATGCCGGTCACTACGAGCTGCTCGGCTCGCCCGAGCACCGTGCGGTGGCCCGCCAGGCGGTGCGCGAATCACTGGTGCTGCTGAAGAACCGCAACCACGTGCTGCCGCTGTCCCCGGCCTCGCGCGTGCTGGTCGCCGGTGATGGCGCCGACAGCATCGCCAAGCAGAGCGGCGGCTGGACCATCGACTGGCAAGGCACCGAGCCGAACCAGGACTTTCCGCACGCCGAGTCCATCTACGCCGGCATCGCGCGCTGCGTCACCGCCGCCGGCGGCACGCCCAACCTGAGCCCGGACGGGCGGTTCACGACGCGCCCGGACGTGGCGATTGTCGTCTTCGGAGAGAACCCGTACGCGGAATACGCCGGTGACGTGCATACCCTGGAGTACAGCCCCGGCGACAAGCACGACCTGGCGCTGCTGAAGCGCCTGCACGCCCTGGACGTTCCTGTGGTGGCGGTATTTCTCTCGGGCCGCCCGCTGTGGGTGAATGCGGAGATCAACGCCGCCGACAGCTTCGTCGCCGCCTGGCTTCCCGGTCCGGAGGGCGGCGGCATCGCCGAAGTACTGTTCCGTGCCCCCGATGGCGCGGTGAACTACGACTTCCGCGGCACGTTGCCGTTTTCCTGGCCGGCTACGCCGCGGCCGCCGGCAGTGGATGGGCTGCCCGGGGAGGCTCCGCTGTTCCCCTTCGGCTACGGGCTCACCTACGCCGATGACGGCTACCTGCGGCAGCTGCCGGAGGTTGACGTGCCGCCGCCGCTGCCACCCTCACCACCACCTCGGCGCCGGCACTAGTCGGACGAGGCCCCGACCGCCACCCAGGCGAGATCGGAGTTGGACACCGAACCCAGGTTGAAGTTGCGGGCCGCCGCCGCCATGCGCGTGAGCGCCTGGCCGATCGGCATGGCCGGGTGTGTGTCGCCTTTCTTGGCCTTGTGGAAACGCACCGGGTTGATCCGCGCGACCACGTAGTTGCGCAGGTACGGTGACTTGAAGCCGCGGGCGGTGAGGCCGGCGATCACCGCCTTCACGCGGGTATCGATCTCGAGCAGCCGCGCCGCGTAGCCCTCGCGCTCGCGCAGGCTCGCCGCCAGCGTGCGCTCACTGAAGCGGTCGACCTTCTTCAGGAACGAGCTGTAGGCGCCCCCGGCAAAGCGCGGATTCCTTTCGTAGACCGCCCCGAGGGTGAGCAATTCTGCGGCCTCGAACTCGGCGACGAACTTATCCTCCGGCTCGCGGCCGCGCTGCTTGGCGAGGTTGCGGGCCATGCGGATGACCTCGAGGCTGCGGTCCTTCAGGTTGTGCGCCTTCTCGGTGTTGAGGGCGAGGATGCGGTACGCCAGCGATTCATCCGGTGAGATGAGCGCGGTGATCTGCTTGAGCCCGAGCACCTTGGCTGCCGCCAGGCGGTGCCGCCCGTTGGGAGTCCACAGTCGACCGTCCTCGCCGCGTACCACGATGAGCGGATCGAGGAATGCGGCCGTCTCCTCGATCGCCTTGGCGAGGCGCTTGGCGTGAGTCGGGGACAGGTCGCGCTGGAAGGGCGTCGGCTGCACGGCGGCAAAGGGCAGGCTGGCCAGCAGCAGGGCGCGCCCGCCCAACGGCTCGCGGTAGGCGCCGATCGGCGCGCCGCCGGCGCTGCGCACCATGGCGGCAAGATCGGCAACGGCAGGGTCATCCAGCGCCACGGCGACCTGTGCGGCGTCGAGGCCGCGGCTGCTCTTGCCGGGCGCCAGGGCACCACGGCCGCGCGTGCGCGCGGCCGTGCGCTTGCCGGCTGCCTTCTTCTTGCCTGCGGCCACTGTGCATCTCCCGTTAGAAGCAGTGTGCGAGAATGACCGATTGTTCAGGATGTTGCCATGGTCTCCCCCACCACATCACCCGCCCAGGGCCCGGCGGCGCGCGCCCGCGCGAGCCTGCCGGCACAGCGCATCGACGCGGCCGGTCGCGCCCACGTGGATCAGCGCCTGGTGCTGGCGCTCGCGCTGCCGCTCATGGCCAACAGCGCGGTGCAGATCATCCTCAACCTCACGGACATGTGGTTCATGGGGCGCATCTCCACCAAGGCGCTGGCCGCGGTCGGCGCGGTGCAGTGGCTGGTCATGGTCGCGGTCCTGGTGCTCGGTGGCGCGACCACGGCCGTGCAGACCCTGGTTGCGCAGAACTTCGGCGCCAGGCGCTACTGGCGCGCCAGCCAGTCGGTGTGGACGGCGCTGTGGGCCATGGTCTGCGCCGCGCCGCTGTTCATACTGGTGGGTTCCGCCAGCCACCTGATCCTCGCCCCGTTCGGCCTTGCCCCGGAGGTCCAGGACCTGGCGGCGGCGTTCTGGTTCCCGCGCGTGGGCGGCGCGTGTGTCGGGGCTGCGGTCTGGGCGCTGCTGGGCTTTTTCAACGGTATCGGCCGGCCGCGCATCACCCTCGTCATCAGTATCGTGACCACGGTGGCCAATGCCCTGCTGAACCAGGTCTTCATCTTCCGCATGGGCTGGGGGATCGCAGGCTCGGCGTGGGCGACGAACGTGGCCCAGGTGATCGGCCTGCTGTTCGCGCTGGCGATCTTCCTGCGCCCGCACTACCGGCAGGCGTACCGCTCGCACCTGACCTGGCGACTGCATGGCGGGCGGCTCATGCAGCAGTTGCGGCTCGGCGTGCCGATGGGACTGTCACCGGCCGCGGACCTGCTGGGCTTCGCCATTTTCCAGATGATGCAGACGCGTCTGGGGACCGCGGACGGGGCGGCGACGCAGATGGTGGTGATCCTGACCTCACTGGCCTACATGCCCGGGTTCGGTATTGCCTCGGCCGGCACGACGCTGGTGGGCCAGTCGATCGGGGCGGGCGCCCGTGACTGGGCGGTGCGGGTCGGCAACCGCACTATCCTGCTGGCCGCCCTCTACATGGGCGGCATCGGGGTGCTGATTGCGCTGAGCGGCCGCTGGCTGCTGCCGTTCTTCACCGGCGCGCACGATGCGGATGCAGTTGCGGCAGTGGCACTGGGGACGCAGTTGCTGTGGCTCGCGGCTGGCTACCAATTCTTCGACGGCCTGAACCTGGGCAGCAGCATGTGTCTGCGCGGTGCCGGTGACGTCAAGGTACCGGCGCTGCTGGTGCTGCCCGTGTCGCTGCTGCTGTTCGTGCCCCTGGCGCACGCACTGATTTTTGCACCGGGCCAGGGCTGGGTGGGCTTCCTGCCCCAGTATGGCTACGGCGCGGTGGGCGGGTGGGTGGCGGTGCTGGTCTACATCACCGTGCTGGGCAGTACGCTGTTCCTGCGCTGGCGCTCGCGCGCCTGGCAGCACATCCGCCTGTAGGCTCACGCATGTTCGTCACGCTGAAGTCACTGTTGCGCACGCTCATCCTGCCCCCCGCAGGCCCCTTGCTGGCCGCGTTCGCGGGGATCTGGCTGCTGCGCGCCGGCCGTTCGCCGCGTGCGCGCCGCGCGGGCTGGACCCTGCTGGTGGCAGCACTCGGCAGTCTGTGGCTGCTGTCGCTGCCGATCGTGGCGGGCGTGCTGGCGCGCGCCGCGCAGCGCAGCCCGGCGCTGGAGCTGGGGCGGCCGATCCAGGCCCAGGCCATCGTGATCCTGGCCGGCAGCAAGGCGCGCCCGGTGGCCCCGGAGTACGGCGGCGAGCCGGCCGCCAACGGCGGGCTGCTCGAGCGCATCACCTACGGGGCATTCCTTGCGCACCGCACCGGGCTGCCGGTGCTGGTCACCGGCACGCCCACCGAGACGCAGGCCATGCGCGCCACACTGGCGCGCGATTTCGCCGTGCCGGTGCGCTGGGTCGAGGGCCACTCGCGTGACACCTTCGAGAATGCGCAGCTGTCCGCGGCGATCCTGCGCGCGCAGGGCATCACGCGCGTGGTGCTGGTCACCGACGCCGCGCACGAGTGGCGCGCCAGCGCGGAGTTCGAAAGCGCGGGCCTCACCGTGGTGCCCGCCCCGGTGAACGTCTGGGCGCCCGCGCAGCACAGCCTGTCGAGCTTCGTACCCAACTCGATCGCGCTGCTGGAATCGACCGAGGCGGTGTACGAGCTGCTCGGGGACGTCGCGCGCCGTGTCATGGCCGCGCTGCACGTGCGCCGGCATTCCGCCTGAGTCAGGGGCCGTAGCGGCAATGGATGCGCAGGGCCTGAGCACCGTCTACCGCTCACCGCGCCGGCGCGACTGTGATGAGCGCCTGCTGGTGCTCACGGCGGTCGGCGTCAGCGGCGAGGTGGTGCTCGGTGAGGGTACCTTCCTGCTGCAGGTGCCCACGGACTCCGCCGGTTACGCCACCCGCCACCTCCTGCAGTACGAGAGCGAGAACCGCCCACCGCCACTGCCGCCGCCACCGCCGCCGCTGTATCCATACGCCTGGGTCGGCTGCGTCGCCTATGTCGCCGTGCTCGTCGGGGTGGCGGCAGTGCTCGCGCGCGGTCTGGTGCGCCTGGATGCCTTCGATCTGGGCGAGATGGATGCCGCGCGCGTGCAGGCCGGGCAGTGGTGGCGTGCATGGACCGCGCTCACCCTGCACATGGACGGGCCACACCTGGCCGCGAACCTGGCCGCGGGGGTCTGGTTCGGCTATCTCGCCGGGCGCCAGATGGGGGTGGGCACCGCCTGGTTCCTCACCGTCACCGGCGCGGCGCTTGCCAACCTGCTGGAGGGCCTGTTCGGCCCGCCCGAGCACCTCTCGGTCGGCGCCTCGACCGCGGTGTTCGCCTGCCTGGGGGCGATGTCCGCGTACTCCTGGCGCGAGCGCTACCAGCTGCCGCAGCGCTGGGCACGGCGCTGGGGGCCGCTGGTTGCCGGCATCATCCTGCTGGGCTGGACCGGGGCGGGTGGGGAGGGCACGCAGACCGATGTCATCGCGCACGTGGCCGGCTTCGCGGTCGGCGCCGTGCTCGGGGCCACCGTGGCGCTGCCGCGCCTGAATGGCCTGCTGGCGCGCGTGCCGCAGTGGCTCAGCGGCGCGGCGGCGCTCGCCTCGCTGCTGCTTGCCTGGGGGTGCGCGCTTGGCAGCTAGGCCTATGGCCCCTCGACCGTGTAGCCCTTCGCCCGCAGCGCCGCGAGCACGCCGTGCTCGCCGAGCAGGCGGTCCATGGACTGCACCGCCAAGGTGCCGCGGTTGCGGTTGAGACTGTCCTCGGCCGCCATCATCCAGTTGTCCTGCGCGCGCGCGATGAGGGCGCGCACGCGATCGGAGGTGGACACGGCGGCGATGCAGGCCGTGCGGTTATCGGTGTGGGGTAGCTTGCGCAGCGCATCGACATCCCCGAGCGCCCAGGCGCTGGCGCGCGCCTGCATGGTCGTGAGGTCCGTCTCCAAGAGCGTGACTACCGAATCCAGGCAGGCAACCTCGCGGTCAAGTGGCGTCGCGCCGACGTCCTTGAGCACATCGACCGGGTCCTCGATCTTGATCTTGTCCTGGTGGACGCGCACGTCCTGGGCGCGCGCCAGATCGAGCACGGACTGCTGCACCTCGTTGCGCACGGCAAGTCCGGCGGCATCGAACACCCTGGTGAGCAGCTCGCGCGCGGCCAGCATCGGCCGCATGCCCTCGATCTTCTTGTCTTTCGGGTCGTAGCGGTTCTTGAGCGACTCGACGCGCGCGTACAGCGCCGGCGGCAGCGTCTCGCGCAGCGGCCGGTGGTCCGGCGGCTTCTGCAGCCGGCGCCACTCGATGAACACGCGCAAGGCCGTGATGGGATTGGCGCCGATGCCGTAGGTCGGCCATGCCGGGATCACTTCCTGCGTCTGCTGCAGGACCTCGCGTACGGCATCCGGCTTCCAGATCATCTTCTTCGGTAGCGGCGAGATCGTGCCCAGGATCCACAGCGTGTGGTCACCCTTGTGCACTTTCCACATGCGTGGGCCTTCGTGCTGGCCCTCGACGAGGATTTCCTGTATCGGCTGCGCCTCGACCGGTCCCTCGGCCTGCTGTGCACGCAGGCCCACGCCGCCGCCAAGCAGCATTGCGAGCACAAGTCCAGCGGTGGCGTGGCGCATCCTTGCCTTAAGCCTTCAGTCGGTGGTCGGCAGCACCCGTGGCGCCGTCTCGCTGGTCGGGTCGTATACCCGCTTGAGCGTTTCCGCCGGCAGTTCGGCACTGGCGATGGCGAAGGTCTCGATCAGCTGCTTGCCATCGGCGGAGAGCGCGTATGTCTCCGTCACCTCGGGGCCGTTCTGCGGCTTGACCTTGATGACGAAGGACTTGTGGTGCCAGCCGGCTGACTGATCGCCGACGCCGCCTTCGGCGGAGACCACGCTGTGCAGGCCCGGGGTGAAGCTGCGGCGCGAGGTTCCGTAGTCGAGCACGAACTCCTCCGGCGACTGGTGCACCGTGAGAAAGTCGCCGCGCTCGAGCATGGTCCGGATGACCGAGGCCATGGGTGAGCGGCGCAGCGGATCGCCCCGCCGCGGACCGCCCTGGCCCGGGGCAGCCGCGGGCGGCGGGCTTCCTTCGGTCGCGGGGGCGTCGCCCATGACATCCGGTGGCAGCGTGCCGGTGCGCGCCGCGATCTCCGCCTGCTGGTGCCTGATGATCTTGGTCGCCTGGTCACGCATCCTGGCGAGCACCTTTTGCGGGTCGTCACTGGCGGCGTGGTTCAGCTTCCAGCTTCCGGCGAGCGAGACGCCCGCGGGCGTCTCCGGCGAGAACGTGGAACCGCCGCAGCCGCACAGCGCCACGGCAGCGGCGCACGCCAGCAGTGCACCGGCCCGGACAGTCGCCATGGGGTATCCTCGCTACCTCTTGAACAGCGCGCAGCATCGCAGTTCGCGACGCCCCCATGCAATGAGCAAACGACGCACGACCCCGGAACTTACCCGCCTGCGCCAGCGCATCGCGCGGCTGGATAGTGACAGTGTCGACCAGTTGTACGGGCTGGAGCCGGTATGGGAGCCCGGAGCGGGCGCGCGCCTGGCGCCGGAGGTGTTTGTCGGGGTGCTGTGTCCTCACTGCGGCGAGCGGCTGGAAACCCGCGTCGACCTGACCGCGGACGAGCCCTCTTATATAGAAGACTGCGAGGTCTGCTGCCGCCCCATCGAGTTTCACCTGGAGCGTGACCCGGATGGCGCCCTGGTGGCACTGCGGGCGCAGCGGATCGACTGACCAGCACTGCGGACGGGGACCGGGACATCATGCGATTGCCGTTGCACCTGGGCCGTGGCCTGTCCGTGGCAATCGTGGGGATCCTGGCAGCCTGCAGCGGGCCGACTCCCGCCCCGCCGGCCAGGGCGGCGCCCGCCGCCGACCCGTGGCCGGGGTACGCCGCGCACTTCATCGCGGACTACTTCAGGGCCAACCCGTTCTTTGCCGTGCAGGCCGGCCGGCACGAGTTCGATGGCCAGATGCCCGACCTGAGTGCGGCCGGCATCGCCCGCGAGGTCGCGCGCCTGAAGCAGGTGCGGGTCGAGGCCCAGGCGCTGCCCGCGGCGGCGCTGACGCCCGCGGAGCGCTTCGAGCGCGACTACGTGTACAGCATCATCGACGCGGACCTGTTCTGGCTGGACCGGGCGCGTTCCCCGTTCACCAACCCCGCCTGGTACGTCGACCAGCTCGATCCCGACGTGTACCTGAATCGCGCCTATGCGCCCCTTGAGAAGCGCATGCGGGCCTTCATCGCTTACGCACGCACCATCCCGCAGATCGCAGCCGACGTGCGCGCCAACCTGCGCACGCCGCTGCCGGCCTCCTTCATCGACCGTGGCGTCACCGGGTTCGACGGCTACGCGAGTTTCTTCCGCAACGATGTCGCACCCTTGTTCGCCGAGGTGGCCGACCCGGTGATCCAGGGACAGCTCGCGCAGGCCGATGCGGCGGCGGCGCGGGCGATGGACGGCCTGAAGAGCTGGCTGGAGGCGCAGCGCGCGCATGCCACGGGCGACTTCGCCATGGGCGAGCCGCTGTTCCTCGAGATGCTCAAGGCCACCGAGGGCGTGGAGGTGCCGGTGGCGCACCTGCTGCAGATCGGCCGCGCCGACCTCGCCCGCAACACGCAGGCGCTCAAGCGCACCTGCGCACAGTACCTGCCGGGCGGCAGCCTGGCTGCGTGCGTGCAGAAGATGGCCGCGCACAAGCCGCAGGGCGGGGCGGTGCAGGGCGCGCGGACGCAGCTTGCGGAGCTGCGCCAGTTCATCATCGAGCATCACGTGGTGGCGGTGCCGAGCGATGAGGTGTGCCAGGTCGCCGAGGCACCGCCCTACAACCGCGCCAACGGCGCCTACATCAACACTCCTGGGCCCTACGACAAGGGCGTGGCGTACACCTTCTACATTGCCCCGCCCGAGCCTGCCTGGACCGCCGCCGAGCGCGCCGCCTACATCCCCGGCAGGGCGGCCCTGCGGTACACCAGCGTGCACGAGGTCTGGCCCGGGCACTTCCTGCAGTTCCTGCACTCCAACCGCAACCGATCCAAGATCGCCGCCCTGTGGGTCGGCTACACCTATGCCGAGGGCTGGGCGCACTACGGCGAGGAGATGATGTGGGACGAGGGGCTGGGCCATGGCGACCCGGAGCAGCACATCGGCCAGCTGGTCGAGGCGTTGCTGCGCGATGTGCGCTACCTCTCGGCCATCGGCATGCACACCCGGGGCATGAGCATCGCCGAGTCCGAGCGCATGTTCCGCAGGCAGGCCTTCTACGATCCGGGCAACGCGCGCCAGCAGGCCGCGCGCGGCACCTACGACCCGGAATACCTCAAGTACACCCTCGGCAAGCTCATGATCGTGAAGCTGCGCGCTGACTGGGTGGCCCGGCAGCCGGGAGCCGCGGCGGAGCAAGACCCGCGCCGGTACTGGTACGACTTTCACAACGCCTTCCTGTCCTACGGCGGACCGCCGATCCCCCTGGTGAGGAAGGCCATGGTGGGCGAGGACGGGACGCTGTTCTAGGCGCTGACCGCCGGCTCCAGGAAGTTGAGGCGGCAGTCACCGGCATCGAGGCGCACGCGCACGCCCAGGGGCACCGGCTCGTTCGCATCGCCATGGCCGATCGGGAAGCCGGCCGCGCACGGCAGGCCGGTCGCCTCGGCCAGCTCGCGCAGCAGCTCGCCGCTGGAGTAGGGCGCGTCCTTCTCTTCGCACTGGGTGAAGCTGCCCAGGACAATGCCACGCACGCGCGCGAACACCCCCGCCAGCGCCAGGTGCGTCCACATCCGGTCGATGCGGTACGGCCGCTCGCCCTGGTCCTCCAGCAGCAGCACGGTGTCCTCGAGCACCGGCATGAAGGGCGTGCCGATGACCCGCGACAGCATGGACAGGTTGCCGCCCATGAGCCGTCCCTCGGCGCTGCCGCCGACGTAGGTGTCGGTGCCCTGCAGCGGCGCTGCGGCGTCCCCGGACTCGAGCAGCCCGAAGAGCCGGGCGTGCGTGGCCGTGCCCAGACGTCCGAGCTGGGTGAGCACCGGGCCGTGGATGCTGATCCAGCCGTGCGCCTGCAGCCACAGGTGCAGCGCGGTGATGTCGGAGAAGCCGACCAGAAGCTTGCGCTCCCCCGGCGGGGGCATGCCGGCCAGGCGGCTGAGCAGGCGCGTCGCCCCGTAGCCGCCGCGCGCGCAGAACACCGCCCGCGCCGACGGCTCGGTGAGCGCTGCCAGCAGCTCGCTCAGGCGGCGGGGGTCATCGCCGGCCAGATAGCGGTGGCGGGTGAAGATCCCTTCGGAGAATTCCGGGCGGTAGCGAGCTTCGATGACCTTCAGGCCGAGCTCGAAGGACGGGCGGTCGAAGCCGCTGGCCGGAGCAATGACGGCCACGCGGTCGCCCGGGCGCACCGGGGCGGCGGGTCGGAAGGGTGCACGGGTCACGCGTTCGGGCCTCGGCGGCTGGGAGTTACGGCGATTATCGCCTGTTTGAGGACTCCGGACGCAGTCCGCAGTGGCATCCGGGTGCTGTGGTGCGGCGGTCGGAGTCTGAGTTCCACCGGGCCGCACGAGTGCGGCTGCGACCCACCGCCCATTGGAGCCCCCTGCTTGGATTCATCCTGTGGTTGCTGCTGCCGGTGCCATTCAGGCTAACTTAGCAGCGCCGTCGGCGGAGCCTTCGCGCTGGTGCGCGCCCGGGTGTTCCTGCCGGCGCGGCTGCTCGGCGAGCGCGGCTAGGAGCTAGTCGGAGAGGGCCTTCAGGTCGCGCAGCAGGGCGGCACGGCCGATGGTGAGCTGGTCGAGCCGCAGGGCCGCGCCGCGCATCGCCGGCAGGTTCAGTACCGGGGCCTCGTGCAGTCGCCGGTAGGCGGTGCGTGCGCCGAGCCACAGGCGGTTGACCCGCTCGTAGCGTTCCGCAATCTCACGGCGCATGGTGATGATGGCGAGTGCATGGGCTTGCATGACAGGTCTTATCGCCCGAAAGGTCCCGCCGCCAACAGTGCAGGGGTCACAGATCGCACTTTGTGCCGATCCGCTAGGACAGCGAGACTACGAGCTTGGCGGAGTGGCTGCGCCAGTTGATGGGAATGATGAAAGAACGCTGACCCGGCCGGTGTGGCACGCTCGGCTTCTCGCCCGAGACGACGCTTGGCACCGAGATCACGAAGTCGCGGCCGAAGTCGCGGCGCGCATTGCCGGAGATCGTGTTGGCCACCTCGCCGACCAGGTCGCGCATGGTCTCGTGGCTGAAGTCATTCTCCTGCATCTTCATCAGCAGCACGGTGAGCATGGCCTTGGGTGCGGTGAAGTAGACCACGCCCTCGCGCTTGCCCGAGATGTTGATGACGCCGGTGTACTCGTGCACCGAGGGCGAGCCTTCCATGAGGTACGGCGAGCCGATCGAGGCGGGCTGCTGCGCCGCCACCTCGAAGAAGTTCGTCGTTCCCTCGACGAAGGTCTTGAGCTCCTGTTCGTACAACATGTTTCGCTGTTTCCTTGCGGCCTAACGCATCAGTTCCGCAATCGCCTCGTTCAGCTGGCGATCCGTGAATGGCTTGTTCAGAAAGCCATTGGCGCCTTTTTCCATCGCCTCGACTGCGGTTGCCTTGTCGGCCAGCGCCGAGACCACCAGGATGCGGATCGAGGGCTTCAGGGCAACGAGCCTGCCGATGCACTCGATGCCATCCATGCGCGGCATGGTCAGGTCCATCGTGACGACGTCGGGGTCGGTCCTGCTGAACAGCTCGAGCGCCTCCTCACCGTTACCGGCCGTGCCGACCAGCTGCAGCTCCTCGAACTGGTTGGAGCGTTCGATGCGTCGACGCATGATGTTCGAGTCGTCCACGATCATCAGCTTGAATGAGCGCCTGCCGTCCAGCGCCGTGGCGTTGCTGCTCACGCTACCGCCGTGCTGCTGACTGAATCCGAGGGCAGGACGATCTTGAAGCGCGTGAACCTGCCCGGGTGCGTGCTCACGCCGATCTTGCCGCCGAGCGCGTACACGCTGCGGGCGACGACGTCCATGCCGACGCCGCGCCCGGCATCCATCGAGACACCGTCCTGGGTGGAGAACCCGGGACGGAAGATCAGCGCCATGGTCGAGCGGGTGTCCATGCCCGCGGCCTCCTCCTCGGTGATCAGCTGCTGGCGCACCGCGGCGCTGCGCAGGGATTCGGGGGCAATCCCGGCGCCGTCGTCCTCGAAGACCAGCTCGTAACCTTCGCTGATCTTGTGGAAATCGACGCGCACGCTCCCCTGCGCGTCCTTGGTGTTCGCGCGCCGCACCTCCGGGGCCTCGATGCCGTGCACCGCGGAATTACGCAGCATCTGGATCAGGCAGTCCTTGATGGTGGCGCTGTAGGCGGTGGGGACCTCGCCCAGCCCGTTGAGGGTGAGCTTGAAGCGCTTGGCGTGATCCTGCGCGAGGCGCTCGGCCATCGAGTGCAGCGCCGGAGTGAGGTCCTCGACGGTGCGGGCCGGCGCACGTTCGGGGGCGGCCGCAGGGTTCGGGGCGAGCTTGGCTGACGGCATCGTGGTCGAGAGTGACTCCGCGGCTGCCGCGGCGCCCGCGGGGCTGTCCTTGATCGCGGTCAGGCGCGCGGCCATCTCGCGCACGCCGCGCAGGTGGGCGAGCAGGTCGTCGAGCTTGAGCACCAGCGGCAGGAAGTCGTTGCCGGAGAGCTCTGCGCGCTTCTTGCAATCGCTCACCATGTCCTCGAGCGCATGCACGCGGCTGGCGATGCTCTTGAGGTTCAGGGCCGAGGCCTCGCCCTTGATGCTGTGCAGCTCCCGGAACAGACCGGTGAGCTTCCTGCGGAACTCGGCATCCGTGCGCGCCGGCTCGCGCAGGATCGTGTTCACGAGCTTCAGGCCGGTCTCGGCAGTGTCCAGGAAGGAGACCAGCTGCAGCGGATCCACGTGCATCATGCCGAGCATCATGTCCAGCTGCTGGTTGGCGTTCTCCTGCGAGTCGTGCAGCTCGCGCGCCAGCAGCACGCTCGAGGTGATGTCACCGACCGAGCACAGCACGTGCTTGACGCCCTCGGGCCCCATGACGCGGTGGAAGTCGAACTGCAGGAAGCGCGTCTCCTTGCCGCCGTGCCCGTTGTCCATCGTGATCTCGAGCTGGCCGAGCGGGTTGATGCTCTTCATCAGGTTCTCGTGGGCGCGGTCGCCCCAGAGCAGCTTGATGTACTTCGTGGCGGTGGAAAGCGTGGCCGCCGGCACCAGGTCCTGCAGCAGGTCCTCGAATGACAGGCCGGCAAAGTCGTTGCGGCTGAACATGCGCGACAGCGCCTGCGACCATACCGAACCGATGCGGTAGTTGGCGTCGAGCAGGAAGAAGCCCTCGCGCACGGTCTTGAGGATGTCGCGCGTCTGCTCCTGCGCATCGCGGGCGGCACGCTCGTGACGCGACCGGGTCACCTGGAGGTAGGCCGCCGCCGCGGCCAGCACCAAGGCGGCGAGCACGCCGGCGAACAGCAGGCTGCGCAGGCGCGCGGCGGCATCCGATGAAGCGCGCTGCAGCGTGCCGGCGAGGGTGGCCAGCTGCGCCTGCAGCGGGCGTGCATTGTCGGCGGCGAACAGCTGCGCGCGCTTCACCTCGGCATAGTGCTGCCGGCCTTCGTGCGAGAGCGAGCTGCCGGTGCTGTCCGAGTCGATGTAGGGCTGGCCGGTGAACGTGATCACCGGGTCGAGTACCGGTGCGTACTGGTGCCACAGCAGCAGCGCGCGGCTGAGCTGCGGGGAATCCATGTCGCCCGCGGCATTGATCTGCTTCAGGTCCTGGTCAAAGCGCTTGACGGCGCTCTGCAGGTCAGCCAGGGCCTGGCCGGAGTAGGCGCGCACCTCGAGGCGGTCGCGCAGCGTATTGAGCTGGTGTGCGATCTCTTCGGGGTAGTTCTGCAGCGCGCTGGCGCTCTGCAACGCGGTGATGTTGGCGCGCAAGTTCGTCGCGAGACGGAAGCCCCAGATGAGCGCGGCGCCCATGACGAGTACCAGGGCGGTGGCGAAGCCGGCGGTCACCAGCTGGCGGCGGCGCTCTGTGCCTGCAAGGGTCATCGGTAGGTCTCCTGCTACTTCGGCAGCTCGAAGCGCAGCAAGGTCTTCACCGGGACCTGCACTGCGGTGCCATTGACGATCATCGGGGCATAGCGCCAGCGGCGGATTGCGTTGGTGGCCGCGCGGTCGAACACCCCTGGCGGGTTGGCCTCGAGTACGCGGATGTCACGGGTCTCGCCGTTGACATCGACGGTGAACTGCACCAGCACGCTACCGGCGATCTTCTGCGACAGCGCAGACTCCGGGTATTCCGGCGGCGGTGACCGGGTGCGCTTGAGGTTGGCCGCGAGTGCGGCGGTGTCGACGGCGCCGCCGCTCTTGGGGGCGCTCTGCAGCTGCTGTATCGCGGCCAGCTCCTTCGGGTCTGCACCCCAGCGCCTGGCTTGGGCAAGGTCCGCATCGGCAGGCTTGCCGGCGGTGATGGAGCCGCGCGCGCGCTCCTGCAGCTTGACCGCAAGTTCGTGGCTGGCCTCGATGACGGCGGCGTTGGCGGGGTCGCTCGCCTGCAGCTGTGTCAGGTAGAAGGCCGCGCTGTCCTGCACCGGGTCGGTCAGGCGACCGTCGCGCATGCGGTCACGGGCGAGCTGCAGGGTGCGGTCGGTCTCGGCCTGCGCGGCCTTCTGGCGCGAATTGGAAAGGTCGCGCTGGAATGCGACAAGCTCCGCCGGCTTCATGCCCGCGGCACGCGCTTCCACCAGCCAGCGGTCCTGTTCCGCCAGGTTCTTGGCAACCGCCGCCTCGCGCGCCTTGCGCAGGTAGGCTGCGACCAGGTCGTGCGCCGCGCGCTGGGTGGTGGCATTGGTCGGGGCGGCAGTCTGGAGCTGCTGCATGTAGAACTTCGCACTGTCATCGCCATCGACCAGCCGGCCGTCGCGAATGCGGTCACTCACCAGGCCCGCCAGGCGCGTGACCTTGGTGTCCTCGGTGCGGCGTGCGATCTCGGCGCGCCACCGGGCAATCTGGTCGGTGGCGGTGCTGCCGGATTGCTGCGCCTGGCGCACGTAGGCGGCGGCGCGATCGAGGTTGCCGTCGGCGAGTGCGCGGCTGAGCTCGGCGGCATACAGGCGTTGCTCGAAGGTGACGACGCGCGCATCAGCGGGCGTGGCGACCTTGAAGTTGGCGAGCGTCTGTCCGGCTTCCTCGTAGCGGCTGGCGCTCAGGGCGTCCTCGAAGCGCCCGGCGAGCACGCTGGCCACACGCTGCAGCCCGTCCTTCGCCTCGCCGTTGCTGGCATCCGCCGCGGCAGCGGAGCGGTAGTAGAGCAGGGCGTTGTCGCCGCTGGGCTCGGTGTAGCGGCGCTCGTGCATCGCAAGCCGCGCCTTCTCGAGCAGATCATCGACCTTGCCCTGCACGATCGCGGTATCCGCCACCGCCGGCTCCGGGGCGGCAGCCTCAGCTGCCGGGGCGGCCTCCGCCGGTGCGGCGTTGCCGGCGATTTTCGCAACCGCGGGCGCGCTGCCGGTGGGGGTGCCGTGGGAGAAGTACCAGATGCCGCCGGCGGCGGCGGCGAGCGCAGCCACCGCGGCTGCCATCAGCAGCGTCTTGGATCCTCGCGGCGTGCCGCCGCGGCCGGCGCTCGCCGTGACAGGCGCAGGCTCCACCCGGAAAGCGCCAATGCTCAGCTCGGCGGGGGATGCGGCGGGGGTGCGCGCCGGCTCGCCCTTGCTGAGGAGTGCCTCGGCGATGGCACCTTCCATGACCGCCTGGGTCTTGCGGACATCCACAGGAGTGGGGAGGACGGCGAAAACCTTGCTGCCCTTGAGGGCTGTACCGAGCTGTTTCTCCGCGGCACCCTCGGCAAACACCAGCACGAGACTCCTGGGGGCGCGCGCGGCGGTGGCATCGACGGCGGCGCGCACGTTGGCGCAGGCGCGCGCGTCGATGACCAGCACCTGGGCACGCTTGCCGCTGGCGAGCAGCTCAAGGGCGGCCTCGATGGTCTCGACCGGCCGCACGGCGGCCTGGCCATCCAGCGTCTGTCCGAGTTCCAGGAGGAAGTCATCCCGCGTGGTAACGGCGGTGACATCGACGGCCGGCTGGGAATTTACCGGCGAGCGGCCGGTGGAAACACTGGCGGTCTCGGGGCTGCGGGACGCTGAGGACGGTGCACTGGCCACGTGGGGTATCTCCAACAAGAGCGGTCAATTCAACTCAGCGAATTCTCCGTTCGCGCAAGCGGGTGCACGCGACAGCTCGGAAGCTGCCCTGTTCGCGCATTCCGCCATCGCAGGATATGTAGCCTCCCGGCCCACGCAGTGCGTCAGTTCACATTAACGGCAGGCCGGAATAGGCCTCCGTGACGCGGATCACCAAACTCTGAAGCACCACTCGGTTTGCGCACGATGCGGGGCTTGCGGCCGGCGCGGAGGCGGCTGGAGCACCTCAATGAGGCCGTGCGCGCCGGGGCCCCTGGCAGGGCCGTTGCGGCGGCAGCCAGGCGCGGGTGGCGGCGCGCAAGTCCGCTCAGGGCTAGGGCGTGGGCGGGACTTTCCTCGGCGGCTCGGCTGGCGGGCTATCCCATTCCTCTTCCTGGGAGGTCACGATCGAGACCGGATCGCTGGCCGGAAAGCTGTCGGCGAGGGCCTCGTCCAGCTGGCGCTGGACCTTCTGCCGGCGCAGGCGCTCACGTTCCTTTTCGTCGACGGGCGTGTTCATGGAAGCTCCTGCGGCCGGTGCCGCTGCTGCCGATCCCCGGGGCGCAAGCATACGCCCGGGGTGCGCTCAGGAGCATGAGCGGTGACACGCGTTCCTGCGCGCCCGACGGAATGCGACGGAGTTCGCGGCTTGAGCGTCCGCTGCGGGTCATAAGTTCACAACCCCGTTGCGGGGCTGATGCGTGGCTACACTGTGAATGATGTCGTGGAGGTCCTCATGAGACACGAACTGGCGGGCGCGATATTCGCCGGGGTGCTGGCCCTGGCCGGTGCGCAGGTTCCGGCGGCATCCGCAGCCACGTGCGACCAGCGTGCGGGCATGAACGGCAAGTACGCGAAGCCCAGCTCGTTTGCCCCGCACGAGCGCGCCTACAAGAGCGCCTACGGCGCCCCGGTCTCCCAGCCCATCCTTTCCAAGCGCGTCCACCACAAGGCAAAGGCGCAGCCACAGCTGCGCTCCAGCCCCCTGCCGGCCTCGTGAGCAGGCGCATCGTGCCCGTGCGTGTCGGTGTAGTCTGACCGGCAGTAGCGCAGCGCTCCGATGCTGCTGCCTGCGTAGCGAGGCGAATCATCCACCGCTGGCGTCCGACGCCGCCGTCAATTAGCAACGAGGGACTACTGCCATGTCACTTCTTGGGTGGATCGTACTGGGGCTGATTTCCGGATTCATCGCCAGCAAGCTGGTCAACAAGTCAGGCGAAGGCGTCCTCCTGGACATCATCCTCGGGGTGATCGGCGCAGTCGTGGGCGGGTGGCTGTTCACCACCTTCGGCATGGCCGGAATCACTGGGGTCAACCTCTACAGCATGCTCGTGGCGGTCGTAGGGGCGGTCGTTGTTCTGGTGATCTACCACGCCCTCACGCGCAAGCGGGTCTAGACCCGCAGCCGGGTGGGGCTTTGCGCGCTACGCTTGGGCGTCGACGCGGCCGGCGGCCGCTGAGATGGTGGCCAGCAGCTGCAGCAGGTCGGCCGGCTTGGTCAGGTGGGCGATATATCCGGCCCGCAGGGAATTCAGGCGGTCACTGGGGCGGGCGAACGCCGTGAGAGCGATGGCCGGTAGGTCGGCGGAGTTCCCATCGAGGGCGCGCACCCGGCGCAGCAGCTCGTAGCCGTCCATCTCGGGCATGCCGATGTCGCTCACCAGGACGTGGGGCGACTTGGCTTGCACCAGTCCGATGGCCGCCTGCGCCGACTGCGCCGCGAATACGATCGCGCCGGAGTCGATCAGGGTGCGGCTGAGCGACTCCAGGGCATCCGCCTCATCGTCGACCACCAGCACCTTGATGCCGGACAAGTCCGAGCGGTCCAGCCCCGCGCTCTCGGCATTCCACGCCGGGTGTGCAGGAGTGGGTGCTCCCCGGGAGACCGCCGTAACCTCGGACAGCGGCAGGGTCACGGTAAAGGTGGAGCCGAGGCCTTCACCGGGGCTCGCCGCGCTGATCGTACCGCCCTGCAGATCAATGAGCTGCTTGGCAATGGCCAGCCCCAGCCCGAGTCCACCGTGCTGGCGGCTGCGCGAGGCGTCTCCCTGGGCGAAGCGTTCAAAGACACGCGGCAGGAAGTCCGCGCCAATGCCCTTGCCGTTGTCCGTGACGCTGAAGCGCAGCTGGCCCTGGCTGCGGTCGATGGTCAGCTCGACCCGTCCACCCTCGGGCGTGAACTTGACCGAGTTGGAGAGCAGGTTCCACAGCACTTGCTGCAGGCGCGCCGGGTCGGCGCGCACGGTCGCGACGCCCGAATTGAAGGCGGCAGACGATGCGGATCTTCCGTGCCAGCGCCGCCGGCCGTAGGGTGTCCAGTACCGCGTTGGCGATCTGGACCGGATCGACCGGCTCCATCTCCACACGCAGCCTGCCGGAGACAATGCGGCCGATGTCGAGCAGGTCATCGATCACGCGCCGCTGCACCTGCGTATTGCGGACGATCACCTCACCGGCCTGGCGCATCTCCTCGGGGTGCGCCCTGCCGGAGGCGAGCAGGTGCCCCCAAGCCTGGATCGCCGACAGCGGGGTACGCAGCTCGTGCGAGAGCACGGACAGAAACTCATCCTTCAGGAGGTTGGCGCGCTGCGCCTGCTCGCGGGCGTAGCGCTCGGACTCCATCAATTGCTGCTGCGCCTCCTCGATGCGCCGGCGCTCGCGGATGTCACGTGCCACTTTCGAGGCACCGACGATCCTGCCGCGCGAATCGCGAATGGGCGAAATGGTCACCGAGACGTCGATGTATTCGCCGCCCTTGCTGATGCGCTGGGTCTCGAAATGCTCGATGCGCTCGCCGCGGCACAGCCGGGAGAGAATCATGGCCTCCTCGTCGCGCCGTTCCGCCGGCACGATGAGCAGGATCGAGCGCCCGATGGTCTCGGCCGCCGTGTGCCCGAACAGCCGCTCGGCACCCCGGTTCCACGAGGTGACGATGCCGTCCAGGGTCTTGCCGACAATGGCGTCGTCGCAGGACTCCACGATCGCGGCCAGTCGCGCCACTGCCAGAGACTCCTGGTCGCTGGCAGTGGCAGCGTCGGCGCCTGCGGGCGCGTCTGCTGTCGGCTGTGGCTTGTCGATCATGTGTGACTGACCCCGGAGCGCTTGGAGCAGGCTGCTGTCCAACACCCGGGGCCGCACTGTGGCGGTAGTGATTGGACTGCACGGCCCACGGTGGTTGCGCGGAATCTTCAGCGCTTTGTGACAGTCTAGCGAATGCGCAGCGCCCGGGGCTCCATGGACGCGCCCCATCGCCTGTCAGCGCAGTCCTACCGTCGCTGGCGCCCTGCACTGAAGGATCTTCCGGCGCGGCGCGTATGAGCTGCGTGCTAGGGAAACACCAGCACACGGCAGGCACTTCATGCACAGCATGCGAACCACTGAGGACGAGGCGGACCTGGCAGACCAGGACGCGGAGGTATTAAGTTACACGCAGTTCCGCAACCATCTGGGGTTGCTGGAATGGCGGCGGCGGCGCGCGCAGTACGGACTGACCGGGGCGGTGCCGGCGGCGGCAGCAGTGCCGGCGCACCTGAGCCGCTGGCGGCGCGCCCTACACGCTGTGGATCGCCTCTAGCAGCGCGCGAAAGTCCCCATCCTTCAGCACGAAGGCCGCTGCGCCCTTGGCGCGGGCCCGGTCCTGCAGCTCCTGCAGGGCGTGCCCGGTGTGCATGATCACCCTGACCGCGGAGCCCTGCGCGCGCAGGCGGTCGAGGACGTCAAAGCCGCTGCAGTCACCGAGCCCCAGATCGAGCACCATGACATCCACCCCTCCGGCGGCGGCGTGCGCGAGGGCCTCCTTGCCGGTGAGCGCGCAGCCGACGTACTCCAGGGTTTCATCCAGGCGCACGATCATGCCCAGTGCCTCGGCAAGGTCAGCGCTGTTGTCGACGATGAGCACGCGGCGGCGCGGGGCCTGGGCTTGCATCTGCGTCGCTGCCTGGCTTAAGGGGCGGGCTTGTTCCAGCGCACGAGATCGCCGTTCTTCAGGCCGAGCTTGGCAACGAGCCCGCCTTTGAGTTCCAGCACCGCGGCCACCGGGCCTTCCGAGCTCAGCGTCTCCAGCGACAGCGGATGCGCGCGCTCGATGATCTTCGTCACCCGCCCATCGGCGCGGATGAACAGCATGTCCAGTTCGATGTAGGTGTTCTTCATCCACATGCTCTCCACCCGCGGCGGGTCGAGCGGGAACACCATGCCCTTGTTCTCCGGCAGATCGCTGACGAACATCAGCCCCTGCTCGGCGCGTTCCGGGGTGTCTGCGACCCAGACCTCGAACTGGTGGCTGAAGGGCGCATGGGCGCCCGGGGGTGAGCTGATGTGCAGCTGCGTGCGTGGATAGCTCGACAGCTGCAGCGGCAGGCTGGGCGACTGTGCGGGTGCGCTCGCTGCACCCGCCAGCCACAGGGCTGCCGTGAGCGCTGCGCAGGCTGCGGTACTTAGGTGGTAACGGGTCATGGCTTTCACAGCTTCTGGGCCGCGGCGCTGGCGGGGGTCGCCGGCCGTGGGTCGGGATCCTCGAACCGGGCGACGCCCGCGAAATCGAAGCTGCTCACCAGGATGCGGGCATCGCCACTGAGGTTGCTCGCCGGCGACACGCAGAAACCGCGGGCGATGATGCGCCAGGAGCGCTGCGCGCCACCCAGAGCGCCGACGCGCTCCTGGCGCAATTCGTCCACGGTGCAATGATCCTCGCCGCGGGTGGCGAACAGCCGCTGCTCGCCCTCGAAGATGACGGTGAGGTTGGTGGGCAGGTCATGGGCGGGGTGTCCCTCCTGCAGCGATTCCACGCCGAACACCAGGCGCAGCCGCCGGCCGTCCGGGTGCCGCGGCCCCGCGAAGGCCACGCGCACGCCGCTGCCATCGGGTCGCGGACCACCCTCGCATTCCATCTCCGCGTTGTGCCAGTTGACGTCCAGGCTCATCGCCCCGCGAATCGTGGCGCGCAGGTAGCCATTGCCGCCGGCGAGGCAGCCGTGCGCGGCCGCCGGCGCATTCGCCGCACCGGCTGCCAGGCAGCCGCCAACCAGGGCGGCCGCGCTCAATGTCACCAGGACCGATCGCAGCATGCGGCGCAGTGTACCGCGCCGCATGGCGCGAGGCAGTCAGGCGGAGGGTACGGCCAGCAGGAACTTGGCCATGCGGGCATGGGCGCGCACCGTGGCGCGCACCAGATGCATCAGCAGCGTGCCGATGACGATCCCCATGACGAACAGCACGACCGCGGCCAGGCCCTGGTGCGCGCGCCAGAACATCAGGTCCGGGCCGACGGAGAGGTTGTATGCCGGGTTCACCCAACCGAGCTGTTCGGCCACCCAATACCCCGGTGCGCCGATGAAGCCGACCACGATGCAGATTCCCAGGACCGCGACGGTGAAGTAGAGGATGCCCAGCGGCAGCATCAGCGCCAGGTAGGCCAGCGTGGTCCAGGTGCGCAGGTCCTTGAGCATGCCGATGATGCGGTCCCACCAGTGTGCCGCAGGGCCGGGGTGCACCGGGCGTCGCGGCATGCGCTCCCCGGTGACCGCCTCGAGCAGGCGGCCTTCGCCCAGGGCGATGACGCGGGCGATGCCGATGAAGGCGAGGAAGAACGGTATGCCAATGACCAGAACCGCAAAGCCCAGTGACAGGGACAGGCCGGTCACCACGAAGACGAAATAGACGATGCCGGTGGCAATGGCGAGCAACATGTAGAAGAGCGAGGTGTAGGTGCGCGGATCAAGGTAGACCCCGAAAAAGCGCGCCAGCGGCGAAGCGTCGCTGCGCATGCGCGGCGCCGGGGTACGCAGGGCCGCGCGCACCTTCACTTCCGTGTCGCGGTAGGCGGCGGCGACTTCCTCGGGAGCGCCATAGGTGCTGGCGATCAGCTCCAGGACGTCGGCCTCGGATTTGCCCGGATGCGCGGCAACCTCCGCGCGCAGGTACTCCTCCGCGTCGTACAGCGCATCCTGCACCAGCGCCGGATCGGCACCCTGCAGGGCCCGGCGCAGCTGCTTGAGGTACTCATCGATCGAGCGGGGAGCATTCATGAGTCTGTTCCTTCAATGAATAGGTCGACGAACGAGCGCGTCTGGCGCCAGATCGCACTCCACTGGTGCAGCACGGCGCGCCCTTCATCGGTGATGCGGTAGTAGCGCCGCGCCGGTCCGGCATAGGAGGGGACGACACGGCTGGTGAGCAGGCCCCCGGCCGCCAGTGCCCGCAGCACCGGGTACACGGTGCCCTCCTTGAAGAGCGCCTCGCCCTCGTTCGCCTTCTGCAGGCGCTTGGCGATCTCGTAGCCGTAGAGGTCTTCCCTGCTCTTATCGAGGACGCCCAAGAGCACCAGCCCCACCAGACCGGCGTTCAGGTCCTTCTGGAATTTGCGCGCCTGACTATCATCCATAGGCCAGTACTATTCACTGTACAGTACTAGCTGTCAACCTGTACTGAACACTCAAGATATCTTGTCCGGATCCCCCCTTTGGGGGCAACCCCATGAATTCCCTCACCCACTGGTGCATCAAGGCAATTCCAGATGCGCCACGACGGGCTGCTAGACTTCGGCGCGCCCCCCTCCCTGGAAAGCTGCTGATGAGAAATTCGCTCCTCGAAGTCACGCCCGTCATTCCGGGGAGCCTGTCGCGTCTGACCGAGCTGGCGGGGAACCTGTTCTTCAGCTGGCACCGGCCGACCCGCGCCCTGTTCGAGGACCTGGACCCGGAGCTGTGGAAGCAGACGCACGGCAACCCGCGCCTGATGCTTCGTTGCGTGAGCCAGAGCACGCTGGAGCGCTGCGCCGGCGATGAAACCTACCTGGCCCGCTACCGCCAGGCGCTGGAGATGCTCGAGGCCTACATGCGGGCGACTCCTGCGACCGAGCAGCCGCTGGTCGCATACTTCTGCGCCGAATACGGCTTCCACGAAAGCGTGCCGATCTATTCCGGCGGCCTCGGGGTCCTTGCGGGGGACTACTGCAAGGCCGCCAGCGACGAACGGGCCAACTTCGTCGCGGTCGGCCTGCTTTACGAGCAGGGCTACTTCACGCAGACGGTCGACAACGATGGCGTGCAGCACGCGGAGTACCGCGAACGTGATCCGCGCGACCTGCCGGTCGAGCCGGTGCGCACCGCCGCCGGCGAATGGCTGACGGTCAGTGTCCGCATCGCCGCGCGCCAGGTCATCGCGCGACTGTGGAAGGCGCAGGTCGGCCGCGTCGCCGTCTACCTGCTGGACACCAACTGCTCGGAAAATGCCCCCGCGGACAGGGACATCACGCACCGCCTGTACGGTGGCGATGAGTCCACGCGCGTGCGCCAGGAGATGGTGCTGGGCATCGGCGGGGTGCGCGCGCTGCGGGCGCTCGGCGTGCAGCCGGCGGTGTGGCACCTGAACGAGGGGCATGCCGCCTTCCTGATCCTGGAGCTGCTGCGCGAGCACCTCGGTCACGGCCTGTCCTTCAGTGAGGCGCTCGAGGCGGTTGCCGCGGCATGCGTCTTCACCACCCACACCCCGGTGGCCGCCGGACATGACGCCTTCAGCCCGAACCTGATCGTGGAGCACTTCGGCGACTACGTCGGCGAGCTGGGCATCTCGGTCGACCGCTTCCTGGAGCTGGCGCGTGCCCCCGCGGTCCCCGGCCTGTTCAACATGACGCGCCTGGCCCTGAACGGCACCCGGCACGTCAACGGCGTGAGCCGCATCCACGGCACGGTCTCGGCGCGGCTGTGCGCGGACCAGTGGCCGGAGGTGCGCCCGACGGACAACCCGGTCGGTTGGGTCACCAACGGGGTTCATGTCCCCACGTTCCTGCACCAGCGCTGGATGGAGTTCTTCGACCACGAACTCGGCGAGGAGTGGCGCGAGCGCCTGCGCGACCCGGAGTTCTGGAGTGCGCTGGAGAAGGTTCCCGACGAGCGCTACTGGGCGTGCTCGCAGGACGTCAAGGCGCGCATGCTGGCAAGTCTGCGCGAGCGGCTGCAGCGCGAGTACCGGCGCAAGGGCCTCAGTCCGGCGCAGCTGCGGCACGTGACCCGCTTCCTCGACCCGCAACGCCCGGACGTCCTGACCATCGGGTTTGCGCGGCGATTCGCGACCTACAAGCGCGCCACGCTGCTGGTGCGCGACCGCGCGCGCCTGTCGCGGCTGCTGAACAACCCGGAGCGTCCGGCGGTGCTGCTGTTCGCCGGCAAGGCGCACCCGGCGGACGAGCCGGGCAAGTACGTGCTGCGCGAGATCCGCCAGCTGATGCAGAGCGAGGAGTTCGCCGGCCGGATCGTGTTCCTCGAGGACTACGACCTGCAGCTGGCGCGCAGCCTGGTCTCGGGCGTCGACGTGTGGCTGAACAACCCGATCGCCCCGCTCGAGGCGAGCGGGACCTCCGGCATCAAGGCGGCCATCAACGGCCGGCTCAATCTTTCCATCCTCGATGGCTGGTGGGCGGAAGGGTGGATGCAGGACAACGGCTGGGGCATCCCGCCGGCAGACGTGCAGGATCCGGAGCGCCGCGACAGCATCGAGGCGCAGCTGTTCCTCGCGGCGCTCGAGGACGAGGTGCTGCCGCAGTACTACGCGCGCGACGAGGCCGACGTGCCGCGCGCCTGGGTGCGCTCGAGCAAGCACGCCATGATGTCCGTCATCCCGCGCTTCAACATGCGCCGCGTGCTGTACGACTACACCCAGGGGCTGTACCAGCCGGCCGCTGCCCAGTACCGGCGCCTGGCGGAGAGTGCCTACACCGGCGCGCGCACGCTGGCGCAGTGGAAGGAGCGCGTACGCCAGGCCTGGCCGGGAGTGAGCGTGAAGCTGCTCAATGACTACGCGCGCGACATGCCGCGCGGCGAACGCCTGCGCCTGCGCGTGGCCGCCGGCCTCAGCGGACTCACTCCCGCCGACGTGCGCGTGGAGTTCGCCGCCCACCGGCTGCTGCCCGAGGCCGACCTGTCGCCGCCGCCGCTGTCCTCGTATGCCCAGGCGCCGCGCCCGGGGGTATGGCAGGCCACCCTCAGCGCCACCGGCGAACAGGACGCCGAGGCCACCGTGTTCGCGCTGGACATCGAGCCGCCCGAGTGCGGCCAGTTCAGCACCGAGGTGCGCATCTACCCCTGGCACGAGCTGCTCTCGCACCCGTACGAACTCGGGCTGATGAAGTGGCTGTGAAGCGCCAGGCGCTTGCGCTGCGCGGCCGCCTTGCGGTGAAGTAGCCGCATGCCGCGCCAGCCCGCCCGCGCTTCCTCCGGCCGCTACGTCAGCCGCCTGACCGGCGGTACGCTCGCGATCATCATGGCCGGCGGCCGCGGTGAGCGGCTGCACGATCTGACGGCGCACCGCTGCAAGCCCGCCACCCCCTTTGGCGGCAAGTTCCGCATCATCGACTTCGTGCTGTCCAACTGCGTGAACTCCGGCATCCGCCAGATCTCCATCCTCACGCAGTACAAGGCGCAGTCGCTGATCCAGCACGTGCAGCACGGCTGGAGCTACCTGCGTGGCGAGTTCGGCGAGTTCGTCGAGGTGGTGCCCGCGCAGCAGCAGCTGGGAGCCGCCTGGTACCGCGGCACCGCCGATGCCGTGCACCAGAACCTCGAGCTCATCGTCTCGCACCGCCCCAAGCACGTGCTGGTGCTGGCCGGGGACCACATCTACAAGATGGACTACGGTCCGATGATCGCCTATCACGTGGAGAAGGGCGCCGACATCACGGTGGGAGTGGTCGAGGTGCCGGCGCGCGACTCGCGGCATTTCGGGGTGCTCACGGCCACGGAGTGGAACCGCGTCACCCGCTTTGCCGAGAAGCCGGCAGAACCTGACACCCTGCCCGGGCGCCCCGACCGCATCCTCGCCTCCATGGGTATCTACGTGTTCAACGCGCGGCTGCTCGAGACACTGCTCGCCGAGGATGCCGCCCGCGAGTCCTCCGCGCATGACTTCGGCAAGAACATCCTGCCCGAGGCGATCGCGAGCAACCGCCAGGTGTTTGCCTACCCGTTCCAGGACGTGAAGACCCGCGCGCAGAGCTACTGGCGCGACGTGGGCACGATTGACGCCTACTACGATGCCAACCTCGAGCTGGTGCACGTGCGCCCGGAGCTGAACATCTACGATCAGGACTGGCCGATCTGGACCTACCAGGTGCAGCAGCCGCCGGCGAAGTTCATCCTCGATGAGGACGGGCGGCGGGGCACCGCGCTGAACTCCATGGTATCGGGCGGCTGCATCATCTCCGGTGCGGTGGTGCGCGAGTCGCTGCTGTTCTCCAATGTGCGCGTGGAGGAGGGCAGCAGCATCTCCCGCTCGGTGATACTCAACAACGTCGAGATCGGGCGCAGCTGCAGAATCCACGGTGCCATCCTCGACGAGGGCTGCGAGGTCCCCGACGGCACGCAGATCGGCACCGACCGCGGCGCCGATGCGCGCCGCTTCCACGTCACCGAGAACGGCGTGGTACTGGTGACGCCGGACATGCTGCGCCGGCTGCGCAGCGAGGCGTGAGCGCACCCGCACGCCTGCCGGTGGTGCTGCTGTGGCACATGCACCAGCCGCCGTACCGCGATGCCGTCAGCGGCGAGTACGCCCTGCCGTGGACCTACCTGCACGCCATCAAGGACTACACCGACATGGCGGCGCACCTGGAGGCCAACCCCGCGGCGCGCGCCGTGGTGAACTTCTCCCCGGTGCTCCTCGAGCAGCTGCACGAGCTCGGGGAGAGCATCGCCGCCTACCTGGCGCGCGGCGTGCCGCTGCCCGACCCGGTACTGGCGCTGCTGAGCGGCGCCCCGATGCCCCTGGACCCCGCGCAGCGCGTGGCGCTGCTGCGCGCCTGCCTGCGCGCGCACCGCGCGCACATGATCGAGCGCTTCGGCCCGTACCTGGAGCTGGCCACGCTCGCCGAGACGCTCGGCACGCCCGAGCGGATCAACTACGCCTCGGACCAGTTCCTGCGCGACATCGCGGTGTGGTACCACCTCGCCTGGCTGGGGGAGACCGTGCGCCGCACGCACCCGCTGGTCACGCGGCTGAGCGACCGCGGCCGCGGCTTCAGCGCCGCCGAGGCGCGCGAGCTGCTCGCCCTCATCGGCGAGCTCGTGGCGCGCGTGGCACCGCGCTACCGCGCGCTGGCGAGCTCTGGCCAGTGCGAGCTGTCGGTCACCCCGTACGCGCACCCGATCATCCCGCTGCTGCTGGACTTTACGTGCGCCCGCGATGCGGTGCCCCTGATGGTGCTGCCCGAGCATGCTGCCTACCCCGGGGGCGAGGCGCGCGCCCGCTGGCACATCGAGGAAGCGGTGCGCATGTTCACCGCCACCTTCGGTGCGTCGCCGGCCGGTTGCTGGCCGGCGGAAGGGGCGGTCAGCGAGGCCACGCTGCGACTTCTGTCCTCAGTGGGGGGCTTCCGCTGGGCTGCCAGCAGCGCCGGCGTGCTGCGCGGCAGCCTGCTGCTGAGCGATCCGCCGGCTGCCGATAATCCGCACTCGTACAACCGCCCCTACCGTCTGCCCGGTGCCGCCATGGACTGCTTCTTCCGTGACGACGCGCTCTCGGATCTGGTCGGGTTTACCTACGCCACCTGGCATGGTGATGACGCCGCGCGCAGCCTGGCCGGCGAGCTCGAGCAGCTCGCGCAGCGCTATGCGCCGGGCAGCAACCACGCGGTGCTGATCGCGCTCGACGGGGAGAACGCCTGGGAGCACTACCCCTTCAACGGCTACTACTTCCTCAGGGCCCTGTATGCGGCACTGAGCGACAACCCGCACTTCGAATTGCTGACCGTCTCCGAGTGCCTCGCCCGCGGGCTCCAGGCAGCCCCACTGCCGCGCGTGATGGCTGGCAGCTGGGTGTACGGCTCGCTGGCGACCTGGATGGGGGATGCCGCCAAGAATCGCGCCTGGGACCTGTTGTGCGAAGCGAAGGCGGCCTTCGACCGCATGGCGCCCACGCTCAGCGATCCGCAGCGCGCAGCCGCCCGCCGGCAGCTGGCCCTGTGCGAGAGCTCCGACTGGTTCTGGTGGTTCGGTGACTACAACCCCAGCGATGCGGTGAGCCAGTTCGACCAGTTGTACCGTCGGCAGCTGACGGCGCTGTACCAGCGGCTCGGTCTGGAGCCGCCGGTACGGCTGGCGCAGCCGATCGCCGCAGGCGCCGCCGCCAGCACCGCCGAGCACGGCGGTGTCATGCGCCGCGCCAGTGCGCAGTGAGTGCGATGAACGCCACGCGCCTGCCCGTCTTTGACCGGCGCCGCGCCGGCGTGCTGCTCGCGCTGTCCGCGCTGGAGGCGCCGCTGGGCCGCGGCGGGCGCGCGTTTATCGACTGGCTGAGCGCGGCCGGCTACTCGCTGTGGCAGGTGCTGCCGGTGGGTCCTACCGGCGCGGACGGCTCCCCGTACTGGGTACGCTCGGACCATGCGGGCAATCCGGCGCTGCTGGATCCCGAGGAGCTGCCCGCGGCCGAGGCGCCGCAGGGGGCGCAGTTTCGCGCCGCAGCGGGGAGCTGGCTGCCTGACTACGCGCTGTTCGAGGCGCTCGAGACCATGCACCGCGGGGCCCCGTTCTGGGAGTGGCCGGCTGCGCTGCGCGACCGGGAACCGCAGGCCCTGGCGCGCGCGCGGCAGCAGCTTGCCGAGGAGATCGAGCGCATCGAGCGCGCGCAGTACGCCTTCCATGTGCAGTGGCTCAGCCTGCGCAGCTACGCGCACGAGCGCGGCGTGCGCCTCTTCGGCGACCTGCCGTTCTACGTGGCCCCCTCCTGCGCGGAGACCTGGTGCCATCGTGGCCTGTTCCAGCTCACCCCCACGGGTGCGCCGGCGGCGGTCGGCGGCGTGCCGCCGGATTACTTCTCGGCCACCGGGCAGATGTGGGGCAACCCGCTGTACGACTGGGGCGCGCAGGCCGCGCAGGGCTTCACCTGGTGGGTGGCACGCGTCGGCGCGCAGCTTGCGCGCCTGGACCTGTTGCGGCTGGACCATTTCCGCGCGCTCGCCGCCCACTGGGCCATCCCCGGCGCTGCGGCCGATGCGCGCGCCGGCGCCTGGCAGCCTTCCGCGGGTGAGGTGCTGCTCGGGCGGCTGCGCGCTGAATACGCCGACCTGCCGCTGGTGGCCGAGGACCTGGGCGTGATCACCGCGGACGTGGTGGCGCTGATGCAGCGCTTCGCGCTGCCCGGGATGCGCGTGCTGCAGTTCGGCTTCGATGGCAATCCGGCCAATCCGCACCTGCCCTACGAGTACGTGCCCGCCTGCGTCGCCTACACCGGCACGCACGACAACGACACCACCATGGGCTGGTACGCATCCCTGGATCCGGCGACCCGGGAGCGGGTGGACTTCTTCCTGCGCGCCGACCCCGGCTCGATGCCCGAAGCGCTGCTGCGCGCGGCACTCGGATCGGTGGCGCGGCTGGTGGTCATCCCGGTGCAGGACCTGCTCGGACTCGGGTCCGACGCGCGCTTCAACACCCCCGGTACGACGGTGGGCAACTGGCAGTGGCGCCTGCCCCAGGGTGCGCTGACCGCGGAACTCGCCGCGCGCTGCGCGCGTCTGAATGGCAGCTTCGGCCGCTCTTGAGCCGTGCCCTGTTTGCTACCATGGGAATGACATGAAACTGACCCGCCTCGCGGCCGGCTTCGGGGCGCTGCTGATCGCCGCCTGCGCGCTCGCCCCCAAGCTTGAGGCCCCGCAGCTGTCGATCGCCGACGTGCAGGTGCAAAGCAGCGACCTGTGGGAGCAGCACCTGAAGGTGCGCATGCACGTGCACAATCCCAACGACCGCTCCCTGCCGATCAAGGCACTCGAGTACACCGTCGAGGTGGAAGGCCAGCCGTTTGCAAGCGGCGCCTCGGTGGCTCCCTTCACGGTGCCGCCGCTGGGGGACAGCGAGTTCGACATGAACGTGACGACCAACCTTGCCGGCACGTTCCTCAAGCTGCTCGCGCGCGGCTCGGGGCCGGGCAGCGACCAGGTCGGCTACCGCCTGGTCGGCAAGGTGTCGCTGTCGGAAGGGTTGCTGCGCTCGGTGCCGTTCGACCAGAAGGGCGCCTTCAGGCTCCACTAGAGCCGCTCGTACAGCGCGACGTAGGCGGCGGCGGCGCGCTGCCAGGAAAAGTCGCACGCCATGCCGTTGTGCACCAGCTGTGCCCAGGCCTTCGGCTGCGCGTACAGGTCGAGCGCGGTGTTCAGCCCCCACTCCAGCGCCGGCCCGTCGAAGTCGTTGAAGACCACCCCGGTGCCGGTGCCCTCGGCGGCATTGAAGTGCTGCACCGAGTCGGCCAGACCGCCGGTACGGCGCACGACCGGCACCGTGCCGTAGCGCAGGCTGTACATCTGGTTGAGGCCGCACGGCTCGTAGCGTGAGGGCATGAGGAACAGGTCGCTCGCCGCCTCGATCCAGTGGGCGAGCTCGTCGTCGTAGCCGCTGCGGAAATGCACCCGGCCCGGGAACTGCCGCGCGAGGCCTGCGAAGAAGGTCTCGTACCGCGCCTCCCCGCTGCCGAGCACCACGAAGTTCAGCGCCCGCTGCCCGAGGATCCGCGGCAGTGTGTCGTACATGAGTTCCAAGCCCTTCTGCGCGGCCAGGCGGCTCACCACCCCGGCCAGCGGGATCGAGGGGGCCGGGTCCAGGCCCAGCCGGGCCACGAGCGCGCCCTTCAGCTGCGCCTTGACCGCAAGATGTCCGGGATCGAAGTGCGCCGGCAGGTAGCGGTCGATCCTCGGGTCCCATTCCTCGTAGTCGACCCCGTTGAGGATGCCGCTCAGGTCCTGGCTGCGCGCGCGCAGGCTGTCCTCCAGTCCCATGCCGTACTCGCTGGTGCAGATCTCGCGCGCGTAGGTGGGGCTGACGGTGTTGATCGCGTCCGCATAGAGGATCCCGTGGCGCAGCGCATTGATCTTGCCGCCGGCCAGGTCCGGTGCGTACAGCCGCGGCAGGTCGGCGGCCGGCAGCCCCAGGTCCGGCGCGCGCTCGGCGCCAAAGACGCCCTGGTAGCCGATGTTGTGGATGGTGAGCAGCGTGCTGGTGGTGGCGAACAGGGGCTCGTCCTTGAGGACCGTGCGCAGCAACAGCGGGGCGAAGGCGGTATGCCAGTCATTGCAGTGGACGATGCGCGGCGCCCAGCGCATCTCGCGGCAGGCCATGAGGGCCGCGCGCGTGAAGGCGATGAAGCGCAGGTGTTCGTCCGCATCGTTGGTATAGAGGCTGGCGCGCGCGAACAGCGCAGGACAGTCGATCAGGTATACCGGGGTGCCGCCCGGCAGCTTGCCGCGCAGCACCGAAAACGCGAACGCCTGCGTGCCGATGGTAAGCCGCAGCTTGGTCAGGTTCGGTACCGGGCGCGCCGCGCAGGCGGCGCGGTCGATGCTTGCGTACGCCGGGGTGAACAGGCGCAGGTCGTGTCCGGCGCTCACCAGCGCCTTGCTGAGCGCGCCGGCGACATCCCCCAGGCCCCCCGTCTTGGACAATGGGGCCACCTCGGAGGCGAGCATGCACACCGCGTGGCGCTTCTGTGGAGTCATGCTTGCGCGCTGGCCGCCAAGGTTATGATGGGCCGATGCGACGGGTACTGATCGTGCTCATGGTGGTGGCGCTGCTGGCGGTCTCGGTCGGCATCGGTGTCGTCGTGGCGCGCTGGCCGCACCTTCAGTAACCGGGGAGGGGCGAGTCTAACCGAAGCACCCGCCGCTGCCCGCGGCAGCGCAAGAATCGGGTCGCCCCGGCCGCCGGCCTGCTTATCATGAGGGCCATGAACAAGCCCACCGCGTGCATCGACAGCCGCGATTTCGCGCGCATCGCCCGCGCCATCGCCTTCATCGACGCGAATTTCCGCGCCCAGCCGCGGCTGGCGAGCATCGCCGCCGCCGCGCACCTGTCGGAATTTCACTTCAACCGGCTGTTCCGCCGCTGGGCCGGGGTCACCCCACGACAGTACCTGGCTTTCGTGACCGCGCGCGCCGCGCGCGGCGCGCTGCTGGGAGCCCGCTCGGTGCTCGACGCCGCCCTCACCGTGGGGCTGTCCGGCCCGGGTCGCCTGCACGATCTCATGGTGAGCCTCGAGGCGGTCACCCCGGGGGAACTGCGCGCCCGCGGCGCGGGGGTCGCACTCAGTGCGGGCTTTGCCGAGACGCCCTTTGGCGCTGCCCTGCTGGCCGCCACGTCCCGCGGGATCGCACACCTGAGCTTCGTCGAGTCCGGCGCGGAGGACGCGGCGCTGCGTGGCCTGGCCGAGCAGTGGCCGGATGCGCGGATCGTGCGCGACGATGCGGCCGCGCGGCAGCAGGTGCAGCGCATCTGGGCAGACGGGGAGGCGCGCGCCCCGCTGCGCCTTCACGTGAAGGGCACGAACTTCCAGCTGAAGGTGTGGCGGGCACTGATCGAGGCGGGCGCGGGCAGCCCCACCACCTACGGCACCCTGGCACGCGCGGCCGGCAGCGCCGCCGCGGCACGCGCCGCCGGCTCTGCCGTGGGGGCGAACCCGGTCGCCTGGCTCATCCCCTGCCACAACGTGCTGCGCGCGGACGGGGCGCTGGGCGGCTACCACTGGGGCGTGGAGCGCAAGCGCGCGATGCTCGCCTGGCAGGAACTCGGGCGCCCGGGGCTGCGCAGCCCGGGCGCGGCCGCCGCACGGCAGGCGACATAATCTGCCGCCCATTGACGCCTCCTCCCTGGGCCGGGCGTCAAGGGGGTGCTCCCTGTCAACTTCCTGCAACACGACTTAACTTCATGATTTAAAAAGATAAAAAATCTTCCGGGCCGGGCAGGGGGTCGGCGAAGCTGGTAAACTGCGCATCGTCCCCCTCGTTCCGTAAGACCCATGTCAGCCCCGCCATACGCCCAGCTCGAGCAGGAGTTCAAGCGCCTCCACGCGTTCCGTGGCGCGCTCGCGCTGTTGCGCTGGGACGCGGCAGTGATGATGCCGCGGGGCAGCTCGGATGTGCGCGGCGAACAGCTGGCCGCGCTGGAGACCGAGCACCACGCGATGCTGACCGCGCCGCGCATCACGCGCCTGCTGGACCGCGCCCAGGCGAACACCCAGGGTCTGGAGGACTGGCAGGTGGCCAACCTGCGCGAGATGCGCCGGCAGCGCGACCATGCCATCGCCACCCCGGCCACCCTGGTGTCGCGCCTGACCAAGGCCGCCTCGCGGGCCGAGTCGCACTGGCTGAGCGCGCGGGCGGAAGGCAAGTTCGCCAGCTTTGCCCCCTACCTGGAAGAGGTCGTGCACCTGGTGCGCGACAAGGCGAGCCTGCTCGGCCAGGCGCTCAACCTCGCCCCGTACGATGCGCTGGTGGACGAGTTCAGCCCCGGGCTCACCACCGCGGACATCGATGCCATGTTCAAGGCGCTCTCCCGGCGCCTGCCGTCGCTGATCCGCGAGGCCATCGTGGCGCAGGAGGGCAAGGCCCGCCTGCCCCTCAACGGCAAGTTCCCCGCCAGCAAGCAGCGCGCCCTGACCGTGGAGGTGATGAAGGCGGTGGGCTTCCAGTTCGACCGCGGCCGCCTCGATGAGAGCGAGCACCCCTCCACCGAGGGCAGCCCGGGGGATATCCGCATCACCACGCGCTTTGACCCGGTGGACGTGTTCTCGGGCCTGCTCGGCGCCCTGCACGAGACCGGCCACGCGATGT
Organism: uncultured Pseudomonadota bacterium; assembly: GCA_963741745.1. Classification (GTDB taxonomy): domain Bacteria; phylum Pseudomonadota; class Gammaproteobacteria; order Steroidobacterales; family Steroidobacteraceae; genus 13-2-20CM-66-19. Next base: position 312,621 of record CAVUJF010000001.1, on the reverse strand, counting down.
ATGACCTCGGCCTGCCCCAGGACTGGCGCGACCAGCCGGTCGGGCGCGACCGCGGCATGGCGCTCGAGGAGAGCCAGTCGCTGCTGCTGGAGATGAACATCTGCCGCAGCCGCCCGTTCGTGCGCTACCTGCAGCCGCTGCTCGCCAGGCACTTCGGCACCACGGGTCCGGAGTGGGAAGTCGAGAACGTCTACGAACACCTCACGCGCGTGCAGCGCGGCCTGATCCGCGTGGATGCGGACGAGCTGACCTATCCGCTGCACATCATGCTGCGCTACGAGCTGGAGAAGCAGCTGCTCACCGGGGAGCTGGCGGTGCGCGACCTGCCGGAGGCCTGGAACGCCGGCATCGAGCAGCGCCTGGGCATCCGCCCGCAGAACGATGTCGAGGGCTGCCTGCAGGACATCCACTGGGCGGTCGGCTCCTTCGGATATTTCCCCTCCTACGCGCTCGGAGCGGTCATGGCCGCCCAGCTCTACGAGAGCATGCGGGCGGAGCTGCCCGCGCTCGACGACGAGCTCGCCCGCGGGGAGTTCGGTGGACTGTTCGGCTGGCTGCGCACCAACGTGCACAGCCTGGGGGCCAAGGTGCCGGTCCAGGAGCTGCTGAAGAACGCCACCGGCAAACCCCTCTCGGCGGCTCCCTTCCTGCGCTATGCGGAAAGTAAGTACCTGGAGAACACGGCGAACAGCGCGGCGGCCTGAACGCCGCTAGAATCCGCACCCGTCGGCAGCTGCCGACCTGCCGCAAAAGCCCCCATTCCGCCCGTGACGCGCCCCGCCACTCAGCCTTCCCGTACCCTCGAGCGCCTGGCGGCCCAGCTGCGCGGCGCGGTCGGCAAGTGCATCGCCGACTACGGCATGATCCAGGGCGGCGACAGGGTCATGGTGTGCGTCTCGGGCGGCAAGGACTCCTACACCCTGCTGGACCTGCTGCTGTCCTTACAGCGCAGCGCCCCGGTGAGCTTCGAGCTGCTGGCCGTGAACCTCGACCAGAAGCAGCCGGATTTCCCGGCGGAGGTGTTGCCCGGCTATCTCGCCTCCCGCGGGGTGCCGTTCCACATCATCGAGCAGGACACCTACAGCGTGGTCAAGCGGGTGATCCCGCAGGGGCGCACCCTGTGCGGCCTGTGCTCGCGGCTGCGGCGCGGTGCCCTGTACCGCTTCGCCGCCGAGCACGGCATCACCAAGATCGCCCTCGGGCACCACCGCGAGGACATCGTCGAGACCTTGTTCCTCAACCTGTTCTTCGGCGGGCGCCTGAAGGCGATGGCGCCGAAGCTGCTCTCCGACGATGCGCGCCATGTGGTGATCCGCCCGCTCGCCTACGTGGCCGAGCGGGACATCGCGCGCTACGCGCGCGGGCGCGGGTTCCCGATCATCCCCTGCAAGCTGTGCGGCTCGCAGGACAACATGCAGCGCCTGGCCATCAAGAAGATGCTCACCGAGTGGGAGCGCGAGTTTCCCGGGCGCACCGAGTCGATCTTCTCGGCGCTGCGCCACATCGAGCCGGCGCACCTGGCCGATCCGGCGCACTTCGACTTCGCCGGCCTGGACCTCAGGCGCGTGCCGGCCATGAGCGCTGCCGAGGAAAGTGCCTTCGAGGAGCGCCTCGCTCGCGCCCCGGCGCTCGCCTGAGGAGCCCCTCAGGTGGCCGCCGCATCCTCCGCCGCTGACCTGGCGCTGCCGCTGGGCAACTACTACTGGGTGCTGCCGCGGCAACTGTTGGCCGGGGAGCACCCGGGCGGGGCCGGCGAGAGCGCCACGCGCGCGCGCCTGGCAAGCCTGGCCGCCGCCGGTATCGGGGCCTTCATCGACCTCACCCGCGAAGAGGAGTTCGAGTCCTACCAGGGCCTGCTGCCGCAGGAGACCCCGTACCTGCGCCACCCGATCCCCGACCATGGACTGCCGCGCGATGCGGCCCAGATGAGTGCGATCCTCGCCGACATCCGCGCGCAGCTGGCGGCCGGCCGTTGCGTCTACCTGCACTGCCGCGCCGGCATCGGCCGCACCGGCATGACCGCCGGCTGCCTGCTCGCGGAGAGCCACGGTGGGGAGGCGGCGATCGAGGCGCTGAACCATCTGTGGCAGATGAGCGCGCGCTCGGCCTCGTGGCCATCGATCCCCGAGACCGACGCGCAGACCGAGTTCGTGCGCGCCTGGCAGGGCAGCGCGGCGGAGGTGGACCCGCTGCAGTCACCGGAGACCCTGGCCGCCGCGCGCGCCCTGCGCGAGCGCTTCCTGGGGGCGCTGGTGGGAGCCGCCGTCGGCGATGCGGTGGCCGTGGCGACCCAGTACCGCCGCCCGGGCAAGTTCACGCCCGTGGGCGACATGCTCGGCGGCGGCCCCTTCGAGCTGCCGCGCGGGGCCTACAGCGATGACACCGCCATGGCGCTGTGCCTGGCCGAGAGCCTGCTGGAACGTGACGGGTTTGACGCGCGCGACCAGGTCCAGCGGTACCGCCGCTGGCAGCAGGAGGGCTACCTCTCGGCCACCGAGCAGTGCGTGGGGATCACCGCCGGGACCGCCCGCGCGCTCGCGCGCGCCCAGTGGCGGCGGCAGCCCTTCTCCGGGTCCCATGACCCCCAGGCGCAGGACCCGGAGACACTCTCGCGGGTCACCCCCGTGGTGCTGTTCTTCTTTGCCGACCCCGGGCAGGCCGCACACCAGGCCGGGGAGGCGGCGCGCACCACCTGCCAGTCGCCGCAGGTGCTCGGCGCCTGCCGCGCGCTGGCGCGTGCGCTGCATGCGGCCGTCAGCGGCGCGCCGAAAGCTGCGATCCTGGCCGCCGGTGCCGCCGGTGCGGCCCCGGGCGCCGGGGCTGCCGAGCGCGGCGCGGCACAGGCGCTGGCGGCGGCGCTCAAGGTCTTTGAGCAGACAGCGAACTTTCGCGAGGCGGTGCTGGCCGCCGCCAACCTGGGTGGGGCCTGCGACGTGGTGGCGTCGGTCTGCGGGGCGCTGGCCGGGGCGCACTACACCTCCAGTGCGATCCCAGCTTTGTGGCGCAACAGCCTGATGAAGCTGCCACTCATTGAAGAGTCCGCCGACCGGCTGCTGGCCCACGCGCTGGTGGAGCTCGCCGGCTGAGCACGGCCACCGACGACCGGGTCGGCGCGCACCCAGCAGACACCGCTGCGCGGCTGTCGTAAGCTGACATCCTCTCGCTTCCCTTCGCTTAAGTTGGCACCGCACGGATGTCCCCGACACGCGCTACCGGCCGCCCTGCACCTGCTGCCCGCAGACCGCTGCGGCGGGCCGCTGCGGTGCGCGCGTGGGCGCGCCTGCCGGATGCCGAGCTGCTCAAGCTGCGCTTCTGTGACCTGAAGCTGTCCATCGAGCGCTCACCGCTCGCCCGGCACGTGCGCCGCCTGTACGCGGATCTGGAGCGTCGCGGCATCGGCACCCGGCCGCACGTGTGGCTTTCCGAGGAGTGGTTCTCGCCCGACGGCGTACCTGGCATCGCGGTGCCGTTCTACCTGGCGCACCCGCGGCTGGAGCGTCTCGAGCGGCGCATCATGCACGAGGCCGAGGGCGGCAACTCGCGCCTGCTGATGCGCATCCTGCGCCACGAGGCCGGGCATGCGATCGACAACGCCTACCGGCTGCGCCGGCGGCGCCGCTGGCGCGAGGTCTTCGGACCTGCCTCGCGGCCCTACCCGGCACGCTACCGCGCGCGCGCCGGCAGCCGCCGCTACGTGCAGCATCTGGGCCAGTGGTACGCCCAGGCGCACCCGACGGAGGACTTCGCCGAGACCTTCGCGGTGTGGCTGACGCCGAAGTCCGGCTGGCGCAAGGACTACGAGGGCTGGCCGGCGCTGCACAAGCTCAGGGCCGTGGACGAGCTGGTCGCGAGCGTGCGTGCGCGCGCCGCGCCGGTGCGCAACCGCACGCGCATCGAGCCCCTGGAGCAGGACACCCGCACGCTCGCGCAGCACTACCGGCGCAAGCTGGCGCACAACCGCCAGATCCGCCGTGGTCTTGCGGACGAGCTGCTGCGCCGCGCCTTCACCGACGAGCGGCCGCGCCGCCAGAGCGTCAAGGCGGCAACATTGCTGCGGGCGCACGCGCGCCCGCTGACCCACTCGGTGGCGCGCACCCTGCAGATCGACCCGTACAGCGTCGAGCAGGTGCTGCGCCTGTTGATCGGGCGCAGCGAGCGCCTGCGCCTGTACGTGCGCGGCAACCAGCGCGATGCGCGCCGCTACTCGCGCTGGATGCTCGAGCGGCTCACCGGTCTGTACTCCCAGGGCGAGACGCCGCACTTGTCCCTATGAGGTCACTGCGCACCCTCGTCGTGGTGCACGCGAGCCTGGTGCCGCCGGAGACTCTGGAAGGCCACACCGAAAAGGAAATCGAGGAGTGGCGCACCGAGTACGACGTCATCACCACCCTGCGCAAGGCCGGCCATGAGGTGCGCTGCCTGGGTGTCCTCGACAGCCTCACCGAGATGCGCAGCGCCATCGCCGACTGGGAGCCGGACATCGTCTTCAACCTGCTCGAGGAATTCGACGGCATCGGCACCTATGACCAGCACGTCGTGGCCTTCCTCGAGCTGATGCGCCAGCCCTACACCGGCTGCAACCCGCGCGGGCTGCTGCTCTCGCGCGACAAGTCCCTGTCCAAGCAGCTGCTGCAGTTCCACCGCATCGCCACGCCGCAGTTCGCCGTGTTCCGGCGCGGCGCGCGCTTCCACGTGCCCAAGAAGCTGCGCTTTCCCCTGTTCGTGAAGTCCACCAGCGAGGATGCCTCGCTCGGGATCGCGCAGGCCTCGGTGGTCGAGGACGCCGCGAAGCTCAAGGAGCGCATCGAGTTCGTGCACGAGCAGGTGAAGTCCGATGCGCTGGTGGAGGAGTACATCGAGGGGCGCGAGCTGTACGTCGGGGTGCTCGGCAACGAGCGCCTGACGCGCCTGCCGGTGTGGGAGATGGTGTTCGGCTCCATGCCCGACTCGCTCGCCGGCATCGCCACGCGCAAGGTGAAGTGGGACAAGCGCTACCAGGCCAAGTACGGCATCACCACGCACGCGGCCGAGGACCTGCCACCCCAGGTGCTGGCGCTGCTCGACCGCCTGTCGCGGCGCATCTATCGGGCGCTTGGCATGTCCGGCTATGCTCGCATGGATTTCCGCGTGACCGAGCAGGGACAGGTGTACGTGCTCGAGGCGAACGCCAACCCGAACCTGGAGACCGCGGAGGACTTCGCCGAGTCAGCGCGCGCCAGCGGCCTGCCGTATACGCAGCTGCTGGAGCGGCTGATGGATCTTGGCCTCAAGTATCGAGCACAGTGGCGGGCTTCCTATGGTTGAAAAAAGCTGGCGGCGCCGGAGCGCGGCCGTACTCCTGGTGGCGCTGGGCCTGGCGGGCGGCTGTGCGGATCAGCAGAAAGTGCGCGAGGAGAACCTGGACGAGCTGCTCGCCTGGCTCCCCGGGCGCTACGACAATACGGCGCAGGTGGCGCAGGAGGCACAGAAGTCCGGCACCCCGGCACACGAGGGGATCGCGCTGCTGATCATGCCGGCGCACGCCACGCGCCTGGGACATCACGTGTTTTACGTGCAGGAGAGTGCCGCGAACGACCCGCGGCGCATCATGAGCCGGCAGATGTTCAGCTTCGACACCGACGAGAAGTACGGCATCGTCGGTCTGGTGTACGAGTTCAACGAGCCGGACCGCTGGCGCGACGTCCAGGAGCACCCGGAGCTGTTCTCCGGGCTGATGATGGAGGATGTTTCCAGCGCCGGCTGCGAGTTCGTGTGGAAGAAGTCGGGCGGGGAATTCATCGCCAGCCACGACCCGAAGCGCTGCCACACCACCATGGCGGCCCCGGGAGTCAACGCCGCCGAGCTGACCCCCGACACCCTGTCGATCGGCGCCTACCACTTCCGCCGCACCAAGGGCCACTAAGGTCCGGGCGGCCCGCGCCGCAGGGGCGGGCCGCTAGTTCTTCAGGTGCGCGTCCAGCCAGCCGATGACGGCGTGGTACCACTGCACGCTGTTGGCCGGCTTGAGCACCCAGTGATTCTCATCGGGGAACAGCAGCAGCTGGCTCTCGATGCCGCGCCGCTGCAGCGCGGTGAAGGCACCCAGCCCCTGCGTGTACGGGATGCGGAAGTCGCGCTGCCCGTGGATCACCAGCATCGGCGTGCGCCACTTGTCCACGAAGTCGACGGGGTTGACCGCCTCGTAGCCCTGCGGGTTCTGGTACTGCGGGCCGCCGAACTCCCACTCCGGGAACCACAGCTCCTCGGTGGCGTAGTACATCATGCGCTGGTCGAACAGCCCGTCGTGGTTGACGATGCAGCGGAAGCGGTCCGGCCAGTTGCCCTCGATCCAGTTCATCATGAAGCCGCCGTAGGAGGCCCCGAGCGCGCACGCGCGCGCGCCATCGAGCCACGGATAGCGCGCCAGCGCCGCCGCCAGGCCCTTCTGCAGGTCCACGAGCGGCTTGCCGCCCCAGTCGTGGCTGATCGAGTCGGTGAAGGCCTGACCGTAACCGGGCGAGCCGTGGAAGTCGATCATGACGACCGCGTAGCCGGCGCCGGCGAAGGCCTGCGCGTTCCAGCGGTAGGTCCACAGATTTCCCATGCTCGCCTGTGGGCCGCCGTGCACCACGAAGGCGATCGGGTAGCGCGCCCCGGGCACAAAGCCATAGGGCTTCATGACGTAGCCGTGCACGGTCTCCTCGTGCCAGCCCGGGAAGCTGAACTGCTCGAACTCACTCAGGCGCCGCGCGGACAGTTCCGCCGCGTTCACCGCCGTCAGCCGTCGCGGCTGGCCGCCGCGCAAGGCGACCGCGTATACATCGCCCGGGCCGCCGAGGCTGGCATGCGTGTACAGCACCTGATCCTGGCTGACGCTGAAGTCCTCGACTTCGCCGTCGCCGACGATCCTGCGCGCGGCGCCGGTCCTGGGGTCCACGACGAACAGCGAACGCTGGCCGTTCTCGTCGGCACTGACCACCAGCGCATGGCCATCGCGGCTCGCGCCCAGGTGCGCGACCGAGTGGTCCCAGCCGCCGGTGAGCGCGCGCACGAGGCCGCTGCGGGCCTCGCGCACCACGATGTGGAAGCGGTCGGCCTCGAAGCCGGGGCGGTCCTGGGCAAGCCAGGCCAGGTCGCCGTTGGCGAGAAACAGCGGCTGCGCATCCCAGGCCGGATTGCTCGCCGTGATGTTCACCGGCGCGGCGCTGCCGTCGGCGGGCACCTCGTACAGGTCGAAGTTGGTTGACCAGGGCTCGGTGCGCGCGGCGATGCGCGCGGAGAACACCAGGCGCTGCCCGTCGGGGCTGAAGCTGTAGTCCTCGTCGGCGCCGAAGGGCTTGCCGGGGGTGTCCGCGTCGAAGCCCCGGGCAAGCTCCACCGGGTTGCCCAGTCCGGCCGCGCTCAGCGGCGCGGTGAACAAGTGCGCGCGGGTGCCATCGCTCCACAGGTCCCAGTGACGCACGAACAGCCGCCCGTAAGTGCGCCCGGTGGCCTTCTCCTTGGCAGGCTTCGCGAGGCGCTCCTGGGTGCATGCCAGGGTGGGGCAGTCAGGGAAGACCTCCATCGACAGTGCGACCCGGTCACCGTGCGGGGAGACCTTGAGCGAACCCACCTCCAGCGGGTAATCGCTCACCTGCCGCACCGCGGTCGCGGGCAGGTCCATGCGCCACACCTGCGAGGAGCCGGAGCGGGCCGACAGGAAGTACAGCGTGCGGCTGTCGGGCGCCCAGCGCGGCGAGGAGTCGCTCGCCGAGGCGGCGGTGATGCGGCGGGGCACGGGGCTGGGCTCGGCGAGATCGAGCAGCCACAGGCTGGTACGGCCCCTGTTGGCCTCCATGTCGGTCTCGCGCTGCACGAACACCAGCAGCCGCCCGTCGGGGGAGATCTGCGGGTCGCTCACGCGCTTGAGTCGGACCAGGTCCTCGACGGTCAGCGGCGCGCCCGGGGCGGCGGCGCGGGCGATGCCCACGAGGCCGAGGGCGCCGGCAAGGACCAGACAGGCGATGCGGCTCCGGGACGGCATGGGTGCGCTTTCGGTAACTGGAACGCTGCCGGCAATCTAGACGATGCGCACGCCTTTGGGGAGGCTGCGGGAGCGCGCGGAACGCGCCGGCGGCGGCGCCGCTAGCCGACTTCGCTGCCCGGGTAGCTCCAGGTCTCCTGCTTGGCCGCCGCCAGCCACTCCTGCATCGGGGCATCCTCGAGCACGCTCGCGATGTACCAGCGCGCCGTCTGCGAGATGGAGGCACCGTAGGTATTGAAGCGCAGGGCAACGGGTGCGTACATGGCATCCGCGATGCTGTATTCCCCGAACAGCCAGGAGCCGCCGGCGCCGAAGCGGGCGCGGCAGTCGTTCCAGATCTGGTCGATGCGCTCGATGTCGGCCTCGAGCGCGGCGGTCATCGCCGTGCGGCGGTTGCGGGCGCGCGCATTCATCGGCCACAGCGTGCGCAGGTTGGAAAATCCCGAGTGCATCTCCGCGCTCACCGAGCGCGCCACGGCGCGCGCCTCGGGGTCCTTCGGCCAGCCGCCACCGGTGAGTTCCGCGATGTACTCGCAGATCGCCAGCGAATCCCAGATCGCCAGCTCGCCCTTGCGCAGCACCGGCACGCGGCCGCTCGGGCCGTACTTGTCGATGTTCTCGCGCGTGCTCGGGGTGTCGAGCGGGATCAGGATCTCGTCGAAGGCGATACCCTGGTGCTTCATGAACAGCCAGGGCCGCAGCGACCAGGAGGAGTAGTTCTTGTTGCCGATGACGAGCGTGAGCGACGCCATGGAGTGTTAACCTTTGCGGGTGCTGAGCAACGTACGCGCCATTGCTTTCGACCTCGATAATACACTGTGGGACGTGGAGCCGGTGCTGGCGCGGGCGGAGACGCGGCTGTTTGACTGGCTGAGCACCCACTGCCCGCGCATCACCGAACGGCTGAGCAGCGAGGACATGCGCCGCGCCCGCGAGCAGCTGGCGCGGCGCGAACCGCACAAGGCGCACGACTTCACCTACCTGCGCACCGCGGCCCTCGCCGGACACGCCCGCGAGCACGGCTACGACGAGCGCATCGCCGAGCGGGCCTTCGAGGTGTTCCTCGCGGCCCGCTGCGAGGTCGAGGTCTTTGGGGATGTCGCCCCGGCGCTCGCCAGGCTCAGGCGCCGCTATGGCCTGGCGTCCTTGAGCAATGGCAACGCGGACCTTGCCCGCATCGGGCTCGATCACCTGTTCGTCCTGAGCCTGAACGCGCGCCAGATCGGCGCGGCCAAGCCGCACCGGCGCTGCTTCGAGCGTCTGGCGCAGGAGCTGGCGCTCGCCCCGGCGCAGCTGCTCTACGTGGGCGATGATCCGCTGCTCGATGTGGAGGCGGCGCGCGCCGCGGGCCTGCAGACGGCCTGGATGAACCGCCGCGCACACGCATGGCCGGCGCAGTTCGCCCCCGCCGATCTCACCGTCAGCAGCTGCACTGCGCTCGCCGAGGCGCTGCAGGCGTGAGCCCCGGCGCGGGGTCCTAGGGCGGCAGCCCGCGGCCGCGCGTCTCCACCACCAGCAGTGGCACGAGCAGCGCGGCGGCCAGGGGAGCCAGCGCCACCCAGAACAGAATGCCGACCAGCGTGCCGCTCGCCCCGCCGGCGGCGGCCGACACCAGCCCCACCGCCAGCGGCCCGGCCGCGGCGAACAGGCGGCCGATGTTGTAGCAGAAGCCGGCGCCGGTGGCGCGCAGGCGCGCCGGGAACAGTTCCGGCAGGTAGAAAGTGAGCACTGCGAACACCCCGTACACCCCGGCGCCCACCAGGAACAGCAGCGCCAGGCGTGTCTGCGGAGCCCAGCCGAGCCCGAAGGCAAGTGCGATGGCCGCGGCGGAGAAGGCGAAGTACGTTGCGAACAGGCCGCGCCGGCTGAGCAGGCGGGCGAGCGGTATGGCGGTGAGTGCGCCCAGCAGGCCACCGAAGTTGAAGGCGTTGGAGGCGTACGCCTGCCAGGCCGCGGCGAGCTGCCGGGCGCCCTGGGGCCCAAGCCCTAAGCGCGCGGCATGCTCGGCGGCCAGCGTGCCGCCCAGCAGCGGGATGAACGCGCTGCAGGCCCACCAGGTGAGCACCGCGGTGACCGCCACGAAGACGCCGCTCAAGGTGGCGCGCAGCAGCTGCGGTGCGAACAGCTGCTGCGGCCGCGGCCGCAGCACGCGTGCCTGGCTCGCCTCCCAGCGGGTGCTTTCGCGCAGGAATACCCGCACCAGCACGGCCACCAGCAACGGCGCGAGGCCGGCCAGGAAGACGTAGCGCCAGGAAGCGTGCGGGTCGGCACCAAACCACACTCCCGCGATGAGGTAGTTCACGCCGCTCGCCAGCACGATCCCGAGCGGCGAGGCGGTCTGCATGATCACCCCGGCCTCGGCACGGCGCCCCTCGGGTACGGTCTCGGCAACCAGCGCCGCCCCGATGCCCCACTCGCCGCCGATGCCAAGGCCGGCGATCGTGCGGAACACGATCAGCTGTGCGATGTTGGTGGCCAGCGCACACAGGGCCGTGCCGAGGGCGTACAGCGCGATGGTCGCGAACAGCGCGCGCTTGCGGCCGATGCGGTCCGCGAGCCAGCCAAAGAGCACCCCGCCGGTGGCCCAGCTCAGCAGCAGCACCGAGGTGATGATCCCGGTCCACAACAAGGTGGCCGAGTGGGCGGCCGCCGAGCCCAGGGGCAGCTGCAGCAGCGTTGGAATGCAGTTGGGCGCCACGAAGTTGAATAGCAGCGCATCGAAGATATCGAAGCCCCAGCCGGCCCACGCCGCGGCGATCACCAGCCACTGATATCCCGAGAAGCCCAGGAACGAGTGTGAAGTACTGCCGCTGCGCAGAGCCATCAGGGTTTCCCGCGCACGCTTGTTAGCACTGTCGAGTACGCGCTGCCAATCTAGCAGAGAACTTGCAATCCGGATCAGTGCAGTGCATCACTGTTTTGTCCGCGCGCGGGGGGGAAGCTTCGGATGCCTGAACCGTTCCTGGGTGAGGAGGTTGAGGATGGGTGAGAGCGGTAAGTCGGTGCTCGCAGTGCCGAGCCTGCGTGAGTTCTTCCGTGACTGTGTGCATGGCACGCTCGCCAAGCAGCACGTCACGGTCGAGGAGCAGACCGAGCAGTACGTCGTTAACCTGCTGACGCTGTTCGCGCGCACGGACACCTTGTACGAGGACACGCCGGCGGGGGCACGCCTGAAGCCCCTGGCGGTGATGCTGGGCGAGGCGCTGGAGGCCCCGTCCGCCCCGGCACGCCACCACGCGCTGCAGCGCCTGGGCGATGTCTCGCTGTTCGTCGCCGGCTTCTTCGCGCAGGGCTTCGCCGCGAAGCTGATCGACATCGACTACCACATTGCCATGGGCGGGCGCGCCTACGGCACGCTGGCCGAGGCTACCGCGCGCGGCAGCCAGCGGGTGCTGGCCGGTGTGTTCGCCGAGCTGGCCGCGAAGTTCCAGCCGCTGGTGGATGCCCTGAACGAGATCAGCGAAAGCTCCTACCGGCACACCGATCGTGACGTGCTGCGGCTTTACGAGATCTGGCTGAAGACCGGCAGCGCGCGCTGCTACGCACTGCTCAGGCGCCTCGGTGTGGAACCAAGCACCGCCGGCGGCACCGCCTTCGCGCACTAGCATGCTGCTCAAGCGCCTGCAGGACCTGCTCGGCGGCATCTATGATGTGCGCGTCAACCACGACGTGTACGACTTCCTGGTGACCGACCGCGCGCAGCTGCCGCACGGGGCCCGCAGCGGCCATGCCGAGGAGGAGCTGCTGGTGGCCCCCGTGGCCGCCGGCGAGCTCGCGCTGTCGCTGTACCTGGATCCGGGGCTGCTGCGGCGGCTGGACGCGGCCGATCCGCTCGAGCGGCTGCACGGCGGCAACGTCGCCGACTGCCTGACCGCGCTCGAGGGCGTCAGCCACTTCCTCTACCTCGTGTGGAACGCCAGCCACGACCGGCCCGTGTCGCTGCTGGAGCTGGAGATGCAGGCGGAGGTCGACAAGTTCATCGTCAGCCACTGGCTGCTGCGGCGCCAGATCCCGGGGCACTTCCCCCTGGAGCTGCGGCGGGTGCTGTTCGAGCGCGCCGGGCTGGACCCGAACATCGGCGCGCGCGCCGGGCTGTACCGGGAGGCCAGTGGCTATGCCGGGCGCTTCTGCCGCTACCTGGAGCGCTCGCTGCAACGATCACGCCGGGAGGATGTTGCGCACGGTCATGCCGGGCCGCTGCTGGCCGAGCTGCGGCGGTTCTACCGCCTGACCACCGCACGCAAGCGCGCGCACATCGAGCAGACCGCCTAGGCACCGCGAGGGCGGTGTCAGTCCTTCTCGCCCGCCGCAGCCTTCCTGGCCTCCAGCTCGCGCATCATCTTGATCCACTCGCCGAGCGCGCGCAGATCCTTGGGTTTGGCGGGCTTGCCGGGGGCGGGCGCCGGGCGCGCCTGGACTCGCGCGTAGGGGTCGTAGCTCTCCTCGGTCTTCACCTGCAGCTTCGGGTCGCCGAGGATTTCCAGCACGTGGCGCCGTTCATCCGCCGGGGCGTCGTACCAGCTCAGATAGGCGTTGCCGCGGTCATCGTGCATGACGCGGCCGAGGCGTCTGCGGTTTGCCTCCTGCGGCGCCGGCGCCGGTGCACGCCTTTTCCTGAAGTCTTCCATTGCACATGTACGCTGCGTCCTGACAGCGTCTCCATTCCCCGACGCTCGAAAGCCTAACCGTGAGGTGTGTCGCACTTCTGAGAGGGCCGTCACGGAATTGCCGCACATTTTCAGCCGTTCGTCGGTGACATATTGCGCGCGCGCAGCAGCCCGATTGCGGTCTTGCAGTCCGCGATCGTGCCATCGAGCGCCCAGCCGCACGCCTGCTCGAAAGAAACCCAGTGGACCTCGATGACCTCGGCCCGCTCGTGGGCGGCGACCGCGGCGGTGAGCCCAGTGGCCAGATACAGGTGCAAGCGCTCGCTGAACACCCCGGGCGAGGACAGGCACACGCCCAGGCTGGTCCAGTTCGCCGCGCTGACGCCCGCCTCCTCGATGAGTTCGCGTTGCGCCGTCAGCAGCGGCGGCTCATCGGCTTCCAGCTTGCCGGCGGGCAGTTCCCACAGCCAGCCGTCGGCGACGTAGCGGTACTGGCGCAGCAGGCACACGCGCCCGCGGGTATCCAGTGCCACCGCCGCGGCGCCGCCGGGATGGTGCACCACCTCCAGGAGTGCCTCGTGGCCATTGGGCAGGTGCACCTGGTCGGTGGTGACGCTGATGACGCGGCCTTGGTATTGCAGGGTCTGCTTTTCAGGCTTCATCGGCGCATCCTAACCCCCCGGTCGCCGCACCGCGCGCAGGCGCCCCGCCGCGCACCCGGCGCGTCCGCGGGCAACGGTGATGCGCGCTGCGTCACGTGCCGCACGCTTTGCCCGACAAGGGTTTTTGGCCGCAGGTATAGTCCGGGGTCACCAGCTTATGACAACCTCGGCGCATTTGGAGCGGCTCAACGCTGCGCAACGCAAGGCCGTTACGCACGGCGAAGTCCTTGCTGACAAGGGCGTGCGGGCCGGCCCGATGCTGATCGTCGCCGGCGCCGGCACCGGCAAGACCGACACCCTGGCGCACCGGGTGGCACACCTGGTCATCAATGGGGTCGACCCGGCGCGCATCCTGATGCTCACCTTCACCCGGCGCGCCGCCGCCGAGATGCGGCGCCGCGCCCATGAGATCACCCGCAAGGCCCTCGACGAGCCGCTCGGCGGGGTGAGCCAGTCGATTGCGCAGCGCCTGAGCTGGTCGGGAACCTTCCACTCGATCGGCAACCGCCTGCTGCGGCACTATGCCCCGCACGTGCAGCTCGACCCGCATTTCAGCGTGATCGACCGCGGCGATGCCACCGACCTGATGGACAGCCTGCGCCAGGAGCTGGGCCTGGCGAGCAAGGAGCAGCGCTTCCCGCGCAAGGACACCTGCCTGCAGATCTACTCCAGCCGGGTCAACACGCGCGCCTCGCTCAAGGAAACCCTCGAGTCGCACTACCCGTGGGCGGCCCAGTGGGAGGCCGAACTCGCCACCCTGTTTCGCGCCTACGTGGAGCAGAAGCAGCACTCCGGGCTGCTCGACTACGACGACCTGCTGCTCTACTGGCACGGCATGATGTGCGAGCCGCGCCTGGCGCAGCACATCGGCGCGCACTTCGATCACGTACTGGTGGATGAATACCAGGACACCAACCGCCTGCAGGCGGAGATCCTGCACGCGCTGAAGCCCGACGGCTCGGGCCTGGCCGTCGTCGGCGATGATGCCCAGGCGATCTACTCGTTCCGCGCCGCCGCGGTCGAGAACATCCTGGGCTTCCCCGAGCGGTTCTCGCCGGCGGCCGAGGTGGTGACCCTGGCCCAGAACTACCGCTCGACGCAGCCGGTGCTCGATGTGGCCAACTCGGTGATGGCCGAGGCACCGCGCCAGCACCGCAAGTACCTGCTGTCGGTGCGCGGTGATGGCGCGCGCCCGCGCGCCGTGACGGTCGATGAGCTGCAGACCCAGGCGGAGTTCGTGTGCACGGAGGTGCTCAAGCGCCGCGAGGCGGGCGTGCCCCTGAAGCGCCAGGCCGTGCTGTTTCGCACCTCCACTCACAGCGACATGCTCGAAGTGGAGCTGACCAAGCGCAAGATTCCCTTCGTGAAGTACGGCGGCCTGAAGTTCCTCGAGGCCGCGCACATCAAGGACCTGCTGGCGGTACTGCGCTGGGCGGACAATCCGCGCAACCCGCTGGCGGCCTTCCGCGCGCTGCAGCTGCTGCCGGGGATGGGGCCGGTGAACGCGCGCGCGGCGATCGACCATTTCGAGGCGGGGGGGCACTCGTTCGAGTCGCTGCGCGGCTTCAAGCCGCCGCAGACCGGGGATGTCGACTGGAAGCGCCTGGTCGACCTGATGCTCGCGCTGGCCGACCCGCAGCGCCCGTGGCTTGGCCAGGTGAACCTGGCGCGTGAGTGGTACCGGCCGCACTTCGAGCGTCTCTACGAACAGTTCCACACGCGCCTGGGCGACCTCGAGCAGCTGGAGCTGCTGTCCGGCCAGTTCCCCTCGCGCGAGCGCTTCCTCACCGAACTGACCCTCGATCCGCCGCATGCCACGAGCGACCTGTCCGGCCGCCCGACGCTGGATGAGGACTTCCTGGTGCTCTCGACCATCCACTCCGCCAAGGGCATGGAGTGGGACACGGTGTTCGTGCTCAACGTCGTCGACGGGAGCTTTCCCAATGAATTCGCCACCGGCAAGCCGGAGCTGATCGAGGAGGAGCGGCGCCTGCTGTATGTCGCACTCACCCGGGCGCAGAACGACCTGCTGCTGATCGTGCCGCTGAAGTTCCACCTCACGCACCAGTCGCGCCAGGGGGATGCGCACGTCTACGGCGGGCGCAGCCGCTTCATGACCGAGAAGGTGCAGAAGACGCTCGAGCCGGTGACCTTCCACGGCAGCTCGCTCGGGGGCGGGGACACGCTGCAGGAGAGCGCCGCACCGGTCACGGTGGACGTCGGCGCGCGCCTGCGCGATATGTGGTGAGCGCTACTTGCGCGGTTTGGAGAACAGCAGCGTGAAGCGGTCACTTTCGCCGATGGCCGCGTACTTGGCGCGATCCTGGTCACCGAGGGTATAGGTTGGCGGCAGCGTCCATACGCCGTGCTCGTAATCCTTGGTGTCCTTGGGGTTGTCGTTCACCTGTGACGTCCCCACCAGCTTGAAGCCCTGCGCCTCGATCAGCTTGATCGCAAAGTCCTCGTTCACATAGCCGCTCTTGGCTTGCGGGTCCTGCGGGACCGCCGGGTTGCCGCGGTGCTCGACCACCCCCAGCAGGCCACCGGGCTTGAGCGCGCGGTACAGCGTCGCGAAGGTCTGCGAGGCGTTGCCGTCGGCCATGAAGTTGTGGACGTTGCGGAACGTGACGGCCATGTCGAGGGTGCCGGCGGGGACCACGTCGCTGCCGTCGGCGGGCAGTGTGACCACGTCCACCTTGGAGTACAGGTCCGGGCGCGCGGCGAGCTTGGCCTGGAACGCCGCGCGCTGCTTGGTGTTGTACTCACTGGCAGCATTTGCCGGCGGTTCCGCCGCGTAGTACTTGCCCTTCTCGCGCAGCAGCGGGGCGATGATCTCGGTGTACCAGCCCGGTGCCGGCCACACCTCGAGCACCGTCATCTCCGGGCGGATGCCGAAGAACAGGAGAGTCTCCTTGGGATGGCGGTAGACATCGCGCGCCCGGTTCGCTGCCGAGCGCTGGTCGCCTGCCATGATGGTGGTCAGCTGCTGCGCGGTGCTCTGGCGTGAACTGCTGGTCGCGCATGCGGCCAGCAGCGCGCTACACAGCAGCAGCCCGGTGATCACTTGGTGTCTGACGAACATGGGCAGCGTCCTTCGCAACTGGTGCGATCCTGGAAGTGGGCTTTGTAGCGGGCGCGCTAAAAAACCCCGCGCCGGGCGGGGTCTTCTAGCCTGCGCATAGAATGGTACCTGAGCGTCAGCGACGGAATGGCCCGCCGCCCTGACGCGGGCGCTGCGGCCGTTCCTGTGCCTCGTTGACCCGTAGCGGCCGGCTGTTCATCTGAAAGCCGTTCAGCGCCTGGATCGCGCCCTGCGCCTCCGCCTGGGGCATTTCCACGAACCCGAACCCCCGGGGCTTGCCGGTCTCGCGGTCGTTGATGAGCTTCACCGATTCCACGGTGCCGTGGCGCTCGAACAGGGCCTTGACGTCCTGCTCGGTCGCATTGAAAGGAAGGTTGCCAACATAAATCGTCGTCATCCGGCACTCTCTCTTGCAAAAGCGGACAGCGGCGCACCGCACGCGTCGGGCGCATGTACCGCGTGATTCAGACAGATTGGGGCTTCAGGGCGCACGATCGTTCAGTGCGTGGTGCGCGGCCTTGGGGCCTGCACCGGCGTTCGCGCACGCAGGTGAGCGCGCGGGGCGGGAAACAAACTCGTCAACACATTCAACAAAGCGCAGTCATCCACGACGGATACGAACGCCCGTGTCATGCTACTCCCGGCCAAACCGGTACGCAAACCACGGAACCCGATGGAAGCGCTGCTCGTATCCACCGGTGTCGTCGCCTTGGCGGAGATCGGCGACAAGACACAACTCCTTGCGTTGCTGCTGGCGGCACGCTTCCGGGCTCCCGTGCCGGTGATCCTGGGAATCCTGACCGCCACGCTTGCCAACCACCTGGCCGCCGGCGCCGTGGGGACGCTCCTGGCCTCCCACGTCGACCCGCAGCTGATGCGTTACCTGCTGGCGGCCTCGTTCTTCGCCACGGCTGTATGGATGTTCATCCCGGACCGTGAGCCGCAGGCGCAGCAGAAGCCCTCGCGCTTCGGGGCCTACGGCACCACCGTGGTGTCGTTCTTCCTGCTGGAGATCGGTGACAAGACGCAGCTGGCCACCGTGGCCCTGGCGGCCAAGTACCAGATGCTGATTCCGGTCGTGGCCGGCACCACCCTGGGCATGATGCTGGCGGACGTGCCCGCGGTGCTGCTGGGCGGGGTGGCCGCCCACCGCATCCCGGTGAAGCTCGTCAACCGCATCGCCGCGGCGGCCTTTGTGGTGCTGGGCGTGCTGGTGCTGACCGGCGTGCACGCCTAGCGCAGGCGGCTACTCCCCGGCCGCCTCGAGATAGGCGTAGCCATCGAGCTCGCGCTCGTAGAAGCGCTTGAGCGCCTGGCTCTCGGCGATGGTCATGCGCCCGTCACGGATCGCGCGCTCGCAGTCACGCGCCAGCGCCGGGTACAGCTCGGCCACGTCGTATTCCATGTACTCGAGCACCTTGTTGGCCGTGTCGCCCTTGACGATCTCCTCGATCCACCAGCCGCCCTCGTCGTGCAGTCGCACGTGCACCACGTGCGTGTCGCCGAAGAGGTTGTGCAGGTCGCCGAGGGTCTCCTGGTAGGCGCCCACCAGGAACACCGCGAGGTAGTAGCGCTGGTCGGCCTTCAGCTCGTGCAGCTCGAGCGTGCGCTTCACGTCGCGCAGCGAGACGAAGCGGTCGATCTTGCCGTCGGAGTCGCAGGTGATGTCCGCCAGCACCCCGGTGCGCGTCGGCCGCTCGTCGAGCCGGTGGATCGGCATGATCGGGAACAGCTGTTCGATCGCCCAGCTGTCCGGCAGCGACTGGAACACCGAGAAATTGCAGAAATAGGTGTCCGAGAGGATCGACTCCAGGTCCTCCAGCTCCTCGGGCAGCCGCTCGAGCTTGCGGCACTGGTCGCGGATCTTGGCGCAGGTCGCCCAGTAGAGCCGCTCGGCGAGCCCGCGGAACTCCAGCGACAGCAGGCCGAGGTTGAACATCTGCAGCACCTGCTCACGGGCGGTGAGTGCGTCGTGGTAGCACTCCACCAGGCGCCGCTCGCTCACCGTGCGGTAGGCATCGAACAGGTCCAGCACCGGCTGTGGCACTTCCTCCGCCCCGGTGTAGTCCAGGGCGCGATCGCCGGTGACCTGGAACTTGTCGAGCGCGGATGAGCCGAGCACGTCGAAGATCAGCACGCTGTGGTAGGCGGCCACCGCGCGGCCCGACTCGCTGACGATCATCGGGTGGGGGATGTCGCGCGCGTTGCAGACGCTGGCGATGCGGTAGACCACGTCGTTCGCATATTCGGTAAGGGTGTAGTTCATCGAGGAGGAGAAGTTGGTGCCGCTGCCGTCGTAGTCGACGCCCAGGCCGCCACCGACGTCGATGTACTTGAGGCCCGCGCCCATCAGCTTCAGCTCCGCGTACACGTGCGCGAGCTCGTTGATCGCATCCTTCACGCGGCGGATGTCCTGCAGCTGGCTGCCCGGGTGGCAGTGCACCAGCTGCAGGCAGTCGAGCATGTCGTGGCTTTTCAGCACGTTGAACAGCTCGAGGATCTCGGTGATGAACAGCCCGAACTTGGACTTCTCGCCGGCCGAGGCGCTCCAGCGGCCCGAGCCCTCGCTGTTGAGCTTCACGCGCACGCCGATGCGCGGGCGCACGCCGTAGGCCTTGGCGTGCTTGAGAATCAGCCCGAGTTCCTCGAAGTTCTCCACCACCGGGATGATGGTGCGGCCGAGCTTGGTCGCAAGCGTCACCGCCTCGATGTAGCTGTCGTCCTTGAAGCCGTTGCACACGATCAGCCGCTCGGGAGCATTCTCGGTCATCGCCATGACCGCCAGCAGCTCGGGCTTGGAGCCGACCTCGAGCCCGAAGCCGAACTCCCTGCCGTAGCGGTAGACCTCCTCGACCACCAGGCGCTGCTGGTTGACCTTGATCGGGAACACCGCGGCGTAGCGGTTCTTGTAGTCGTTCTCCAGGATCGCCTGGGCGAAGGAGTCGTGGATGCGGCGCAGGCGGTGCGCGAGGATGTCCGAGAAGCGCACCACGACCGGAGTGGTCAGGTCACGTGCCTTCAGGCCTTCCACCACCTCGTAGAGGTTGATCTCGTGCTGTGCGCTGGTGTCGGGGCGCACCACGACGTCGCCGGCGGCATTGACGCCGAAGTAGCCCTTGCCCCAGGCGCGCACGTTGTACAGCTCGAGGGAGTCCTCGATCCGCCACGGCTGTGCGGGATTGAATTTGCGGCTGCCGTTCTGGGGCTTGGTTTCTTCTGTCACGCGCGCGTTATATCAAAATTGTGCGTGACATTTGCGAGTGTTCACTGGCCGCGCGCGACCGGGTGCGCGGGATCGGTGATCCACTCGCTCCAGGAGCCGCCGTACAGGCGCGCTCCGGGCAGGCCTGCGACCTCCAGCGCGAGCAGGTTGTGGCAGGCGGTGACGCCGGAGCCGCACATTGCCACGACGTCGCTGGCGTTGCGGCCGGCGAGCGTCGCCTGCCAGCGCTGGCGCAACCGTGCCGCATCGAGGAAGCGCCCGTCGGCGCCCTGGTTGCCGGCGAAGGGATGGTTGCGCGCTCCCGGGATGTGCCCGGCCACCTTGTCCAGGGTCTCGTTTTCCCCGGCGAAGCGATCCGCGCCGCGGGCATCGACCAAGAGCGTCGCGCCACTGGCCAGTGCCCCATCTTGCAGCGCCGTGACGAGCTGGGCGCCGCTCACGGCCATCTCCGGGTGCTCGCGCGCCACGAAGGTGCGCGCCGCGCGCACGCTTGGCTGGCTGGTGGTCGGCAGACCGCAGCGCTCCCAATGCGCCAGTCCGCCATTGAGCACCGCGACGCCCGAGTGCCCGAGCCAGCGCAGCAGCCACCACAGGCGCGCCGCGTACATGCCGGGCCCCTGGTCGTAGGCGATCACCTGCACGCTGGCATCGATGCCCCAGCGGCTGAAAGTCGCGGCGAGTGCCTGCGGCGGCGGCAGGGGGTGGCGCCCCGTGCCCGGTCCGCGCGCGCCGGAAAGATCCTGATCGAGGTCGGCGTAGAGCGCCTGCCGGATGTGGTTCTGCGCCCAGGCCGCGCGTCCCCACTGCGGCTTCTGCAGGTCGAAGCGGCAGTCGATGACCAGCCATTGCGGGTTGGCAAGCTCGGCCGCGAGCGAGTGTGGTTCTATCAGTGTGGTGTGCATCGCGAGGGCCCTTCCCGTGTGCGGCGGCGGCCATTTTCTGCCGCACTGCGTTGTCGTTACAATCGACCGAAGAAGCACACCTGGCGCGGGGGCACGATGGCAATTGAGGTCTACTGGGGCAGCGGCAGCCCGTTTGCCTGGCGGGTGCTGCTGGCGCTCGAGTTCAAGAGACTGCCCTACGTTTCGCACCTGCTGCAGTTCTCCAAGCAGGAGCACAAGTCCCCGCAGATGCTCGCCCTCAACCCGCGCGGCCGCGTGCCGGTCCTCAAGGACGGCGACTACGTGTGCTTCGAGTCGCTCGCCATTCTCTACTACCTGGACCTCAAATACCCCCAGCCGGGCATGTTTGGGCGCTCCCCCGAGGAGGCCGGCACGATCATGCGGGTCATCTGCGAGTACCAGGCCTACATCGAGCCGCACGTGACGAAGATCTCGCGCGCGGTGTTCTTCGAGAAGGCGGACCTTGCCGCGGATGAGATCACCGCCGCGATGCAGGTCGTGGCGAGCGAGGCGCGCACCATCGAGGGGCGGCTGTCCAAGTCCGACTGGATCGTGGGCGACTCATACTCCGCCGCCGACATGGTGCTCTTCCCGGGCGTGCAGCTGCTCATCCGCGCACTGAACAAGCCGCGGGCGCGCGAGCTGTCCTCGCGTTTCATGCCCGTGGAGGTGAACTACCCGGCGCTGGGCCGCTGGCTCGCGCGCGTCGCAGCAACTGCCGGATACGAGCGCACCTACCCGCCGCACTGGCGCGCGTCTTAGGACAAGGAAATTCGCGCTTTGATGGGCACTTGCTGCCGAAAAGCAGGCCGCCGACATGCCGAATTGATACCCTTCCGTCCAGCGCGCGAACCTTGCGCGCAACTGGAGTACAAAGACGAGCATCATGAGTAACAACCACGAACACAAAGTGCACGTAGAGTTCCCCGGCCGGATCCTTTTCGTAGGCTTCGGCAGCATCGGTCAGGGAGTGTTGCCCCTGATCTTGCGTCACATCGGTATTGCGCCGGAGCGCATCACCATCGTGACCGCGGAGGACAAGGGCAGCGACGAGGCTGCCAAGTACGGCATCAAGTTCGTGAAGGAGCGCCTGACGCGGGAGAATTTCCGGCGCGTGCTCAGCCCGCTCATGGGGCGCGGCGACTTCCTGATCAACGTCTCGGTCGAGGTCTCCAGCATCGCCCTGATCAAGCTGTGCTGGGAGAAGGGGTCGATGTATCTCGACACCTGCATCGAGCCGTGGCCCGGCGGCTACACCGACCCGACCGTGCCTCCCGGCAAGCGCACGAACTACGCGATGCGCGAGGAGGCGCTGGCGCTGCGCGTCGGCACCCAGCGCGCGCCAACCGCGGTGCTCACGCACGGCGCGAACCCGGGCCTGGTTTCGCACTTCATGAAGCAGGCGCTGCTGAACATCGCCAAGGATGTCGGCGTGGACGCCGGCACGCCCGCAGCGCGCGCCGACTGGGGCGCGCTCGCCCGCAAGATCGGGGTCAAGGTCGTGCACGTTGCCGAGCGCGACACGCAGGTCTCCAGCAAGCCCAAGCTCCCCGGTGAGTTCGTCAACACCTGGTCGGTCGATGGCTTCGTGAGCGAGGGCGCGCAGCCGGCCGAGATGGGCTGGGGCACGCATGAGCGCAACTTCCCGCGCGACGGCAAGCGTCACGAGTCAGGCTGCCTGGCCGCGATCTACCTGATGCAGCCGGGTGCGGCAACGCGGGTGCGCACGTGGACGCCCAAGGCCGGGCACTTCCATGGCCTTTGCATCACGCACAGCGAGGCGATCTCGATCGCCGACTACTACACGGTGCGCGAAGGCTCGCAGGTCGCCTACCGGCCGACCGTGCACTACTCCTACCATCCCTGCGACTCGGCGGTGATGTCGGTGCACGAGCTCGCCGGCAACAACTACGTCCAGCAGCCGCGCCAGCGCATCCTGATGGACGAGATCACCGGCGGTATCGACGAACTGGGGGTGCTGCTGGCCGGGCACAAGAAGAACGCCTACTGGTACGGTTCGCAGCTGTCGATCGAGGAGGCGCGCAAGCTCGCCCCCTACAACAACGCCACCAGCCTGCAGGTGTGCGTGGCGGTGCTGGCTGGCGTGGTCTGGGCGATGGAGAACCCGAACATGGGAGTCATCGAGCCGGACGAGATGGACTACCGGCGCTGCCTCGAGGTGTGCATGCCGTACCTTGGTCCGGTGGTCGGGGAGTACACCGAGTGGACCCCGCTGCACGAGCGCGAGCGGCTCTTCCAGGAGGACATCGACAAGAGCGACCCGTGGCAGTTCAAGAACGTGCGGGTGATCTTCTAGGGTCGCCCTAGGGGTCCTTGAGGTACTGGATCGCCACGATCACGAAGGTGCGCACGCCAGCGGGCGTCGCGACGCTGAACTCAGCGTCCAGGCGCTTGCGCAGCAGCGCCCGCCCGAGCGGGGAGTCCATGCTGAGGTAACCCGGGGCGAGGTCGAACTCATCCGGTCCCACGAGGCGGTGGCGCGTGCGCGCCCCGTCCTGGTCCTCCAGCTCCACCCAGGCCCCGAAGAACACCGCCCCCGGATCCGCGGGGGGCTGCTCGACCACCACCATGCCCTCCAGCCGCCCGCGCAGGAAGCGCACGCGCCGGTCGATCTCGCGCAGGCGCTTTTTGCCGTAGGTGTACTCGGCGTTCTCGGAGCGGTCGCCCTGGGCGGCGGCGGCGGCGACCGCCTGCGTCACCCGCGGGCGCTCCTCGCGCCACAGCCGGTCCAGCTCCTCGCGCAGGCGCTGCGCCCCCTCCCGGGTGATGTATTTCGAGCCGGCCTTCTCAGGCGGGCGGAAGCGGCCCATGGGTAGTGGGGATCCTGTGAGTTATGTCGCATTTCCTTGTACCTGATTCCTGAGCTTTCTGTGGAACGTCTCACGGATCCGCGCCTGGCACGCTACTAACCTTAAGCCGTGGCTACCAAGTACTACACGCACTTCGTGACACAGGCGGGCAAGGCCAAAAGCCCGGGCCCGGGCAACGAGTGGAGTGGTGTGGTTGAGCTGCGCGAACCGCTGACCCATACCCGGGCGAACCGCGAACTGCGCTCCCTGCTGGCACAGAGTTTTGACCTGGATTCGGACGATATCCGCATCCTGCATTGGGCCCGACTGCACTGACCTATCCCCTGGCGGACTTCCTTCCCTTCATCGAAGGTCCGCCCTTACCGACCCCAGGCCCAAAGCCTGGGGTTTTTTTTGCGCGCAGGGCCCTTAAGGCCGCTATGCGGGCCTTGCGGCCCGCTTCCTGCTGCGCTGCGGCGCGCGCTAACCGCCCCTGAAGGCCGCGGAGGGGCCGGAAATCGACGCGCCATCCGCCCCGTGTGACAATCCGCATCCCCCGGCGTGGGGCGGGGGCGAATCACAAGGAGAAGCTCGATGCGTGCGTGGTCAGTGGGCCTGTTGGCCTTCGCGGTGCTGTTCCTCTCAGGTTGCGGGTACAACAACCTCCAGACGCAGGATGAGAGCGTCAAGGCTGCCTGGTCCGAGGTCGTCAACCAGTACCAGCGCCGGGCTGACCTGATCCCGAACCTCGTCAATACCGTCAAGGGCTACGCCGCGCAGGAGCAGAAGGTGCTCATCGGCGTGACCGAGGCGCGCGCCAAGGTCGGCTCCATCCAGGTGACCCCGGAGGTACTCAACAATCCGGAGCTGTTCGCCAAGTATCAGGCCGCGCAGAACCAGCTCACCAGTGCCCTGAAGAGCCTGTTCGCGGTGACCGAGAACTACCCGCAGCTGAAGTCCGACCAGAACTTCCGCGACCTGCAGTCGCAGATCGAGGGCACGGAGAACCGCGTGACCGTGGCGCGCAACCGCTACATCCAGGCGGTGCAGAGCTACAACGTCACGGTGCGCCAGTTCCCGGTGAACCTCACCGCGAAAATGTTCGGCTTCCAGGTGAAGCCGAACTTCACCGTCGCCAACGAGGCGCAGATCTCCACCGCCCCGACGGTGAACTTCGACACCTCGACGCCGGCTGCCCCGCCCGCGGCGCCCTCGGGACAGCCCGCCACGCAATGATCCGCGGCCACTCGCGCGCGGCGCTCGCGGCCGGGTTCGCGCTGCTGTGGCTCCTGGGGCTCGGCACGACTGCCGCCGCCCAGGACCTGCAGCCGGTCCCCAAGCTCGCCGCGCGCGTCACCGACCTGACCGGCACGCTCACCGCCGAGCAGCAGGGGGCGCTCGAGCAGAAGCTCGCAGCGTTCGAGTCCGCCAAGGGCACTCAGCTGGCCGTGCTGATCGTGCCGACCGTGACGCCGGAGGAGATCGAGCAGTACTCGATCCGCGTGGTCGACCAGTGGAAGCTCGGTCGCAGCAAGGTCGATGACGGGGCGCTGCTGCTGATCGCCAAGAACGACCACCGCATCCGCATCGAGGCGGGCAGGGGGCTTGAGGGGGTGCTCACGGACGCGATGTCCAACCGCATCATCTCCGAGACCATCACCCCGGCGTTCCGCGAGGGAAATTTCTACGCTGGCATCGACGGCGGCCTCGACCAGATGATCAGGCTGATCGACGGGGAGCCGCTGCCCCCGCCCGAGCATGCCTGGCAGCCGGGGCGCCACGGCGGCGGGTCCGGGGCCTTCCCGCAACTGCTGATCGCCATCCTGTTCGGCTCGGTCCTGCTGCGCAGGATCTTCGGGCGCACCCTGGGGGCGACGCTCACCGGCCTGGGTGCCGGGGGCCTGGTGTACCTGGGCGGCTATGCGCTGGCCCTCGCAGGCCTTGCCGCCCTCGGGGGGTTCCTGTTCACGCTGCTGATGGGCTTTGCCGGCAGCAGCAGCGGCTGGACCAGTCGCGGCGGCGGGTTCGGCGGTGGTTTCGGGGGCGGGCTGGGGGGTGGTTTCGGGGGCGGTGGTTTGGGCGGGGGTGGCTTCAGCGGCGGCGGCGGCGGCTTCAGTGGCGGCGGCGCCTCGGGCAGCTGGTAAAGGAGGGCGGCCATGAGACTCACCCGCATGCTGCGCCACATCTTCACCACCCACTACGGCACGCGCCGGCACTTCCCGCACACGGTGCGCGAGGCGATCGAGAGGGCCATCGGCGAGTGCGAGGGCCGCCACGGCGGGGAAATCCGCTTCGTCGTCGAGACCGCCTTCGATGTTCCGGAGGTCTGGCGCGGCTTGTCCCCGCGTCAGCGCGCGCTGCAGATGTTCGGCCAGTTCGGCGTCTGGGATACCGCGCAGAACAATGGCGTCCTGATCTACGTGCTCATGGCCGATCACGATGTCGAGATCATCGCCGACCGCGGCATCGCCGCCCACGTGCCGCCGGCCGAGTGGCAGGCGGTGTGCCGGCAGATGGAACACCACTATCGCGAGGGACGCTTCCAGGAGGGCTCCGTCGTGGGGGTTCTGGCCGTCGGGGCGCTGCTCGGGAGGCATTTCCCCGGCACCCCTGCGAGCGACAACGAACTGCCCAACCAGCCCGTCCTGCTGTAGCGCATCACCGACCATCGGTGCGGCCCCACATGGTCCATAATTGGCCTCCATGAAGACCCGTAATTCCCGCGCCCTGGCCGCGGCCGTGATCTGTGCTGCCCTTGCGGGCTGTTCCCTGTTCGGTGGCGGGCATCAGAAGGCACCACCCCCGCCGCCGCCACCCCCGCCGCCGCCACCGGAGATGCCGCTGCCGGTGGCCAACCAGCGCTTCGAAATTCATCCCGGGGACGACGTCGTCGGGGTCGTGCAGGTGGTGAAGGCCACCAAGGAGGACACGCTCGCGGACATTGCCCGGCGCTTCAACGTCGGCTACGAGGAGATCGTGCGCGCCAACCCCAAGGTGGACGCCTGGCTGCCCGGCGAGGACACCGAGGTCATCGTGCCCTCGCAGTTCGTGCTGCCGGATGCCCCGCGTACCGGCCTCGTGATCAACATCCCCGCGATGCGCGTCTTCTACTTCCCGCCGGCCAGGAAGGGGGAGAAGCCGGTCGTCTTCACGCACCCGATCGGCATCGGCAAGATGGGCTGGCGCACCCCCGAGGGCGTCACCCGGATCACGCGCCGGCAGAAGGACCCGACCTGGCACGTGCCGGTCTCGGTGCGCAAGGAACATCACGACAATGGCGAGGACCTGGAGCCGGTGATCGGCCCCGGGCCCGACAACCCGCTGGGCAAGTACGCCTTCTACCTGGAGTGGCCGAGCTATCTGATCCATGGCACCAACAAGCCCTCCGGCGTGGGGCTGCGCTCAAGCCATGGCTGCATGCGCCTGTACCCGGAGGACATCGAGCAGTTCTTCAACATGATCCCGGTGGGGACGCAGGTGCGCGTGGTCAACCAGCCTTATGTCATGGGCTGGCACGACGGGCAGCTGTACCTGCAACCCTATGACGCCCTCGAGGACGACAGCCGTGACTGGAAGAAGGCTCAGCAGAAGCTGCTCACCAAGTCGCTCGCACCGCATCTGCAGCAGGACCTGAAGGAACATAAGGAGCAGATCGACTGGAAGCTGGTGACTGCGCTGAGCCAGGAGCCGCGCGGGGTGCCGGTGCCGGTCACCGCCACGGGGGCGAGCCTGCAGGGCGTGCTCGCCGGGGCGCCGCGCGTGCAGAACGTGCTCGCCGCCCACTCCAGCTGGGACGGCAGGTCGGACCTGCCGATGGACGAGACGACCTTCAAGCAGATGATGTCGGACGCGGAGCCGAAGGTGGATGCCCCGGCCGCCGCACCCGCAACCGCGCCGCAAAGGACCGCCAAGCCTGCACCCAGCCCCAAGAGCGGTGGCTGAGATCGCCTCGGCATGAGCGTGCTGTCGCAGTGGCTGCAGTTGATGCTGGCCGAGATCACGCGCAAGCAGGAGGATCTGGAGCGTGCGCGCGCGGAGGCCGACCGTCGCGCCCGCGAGCGGGCGCAGCCGCAACAACCGGCCAACGCGCAGGTGCGCAGCACGCTGCGGTAGTGCTCGCCGCCGGTTGCGCGCCAGAAGCCAACCGCCGGCCGGGATGTTTGTGTTAGAGTCGCGCCGGCCAATCCCAAGAGGCGCTTGAGTGGCAGACAGCCCCGCGTCCGGCGTACAACTCGCACAACAAAGCCGCACGGAACATGCGATCGAACGCGTGCCGACGGGCGTCGTCGCCTTCGTAGGCCGCACGCTCAAGGGACCGGTCAACCAGGTCCTCGCGGTGCGCAGCTTCGTCGAGTTCCAGCAGCACTTCGGCGGGCTGTGGCAGCCCTCCACCCTCTCGTACGCCGTCGAGCAGTTTTTCGAGAACGGCGGCCGTGAGGCGCGCATCGTGCGCGTGGTCAACGGCGCGCGCCCGCCGACGCTGTCGCTGCCCGCGGGTGCCGGCGTGCTGCGCCTGAGCGCGATCAACCCCGGTTCGCGCGAGTACCTGCGCGCCTCGGTCGACTACGACGGCCTGAGCCCAACCGAGCACGAGTACTTCAACCTCGTGGTGCAGCGGGTGCGTGCGGCCGGGTCCGAGCTGGTCGAGGACCAGGAGATCTACCGGCGCGTGTGCATCACCCCGAGCGCCGTGCGCTGCGTGCGCGAGGTGCTGCTCGAGTCGCGCCTGGTGCGCACCACCGGCGCGCTGCCCACCGTGCGCCCGGACCGCAGCGCCGGCGGGCCCGGCGGCGTGGCCGCCGGCTACACCCTCTCCAACCCCGACGGCGACGACGGGGCGCCGCTGACTGATTATGACGTGATCGGCTCGGCGGCACGCAGCAGCGGGCTGTTCGCGCTGCAGGGTGCCCAGGGCTTCAACATGCTGTGCATCCCGCCGCTCACGCGCGAGCGCGACGTGGGCCTGTCGACGCTGCTGGTGGCGGCACGCATGTGCCGCGAGCGCCACGCGCTGCTGGTGGTCGACCCGCCATCGGCCTGGACCACCCCGCGTATGGCCCTGGATGCACTGCGCCTGTGGCCCTTCCGCAGCGACAGCGCCGTCATGTACTACCCGCGCGTGCAGGCCTTCGACCGGCTGCGCGGGCGGGTGGAGGTATTCAGCTCCTGCGGGGCGGCGGCAGGGATGATCGCGCGCTCCGACGAGACCTGGCCGGTGTGGGCCGCCGCGGAGAGCGAGGAGGCGATACTGCGCCCCGGGCTGCGCCCGGCGGTGGTGGTGGACGAGGCGGACCGGATGCGCCTGGCGCAGGCCGGTATCAACACCTTCCTGTCCGTGCGCAGCGGCGCGCGCGCGGGGGTGAGCCCACGCACCCTCTCCGGCAGCGGCACCTCGGACTGGCGCTACCTGTCGGCGCGCCGCCTGGCGCTGTTCGTGGCGGCGAGCATCGAGCAGGGCACGCGCTGGGTGCTGCTGGAACACAATGGCCCGGTCGTGTGGGAGCGCGCCCAGGCGCAGGTCGAGGCCTTCCTCGACGGACTGGCCGAGCAGGGCGCCTTCGCGGGTGCCGCAGCGGATGAGACCCACTTCGTGATCGCGGACGAGCGCGTCAACCGCCCCGCCACCCTCGCCGAGGGCAAGTTCAACCTGCTGTTCGGCTTTGCCACCAGCAAGCCGGGCGCCTTCGACACCTGGCTGGTCACGCATCGCGCCGGCGCCAGCCGCGTGCGCCCCGTGTCCGTCAACCGCTCGGCAACCTCGAAGAACCGGGTCGAGTGGGAGATCGAGACCGCGATCCTGCGTAACTAGAGCTCACCGCTCCGGCGCACCGAACCCGCCACCGCCGGGGGTGAGCACGGTGAGCTCGTCCCCGTCCCCCACGCTGAAGGCGGCCGTCGCGCCCAGCTCCTCGAGCGCACCGCTCGCGCGGCGGATGTGCGCGGCTCCCGGGCTGGCACTGTGGCCGCCGGCCACCCCGAAAGGGGCGATGCGGCGGTGGTTGGCCAGCAGCGCACCGGTGAAGGGTGCGCGGAACTCGAGCCGCCGCACAGTGCCGGCGCCGCCCGGCCAGCGGCCGGCCCCGCCCGAGCCGGCGCGGATCGAGAACTCACGCACCAGCAGCGGGTACTCCGCCTCCAGGATCTCAGGATCCGTGAGGCGCGAGTTGGTCATGTGCGTCTGCACCGCGTCGCAGCCGGCGAAGCCCGGGCCGGCGCCGGCGCCGCCGGCGATGGTCTCGTAGTACTGCAGCCGCGCATCGCCGAAGGTGAGGTTGTTCATCGTGCCCTGGGATGCGGCCAGCACCCCGAGCGCGCCGTAGAGGGCATCGACGATGCACTGCGAGGTCTCCACGTTCCCGGCGGCCACCGCAGCCGGCGCCCGTGGGTCGAGCAGCGAGCCCTCCGGGATGATGATTTCTATCGGCTCCAGGCATCCCTCGTTCAGGGGAATGTGGGCATCGATCAGCGTACGGAACACGTACAGCACCGCGGCCATGCACACCGCGCGCGGGGCGTTGAAGTTGTGGTTGCCCTGCGCGGAGGTGCCCGTGAAGTCCACGCGCGCGCGGCGCGCCGCCTGATCGATCTGGATGGCCACGACGATCGCATCGCCGTTGTCCATCTCGTAGCGGAAGCTGCCGGCCGTGAGGCGCGCGATGGCGTTGCGCACGCTGTGCGCGGCATTGTCCTGCACTGCACGCATGTGGCGGTGCACGCCCTCCAGGCCGTGGCGGCGCACGGCGCGTTCGATCTCGGCGATGCCGCGCGCGTTGGCGGCCAGTTGCGCGCGCAGGTCGGCGAGGTTCTGGTCCGGGCGGCGCGCCGGCCACGGGCCGGCCGCGAGGTGCGCGCGCAGGGGCGCCTCGTTGAGCGTCCCGCCGCTCACCAGCGCGAAGCACTCGAAGAGGATGCCCTCCTCGGCGATCGTGCGGCTGAAGGGCGGCATCGAGCCGGGGGTCGCGCCGCCGATGTCGGCATGGTGGGCACGCGAGGCGACGAAAAAATCCGCCCTGGGACCGGCGGCGATGAACACCGGGGTCACCACCGTCATGTCCGGCAGGTGGGTGCCGCCGTGGTAGGGGCTGTTGATGAGCCAGGCGTCACCGCGCCGCAGCTGCGGCTGCGCCTGGATGACGGCGCGCACGCTCGCGCTCATCGAGCCCAGGTGCACGGGCATGTGCGGGGCGTTGGCGACCAGGCCGCCGCTGCGGTCGAACAGCGCGCACGAGTAGTCCAGGCGCTCGCGGATGTTCACCGACTGCGCGGTCGCCTTGAGCACCTCGCCCATCTGCTCGGCGATGTGCATGAAGAGGTTATTGAAGATCTCGAGACGCGCCGGATCGAGGCCCTCGGCGCCGCAGGCCACCGCCGCGCCGGCATCCTCCAGCAGTACCGAGCCATCCGCCAGGGGCCGCGCCGTCCAGCCGGGCTCGAGCACGAGCGTGCTGTGGGGTTCGACGATGAGCGCAGGTCCCGGAAGGGGGGTGGTGAGGGTGCTCAGCGGCACCAATGGCACCTCGCGCCAGGCGCCGAACCAGGCGCGCGCGGTGCGCGGCGCGGCGGCCGGTGCCGCCAACCCGGGCATCTTGAGAGAGGCTGCGTCGATGGAGGCGCAGCGAGCCTCCACGCGCAGCGCCTCGATGCGCACGCTCAAGGAGTGGGCCGCGAACCC
Organism: uncultured Pseudomonadota bacterium; assembly: GCA_963741745.1. Classification (GTDB taxonomy): domain Bacteria; phylum Pseudomonadota; class Gammaproteobacteria; order Steroidobacterales; family Steroidobacteraceae; genus 13-2-20CM-66-19. Next base: position 281,661 of record CAVUJF010000001.1, on the reverse strand, counting down.
GAAGCGGCGCAGGTGCTCGGCATGGAACTGGCGGCGCAGCTCATCCAGCGGAGCGAGGGCAAGCGACAGCGAGATGTCGCTGTCGCCGGCACGCAGCTCCAGCAGCAGCGTGCTTAGGACTTCAGTGCCGGCACCGAAGGCGGCCAGCTCCTCGCGCGCGGCAAGTTCCAGCCGGGCGAGAGCGGCATTCGCAACCGCAAGTCCCGGCACGTCGAGTTCACGCCGCAAGCTGGCGCGGCGCACGGCCAGGCGGTCCGCCACCCCCACGCCGAGGGCCGACAACAGGCTTGCCAGCGGGTGTACCAGGATCTGCCGGGTACCGGCGGCGCGGGCGACGCGGCAGGCGTGCTGGCCGGCGGCGCCGCCGAAGCAGAAGAGGGGAAAGTCGGCGGTGTCCAGCCCCTGGCGCGTGGCCACCTGGCGGATGGCGTTCGCCATCGCCTCGACCCCGACTTCGAGGAATGCCTCGGCGAGTCCCTCCACGGTCAGACCCGCGGCGCCCACCTGCGCGGCGAGTGCCGCGAAGCCCGCAGCGACCGCCGCCGCGTCAATGCTCTGCCTGCCGTCGTGGCCGAACACCGCCGGCAGCGTGTCCGCGCGCAGGTGGCCCAGCAGCACCTGGACGTCGGTGAGCGTCAGCGGGCCGCCGCGCCCGTAACAGGCAGGTCCGGGGTCGGCGCCGGCGGAGTGCGGGCCGACCGCGAGGCGGCCGTCGCGCAGGCTGAGCACGGAGCCGCCGCCGGCGGCGATGGTGTGCACGTCCAGCATGGGCTGGGTGAGGCGCACGCCACCGATCAGGTGCTCGAAGCGCTGCGGCAGTTCCCCGTCGATGAGGGAGACATCGGTTGAGGTGCCTCCCATGTCAAAGCCGATCAGCCGCGGGAGGTTCAGCTGGCGGCCCACCCACTGCATGCCGATGAGCCCGCCCGCGGGACCGGACAACACGCTCGACATGGGCAAAAAACGCTCCGGGCCGGCAAGGCCGCCGTTGCTCTGCATGAGCGCCAGCCTTGCGCCGGGGTCGAGTTCGCGCAGCTGCGCCCGCAGGCCGCGCACGTAGGCCCCGAGCGGCGGCGCGAGGTAGGCATTGAGCACGGTGGTGTCGGCGCGCGTGACATAGCGCGCCAGCGGCGACAGCTCGTGCGAAACCGAAACCTCCGCAAAGCCCAGCGCGCGGGCGCACTGGGCGGCCAGGCGCTCGTGCTGCGGGTGGGCCCACGCATGCATGAACACGATCGCCACCGCGCGCCGGCCGGCGGCGCGCGCGCGCTCGAGGTCCACGCGCAGCTGGCCCAGGTCCAGGGCGGTCAGCACCGTGCCGCGCGCATCGATGCGCTCGCGGGCCTCGATGACCTCCCCGTACAGCGCCTGCGGCAGGACGATGCGGCGGGCGAAGATATCGGGGCGGTTCTGGTAGCCGATGCGCAGCCCGTCGGCAAAGCCGGCGGTGGTAACCAGCACGACCGGCTCCCCGCTGCGAGTCAGCAGGGCGTTGGTCGCAACCGTGGTGCCTACCTTGACGATGTCGATGGCCGCTGCGGGCCCGCTGGCGCAGGCTGCCGCGAGAATCGCGCGCACCGCGCCCAGCCCAGCATCGGTGCCCGCCCCGGCGACCGAGGGCACCTTGCGTACGTGCAGCTGACCGCCGGGCGATAGGCCGAGTACGTCGGTGAAGGTGCCCCCGCGGTCGATCCAGAACTGCCAGCCGCGACGGCCAGATTGGTTTGACTGTTCCATCCCTGCCTGTGTTCGCGGTAAAATACTGTTGTATATCAGTAGTTTGTGAGCATATGACAGCCCACCTGCGGCCCCCAGGCGCCACGGTCGGGGCGGCAGCCGCTGTGCGCACCGCCGCAGAATACCCGCACTGCCGCCTCTTCAGTCCTCCCCGCTCATGTGGTTCACGAACGTGCGCAGTGAGGCACGCCGGTCCTCCCAGAGATCGAACTCGATCACGGTCACGTCGCTTTCGCTGAGCAGCTTCAGGTGCCGTGCCTCGGCAAGGAAGCGCAGCGTCGCCAGGTCTGTGCGGTACACGCTCGGAGTCACCGGCGAGCCTGGCGGTTCGTGCACCGGGCGCCCGATGCCGGCCTCGTGGGCCGAGTGTGCGGCCAGGTGCAGGTCGATGCGCCGATCATCGGCCTGCAGGCTCAGCACAGGCGGCGAGGGCAGCAGGTCCGGGCGCAGGCGTGGGTCGACGGTCGACCAGAAATAGGCAATCACCACGTAGCTGATCTTGCCGGCACGGTTGACCGCCGCCGCGGCGACCGTGACGTAGTCGCGAGCGTTGGCCGCCAGGTCGCGCCGCTCGTTGGCGAACACCAGCGGCTCGCCCACCACCGTGATGGTGGCTGCGGTCTCCTCATCGAGGTACTCCTCCGGCGGCGCGGAGCCGGCCAGCCCCGTGGCCGCGGCCAGCCACAGCAACGCGGCCAGCGGCCAGCGGAACCGGCCTCCGAGTCTGCGTGCGCGAATCACCGCTGGAAATCGATGCGATACGACAAGCTGACATAGTAGCGCGTCGTGTTCTGTGCCTGCACGAAGGCGCCGTTCTGCAGCTGCAGCAGCGCCTCGCGCTTGCCGAGCTCGGCGCCGATGTCCAGCTGGACCAGCCCACGCCCGCGCTGGTACTCGGTCAGCAGTGAAGGGATGTAGGTGGTGGAGGTGCTGCCGTCGGTGGCACCGCTCAGCCGGTCCACGGCGAAGCGCGGTCCGAGGCGCCACGCGGCACCGAGCGGAAAGCGCAGGTTGGTGCTGATCGAGTCGACTTTGCCGATCTCGGTGTTGCTGTGCGTGAAGGTCAGCACGTTGAAGTCGCCGGTCCTCCAGATGTTCGAGGCGTACAGCTGCGCCTGGTAGGTCATGAGCGTGCCGCTGGCCGGCACCGCGGCCACGCCCCCGGAGGCCGGCGTGGCGCCCGTCGAGGAGGCGTTCACGATGCCGGTGAACACGAACCGCGAGCCGAGCGGGCGGCTGGCCGTCAGGCTGTAATTGGTGGTGACCGGGGTGCGGTCCTGCGCCCACTGGTAGATCTCCTCATCCGTCGCCACCTGCTGCAGTTGCCTGAGGTCGGTGAACGGCTGGCCGATGAGGGCATTGCGCGTGGTCAGGACCGGAGAGTTGCGCCGCTCCGCATCGAGGCTCACGCTCCAGCGCGCCGGCAGCTGCAGCGTGCCGAGCAGGCTCGCGGTGTTCAGTGAATGGTAGAAGACGTCGTAGTCGAACACCGCGACCAGGGACAGGTTGCTCGCCAGGTAGCGCATGTTGGCGCCGACCGCCTCGCGGTCGGTGAGCTCCTGGAAGCGCTGGTGCGCCGCGAACACGCTCGCGTCCCAGTGCGCCCCCGGTGGGGTGTAGGCCAGCGCCAGTGTCTCGAAGCGCTCCTCGGTCTGCGGGGCAAGCTGCAGCTGCTCGACCGGGTAGCCCGCGGCGACGTTGAGCGCCCATGCGGGCCGGAACTGCCAGGAGACGAACAGCCCGTCGAAGGTGCCGAGCACCCCGTCCTGGTTGTAGGCCTGGCGCCCGACGCGCGCCAGCAGCCCCAGGGGGCGATCCAGCACCTCGAGCGAGGCCAGGCTCACCCGGGTCGGGTCCACCGTCCCGGTCGTGTCCTGGCCGAAGGTCTTGTCGTAGCCGGCACTCAGCCGCCCCACCCAGTCATAGCTTTCGCCGCGCCGGCGGGCGAACAGGTCCAGGTCGGTGAACAGCGCGTTTTCGTTGATCTGCGGCGCCGGTGGCACCGGCGTGTTCGTGGGCAGCGACCCGTTGGTCTCACGCGAGCCGTCGTAGCGGCCGGTCTGCGAGAAGCCGCCGCTGAGCTGCCAGCCTCCCGCCTCCTCTCCCGCGCTGCGCCCGGTGCGCGCCTTGGACTCGGCTGCGCGCAGGATGCGCAGGCGAAAGGCGACCCGTTCGGCCGCTTCGCCCTGCGGGTAACGGCGCAGGTACTCCTCGTATTCCGCCTTGGCGTGCGCCAGCTGCCCGGCGCGCTCGCGCGCCAGGCCGAGCAGCTCCTGGACGCGCGCCCGGTCCGGATACTCCGGCTGGCGCTGCAGCTTGGTCAGCAGCGCGATCGCGGTCGGATAGTCATGGGCGTCCATGGCCTTGCGGGCGTCCGTCAGCATCTGGCGCTGCACCTGCGGCGGCAGTGGCGGGTCGCTGCCGATGTGCTCCACCGGCGGCAGCGCCGCCGCGGCCGGCACGCCGGCGTCACTCGTGACCGCGTCGTCCCCGATCGCCAGCCAGGCGCGCGGGTACTGCGGCAGCGCCAGGTTCAAGAGCCGGTCCGCTTCCGAGCGCCGCTCGATGGGCCCGACGCGCAGCCGGTACCACTTCTCGCCATCGACCGTCGCCTCGGAGACAAATGCCGGTGCCTTCAGCCGCTCGTGTGCGCGGGCCACCTCCTCGGCGCTGAAGGGCCTGGGCTGCGAGTCGAGGTTGATCGCGTAGTTGCTCACGGCTTCGGGGCCCTGGCCCACGACGATCTTGGCGTGGCCGCGAGAGCGGTCGACGAGGCGCAGCCGCAGGCCGCGCGGGTCCACTCCCTGGGCGATGACGAAGCGCTCGCTCTTCTTGAAGTCGATGGTGAGGGTGATCTGCCCTGGGGCGAGCGACTCGGTGCGCGCGGCGCTGACGATGCCCGCGCCGCCCGAGATCGGCGGGATCTCGGGCGAGATCTGCGTCAGGGCGGTCACGCCGCAGTCGGCGAGCGGCGCCAGCTGAATGTGCACCTGCTGTCCTTCGCTCACGGGAATGGCACTCACGAAGCGCATCGAGCAGTTGAAGAGGATCGCGAGATCGACCTGGTCATCGTGGTCGGAGACGTCGATCACGTTCATCAGTCGCAGCGGGGTGAGGGGCATCACCTGCGCCTGCGCCCCGGCCGCCACTAAGGTGGCGAGGAAAGCGCAGAAAAGGTGGGAGAGACCACGCTCAGCGCTTGAACGTGGCATCCGTCACTCGGTGATGGGGCCCCGGCAGGCTCTTGGCGAGCGTGCTGGCGCTGGCGTCACTGTAGACGTGGCAGGCGCCGCTGCAGTTCGCCAGTTCGCTGACGGTGTAGTCGGCACCCTTGATGACCTTGGGGTGCTTCGCCGGCTTGAAGTCCTTGGCATGGCAGGCGGCGCAGGTGCCGGCATTGGCAGGCGACGGGTACGGCACGGCCTCGGTTTCGGAGGTGTGGCAGGCGCTGCAGGCGAGTGTGGCGCGGTGATTGCCGGGGTAGGCTGCACTGCTGTGCCGGAAGCGCACGACGCTCCAGTCCGGATAGCTGTGGCAGGTGCTGCAGTCGCGGCTCACGCGCAGGTGGCCGACCGGTATGCCGACCGCGCCGGCGTTGTTGTGGCAGGTGGCGCAGCCGCTCGTGAAGGCCGTATGGTTGACCTTGGCCGGCTTCCAGCCGAGCGTGCCATGGCAGGCATCGCAGGATTGCGTGGTCGGGATGTGGGCGCGTGGCAGCCCGATGGCGCGCACCGAGTTGTGGCAGCTCACGCAGGTGCTCGGCGCGACCGCGGCGTGATCGAAGCGCGCGGGGGTCCAGGCATTGGTCGTGTGACAGCTCTCGCAGGCGGCGCTCGTGGCCAGGTGCTTCGCCGGCTTGCCCGGCGCGCTGACACCGTTGTGGCAGCTCACGCACTGGCCCCGCACCTGACTGTGGTCCACGCGTATTACCGGCAGCCACGCAATCGTGCTGTGACAGCTCTGGCAGCTGTCGGTGGTGGCGAGGTGGCCGGCCGGCCTGCCGGCACTGTGGCAGCTGACGCAGGCCGTGCCCGGGACGCCCGGGTGATGAAAGAACCGGCCGGCGGGTGAGGGCGTGGAGGACGACGGGCCGTCCGCCAGTACGCGCGGGCTGCCACCGGCTCCGGTGTGCGCCGGCGGATTGCTGCTCGTACCGGCGGTCGCGCTCGCAGCGGTGGTGGTGGCCGCCACCCGCGCAGGACGTATCGCCATCTTGTCGCGCGAGCTGTGACAGCCGGAGCCGTTGCAGTCCTGACCGGGGTGGTGGTCCGGGCCATCGCGCACCCACAGCTGAACGCCCGTGTTGGTCTTCCACCTCATGCCGTACTCATGGCAGCTCATGCACTTCATGGAGGTGACGTACGCGTGCTTCATCACCGTGCCCGAGAAGGTGGTGAAGGCGCTCGGCGAGTGGCACAGCTCGCAGGCGATCGCGGCCGTGCCGTTCGGCGGCACCGCCGGGATGTGGCCGGTCGCACCGGAGGGCGGCTGCACCAGGGTGGGCGGCGTCATGTTGTAGAAACTGAGCCCATAAGCATGGCACTGCGCGCAGTTGTTGGTGATGCCCTTGTGCCCGGTCGCCCCCATGACATAGAGGGCATAGTTGCCGGCGGTGGTGTGGCACTGGGTGCACGCGGCGTTGGTCGGGATGTGGTTGGCCGGTTTGGTCGCCGCGGTCACGTTGCTGGTGAACGTCGGGGTCGTGGTGTGGCAGCCGTTGCAGTCACCGCTGGTGGGGTGCGCCTTGTCGAAGGCCGTGGGGCGCGAGTCGCCGGCGACGGTCGCGGTGCTGGCGAGCATGCCGGCGTAGGGAGCCGTCTCATGGCAACTCTGGCAACCGCTGACCGCCTTGGCCACCGTGGTGTGGCCAGCCACCGTGAGGGTCGGGGTGGCGATGCTGGCCGCGCCGATGCGGAAGCCGCCGGGGTTTACGTTGGTGAGCGTGTGGCAGCCGGAGCCGTTGCAGTCGAGCGTGCCGATCGGGAAGTGGTTGCTCGGCGTGGTGACGAGCTTGATGTTGGCGAACGTGCCGGCGACCGCGGGCGCATGGCAGCTGAGGCAGGCGGTTACGCCCTGGTGCACGCCGGTCACCGAATACGCCGCATAGTTGCCGGCGGTGGTGTGGCACTGGGCACACGGCGCCGTGGTCGGGATGTGGTTGGCCGGTTTCGCGCCGCCGCTCTGGTTGGTCGCGAAGGTGGGGGTGGTGGTGTGACAGCCATTGCAGTCGCCGCTCGTCGGATGCGCCTTGTCGAGAGCGGTGGGCCGTGAATCACCGGCAGCGGTCGCGGTGCTTGCCAGCATGCCGACATAGGGGGCGGTCTCGTGGCAGCCCTGGCAGCCACTGACCGCGGCCGCCACCGTGGTGTGGCCGGCGACATTGAGAGTGGGGGCCGAGATGCTCGCGGCGCCGATCTTGAAGCCGCCGGCACCGACGTTCTTGGTCGTGTGGCATCCGGAGCCGCTGCAGTCGAGGCTGCCGATGGGCATGTGATTGGCCGGAGTGCTGAGGATGGTGATGTTCGCGAACGTGCCCGCGACCGCAGGCGCATGGCAGCTGAGGCAGGTGGTCACGCCCTGGTGCACGCCGGTGCTGGAGTACAGCGCGTAGTTGCCCGCGGTGGTGTGGCACTGGGCACACGGCGCGGTGGTCGGGATGTGGTTCGCGGGCTTGGCGTTGCCGGTCTGGTTGTTGGCGAAGGTCGGCGTCGTGGTGTGGCAGCCGTTGCAGTCGCCGCTCGTGGGATGCGCCTTGTCGAGTGCGGTCGGGCGCGAGTCGCCGGCCGTGGTCGCCGTGCTCACCAGCATGCCGACATAGGGGGCGCTCTCGTGACAGCTCTGGCAGCCGGCGACGGCGGCGGCGACCGTGGTATGGCCGGCGACGTTAAGAGTCGGTGCCGTGATGCTCGCGGCGCCGATCCTGAAGCCGCCAGCATTGACGTTCTTGGTCGTATGACATCCCGAGCCGTTGCAGTCGAGACTGCCGATCGGCATATGGTTTGCCGGCGTGCTGACGATCGTGACGTTGATGAAAGTGTTGGCGACCGTCGGGCCGTGGCAGCTGAGGCAGCCGGTCACGCCCTGGTGCACGCCCGTGACCGAGTAGACCGCGAAGTTGCCCGCCGTGGTATGGCACTGCGCGCACACGGCGGTGGTCGGGATGTGGTTGGCCGGCTTGGGCGCCGTCGGCAGCAGGTTGACGGCAAAGGTCGGCGTGGTCACGTGGCAGTTGCCGCAGTCCCCGCTGGCCGGATGCTTGGCATCGAAGGCCGTCGGGCGTGAGTCGGCGGCCGCACTGGCGCTGCTGGCGAGCATGCCCACGTAGGGCGCGGTCTCGTGGCAGGTGGCGCAGGCGGCCACTGCCGCGGCGACCGTGGCGTGCCCGGCGACGTTGAGCGTCGGGGCGCTGATGCTCGCGCTGCCGAGCTTGAAGCCGCCCGGGTTCACGTTACCGGCCGTGTGGCAGCCGGAGCCGTTGCAGTCGAGGCTGCCGATGGGGATGTGGTTGGCGGGCGTCGTGACGATCGTGACGTTGCCGAACGTGGCCGCCACGGTGGGCCCGTGGCAGGTGAGGCAGGCCGTGACGCCCTGGTGCGTGCCGGTCACCGAGTAGAGCGCGTAGTTGCCCGTCGTCGTGTGACACTGACTGCACGGCGCCGTGGTCGGGATGTGGTTGGCCGGCTTGCCGCTCTGCGTGACATTGGCCGCAAAGGTCGGCGTGGTCGTGTGGCAGCCACTGCAGTCCCCTGAGGTCGGGTGACTGGCGTCGAGTGCCGTGGGACGCGAGTCCCCGGCGCTGCTCGCGGTGCTGGCCAGCATGCCGAGGAAGCCGGCGCTCTCATGACAGGTCTGGCACGCCGCGACCGCCGCGCCCACCGTGCCGTGGCCTGCAACATTGAGCGTCGGGGTATTGATGCTGGCCGTGCCGACCTTAAAGCCGCCGGGATTGACGTTCTGGGTGGTATGGCACCCGGAACCGTTGCAGTCGAGGCTGCCGATCGGGATGTGGTTCCCGGGGACGCTCACCATCGTGACGTTGACGAACGGGCCGACCGTCGGGCCATGGCAGCTGAGGCAGCCGGTCACCCCCTGGTGTGTGCCGGTGAGCGAGTAGACCGAGGTGTCGCCGGTGGTGTGGCACTGCGCGCATGGCGCGCTGGTCGGGATGTGGTTGGCGGGCTTGGCGGTGCTGCTCACGTTGGTGGCGAACGTCGGCGTCGTGGTGTGGCAGCCGCTGCAGTCGCCGCTCATCGGGTGGTTCTTGTCGAATGCCGTGGGGCGCGAGTCGCCGGCAGCGCTCGCGCTGCTCGCCACCATCCCCAGATAGCTCGCGCTCTCGTGGCAGCTCTGGCAGGCGGCGACGGCGGCGGCGACGGTGGTGTGCCCGGCGGGATTGAGCGTCGGGGCGCTGATGCTGGCGCTGCCGAGCCTGAAGCCGCCGGGGTTGACGTTCTTGGTGGTATGGCAGCCGGAGCCGCTGCAGTCGAGGCTGCCGATCGGGATATGGTTGGCCGGGGTGGTCACCAAGGTCACGTTGGCGAACGGGCCCACGTTCGGCGCGTGACAGCTGAGGCAGCTGGTCACGCCCTGGTGCACACCCGTGACCGAATAGAGCGCGTAGTTTCCGGCAGTCGTGTGGCACTGCGAGCACGGTGCGTTGGTCGGGATATGGTTGGCCGGGCGCAGCGCGCTGTTGGCAAAGGTGGTCGTGTCGTGGCACTGGCCGCAATCGCCGGTCACCGGGTGGTTCTTGTCGAGCGTGGCATTGGGCCGTGAGTCCGCGGCGACGGTGTTGGAACTCGGCTTCATGCCGAGGAACGCCGCCGTCTCGTGGCAGCTCGCGCAGCTGAGGGCGGTGACTGCGAGGTGATTGATCTTCGTGCCCGCGAAGCTCACGAAGTTCGCCGGCGAGTGGCAGCCTTCGCAGGGCGTCGTGCCGACCGGAATGTGGTTTGCCGGCATGCCGGTCGCGGCGACACCGTTGTGGCATTCGGCGCAGTTGCCGGTGACGCCCTGGTGCGTGAACACCGCGCCCCCCCAGGTGAGGGTCGTGTGGCAGGCGTCGCACTCGAGGTCCGTCACGATGTGCGTCGGCGGTTTTCCCTGCGCCTGCACGCCGTTGTGGCAGGTTGAGCAGCTGCCGCGCGACTGGGTGTGGTCGAAGGTGACCGCGGGACTCCACGCGATCTCGCTGTGGCAGGCGCCGCAGGCATCGGTCGAGAGGATATGGCTGGTCGGCTTGGCGGTCGCGCGGATCACGGTGCCGACGCCGTGGCAGGCTTTGCAGTCCATCGGCGTCCCCTTGAACACCGCGTTGGCATGGCATGACTCACAGGGCAGGTCGCGGTGCCGCCCGAGCAGCTCAAAGCCGGTCGTGGTGTGATCGAAGGTGGGGCGCGCTGGCGCGGCACCCAGAGCCGCGGCAGACAGCATGAGCAGCGCGAGCCCCTGCAGCACGCGCGTAACCGGGGACGCGGTGCGGCCGGGATCAGGCAGGTGATGCAGGCGCATGGGCATGGCTTACTGCACCCGGGCGCCCTTGAAGGTCGTGGTGGAGTGACAGCGGTCGCACTGGCGTCCGTACTGCCCCAGGTGCACGTCGTCCTTCTCGTGGCAGGACAGGCAGTCCTGCTTGAGTTTCACCTGATCCGGCGGCCGGCGATGGCAGGACTCGCACGCCAGCTTGCCGTGTGCGCCGCTGAGCTTGAAACCGGTTTCCTTGCCGTGGTCGAACTCCCACTGCTTCCAGCCATTGGGGGAGTGGCAGCGGCCGCAGTCGCGGCCGAGGTCGCCCTTGTGGACGTCGTCCTTGCGGTGACAGTCGATGCACTCGCGACCGACGTCGCGGTACTGGCGTGTCAGGTGGCATTGCTCGCACGGCACGGCCACGTGCAACCCCACCAGCGGGAACTTGGTGAAGTCGTGGTCAAAGCTGACGCTGGAGCGCCAGCCAGCCGGTGTGTGGCACTGGTCGCAGGCCTTACCGAGCTTGCCCGCGTGCACGTCGCTGGCGCGGTGGCAGCCGAGGCATTCGGTCGGCAGTTTCTGGGTGGCCACGGCCGCGGTGTGGCAGGCGTGACAGGCCACCTTTTGATGGCGGCCCTCGAGGGGCCACGTGGTATCGCGCGCGTGATCAAAGCCGGAGGGCTTCCACTTCTCGTTGCCGTGGCACTTGCCGCACTCGCGCCCGAGACGCCCGGCGTGCGAATCCTGTCCCTGGTGGCAGCCGGCGCACTCGTGCGGCAGCTTGTCCTTCAGGTTGCCGCTGCGATGACAGTCGTTGCAGGCGATGCGGTCGTGTACCCCTTCGAGCGCAAAGCCGGTCTCCTTCTTATGGTCGAACCTGGAGTTCTTCCAGCTCTTGGTTACGTGGCATTCGCCGCACTTCGGGCCGCGCTCGCCGTGGTGAACATCATCGGGCGCATGACAGGAGACACAGTCCCTGGGCGTGTCCTTGTAGCGGTTGCCGAAGTGGCAGGCGGCACAAGGCGCGCTGGCATGCCGGTCGTGCAGCGGGAAGGCAGTCTTGTCGTGGTCATAGTTCACGTGCCGCCACGCGGCAACGTCGTGACAGGAACCGCACTCGCGTCCGAGCTTACCCTCGTGCGGCTCCTCGTTCTTGTGACAGGCGACGCACTCCTTCGGCGCCTCGCGGTAGCGCTTGCCCGCGACATGACAGTCCGCGCACGGCACCTGCGCGTGCAGGCCCTTGAGTGGGTAGTCGGTGCGCTCGTGATCAAACTGCTCCGTGCTGAGCTTGACGATGTCCGCCTCGCGCCCGAGATGCTCGGAGTGGCAGGCACGGCACTGCGAGCGCTCGATGCCGCTTATGTGACCGTGGAAGCCGCGCTGCTGGGGCAGATCGCCCGCAATATCCTTGTGGCAGTCCAGGCACAGCGACGTCTGGCGATCGCGGTTTTTGCGGTCGTGGCACAGCGAGCACTGTTCCTCGTACTTCGCATGCGCGCGCGTGAGCTTGCCGGGCATCAGCAGCGTCTCCGGATTTACGGCGCTAGCCATCGATGGCACCAGCCATAACAGCAAACCCACGATCGACGTTGCCAGCCATCGGCCCCCCTGCATGTCGGTACGCGTCAGTAAACGTGCACCGCGATCACGTGAATGACGGCGGCTATGATCATCATGAAGATCAGCGGTATGTGCAGCGCATGCCACATGGAAAACAGCCGTTCGTATCCTTCGAAGGCGGCGACGCGCCGCGTCGCGGCAATGCGCCGGTCGACGTAGGCGCGGGCGGTGGTGCGCAGTCGCTGGCGCTCCGCGGCTATCACCGGGTTCTTGCGCGCGCTCTGGCGCAGCGCGCGGCGGATGTAGCCGTGCAGCCGCCAGCGCGCAAACGCCCCGGCCAGGGCAACGGTCATCGGCTTGGTGAAGCCCAGCACTGCCAGGCGCGGGCCGGCGCGCAGCAGGCGCTGTTCGGCGCCATCCAGTCGCGCGCCGAGCTCGGGTAGGAAGCTGATGGTCCCGGAGCCAGCGTGCAGGCTCTCGGCCCGGGCACGCAGCTCGTCGAGCTGCAGCTTGCGGCCATAGAGCCCGTGATGGATGTGGGCGTAGATGTAGCGGCCGATGAGGCCACTGCCGGCGACTGTGAGCATGCAGAACAGCGCCACGTTGCTGTTGGTGGCCCCGGTGGAGAAGTTCGAGTGGTACAGGATGCAGAGCGGACCGAGGATTCCGAGCACCATGTGGGCGCGGAACCAAGTTGGTGTCGGCCCCAGGAAGCGTAGCCACGACCAGCGCTTACGCAGCGAGTACAGCAGCAGCAGCAGCATGAGGCTGCCGCCGATGATGCCCAGCGCGTAGCCCATCCCGCGCTTGGGGCTGATGTAGCGCTCCGTCTGCGTAGCCCAGCCGGCGAACAACGCAACACAGCTGGCAGCGAAGAACACACTCGAACCGTTGATCAGGCGACGAGGCGCGCCAGCGGCGACCGCCGCGCCAGCCGCGTGCTTGGCCGGCGCAGCCTTCGGACGCGGGGCTTCCCGGCCGCCTCGCGCACCAGGCTGAGGGCCTGCCGGGACCGTGGCACCTGCAGCCGTGGCCCGCCCTGCAGTGGCAGCGACCGGCTTGGCAGTGGGGAGCGGCTCGGGAGTCGGTCGGAGCTGCCCCGAAGGCGGATCCACCCGCGGAGTCTTCGGCGGCAATGGACTGCGTGCGGGCAGTACGGTCGGCGCAGACTGCGGTCCAGCGCTGCCGGGTTGCCCGTCGGCCGCTGGCGCATCCTTGCCTGAGGCTGGCGCGAGTCTGGCACCGAGCTCGCTCGGCCGCACCACGCGGACCTGCAGCTCCTCGCCAGACTCTGCGAATGGTTGCTGATGTGCGCTCACAGGATTCAGCCGATTTCCCGGTTGATGACCAGCGCGAGCTTCTTGCCCTCGAGCGGCCGCAGCACCGCGCTGGTCACGTACAGATCGCCGCTGCTGGGGGCCGCCTGACCAGTGCGTGAGACACGCGCCTCGATGACCACCCTGTCGAACTGCGACAGTCGACGCGAGGGCAGCATGGCCATCGAGTCATCGAGCTTGAAGCTGACAGGCCAGCTGCCCGCGTTGGTGCGCATGATCGCCAGCGGGGGCCCGGGGGAATCAGCTGCCTTGGCGTATATGAACAACGTTGCGCCCGGCTGCACGCGGGCCGCCAGCGCCGTGTCGATCGTGACGGTGCCGGAGACCTGTGCGGACCCCGCGCCCGCGGCGCCCGCGTTGCCGGCGGCAGCCGGCAGGCCGGCAAGCTGCGAGTCCTCGGCAATATTCCCGTTGATGATGCGCGCGTCCGGGGAATCCGGCGGCAGCACCGCGAGCAGCTTGCGCCACCACACGAGTGCGTCGGTGTAGCGGCGCAGCTCGTGCGCCTGGCTTGCCTTGAGCCACAGCGCCTTGGCGTTGGCGGGGTCGGCCGCCAGGGCGCTGTCGATGGCGCGCCCCGCGGGGCCACCGAGCGAGCCGCCGCCGAGCGAGGCCAGCACGTCTGCGTAGTCCGCCCAGGCCTGGGCGGTCATCGCATGCAGGGCGATGACCTTTTCATACGCGGCACGGGCCTCGCCGTCCTGGTGCTGAGCGCGCTGCAGTGACGCGAGAGCGAGCCAGGATTCAACATCGCGTGGATTGCTGCTCAGCCGTGCCTGCAGTTCGGCGCGGCTCGCAGGCGGTGCAATCGCGGCGGCGGCCTCAGGTGTGCCGCCCGCGGCGGAATTGGCCGCCGCGACCAGGGACTCAACACTCATCTCAGTCACGGAGGCAGTGGCAGCAGGCGGTTGATGTGCCCGGGCGCGGCGCGCATCTTCCTGACGCCCCTGGAACTCGTACGCCTGCGCGAGCAAGGTCCAGTCCGCGTCCGAGCCGCCGTTGCGCGCCAGGCGCGCCTCGAGTCCCTTGATGGCGGCGTCCATCGATTGGGCGCTGGCGCCACCTGCTGCGGCGCCAGTGGAGGCGGGTGTCATGGCGCCGGCCAGTGGCGGGGTCGGCGGTCGATGTGAGCCGACCGCGAAGTAGATGACCAGGGCGACCGCGGCAAGGGCCGCGCCGCCGCCGCCGGCGATCACGTAGCCGCGCCCGTTCGCGCCGGTCGCGCGCGCAGCACGCCACAGCGGCAGTACGATAATCGTTGCCACTGCGCCGAGCAGGGCGCCTGCGATGAACCAAACAGCAGCGATGACAGCACTCCATGTCGCGCGAGGCGCGACTGACACTTGTAGGCACGTTTGACGATACACACGCGCCGGTCCTGCGTAACCCTGTGTGGTGCAGCAGACAGTCGTGCCCGCCGTCTGTCGCCAACCACCGACATCAAAGGCTAATAAAGCGCTAAGAATGAGGGGGTTACGCTTGTTTCGCCTGGGTGTTAGATTGACCCGTACGAGCCGCCTAATGCAAGAGGGGCCAGGCTCCGTTCGCGTGAACCCGGTCACGGGATGAAGTTAGTTTCCGTGCCCTAATCACATTCCTGAGTGCGCACCGCCCGGTGCAGTGCAAAGCAGCCGTGTTGCCCTGATGGATGCACTGACTTACCTGATCTACGGAGTTCCCTGCGCCGCGCTGTTCGCGTGGCAGCTGGCGCGACGCCGTCGGCTGGAGAGGCGCAGTGCCGCGGCCAAGGAGTCCACCGGCGCGGCCGAACCGGCCTCGCTGCACCCGGTGATCGATCCGGCGCGCTGCATCGGCTGCGCCTCCTGTCTGAAGGCCTGTCCGGAGCAGGAGCACCACACGGTACTCGGCCTGGTTGGCGGACGCGCCGAGCTGGTCAGTCCTGGTGACTGCATCGGCCACGGCGCCTGCCGCACGGCCTGCCCGGTCAACGCCATCACCCTGGTATTCGGCAGCGAACGCCGCGGTGTGGATATCCCGGTGGTCACGCCACACTTCGAATCGACGGTGCCGGGCATGTTCATCGCCGGGGAGCTCGGCGGCATGGGGTTGATCCGCAACGCGCTGGAGCAGGGACGGCAGGCGGTGGAGAGCATCGCGCAGCGCCGCAGCGGCGGCGGCGGCGAGCTGCTCGACCTGGTGATTGTCGGAGCAGGCCCGGCCGGGTTTGCGGCCGCATTGACGGCCAAGTCCAAGAACATGCGCTGCGTGACGCTCGAGCAGGAGTCACTGGGCGGGTCGGTGTTCCAGTACCCGCGCGGCAAGCTGGTGATGACCGCCCCAGCCACCGTGCCGCTGCTCGGCAAGGTGAACTTCCGCCAGACCAGCAAGGAGGCGCTGCTCGAGTTCTGGCAGGACGCCGAGAGGAAGACCGGCATCAAGATCAACTACCGCGAGCGCGTCGAGGACATCGCGCGCGCTGCGCACGGCTTCACCGTCAAAAGCAATCGTGCGACCTATCAGACACGCAACGTGCTGCTTGCCATTGGCCGGCGCGGAACTCCCCGCAAGCTCGGCGTCCCGGGCGAGGAGATGTCCAAGGTCGTTTACAGGCTCATCGACCCGGAGCAGTACACGGGACGACAGGTGTTGGTCGTCGGCGGCGGCGACAGCGCGCTCGAGGCGGCGGCTAGCATCGCCGAGTCCGGCGGCGGCGTGGTGCTCTCGTACCGGGGAGCGGAGTTCGACCGCGCCAAGGCACGCAACCGCGAGCGCGTGCAGAATGCGGCGCAGGGCGGCCAGGTGCTCGTGCTGATGAAGTCCAACGTTAAGCACATCGAGCCGCAGTCGGTGGTGATCGAGCACGATGGGGAGATGATTCAGGTGGAGAATGACGCCGTAATCGTCAGCGCCGGTGGCGTGCTGCCTTCGGAGTTCCTCAAGCGTGTCGGCATCACCGTCGAGACCAAGTATGGCGTGGCCTAGCAGCGCACTTGCGTGCGTGCTGCTGGCGTATGCGGCCGCTGCTCTGCCGGCACAGCCTGCGACCGCCGCCGCCGATACCCTCGAGGGCGTCAAGACCGCGGTGCGACTGAAGAACTTCTCCCAGGCCAGCGAGATGCTGCAGCGCCTGGCCGCCAAGGGTGATGCTGAGGCGCAGTACCTCCTCGGGGTGTTCTATCTGAATGGGGTCGCCGGTCCGCACAATCCGGCCGCCGCGCGCGAGTGGTTCGAGAAGGCGGCGACGCAGGGCAACCCGCGGGCCGCGTTCAGCCTCGCGACGCTGCTGGCTTCGGCCGATCCGCCCGACCCGCAGGCTTCGGCACGCTGGCTGCAGCGCGCGCACGAACTCGGCTTCAGTCCGGGTGCCGGTCCGGCCTCTGCCGCCGGGGCGTCCACGAACGCGGCGCCTGCGAGTCTGCTGCAGGCCGCGCACCTCACCGACCCGGCGGCGCGCCGCGAGGGGCTGTGGCTCGCGGCAGCTACCGCGGACATGGCGAGCCTGGAGATCCTGGCGGACCCGGCAAACGTCCTCGCGCGCGATGAATACGGCCGCGACGCCCTCGATCGGGCCGCGGAGGCCGGCTCGGCGGCCGCAGTGGCGCTGCTCATCCGCCGCGGGGCGCAGGTCAATGCACCCGACCAGCACGGCGTCACGGCACTCATGCTGGCCGCGCGAGCCGGAGACGGGGCCACGGTCGATGCGCTCATCGGTGCGCACGCCAACCTCGCCGCGACCGACCGCGACGGTAATACCGCGCTGATGCATGCCGCGGCCGCCGCGCGCCTGGCGGCGGCCGAGCGGCTGCTGGCGGCCGGGGCGGCGGTTGCGCCGCGCAACGTGCAGGACTGGTCGGCGCTCGACTTCGCGGAGGTCGGCAATGCCGCTGAACTGTCCGCGCGGCTGCGGGAGAAGGGCGCGACCGCACTGCACCGCAGCGCCATCGCTGCGGCGGGCGCTCCCGGCACGGTGCAGCGTGCCAGCCGTGACCTGTACGCGGGCTGGCCAGACCTCGCCGTCGCGGCCGGCCGCGACAACGCCACCTTGCTGCAGAGCCTGCTCAGCGCCGGCGCGGATGCGAACGCTGCAACCCCCGACGGCATGCCGGTGTTGACGGCGGCAACGCTCACCGGCAACCCCGCAGCGGTCGAAACCTTGCTCGGAGCCGGCGCGCAGCCCCTGAGCCCCGATCGCCGCGGCCGCTCCGCACTGCTCGCCGCCGTGCTCATCGGGCGCGAGGACGTGGTCGCCGCCATGCTGGCGCACGGCGCCGCGGCGGACGGGCGTCGCGAGGATCCGCAGCCACCCCTGCTCGCCGCAGCTCAGGGCGGCCACGCGGGGATCACCCGGCTGCTGCTCGCGGCGCATGCGCACGTGGACGCGCGCGACGCGCGGGGCAGGAGCGCGCTGATGCTCTCCGCGCAGTCCGGCGATCTCGAGTTGGTGCGCGCGCTGCTGGATGCGGGCGCCGCACCCGAGGCGACCGACAAAGCACAGCGTACGGCGCTGGCGTACGCGGCCCGTGCCGGCAGGCTCGAGACTGCGCGGCTGTTGCTGCAGCATGGTGCGAGCCCCGATCACGCCGATGTCGGCGGCGTCACTCCGTTCGCTGCGGCCTGCAGCGCACGCGCCACGGCGCTGGCCGACCTGATGCTGTCAAAGGGCGTGAAGCTTGAGGCACGCACGGCCCGTGGCGACACGCCGCTGCTGCTGGCCGCGAGCGCCAACGCGGACGAGATCGTCGAGCGCCTGCTTGCACGCCACGTGGACAAGGACGCCCAGAACGAGTTCGGCGACACCGCGCTCATCATCGCCAGCCGCAACGGCAGTACGGCGCTGGTGAAGCGGCTGCTGGGTGCAGGGGCCAGCGCGCGCCTGCGCAACAAGGACCGCGCGACCGCCGCCGACGTAGCCCGCGCACGCGCCTTCCCGGCGATCGAGGCGTTGCTGAAGGACGCCTAACCGCGGCCTGCGACTCCGCCTGGACGGGCGGACGGAGCGCTCCCCTTCAAGGATCCATCCTCGTGTTCAGTAGATGCCAGGTTTGCTGTGAACTGCCGCGCGCTATCATTACCGACGCCGCATTCAATAAACCGCGGGACGGTTTGTGAGCCGTAAGGTGGTACGGTGGCGTGGCCCGGTCAGCCTATCCATACGCGGCCGAGGATTGACCTGTTCAGATTCAGTGTCTTAAGTCATAGTCCCCGCATGCCATCCATGCGCCCAGCGACGGCGATCCAACCATGCAAGAAACCGTGACTTCCCGACATGTCGTCTTCTCCCACGGCAAGGAGAGTGGACCGTGGGGGCGCAAGATCGCCGCCCTGGCGGATGTTGCCCGCGCGGAAGGTTACGAGGCTCATTCGGTCGACTACCGCGGGCTTGAGGAGCCGCGGGCGCGCGTGGCCAAGCTGGTCGATTTCTGCAAGGAACTCAGCGGTGATCTGGTGCTCGTCGGATCGAGCCTCGGTGGCTACGTCGCGGTGGCCTCCGCTTCCCTGCTGCACGCCCGCGGCATCTTCCTGATGGCCCCGGCGCTGTACATGGAAGGCCTGCCGGAGCTGCGTCCGGGGATCGTCGACTGCTCGGCGAGCATCGTGCACGGCTGGCGCGACGATGTCGTGCCGTTCGAGCACAGCGTGCGCTTCGCACAGACCTATAAGGCCGCGCTGCACCTGCTCGAAAGTGACCACCGCCTGCACAACCAGCTGCGCGTGGTCCAGTACCTGTTCGAGTACTTCCTCATTGCGCTGGACCTGCCCGCGATCGCCTTTGAGTGACTTCAGCGGTGCTTGCGGATCGCGCGGGCCGCCAGTGAATCGACCAGCCCCGGCACGATGAGCCGCGCCCAGCGCGCGAAGCGCCCGCGCGCGGAGGTGATCAGCAGGCGCTGGCGGCGGCGCATGGCGCCTGCGATCAGGGTGGCGCACTCCTGCGCGCTCATGATCCGGTCCTCGTCCATCGGGGTGTTCCCCAGGGGCAGTCCATCGGCACCGATGGCCCGCCGGTGGATCTGGCTGACCACGAAGTCCGGGGCGACGATCGTCACGTCCACGCCGCTGCCAAGCAGCTCGATGCGCAGGGACTCGAAAAAGCCCACCATCGCGTGCTTGCTGGCTGCGTAGCCGGTGCGCTCGGGCACCCCGGTGAGTCCTGCGATGCTGGCCACGGCAACCAGCAGCCCGCGCGAGGCCTTGAGGTGTGGCAGCGCCGCGGCGGTCATGCGCACGCTGCCGAGGACATTCACACTCATGAGCCGCTCGTACACCGCAAAATCGGTGATCTCATCGAAGCGCGCCCACATCGTGATGCCGGCGTTGTTGACCAGGATGTCCAGGCGCCCGAAGCGCGCCACCGCCCGGGTCACGCAGTGCAGGCAGTCCTGGGCCTGGGCGATGTCTGTGGCCACCACCTCCACCTGTGCGCCGCGCGTGGTGCAGGCTGCGGCGGCCTCCTGGAGCCGCTCCATGCTGCGCGCCGCCAGCACCAGGTCGGCGCCCTCGGCGGCGAGCGTGAGAGCGAGCGCGCGCCCGATGCCCTCCGAGGCACCCGTGATGAGGACGGTCTTGCCGGTGAACGCGCCCATTTGTAACCATGCTCCGTGCGAGCGCCGCGGCGCGGCGACAGGGACATCATAACGGCCATGAACTGGTTCCTGCGTCGCCTGGTGGTCTGGTGGGTGCGCTTCAAGGTGCGCCCCGAGGACGCTGCCGCGCTGCTGCGCGGGCGCGGTCATCCGCTTGTCTACGTGCTCGAGCGAGGCAGCGTGGCTGACCTTGCGGTGCTGCAGGAGGCCTGCAAGCAGCTGGACCTGCCGCGGCCGGGCAGGCCACTGTTCCCGGGCTCGCGGGAGCTGCGCAGCTACCTGTTCCTCACCCAGCAGCGCGGCTTCGGCGGTGCGCGCCTGGACCGGCGGCCGCCGCCGCACCTGGCCAGGATGATCAAGGTGCTGCGCGATGATCCGCAGGCGGACTTCGACCTGGTGCCCGCGGCGGTCTACTGGGGCAGGGCGCCGCAGCGCGAGGCCTCCTGGGTGCGCCTGCTGCTGGTGGATGACTGGGCACTCACCAGCCGGCTGCGCAGGTTCCTGCAGGTCCTCTTCAACGCGCGCGACACCCTCGTGGAGCTGGACAAGCCGATCTCGCTGCGCCAAGTGCTCGGTGCCCAGCTTGCCGCGGCGGTGCGCGGGCGGCGCGTCGCGCGCGGCCTGCGGGCCTTGTACGCGCGCCGTCGCGCCGCGCGCATCGGCCCTGACCTCTCGCATCGGCGCACGCTGGTGAACGAGGTCCTGCACACGCGCGCGGTTCGGCGCGCCGTGGCACAGGAGATGCGCACGGCGCGCCTGCCGCGCCGCAAGGCGGTGCTGCGCGCGCGTGGCTACGCCCTGGAGATCGCCGCGAACTACTCCCACGTGTTCGTGCGGTTCATGGCCAGTGCGTTCACGCGCCTGTGGAACCGTCTGTATGACGGCGTGGTACTCGGCCATGCCGCGACGCTTGAGCAGGTGGCCGAGGGGAACGAGATCATCTACGTGCCCTGTCATCGCAGCCACATGGACTACCTGCTGCTCAGCTACGTGGTCTTCGTGCACGGGTTTGCGGTGGCGCACATCGCCGGCGGGGTGAACCTGGACCTGCCGGTCATCGGGCGTTTCCTGCGCAAGGGCGGCGCATTCTTCATCCGGCGCTCCTTCCGCGGCAACGTGCTGTATACGGCCGTGCTGATGAAGTACCTCGCCGCGATCATGGCCCGTGGCCACCCGATCGAGTACTTCATCGAGGGCGGGCGCAGTCGCACCGGACGGCTGCTGCAGCCCAAGACCGGCATGCTCGGCATGACCGTGCGCAGCTTCCTGCAGGAGCCGGTGCGGCCGGTGGTTTTCGTGCCGGTATATTTCGGCTACGAGCGCCTGGTCGAGGGCAGTACCTACGTGGGCGAGCTCTCCGGACGTCCGAAGGAGAAGGAGAGCGTGCTCGGCCTGCTGAAGTCCTGGCGGGTGCTGAAGGAGCGGTTCGGCAAGGTCTACGTGAACCTGGGCGAGCCGGTCCCGCTCGGGCAGATCCTGGACCGCCACGACCGCGGGTGGCGCGCGCAGCCCTACGACGATGAGCACCGCCGTCCCTGGGTAGGCGAGGCGGTGGATGAGCTCGCCCGGACCATCATGCGCAACATCAATTGCGCGGCGGCGGTCACGCCGATCAACCTGCTGAGCCTCGCATTGTTGGCGATGCCGCGGCAGGCGCTGCCCGAGGAGGATCTGGTTCGCCAGCTGGAATTGTACCGCCGCCTGCTGGAGGCCTTTCCCTACAGCGACCGGGTCTGCCTCACACGGCTTAGCGGTGCGCAGATGATCGACTATGGGATTGAGCTGAGGTTGATCACCCGCGAATCGCAGGCGTTCGGGGACCTCGTGCGCATGAGCGAGAGCAGCGCGGTGTTGGCGACCTACTTCCGCAATAACATCCTGCACCTGTACGCGCTGCCCTCGCTGATCGCCTGTGCCTTTGGCAGCAATGCGGCGGTCGCGCGCGCGGACCTGCAGCGCCTGGCAGGGCGGGTGTACCCGTACGTCGCCGCGGAGCTGTTCCTGCGCTGGGAGGAAAGCGAAGTGCCCGCGGCGGTGGACCAGGCGGTGGCTGCCATGGTGGGTCTGGGACTGCTGGAAGCCGAACCGGCCGTGGACGGCTGGCGGCGTGCGCCACCGGCATCGACACAGGCGCTGCAGCTATCACTGCTGGCGCAGGCGACCGTGCAGACCATCGAGCGCTACTACATGGCGGTGTCGCAGCTGGTGCGCGCCGGCAGCGGCGCCATCGACCAGGTGACCCTCGAGAAACGCTGCCAGCTGACCGCGCAGCGCATGACGCAGCTGTACGGCCTGAACTCCCCGGAATTCTTTGACCGGGCGCTGTTTGCCCACTTCATCGGCCTGCTGCTTCGGCGCGGGGTGATCAGCGCCAATGCCGCCGGGAACCTCGAGTTTGACGAAGTACTGCTGCGCGTGGCGCAGGATGCGCAGCTGGTCTTGAGTGAGCAACTGCGCCACAGCATTCTCCAGCTGATGCAGGCCTGAAACGGCTTGCCGCCCCGCATGGGGGGGTAATAGACTGATCAGACAAAGGGTTTTACGCCCAGGCGAACGAACAAGAAGGCGTTCCGGTTTCGCCCGCGCTGCGGAAGCGAGACGTCAGCTTAGGTTCAGGCGGCCAGAGCGCGGGTCAGCAGGCAGCGGACGTCCGAGTGTCCGAGGAACTGCGATCGGACAGGGGGAGCACGTGAGCAAGATTCATACGCGGGGTCGTCCGCAGTTCGCCGTCATTGCGATCGCCGCCGCGCTCGCAGCCTTCAGCGGGCCTGCAGCCCATGCCATCAGCTGGCAGGGCGACGGCGACTGGAGCGGCAGCTGGGACACGACCGTCGGCTTCGGCGCGGGCTGGCGCGTAGGCAGTCCCGACTGCCGCCTGATCGGCATGGCCAATGGCGGTTGCGGCTACTCGCCGAACATCGACAACGGTGACCTGAACTACCTGCACCGGGCGATCTACAGCAAGGTGCTCAAGGGCGTCACGGAGCTGTCCCTGAACTACAAGGATCGCGCCGGGATCTTCGTCCGTGGCGACGGACTGTACGACTTGCAGGTGATGAACGAGGACACCGAGCGCACGCCGCTGTCGCACGAGGCGAAGAATTTGGTCGGCAGCTACGTGCGCCTGCTGGATGCGTTCGGGTTCTGGCGCTTCGACCTCGGCACGTTGCCCTCGGAGCTCAGGCTCGGCCAGCAGGTGGTCAGCTGGGGCGAGAGCACCTTCATCCAAGGCGGCCTCAACCAGGTCAATCACTTCGACGTTTCCGCATTACGCGTACCGGGGGCGGAGCTGAAGGAGGCGCTGCTGCCGGACAACATGGTGGTGTTCAACTCCCAGCTCACCCAGAGCCTCAGCACGCAGCTGCTGTACCTGCTCGCCTGGCACGAGACCCTGCCGGAGCCGGCCGGGTCCTACTTCAGCACCAATGACTTTGCGAGCCCCGGTGGCCAGCGCGTCGTGCTCGGCTTCGGTTCCATCTCCGACCTGGGGGTGGACTTCACCTCCCTGGGCGGTGGGCTGATCAAGGACTTCCAGAGCATCAACCGCCTGCCCGACCACAAGCCGCCCGATTCCGGGCAATACGGGGTCAACGTCAAGCTCTACCTTCCCAACTTCAGTCAGGGCACGCAGCTGGGGTTCTACTTTCTTAACTACACCAGCCGCCTGCCGCTGGTGTCCTCACAGACCGGTACCCAGGCCGGCTTCGGCAACGGTTTCGGTGCGGTCAATGCCGTCGCCGGCGCCGCCCAGGCTCTGGCGGCCGGACTGCCGTTCCAGGCCGCGGTGGCCACGGGGGCGGCAATCGGCCAGCAGCGCGCTGCCCAGCTCGGCGGCAACCTCAGCGCCGCCGCGGCGACTGAGTACGCGACCATCGGGGCCAACACCCTGCTCTCCGGCGGCAACGTCGCCGCGCAGGCGCAAAGCTTCGGCACCTACGAGTACGGCAAGACGGCCGGTTACTACGACGAGTTCCCGCAGGACATCAAGCTGCTGGGCCTATCCTTCAACACCCAGCTGCAGAAGACCGGTACCGCGCTGCAGGGCGAGGTCGCCTACCGGCACAACGTGCCGCTGCAGGTGGACGATGTCGAGCTGCTCGATGCCTCGCTCACGCCCTTCGAGTCGGGCGTCGCCCAGCTGCTGGGTCAGCCGGTGAGCGCGCCGGGCCACTGCCAGCCGGCCTCTGCGACCCCCGTCACCGGCTGCAACCAGCTCGGTGCCTACAGTCTGACCCAGGTGGTTCGCGGGTACGTGCGCAAGGACACCTGGCAGGCCCAGTTCACGGCTACGCAGGTGTTCGCCAACGTGCTGAAGGCCTCCCAGGCAGTGCTGCTGTTTGAAGGAGCCGTCGATTACATCCCGGGCCTGGAGAACAAGTACAGCGGCGGCCCCGTGGGGCTGGGCCTGCGTTACGAGGCCCCGGGAACCAATCTCAGCGGCAACCCCGCGCTCGGCAGCTACCCGCAGTACCCGAACCTGTACGAGCCCGGCTCGGCCTTCCCCACCAGCACCTCGTGGGGGTACGTTGTGGCCGGGCGCCTCGAGTACGCGAACCTGATCGCCTCGTGGAACATCCTGCCGCACTTCACCTGGAGCCACGACGTCAGCGGCGTGTCCCCGGGCCCGGGCGGCAATTTCATCGAGGGCCGCCATGCACTGACGCTGGGCGTCGGCGGGTCGCTGCGCTCGAAGTGGGATCTGGATGTCTCGTACACGCAGTACGGTGGTGCCGGACAGTACAACCTGGTCAACGACCGCGACTTCATCACGGCCAACGTCAAGTATTCGTTCTGACGCGCGCGTGCCTGCCGGCAAAGTCCGCAAATTCTGGAGGAGCTGCAATGAACACCTTGATCCGGATTGCCGCAGCAGGATTGCTGTTCGCGCCCGTGGCCTGGGGGGCGGTAAGTCCACAGGAAGCGGCGCATCTGGGGCAGGATCTCACGCCACTGGGCGGGGAGAAGGCGGCCAACGCCGACGGCAGCATCCCGGCCTGGACCGGCGGCATCAAGTCCGCCGCCGAGGCGGGCTTCCCGGCCTACAAGTCCGGCGAGCACCATCCGGACCCGTACGCGGCCGACAAGCCGCTGTTCACGATCACGCCCGCCAACGCCGCGCAGTACGCCGCCAAGCTCACCGAGGGGCACAAGGCGCTGTTCAAGGCCTACGCGGACTACAAGATGATCGTCTACCCGACGCACCGCAGTGCGGCCGCGCCGGACAGCGTCTACGAGGCGACCAAGCGCATCGCCACCACTGCATCACTGGTGCCGGATGGCAACGGCATCACCGGTGGAGTCGGCGGCACACCCTTCCCGATCCCGAAGTCCGGGCTCGAGGTCTACTGGAACCACCTGACGCGCTACCGCAGTATCGCCGCCGCGCGCCAGATCGGCCAGGTGCCGGTGGAGGCCGGTGGTAACTACACCGTGGTGAACCTGAAGGAAGAGTTCTTCTTCCCCTACTACGTGCCGGGCATGACCGAGGCCGGCCTCGATAACATCATCGTGTACTTCATGCAGGAGACCACCGCCCCCGCGCGACTGGCCGGGGAGGTGCTGCTGGTGCAGGAGACGATGAACCAGTCCAAGGATTCGCGCCGCGCCTGGATCTACAACCCCGGCCAGCGCCGCGTACGCCGGGCACCGAACGTCGCCTTCGACAACCCGGGTACCAACTCGGACAACCAGCGCACCGATGACCAGTTCGACATGTACAACGGTAGCCCGCAGCGCTACGACTGGAAGCTCGTCGGCAAGAAGGAGATGTACGTCCCGTACAACTCATACCAGCTGCAGAGCGAGAAGATCAAGTACAGCGAGCTGCTGCAGAAGAACCACATCAAGCAGGACTACGCGCGCTACGAGCTGCACCGCGTCTGGGTAGTGGAAGCGACCCTCAAGCCCGGGGTGAGCCACATCTACTCGCGGCGCACGCTGTATGTCGACGAAGACTCCTGGCAGATCCTTGCCGTGGACTGCTACGACAGCCGCGGCAAGCTGTGGCGCGTGCAGGAAGGCCATGTCATCAACTACTACGACCTGCCAACGCTGTGGACGGACCTGGAGCTGGTGATGGACCTGTCCAACGGCCGCTACCTGGCGCTCGGCCTGCAGAACGAGCAGCCGCGCTCGTACGACTTCAGCATCAAACGCACCGCCGCTGATTTCCAGCCCAGCGTGCTGGAGCGGCGCGGAATCCGCTAGAGATCCTGCAGGTGAACGTGCGCGCGCACCGCGCGGCGCTGCGGAGGACCGGCCGCCGGCTGCTGCCGTGGCTCGCCGCCGCAGCGCTGGCCGGTGCCGCCTGCGCGGCCGAGGCGCCGCGCCCGGCCGAGCACGCGCGCCTCGCCGATCATTCGCTGCTGATTGCCCTGGCAACGGCGGGCAAGCGCCTGGTCGCCGTCGGCGACCGCGGGGTCATCGTCTACTCGGATGACCGCGGCACGAGCTGGGAGCAGGCACGCGCGGTGCCCGTGCAGGCACTGCTGACCGGCGTGTGTTTCTTCGACTCCACGCACGGCGTCGCGGTCGGCCACGACCTCGTCATCCTCACCACCGTCGATGCCGGCCGCACCTGGCAGCTGGCCCACTACGATCCGGCCGCGCAGCGCCCCCTGCTCGATGTGTGGTGTGGTGCCGGGGGCCATGCCATCGCAGTGGGCGCGTACAGCGCGCAGTTGATCAGCGAGGACGCCGGGGTACACTGGAGCGAGCGCAAGTTCGCACCCGTGCCGCCCCCCGCCGCGCCCGGCGCCAAGGCCTCGGCTGCCGATACGGACGCCGGCAACGCCGGGGGCTTTCACCTGAACCGCATCGTGGCCGCGAGCGCCTCGCAGCTCTATATCGCCGGCGAAGCCGGCCACCTGTACCGCTCTGACGACGCCGGCCACACGTGGCGGGAGCTGAACTCCCCGTACGAGGGCTCCTTCTTCGGCGTGCTGCCAATGAATGGCGACGTCCTCCTGGCCTTTGGCCTGCGCGGCAGCCTGTACCGCTCGGAAAACGCGGGCGTGAACTGGCAGAAGCTCGCCAGCGGCACGCTCGCGATGCTCGATGGCGCCGGCCGACTCGGTGAGTCGGGCGTGGTCATCGTGGGGCTCGGTGGCGTGGTGCTGACCAGTGCGGACGGCGGCCGCACTTTCGCGCTCGACCAGCAGGCCGACCATACGGACCTGTCAGCGGTGCTGGTGCACGGTGATGAGCGCCTGGTGACCGCCGGGGTTGCAGGCGTGAAGAGCATCCCGCTCACTGCGGGACACGCGAGCGTCAAGGTGCAGCCATGAGCGCGCCGGCAGGCAGGGGCCAGACGCGCGGCAGCCGCGCCGAGGCGTGGCTCGAGGATGCGATCTTCGGGCACCGCACGCTGATATTGCTGGTCTTTGCCGTGGGTTCGCTGTTCTTTGGCGCGGTAGCCCTGCACGGGCTGCGCATCGATACCTCCTTCAACAAGACCCTGCCGCTGCGCCACGAGTACATGCGCACCTACCTTGATCCGCGGGTGGCGGAATTCCGCGGCGCGAACCGGGTGCTGGTCGCGCTCATGGCGCGCAGTGGCGACATGTTCACGCCGGAATTCTTCGCGGCAATGCGCAAGGCCACGGACGAAGTGACGGTGATGGACGGCATCGACCGCACGCGCGTGCAGTCGATCTTTACGCCCAACGTGCGCTACCTGGAGGTGGTCGAGGACGGCATCGAGGCGGGCAACGTCGTCCCGGCGGACTTCACGCCGACGCTGGAGAACATGGCCCGCGTGCGCGACAACATCAGGAAGGCGGGGATCATCGGGCGCCTGGTGGCGAATGACTTCTCCGGGGCCCTGGTGAGCGCGACCGTGCTCGACCAGGACGCGCAGGGCAAACCCGTCGACCCCATACAGGTCGCCCATCGCCTGCAGCAGCACGTGCGCGGGGCGTTGCAGACCCCGGGGACGGGGGATACCGGCATCGACGTGCGCATCATCGGCTTTGCGCAGGTGATGGGCGACATTGCCGACGGGGCAAGCTCGGTGGTGCTGTTCGCAGTGATCACCCTGGTGCTCACGCTCCTGGCGGTGCGGCTGTACTGCCAGTCCTGGCCCATCGCGCTCGTGCCGGTGGTGTGCTCGGTGATCGCCGTGATCTGGCAGCTGGGCGCGCTGGTGCTGATGCGCTATGGGATCGACCCGATTGGCCTGCTGGTGCCGTTTCTCATCTTCGCCATCGGTGTAAGCCACGGCGTGCAGAAGATCAGCGCCGTCGGGGATGCTGCCTACGCCGGCCTCGACAGCATCCACGCCGCGCGCCGCACCTTCCGCCAGCTACTGGCCCCGGCCATCGTGGCGCTGCTCGCGGACCTGGTCGGCTTCATCACCATCCTCATGATCCCTGTGCCGGTGATCCGCGAGATGGCCGTGACCGCCTGCGTCGGTGTCGCGGTGGTGATCCTGACGGACCTGATCCTGCTGCCGGTGCTGGTCAGCTACGTGCACTTCGACGCCGGCTATCACGACCGGGTCGACCGGCGCCAGCACCAGCTCGCCCGGGTCTGGCACCGACTTGCCGGCATCACCGCGCGCGGACCGGCGAGCGTGGTCATCCTCGCGGCCGTGCTGCTCGGGGTGCTCGGCTGGTGGAAGGGACGGGAGACCCCCATCGGTGATACCCGTTCCGGGGTGCCGGAACTGCGTGCCGATTCGCGCTACAACATCGACAACGACGTCATCACCTCCAGTTTCGACATCGGCGTCGACGTGCTCACCGCCATCGTGCAGTCCAAGGAACCGGTGTGCGTCAGCCACGACCTGATGATAGAGACCGACCGCTTTGCCTGGCACATGCGCAACGTACCCGGCGTGCAGGACGTGATCACGCTGCCGTTCATCGCCAAGGTCGCCATCGCCGGCTGGAACGAGGGCAGCCTCAAGTGGCGCAGCATCCCGCGCGAGCAGGCGCAGCTGACGCAGTCGACGCGTTACATCGAGACCAGCACCGGGCTGCTCAACGAGAACTGCGACATCGTCCCGGTCATGATGTTCCTCGCCGACCACCGCGCGGAGACCATCCAGCGGGTAGTCGCCGCCGTGAAGCAGTGGCGTGCCGACAATCCCATTGACGGGGCCCGCATCCGCCTTGCCACCGGCAACGTCGGGGTGATGGCGGCCACCAACGAGACCGTGCAGTCAAAGGAGGTGTGGATCCTGGCGGGGGTATTTGCCGCAGTCATCCTCATGTGCCTGGTCACCTTCCGCTCGGTGGTGGGGACGCTCCTGGTGGTGCTGCCGCTGGCGTTGGTGTCTGTCCTGGTTTACGCGGTGATGGCCGTGGTGGGCATCGGACTCAAGGTCTCGACGCTGCCGATGGTGGCCCTGGGGGCGGGCATCGGCGTCGACTACGGGATCTACCTGTTCAGCCGCATGCAGGAGTTCCTGCACCAGGGCCTGTCGGTGCGCGAGTCCTACGAGCGCACGCTGCGCGTGACCGGGGCGAGCATCATCTTCACCGGCGTGACGCTGGCGATCGGCGTGGCGACCTGGGTGTTCTCGCCCCTGAAGTTCCAGGCCGACATCGGCATCATGCTCACCTTCATGTTCCTGGTGAACATGCTCGCGGCGATCATCCTGCTGCCTGCCCTGGGCGCCTGGTTCATGCACCCGGACGGGCTGAACGTCGCCACGCGCCCGCGGCCCGCCGGCGCGCTCTAGCCGAAGGCGCCGAAGCCGCGCGCCATCAGCGGCGCGCACAGCAGGATGACCACGATTGCGGTCAGTTCCAGCACCAGGCACGGCCGCACCCGCCGGTAATGTTCCGGGACAACGGTGGGGACGTTCCCGGCCTTGAGGGCGCTGCCCCAGGACAGGAACGTCACCGTCGGGTAGATCGAGATCAGGCCCGCCAGGACGAAGGCGCTGAACTTCACGATGAAGTAGGCATCGTGCCAGTAGTAGTGAGCACCCTTCTCGAAGTAGCGCACCCGCAATAAGCCGGCCGCGAGCACCGCGCCCGCAGCGATGCCGAAGATCAGGTCCGCGGCTTGCAGGCGCCGCGCCTGCGCAAGATTGAGCGGCAACCTGAACAGCGCGGTTTCGACCGCGAGTGTGGCCACGACGGTGAAGGCGCCCAGGTGGTGCAGGAAGGCCATCAGGACGGCAGCACGCATGCCAGTGCTGGCGGCGGGAGCTAAGCAAGGCGGGTAATGTGCCCCGGCGCGTGTCCCGGAGCAACTATCTACTGGGTCAGGTCCTGGCAGACAAAGGCTACAGCTGATGACGCTCAGCTCGCGGTGTTGGAAAAGAGCGCAAAGCGGTTCTTTCCCTGGTGCTTCGCTGCATATAAGGCTCGATCCGAGTTGAGTAGCAACTGCTCAGGCGTTGTGCCATGAGCCGGGTAGAGCGCAATGCCAATGCTGCATGACGGCACTATGGTCTTGGTTCCGAGGTCCAGCGGCCGTCCCACCGCGGCCAGTAGCCGGGCTGCCACCACTTCCACTTGGAGCTCCGAGTCGATCTCGGGTATCAAGGCGATGAACTCATCGCCACCGAATCGCGCGATGGTGTCCACCTCGCGCAGCGCGCCTTTCATCCGGCTGGCCGTCTCGACGAGCATACGATCCCCGTCGCTATGCCCGCAGGTGTCGTTTATCTTCTTGAAATCGTCGAGGTCGACGCTGAGCACCGCGAGCATGTTGTGCTGGCGTTGCGGGTCCGCCAGAGCCTGTGCAATGCGCGCCTGCAGTAGCGCGCGGTTGGGCAGGCCGGTCAGGAAGTCATGGGTAGCGAGCACTTCCGCCTTGGCCTTCGCTGCCTTCAGGTCATGCTCCAGGCGCTTCAGCAGGGTCACGTCGGCTACGTGCACGAAGATGCCTGCTACTTTGCCGCCGACAACGTGCGGCGTGTATGTGGCGAGACTATGGCGCAGGCGGCCATCCGGAGTCGCAATGTCGCGCTCAAAGATCTGCTTCT
Organism: uncultured Pseudomonadota bacterium; assembly: GCA_963741745.1. GTDB lineage: Bacteria > Pseudomonadota > Gammaproteobacteria > Steroidobacterales > Steroidobacteraceae > 13-2-20CM-66-19. The sequence continues at coordinate 251,071 of CAVUJF010000001.1, read as the reverse complement.
GCCCGGCGTAGGCGGCTTGGATGTACGGCAGATTCTTAAGATAGAGGGGCCCGAGGAGCTCGCTCAACGTAATGCCGACGATTTGCTCTCTGGTTTTGCCGAACCAATCCTGGTACGCATTGTTGGCGAAGACGCACAGCTGATTGACGTCCCAATAGGCCAACATGGCATCAAGGTGATCGACCAAGCTCAGCACGACCTCCTCACGCACCACTGCTGGGCAATGGGCACCCTCATCGCTGTTCGACAGCGGGGCGGCGTCACTGTGGCGCACAGCCGTCTCTGACTTCTCCATGATCCCTGTCTATTTGGTTGGCTCTTGGTTGAAAATAGGTACATTCCACCTCGTCGCTTTGAGGGAAGCTGACGATGAGCGCCCCGGCGGCGGGCCGTGGGCGACCGGACTGAGTCGCCGCCGATGGGCAGGCCGGCTTGCGGCGAGGCAGGCGCGCTGAGGTCGGCTGCGGGCTTGCCGGTTCAGCCTTCCCAGGATCCCGAGCGGTTGCGCTTGGTGCGCTGACGGCGCGCCTTGGATTCCAGGCGCCGTTCTTTTGATGCGCGCGTCGGCCGGGTGGCCTTGCGCGGCTTCGGCGGCACCAGTGCCTGGCGGATGATCTCGGCCAGCCGGGAGAGGGCCTCACGCCGGTTGCCCTCCTGGGTGCGGTGATTGCGGGCGATGATCAGCAGCGCACCCTCGTCGGTGAGCCTCCGCCCGGCAAGCGGGCGCATGCGCATCTTCACGGCGTGACTCAAGGACGGGCTGGCCGCGAGATCAAAACGCAGCTGCGCGGCAGTGGCGACTTTGTTGACGTTCTGCCCGCCGGGGCCGGAGGCACGCACGAAGGTGATGGCCAGCTCGCTGTCCGGTATCTCGATCCCAGGGGCGATCTGCAGCGGCAAGGGACTGGCTAGTCCGCGGCCTGGTCCAGCCCGACATCCACCGTGGCGCCGGCAGCCGCTGGCGGGGGGCGGCGGGCCTGCCTGATGATGTGCACCTCGCGCTGGGGCGAGGGCATCGTCACGCCGCGGGCGCGGAAGATGCGCCAGATGGCCCGATTGACGTCCGAGCGCACGTTGTTCACGCCGTTCACCGGATCGGCGATCCAGAAGCGGATCTCCAGGCGAATGCCGTTATCGTCGAAGCTGATGAGGCGCGAGACCGCCGGCGGCTCGCGCAGGATGCGCGGGTGGTTCCCGGCCGCCTCGACCAGCAGTTTCAGGGCCAGCTCCGGGTCGTCGCTGTAGCTGATCGTCACGGGCAGCTTCAGTCGCACCCGCTGGTCCGAGTAGCTCCAGTTGATGAAGGGACTGGTGATGAGATTCTGGTTGGGGACCAGGGTGTCCACGCCGTCGCGATCGCGGACCACGACGTAGCGGCCGCGCAGTTCCTGCACCCAGCCGAAGTTGCCTGTGCCGGTGCCGCCGGAATGGTCCAGGAAGCTGATGACATCACCCGGCTTGATCGACTTGTCGATGAGCAGCACGAAGCCGCTGACGAAGTTGCTGGCGACGGACTGCAGGCCGAACCCCAGGCCGATGCCGATCGCACCGGTAAGCACGTTCAGCGTCGTGACATCGAGACCTGCGGCGTTGGTGCCCAGCAGGATGCCCAGGCCCACGAGCAGGAAGTAGGCGAACTTGGAAACCCCGACCCGGGTCGACACCGCCAGGGTGTCCAGCCGCATCACGTGCCGTTCGATGGCGCGGGCGATGAGGCTGCCGATCACCACGAAGGCGCTGACGACCACCAGACCCTTGAGCAGCGCCCACAGGCTCAGCTGCGAGCGGCCGGGGAGGATGTTGACGCGGTTGAGGCTCGCCTCGATGACATCCATCCAGCCGGTGATCACGATGCCGACGATCACCCAGACGATGAAGGTGATGGTGCGCTCGCGGGTGTGCATCCAGGAGGTCGGCCCGAGCAGCAGGCCCAGGAGGTAAACCCCCAGCCGCACCAGCACCAGGGCAATGAGCAGGCGGAACACCGCATCATTGACCGTGGTGGCGATACCGCCGGCGGCCAGCACGAAGTGCCCGGCGAGCAGCGTCATGATCGCGGCCAGGATCGGCGCAAGTTTCAGCGCCCCCTCCAGGCCGTGGTCCGCCCAGTGCATGGCACGCGCCGGCAGGCCGCTGCGCGGCTGCGGGCGCTGCCGCCTGCGCAGCACCCGGGCGACGATCAGCCCCACGATGACGGCCACGACGGTCACCGCCGCCGAGGCCAGCAGGTGCGGAGAGGTCAGGTGGAGGACGGCCCGCAGAGGGCTGTCTGGGCTATCCATCAGGCGTTGAGGTCCGGGATCAGCTGGCTCTCCACGCGCGCGATCTGGTCCTTGAGCATCAACTTACGCTTCTTCAGGCGCTTCAGCTGCAACTCATCGATGTGCATGTCCAGCGAGAGCCGGCAGATGACCTCATCCAGGTCGCGGTGCTCGATACGCAGCTGCCGCACCTTTTCCACGTTGCGGAATAGCGCGCGATCGACGTTGTCTTCGGTATCGGCCATGCAGCAGGCCCATGCTTGGGGAGTTGGGCTTGGACGGTCTAGGCCGTTTGGCGGCAGCCGCCCAACGCCAGCAAGCTTAGCCGAGCGGGCCGCCAAGTGCCACGTCAGCGGCCGCGCCCACGCGGGGGTGGGCGCCCGCCGCCGGAGCGCCTGCCGCCACCGCCACCCCGGCCACCGCCGCCTCCGCGGCCCCCGCCCCCGCCCCCGCGGCGCGGGCCACCCGGGTGCGAGCGCTGCACGGGGGCGCCCGGGACGACGCCCTTGGCCAGCAGTTCCACCGCGACGGGCGAGAAGGGCACCTTGTGGCCGATGTACTCCTCGATCTCCGGCAGCGACACCGCGTATTCCTCGCAGGCGAAGCTGATGGCATCGCCCTCGGCGCCGGCGCGGGCGGTGCGACCGATGCGATGCACGTAGTCGGCCGGATCCTGCGGCAGGTCGTAGTTGAACACGTGGCTGACGTCCGGGATGTGCAGCCCCCGGGAGGCGACGTCGGTGGCGATCAGGACCGCCAGCTTGCCGTCATGGAATTCGCGCAGGAAGCGCAGGCGCTTGTTCTGCGGCACGTCCCCGGTGAGGGCCTGCGCCGAGAAGCCGTTGGCCTTGAGCGAGGACTCCAGGCGCTCGGCGGTGCGCTTGGTGTTCACGAACACCATGGTGCGCACGGCCTCGGACTGGTGCAGCAGCCCGATCAGCAGGGGCGTCTTCTCCTCCATCGAGGGGTAGTACATCATCTGTCGCACGCGATCGACGGTCATCTTGTCGGGCTCGATGCGCACCAGTTCCGGCTCATTCATGTGCTCGTAGGCCAGTTCCAGCACCCGCTGCGACAGCGTGGCGGAGAACAGCATGGACTGGCGCCGGTCCGGCGGCGGCAGGCGGCGCATGATGTAGCGGATGTCGGCGATGAAGCCCAGGTCGAACATGCGGTCGGCTTCATCCAGCACCAGTACCTGCGCATGGCGCAGGTCGAACACGTGCTGCTTGAAGTAATCGATGAGCCGGCCGGGGGTGGCGATGAGCACGTCGCAGCCGTCGGTGAGTTCCTGGCGCTGCTTCTCGTAGTCGACGCCGCCGAACACCACCTGTTGCTTGAGGCCCGTGTGCGCTCCCAGCACCAGCGCATCGTGATGGATCTGCACCGCCAGTTCGCGCGTCGGGGCGACGATGAGCGCCCTGATGGAGGACCTCTGGCGCCCAGGGCCAGCCGGGCGGGTGAGCAACGACTGGTAGACCGCCAGCAGGAATGCGGCGGTCTTGCCGGTGCCGGTCTGCGCCTGGCCGGCTACGTCGCGCCCGGCAAGCGCGATCGGCAGTGTCTGCGCCTGAATGGGTGTGCAATTGACAAAGCCGGCTTGCTTTACGCCGTCCATGACCTCATTTACAAGGCCAAGGGAGGCGAAAGTTACCGAATCAGAGTGTGCTTCAGTCATCAATTCATTCTGGAATGTGAGGGGGGAGACTCGTCCGAGCTTGCAAAAGCGACTCGGAAGCGCTACAAAGTATCTTAAGTCAGCGGGCCAGCCGGTCCGCACCTGCCAGTCAGGTCTCCTTAATTCCTTTAGGTTTCATACTCAATCACGAGTTATTAGTGTAACCGTTTAGCCGGTGTCTCAGGCATCGCTTTTCGCTTACCCGTAGCCGATTGCTTCGGACTCCCCACATTTTCCAATCGTATTTTCACGCTTCTGCACTGACGGAGGTTTCACCGCGTGAGTAGCTCGCACATTGTGCATACCACGGACGCCACTTTCGCACACGATGTCCTCAAGTCCGATAAACCGGTCCTGCTGGATTTCTGGGCAGAGTGGTGCGGTCCGTGCAAGATGATCGCTCCAATCCTCGATGAGATTGCCAGCGAGTATCACGACCGCATCAAGGTCGCCAAGATCAACATCGACGAGAACCCGCAGACCCCGCCGAAGTTCGGCATCCGCGGCATCCCGACGCTGATTCTGTTCAAGAACGGCACCGTGGAGGCCCAGAAGGTCGGCGCGGTCTCCAAGTCGCAGCTGTCGGCGTTCCTGGACAGCAACCTGTGAGGGGCTATCTAGGCAACCAAGGCCGCAACCGGCCGAACAAGGGTCCGCGGCATGGCGGTGGCGGTGGCAATCGCGACGGCAACCGCGGCAACAGCAACGGGGGCCGCCAGGATGAGATGATGCACGAGGCGGAGCCCTTTGATCCGGATGACTCCGAGATCATCAGTCCCGCCGAGCTCACCCTGTCACGCAGCTCGATGAACCTGACCGAGCTGAAGTCCAAGCCGATCCACGAACTGGTCAAGCTCGCCGAGTCGATGGGTCTTGAGAGCGTCGCCCGCTCGCGCAAGCAGGACATCATCTTCTCGATCCTCAAGGCGCACGCCCGCAACGGCGAGAACATCTACGGCGACGGCGTTCTCGAGATCCTGCAGGACGGCTTTGGGTTCCTGCGCTCGGCGGACGGCTCCTACCTGGCCGGTCCCGACGACATCTACATCAGCCCGAGCCAGATCCGGCGCTTCAACCTGCGCACCGGCGACACGATTTCCGGCCTGATCCGTCCCCCGAAGGACGGCGAGCGCTACTTCGCGCTGCTGAAGGTCGGGGAGATCAACTACGACTCCCCGGACAGCTCGCGCAACAAGGTGCTGTTCGAGAACCTGACGCCCTTCCACCCGACCAAGCGCCTGAAGCTCGAGCGTGGCAACGGGTCCACCGAGGACCTGACCGCCCGCGCGATCGACCTGGTGGCACCGCTGGGCAAGGGCCAGCGCGGCCTCATCGTCTCGCCGCCCAAGGCCGGCAAGACGATGCTGCTGCAGAACATCGCCACCGCCATCACCTCCAACCACCCGGAAGTGATTCTCATCGTGCTGCTCATCGACGAGCGGCCCGAGGAGGTCACCGAGATGCAGCGCACGGTGAAGGGCGAGGTGGTCTCGAGCACCTTTGACGAGCCGGCCGCCCGCCACGTGCAGGTCGCCGAGATGGTCATCGAGAAGGCCAAGCGGCTGGTCGAGCACAAGAAGGACGTCGTCATCCTGCTCGACTCGATCACGCGCCTGGCGCGTGCCTACAACACCGTGGTGCCCTCGTCCGGCAAGGTGCTGACCGGCGGCGTGGACGCCAACGCCCTGCAGCGCCCCAAGCGCTTCTTCGGCGCGGCCCGCAACATCGAGGAGGGTGGCAGCCTGACCATCCTGGCCACCGCCCTCATCGACACCGGCTCGAAGATGGACGACGTGATCTACGAGGAGTTCAAGGGCACCGGCAACAGCGAAATCCACCTGGACCGTCGCGTTTCCGAGAAGCGGGTATTCCCCGCGCTCAACATCAACCGCTCCGGCACGCGCAAGGAGGAGCTGATCACCGATCCGGGTGAGCTCGCCAAGATCTGGATCCTGCGCAAGCTCCTGCACCCGATGGACGAGCTCGCCTCGATCGAGTTCCTGCTCGACAAGATGAAGGACACGAAGTCCAACAGCGAGTTCTTCGAGGCCATGAAGCGCTAGCACCGCTTCACCGGATCCGCCGTGCCCTGAAGGCACCGCGGATCCGGTGTTTGCGCGCCTCTTCGTTCCCTTGGCAGCCCGGCAGGGCGCACCGCGCGGTGCGCTGTGCTTCGCGTCACGTCGGCAGTCAGCGACGCTGGCACACCCATGGCGCAGGTCAGTAAGATCGGGGCCAACTCGCGCCTGTAGCGCGGGGGAGTTGCAAGGGCATGCGCATCAGTTCAACGGCCGCATGGATGCTTCTGGCGATCTACGCCGCACCGGCACTGGCCGAGCGCGATCCGCAGTCCGGGGCCCCCGTGCGCCCGGGCAAGCACGTCGCGGCGAACCCGATCACCGATCACTTCTATATCCTGGGCGCCTTCTATACCCCGAAGTTCAAAACCAGCCTCAGGGTGGATCCCTCGACCTCGACTCCCGGGATCACCGGCACGCCGTTGAACGCCGAGCAGGACCTGGGGCTGCCGGACAAGAAGAACATGGGGCGCGTCGAGTTCATGTTCCGCCTGCGCGAGCGGCACAAGGTGCGCGTGGATACCTTCGAGGCCAACCGCACCGGCAACCAGATCCTCACCCAGGACTTTGTCATCGGCGACCAGACCTTCACCGCCGGTCAGGCGACGCGCACCGAGCTCAACTGGCGGCAGTTCGCCATCACCTACACCTACTCGATCATCCACAGGGAACACTTTGAGCTCGGCACCGGCCTGGCGTGCTACTTCCTGCAGGTGGACATGCTCACCCAGGCCCCCGGGCAGCGCGAGGAGGTCAGTGCCGCGTCGCCCTTCCCGGCGCTGCCGGTGGACATGAGCTGGGTCATCTCGCGCCGCTGGTCCTTCACCGGGCACGCGGCCTACTTCAAGCTCATCCACAACGACTTCGACGGCTGGTACGCCGACTATCATCTGGACACGCAGTACCGCTGGAACCCGAACCTGGTCCTCGGCCTGGGGTATACGAACATCCGCAGCTCGATTGCGCGCATCGGCGGGTCGCTGCCGGGGGTGGTCAACACCAGTACCCACGGCCCGGAAGCCTTCATCCGCTTCAGCTTCTGAGCTGCTGCCGCGGAAAGCTCAGGGTCTCGTCACCACGTATGCGCGGGAGAACTCCGGCGGCATGCGCGTCGCGCGGCCCGTGTCGAGGTTGATGCACACGTAGTCGACCCTGGCGCGCGCCAGGGTCTTCCCATCGCGCACCCGCCGTAACTGGAAGCGCCGGCCGACGCGCAGCCGCGCATCGCTGCTCTCGATCCAGGTGGCCACCTGCACCGTGTCAGCGGCGAGTGCCGCGCGCAGGTAGTCGATCTCGATGCGCTGCGCGGCCATGCCGCGCCGTGAGCCTACGCACTGCGCCAGCGGCACGCCCAGGGCGGCCGAGTGCGACCAGGCGGCCTGGTCAAGCCAGGTGAGGTAGACGGAGTTGTTCACGTGTCCGTAGGCATCGATGTCCTGCGGCTGTACGGTGATTTCAACGACGTGCGCGGCGGGGAACTCCCAGTGATCCATAAGCCGGATGCGCCCGCGCAGCCGGCTCAGGCGCCGCGCGCGATGGCCCGGTAGCCGATATCGCGCCGGTAATGCACCCCGGGCCAGCGGACCGCCGCGGTCAGTGCGTAGGCTTCGCGTTGCGCGCCGGCCACCGTCGCTCCCAGGCCCACGGCGCACAGCACGCGGCCGCCGTTGGTGAGTACCTTGCCATTCTCAAGGCGGGTGCCACCGTGGAAGATCTTGCCCGGCAGGCGCGCGGCCGCCTCGAGCCCCTCGATGACGTCGCCCTTGGCCACGCGGTCCGGATAGCCGGCGGCGGCCATGATGACGCCAAGCGCCGCACGCGGGTCCCAGTCGGCCTTCACCCGGTGCAGCTCCCCGGCGAGGGCGGCCTCGCACAGCACGGTCAGGTCCGAGGTGAGGCGCATCAGGATCGGCTGGGTCTCCGGGTCCCCGAGGCGGCAGTTGAACTCGAGCACGTTGGGTGTGCCGTCCGGGGCGATCATGATGCCGGCGTACAGGAAGCCGGTGAAGGGGGTGCCATCGGCGGCCAGGCCGCGCACCGTCGGTTCGATCACCTCGCGCATGATGCGTGCGTGCATCGGTGCGGTCACCACCGGGGCGGGCGAGTAGGCGCCCATGCCACCGGTGTTGGGGCCGCGGTCGGCATCATCGCGGCGCTTGTGGTCCTGGGAGCTGGCCAGGGGGAGGATGTGCCTGCCGTCGCACATGACGATGAAGCTGGCTTCCTCGCCGGGCAGAAACTCCTCGACCACGATCTGCTCCCCGGCCTGGGCGAACTGGCCGGCGAACATCGCCGCGGCGCTGGCCAGGGCCTGCGCGGTCGACTCGGCGATGATGACGCCCTTGCCGGCGGCCAGCCCGCTCGCCTTGACCACCAGGGGCGTGCGCTGCGCGCGCACCCAGTCCGGATCGAAGGTCGCGCGGGTGAAGGTCGCAGAGCGCGCGGTCGGGATGCCATGCCGGCGCAGGAACTCCTTCATGTGGGCCTTGGAGCCCTCCAGCTGCGCGGCGGCGCGGTTCGGCCCGAAGCAGGCAAGCCCGGCAGCCCTGAAGGCGTCCACGATGCCAGCGACCAGCGGCCCCTCGGGGCCGATGATCGTGAGGTCCACGCGCTCATCCAGCCCCAGGCGCACCAGCGCTGCGGTGTCCTCCGCGGGGATGGCGACGTTGCGCATCTTCGGCTCGGTGGCCGTGCCGGCGTTGCCGGGAGCGACCAGCACCTCGCTGACGCGCGCAGCCGCTGCGCACTTCCAGGCGAGGGCATGCTCGCGGCCACCGCCGCCTACCACCAGCACCTTCATCTAGTGACGGAAGTGGCGCATGCCGGTGAACACCATCGCCATGTCGTGGCTGTCGGCTGCCGCGATCACCTCGTCGTCGCGCTTGCTGCCGCCGGGCTGGATGATGGCGCGGATGCCGTACCCGGCGGCCACGTCGAGGTTGTCGCGAAACGGGAAGAATGCATCCGAGGCCATGACCGCACCCTGGGTGCTGAGCTTCTCGTCAGCGGCCTTCATCGCCGCCACGCGCGTGGAGTACACACGGCTCATCTGGCCGGCACCGACGCCGATGGTGGCCAGCCCGCGCGCGAACACGATCGCATTGGACTTCACGAACTTGCATACCCGCCAGGCAAAGCGCAGGTCGGCCAGCTCGGCCGCGGTCGGCTGGCGGCGGGTCGGCACCGTGAGGTCGGCCTCGAGGAGATCGGCAAGATCGCGCGACTGGCCAAGCAGCCCGCCGGTGACGCTGCGGAACTCGATCTCATCGGCCGCGGGCGTGAGCTCGCCGAGCACCAGTACGCGCACGTTCGGCTTGGCGGCGAGCACGCGCGCGGCCTCGGCGGTCACGGCCGGGGCGGCCAGTACCTCGACGAACTGCCGCTCGGTGATCGCCACGGCCGTGGCGGCATCGAGCTCACGGTTGCAGGCGATGATGCCGCCGAAGGCGGAAGTCGGGTCGGTGCGGTACGCGCCCTCGTAGGCCTCGCGCACGCCGGCGCCGATGGCGACCCCGCAGGGATTGGCGTGCTTGACGATGACGCAGGCGGGCTCGCCGAACTGGCGCACGCACTCGATGGCGGTGTCGGCGTCGGCGATGTTGTTAAAGGACAGGTCCTTGCCCTGCAGCATGCGCGCGGTGGCAACGCCTGCGCCGCGCGCGGCGGGACTTTTGTAGAAGGCGGCCCGCTGGTGCGGATTCTCGCCGTAGCGCAGGTCCTGCACCTTCTCGAAGATCAGCGGCAGCGTCTGCGGGAAGGCGGAGGCGCCCGTGGCATGCTGCGCTGCCAGATAGCCCGCCACCATGGTGTCGTAGGCGGCCGTGTGGGCGAAGGCCTTGGCGGCCAGGTGCGCGCGCGTGGCGAACCGGCTGCCCCCGCCGTGCTCGGCCAGTTCCCGCAGTACGAGCCCGTAGTCGCCCGGATCGACGACCACCAGCACCGCCTCGTGGTTCTTGGCGGCCGCGCGCAGCATCGCCGGGCCGCCGATGTCGATGTTCTCGACCGCCTCCTCGTAGCGGCAGCCGGGCCGGGCCACCGTGGCGGCAAAGGGGTAAAGGTTGACCACCAGCAGGTCGATCGGGGCGATGCCGTGCTCGGCCATGACCGCCTCGTCGGTGCCGCGCCGGCCGAGCAGGCCGCCGTGGATCTTCGGGTGCAGGGTCTTGACGCGCCCGCCCATGATTTCCGGGAAGCCCGTATGGCTGGCGACCTCGCGTACCGGGATGCCACTCTCGCTCAGGAGGCGCGCCGTGCCGCCGGTGGACAGGATCTCGATGTTGCGCCCCACCAGGGCGTGCGCGAGCTCCAGCAGGCCGCTCTTGTCTGAGACGGATAGGAGTGCGCGGCGCACGGGCAGCGGCATGACCTCGCCTTACCGGTAGCGGCGCGTGGCGCCGCAGCAGGCGGCGCTAGGCGCCGCCAAGTCCAAACTGCTTCAGCTTCTTGCGCAGCGTGCCGCGGTTGATGCCGAGGATCCCGGCGGCGCGGCTCTGGTTGCCTTCTGCATAGTCGAGCACGACGCGGAACAGCGGCTCCTCGACCTCGCGCAGCACCAGGTCGTACAGGTGCGCCGGCCGGTGGCCGTTCAGGCTGGTGAAATAGTCGCTTAAGGCACGCTCAGCATGATTGCGCAGCGGCAGATCCCGTCCATGGATTCTGGCGGCGCTAGCTTCACGAGCTCGTGTTTTCTTTTTTGCCGTCATGAACACCCCCCGGGGACAATCCAGTCTTCAGGCCGCTGCTGCGGCCTTGCCCACCCAATCTTCGAAATGCTTGGCCGCATGCGCAAATTGTTCGGTGGTGCTTGCCGCCCCCATGAGCTCGCGGCGGATCGGTGCCGGAGCCTCGAGCAACTGTTCGCAATACCAGCCGAGATGTTTTCGCGCGATCCGGACTCCGGTCTCCTCGCCGTAGAACGCGTAAAGCGAGTCGAGATGCGCAAGAATAATATCACGCACATCGGCGCGCAGAAGTGCCGGCGGCGCAATTCCTTCGCGCAGGCGGGCGTTGACAGCGCGAAATATCCATGGTGCGCCGTGACTCGCGCGGCCGATCATTACTCCGTCGGCACCGGTGAAATCAAGTACCTCGCGCGCTTTTTGCGGCGTGCTGATGTCGCCGTTGGCAAATACCGGTATGCGTACTTGCGCCTTGATTGCGCGGATCGTCGCGTACTCGGCCTCACCTGCGTAGAAATCCGCGCGCGTGCGCCCGTGCACGGCCAGTGCGGCGATGCCGCTGGCCTCGGCGATGCATGCAATGTTCACGCCGTTCTTGTGCTCACGGTCCCAGCCGGTGCGGATCTTGAGCGTCACGGGCACCGCGACCGCCCCGACCACCGTCTCGAGGATGCGCGCGACGAGTGACTCATCGGTGAGCAGTGCCGAGCCACACGAGCCTTCCGCACACCTTCTTGGCCGGACATCCCATATTCAGATCAATGATCTGCGCCCCGAGTGCGACGTTGGCGCGCGCCGCCTCGGCCAGTGCCTGCGGGTCGGCGCCGGCCAGCTGCACGACGCGCGGTTCCGGCTCGCCTTCATGATTCATGCGGTTACGTGACTTGGACGTGTTCCAGAGGCGGGTGTCGGCGGTGATCATTTCCGAGGCCGCCAGGCCGGCGCCGAAGCTGCGGCACAGCACGCGGAAAGGGCGGTCGGTGACGCCCGCCATCGGGGCGAGCAGGACGTTCGCGGGCAGCACGTAGGGCCCGATGCGTACGGGGTTCACGGCGCGTGACTTTCAGCGCAGCGCGCTATCGTTCGCGCAGGCGATGACGCCGGGGCCCGCCGGCAGGCAGGCATCGATCTCGAAGCCCACCGCATCCGGACCGGGGTCCGCGAAACCCATCTGCGCATCGATACGCTGTCCGGCAGACAGGAACGAGGAGGCCGGCATCGCGCTCGGCAGGTAGGCCTTGGGAGCCACGTCGCGGGCCGCGACGCGATTCCCGAAGCGGTCCTGCAGCGTCACGCGCAGCAGCGGCAGCGGCTGCGCCTGGGAGGCGCCGTTCTTGATGCTGGCACGCACCGTGATGAGGCCCGCGCCGGCCGGGTCCCCGGAAGCCCCCAGCTGCCGCACGTCGTAGGCACGCAGGTCCCAGTGCGGGAACAGGCGGATGCCCAGGGAACCGTAGAGCGCGGTGAGCGGGTGGTTGAAGCGGGCGCTGGCCGCCAGCTCATCGCGGTAGTGATTGACCACCTGCGCGATGAGCAGCAGCGCTGCCAGCGCGGTGCCGGCCGGCCAGAGGTAGGGCAGGAAGCGTGCCAGCCGGCGCGCGGCGGGCGGTTCATCATCGGCCGCCGGCTGCGTGGGGTCATCGATGGCGAGCGCCTCGGCCTCACGGATCGCTTCCGCCTCGGTCAGCAAGTGCGGGCGCGGCGCCTGGGGCGTCCTCCCGGGAGCGGCTGCGCCGGGCGCACCCGCCGCGGGCAGAGGTGCACGCCGGACCGGCTCGGGGGCGACGGCCGGGGTGTCGCTGCCGACGGGGGCGTGTGCCGCAGAGCGTGGCACCGTCGGGGCGGCAGCCTGCGTATCCGGTGCCGGCGCCTCGCTGTCGAGCATCGAAGCGAGAAACGCCGTGTCGATCTCCACGTCCACCGCGGGGTCGGGGTCGGTGGCGAGGTCCGGACTGCCGGTCACGAGCGCGCGGAAGGAACCGGTGGCGGCGGCCCACTGCGGGTTCGGCGGCGCCGCGACGAACACCGCGTTCACATCCGTGGTGTCGGGGTTGAATTCCAGCGCCGTCTCCGGAATGACCGCCTCATCGGGCAGCGCCGCGGGCGCACTTGCGGGGGCCGGCCCGCGCGCATCCGGCTCCGCCGGCGGCGCCGGTGCCGGCTGCGGTGGCGGGCCCGGGGCCGCGGCGGGCGCCGGGACGGGGTCACCCTCGGCGCCCTGGCGTTCGGACAGGCGCGCGAGGGCATTGAAGACGCTGGAGCAGCGGCCACAGCGCACGTAGCCCTGCGCAACGCGCAGGTCCGCCGCGGTGACCACCAGGGTAAGTGCGCATTTTGGACAGACTGTAAACATGGAGGCAGCCGCGCTCTTATCCGTGGCGTCGCCCGGCGAGGCATGCCCAGCCGTCGCGTCCGCCAAAGCGCGTCACATCAAAACATGGCGCGTAAGCTGCTGTCACCTCCGCGATCTGCGCCTCCATGATGCCCGCGAGTACCACCTGGCCCCCCGGGCGCGTGAGCGCCGCGAACCGGGGAGCAAGCCCGCACAGGGTCCCCGAGAGGATGTTGGCCAGCAGCACGTCGACGCCTGCGGGCAGCGTGGCCTCCTGCGCGTGCACGTGCACGCGCGCCTGAACGCCATTGGCTGCGGCATTGTCGGTGGTGGCCAGCAGGGCCTGCGGATCGATGTCGAAGGCGTGCACGGCAGCGGCTGCGAGCTTGGCGGCCGCCAGCGACAGCACGCCCGAGCCGCAGCCGTAGTCGATGACCCGCGCGCCCGGGCGCAGGTGGGCATCGAGCCACGTGAGGCACAGCGCGGTGCTCGCGTGCGTGCCGGTGCCAAAGGCAAGCCCCGGATCCAGGTTCACCACGACCGCGCCGGCTGCGCTCACCTGCTCGTGGAACGGGGACACCCACAGCCGCTCGCCGAAGCGCATGGCATGGAAGTCCTTCAGCCACTCGCGCTCCCAGACCCGGTCGGGCACGTGCAATGCCTGGATGCGCTCCGGGGTGATGCCGGCGGCCGCGGCAAGGCGCCGCACCAGGGCGCAAGTGTCGGCCTCCTGGGCGAACAGCGCGCGCACGCGGGTGTGGGGCCACAGCCGCAGTTCGCCGGGCGCGGGCTCCAGCACCGGATCATCCTGCGCATCCACCAGGGTGACCGACAGGGCGGCGGCTGCGAAGCAGGCCGCCTCGGCGGCTTCTGCATCCAGCGACTCCAGTGCGAAGGACAGCTCGAGGTAGTCGGCCATGCGCCTAGCGCAGACCGAGGCGCCGCTCCAGGTAGTGAATGTCGGTGGCGCCCTTCTGGAAGGCGGCGTGGTTGCAGATCTCCTGGTGCAGGGCCACGTTGGTCTTGATGCCCTCGATGACCATCTCCGCCAGCGCGTTCTTCATGCGTGCGATCGCCGTCTCGCGTGTCTCGCCGTGCGCGATCACCTTGCCGATCAGCGAGTCGTAGTTGGGCGGCACGTTGTAGCCGGAGTAGACATGGCTGTCGACGCGGATCCCGGGGCCGCCCGGGGCATGCCACAGGCGCACCGGACCCGGGGAGGGCATGAAGGTCTTGGGATCCTCCGCGTTGATGCGGCACTCGAGCGCATGGCCGCGGATCTGCACGTCACCCTGCGAGTAGGGCAGGCGCTCGCCCTGGGCGATCAGCAGCTGCGCCTTCACCAGGTCGATACCCGTGATGGCCTCGGTCACCGGGTGCTCGACCTGGATGCGCGTGTTCATCTCGATGAAGTAGAACTCGCCGTCCTGGTAGAGGAACTCCATGGTGCCGGCGCTGCGGTAGCCGACCGCGCGGCACGCCTCCACGCAGCGGTCCCCCATGAACTTGCGCTGGCGCGCGGTGATCCCCGGGGCGGGGGCTTCCTCCATCACCTTCTGGTGGCGGCGCTGCATGGAGCAGTCGCGCTCGCCCAGGTGGATGACGTTGCCGTGGGCATCCGCGAGCACCTGGAACTCGATGTGCCGCGGCTTCTCCAGGAATTTCTCCATGTAGACCTGGTCGTTGCCGAAGGCGGCGCGCGCCTCGGCGCGGGTGATGCCGATGGCGTTCAGCAGCGAGGCCTCGGTGTGCACCGGGCGCATGCCGCGGCCGCCGCCGCCACCGGAGGCCTTGATGATCACCGGGTAGCCGATGGCGCGCGCGATGCGCAGGTTCTCGTCGGCGTCATCGCCGAGGGGGCCGTCGGAGCCGGGCACGCAGGGGACCCCGTGCTCCTTCATGACGCGGATGGCCGAGACCTTGTCGCCCATCATGCGGATGGTCTCCGCCTTCGGGCCGACGTAGATGAAGCCGCTCTTCTCCACCCGCTCGGCGAAGTCTGCGTTCTCGGAGAGGAAACCGTAGCCGGGGTGGATCGCCACCGAGTCGGTCACCTCGGCAGCCGAGATGATGGCCGGCATGTTCAGGTAGCTCAGCGAGGAGGGCGGGGGGCCGATGCACACCGACTCATCCGCCAGCAGCACGTGCTTGAGGCTGTAGTCGGCGGTGGAGTGCACGGCGACGGTCTTGATGCCCAGTTCGCGGCAGGCACGCAGGATGCGCAGCGCGATTTCGCCGCGGTTGGCGATCACCAGTTTCTCGATCACCATGGGGTCATTCGACCACGAACAGGGGCTGGCCGAATTCGACCGGGTCGCCGCTGCGGGCCATGATGGAGGTGAGCTTGCCGGCCTTGTCCGCCTCGATCTGGTTCATCATCTTCATGGCCTCGATGATGCACAGCACCTGCCCGACCTTGATCTCATCGCCGATTTCCACGAAGGATTTCGCCCCCGGGGACGGCGAGGCGTAGAAGGTGCCCACCATCGGTGCGGTGATGACGTGTTCGTTGGTCTTCGGCTTCGCGGCCGCCGCCTCAGCCAGCCCGGCGCCCTGGGCGGCCGCGGTGGCCGCCTGGGACGGGGAGGTCGGGGGGGCGAGCGCCGGGGCCGGCATGTAGTGCTGCTGCGGGGCGGCTTGTACGAGCGTAGCGGCCGGCGGCATGCGGGTGATGCGCACCGACTCCTCGTTCTCCTTGATCTCGATCTCGGCAATGCCGGATTCCTCCAGCAGCTCGATCAGCTTCTTGATTTTGCGTATGTCCATGTGCGGGCGTACCCCCAGGGATCTTTAAGTTCGTAGGGTGAGGTCAGGAGCCGCGGGCCAGGTGCTGCGCGGCGGCGTGCAGCGCCGCCTCGTAGCCGTAGGCGCCCAGACCGAGGATGACGCCGAGGGCGACGTCAGAGAAATAGGAATGCCGCCGGAAGGTCTCACGCGCCTGCGTGTTGGACAGGTGGACCTCGATGAACGGCAGTGCGGTCCCCAGCAGCGCATCGCGCAACGCAATGCTGGTGTGGGTGAAGGCGCCGGGGTTGAGGATGACAAACGCGATGCCCTCGGCCTTGGCGCGGTGCACGCGCTCGATCAGCTCATGCTCCGCATTGCTCTGGAACGCCACGAGCTCATGGCCCGCTTCCCGGGCCACCTGGGCCGCGCGCGCCTCGATCGCCGCGAGCGTGTCGGTGCCGTACACGGCCGGTTCCCGGGTGCCGAGCAAATTGAGATTCGGGCCGTTAAGTAACAGCACTCGGGCCATGGCCGTGGGCTCTTCTTTATACAGTCGTGCGAGCGACGCGCCGCGAATGTAGCGCAATTCGCTGGGATTGGGGACCCTGCTGCTGCCAACTGCCGCAAAACGGCAGGACCGAGTCTAGCTCCCGTCAGCGCCTGCCGCAGCGGCGTGCCGCGCTTCCAGGGCACTCAGGCGGGCGGCAATCTGCGACTGCGCCGCCTTCAGCGTGAGGTGCCCGGCGTCCAGGTCCCGCAGGCCCGCGAGGATGGCATGTGCCTCATCCGGTCGCAGTTCCCCTACCTTGAGCGCCACGATACGGCCGGCGCGGTCCGCAAAGACACTGAACGGCAGCACCACCTCCATCCCGAAGGCACTGGCGGCCTCCAGTCCCCCCTGCTCACCCAGGAGCACCGGATAGGCCATGCCGTGAGCGCTGGCGTACTTGGCGACCTCATCGCGAGAATCGACGGCGATACCCACAATTTCGAGTCCATCTTTCGCATATTCGGTACGCAAGCTCTTCAGCAACGGGATCTCGCGGCGGCAGGGCTCGCACCAGGTGGCCCAGAAATTCACGACCAACAGCCGGCCGCGATAGTCCGCCAGGGCATGGGGGCGTCCGTCCAGCCCCGGCAGGGTGACCGGGGGGACCTCGTCGGGGATCCTGCGGGTGGGGTAGGACGGCGTGCCCTCCGGCGTCACGGCCGCCCCGGGGTGCGCCGCAGCCTCCGGGGCGGCACTCTGCGGGTACAGCCCGGGCGTGCGGCTGCTGAGCCGGTGCAGCAGGAACCCGGCCACGCCGGCGGCTGCGATGACCGCAAGGCCGGCCACCCAGGCCCGGGCGGGGGATGCGCCGGGCCCCGCGTTCACGAAGCGGGGGTCAGGGCTTGCCGGGTACGTGCCGCGAAGGCATCCGCCTTCATGTAGCCGACCACCCGGTACTGGGCACGCTCCTGTCCGTCGGTGCCGTAAAAGGCGATCGTCGGCGGCCCGAAGATGCCGAAGTGCTTCAGCAGCGCCTGGTCATCCGCATTGTTCTGGGTGACGTCGGCCCGCAGCAGCACGGTGCGGGCCAGGGCCCTCTGGACCGCGGCGTCCGTGAAGGTATAGCGCTCCATCTCCTTGCAGGAGGTGCACCAGTCGGCGGAGAAATCCACCAGCACGCTCTTGCCGGCTGCCTGGGCCTGCGCCACCTCGCGCTCCAGATCAGCCAGCGAGGCAATCGGGCGGAACGGCAGATCGTGGCGATGGCCGTGGGAGCTCAGGGGCAGCGGAGCCAGCGGGTCCGCGTTGCCCAGGGCGGCGCCCATGGCCAGGGCGAGCCCATACACGCCGGCGGCAATCCCTGCGCTGCGCAGCCCGAAGGCCACCGCCCTGGACCGCGTAGCCTGCTGCGTCCACAGGAGCCAGGCGAGCGCTGCGGCCGGCACGGCCCACAAAAGGAGCGTCAGTCGTTCCGGGGTGATGCGCGCGAGCATCCAGGCGGCAACCGCGAGCATCATCACGCCGAAGAGCTTCTTGACCAGTTCCATCCAGGGGCCTGCCTTGGGCAGGAGCCGGCCCGCCGAGGCGCCCACCGCCAGCAGCGGCGTCCCCATGCCGATGCTCATCGCAAACAGCGCCGCCCCGCCGCGCACCATCTGTCCGGTCTCACTGATCACGATCAGCGCCCCGACGAGCGCAGGGCCTACGCAGGTGGTGACGATGAGCGCCGAGAGGGCTCCCATGACGGCGACGCCGCCGACCGAGCCGCTGCTCTGGCGGTTGCTGACGTTCGCAATGCGGGTCTGGATTACCGCCGGCATCTGCACGGTGAACAGGCCGAACATCGACAGCGCCAGCGCCACGAAGAGCGCCGCGAACAGCCCCAGCACCCACCATTGCTGGAACAGCGCCTGCACCTGCTTGCCGGCCGCCGCGGCAGCAAGTCCCGCGACGGTGTAGGTGAGCGCCATGCCGAGCACGTAGCTCAGCGAGAGCGAGAAGGCACGGCCGGTGGAGACCGCCTTGCCGCCGCCGAAGATGATCCCCGAGAGGATCGGCACCATGGGCAGCACGCAGGGCGTGAAGGACAGCAGCAGGCCGGCGAGGTAGAACCCGCCGAGCATGACCAGGAGGCTGGCGTTGCGCAGCAGGTTGGCAAAGCGGTCCTGCTCGCTGCTGCCCGTGCCGGCGGCCGCGCCGCCGGCGAGCGCACCGCTGGCGGCGCCACCGGCAAGCTTCACGGTGAAACGCTTGGTGATCGGCGGGTAGCACAGGCCCTTGTCCGCGCAGCCCTGGTAGGTCACCTCCAGAGGCAGATCGAGTGCCGCGCCGCTGGCGCGCGCCACGGGCACGACGGCGCTCAGCTCGTGGTGGTACACCTCCTGGCGCCCGAAGTACTCGTCGTTCTTCACCTGGCCGGCGGGCATCTGCAGCGCTCCCAGCTGCGCCGCCTTGCTGGCGGTGGCCACCTTCAGGCGCGCGCGGTACAGGTAGTACCCGTCGGCGATCTCGAAGTTCAGGCGCACGCGGTCACTGCCCTCGGCGACCGCGTCCACGCGGAAGGCCTGGTCGGGCTGCAGGAAGTCGTCCCCGCCTGACTTGGCCAGGGCGGCTGCCAGCCCCCGGGGGGCCGTGGCAGGGGCGGGGGCGCTTGCCGGGGTGTCCAGTGCCACAGCCGCCAGGCTGAACAGGCCGAGCAGCAGCGCGGCGGGGATATGTCTCATCACGGTCACGGCCATACCTTAACTTGGGACCTGCGGCAGGTCAGGGCGTTTTATAGCCCAGCACTTGGATGGGTGGCAGGAACCAGCGTTCAAGTTCTGGAAAAGCTGGGCGTTCCGCGTCCCGCCCCCTGAGCTGCCGCCGCGATAGGGACGAAAAATGGCCGCCAGGCCTTGAATTCGGGGATTGCGCCACTATCATTAGCAGCCGATGGGGGAGAGTGCTAACAACACTCCCGCCACATAAATCCAAATCAATCAAAGCTTAAGGAGCGTCCACCATGAAGATCCGTCCTCTTCATGACCGCGTAATCGTCAAGCGCCTCGAAGAGGATCGTACCTCTCCGGGCGGCATCATCATCCCGGACACCGCTGCTGAAAAGCCGGTGCAGGGAAAGATCGTAGCGGTCGGTAAGGGAAAAATTCTGGAAGACGGCAATGTCCGTCCTCTCGACGTCAAAGTCGGCGACAAGATCCTGTTCGGCAAGTACAGCGGAACCGAGGTCAAGCTCGACGGTGACGAACTCGTGGTCATGCGCGAAGAAGACGTCATGGCCGTGATTGAAGGCAAGTAAGCGAGGATCACGACAATGGCAGCTAAAGAAGTACGTTTCAGCGACGATGCTCGCGCGCGGATGTTCCGCGGCGTGAATGTCCTCGCCAACGCCGTCAAGGCGACTCTCGGCCCCAAGGGCCGCAATGCCGTGCTCGACAAGAGCTTCGGCTCACCCACCATCACCAAGGACGGTGTCTCGGTGGCCAAGGAAATCGAACTGAAGGACAAGTTCGAGAACATGGGCGCGCAGATGGTGAAGGAAGTCGCTTCCAACACCTCCGATGAGGCCGGCGACGGCACCACGACTGCGACCGTGCTGGCGCAGGCGATCATCCGCGAGGGCCTGAAGGCTGTCTCCTCGGGCCGCAACCCGATGGACGTCAAGCGCGGTATCGACAAGGCGGTCATCGCCGCCGTCGAGGAGCTGAAGAAGCTCTCCAAGCCCTGCAAGGACTCCAAGGCGATTGCCCAGGTCGGCACGATCTCGGCGAACTCCGACGAGTCGATCGGCAAGACCATCGCCGAGGCGATGGACAAGGTCGGCAAGGAAGGCGTGATCACCGTCGAGGAAGGCTCGGGCCTTGAGAACGAGCTGGAAGTGGTCGAGGGCATGCAGTTCGACCGTGGCTACCTGTCCGCCTACTTCATCAACAACCAGGCCAACCAGACCGTCGAGCTCGAAAAGCCGGTGATCCTGCTGGTCGACAAGAAGATCTCGAACATCCGCGAGCTGCTGCCGTTGCTCGAGGGCGTGGCCAAGTCCGGCCGCCCGCTGCTGGTGGTCGCAGAGGACGTCGAGGGCGAGGCCCTGGCGACACTGGTCGTCAACAACATCCGTGGCATCCTCAAGGTCGCGGCCGTCAAGGCCCCCGGCTTCGGCGATCGCCGCAAGGCCATGCTGCAGGACATCGCGACGCTGACCGGCGGCACGGTGATCTCCGATGAGGTCGGCCTGTCGCTCGAGAAGGCGACGATCAACGATCTTGGCGAGGCCAAGAAGATCGTCATCGAGAAAGAGAACAGCACGATCATCGACGGCGCCGGCAAGGGCGCTGACATCAAGGCGCGCATCGAGTCGATCCGTCAGCAGGCCGAAGAGGCCACCTCGGACTACGACAAGGAGAAGCTCCAGGAGCGCGTAGCCAAGCTCTCCGGCGGCGTCGCCGTCATCAAGGTCGGTGCTGCCACCGAGATCGAGATGAAGGAGAAGAAGGCCCGCGTCGAGGACGCACTGCACGCCACGCGTGCGGCGGTCGAGGAAGGCGTCGTCCCCGGTGGCGGTGTGGCCCTCATCCGCGCACTGAAGGCGCTCGATAAGCTCGAAGGCAAGAATGAGGACCAGACGGTCGGCATTCGCATCCTGGCGCGCTCGATCGAGGAGCCGCTGCGGCAGATCGTCGATAACGCCGGCGAGGACGCCGCGGTGATCCTCAACCGCGTCAAGGAAGGCAAGGGATCGTTCGGCTACAACGCGGCCAACGGCGAGTTCGGCGACATGCTGGAAGCGGGCATCCTGGATCCGACCAAGGTGACGCGTCTTGCGCTGCAGAACGCCGCCTCGGTGGCCGGGCTGCTGCTCACGACGGAGGTCATGGTGGCTGAGGCTCCGAAGGATGAGGAACACAGCCATGGCGGCGCTCCGGGCGGCATGGGCGGAATGGGTGGCATGGGCGGGATGGACATGTAAGAACCTCTCTAAAGAGGTATCGATTCCCGCAATAACACTCGTTACGCTTTACATAACAGTTAAGGGTTTGCGGCCGGCGCCACGCCGGCCGCCACCCCCAAAGCCGCGGAACAAGACCCCCTATTCCGCGCATTACTCGCAGGCCCCTCACCGGGGCCTGTTTTTTTTCTGCCGCCCGCACACGGCACGTGCGGGCCGCGCGTTCCCACTTCCCCGCATGCCTGCGCAGCGCTATCGTCGTTGCCACAGCAGGAGAATTGCCATGGCTACTGTTTGCACCTCTGCACTGAAAGCGAGCGCCTGCGCCACGCTGCTCATGCTCGGCGCCTGTGCACGGGAGGGCCAGGACCAGATGCGCTGGGCACGCGCCGCGCTCGAGCGCAACGGGCAGGTCGAAGTCGTTGCTGCGGACCAGCAGAGCCACAGCTTCACCGTGAGGGTCAAGGACACCGGCGAGCTGCGCGTGGTGCGCGCGGATCAGCTCATCGCCCAGCCGCCCGGAACGGTGACCGCAGCGGCCCCGCCGGCTGCCGCGGCGCCCTCCGTCGCGCCGGCCTCTGCATCGGCCGCACCCGCCCCCGTCGCGACGGAGCCGCAGCCGGCGCAATACGGCGAGGCGGCGCGCCCGGCCGAGCCGGTATACGCGCGCGCACCGGCCCCCGACGGCCGGGTGCTCGAGTCCGGCCCCGGTTACAGCATCCAGGCCGCCGGCGCGGCCCCGGTGGCCGCAAAGCCGACGGAGAACCAGCTGCTGCAGTCCGGACCCGGCTATAGCATCAAGGCAGGCGCGGCAGCCGCCCCGGTGGCCGCGCGCACCCGCGACACGGGCATCACCAGTGCCGCGCTCGAGCGGCGGCACGAGCCGATCATCTGCCAGGGCAATCGCATGCTGCACATCGACAACCGCAACCTGCAGTTCGACGGCGATGCGGTCAGCGCACAGGACGGCTGCGAGATCCACATCACCAACAGCCACATCACCGCCACCGGCGTCGGCGTGCAGGCGCGCGCCGCAAACGTGCACATCGACAACAGCCTCATCGAGGGTGACGCCGGCTCGCTCGACTTGTCCGAGGGCGCGCAGGCCTATGCCGCCTCGTCCCGCTTCAAGGGCCTCAGCCGCCGCCTGGACTCCGCCTCGTTTCACGATCTCGGCGGTAACATCTGGAACTGATCCCGGGCCGCAGGATCAGTAGCGAGCTTCGCGAGCACCTCGAGCGCGCGCTCGAGGCGCTCGCCGCCAACGAAGCGGCGGCGAGCGCACTGCGGGAGGCGCCCGCGGAGATCCGCGAGTCCTTGCCCCGCGTGTTCGCCGCGAGTGACTACATCAGCCAGTCGTGCGCCCGCGACCCGCAACTGCTGGGCGAACTGATCCGCACGGGCGATCTCAGGCGGCCACTGACTGCTGCGGACTACGCCGCGCGCACCCCCGGCGCCCTGGGCGGCGATGTCCCCGAGCCGCAGGTGCAGGCCGCGCTGCGCATCTGGCGGCGCCACGAGCTGGTGCGTATCGCCTGGCGTGACCTGGCAGGCTGGGCGCAGCTGCCCGAGACCCTGGGCGAGCTGACCGCGTTTGCGGACGCGGCAATCGCCGCAGCCGTCACCCAGGCCCGCGCCACGCTGGCGGCCCGCTACGGCGAGCCGCGCAGCGCCGGCGGTGACGTGCAGCCGCTGGTGGTGATCGGCATGGGCAAGCTCGGCGGCGGCGAACTCAATTTCTCCTCCGACGTCGACCTGGTGCTGCTGTTCCCCGAGCATGGCGAGACCGATGGCGCGCGCACCATCGCCAACGAGGAGTTCTTCACCCGGCTCGGGCAGGGGATCGTCCGGCTGCTGTCGGCCCCGACCGCCGACGGGTTTGTGCTGCGCGTCGACCTGCGGCTGCGGCCCTTCGGGGACTCAGGTCCCCTGGTGGCCAGCTTCTCATCCTTCGAGGACTACCTGCTGCGCCATGGCCGCGACTGGGAGCGCTACGCTTACGTCAAAGCCCGGCCGATCACCGCGGCCGATCGCTACGCCGAAGTCAATGCCGCGGCCATCCGGCCCTTCGTCTACCGCCGCTACCTCGACTACGGGGTGTTCGAGAGCCTGCGCGAGATGAAGGCGCTGATTGCCCGCGAGATCGAGCGGCGCGAGCTGGCCGACAACATCAAGCTCGGGCCCGGCGGCATCCGCGAGATCGAGTTCATCGTCCAGGCGCTGCAGCTGACCCGCGGCGGGCGCGAGCGGCGCCTGCAGACCGCGTCGCTGGCGGCGGCACTGGAGTGCCTGGCGCACTCGCACCTGCTGCCCGCGCAGGCCGCCAGCGAGCTGCAGGCGGCCTACACGCTGCTGCGGCGGGTGGAGAACCGGCTGCAGATGCTCGGCGATGCCCAGACCCACCAGTTGCCCGCCGGCGCGCTCGCCCGCGAGCGGCTGGCCCTGGGGATGGACGCACCGGACTGGGCGACGCTTGAGCGCGAGCTGTCGGCGCAGCGGCAGCGCGTGAGCACGCACTTCCGCCTGGTGATCTTCGGTGGCCGTGAGTCGGACCGCGACGCGGTGCGCATCGACCTCGGGCGCTTCTGGGGAAGTGACGCGGAGACGGCCGCCATTGCCGAGGCCTTGAGCCGCGCCGGCTTTCAGGACAGCGCCGAGGCGGCGCGGCTGCTGCTCGAGCTGCGCGATTCGGCGCTCGTGCGCAGGCTGGATGAGCCCGGACGCCGGCGCCTGCAGGCACTGGTGCCGGTGTTGCTGGCCGATGTCGTCGGCAGCAGTGCGCAGCTGCCGGTGCTGCGCCGCGTGCTCGCCATCATCGAGGCGATCGGCCAGCGCTCGGCCTACTTCGCCCTGCTGCAGGAGAACGGCCCGGCGCGCGCACGGCTGGTCGAGCTGTGCCGGCACGGGGATTTCCTCGCCGCGCAGATCGCGGCCCACCCGCTGCTGCTGGATGAACTGATCGACGAGCGGCTGCTGTCACAGCTGCCCGACCGGGCCGGCATCGCACGCGACCTCGAGTCGCGCATGGCGCAGGTGCACGAGGACGATCCGGAGCTGCAGGTCGAGGCGCTGCGCCAGTTCCAGCGTGCCGCGTTGTTCCGCGTCGGGGTGGCCGATCTCACCGGGATCCTGCCCGTCATGCAGGTGAGCGACCGGCTGACCGACATCGCCGAGCTCATCGTCGAGCGTGCCATGCAGCTCGGCTGGCGGCAGATCACCGCGCAGTTCGGCGTGCCCAGCTGCGGGGAGGGCGCGGCGCGGCGTGCGGTGAACATCTGCGCGGTCGGCTACGGCAAGCTCGGTGGGATGGAGCTCGGCTATGCCTCGGACCTGGACCTGGTGTTCCTGCACGACTCGCGCGGGGAACAGCAGGAGACCGCTGCCGCACGGCCGATCGACAACCAGTTGTTCTTCGTGCGCCTCGCGCAGCGCATCGTGCACCTGCTCACCATGCACTCCGCCGCCGGCCGTCTCTACGAGGTCGACGTGCGACTGCGCCCGAGCGGCAAGGGCGGCATGCTGGTCACCAACATCGAGGCCTTCGCCGAGTACCAGCGCGAGGAGGCCTGGACCTGGGAGCACCAGGCGCTGCTGCATGCGCGCGCGGTGGCCGGCGCCCCGGAACTGCGCGCCCGCTTCGAGGCCGTGCGCCTGGAGGTGCTCAGCCACCACGTACGGCGCGCGAGTCTGCGCGAGGAGGTGCGCAGCATGCGCGAGCGTATGCGGCGTGAGCTGGCGCGCGGCGACGCCACGCGCTTCGACATCAAGCAGGACGCCGGCGGGATCGCCGACATCGAGTTCCTGGCGCAGTACTGGGCCCTGCGCTGGGCGCTGCAGTACCCGCCGGTGGCGATGTTCTCGGACACCATCCGGCAGCTGGAGTCGGTCGCCTCCGCGGATTTGGTGCCGCAGTCGAGCGTCGACGTGCTCACCGGGGCCTACCGTGCCTACCGCGCCACGACCCACCGGCTGTCCCTGGCAGGGGCGGAGCCCCTGGTCCCGGTGGATCAGTTCCGGGACATGCGCGCCGCCGTGACCGCTGTGTGGGATGCCACGATGGGCGATGGCGCGGCGGGGGCGCAGGTATAATCTGCCTGGCCACTCAGTCACTTCGCATCGCGAGGCAGTAGTCCCATGGTCGCAACGGCCAAGCCGCTGATAGAACCCAACGCCCAGAACCAGTACCAGGTCACCGCCGAGGACCTGCCGCTGTGCTGCCCGATGCCGCAGATGTACCTGTGGAACTCGCACCCGCGCGTGTACCTGCCGATCCTGGACACCGGGGCCGCGAAGTGCCCCTACTGCAGCGCCGAGTACACGCTGCTGCGCTGAACGTGCCGCTGCGCGCTCAGCGGTACTGCTTGTAGGACTTCTCCTCGACCAGCCGCGAGCCTAAGTGCTGGTTGATGCGTTTCTTCACCGCGGCGCGCTCGTCGTTGCACACGTAGACGGCGCGGGCCAGTTCGATGAAGTCGCGGTCGAAGGTCTGCCTGGCCTCCTTGTCGCGGATGCGGTCCTCGATGTCCCACAGCTGCTCGTTCACCGCCTGCAGCGCGTGTTCATCGAGGACCACGGCGGCCGTGGCACAGCCGCTGTCCTTCCAGGTCTGCTCCAGCAGCGACAGCTCGAGCCTTACGTTGGCAAGTTTGGCGGCGTCCTGGATGCGCGCCAGCTTGATCCGCAGGATCGTGATCTTGTCCAGCAGCTCGCCGGGGGAGATGGGAACCAGAATGTCTTGCATACAGTCATGTCCTGGAAAGGAGGTCGCGGCTATCCGGGTGAAGCTTACGGCAAGCCCGCGCGCTAGGGCAGACAGGCGTTAGTTACGCCTCGAACTTCTCCCAACGGGTGCGCACGCCCTTGAGCAACCTCTGAAATTTCGCATCGGCGCGCACCGGTGCAAGTGACGGATCGTGGCGTGCGAGGAAGGGGTAGTTGATGAACCCGCGTGCGACCGCCGCCTCGAGCCATTTGATAGCTTCTGCGGGCTGCCCGGCCAGGGCAAAGCCCTGTGCCAGGAAACGCGAAAAGACATCTGATGACTGTGCCGCCGCCCGGACCTGGGCACTCACGCGTGACCGTGCCGCTGTCAGCTCCCCCCGGGCAGCCGCTGTGAGGAAGCGCATCAGCTGGCCGGCTACCGAGGGGCGCAGGTTACGCGGGCAGCCGTCAGCGATCAGCTGCGCCTCAGCGAACCTGCGGTTCAAGATCAGCACCCACACGTAGAACAGCCGGCCCATGGGGTTTGACCGATCCATCTCGAACATTTGCCGGTACGGTGCCACCGCGGCCGCCAAGTTGCCCTGCATGACGTCGGCGAAGGCCGGCATGCAGCGAGTGAGGGGGGTGAGCGGATCAATCCTCAGCAGGCGCGCCAATAGCGGCCGCGCGGTCGCCACGCGGCCCGACACCAGGTAGCAGTTGCACAAGAGCAGTAGCGTGTCGGCATTGTTGGGCTCGAGCGCAAGAGCTGCTTTCAGGTCACGCACCGCCTCCTGGATGCGCCCGCGCGCGTAGGAAATCCAGCCGCGCAGCTGCAGGCCCTCCGCAGAGCGCTCATTGAGCGCAACAATGCGCGCGGCGCACCTTTGCGCCTGCGCCAGCGGCTCATCGCTCAGGTCGATTCCCGCCTCGCGGTACTGCAGGTACGCGAGTCCCAGCGCAGCGTACAAGGTGATGTTGTCGCCGATCAGGGCAAGGCCTTGCCGCAGCAGTCCCACGGCCTTGTCGATCGCGTCCTGCCGCCAGCGCCAGCCTTCGTGGCGTGCGCGCAGGTAGCACTCGTAGGCCGCCACGCTGTCCATTGCGCGTTCGGCGAGCCTCTCCCGCTCCTGGCCCGTCAGGCGAACTTCAAGGGCCGTAACGATCTGTCGCGCGAGGCGCTCCTGGATGACAAAGATATCCTCTGCCGTCCCCTCGAAAGTCTCGGCCCATATGTGAGCATCGGTTGCAGCGTCGATGAGCTGCGCGGTCACCCGCAGCTGGCCGGCCGCGCGGCGCACGCTGCCCTCCAGCAGGTAGCCCACCCCCAGCTGGGCTCCGACAGCCCGAGCATCCAGTTTCGTGCCGCGCAGCGTGAGTGCCGAGGTTCTGGAGATGACGCGCAGCGCAGCCACACGCGAGAGCTTGCCGGTGACCTCCTCGGTCAGCCCGTCGGTGAAGTACTCGCTGTCCGGCTCAGAACTCAGATTGGCAAAGGGCAGCACGGCGATGGAGGCATCCGGGGAACTTCCCGCGGCCGAGGTGCCGCGGGGCGCGCGCGAGCGGGCCTTTTGCCAGGCCTCGACCTCGGGTTTGAGCGCGTAGACGCTCGCCAGGGAGCGGTGTACGTGGCGCCGCACCGGGAGATCTTCGTGCTGCTCCCAGCGCCGCACGGTACGTACACTGCGTCCGAGGTAGCGTGCGATCTGCTTCCAGGAGTCGAGTCGGTCCGGCGGCGGCATGGGATCCTCGGGGGCAGGATAGGCCAAAGTGGGACACAAAGGGCCAGCAGCCGCACGCCCCCTTGGGATGCGCCGGCAATTGCAGCTAGCTTCCCGCAGCCCCCGCATCTGCGGGCCGGAGGAGCTCGTATGAATAGTACTGCAGCCGTCCAACTTGCCTGGAGAGTGCTTGCCTGCGCTGCTACCTTGCAGCTTCTCACGCTGCCCACGCCTGCCTCGGCCGCCAATCGGGCCGTGCGGGTCAGCGGCAGCGGGATCGACATGGCAAATGGTGTGATCGTGCATTCCAAGACACCGACCGCGACCGGATCGGTCGAGTACAGCACCGAGACCGTTGAGCTGAGCGGCGACCTGCACGGCCGCGTACTCTGTCTGGTGACCACGGTCGTGGATTCGGCGCGTGGCACGCTGGTCAATACCGGTCAGCAGGTCTATTCCGGAACCATCGCCGGATCGCAGCCAGTGATGCTCCACGACTCAAGATTCCGCTTCGAGGTGAATCTTGCAACCGGGGCCGCCCACGGCTCGGTCTATCTTGTCGATCACATTGCCGGTCCGAAGGTCACGTGCACTCTGCAGGTGGTGGATACCGGGAAGAACCCCGACGGCAACCCGACCTTCAACTACACCGGGGACTGCGTCTTCGCTGATGCCGCCTAAGCGCAGCGCTCCTAGAGCGTGGCCGCCAGTGTGTCGATTTTCGCCGTAACCTGGTCGATAGAGATCAGCTCCATGACGCCCGGCTCCTCGATTTTGTGCGTCCAGGGCAGCTCCTCGGGCTCAACGCCGCGGAAGGTCCGCGCCGCCTCAGGGTACGCGTTGACGCACCAGTGCGCCGACAGGTAAGGGCCGCTGCGCGCCGGGTTGGTGGCCGCGTACAGCCCGACCACCGGGGTGCCCACCATGGTGGCCATGTGCGCCGGCCCTGAGTCCGGGGTCACGAGTACCCGCGCACGCGCCAGCAGCGCCAACAGCTGCGGCAGGGTGTCCTTGCCGATCTGGTTGACCAGCGGCACCCGGCACAGCCTCTGGATCTGTGCGCCGACGTCGCGTTCCAGGGCAGTCGGCCCACCGGCGAGGATCACCCGCATCCCGTGCCGCTGGAGCGCATGTTCGGCCACCGCTGCGTAACGTTCCGGCATCCAGTTGCGCAGCGTGTGGCTCGAGCACGGACTGATGACCAGCGTCGGCTGGGCATCAGGTATGAGCTGCTGTGCGTATTCCTGTGCTGCCGGGGGTATCGGCAGGTCCCAGCGCAGCACCCGCTGTGTAAGGCCCAAAAGCTCGGTAAAGCCGAAAAAGCTGTCGAGTACGTGCTCACGCACGCGCGGCGCGATGCGCGCGTTGGTGAACAGCCACTGCAGCTCGCGTGCGCGGGCACGGTCGAAGCCGACCTTCAGGGGCGCCGGCACGCGGCGCGCCACGAGGCTGGCGCGCAGCGCCAGCTGCATGTGCAGCAGTACATCGAAGCGCCGGCCCTTGAGCTGCTGGCGCTGCGCCCGCCGCGCAGCGCGGCTTGCGCGCTTGTCCACGATGATAAACTCGACGCCCTCGATGAGGCTCATGAGGCGCGCTTCGGTCTTGCCGATGATCCAGGTCAGCTGTGTGCCGGGCCACGCTTGCTGTAAGGTGCGCACGATCGGCACCACGTGGCAGGCATCCCCGATCGCCGACAGCCGGAGGATGCAGACGCTGCGCGGCGGTTCGGCGAAAGACAGCATTATGGAGTCAGGACTGTGAGTGGTCGTTTCGCGCTCGGCCCGGAAGTGAAGCGTAGCGCGGCTGCCGGCGGCGCCATGCTATATGACGCCTCGCGGGCGGGCAATTTGGGTCCGGAGTGGTTCGAGCCCTCTTACTGGCAGGCGCGCGGGGAACTCGACGGCAGCGCCTGGGGGCGCGGTACCACCCACTACATCAAGGCCGACGGCAACCGCCTGGTGCTGCGACACTACCGCCGCGGCGGATTCATGGCACAGCTGTCCGCGGATCGCTATCGCTGGCGCGACGAGGAGAGCACGCGACCTTTCGCCGAGTGGCGGCTGACCTACCGGCTGCACCGCGCCGGGCTGCCGGTGCCCGCACCGGTGGGCGCCCGCTACCGCCAGGCCGGCTCCACCTACACGGGCGACATCATCACCGAGCGCCTGCCGACGGTGGGCTCGCTCACCGAGTGCCTGCGCCACGGCGCGCTCTCGGTGGTGACCTGGATCGCGATCGGCCGCTGCATCCGGCGCTTCCACGATCTGGGCGTCTGCCACGCCGACCTGAACGCCCACAACATCCTGCTGAGCGAGGATGGCGCGGTTTACCTCATCGACTTTGACCGCGCCGAGCTGCGCAAGCCCGGTATCTGGAGCGACGGCAACCTCGTGCGCCTGCGGCGCTCGCTCGAGAAGGTCAGCTGGGGAATGCCGCCGGAGCGCTTTGGCGAATCGGACTGGCACGGCCTGCTGGATGGCTACCGCCAGCCCTCCGGCAAGAGCGGGCTGGCTTAGGCGCTGGCACTGTCTTGCGCTTCCTCTATCTCTTCGCCGTCTATCTTGCCGCCCCGGTCATCTCCCTAATTTACCTCTGGCGCGGGATCTGGGACCGCAGCTACCGGGAGCACTTCAGCGAGCGTTTCGGGTTCGGACCGCGGACGCCCCCGGGCGGGGCCTGGCTGCATGCGGTGTCCGTGGGGGAGGTGCAGGCCTGTGCGGCCCTGGTCAACGCGCTGCACCGGCGCCACCCGCAACTGCCACTGACCGTCACCAGCTTCACCCCGACCGGAGTGGCGCGTGCCCGTGCACTCTTCGGGGACGTCGCCCAGGTGCGCTACCTGCCGTTCGACCTGCCGGGCTCCGTGGCGCGCTTCTTTGACCGGGTACAGCCGCGGCTGGCGGTGATCTTCGAAACCGAGTTGTGGCCGAACCTGTACCGCGAGTGCGCGCGGCGCCGCGTGCCCCTGGTGCTCGCGAGCGCGCGCATCTCCAGCCGCTCGGTCGGGCGCTACCAGCGCCTGGGGCAGCTGTTCTCCGGGGCGCTCGCGCAGGCGGCCGTGGTTGCGGCGCAGGGGCCCGAGGATGCCGAGCGCTTTCGCACCCTGGGCGCGAACCCTGCAGGTCTTGAGGTCACGGGTAACCTCAAGTTCGACTTCGAGCTGCCCGCCGACATCACCGCGCGCGCCACGGCGCTGCGTGCACAATATGCCGCGCAGCGGCCGATGTGGGTGGCAGGCAGCACGCACGCCGGGGGTGAGGAGGAGGCGGTCATCGCCGCGCATCGGCTGGTGCTCGCGGCCCACCCGCAGGCACTGCTGGTGATCGCCCCGCGCCACCCGCCGCGCTTCGCCGAGGTGGCGCAGGCTGTGGCGGATGCCGGCCTTACCTTCGTGCGTCGCTCGCAGCCGGATTTGCCCGGCACCCAGGACTGCCAGGTGCTGGTGCTGGACACCTTGGGAGAACTCGTGGGCTTCTACGCGGCGGCCGACGTTGCCTTCGTCGGCGGCAGCCTGGTGGGGATCGGCGGCCACAACCTCCTGGAGCCCGCCGCGGTGGGCGTGCCGATCCTCACCGGTCCCCACAATTTCAACAGCATCGATAGTGCGCGCCTGCTGCTCGGCAGCGGGGCGGCGCAGGTAGTCGACAACGCGGCGCAGCTCGGCGAGCGGGTGAGCGCACTGCTCAGTGACCCCCAGGCAGGTGCGCGCATGGGGGCACTGGGCCGCGAATGCGTGGCGGCCAACCGCGGGGCGCTGCAGAAGCTGCTCGGCCTGATTGAGCCGCTGCTTGGCGGCGCCTAGCGCGTGGTGCCGCGCTGCGGCGCGGCGCCGGGCGTGTTGGTCGGCTGCGGAGGCGCGACGTCCGGCAGCACGTTCTGGGGCGTGGCGTTGGCGGGTGCGGTCGGTGCATCCACCGTCAGCCAGGCGTTGACCTCCAGCAGCTGGGCGCGATCGAGCGTACCGGCCGCTTGGCGCAGCTGCAGCACGCTGACGATGTAGTCGTACTTGCTGTTGGCGTAGTCGGTCTCGGCCTGCACCAGCACGCGTCGCGCCGTCAGCACATCCACCGAGGTGCGCGTACCGACCTCATATCCCGCCTCGGTGGCCTTGAGCGCGGTCGCGCTCGACTCGAGCGCCTGGCGCAGCGCCTGCACGCGCGCGATACCGCTGATGACCCCGAGATAGGCATCGCGCGCCTGGCGCTCGGTGGCGCGCGAGCTCTGCACCACCGCCTCCTTCGCTGCGATCCAGCGGTACTCGCTCTCCCGCACCTTCGACTGCGTGAAACCTCCGCTGAATATCGGCAGCGTGAACTGCAGGCCGATCTGGCGGTCATTGAACTTGCTGTCGACGTTGGTGAAGGGGAGGTAGTCGATGTTCTGGTCCGAGTCGGCCTTGGTGTAGGAGCGGCCGGCAACCAGGTCAAGCGTCGGCAGGTGACCGCCGACCGCGGCACGCACGTTGTCGCGGGCGATATCGGCGGCGAGGCGGCTGGAGATCAGCGACAGGTTCTGGGCGAGGGAGATGTCCACCCAGGCGCTTTCGTCCACCGGCTCAGGTCCCTTGAGTGGCAGGTCGGCCCCGGGGCGCGAGAGGCGCTCGTACTGCTGCCCGGTGATCTCCTGCAAGCGGTACTGTGCAGTGGCCAGCAAGCGCTTGGCCTGGATCACGGCCGCGGCCGCGTTGTCGTGCCCGGCCTTGGCGTCCTGCACGTCGGTGATCGCGATCAGGCCGACTTCAAAGCGCTTGTTGGCCTGGTCGAGCTGGTGGGTGATCGCCTCGAGGGCGGCACTGTTGGCTTCCACGTTGGCCTCGGCCGAGAGCACCAGGAAGTACGCGGTCGCGACGCGCAGGATCAGGTCCTGTTCGGCGGCCTGGTAGTTGGCTTCCGCCTGGGCGACCTCGGCGCTGGCAGCCTTGATCTGCATCCAGTTGGTCCACGAGAACAGGTTCGAGCGCAGGTTGACCGCCCAGCCCCGGGTAGTGGTGTCGATCGTGCTCGGCAGCGGCAGGATTACCAGTGACGGCGGCAGGATCGGGTTGCTGTTGGGTATCTCGCTGACGATGTCCTGGTAGCCGGAGCTGTGATCGCGGAGGATGTCCGCGGTGCCCACGATCTGCGGCATCACGGCCGACCAGGCCTGCGGGCGTGCCTCGCGCGCGGCCAGGCGGTTGGCATCGGCCTGGCGGATGGCCGGGTCGCTGCGCAGGGCATCCTCGTACACCCCGGCCAGGTCCTTGGCCGCGGCCGCCCCTGTAACTGCAATCAGGCTCAAGGCCAGGGTGGCGAGGCGCTTCATGGCATTTCCTTATGTATCACTCTGAGGCGCAGGCCATGCTCAGAAGGTAAATTCCTGCGGATGCACGGAATTGACCAGTGGATCGATCACGGTCTCGAACAGGCTCTGGGTCTTCCAGGTGTCTGCCGCCGTGCGGGTCACCAAGCGCGCCTCCATCGCCGGAGCTTCGCCGACCACGATGAACAGCCGCCCGCCGACGGCGAGCATGCGCTCAAAGCGCGTGTCGTAGATCGGCAGCGCGGCGGTCACCGCGATGGCAGCGTAATCGGCGCCGCCTTGCATGCGCAGGGCATCGGTCTCGAGCACCTCGGTGTTGCGCAGGCCCAGCGAGGCAAGGTTGGCACGCGCGGTCTCGGCCAGGTCAGGGTAGAGCTCCACCGAGTTCACATCGCTGGCCAGCAAGGCCAGGCAGGCCGTGACGTAGCCGCTGCCGGCGCCGATCTCCAGCACCTTCTCGGATGGCTGTGGCAGCAACGCCTGGAGTACCCGGCCCGCGACACTCGGACGCAACATGTGCTGGCCGTGTGCCAGCGGTACCTCGGCGTCGGCATAGGCGCGGTAGCGCTGGCTCTGCGGGACGAACAGCTCCCGCGGTGCCTTGCGCATGGCCTCGAGGACACGCGCATCGAGGACCTCCCAGGCGCGCACCTGCTGCTCGATCATCTGCTCACTGGCGGTCGCGGTTTGCATCCGTACGCTGCTCCAATTGGACTTATTGCGCTGTCCCTGAAAAGGCCCGAGAAGTTACGGCTTTTCCGCCCCCATGCCAAGCGTTCATGCGACGAGATATGGTGAAATACCGACGGGACGTGGTCTGCCCTGCGTTATGCTTCGGGCGTCCGTATTCTGAAGGCACGACAAGTCCAATTAGAGTGCCGCAGAAGCGCGCGGGAAACCCACGTGCAAGGCTAAGAAGAAGGTAGATGTCGATCATCGGGCTGTTGTGCCTCCTGTTCGCGCTCATCGCCGCTCTGGTTCTCCTGCTCTATGCGTTGCAGCGTCGCGACATGCAGAGCATACGGGAGCTGACCCAGCAGCTGCAGCGGATCGCCATTGGCGGGCGCCTGAGCGGGCGGATCGACATCAACAGCGACAAGCCCGAGGTGGCCACGCTGGTCACGGCGGTCAACCACCTGCTGACCCGTGCCGGCTCGGTCTCCGAGCGCGAGGTGACCGAGACGCCGAAGCTGTTTGCCGAGCTCGGTGACCGCATCCACGAGGCGGTGCTGGTGCACCGCGAAGTCATCCTGTACGCCAACCGCCAGTTTGCCAGCTTCGTGGGAGTCGACCGGCTCGAGCTCATCGGGCGGCGCCTGGCGGACCTGGTGCCCCCGGAGTACGCGGAACTCGTCGGCGAGAACATCGCGCGGCGCCTGGCCGGGGAGCCGGCGGCCGAGCGCTACGAGATCGACATGGTGGGCCTGCAGGCGCAGGTGAGCCGGCTGGAGATCGCCTCGACCCCCGTCGACTACGACGGGGAGGCTGCGCTGCTGATCACCGGTGTCGAGATCATCCCCACCCAGACCGTGCAGGCACTGCGTGTGCCGGCCGACAGCGTGGCCCTGGAGCCGCAGCTGTTGGCCCTGCAGGCCCTGGCCGAGGCCATCATCACGACGGACAAGGACGGGCACATCACGTTCATGAACGCCGCCGCCGAGCAGCTTACCGGCACCGAGGCAGGGGCGGCAGCCGGCAAACTGCTCGAGGACATCGTCAGCCTGGTGGACGAAACCGAGCGGCGCATCCTGGGCGACCCGGTGCGCCAGGCGCTCACCAGCGGCTCGCCGGTCAACCTCAGCCGCCGCGCCATGCTGCTCGCGCGCGCCAATGGCAACGAGCGCTCCATCGAGTTGTCGGCCGCTCCGGTGCGCAACGCCGCCAAGGAGCTGATCGGTGCGGTCGTGATGCTGCACGATATCAGCGAGCTGCGCGGCCTGGCGCGCCAGATGTCCTACCAGGCCACCCACGATGCGCTCACCGGCCTGGTGAACCGGCGCGAATTCGAACGGCGTCTGGAGGAGGCGATCGGCAGCGGTCACCGCGGCGACGGGCAGCACGTGCTGTGCTATCTCGACCTGGACCGCTTCAAGCTGGTGAACGACACCAGCGGCCACCTGGCCGGCGACAGCATGCTGCGCGAGGTCGCCAAGCTGCTGCGCGATGCGGTGCGCGACAGCGATACCGTCGGACGCCTGGGCGGTGATGAGTTCGGCACGCTGCTCATCGGGTGCCCGCTCGACAAGGCGCGGCAGATCGCCGATGACCTGTGCCGCGCGGTGAACGACTATCGCTTCGTCTGGAAGGACAAGATCTTCAACATCGGCGTCTCGGTCGGCCTGGTTGAGATCTCGCGCGAGAGCGGCAACATCGAGGAACTGCTGGCAGCGGCGGACACCGCCTGCTACGTCGCCAAGAAGCAGGGCTCGGGCCGCGTGGTGGTGTACTCGGCGCGCGATGAGGCGCACGCGCGCCACACCGGCGAGATCCAGTGGCTGCAGCGCCTGCAGAGCGCGCTGAAGGACAACCGCTTCCACCTCTACCACCAGGTGATCGTGCCGGCCCACGAGGCCGAGGGTGGCCCCGCCATGGAGGTGCTCATCCGCCTGCAGGACGAGGCGGGCAACGAACTCGCCCCGGCTGACTTCATGCGTGCCGCAGAGCGCTACCGCCTGATGGGGCTGGTCGATCGCTGGGTCGTGCAGACGACGCTCGCGGCCTTGGGGCGCGGCGCCATCGCGGTACCGGAGAACCGCAGCGTCGCGATCAACATCTCCGGCCAGACGCTCGGCGATACCCAGTTCCTGGAGTTCGTGGTGGAGTGCTTCGACAGCACCGGGGCGGCCCCGGCGCAGGTGTGCTTCGAGATCACCGAGAGCGCCGTGATCGCCAACCTCGAACACGCACGCCGCTTCGTCGGCGTGCTGCACGGGATGGGGTGCCAGTTTGCGCTGGATGATTTCGGTTCCGGCGTCGGCTCCTTCTCGAACCTCAAGACCTTGCCACTGGATTACCTGAAGATCGACGGTTCGTTCATGCGCAACCTCGCCCGCGACACCGTTAATCAGGCGATGGTGACGGCGATGATCAAGCTCGCACGCACGCTGAACTTCAGGGTGATCGCCGAGCAGGTCGAGGACACTGCCGCGGTCGAGGCGGCCCGCAAGATCGGCGTGGACTTCCTGCAGGGCTACGCGGTCGGGCGGCCGCAACCACTGCAGCTGGCAGCCTGAGCCGGCGCGCAGCGCCTGCGGAGGCGCGCGACCGGCTAGCTGGACCCCAAGCGCAGCGGTGGTTCAGGCGCCAGGTAGCGCTGCGCACCCGGACCCCTCACCGCGTGGACAGCGGGCCCATCGCCCGTAACCTGAGTCGGCACCGCTGCGGGGGCGGCGTCCGGTGACGCCGGCACCGGCCGGTCAGCCCTTCGGCTCGAACTTCAGCGCCACGCCGTTCATGCAGTAGCGCTCGCCCGTGGGGCGCGGTCCGTCCGGGAAGACGTGCCCGAGGTGGCTGCCGCAGCGCGCGCAGTGCACCTCGGTGCGCTGCATCAGCAGGCTCTTGTCCACCGAAGTGCCGACCGCCTGAGGCAGCGGCTTGAAAAAGCTCGGCCAGCCACTGCCGCTGTCGAACTTGGTGTCCGAGGAGAACAGTTCCTGCCCGCAGGCCGCGCAACGGAACATGCCGGCACGATGCTCATCGTTCAGCGGGCTGGTGCCGGCGCGCTCGGTTCCGTGAGCGCGCAGCACCTTGTAAGCGTCCGCTGGCAGCTCGCGCCGCCACTCTTCGTCTGACTTCTCGACCGGGAAATGCTCTTCCGTCTTCACGTCCCGAACCTCCGCACTGTCAGTCGCGGGTGCGCATTGCCGCAGCCTTACAGCAGCGGCACCAGCAGCAGCGCGACAATGTTGATGATCTTGATCAACGGGTTGATGGCCGGGCCCGCGGTGTCCTTGTACGGGTCACCGACGGTATCCCCGGTAACGGCCGCCTTGTGGGCCTCCGAACCCTTGCCGCCGAAGTTACCTTCCTCGATGTACTTCTTGGCGTTGTCCCAGGCGCCGCCGCCGGTGGTCATGGAGATGGCGACGAACAGACCGGTCACGATGGTGCCGATCAGCAGGCCGCCGAGGGCGCGCACACCGGCCCCGGGTCC
This sequence comes from uncultured Pseudomonadota bacterium, assembly GCA_963741745.1. GTDB lineage: Bacteria > Pseudomonadota > Gammaproteobacteria > Steroidobacterales > Steroidobacteraceae > 13-2-20CM-66-19. Next base: position 214,011 of record CAVUJF010000001.1, on the reverse strand, counting down.
CATGAGCATGGTCATCACCACGACCAGCACGATCGGCACCAGGATCGGCAGCAGCGAGGGGACGATCATCTCGCGGATAGCCGAGCGCGTGAGCAGGTCCACCGCGCGGGAGTAATCCGGCTTCTCGGTGCCGGCCATGATTCCCTTGATCTCGCGGAACTGGCGCCGCACTTCCGTGACCACCGCGCCCGCGGCACGGCCCACCGCCTCCATCGCCATGGCGGCGAAGAGGTAGGGCACCAGGCCGCCGATGAACAGACCGATGATGACCGCCGGGTCGGACAGCGAGAACACGGCAATCTTGCCGGCCGCCTCGAGGTTGTGGGTGTAATCGGCGAACAGCACGAGCGCGGCAAGTCCCGCCGAGCCGATCGCGTAGCCCTTGGTCACCGCCTTGGTGGTGTTGCCCACCGCGTCCAGCGGATCGGTGATGTCGCGTACCGACTTCGGCAGGCCGGCCATCTCGGCGATACCGCCGGCGTTGTCGGTGATGGGCCCGTAGGCATCCAGGGCGACGATCATGCCGGTCATCGACAGCATCGCCGTGGCGGCGATCGCGATCCCGTACAAGCCGTCCAGCGTGTAGGAGCCCCAGATCGCCAGGCACACCGCGATCACCGGCAGTGCCGTGGACTTCATCGACACGCCCAGGCCGGCGATGATGTTGGTTGCATGCCCGGTCTGCGAGGCGGCGGCCACCTTGCGCACCGGGCCGTACTCGGTCGCGGTGTAGTACTCGGTAATCATGATCATCGCCGCCGTCAGCCCGAGACCGATGAGCGTGCAGTAGAACAGCGCCGAGTTGCCCGGCATGATCTTCTGCGTGATGAAGTAGAAGGCAACCGCGGAGACCAGCGCCGAGACGATCACGCCCTTGTACAGCGCGTTCATGATCTTGCCGCCTTCACGGGCGGAGACGAAGAACGTGCCGATGATCGAGGAGACGATGGAGGCGGCTCCCAGCGCGAGCGGATAGATCACCGCGGCGAAGGAGGCGGTAGCGCCGTCCTTGGCGAACAGCAGCCCGCCCAGCAGCATGGTCGCGACCAGGGTGACCGCGTAGGTCTCGAACAGGTCAGCCGCCATGCCGGCGCAGTCGCCGACGTTGTCACCGACGTTGTCGGCGATCACTGCCGGGTTGCGCGGGTCGTCCTCGGGGATCCCGGCCTCGACCTTGCCCACCAGGTCGGCACCGACGTCCGCACCCTTGGTGAAGATGCCGCCGCCGAGGCGCGCGAAAATGGAGATCAGCGAGCCACCGAAGGCAAGTCCGACCAGTGCGTGCAGCGAGGCGTCCGGGCCGATGGAGGTGTAGTTGCGCAGCACGGCGTAGTAACCGGCGACGCCGATCAGGCCCAGGCCCACAACCAGCATGCCGGTGATGGCGCCACCCCGGAAGGCGACGCTGAGCGCAGCGTTAAGCCCGTTGGTGGCCGCCTGCGCCGTGCGCACGTTGGCGCGCACCGAGATGTTCATGCCGATGTAGCCGGTGAGGCCGGAGAGCACGGCCCCGACCAGAAAGCCCCCGGCCGTGGGCCAGCCAAGCGCGGAGAAGCCGATGGCCAGGAACAGCACGACCCCTACCACGAGGATGGTCGAGTACTGGCGGTTGAGGTAGGCCTTGGCGCCGGCCTGGATGGCCGCCGCGATCTCCTGCATCCGGGCGTTGCCCGGGGACAGGCGCAAAATGGCGCTCATGGAAAACACGCCGTAGATGACGGCGAGGACGCCGGCCGCAATCGCGACCCACAGCCAACTGCTCAATTCCATCCGGAAATCTCCCCCAAAAAAGGCCGCGAACTATAGCACGCCAACCATGCCCGGACCCCGTCCGGGGGGAGTAGGGCCGCACGCGGTCCCTGCGGCCTCCCGCGCCGGGCCTGTCAGGCGACGCCGGCGCCCGGGGGCGGGGCTGGCGGGCAATCGCGGCGGTTTTGCCGCCCTGCGGCAAAGGGCCGCCGGCGGTGCCGTCGTCTTCTGTTAAGCGCGCAGGCCGGAACCGCTGCGGCGATCAGCCGCTACGATTGCTAGATCTTGAAGTCGCCCTTGAGCTTGCGCCGCACCGCGACGCCCTTGATGTGAACGTAGTCCGGCAGCCCGTTGCGGTACGGCGGATAGGCCTCACCGGATATCAGCGGCTCCAGATAGCGGCGGCAGGCGGCGGTGATGCCGAAGCCGTCGTCGCGGATGTAGTCGCCCGGGAGCTTCTTTTCCTTGTTGGCGACCTCGGCGAGCGGGATGTGCCCGATCACCCAGCGGTACGGCTTGGAGGACTTGCGTACGATGGTGGGCATCACCGCGTTCATCCCCCTGAGCGCGCATTCCACGGCAGCCTTGCCCACCGCGTAGGCCTGGTCGGCATCGACCTTGGAGGCGATGTGGCGCGCCGAGCGCTGCAGGTAGTCGGCCACCGCCCAGTGGTACTTGTAGCCGTGCGCCTCGCGCACCATGTTGGCAACCACCGGCCCCACGCCGCCCAGCTGCGTGTGCCCGAAGGCGTCGCGCGTGCCCGCATCGGCGAGGAACTTGCCGTCCGCATAGGCGGCGCCCTCGGAAACCACGATCACGCAGTAACCGAAGTCGGTCACGCACTGCCGCACGCGGTCCAGGAAGCGCTGCCGGTCAAAGGCCACCTCGGGAAAGAGGATGACGTGCGGTGTCTCGTCCGCGCCGCGTCCGGCAAGCCCGGCGGCGGCGGCGATCCAGCCGGCGTGCCGGCCCATCACCTCCAGCACGAACACCTTCGTGGAGGTGCGCGCCATGGAGGCGACATCCATCGAGGCTTCGCGCGTCGAAACCGCCACGTACTTGGCGACCGACCCGAAGCCGGGGCAGCAATCGGTGTGCGGAAGGTCGTTGTCCACCGTCTTCGGCACGCCGACGCAGGTGATCGGGTAACCCAGCGCCTCCCCGATCTGCGACACCTTGTGGGCGGTGTCCATCGAGTCGTTGCCGCCGTTGTAGAAGAAGTAGCCGATGTTGTGGGCGCGGAATACCTCGATGAGCCGCTCATATTCGGCGCGGTTCTGGTCGAGCCCCTTGAGTTTGAACCGCGCGGAGCCGAAGGCGCCGGCCGGGGTATGGCGCAGACCGCGGATGGTGGCGGCGCTCTCGCGGCCGCAGTCGATCAGGTCCTCGGTCAGGGCGCCGATGATGCCGTGCCGGCCGGCATAGACCTTGTCGATGTGCCTGGAGCGCAGCGCCGTCTCGATGACCCCGCAAGCCGAGGCGTTGATAACCGCCGAGACGCCACCGGACTGGGCATAGAAGGCGTTCCTGGACGCAGTCTTTTTCATGGGGGGGCGCGCGCGGCGGTTGGCGGGGGCGGGAAGAATAGCGCACGGGGGATGGCTTGCGCAGGCCAGGAGCCGGGCGCCGGTGGCCGTTTGACCTCTCCCGGAGCGGCCGGTAACGTGGCGCACCTTTGTGCTGCCAGCGGCAGCGGATTCGTAGTGCACAAACATGCGCATTGTCCTGTTGGGCGCGCCCGGTTCGGGTAAGGGTACTCAGTCACAGCGGCTGGTGGAGCGGGTGCATATCCCGCAGATCTCCACCGGTGACCTGCTGCGTTCGGCCGTGGCCCGGGGGACCGAGCTCGGCCGCCAGGCCCGCGAGGCTATGGAAGGCGGCCGGCTGGTGGATGACTCCCTGGTGCTCGGCATGATCCGCGAGCGCGTGGCGGAGCCTGACACGCGCCGTGGCTTCATCCTGGACGGCTTCCCGCGCAACCTGGCCCAGGCCCACGCGCTGGACCACCTGCTCGAGGCGCTCAAGCGCCCGCTGGACGCGGTGGTACAGCTGGAGGTGGACTACGGGGAGCTGGTCAGGCGCATCTCCGGGCGGCGCACCTGCCCTGACTGCGGGCGCGTATTCAACCTCCTCACCTCTCCCCCGCGACCGGGCACCGCGCTGTGCCCCAAGACCGGCCAGCCGCACCGCCTGGTGCAGCGCCCGGATGACAACGAGGCGACCGTCGCCGAGCGCCTGCGGGTGTATGACGAGAAGACCCGGCCACTGATTGATTTCTACCGGGCGCGCGGCCTGCTGCGCGTGATCGACGCCGAAGGCGATGTGGACGCGGTTACGCGCCGGCTAGCCAAGGCCCTGGGGGTGCCTGAGCTGCGCACGGCTCCCAAGAAGAAGGCGGCCAAGGTCACGAAGGTGGCGGCCAAGCAGGCCGCGGGTAAGGCAACGCGCAAGTCAAAGCCTTTGAAGTCCCGGCCGGCGCGAGCCGCCGCCAAGCGCAAGCCTGCCGCGGCGCGCAAGGTGCGGGCCGCGGCGCGCGCCCGGGTGCCGCGCCCGGCGGCCAAGCGCGCCGTCACCGGCAGCCGCAAACGCCGCTGACCTGGGACGGCGCTCGCTAGAGCGCCGCCAGCAGCCGCTCCCCCAACACGCTGCGGCGCCAGCCGCTGAGCACTCCGGCGTCCTGGTTGCCGTCAGCCAGCTGCTCGAGGTCGCGCCGGGTGGCGAGCAGCTCCGGCACCACGTTCAGCTCGGTCGCCACGGACTGGATGATTCCCGCGAGGTGCTTCACCAGGGCGGTCTTGACCGGATCCGGACGCGTGCGCGGCGGTAGCGGCGGGGTTGGCTCCGGAACCTCTGCGGCGTCAATACAGGCCAGCAGCTCCGCGCCGCGGCGCTTGGCGAGCCCGGGAGGCATGCCGGGGATTGCCTCCAGGGCCTGCAGCGTCCTTGGCACCTGCGTGATCATCTCGCGCAGCACCGCTTCCTCCAGGATCCATCCCCGCGGCCGGTTGTGCTCGATCGCGCTGCGCTCGCGCCAGGCGGCAAGTTGGCGGGCCAGGCGCGCACGCGCCGGGTCGAGGTTGTTCAGCCCCCTGAGGCGCTGCCAGGCGTCCTCCGGGTTGATGGTCAGCCCGGCAGGATCCTCAAGGTTGCGCAGTTCTTCCTCCAGCCACTGCGATCGCCCCAGCGCACGGACCTGCTCCTGCAGCTGCTCAGCAAGCGGCAGCAGGTAGTGCACGTCATCAAGCGCGTAGTGGATCTGTTCAGCCGAGAGCGGGCGCCGCGACCAGTCGGTACGCGTGTGCGCCTTGGGCAGCTCATGCCCGAGCAGGCGCCGCACCAGTTCCGCATAGCCGATTTGTGCGGGCAGGCCGGTGAGACTGGCGGCGATCTGCGTGTCGAATACCGGGCGTACGAGCCCCGCTGCGGGCAGCAGCACCTCCAGGTCCTGCCGCGACGCATGCATTACCTTCACGACCGCGGGGGAAGTGAGGACCGCAGCCAGCGCCCCCAGTTCCGGCAGCGCCAGCGGGTCGACGCAGGCGGCCAGGTCCACGGCCGAGACCTGCAGCAGGCACAGCTGCGCCCGGTAGGTACGTTCGCGGAGAAACTCGGTATCCAGGCCCACGCGTGGCTGGTCACCCAGTCGCGCGGCCAGTTCGCTGAGGTCCGGGGTGGTGGTGATGATCGGCTGCAACTGCGACAACGATGCTCTGTACAATCTGGCGGGCATTATGCGAGGGAGCCGCCGGTACCGATAGCCATGGGGGAGGTTCTCAAGCTTTTCGCGCAGATCTCGCTCATGCGCCGCGGTCCGCAGGACCTGCCCGCCTCCGGGCTGCTGCTCCTGCTCACCGTTGCCGCCTACGTGGCGGTCAACTGCCTGGTCAGCAGCGTGTTCCCGCCAGCGCGGGACTGGCCGGCACTGCTGCTCGTGGATGTCGCCTTCCTGCTGCTCTGGAACGCGTTGCTGCTGCGGGTCGCGGGGCGTCCGGAGCGCACCGTGCAGACCGCCACGGCCGTGTTCGGCTATCAACTGTTGCTCGCGCCGCTGCTGATAGTATTGCAGTGGCTGGCGCAACGCGTGCATGCAGACCCGGTGTTGCAGGGACCTGTGTTGGCCGCCGGCCTGGTGCTCCTGGTGTGGCTGGTCGCCGCCAACAGCCGCATCGTCAGCGCCGCGCTGGAGTGCTCGATCGGTGCCAGTGTCGCACTGGTGATCGTGCAGACGCTCGCGGATCAGCTGCTGCAAATGACGCTACTCGTCCCCGCCAAGAACTGAACGCAAACGATGCACGTACACATTCTCGGGGTCTGCGGCACATTCATGGGTGGTGTTGCCGCGATTGCGCGCGCCGCCGGATTCCGCGTGACCGGTTCGGATCGCAACGTCTACCCGCCGATGAGTACGCAGCTGGAGGGACTCGGTATACAGGTGACCGAGGGCTTCGAGGCCTCCCAGCTCAAGCCCGCGCCGGATGTCGTGGTGGTCGGCAATGTCATGACGCGTGGCCAGCCGGTCATCGAGGCGCTGCTCGAGAGCCGCATCCCGTACCTGTCCGGACCGGAGTGGTTAGCGCGCGAGGTCCTCAGGGAGCGCTGGGTGCTGGCGGTGGCCGGCACCCACGGCAAGACCACCACGTCCTCGCTGCTGGCCTGGATCCTGGAGCATGCCGGGCTCAATCCCGGCTTCCTCATCGGTGGCGTGCCCGAGAATTTCGGCCTCAGCGCGCGCCTGGGCGCCGCGCCGTTCTTCGTCATCGAGGCGGATGAATACGACACGGCCTTTTTCGACAAACGCGCCAAGTTCGTCCACTACCGGCCGCGCACCGTGGTCCTGAACAACCTCGAGTTCGACCACGCGGACATCTATCCCGACATTGCCTCCATCCAGCGGCAGTTCCATCACCTGGTACGGACCGTGCCGGGCAGTGGGCGCATCGTCTGGAACGCCGCCGATGCCTTGCTCAAGGCGACCCTGGAGATGGGCTGCTGGACGCCCCTGGAGGGCTTCGCGCGCGCGCCCAGCCCGGATGCCCTGTGGAGCGCCAAGGGCAAGTCCGATTTCTCAAGCTTCGAGGTCTTGGAGGGCGGGCAGCCGCGCGGCACGGTGGACTGGTCGCTGATTGGCGCGCATAACATGGAAAACGCCCTGGCCGCGATCGCGGCAGCGCGGCACGCCGGCGTGCAGGTGGCGCGCTCCATAGAGGCGCTCGCGCAGTTCAAGGGCATCGCGCGCCGCATGCAGCTGCGCGGCGAGGTGCGCGGCGTGCGCGTATACGACGACTTTGCACACCATCCGACGGCCATTGCCACCACGATTGACGGGCTGCGCAAGCGCATCGGCGCTGCACGCCTGATCGCGGTGCTCGAGCCGCGCTCGCACACTATGCGCATGGGCGTCCACCAGCACACCCTCGGTCCCTCGCTCGCCGGCGCCGACCAGGTGTGGTTGTACGCACCGGCCGATCTGGGCTGGGACATCACCGCCGTCGCAGGCTCGCTCGGAGCGCGCGGGCACGTGAGCGGCGAGATTGACACGCTGGCCAGGGAGCTGGCGGCCGCGGCGCGCCCCGGGGACCACGTGCTGGTCATGAGCAACGGAGGCTTCGGTGGACTGCACGGCAAGCTGCTCGCCGCCCTGGGCGCCGGACGGTAGTGCCGTGGCCCTAAGCACACTGCCGCTGTTCCCGCTGCACACCGTGCTGTTCCCGGGAGGTCCGCTGGCGCTGCGGATCTTCGAGCCGCGCTACCTGGACATGGTGCGGCGTTGCTTCCGCGAACAAGGCGAGTTCGGGGTGGTGCTGATCATCGAGGGCGCAGAGGCGGGGGTCGCGGACACCATCGCCAGCATCGGCACCACCGCCCGGCTGGTGGATTTTGATCCGCTGCCCGACGGCCTGCTCGGCATCACCTGCATCGGCGGGCAGCGCTTCCGGCTGCACGGCCGCGGCCGGCAGGACGACGGGCTCAATGTCGGGGAAGTCGAGTTGCTGGCGGAGGATGCGGCGTGCCCATTGCCGCTGGAACTGGCGCACCTCGCCGACCTGCTGCGCGATCTGCTGCCGAGACTCGGGGGTGGCTACGCGTACGTCGCTGCTGACTACGAGAATGCCGGCTGGGTGGCCAACCGCTGGGCGGAGGTGCTGCCGCTTGAGGCGGACGAGAAGCTCGAGCTGCTGGAGCTGGATGACCCGCTGCGGCGTCTTGCCCAGGTGGCGGCGTGGTCAACCCGGCAGCCCGCGGCTGCGGATGAATAGGCCGAGGTACTTGCGGCGCACGTAGTTGGCCTCGATCAGCGCGAACACCAGCCCGCGCCAGCCATCCAGGAATCCCAGGCGCAGCAGGTAGCCGCGCACGAAGCGCCACAGCGGATTGAGCAGGACCGGCGCGAGGCCGCAGCGCCGCCCGCGCGCGTACATGGCCTGCGCCATGAGGTCCGCGTAACGCTGCATGCGGTTGAGGTGATCGCTGAGGCTGCGGTAGGAATAGTGCTCGAGATGACCGCTCAGCCGCCGCACCGGCCCGTCGATGCGGGTATTCTCGTGGATCTCGTCGCCGCGCCAGCCGCCGCGCCGGCGGTCGAACAGGCGCACCAGGCGGTCCGGGTAGGCGTTGCCGTGACGCAGGAACCTGCCGAAGTAATCGGTGATGCGCGGCACGGACCACCCGGCCGCCGCGGGAAAGCCCTGCGACCGCAGCGCCACGATTTCGGCGCGCAGTGCGCCGGTAACGCGTTCGTCGGCATCCAGGCACAGCACCCAGTCATTGCCGGCGATATCGACCGCGAACTGCTTCTGCGAGCGGTAGCCGGGCCAGTCACGCTCGATGACGCGGGCGCCCAGCGCGGCGCTGAGTTCGCGCGTGGCATCGGTGGAGTGCGAGTCGACGACGATGATCTCGTCGCAGAATTCCAGCGAGCGCAGGCACGCCTCGATGCGGTCCGCCTCGTTGAAGGTGATAATGCACGCCGACAGCTTGCTCAGGCTCGCCACGCCGCCCCGTCCATCCGGCCAGGATCGCGCTTAGAATAGCGCGAATGAGTTCGCTGCTGTTCTTCGATCCGGTGTGTCGGCAGCCCTATGACACGCGCACGCTCGCGGAGCGCGCCACGGGCGGCACGGAGGCGACTGTTACGCGCATCGCCGACGCTATGGACGCTTACGTGATGCAACACAACCGCACCACGGATGAGGGTCGCTACCGGGTACCGCGGAAGCTGGATGGCATCCGCAACGTCGTGCTGGTCCGTGAGTCGCGTGCGCTGCCGTTGATACGCGAACTGTTTCCGCAGGCCAGGGTCTGCCTGTGGCTGCACGACCAGCTGAATCCCGGCTCCAAGCGTGCGCGACGCCTGGCGGCCACGGCAGCTGTGCTGCGCGAGATGGCGGTGACCGTCGTGTGTGTCTCGGACTCGCAGCGGCGCGGCGTCGCGGCAGTGCTCGAGCGCATCGGCGTGGTCCCGCAGGTGCGCGCGCTCACGATCTACAACCCGGTGGACGATGCCCTCGTGCCGGATGGCACGCCCGTGGATCCGGACAAGCTCGTGTTCTTCTCCTCACCCAACAAGGGGCTGGGGTTCACGATGGATGCTTTCGGCGCGCTGCAGCGGGCCATGCCGCGGCTGCGCCTGGTGGTGGCCAACCCCGGTTACAAGGCGGATCGCGCCACGCGCCGCGCAGGCGTGCAGTTCCTCGGTGCGTTGCCACAGGCCCGCGTGCACGCCGAAGTGCGCGGCGCGCTGTGCACTTTTTTCCCTAATTTCACCATTCCCGAGACCTTCGGCCTGGTGTTTGCCGAATCACACGCCCTCGGCACCCCGGTGCTGACGGTGGACTGCGGCGCGGCACTCGAGGTGCTGGGTGATCCGCGCGAAGTGCTGCCGCTGAAGACCGGTTACCGGGTATACGAATCTGCGCTGCGCAGGCTGCCCCCGGGCCTGCGCCGTGTACCGGCGCGGCTGGCCGCCGCGGGCGGACTGTTCGATGAGTTTGTGGAGCGCATCAGCCTGTGGCGCTCGGGTGCCCGACCGCAGGTCGCGCCCGACCCGCGCTTTCGTCTGGCCACGGTCGCCGCGCAGTGGCGCGGGCTGCTGGGGGAATAGACGTGGCTGCCTGCGTAAGTCATCGCTGGCCGGCGCTGCAGGTGAGCTAGCGGTGCGGGTCTTCCTGTGGTTCGTCTTCCTGATGGCACTGGCGCTGGCGGCGATGGCCGCCTTCACCTATCCGGCGTGGCTGTTGCTGCATCCGCATTTTGATTTCCCGTTCCACCGCATCGGCGCGCGCATCGCGATGCTCGCGGTGCTGGTGGGGTTTGTTCTTGGCGCGCGCCGGCTTGGCCTGGCTGATCGGGCGAGCCTGGGTTACGGAGTGCGGCGCGCCGAGTTCCTCCGCGAGGCAGCGCTCGCCCTGGTGCTGGGAATCGTGCTGATGCTGGCCATCGTTGCGGTGATGCAGTTGCTGGGGCTGCTCGACTGGAGCCGTACGGCCGGCATGGCGGGCGGGGCGTTCCGCAAGATCATGGGGCGGGCGTTGCTCAGCGCCCTTGCCATCGCCTTCATCGAGGAAAGCTGCCTGCGGGGGGCCATGTATGCCGGTGTTGCGCGTGAGTCGGGCGTGCGCATGGCCGTGATCCTCACCGCCCTGGTGTTCACGGCCACGCACTTCTTTGCCAGCTACCACATCGCGCCCGAGCAGGTCACCGCGGGCAGCGGCCTGCTGCTGGTGGCGGGCACGTTGCATGCCTTTGCCTCGCCGCTGCAGAACGCGGACGCGTTCGTCGCGCTGTTCGCGGTCGGTATCCTGCTGGGGATGGTGCGCACGGCCACGGGCAACATCGCCGCGTGCGTCGGGCTGCACGCCGGCTGGGTGTGGGTGATGCTCGTGACCCACGAGCTGGCCATGCCGCGCCGCGATGCCCCCTTTGGATTCCTGCTGAGCCGTTACGACGGTTTCGTCGGCTGGCTGGTGCTCGGCTGGACGTTCGTGCTCGCCGTGCCGCTGTGGCGCCTCTACCATGTCCGCAGGAAACGAGCCTCCTAGCGGGGGAGCGTAGTCAGTTCAGCTGCGTGGCGGTGTAGCCGTCCCGGTGCAGCAGCTCGAGCAAGCCGCCCTTGCCCACCAGGTGCAGCGAACCGACGACCACCATGACATTGTCGCTGCCCTTGAGCAGCGCCTCGATCTGCGGCAGCCAGTGTTCGTTGCGCACGGTCACCAGCGGACGGTACAGGGCCGGGAAGGCCTCATATTCGCTCGACAGCAGGGCGGCCAGCCGACTGGCATCCCCGCGGCGCCACGCCGCCACGACATCCCGCATCTCCCCCTGCAGGTCCTTAAGGTCGTCCAGGCTCTGCTCGAGCAGGCGCACCTGGTCCTCGTCGGAAAGCTCGGCGAGTCCCTTGAGCTGCTCCTGCACGGTTTCCAGTCCGGCGCTGGCCTTGCCGTCCGCCTGCAACCGCGTGACCAGCTGTTCCTCCACGCCGCGTTCACCGCTGTAGCCGGCATGTTCGTAGGCGTGCTCGGTGAGCTCGATGCCCACCAGCCAGGGAGTCTGGTGGTCGAGCGCGATGATCGGGAAGCCGAACTGCGTGGCCGCCGTCGTGACCCGCGCGTAGGTCTGCTCACCCACGAGGCTGCGCAGGTGCGTACCCGCTGGCAGGGTGCCGTGCTCGGCCATCCAGCTGCCGGCCTCCACGGGGTCGAGCTTGGCGAGATCTATCTCCATCACGACCCTGGTCGAGTCGCGGTAGGCGCGGTCGAAGGCCGCCGGCAGCGCCGAGTCGTTCTGCGCCAGAGCGTGGACCGAGCCGGCCAGGTAGACGGTGTTGTGCGCTCCGTGGATGGCCCAGACCGGCGCGGCGGCGTGTGCGCCTAGGCAGCCGAAGAGGCTGAGTGCGAGGTACCACCGCGATGTTGTTCGACCCACACGACCTCCGTCAGCAGCGATCCGTCCGCGCGCAGTTCCAGGGTGCGGAACGCTGGTGGCCGCGGATCGATCGCGAAATCATCGGCATTGGGCAGGAACTGCGCGCACGTGGAGGGTGTGGCGAGAAACCGCACGCCCTTGCGCAGGCCGTCATACGCCTGGTGCACGTGTCCCCACACCACGGCCCGCACGTTGCGGTACGCATCCAGAGTGTGCAGGAATTCGGCGGCGTTGGTGAGTCCTACCCGATCCAGCCAGCGGCTGGCCATCAGCACCGGGTGGTGGTGCAGGCAGACCATGCAATGGCGCCCCTCGGCAGTGGCGAGGGCGTGGTCGAGTCGTTCCAGTTCCACGGCACTCAGGGCCCCGCTCGCCGCCCCGGGTATGCAGCTGTCCAGCAGCACGATGCGCCAGCGGCCCATGTCCACGAAGCCGCCGAGCACGAACGGGTCGCGGGCCAGCTCACGCTTCATTGCACGCGGCTCGTCATGATTGCCGGGCAGGCACAGCACCGGCACGCCCAGGCCGCCGAATACCTGGCGGAAGTGCGGGTACCCGGCCGGGTCGTCCTGCACCAGGTCACCGGTGACCAGCACGGCGCTGGGGGGCCAGTCGCGCCGCTGCGCGTGTGCCAGGGCAGCCCGCAGCGCGGGCAGCGTGGGTACGCCGCGCAGGGCCTCCTGCTCGCCGCCGTACAGGTGCGGGTCGGTGAAATGTGTCAGGCGTACCACGCTCATGGTGGAAAGGTTAGCAGAGCCTTTTCCGCGCCTGCAGTGAACCACGTCCCCCGCACGAACCCTCCTGCGGCGCCGGTTTGACCCGGTACCGCTCCGCGCGGCCAATAATGTGAAACAGGCACGTGCTCAGTCGCCTCTGCGCGGGAACTTAAGTCGCCCGGCGCCGGGTACTTGCCGGCTTGAGCTTGGGCAGGTTGGAAGCTTGCGCCAGGCCGCCCGGGCGCGCCGCGGGCGGCACGTCCCGCCCCTGTGATTGAGCATCGGGCGCGACTGCGGGAGAATGCGCGCCCCCTGACGGCGCGTGGCGCTTGCGCGCGTGCTGCAGCTGACGTCCCGGTGTACTGCAACGCGGCCTGCGCGGCCGCTCAAAAGAGCCCGCATGAGCACGCCTCGCGAACTTGCCAACGCCATCCGCGCACTGTCCATGGACGCCGTGCAACGGGCGAACTCCGGCCACCCGGGCATGCCGATGGGCATGGCCGACATCGCCCAGGTGCTGTGGCGGGGTTACCTCAGGCACAACCCGGCCAACCCGCGCTGGATCGATCGCGACCGCTTCGTGCTGTCCAACGGGCACGGCTCGATGCTGCTGTATTCACTGCTGTATCTGACCGGCTACCCGCTCACCATCGAGGACCTGCAGGCGTTCCGGCAGCTGGGCAGCAAGACCCCGGGCCACCCCGAGCATGACCCGCCGCTGGGTATCGAGACCACGACCGGCCCGCTCGGCCAGGGGCTGGCGAACGCGGTCGGCATGGCGCTCGCGGAGAGGCTGCTCGGCAATGAGTTCAACCGCCCGGGCTTCAAGGTCGTCGATCACTACACCTATGCGTTCTGCGGCGATGGCTGCCTCATGGAGGGAATCTCCCACGAGGCCTGCTCGCTGGCGGGCACCCTGGGCCTGGGCAAGCTCATCGTCTTCTATGACGACAATGGCATCTCCATCGACGGCAAGGTCGTGGGCTGGTTCACGGACGACACCCCGGCGCGGTTTGCCGCGTATGGCTGGCACGTGGTTGCCGACGTCGATGGCCTGGATGCGGGCTCGGTCGAGAAGGCGCTGCGCGCGGCGCGCGCCGAGGACAAGCGTCCGTCGCTGATCTGCTGCAAGACGATCATCGGCTTTGGTGCGCCGGACAAACAGGGCACCAAGGAGGCGCACGGGGAGGCGCTCGGGGTCGAGGAAGTTGCCGCGGCGCGCAGGCAACTGGGCTGGTCGTACCCGCCGTTCGTCGTGCCGGATGACATCCGCGCCGCCTGGGACCACCGCAAGGAGGGTGCGGCCCTCGAGGCGCAGTGGCAGCAGCTGATGGGCCGCTATGCGCAGGCCTTCCCGGACCTGGCCCTGGAGCTGCAGCGGCGCGCCGCGGGCAAGCTTCCCCAGAACTGGCAGGACACGGTCAAGCAGACGATGGAGGCGCTGTCCAAGCAGAGTGCGCCTCAGGCCACGCGCCAGGCCTCCCAGGCGGTGCTGAACGTGCTCGGCCCGGCGCTGCCGGAGCTGCTGGGCGGCTCTGCGGACCTGACCCCCTCGAACAACACCCAGTTCAAGGGTGCGCGCACCATCACTCCGGCGGACGAGCACGGCGATTACATCCATTACGGCGTGCGCGAGTTCGGCATGACCGCGACCATGAACGGGATCGCGCTGCACGGCGGGTTCATCCCCTACGGCGGCACCTTCCTGGTGTTCTCCGACTATGCGCGCAACGCCATCCGCCTGGCCTGCCTGATGAACGCGCGCGTGATTCTGGTGTACACGCACGACTCGGTCGGCCTGGGCGAGGACGGCCCCACCCACCAGCCGATCGAGCACTTGAGCAGCCTGCGCGCCATTCCCGGCATGAGCCTGTGGCGGCCGTGCGATGCCGCCGAGACCGCGGTTGCCTGGACGCTCGCCATCGAGCGCCAGGGCCCGACGGCCCTGGTGTTCACGCGCCAGCCCGTCACGCAGCAGCCGCGCACGGCGGCCCAGCTGGCCAGCGTGCGTCGCGGCGGCTACGTCCTGATCGACTGCAGCGGCACGCCCGAGTGCCTGGTGATCGCGACCGGCTCGGAGGTCGGTATTGCCGCCCAGGCGGTCAGCGCCGCGAACGCCGCGGGGCGCCGGGTGCGCCTGGTATCGATGCCCTCAACCGAGGCCTTCGATGCGCAGGATGCCGCCTACCGCGACAGCGTGCTGCCGCCGGCCGTCACGCGGCGCCTGGCGGTGGAGGCGGGTGTCACGCAGACCTGGTGGCGCTACGTGGGGCTCGCCGGCCGGGTGCTCGGCATCGAGCACTTCGGCGCTTCCGGCAAGGGTGCCGAGGTGTTAGCTCATTTCGGGTTCACGGCCGATAATGTCGGCCGCCAGATCAGCGAACTGTTGAAGGGATAAGGCTTATGGCAATCAAGGTCGGTATCAATGGCTACGGGCGTATCGGTCGCAACGTGCTGCGCGCGCTCTACGAGGGCAAGCGCACCGGGGAGATCCAGATCGTGGCCATCAACGATCTGTGTGACCCGCAGGCCAACGCCCACCTGACGCGCTACGACACCGCGCACGGCAAGTTCAACGGCCAGGTGCACGTCGACGGCAACGCCATGGTGGTCAACGGTGACCGCATCCGCGTGTTCGCCGAGCGCGATCCGGCCAAGCTCCCCTGGGGGGAGGTGGGCGCCGACTACGTCCTCGAGTGCACCGGCCTGTTCACCAGCAAGGCCAAGGCGAGTGCGCACCTGAAGGGTGGCGCCAAGCGCGTCGTCATCTCCGCCCCGGGCGGTGATGATGTCGATGCCACGATCGTCTACGGCGTGAACGACGGGGTGCTCAAGAGCGGCTTCACCGTGATCTCGAACGCCTCGTGCACCACCAACTGCCTCGCCCCGGTGGCCAAGGTGCTGAACGACAAGCTCGGCATCAGCGCCGGCATCATGACGACCATCCACTCCTACACCAACGACCAGGTGCTCACCGATGTGTACCATGCCGACCTGCGGCGCGCGCGTTCGGCCACCATGTCGATGATCCCGACCAAGACCGGCGCGGCCGCGGCCGTGGGCCTGGTGCTGCCGGAACTGAAGGGCAAGCTGGACGGCTTCGCGGTGCGCGTGCCCACGATCAACGTGTCGCTGGTGGATCTCACCTTCACCGCCAAGCGCGCCACCACCGTGGAGGAGGTCAACAAGACGCTGCAGCAGGCCGCCGCCGCAGGTCCGCTGCACCGCATCCTCGGGTACACCGACGGGCCACTGGTCTCCGTGGACTTCAACCACGACTCGCATTCCTCGGTGTTCGATGCGACGCTCACCAAGGTGGTCGAGGGAACGCTCGTGAAGGTGTGCTCCTGGTACGACAACGAGTGGGGCTTCTCCAACCGCATGCTCGATACCACGCTGGCGTGGTCGAAGGCACCATGAGGTTATTGCGGATCACGGATACGGACCTGCGCAACAAGCGGGTCCTGATCCGCGAGGATCTGAACGTGCCGGTGCAGGACGGCGTCGTGACCAGTGATGCGCGTATCCGCGCCGCCCTGGCCACCATTCGCTACGCGCTCGACCAGCACGCCAAGGTATTCGTGCTTTCGCACCTCGGACGGCCCAAGGAAGGCGAGGCCGATCCTGCGCTCACGCTGGCACCGGTGGCCGCGCGGCTCTCGGAGCTGCTTGGCAAGCCGGTGCCGCTGCGCAAGGACTGGCTCGACGGCGTCGACTGCCCGCCTGGCACCGCGGTGCTGTGTGAGAACGTGCGCTTCAACAAGGGCGAGAAGAAGGACGATGAGCAGCTGGCGCGCCGCATGGCGAGCCTGTGCGACGTGTTCGTCATGGACGCGTTCGGGACGGCGCACCGCGCCGAGGCCAGCACGCACGGCGTGGCCAAGTTTGCGCCCGTGGCCTGCGCCGGACCGCTGCTGGTCGGTGAACTGGAGGCCCTGGAGCGTGCGCTGCAGAAGCCGGCCAGGCCCCTGGTCGCGATCGTCGGCGGGTCGAAGGTCTCCACCAAGCTGATGGTGCTCGAGTCGCTGCTCGAGCGCGTCGACCAGCTCATCGTCGGAGGCGGCATAGCCAACACCTTCCTGGCCGCGACTGGCGTCAACGTCGGCAAGTCCTTGTGCGAAACCGAGATGCTCGATGTCGCGCGGCGCCTCATGGACAAGGCGCGCGCGCGCGGCACCGAGATCCCATTGCCGACCGATGTGGTGGTCGCCAAGGAATTCGCCTCCACGGCGCACGCCGACGTGCGACCGGTGAACGAGGTGCGCCCCGATGAGATGATCCTCGACATCGGGCCTGACTCGGCTGATCGCTGCGGTGCCCTGCTGCAGGCAGCCGGCACCATCGTCTGGAACGGGCCGGTGGGCGTGTTCGAGTTCGAGCAGTTCGGCGAGGGGACACGCACCATCGCCCAGGCCATCGCGCGCAGCAAGGCCTTTTCACTGGCCGGTGGCGGCGATACGCTGGCGGCGATCGAGAAGTACGGGGTGGAGGACAGCATCTCCTACGTCTCCACCGGTGGCGGCGCCTTCCTCGAGTTCGTCGAGGGCAAGACGCTGCCTGCGGTCGCGATGCTCGAGCAGCGCGCCCGTGGCTGAGGAGCCGTCCAACCAGCAGCTGCGCCGCACCAAGATCGTCACCACGGTCGGGCCGGCCACTGACGACCCGGAGGTGCTGGTGCAGATGATCCGCGCCGGCGCCGACGTGGTGCGGCTCAACGCCTCGCACGGTTCCGTCACCGACCGCCTGCGACGCCTGGAGATGGTGCGCGTGGCCGCGCGCAGCGCCGACCGCTCAGTCGGCGTCCTGCTCGACCTGGGCGGACCTAAGATCCGCATCGAGGGCTTCAAGAACGGCCCGGTGATGCTACTGGAGGGGGCGGCCTTCAGGCTCGATACGCAGCTCGACCCGAAGGCCGGTACGGTCCAGGGGGTCGGCGTCGCGTATACGGATCTGCCCCGTGATGTGGTTGCCGGGGACACGCTGCTGTTGAACGACGGGCAGATCGTGCTCGACGTCGAGCGCGTCGATGCGACCACGATCGACACGCGCGTGCGCGTCGGCGGCGAGCTGTCCGATCGCAAGGGACTGAATCGCCAGGGCGGCGGTATCTCGGCCCCCGCGCTGTCCTCGCGGGACTTCGAGGACATCAAGTGGGCGGCGGCCCAGGGCATCGACTATGTCGCGGTGTCCTTCGCCCGCTCGGCGGCGGACATCATGCAGGCGCGCACGCTGGTGACGGCCGCCGGCGGAGTGGCGCGGATCGTCGCCAAGATCGAGCGCCACGAGGCGATCGACAACCTCGGCGAGATCATCGACGCCGCCGACGTGGTGATGGTGGCGCGCGGGGACCTGGGCGTGGAGATGGGTTACGCGGAGCTCACCGGCCTGCAGAAGACCATCATCCAGGAGAGCCGCACGCGCAACCGCGTCGTCATCACGGCCACGCAGATGATGGAATCGATGATCCAGAACCCGCTGCCGACGCGCGCCGAGGTGAGTGACGTGGCCAATGCGGTCATGGACGGGACGGACGCGGTGATGCTGTCGGCGGAGACCGCCACCGGGCGCCACCCGGTCAAGGCGGTGCAGGCGATGGCCCAGGTGATCGAGGGCGCCGAGAAATACCAGCTCACGCATCCACGCTGGCGCCAGCGCGCCCCCGAGGGGCAGATGTTCAAGGTGACCGAGGAGGCGATCGCCATGGCGGTCACCTACATCGCGAACCACATGCAGCTGCGCGCGGTGGTGGCCCTCACCGAATCGGGCGAGACCCCGCTGTGGATGTCGCGCATGCGCTCGGACATCCCCATCTACGCCTTCACCAAGCACGAAGCGACGCGCCGGCGCGTGACGCTGTACCGGGGCGTGTACCCGGTGATCTTCGACGTCGGCGCGGCCGGCAGCACCAACGCCGCGCTGTACCGGGCACTGTTCACGCGCCTGCTCGAGCTGCGGCTGGTCGAGCTGAACGACCGGGTGATCCTCACCAAGGGCGAGGCCTACGGGGTGCAGGGCGGCACGAATTCCATGCAGATACTCAAAGTCGCCCTCGACTGAAGGACAGCCCGCGGCGCATGCGCAAGCTGAAGTTCATCGGCGCCACGCTCGCCGTGGTCCTGGTGCTGCTGGCGGGGCTCGGGTTGCTCGCCCTGCGTGGTTCACTGCCGCGCCTGGATGGCAGCCTGCGGCAGGCGGAGCTGGGCGCGCCGGTGCACATCAGCCGCGATGCGCGCGGCGTGCCGACGATCGAGGCCGCCAACCGTGTGGACCTGGCGTTCGCCACCGGCTTCCTGCACGCACAGGACCGCTTCTTTGAGATGGACCTGTCGCGCCGCCTCGCCGCAGGGGAGCTGTCGGAACTGTTTGGAACGGTTGCGCTCGGTCAGGACCGGCAGGCGCGCCTGTTCCGATTCCGCAGCGTCGCACGTGCTGTGCTGGCGCAGGCAAGCCCTGAACAGCGCACCGTGATGGAGGCCTATGCGCGCGGGGTGAACGCCGGGCTCGCCGGACTGTCCTCCCGGCCGTGGGAGTACTGGCTGCTCGGCCAGCGGCCCGCCCCGTGGAGCAGCGAGGACAGCGTCCTGGTGGTCTACGCGATGTGGTGGGATCTGCAGGCGAGCGGGTTGCGGCGCGGGATCCTGCGGCGCGAGGTCAACGAGCGCCTCGGCGGCCCGGCGTGTGCGGATGGCTGGAAGTGCGCCCTGCAGTTCCTCTACCCGCCCGGTACCCAGTGGGACGCACCCGCCGGCCTCGGGCCGGGCAATGCGCCCGGCGCGGTGCCGGTGCCGGGTCCGGAGATCCTCAATGTGCGTGCCGCGGCCGTCCGGCCCGGAACAACCCGGCCGCTCAGCGTGCCGGTGGTGGGCAGCAACAACTGGGCGGTCGGTGGCGCGCTGACCACGACCGGGGCTGCGATCGTGGCCAACGACATGCATCTCGGACAGCGCGTGCCGACCATCTGGTATCACGCGCGACTGAAGCTCACCGGCGCCGAGGGTCTGGACCTGAACGGGGTCACGCTGCCCGGCGCGCCGCTGCTGGTGGCCGGCTCCAACGGTCACATCGCCTGGGGGTTTACCAACAGCTACGGCGCATGGCTCGACGTCGAGCGTGTGGACTGCACCGAGGTGACGCAGACCACCATGACCACGCCGGCGGGCGTGGTGCCGCTGCGTGTGGTGGCCGAGCAGATCAAGGTGAAGGGCGCACCGACCGCGACCCTCGACGTGCAGTCGGGTCCTTCGGGAGTGCTCATACGCCAGGACCTGGCGGCGCATTCCTGCTGGTTCGGCTCCTGGCTGGCCCAGCGGCCCGAGGCCACCAACCTGAACCTCATGCTGCTGGAGCGCGCGCAGAGCGTGGCACAGGCGCTGGAGCTGGCCCCGCAGGTGGGCATCCCGCACCAGAACCTGATGGTGGGCGACCGGGACGGCCATATCGGCTGGACGATCTTCGGCCGCATCCCGGAGGACACCGGCAGCACGCGGGCGCTCAGCTCCGGGGCCTGGACCGGGGTGGCCGATCACCCGCGGATCCTCGACCCGCCGCTCGCGCGGCTGTGGTCGGCAAACGCACGCGTGGCCTCGGATCCGCGCCAGCTCGAGCTCATCGGCGGCCAGCTCGCGGCACTGGGCGCCGAATACGACCTCGGCGCACGTGCCAGCCAGATCCGCGATGACCTGCTGGCCCTCAACGGGCACATCACGCCCGCGGACATGCTGCGCGTCCAGCTGGATGACCGCGCCTTGTTCCTCGGCCGCTGGCAGGGGCTGGCATTGTCGGTCCTGGACGCCCAGAACCTCCAGGGACATCCCCGGCGCGCACAGTTCCGGCGGCTGGTGGCCAGCTGGAACGCCCGGGCCAGCGTGGATTCGGTCGGCTACCGCCTGGTGCGCGCCTTCCGTGAGCGCACCCAGCAGGCGGTGTGGGACATGGTGCTGGCAGGCTTGGGCGTTGCCGCCGACGAACAGAACGACCCGCCGCCGCAGTTCGAAGGGCCGCTGTGGCAGCTGGTGACCATGCAGCCGCTGCACATGCTCGCGAGCAACTATCCGAGCTGGCCGCAGTTCCTGCGCGAGCAGCTGGATGCCACCATCGCGGACCTCTCCGAACGGTGCCCCGAGCTGGAGCACTGCACCTGGGGAGCCCACAGCCCGGTGAGGATCCGGCACCCGCTGTCCGGTGCGCTGCCGGGGCTTGCAGGCTTTCTCGACATGCCGACCCTGCAGCTACCCGGGGACCAGGACATGCCGCGCGTGCAGGAAGGTGCCTTCGGCGCCTCGGAGCGCTTCGCCATCTCCCCGGGACACGAGGACCAGGCTTACCTGACGCTGCCGGGGGGGCAGAGCGGGCACCCGCTGTCCCCGTACTACCGGGCAGGCTTCGTCGGCTGGGCACATGGCGAGGCGCTGCCCCTGCTGCCGGGGCCTGCGCAGCACAGCCTCACACTCACGCCGCACTAAGCCACTTAGCAGTGTCGCCGCGCCTGCTCCATTGCGAGTTCCTGCAGCATGGCGTTTGTCGAACGGAGCATGAGCACATCATGTCTGCGGAGGGAGCCCGATGAACTCTGAGCGACCCTGCTCCTCGGCATTGACCGCGAGGTGTGCTAGCATAAAACTAGTCTGACTAGTCTAGTGGGTGATTCAATGACGTTGCGATCTGCAAAAACTCGACGAGTTCGCCCCGCGGGGCCGAAAACCGCCCCCCTAACCGGCGCCCCCTGGCAGCTACAGACCGCCAAGGCACGCTTCAGCGAAGTGTTCCGGCTCGCTCTGGCTAGCGGCCCGCAATTGATCACGCGCGGCGGTCGTGAGGCCGTTGTCGTCTTACCCGCCGCCCAATTCGATGCGCTCGTGGCGCGATCGCAGCAGCCCAAAAGCCTCGTTGATTTCTTCAAGTGTTCCCCGCTCGCGGGGCTTAATCTTGAACTCGAACGCAACCGCGACCTCGGACGCGACATCGAACTATGAGCGGATTCTTGCTCGATACCAATGTGATTTCTGAACTTACGCGGGGTAAACCGGAGCCCCGGGTCACTCAATGGCTCGAATCGGTCGACGAGTCGTTGCTATTCTTAAGTGTCCTGACGATCGGAGAGATCCGCAAAGGTCTGCGAATCCTTGCATCTGGTCAGCGGCGGGCGCGCCTCGAGAGTTGGCTAAGCACCGAGCTCGCGTCGCGATTTTCGGGCCGACTGCTCAGCATCGATGCGGCCGTTGCCGATCACTGGGGAGAACTCGCCGGCGATGCACAGCGACGCGGCACGCCGTTGCCGGTCATTGACGGTCTCTTGGCTGCCACGGCACTGCAGCATCATCTAACGCTAGTCACGCGCAACGTTGATGATTTCAAGGGCCATAACGTTGAGTTCTTCAACCCATGGGACACGCTGTAGCCCCCCACCATGAACCAACGCTTCACGGGCACCGATCGCTACATCGCCACGGATGAACTGATGATGGCGGTGAACGCGGCCATCACCCTCGCACGGCCGCTGCTGATCAAGGGAGAGCCCGGCACCGGCAAGACGCAGCTGGCACAGGAGATCGCCCGCTCACTGGGCCGGCCGCTGTTCGAGTGGCACATCAAGTCGACCAGCAAGGCGCAGCAGGGCCTGTACGAGTACGACGCGGTGTCGCGCCTGCGTGACTCGCAGCTCGGGGACGCCAAGGTGCAGGACATCCGCAACTACATCATGAAGGGGCGGGTGTGGGAGGCGTTCGAGTCGCACGTGCAGCCGGTGCTGCTGATCGACGAGATCGACAAGGCGGACATCGAGTTCCCGAACGATCTGCTGCGCGAGCTGGACCGGATGGAGTTCTACGTCTACGAGACGCGCGAGCTCATTAAGGCGCGGCACCGCCCGATCATCCTCATCACCAGCAACAACGAGAAGGAACTGCCGGATGCCTTCCTGCGCCGCTGCTTCTTCCACTACATCCGCTTCCCCGACGAGGAAACCATGCGCGCCATCGTCGGGGTGCACTTTCCGGAGCTGAAGAAGGAACTCTTGGCCGAGGCCCTGAGCGCCTTCTTCGAGGTGCGCGCCACCCCGGGGCTGAAGAAGAAGCCCTCGACATCCGAGCTGCTCGACTGGATCAAGCTGCTGGTGGCCGAAGACCTGCCGCCGGAGGCCCTGCGTGGCGGCGACCCGAAGAAGCTGATTCCGATCCTGCACGGCGCGTTGCTCAAGAACGAGCAGGACGTGCACCTGTTCGAGCAACTGGTATTCATGCACCGCCGCGCGCGCTGAGGAAGCCACGCGTGCTGGTGCAATTCTTCTTCGAGTTGCGCGAGGCCGGTGTGCCGGTCTCGATCACCGAGTTCCTGATGTTGCTCGAGGCGCTGCGGGCGCGCGTGGCGCAGGTGTCGGCACAGGACTTCTACTACCTGGCGCGCGCCTGCCTGGTGAAGGACGAACGCCACTACGACCGCTTCGACCGCACCTTTGCGCACGTGTTTGCCGGGGCAGAGCGCGCCTTCGCGCAGCTGCTGGCGACGATCCCCGCCGAATGGCTGCAGAGCCTGGGGGCGCGCCTGTTCTCCGAGGAGGAGAAGCGCCGCATCGAGGCCCTCGGCGGCTGGGACAAGCTGCTGGAGACCCTGCGGCAGCGCCTGCGTGAGCAGCAGGAGCGTCACGAGGGCGGCAACAAGTGGATCGGCACCGGCGGCACCTCGCCCTTCGGTGCCAACGGCTTTAATCCCGAGGGCGTGCGTATCGGCCAGGACCGCTCCGGCAACCGCCGCGCGGTCAAGGTCTGGGACAAGCGCGAGTTCGCCAACTTCGACGATCGGGTGGAACTGGGCACGCGCAACCTCAAGCTCGCGCTGCGCAAGCTGCGCAAGTTTGCCCGCGAGGGTGCGGCTGACCAGCTCGATCTGGATGGCACCATAGATGCCACGGCCCGCAACG
The DNA here is from genome assembly GCA_963741745.1 of uncultured Pseudomonadota bacterium. Taxonomy (GTDB): domain Bacteria; phylum Pseudomonadota; class Gammaproteobacteria; order Steroidobacterales; family Steroidobacteraceae; genus 13-2-20CM-66-19. The sequence goes on along the minus strand of CAVUJF010000001.1, from coordinate 190,710 downwards.
CCGGGCTGCTCGACCTGAAGCTGGTCCCCGAGCGGCACAACGCGGTGAAGGTGCTGCTGTTCCTCGACGTCGGTGGCTCCATGGACGACCACGTGCGTGCGTGCGAGGAACTGTTCTCCGCGGCGCGCAGCGAGTTCAAGCATCTGGAGCATTTCTACTTCCACAACTTCATCTACGAGAACCTGTGGAAGGATAACGGCCGGCGCTTTGCCGCCCTCACCCCGACGGAGCGGGTGCTGCGCACCTTCGGCAGCGACTACCGCGTGATACTCGTCGGTGATGCCACCATGAGCCCGTACGAGATCACCCAGCCCGGCGGCAGCATCGAGCACTGGAACAAGGAGGCCGGCGCACTGTGGCTGCAGCGCCTCGCGGCGCGCTTCCCGCGCCTGGTGTGGCTGAACCCGGAGGATCCGCAGCGCTGGGAGTACACCCCCTCGGTGCGCATCACGCGCGAACTGCTCCACGGACGCATGTTTCCCTTGAGCGTCGCGGGCCTGGAACTTGCGATCCGGGAGCTCAGGAAGCCCCTGGCCGGTGCCGGACCGCTACCCCCACCGCCGGGCGCGACGCCCGTCACGCAGCCGCGCGCACCCGCGGCTCCATAATAGGCTTATGGATGCCTGCCCCCATGGACCGACTGGCTGATTCCGCCCTGTACCCGGGCTTGCGGCCCACCGTGGGTCTGGTGCTGACCGGCGGCGGGGCGCGTTCGGCCTACCAGGTCGGGGTGCTGATGGGGCTGGCGGAGTACCTGCCGCGGGCGCGCAATCCCTTCAAGGTGATCGTGGGTACGTCCGCAGGAGCAGTGGCGGCGAGCGTGCTCGCGGCCGAGGCGCACCACTGGCGCCGGGCGATCGCGGGGCTGGAACACGTCTGGGCCAACTTCCGCTCCAGCCAGGTTTTCCACGTGGACACCGGCCACATGCTGCGCGCCGGCGCACACTGGATCCTGTCGCTCCTGTCCGGCGGCCTGGTGCTGTCGCCGCCGAAGTCCATCCTCGACAACATGCCGTTGCGCGGTCTGCTGAACGAGCACGTCGACTGCGCCGGTATCCGTCGCAGCATCGCCCGCGGGCACCTGCGTGCGTTCGCCCTGTGCGCCACCAGCTATACCAGCGGCCAGTCGGTCTCCTTCTACGACGGGGTCGAGTCGATCCGCGACTGGTCGCGCGTGCAGCGTGTCGGCCGGCGCACCGAGTTCACCCTCGATCACCTGATGGCCAGCGCCGCCATCCCGCTGCTGTTTCCACCGATGAAGATCGGCAACGACTTCTTCGGCGACGGTGCGATGCGCCAGCAGCACCCCCTGAGTCCGGCCGTGCACCTCGGAGCCGACCGCCTGCTGGTCATCGGCGTGCGCGCCCGCCGTGATGCGGGCCTGAGCGTACATCAGGCGCCGGCGCTGCTGCCCACGCCCGGCGAGGTGTTCGGCTACATGCTCGATACCCTGTTCACCGACCAGATCTACAGCGACCTCGAGCAGCTGGAGCGCGTGAACGACCTGGTGCGCAGTGCGCCGGAGACCGCGCGCGGCGAGCGCACCATCGAGACTCTCATGATGGCCCCGAGCGTCGACCCGCGGGAGATCGCCGCGCGCCACGTCTCCCAGATGCCGGGCGGCCTGCGCGCGCTGCTGCGCGTGATCGGTGGCCGCGACGAGTCAGGCGTGCAGCTGGCGAGTTATCTGATGTTTGAGGCGCGCTACACGCGCGCGCTCATCGAGCTTGGGTACCAGGATGCGATGCAGGCGCGCAGCGCGCTCATCGCTTTCATGAATGGCGAGAAGCTGCCGCAGGTGATGACCGCACCGGGGGTCGCGCAGGCGACCTGAGCGGCCTTACGGCACCGTCTGCGGCGCGCTGGCCGCACCGGCGCTGCGCGGGCGTGGCTGGAACAGCTTGGCCCCGGGCAAGCCACTATGCCGGGCCGTCACCTCGGCGAACTCTGCGGCGAAGATCTCGGCCAGCCGGTCGACGATGTACACCGAGCGATGCTGGCCGCCGGTGCAGCCCACCGCGATCGTCAGGTAGGCGCGATTGCTGGCCTGGTACTCCGGGATGCGGCCGCGCACGAAGGTGGCGATGTCGCTGATCAGCACCTTGACGTGGGTATGGGACTCCAGGAAGCGGATCACCTCCGGGTCGCGACCGTTGAGGTTGCGCAGGCCCGGCTCCCAGTAGGGGTTGGGCAGGGCGCGGGCATCGAAGACGAAATCCGCATCCCCGGGGATGCCGCGCTTGAAGCCGAAGGACTCGAAGGCGATCGACAGCCGCCCCGCGGTGCGCTGCTCGACGCGCTGGTGAATGATGTCGCGCAGCGCGTGCACGGACAGTCGCGAGGTGTCGATCAGCAGGTCGGCGATGGAGGCTATGGGCTCAAGCAGCTCACGCTCCATGGCCATCGCCTCACGCAGGCCCACGTCGCTGCGCGCCATCGGATGCTTGCGGCGCGTTTCGGCGAAGCGCCGCAGCAGCTCATCGTCCGCGGCGATGAGGAAGATAACCTCGCACTGCAGCCCGCTGCGCTTGAGTTCGTCGATCAGCTTCGGGACGCTGGCCACCTCGGCGGCGGTGTTGCGCGCATCGAGGCCGATCGCGGTGCGCTCGTAGCGCGGCTCCGGGCTGCGCACGGTGTAGGAGACGAAGGACTTCAGCAGCGCCGCGGGGATGTTGTCGATACAGTAGAAGCCGAAGTCCTCGAGCATGTGCAATGCCACGCTCTTGCCCGAGCCGGACAGTCCACTGAGAATGATGATGCGCACCGCCCAATGGTAGCCCCGGGGCGCAGCGTTGCAAGTCCCGCCGCCGTCCGGCCCCGGGCTTGATGAGTCCCCTCAGGCCTTCAGGGCACGCGCCTCGGCAGCGCGGTGGTCGGCGCGCTTTTCCTTGTGCTTCTTGATGCGGCGGTCGAGCTTGTCCGCCAGGCGGTCGATGGCCGCGTACATGTCTTCCTCGGTGGCGTCGGCGTGGATGGAGCTGCCGCTCACGTGCAGCGTCGCCTCGGCCTTCTGGCGCAGCTTCTCTACGGTCAGTACGCAGTGCATGTCGATCACCTGGTCGAAATGCCTGCCGATACGTTCGAACTTCTTTTCCACATAGCCCCGCAATGAGGGAGTGACTTCTACGTGGTGACCGGTGACGTTGAGCTGCATATGCCGTCTCCTGTTCGTTATGTGCCGTCTGCTTAATTCTTGGAGTGCGCCTACATGGGTTTCGTTCCCGTGCGGCGCCGTTCATTCGATGCGGCGATTCCCATCGCTTCGCGGTATTTCGCGACCGTACGGCGCGCCACCGGTATGCCCTCCGCGGAGAGCAGTTCGGCGATGCGCCCGTCGCTTAAGGGGCTTTCCGGGTCCTCGTCCTTGACGAGCTTGCGGATCTTGGCGCGGATGGCCGTCGAGGAGGTTCCGGAGCCGTCCGCTCCCTCGACCTGGCTGGAAAAGAAGTAGCGCAGCTCGAAGACCCCGCGCGGGGTATGCATGTACTTGCCCGAGGTCACCCGCGAGATGGTCGACTCATGCATCGTGACCGCCTCGGCGATGTCCTTGAGGATCATCGGCCGCATGTGCTCGTCGCCATGTTCGAGAAAGGCGGTCTGGCGTTCGATGATCGAGCGGGCGACCTTGATCAGCGTGTCGTGGCGGATTTCCAGGCTCTTGAGCAGCCAGCGGGCCTCCTGCAGCTGCGTGCGCATGGTGGCGTGGCTCGCGTTGCGGCCGATCAGACTGGCGTAGCCCTGGTTAAGGCGTACCCGGGGCAGGGTGGCGGGATTGAGCTCGACACCCCAGCCGTGTTCGGTGCGGCGTACGAAGACATCCGGCACCACGTACTGGGCGTTGCCCGCGCTGACCGTGGAGCCCGGACGCGGGTGGCAGGAGCGCACCAGTGCGATGGCGCAGCTCAGTTCCTCTTCGGTGGCATGCAATTCACGGCGCAGCTGAGAGTGTTCGCGGCCGGCGACCAGCTCCAGGTGGTGGCGTGCGATCTGTATGGCGGTCTCAAAGCCGGGAGTGGCCGGGTCCAGCTGCCGCAGCTGCAGCTCGATGCACTCGCCCACGGAGCGCGCCCCGACGCCCGGCGGATCCAGCGCCTGCACCACCGCGAGAACGCCGGCGACCTCGTCCGCCGTGCACTTAAGCTCCGGGAGCAGTGTCAGCGCGATCTCCTCGAGCGATTCGCTGATATAGCCGTCGTCGCTGATGGCGTCGACGATCGCGCGGGCAATGGCCAGCTCGCGCGGCGCCAGACTCGCCATCTCCAGCTGCCACAACAGGTGATCCTGCAGGGACTGGCCGGCATCGTCGGCGTACTCCTGCTGCCGTTCGTCTTCGTCGGCGTTCCAGGGAGTCTCGGCCGGGCCTGCGCTGTGGGTGTCCCAGCTCTCATCGAGCACCTCGACGGTGCTCTCGGAGCTGCGTTCCGTGTTCTTGGGTTGCTCGGCGGCGGTGACGAGCGTCTCGAAGGTCCCGGTCTGCTCGGACTCTTCCATCGGCTCGAGCATGACGTTCTGCTCGAGCAGCTCGCGGATATGGGCCTGCAGCTCCAGGGCCGGCATCTGCAGAAGCCGGATAGCCTGCTGCAGCTGTGGGGTCATCGTAAGGGTCTGCCCCAGCTTCAGCTGCAGGGAGGGTTTCAGCATGGCAAGTGGCGAAAGACTAATGGCAGCCTTTCAAGTTTCATGGCGTAATTAACTGAAAAATAATAGATTTCTGCTATCGCTTGTGAGGCTCAGAGCTTGAAGGACTCACCCAAGTACACCTCACGGACTTGGGGGTTGGCAAGGACTTCTTCCGCAGTCCCGGCCGCGATCACGGTGCCCTGATTGACGATGTAAGCGCGGCCGCAGACCCCCAGGGTCTCGCGGACATTATGGTCAGTGATCAGCACGCCGATGCCGCGCTGGGTCAGCTCACGGATGATGCGCTGGATATCCAGCACCGAGAGCGGGTCAACGCCTGCAAACGGCTCGTCGAGCAGCATGAAGCGCGGTTCGGCCGCCAGCGCGCGCGCGATTTCCACGCGGCGCCGCTCGCCGCCGGAGAGCGCGATACCGAGGCTCTTGCGCACGTGCCCGATGCGCAGCTCCTCGAGCAGCTGCTCGAGGAGCTGCTCGCGTGCGGCGCGCTCCATGTCCGCGCGCGTCTCGAGGATCGCCATGACGTTGTCCTCGACGGACAGCTTGCGGAAGATCGAGGCCTCCTGCGGCAGGTAGCCCAGGCCCAGCTGCGCACGGCGGTGCATCGGCAGCAGCGTAAGGTCCTGTTCGCCGAGGAAGATGCGACCGGCATCGCACGGCACGAGCCCGACGATCATGTAGAAGGCGGTGGTCTTGCCGGCGCCATTGGGCCCGAGCAGCCCGACCACTTCGCCGTTGGCGACCTCCACGGAAAGGTCGCGCACCACCTGGCGCTTCTTGTAGCTCTTCGCCAGGCCGGTCGCCTTGAGTGTGGTCATTGCGGTGGGTTCGCCGTGGGCTTCGGATCGCCGGGAGCTGCGGCCTTGGCGCCGTCGGTCTTGTTCGCCCCCGGCGTACTGTGCGGCGCGATGGTGATGTGGATGCGATCGTCGGTCCCTGACTGGACGGCCGGCGTGCTGTTGCCGATGGCCTGCACGCGCTGCGCGCGGATGTTGTAGATGAGCAGGGGTCCGGAGATCTCGCTCTGCCCGTCCGAGAGCCAGGCGTCGTCGCTCAGGCGCACGGTGCCCTCGGCCACGTCGTAGACGATCTTGTCGGCATGGCCGCGTGCCATCTGATCCGAGTCCTCGCGCTTCTGCTCGAACTCAGCGGGCTTGCCAACCACCGTGGCTCGCGCGATGAGGTTGTCCTTGAATTCGACCACCGCGGAGTCCGAGCGCAGGTTGCCACGCGGCTCGGCATTGATGCGCACGTTGCCATCGAAGGTCCACTTGCTGTTCTCGAAGTTCAGCCCGGTCGCCTGTGCCGTGTCGGCCTGCACGCGCGTGCTCCCCTGCGAGATGATGATGTCGTGGTAGATCATCCGCTTGGTCTTGTAGTCGACCTCGGAATTGGCGGCATCCATGTGGATGGGCTGGTCCTTGTCCAGCAGCTGCACCGGTGAGCGGGCCGGGGCGGCGGCCGCCGCAGGAGTCGCAGCCGCGCCGGGCTGCGCAGCCGGCGTCTGCGCGAGTGCCACGGCGCCGACGCCCGCCATGAGGGCGGCGAGCAGCGTTGACCTAGGGTAGGTAGGTGCCATGTATCGCCGATTCTAACTGCACGCGACTCTCCTTCAAGTTGGCCCTCATCCCGGTGGCGTCGAGCTTGCGTCCGGACATCACCAGCGTCACCGGGTCGGAGGTGGTCAGCAGCTGCGCCTTGGTGTCAAAGGCCAGGTGCTCGGTCGACATGTCCGCCGGCTCATCGGCGCCCGGCAGGATGCCGTTCACGTGCACCGCCCCGCTGAGTTTGACCATGCCGCTGTTCTGGGAGAGTTCACCCTCATTGGCGCGCGCAGTCCATTCGTTGCCGCTGTCATCGCGGAACGCAAAGTGCACCTCCTGCAGCGTCACCGTCTCCTGGCCGGGCTGCTGCCGGACCTGTGCCGCATCCAGGGTATACAGGGGGTGTCCGTCCGCTGCGGTCTGCACCATGTGCGCCTTGCGCGCCGAATAGCCCGGGTCCGGCATGGCTTCCTCGACCGTCACCTGGACGGCGCTCTCGCGCTGGCCGCCGGAGAGCACGAACGCCCCCACGATGAGCGCCACAAAGGCGAGGATGCCCAGCAGCCGGTAGGTCACGGCCGGGGCCCCCGAGGAGCACGCCTGGCGCCGGCGAGCAGCAGGTCGCAGACCTCGCGCACCGCCCCGGCCCCACCGGGCAGGCGGGTCACGTGCCCGGCCGCGCGCAGCACCTGCGGGTGCGCGTCGGCGACTGCAAAGCTGTGCGCCACCGCGCGCATGAGCGGCAGGTCCGGGAGGTCATCGCCGATGCAGGCACACTCGGCCGGCGTGATCTTCAGCCGCGCACACAAGCGGGTAAGGACGGCGAGCTTATCGGCGACACCTTGGTGGACGTGCGCAATGCCCAGCTCGCGACAGCGCACCGTGACCATCGGCGAGCGCCGCCCGGAGATCACGGCCACCGCGAACCCGGCGCGGCGCAACTGTACCAGCCCCAGGCCGTCGCGCACGTGGAAGACCTTCAGCGACTCGCCGCGCGGCCCGAAGTACAGCCGCCCGTCCGTGAGCACGCCGTCGACGTCGAGCACCAGCAGGCGGACCGGTTTACGCATGCCGCGGGTCGCCATTCACACCACGCCGGCACGCAGCAGGTCGTGCACGTTGAGCGCTCCGACCAGGCGGCCCTGCGCATCTGCCACCGGCAGGGCGGTGATGCCGTGCACTTCCATCAGGTGGACCGCCTCGGCCGCAAGATCGCGCGCGCCGATGCTCTTGCCATTCACGGTCATGACCGACTTCATGAGTGTCTTGTGGACGTCGATCTGCCGGTCAAGCGCGCGCCGCAGGTCCCCGTCGGTGAACACCCCGAGGATGCGCTGAGCGGGATCCACCACCACGGTCATGCCGAGCCCCTTGCGCGACATTTCCAACAGGCCATCGCGCAACGGCGCCTCGGGTGCAACGCGCGGGATGGCATCGCCGGTGCGCATCAGGTCCTCCACATGCAGCAGCAGCTTGCGGCCGAGTGCTCCGCCGGGATGGGAGCGGGCGAAATCCTGGGCCGTGAACCCGCGCGCCTCCAGCACCGATACCGCCAGGGCGTCGCCCATGGCAAGCGTGGCAGTGGTGCTGGCGGTCGGCGCGAGGTTCAGCGGGCAGGCCTCCTCTGGCACGCTCACATCCAGCACCACGCCAGCGGCCCGGCCAAGGGTCGAGTCGGCCCGCCCCGTGAGCACCATCAGCGGGACGCCGAGGCGCTTCAAGTGCGGCAGCAGCAGCACGAGCTCGGGTGTCTCGCCGGAGTTGGAAAGCGCCAGCAGCGCGTCCGCGCGGGTGATCATGCCCAGGTCGCCATGCCCGGCCTCAGCCGGGTGCAGGAAGAACGCCGGCGTACCCGTGCTCGCCAGGGTGGCGGCGATCTTGCCGGCGATATGGCCGGACTTGCCCATCCCGGTCACCACGACCCGGCCTTGACAGGCGAGGCAGATCCGGCACGCCTGTGCGAACGTCGACCCCAGGCGGGGCGCCAGCGCCTCGAGCGCACGCGTCTCGATTTGAAGAGCGCGCCTGCCCGAGGCGAGCAGCTGCTCGTCGGTGGCGCTAAGCACCGGGGGTGGTGCGGTGGGCACGGGGGAATCCATGGGCGGCATTATAAGGCGTGGCCCCGGATGGCACGCGGGTTCATGCCAGGATTGGCAGATTGCGTTCTCTCGATTTACGTCTTACAATATTAGTATCGATCGAGGTAACGTATGACGACAATCACGGTCTCGTCCAAGTTTCAGATCGTTATCCCGCGGAGCATACGCGAGGCGCTCGGCATCAAGCCCGGGGAGAAGCTGCACGCGATAGAGTATCGTGGGCGCATCGAGCTCGTGCCGGTGAGGGCTGCTAAGAGCGTCCGAGGCAGCCTGAAGGGCATTGACACCGATGTGCCGCGCGAGCCCGACCGCGTATGAACGTGGTCGATTCCTCGGCCTGGCTTGAGTATCTCGCCGATGGGCCGAACGCCGGGGAGTTCGCGAAGGCAATCGAGACGACCCGTTCGCTGTTAGTCCCGACCCTGTCGATATTCGAGGTTTTCAAACGGATCGCCGCGCAACGTGGAGATGACGAGGCGCTGCGTGCCGTAGCGGTCATGGAGCAGGGTAAGGTGGTCGATCTGGACCGGGCGACTGCGCTGGCAGCGGCACGGCTTTCGCTGGATCACCGCTTGGCGCTGGCGGACAGCATCATGCTGGCAACGGCACAGCGCAACGACGCCATTCTTTGGACGCAGGATGCCGATTTCCGCGGCTTACCCGGGGCGCGCTTTTTTGCAAAACGATGATCCAAGATCAAAGGCTTCCATCATGACCCCTGAACAAGTGGCGGAGCTGATCCGCACGGGCCTGCCGCAGGCGATAGTGCAGGTCCAGTCGGACGACAATACGCATTTTGCCGCGCGCATCATAGCCCGCGAATTCGTTGGCAAGCGTCCCCTGGCACGCCACCAGCTGGTCTACCGCACGCTCGGGGAACTCATGGGACGCGAGATACATGCGCTGTCAATCGAGGCGCTGACTCCGGCCGAATCCGGAACGGGCTGATTACGATGGACAAGCTGCAGATTCAAGGGGGTGTGCCGCTGGAAGGGGAGGTGCGCATCTCCGGAGCGAAGAATGCGACGCTGCCGATTCTGGCCGGCGCCCTGCTGGCGGACGGCCCGGTGATGGTCGCCAACGTACCGCACCTGAAGGATGTGACCACCACCGTCGAGCTGCTCGGCCGCATGGGCGCGACGGTGACCATCGACGAGCGCATGCGCATCGAGGTGGACGGGACAACGCTCAAGGAATGCTTCGCCCCGTACGACCTGGTCAAGACGATGCGGGCATCGATCCTGGTGCTCGGGCCGCTGGTAGCGCGCTACGGCCGTGCGGACGTCTCGCTGCCCGGCGGCTGCGCCATCGGCGCCCGCCCGGTGAACATTCACGTCGCAGGTCTGCAGGCGATGGGCGCGGACATCACCATCGAGGGCGGCTACATCCGTGCCCGGGCCCAGCGCCTGCATGGTGCGCGCCTGGTGCTCGACACCGTCACCGTCACCGGCACCGAGAACCTGATGATGGCGGCGACGCTGGCCGACGGAGAGACCGTCATCGAGAACGCCGCGCGCGAGCCGGAGGTGGTGGATCTGGCGAACTTCCTCATCGCGATGGGGGCGAAGATCCACGGCGCCGGCACCGACAAGATCGTCGTCAGCGGTGTGCAGCGTCTGCATGGCACGACCTACGAGGTGCTCCCGGACCGCATCGAGGGCGGCACCTATCTGGTGGCCGGGGCGATCACCGGCGGCCACGTGCGCATCAAGGGCGCGCGCCCGGACAACCTCGATGCCGTGACCGCCAAGCTGGAGGAGGCGGGCGCGAAGGTCGGCGTCGGCGATAACTGGATCGAGGTCGACATGCGCGGACGGAAGCTGAAGTCGGTGGACGTGCGCACCGCGCCGTACCCGGCTTTCCCGACCGACATGCAGGCACAGTTCGCCGCCCTGAATACCGTCGCCGACGGGGTGGGCACGATCACCGAGACGATCTTCGAGAATCGTTTCATGCACATGCTCGAGATGCGCCGGCTCGGCGCGGAGATCCGCCTGGAGGGCAACACCGCGATCATCCACGGCGTGAAGAAGCTCACGGCCGCACCGGTCATGGCCACGGACCTGCGCGCCTCGGCAAGCCTGGTGCTCGCCGGGCTGATCGCCGAGGGACGCACCGACGTGGAGCGGATCTATCACATCGACCGCGGCTACGAGGCCATCGAGGAAAAGCTGGCACAGCTGGGCGCCCAGATCCGGCGCGTGCCGAACTGACGGGCAGAGCATTCACCCGGCCGCCGCTTGAGGGAGTCAGACAATGCAGATCGGGATGATCGGACTGGGGCGCATGGGCGCGAACATGGTGCGGCGGCTGCTCAAGGCAGGTCACACCTGCGTGGCCTACGATCCGAAGCCCGCGGCGGTGCAGGCGGTGGTCGGCTACGGCGCGCAGGGCGTCAGTTCACTGGCGGATCTGGCGCGCTCGCTCAAGCCGCCGCGCGCGGTGTGGGTCATGGTGCCCGCGGCGATCGTCGATTCGGTGATCCAGCAGCTGCGCCCGCACCTTGCCGCCGGCGACGTGCTCATCGACGGTGGCAACTCCAACTATCATGACGACATTCGCCGCTCGGATGAGCTCAGGCCCGCGGGCATCCACTACCTGGACATCGGCACCAGTGGCGGCGTTCTTGGCTTTGAGGAGGGCTACTGCCTGATGATCGGCGGCGACACCGTGGCCGTGGACCTGGTGGAGCCGGCGCTGGCCAGCCTCGCCCCGGGCGGCAGGAGGCCACAGGGCGGTGGCGGGGCGGCCAATGCGGCGGCGGCGGCCATGGGGTACCTGCACTGCGGCCCCTCCGGGGCGGGGCACTTCGTGAAGATGATCCACAACGGGATCGAGTATGGGTTGATGGCCGCCTATGCCGAGGGCCTTAACCTGCTCTCGCATGCCAACGCCGGCATGCAGCAGGCAAGCGCCGACGCCGAGACCGCACCGCTCGCCAACCCGCGCTATTTCCAGTACCAGCTGGACGTTGCGGCGATTACCGAAGTGTGGCGCCATGGCAGCATCATCTCCTCGCGCCTGCTCGATCTGACCGCCGCTGCCCTGGCCAGGGACCCGCAGCTGGCCGGCTTCGCCGGCCGCGTGTCCGATTCGGGCGAGGGCCGCTGGACCGTGCAGGCGGCGATCGAGGTCGGTGTGCCGGCGCCGGTGCTCAGCGCTGCGCTGTACTCGCGCTTCGAATCGCGCGGACATGCGGAGTTTGCCAACAAGGTGCTCTCGGCCATGCGCCTGGGGTTCGGCGGCCACCTCGAGAAGTCTTCCTGAGCAGGGACGAGGAGCATTCGCTTGGAACGCCGTGACTGCGATGCGATGGTGCTGTTCGGGGCGACCGGGGACCTGTGCTACCGCAAGATCTTCCCCGCGCTCTACCAGCTGGTGCGGCGCAACCTGCTCACGGTCCCCGTGGTCGGGGTGGCGCGCCAGGGCTGGAACCTTGCGCAGCTTGGCGCGCGCGTGCGCGAGAGCCTCAAGGCCTTCGCGCCGGATGCGGAGGAGGCGCTGATCGCCCGCCTGGTCGGCCTGCTGCGCTACGTCGATGGCGACTACAACAATCGCGCCACGTTCGAGTTACTGAGCAAGGCCCTCGGCAACGCGCAGCGGCCGCTGCATTACCTGGCGATCCCGCCGAGCATGTTCCCGGTGGTCATCGAACACCTGGCGGCGACCGGCAACCCGCAGGCCGCGCGCGTGGTCATCGAGAAGCCCTTCGGCCGGGACCTGGCCTCCGCGCGCGCCTTGAACAAGACCCTGCACGCACACTTTCCGGAAGCCAATATCTTTCGCATCGACCACTACCTCGGCAAGGGGGCGGTGCAGAACCTGCTGTTCTTCCGCTTCGCGAACTCCTTCCTCGAGCCGGTCTGGAACCGCAACTACGTCAGCAGCGTCCAGGTGACGATGGCGGAAACCCTGGGCGTGGAGGGTCGCGGCAAGTTCTATGAGGAGACCGGGGCGATCCGCGACGTGGTGCAGAACCACCTGCTGCAGATCGTGGCGCTGCTGGGCATGGAGCCGCCGGTCAACATGGCAGGCGAGTCACTGCGCGATGAGAAGGTGAAGCTGCTCAAGGCCGTGCGCCCCGTAGTGCCGGACGAGATCCTGCGTGGCCAGTTCAGGGGCTACCGCGCCGAGCCCGGCGTCGCCCCGGACTCCAGGGTCGAGACCTACGCGGCCCTGACGCTGCACATCGACTCCTGGCGCTGGGGCGGCGTGCCGTTCTACCTGCGCGCCGGCAAGCGCCTGCCGGTGACCGCCACCGAGGTGGTGGTGGAACTGAAGCCCCCGCCGGCCAATGTCTTCGGCGCCCTCGGCCCCGAGCAGCCGAATCACCTGCGCTTCCGTCTGGGTCCGGATGTCGCCATCGCCCTGGGCGCGCAAACCAAGAAGGCAGGGCCGGCCATGAACGGAACCGACGTGGAGCTTTACGTCGCCCAGCAGCAGAAGGACGACATGGACGCCTACGAAGTGCTGATCAGTGCCGCCCTGATCGGTGACACGGCGCACTTTGCGCGCGAAGACGAGGTGGAAGCCGCCTGGGCCATCGTCGACCCGGTGCTGCGCACCGGCAGTGCGCCGCTGGAGTACCCGCCCGGGTCCTGGGGCCCGCCGCAGGCGGAGGAGCTGATCGTCGGCCCCTGCGGCTGGCACAACCCGGGGGCGAAGCCGGAGGACTGGACGCGCTCGTGCGGGCGCACGCCGGCGGCCAAGGGCTGACAGCGCTGCGCCGCTGTGCCCCGCCACGGCCTGGCTTCAGGGCTGCGCGGGGAGCAGGGCGGCCAGTGCCGCGGCGACGCGTGCGAACAGCTCGTCCCAGTCCCCGGGTGCGCGCTGGCGGAACAGGCGCATCGTCGGATACCACGGGCTGTCGGAGCGCTCGGTGAGCCAGCGCCAGTCCGGCACGTGCTGCAGCATGACCCACACCGGCACCCCCAGTGCGCCGGCCATGTGTGCCAGGGCCGTGTCGGCCGTGATCACCAGGTCGACCCCCGACAGGATCGCCGCGGTCTCGGTGGCGATTTCCGCCGCTCCCATGTATGACGGATCGGTCAGCTGGGTGAGCTGCGAAGCGAAGGCCACCGCCGCGCGCTGCTCGGCGCCCGCACCTTTCTGCAGCGTGACCAGGCTCACTCCGGGCACCCGGGCGAGCGGTGCGGCGGCGGCGAGGGGAAAGGAGCGTGCCTGCAGCGCCGAGAGCTTCTCGGCCTCCGGGTTGCCGTGCCAGTTCAGTCCCACCACGAATCCCGGCAGCTGCGCGAGGCGTTCCTTCCAGGTGGCCACCGCCTGCGGGTCGGCGTGCAGGTAGGGCACGGCGCCGGGGATCGTCTCCAGCTGCGTATCCAGGGCCAGCGGCACGCTGGCCAGCGGGATGCAGAGCTCGCAGGGGGGCAGGGCCTCGCCACGCCCGAGCAGGGTGCCGCGCATCGGCAGTGATGCGAGCAGCTGCGTGAGTACCGGCTGCACCTCGAAGACCACGCGTGCCCCCATCGCCTCGAGCACCGGCACGTAGCGGCAGAACTGCAGCGTGTCGCCCAGTCCCTGATCGGCATACACCAGCAGCGAACGCCCCGCGAGCGGCTCGGCGCCGCTCCAGCGCGGCAGCCCCGGATGTCGCAGCCGATCCGCCGGCGGCAGTTCCAGGCGTGCCTCGTAAAGCGGCCAGCCGCCGCGGAAGTCCCCGAGGCCGAGCTTGAGCACTGCCTGGCTCCAGCGCACGGTCGGATCCTGCGGCTTCAGTTCGCGCGCGCGCGCCAGGTGAGACTGCGCCTCCTCATAGCGGCCCAGGCCGCGCAGCACGTTGCCGGCGTTGATCAGGGCCTCGGCGTAGTCCGGTTGCAGCGCGAGCGCGCGGCTGAAATCCTCGAGTGCCTCTGCGGGCCGGAACAGCCGCACGAGCACCGCGCCGCGATTGTTGACCGCCTCGGGCGAGCCGGCATTCAGGGCCTGCGCGCGCTCGAAGCTCGCCAGCGCCTCCTCGTTGCGGGACAGCTGTGCGAGCGCGCTCCCGCATTGCATGTGCACCTCGAACTCATCAGGCGCCGCCTGCCGCGCGCGCTCGAAGGCGGCGAGCGCCTCGGCCGGCCGCCCGAGCTCCAGCAGGCTCTTGCCGCGCCACAACTGCGCTGGGACGCTGGTCCGGTGCGGATTCAAGGGCGCGCTCGAAGCTTGCCAGCGCCTGCGCATGACGCTTGAGCGCGAACAGCGCCAGTCCGCGGTTGTAATGCGTGGCCGCATCCTCAGGCTGCAGGGTGAGCGCGCGCTCGAAGCTGCCCAGTGCTTCCTGCGCCCGGCCGAGCGCCAGTAACTGGGTGCCGTGGTTGACCATGAGAACGGGATTGGCCGGCTGCAGGGCCAGCGCGCGCTCGATGCTCGCCAGTGCCTCGACGGGTCGTCCTGCGGCCGCATCGAGCAGTCCCAGGTTGTGATGCGCCTCCGCGTTGGCGGCATTGAGTTCGATCGCCCGCACAAACTGCGCGCGCGCCTCGGTGGCCTGACCGGCACGCTCCAGTACCACGCCGAGACCGTTCCAGGCCTGGTCGTCCCCCGGCACCAGCCGCACCGCCTTGCGGAAGGCGGCAGTGGCCGCCTCGTGGCGCCCGAGCTGCATGAGCGCGGCCGCCTGCCCGCGCAGCGCCGCCGGCAGCCGTGGCTCGCTGCGCAAGGCACGCTCGTAGGCGGTCAGTGCCTCCTGCCAGCGCCCGCCACCGCTCAACGCACCGGCAAGATTGGCCTGGATGGCGGCACTGGCGGGCGCCAGCTGCGCCGCGGCAGCCAACAGCACGGTGGCGCGCTCAAAGTCACCCATGCTGGCCAGCGCCACGCCGAGCAGCTGCAGCGCCTCGACATTGCGGGGCTCGAGCGTGAGCACCTCGCGATACAGCGGCATGGCCTCCGCGATCCGTCCCTGCCGGTGCAGGGCGCGCGCACTCTCGAGCCTCGCCTGGGTGTCGGTCACGCGCGGCCCTTTACTGCACTGGGTATTGCGCAACGAGCTCGCCGAGCGCGCTCTTCAGCGGCCCGAGCCACTCGTCGTAGTTGCGCCAGTGGTCCACGCTCTCGGTGTAGAGCGGCTGACGGACCTGCTCGGAACTGAGCGTGGACACCGCGCGGCGATTCTCGTGAAAACGCAGGCACTGCTCCTCGAACGGCAGGCCGCAGTAGTCGAGCAGCTTGCGCAACTCGCCCTCGGGCTCCTTGACGAGCTGTTCGTAGTGCACGCGGTGTATCCGGCCCGGGAAGATTTCATCGAAATGCTGCATGAGCGTGATGTAGTCGCGGGAGAAGAGCCCGAGCTCCCGCAGGTCATAGGTGAACTGCTGGCCGCGGGCGAAGAGCTGCTTGTAGCAGGAGAAGCCGCTGCCCAGCGGATGGCGGCGCGCGTCGATGATCGAGGCGCGCGGAAAGAGCAGCAGCACGAACCCGAGCAGCGACCAGTTGCCGGGGAGCTTATCGACGAAGCGCTCTTTGCCGAGCTGACGATGCCTGCGAGTGCTCTCCAGATAACGCGCGGCGAGGGTTGCCACCTGCTCGGAGCTCAGCGCCTCGAACTTCTCGAACAACGTCGCCTGCGTCGGCGTCTCTACCTCTGACACCAGCTCCAGGGCGAGGACGGGGAGATCGGGAAGCTCGCGCGTGCCCTCTATCTGCGAGTGACAGGAGAGCATCTGTTCCAAGAGCGTCGAGCCGGAACGGGGCAGGCCGATGATGAAGATCGGATCGGTCTGCTGGCTGCCCCAGCCCTGCTCGTTCGGCAAAGAACTGCGCATTGAACAACGTCCGCGTACGCTGCACCGCGCTCGGTCACGAACCCGGGATCGTAATACAGCGTGGACCGGTGCAGGCTATTGCCGCGCGCATAGTGCTCGAAGGACGCGGCGAATTCGTTGCGGTATTCGTAGGCAGCGCCCAGGGCGAACTCGAGCTGGACGCGCTCGACACCGCGAACGCTCTCGAGCGCCAGCTGCTGCTGCATGGCCGCGAGGTCCTCGTCGCTGAATTGAAACGTCTTGAGATTGGCGAGGCTCACATACGCGCCGGGTGAGCCGGGACGCAAGGCGATGGCCTTGCGGAAGGCATCGATCGCTTGGGCCTTCTCGCCCATTTCCCGCAGCATGCCCCCGTACAATACCCACACCTGCTCCTCGTGCGGGTGCTCGGCGACCAACTCCTCGACCAGGGCCATCGCCTCGTCGTTGCGCCCGAGCAGGCGCAAGCCGTGCGCCTTGAGGCCCAGGTAGCTGATGTTACGTGGCTGCGTCGCGAGCAGCCGCGCCAGGTGGCTCATCATCTCTGCAATGTGCTGCTTGGAAAGCAACACCTGCGCCAGATCGTAGCGAGCGGCGGCGAAGCCCGGCGCGAGTGCGAGGCACTGCCTGAGGTAGTTGCTCGGCCTTGACCTCGTCCTCGCGCTGCAACGCGGCCTCGGTCAGCAGCCGCAGCGCGGCGACATCGTGCGGAAATTGTTTCAGGCGCCGCCGCAGGATCTGTTCGGCGGCCTCGATGCGGTGGTCGCCCAAGGCCTGGACCGCATCGACGCAATTCCTGCGGCTGGCGCCACAGGAGCGTATAGCGCTCGTAGGCCTGATCGCCGCCGAGCGTATCGCCCGCCACGAACCGCTGGGCAGCCAGCTCCCGCCAGCCGTCGGCGAACTTCGGATCGGCCGCCACCGCTCGTTCCAGGGTCGCGATGGCCTCGGCAATGCGCCCGCCGGCGGCGTAGGCGCGCCCGAGCTCCAGCAGGATGGCGGGCGAGTCCGCAGTCGCGGCCGCGACCGTCTCCAGCACGCTTGCCGCGGTGGCCGGCTCGCCGAGGTTGCGGCAGGCGGTAGCCAGCAGCAGGCTCGCCTCGGCGTGCCCGGGAAACTGGGCGAGGATCTCGCTGGCGCGCCGCGCCGCACCCGCCGGGTCCGACTCCAGCAGCAACGAGGCGCGCATGAGTTCGAGATCTGCGGAGGCACTGGTGGTCAAGTCGGGAACTCCAGGGATGCTGTGGCGCCAGCGCGCTGGCAGCAGGAGTCCAGTCCGCGCTCGGGGGTGCGCGCGCGTCTTCCTGCGACGGCGGCCGGTATATAAGCCGACTGCGCCGGGGTAGTCAATGCAGCCGCGCGCGGCTCCGCGAGCTGCCGCGGCAGTGCAGGGCGCGCGTATAATCGCCTGATCTTGCACGCTTACCGGGAATGACGGATTGAACACCTCAGCGCCTGCTGTCCTGGATGATGCCGCGGTAATTCGCACCCTGCAGTCCGCCAAGGCCGCCGCCGCCGCCGGCCGCGCCGGCGGAGTCCGATCAGATCCTGGTGGCGCTCGCCCAGCGCGTGCCCAATCACCCGGCGGTGCTCAACGAACTGGGAATCCGCATGCTCGATCGCCGCGAGGCGGCCCAGGCGCGCGCCCTGTTCGAGCGCGCCACCCAGGTGGATCCCAACCATCCGTCCCTCTGGGCCAACCTGGCCAGCAGCCTCAAGGCGCTGGGGCGCCGCGCCGAGGAGATGGACGCGATCCAAAAGGCACTGGAGCTCGCGCCGCGCCACCTGTCCGCCCTGCTGCAGAAAGGCGCCCACCAGGAGGATGCCGGCGACCTGCACAACGCCGCGCGCACCTACCAGAGCGCGCTTGCCTGCATCCCGCCGGGCACCGAGCCGGCGCCGCACCTGCGCGAGGCGGTCGATCGTGCGAAACGGCTGGTCGAGAAGGATCTGGCCGAGCTCACCAGCGCCCTGGAGGCGCCGCTGGCGGCGATTCGCGCGCGCCACGGCGGCGCCGCGCAGCGGCGGGTCGATGCCTGCCTCGAGGCATTGATGGGCCGGCGCAGCATTTACCACTCGCAACCGACCTGGATGTACTTCCCCGAGCTGCCGGCGATCGAGTTCTTCGAGCGCGCCGACTTCCCGTGGCTGGACGCGCTGGAGGGCGCGAGCGAGCAGATCCGCGCCGAGCTGCTGCGCGTGCTGATAGCAGACCGCGAGGGCCTGCAGCCCTACCTCGACTACCCGCCGGACATGCCGCTCGACCAGTTCCGGGAACTGAACCGCTCGCGGCGCTGGAGCGCGTACTTCCTGTGGAACCAGGGCGCACCGGATGAGGGGCACATCGCGCGCTGCCCGGTGACCGCCCGCACTCTCGAGGACGCATGCGCCGCGCCCGCGCATTGAGCACCGCGCCCCGACGGCATTCTTCTCCGTGCTCGACGCCAAGACGAAAATCCCGCCACACACCGGCGTCACCAACACGCGCCTCACCGTCCACCTGCCGCTCGTGGTGCCGCCGGGCTGCGGCTTCCGTGTGGGCGGGACCACGCGCGAGTGGGTGCCGGGGAAGGCCTGGGTGTTCGATGACACCATCGAGCACGAAGCCTGGAACGACTCCGACACCCCGCGCGCCATCCTGATATTCGACATCTGGAATCCGCTGCTCAGCGCCGCCGAGCGCGAGATGATCACCGCAGCGACCCAGGTGTACGTGAGCCACTATGCGCTCGCGGCGGAGAAGGGCTTGTGAGCGGCGGCCGCAGAGGCTGGCTCCTGCCGGCGCTGGCTGGCATCGCCGTGGCGGCGGCGGCGCCGGCACCGACGGTGAGTGTCAGCGAGCTGGCGCACTGCGCGGCGATTGTCGCCGTCGACCAGCGCCTGGCCTGTTACGACTCGCTCGCCGTCGCCAAGCTGCAACCGGCAGCGCCGCCGCGCCCGCGGCCGCGCAGGCCGCCGCGCCGGGAGCGGCGGTGCCCGGCGGCTGCGGGTGGCTTCGGGATGAGCACGCACACGGCACCGACCGAGCAGGCGACGCAGCTGATCTCGGCGCACGTGGTCAGTGCAAGCGCGGACCGTCAGGGCAATGTCTTCGTGGTGCTGGACAACGGGCAGACCTGGACCTACCTGGATGCGAGCGGTCCGCCGCAGTCCGGGGGCGAGGTGACGATCCGGCGTGCCTCGCTGGGCTCCTACCTGCTCACGACGCCCTCGCATCACACCTACCGGGCGCAGCGTACGCAGTGACCCTGCAGAGCGCGGCGCGCTAGGGAGGCATCCCGTAGAGCGCGGTCCAGCGTGACAGCACCGCCTCGAACGGGCCGATCTGCTCGCGGTAGTGACGCCAGTGGCCCGACCGCGGACGGGTCCAGGCCGCGCGCCAGCTGCGCGGTGCTCGGGGTCGCGCTTTCGCGCAACTGCACGCGGGATGCGAACTCGCTCATGCCGCCGGTCCATTCGATACCGAGGAACTCGCAGATGCGGCGGGTCTCGGCGGCAAAATCCGCCATCAGACTCTCGTAGCGCACGTCGTACCAGGCAAGGCCCAGCACCGGCTGCGCCCGCGCGGCCAGTTCCATCACCGCGTCATAGAACTGCGCCGCGCTCTCCAGGCGTGAGCATCTGGTACATGGCCGGGTTCATCCTGAAGCGGCGCCGGAAGCAGCTGAGCACGACGTCCCGCGGGTCGCGGCGGGCGAACAGGATCTTCGCCTGCGGGAACAGTCGCGCGATGAGCGGCAGCTTGAGCGTATTGAGCGGGTGCTTGTCGAGGAACACCTTGCCGGCGACTTGCGCCCCGCCGGCGCGAACCCGGCGCCAGTAGGCCGCGCGCAGGCTCTCCAGCTCCTCTTCGCTCGCGCGCAGCAGCGGGCCGAGCGTGCGTGGATCGTGCAGATACCGCAGCACACCCTCGGTGAACAGATCGTGTTCCTCGAGGCTGACCACGCTGCGGGTGCCCGTCGAGGATCACCTCGAGCAGGGTCGTGCCCGAGCGCGGGAAGCCCATGAGCAGCACGTGCTGCGCCGGGCCGTCCGCGGCAGCGGCGCTGCCGGCGGCCGTGGCCGGCCAGCGCCGGCGCGATCGCGGCGAACGTCTCCGTCAGCGTGCGGGTGTAGGTCGAGCAGGCTCGGCTCGCGCGAAGCGGCGGTACAGTCTGCCCGGTGAGCTCGTTGCAGGCGCGGTAGGCCTCGAACGCCTCCGCGTAGCGCCCCGCGGCATCCAGCACGTCGCCCAGCAGGCCCAGCGCCCGGGCGCGGTCCGTGGCCCCGGCGCGGCGGTCCGCGAGCAGCTCGCGCAGGGCGGCCTCTGCGCGGGCGGTCGTCGCCGCCGGCCAGGTCGGCGGCGGCAAGGCTGAGCACGGCATCCGGGAATCCCGGCACGCGGGCGAGCAGGCGTTCCGCCCAGCGCCGCGCGCCGGCATGATCGCCGCGGTGGGTGGCGATCGAGGCCAGCGAGCCCATGGCCGCAATGTTGTCCGGATCCAGTTCCAGGGCGCGCAGGTGGCTCGCCTGCGCAAGGCCCAGCGAGCCCAGCGGCGATGAGTGCGTTGCCCTTGCTCGCGTGCGCAAAGGCCAGCTGCGGGTGCTGCGCGAGGATCACCTCGACGTGCGCGAGCGCCTCCTCGGGCCGCTCCAGGCGCTGCAGGACCAGGGCGAGCGCGTTGCGCACCGGGACGTCTGCCGGGGCCAGCGCGACGCCACGCTCGAGCAGGCGGGCGGCCTCCTCGAGCTTGCCCTCCTCCTCGAGGCGCGTCGCCAGCGACATTGAGCAGCAGCGGATGCTCGAAGCCCTCCGCGAGGGCCTGTTCGGCCAGCGCGGCGGCCTGGCGGATGTTGCGGTTCTGGGCGTGTGCCAGGACCTTGCCGAGCAATTCCTGGTCCGCCTTGAGGTCACGTGCCATGCGCGCATGATGCCACGTTGCTCGAGCGCGCCCGCCGCGGCCGTGCCCAGGGCGCAGGCAAAAAAAACGGCGGGCCGAAGCCCGCCGTCAATATCGTCAAGAAGCTGGAAGCTTCGCTTAGAACTTCGCGGTCAGGTTCATGTAGATGTACCGGCCCAGCGTGTCGTACGTGCCCACCCAGGTGTTGTCGTTGCAGCTCGTATTCGGGCAGTCCGAGTACGTGCCGTTCAGGATCAACGGCGGGTTCTTGTCGGCGATGTTGTTGATACCGACGCGGGCTTCGAACGCATGGCCGAACGGCATTGCCGCCGAGACGTCCACGTAGTTGTAGGCCGGGATGTGCGCCGTGTACGGGTAGTACGGGCTCGCGAGCGACGGGTTGGAGCTCGAACGATCGGTATCCGAGGTTCCGATGTAGCGCCACCGCAGCGTCAGGTCCAGCCCGGCCCAGGGCGTGCCCCAGGTCGCATTCAGGACATGGCGCCACTTCGGCAGCGGCGCACCGCAGGTCGAGCCCCAGTAACCGGCGCAGTCATAGTTGACACCCGGGATCGGGGCAACCGTGAAGCTGTCCGTGTAGGTGCCCGTGAGGTTCAACGCCAGCCGGCCCATGTTGCCCATGGTCAGGTGGTAGTTGCCTTCCAGGTCGATACCCTTGGTCTCCACCTGGCCGATGTTCTGGTACGGCACGTCCACGAACTCGGCGACGTTGAACCACAGCGAGCCGCCGGCGCCACGATGGATGTACGAGCAGGAGGTTGGGTCATTGTTGAGGGCGCAGTTGGCCAGCATCGAGTTCGAGGACAGCGAGGTGATCGTGTCCTTGATCTTGATGTCGAAGGCGTCAACCGAGATCGACAGCCCGGGCACAAACTCCGGCTGCCACACGCCACCGATGGTGAACGTGTCCGCGGTTTCCGGCTTCAGCGAGGTGACGCCCCTCACCTGCGTGTTGATCTGCGCGGCGCCGTTGACGTCGATGTTGCCGTACTCCGCAGCCGTCACGCCGGTGCGCGCGCACTGCTGGAACGTGTAGACCGGGCGTCGGGCCCCAGCACGGGTCGGCCGTGCCGCCGGCACCGATTGCTGCCGGCTGGTACAGCTCGTTCAGGTTCGGGGCGCGTACGGCGCGGTTGTAGCCGCCACGCAGGCGCAAGGACTGGATCGGGGCATATTCAACGCCGAACTTGTAGGTGTTGGTGTTGAACCCTTCCGTGTAGCTGGAGTAGCGATAGCCGGCTTCGAGCGACAGCAGGTACGCACCCGGCTTCTCCTCGATCAGCGGCATGCGCCCTTCGACGAAGCCTTCCCAGACGTGGAAGTAGCCATCGATCGGGCCCGCCGGTGCACCGCCGGCCTGGAAGCCGTTCTGGAAGATGTAGTCCGGGCTGAACTTGAACCGCTCCGAGCGATACTCGGTACCGATGTTCACGTTCAGGCCGCTGTTGGCGCTCGGCAGCTGGACGCCGTACTTGCCCAGGTCGCCGGTCGTGGAGGCATCCACGATGTACTCCGTCGAGTTCGAGCCGTAGCTGGCCGGAACCGTCAGGTAGTCAAGCTGCTGCCGGCGTGACGCCGCCCTTCTGCCAGATGTTCCACGGCACGCAGGTCGGCTGGTTGCCGCCGGGCAGTGCCGAGCGGCACACCGGCAGCGCCCGCGGGCGACACCGACGACGTGCGCCGTTGACGGTGCCGGATTCTTGACGACATCCAGGGCATTGGCAATCTGCTGCGTACCGAGGAAGTTGCCTTCGAAGTCCGAGAAGTCGGTGATGCCGACCTGACCGTACATGTCGTAGGACCAGGCGCTGTTGATCTCGCCCTTGATGCCGATGACCTGGCGAATGGAGTTCGACAGGTAGTTGTCCTGGCGTCCGCCGCCTTCGACGTTACGGCGGCCCACGTACTCGGTGAACTGGTTGCCGGTGCCAGCCGAAGACGGCCTGGTTCGCGGCGAGGTTCGCCGGCGTACAGATGGTCGCCACTTCCTGCGCGGTCAGCAGCGGGTTGTCGCAGCTGGTCGGGATCGGGGTGTAGGCGAAGGCGCCGCTCGGTCCGTACTGCGCCTGGTTCTTGTTGCGCGCGTACATGGTCTCCGAGTAGGCCTGCACGTGGTCGTTCACGTCGTAGTGCAGGAACGCACCGGCCGTCCAGCGCTCGGCCTGGCGCTGGAAGTAGCTCAGCGCACCGTAGTTGTAAGGGTCCGTTAACCGAAGTTGTAGTTGCGGAAGGCGCCCGTGTTCCTGTCAACCGTGTTGTTCAGCAGCGTGACCTGGTGGGCGGTGGCTCCCGTCCCGGCCAGGCCGAACAGTTTGAAGCGGCCGCCGGCGCTGGTCGAGGAACCGCCGCAGAACGGCGGGGCGGCTCAGGGACGAGGAGCTGCCGTTCAGCGTGCAACCGGCATGGTCGAACTGGTTGCCGACCGCGGGCGAGCTGTTCAGGTACGTGACGTAGGCGGTGGCATTGCCTTTGCCGTCGGCAAAGTTGGCGCCCATGATCACCGAGGCGGTGCGGTTCTGGCCGGTATTCACCGTGCTCGGCGGGATCGGGTTATCGCGACTGGGCCAGATAGTTCAGGTACGTCTGGTCATCGTTCTTGTGGTTGTTGAAGCTGTAACCAGCATTGACCTCGACACCCTCGTAGTGGGTGTTCATGACGAAGTTGACGACACCGGCCACCGCGTCCGCGCCGTACACGGCCGAGGCACCGCCGGTGAGCACGTCGACGCGCTCGATCAGGTCCGCCGGAATCTGGTTGATGTCGGCAGCGCTGGCGTTGCCGCCCGGAACGCCACCGGCACCGCCGGGGTTCAGGCGCTTGCCATTCACCAGCGCCAGGGTGCGCTGCGAACCTAAGCCGCGCAGGCTCACCGTCGCGACGCCGACCGAGCTGATGGAGTTGCCCGAGGTCTGCTCGACAGCGACCTGCGGCAGGTTCTGGAGCACGTCCTCGGTGCGTACCAAGCCGGTCTGCTTGATGTCTTCCTGGCTCACACTGGTGATCGGACTGATCGACACGTCGTTCGGTGCCTGCGCCAGGCGCGAACCTGTGACGACCACCTCTTGAATCTGCCCTGCAGCGGCGGCAGTGGCAGGTGCGGTCTGCGCAAATGCGATCGGTGCCGATGCGCTGGCGGCAGTCGCCAGAGCGAGTCGGACGGCCTGTCGCAACGCGCGATTGGACTTCGTCATTCGTTTATCTCCCCAGAAGTTCCGGTAGAAAAGAAGTGCAACAGCGGCGCAGTTGCTGGAATGTTGCGCTCGCAGCCGCTATTGCAGAAATACTACACGCCGCAACACGTGCGCGCAAAACACAATATTCGAAGCTTGCCGGCCGTGCATCCACGCGCTTCTGAAGTGTGTTTTTCACGCCACAGCAGGATGGGTTGTGGCGGCTGGACATAGTCTATTCGGCAAACCAGCAGTTCGTGGCGACCGTGATGCGGGTGTCGGACCCGTAGAAGGGTGAGACGTCGTGGAACAGGTAGGAGGGGAAGACCACCAGCTGCCCGGGAGCCAGGCGCAGCTCCACCGGGCGCAGGGCAAAGGGCGGGTGCAGGCGCTGGTTGGCCGGATCGCGGTAGGCATTGGCGCCGCTGCGCGGGTCGGCCAGCCGCAGCACACCGCTGTCGGGCTGACCCGGGGCCGCCTGCCCGGCACGCACGCAGTACACCGCCGACCAGGAGGCCATCGGGTGGTTGTGGGTCACGAAGGAGCCCGCATGCCGGGTGATATGGAACCAGGTGTGATTGTGGAACTTCAGGCGTCTCAGGTCCTGGAGCGTCAGGTCCGTCGCCCGCAGCACCGTCTGGGCGACCCCCTCCAGCACGAAGGCCCGCAGCTGCTGCACGCACGGCTCCGGCCAGCGGAACAGGTTGAACCGGCTCTCGAACAGCTCCTGCTGGGGCGTATGGCTGGGCATCGGATTGCGGTACTCAGCGGTCTCGCGGGCCAGGAACAGTGCTTCCAGCTGCGCATTGAGCGCCTCGCAGGGGCTCAGCTGAAGCTCCGCGACGGGCACGGCAAAGCGGGAGTGCAGGGTGAGCGCGGGCGCTACCACGGGGGCATCCACGGCTGGTCGACGCCGACGAACCGGACCCGGGCGCTGACCAGGATGAGGGGGCCATCTGCACGCAAAAGTGCGATTTCGTGGGTGATCGCGGCGGGAAAAACCGCCATCTGGCCGGGAACAGGCCGCCAGGTGCAATGCCCGGGGCGGTAGGGCATCCGCGCGCTACCCTGGGCGGAATCCACGAACATCCCCCCGGGCCGGAATTCGTGTAACCGCAGTGCGCCGCTGTCCGGACGCGCCGGGACGGCCGGGGGTGCCGTCACGCAGTACACGGCCACCCAGGAGGTGTTTGGATGGCTGTGCGGGGGCACGCAGCCGTTGGTGCCGATGACGGTGAACCAGGCGCGCGCCTCGCGGCGCAGGGTCGCAAACTCCTCGGGGCCCAGATCGCTGATCGAGACGGCCACCGCCGTTGCGCCCGCCAGCATTTCCTGAAGCAGCTGCGCCACCGGGGCCTCCTGCCATTCGGTGAGATCGTCCCGGCTGCGCACGGTGGCGGCGGGCAAGCCGGGATCGGAAGCCACCCAGGGGGGCCGTGCTCGCGCGGCCAGCAGGGTGGCCAGAGCGCCGTTCAGCTCGCGCGCGCCCGGCAAGGTGACCACACCGAAGGGCGTGGCGAACAGCGGGACGACTTCGGGCGCGCCGGTCATCCGGCCTCTGCCCGGGACTCCACCGGCGCGAGGCCGAGCTCGGCGCGCAGCGGCGCCAGCTCGCGCGCGTAGTGCCGCGCGCGACCCGAGGCGTGCTGGTAGAGCGGCTCGCGCACCTGCCACACGCTCGCCGTGCGCACGCTGCGCGCCCGGCCCGGGAAGTCCAGGAAGCGCGCGTCCCATGCCAGCCCCAGCGCCTCGAACAGCCGCGCAGCGGTCGGCTCGGGGGACTTCACGAACTGGTCGTAGTCAAAGTCGATGATCGAGCCGGGGTAGAGCTGCTTCCAGTGCGCCATCAGGCGCTGGTACTGGCGGTAGAAGTGCCCGATGTCGCTAAGATCCAGGGCGTAGCTCAAGCGATGGTCCAGGTGCAGGAAGAACACCGACAGGCAGGTGTCCAGGGGATCGCGCACCGTGTGCACGATCTTGGCCTCCGGGAACAGGGTCTTGATCAGGCCGATGCAGAAGAAGTTGTCGGGGCGCTTGTCGGTGACAAAGGCGGCCGCCGGGAAGAGCGCGGCGACGCTGGCGCGGTAGCTGGCCGCCAGTCGCGCGAGCTGCGCGGCGGGGGCGCGGGCGAGGGCCGCCGGGAAGGGCAGCAGCTGGCTGTTGATGAGGCGCGACAGCAGGGGTAGCTCGCCGCCGGCGCCCACGTCCGGGTGTCCGGCGAGCAGCTGCTCGGTGAGCGTCGAGCCGGAGCGGTACATGCCACAGATAAATACCGGCTGCGGCCGCGCCTGCCCATCCGTGCTGACCGGTGCCGGCAAGGCAGTGGCGATGAGTTCGTCGACGATCTGCTCATGCGCCCGGCGGTCGTAGCGCACCGGTACGCCGGCGCTCGCGCGGCTGTCGGTGTTGGCCGCCTGGTAGGCGGCAAAGGCCCCCGGGTAGTCCCCGATCCCATCGAGCGCGCGCCCGAGTGCAAATCCCAGGTGCGCGCGGTCGCCGGCGGAAGCCTCCGGTCGCGCCAGTGCGGACCTCAGGCGTGCAATCAGCTGCGCGTCGTGCGAGCCGCGCGGCATCAGGTTGGCCAGGCGCGCAAAGGCCAGGAAGCTCATCGGATCCAGCGTCAGGATCTTCCCGTACAGCGCGCGCGCCTGGTCGCGCTCGCCGCGATCCTCGTGCAGGTTGGCGAGATTCAGCATCGCCGGCAGGTAGGCCGGGTTCAGCCGCAGGGCCGTGTGCAGCTCGTCCTCCGCCTCCGGCACGCGCTGCAGTGCATCGCTGAGAATGACCGCGCGGTTGAGATGGACCTCCTCGGGCCGGGACACCCCATGGTTGAGGGCTTCACGGTAGGAGGCGAGCGCCTGCTCGGCGCGGCCCTGCAGGCGCTGGACCACCCCTAAGTTGTACCAGCAGTCCGGCAGCGCCGGCCAGCGTGCCAGGATCTGCGCGTAGGCCTGCTCGGCATCGGCCAGGCGTCCGGCGCTCTGCAGCGCCTGGGCCTGGCGAATCTGCGGTTCGGGCGAGCTATTCATATCCATGTTCCGGAAAGCGATTCGCGGCGGGTGCGCCCGGCGCGGCCGCCGCGATGGCGGCGCCAGCCGCGCTCAGTCCGGCAGCGCGTGCGCGGATGTTTCCACCACGGCAAGCCCGCGAGCATACGTGAGGCCCGTGGCGACGTCAGTGCTCAGGGGCACACCCACAGATCCACCTGCGCGCAGCCCTGCACGGCGCGCCAGGCCACCAGCGCCTCATCGTGCGCCAGCATGCGCCTTAAGGCTTCCTGCTTGTCATGGCCGGCCAGCACGAACAGCGGCGCGCCGATGGTCGCGATCAGCTCCGGGGTCACGCTCACCGCGTCCAGCCCGTCCGGGCGCTGCACCGCGATCGCGTAGCGGCCGCGGGCGCGCTCCAGATCCGCCGCCGTGAAGAGCGAGGCGGTGTGGCCGTCGGCGCCCAGACCGAGCAGCCCGAGCCCGATGCGCACGCCGGAGCTGAGCAGGGCCGACAGCTGCCGGTCGTAGTCCGCCGCCGCCTGGGGCAGCGGCAGCTGCGTGTTCACCCGCAGCAGCGACTCGCTCGGCAGAGCGAGCACGTCGAGCAGCGGCCGGGACTGGAAATAATTGCTCGCCGCCGCATCGGCCGCGACGTAGCGGTCATCGCTGAACAGCACGTGCAGCCGGTCGTCGTGCGCGCCGATCTGGCGCGCGACGGCGCGGTAGGCGGGCAGCGGCGTGCTGCCGCCGGCCAGCATGACCGCCGAGGCACCCGGGGCGGTGAGCGCGGCGCGCAGCCGCACCGCCAGGGCCGCATCCAGCTCGGCACGGGCGTCAAAGCGCAGCAGGCTCAGTTTCGTCACTGCGGACGCGGCCTCTCACCCACCACGGCCTCCACCTCGAACGTACGCCCCGCGCGCAGGGCGCGCACGCGGGTGGTGCTGCCGGGCTTGTGCGCGGCGATCCGGCCGAGCGCATCCTGCGCACTGTGCGGGGCGACCCCGTCGATGGCCAGCAGCAGGTCTCCCGGCAGCAGCCCGGCCTTCTGCGCCGGGCTGCCGACATATAGATTACCGATGAGCACCCCGGATTGCGCCAGGCGCAGCTGCTCGGCCTGCTCCGCCGAGAGATCCTCCGGGATGATGCCGATCCAGCCGCGGATGACGCGCCCGTGGGCGATGATCTCATCCATCACCCCGCGCACCATGTTCACCGGGATCGCAAAGCCGATCCCCTCGACGCCGATGTTCTTGGCCACGATGGCGGTATTGATGCCGATCAGCATCCCGCTCGAATCGATCAGTGCGCCGCCGGAGTTGCCGAAGTTGATCGGGGCATCGGTCTGGATGAAGTCCTCGAGCGGGGCGATGCCCAGCTGCTGGCGGCTGGTGGCGCTGACGATGCCGTGCGTGACCGTCTGCGACAGGCCCACCGGATTGCCGATCGCCAGCACCACATCGCCCACCTTCAGCAGGTCCGAGCGGCCGAAGTCAGCCACCGGCAGGGGGGTGAGGTCGATCTTGAGCACCGCCAGGTCCGTGTCCGGGTCGCGCCCGACGATGCGCGCGTCGGCCACCCGTCCGTCGGCCAGCTGCACACGCACCGAGTCGGCGTTGGCGATCACGTGATGATTGGTGACGATGTGGCCGGCAGCGTCCACGATCACCCCGGAGCCGAGGCTGCGCTCGATCCGCTGGCGATAGCGCGGCAGGTAGTCCCCGAACAGCTCCCCGAGCGAGGGGGCGACGCGCTCGGTCACCAGGCGGGCGGTGTAGACGTTGACCACCGCCGGGGCGGCACGCTCGACGGCGCCCGCGTAGCTCACGTGCGCCGGTGGCGCGGCGCTGGTCGTCGGGACGGCCGCCGGTGCCGGGGGAGCAGGGGCGGGGCCCGGGGCCTCGCGGATCAGGTCCGGACGCATCGCCACGACCAGGAAGGCAAGGGCGAGTCCGCCGACGACCGAACCGGCGACGAAGATGAAGCCCCGACCGAGGCGGTTGAGCATCGAAGTCTCCGGGAATCCCGCGCACGCGGCGCACAAGCGCGCCTCAGAAGGGGGTATTCGTATGTGTATAATGCGCCGCCCCCCGCAAGGTACGAAATCGCGCATGTCCAGGCCACGGCCCGCCCAGCGCGAGAGGACGCGGAAGAATGCGCGAGTGGTGGGTGAGTGAGTTAACCGGGAGAGGGTTGGAATGGCGGATCACGCAGTCGTCGCCGATGAGCCAGTCGACTTAAGCCGACGCAAGTTTCTGACCCGGGCGACGATCGCCACCGGGGCGGTCGGGGCGGCATTTGCCGTGGTCCCGTTCATCGAGTCCTGGGCCCCCTCCGAGCGCGCCCGCGCCCAGGGCGCCCCCGTCGAGATGGATATTGGCAAGATCGATCCGGGGATGATGGCCACCACCGTGTGGCGTCGTTCGCCGATCTATGTCGTGCGGCGTACGCCGGACATGGTGAAGCGCATCGCCGGCCACGACGGGGAGCTGAAGGATCCCAACTCGGACCAGTCCGACCAGCCTGCCTACGCGAAGAACCCGGTCCGCGCCCGCAGCGACGAGTACCTGGTGCTGGTGGGCACCTGCACGCACCTGGGCTGCCTGCCCAAGCAGCGCTTCGCGGCCGGGGACCTGTACCCCAGCTGGCCCGGTGGCTTCTTCTGCCCCTGCCACGGCTCGCGTTTCGATCTCGCCGGCCGCGTGTTCCAGGGCTCGCCGGCCTCGATCAACCTGCGGGTGCCGCCGTACTCCTATCCGAACGAGCGCACGCTCGTGGTGGGCAGCGACGGGAAGGGAGCCGCCTGATGACCGTTAAGAGTGCAAGTGGCGCCCCGGCCGCACTGCCGCCCGAGGCTGCGCCGGCGAAGCAGGGACTGTGGGCCTGGATCAACAAGCGCCTGCCGGTCGATGATTTCATCGCCGACCAGCTGACCGGCTACTACGCGCCGAAGAACTTCAACATCTGGTACTACTTCGGCTCGCTGGCACTGCTGGTGCTGGTGCTGCAGCTGCTGACGGGCATCTTCCTGACGATGTTCTACAAGCCCGGCGAGCTGACCTCGTTCGACTCGGTCGAATACATCATGCGCGAGGTGAACTTCGGGTGGCTGATCCGCTACCTGCACTCCACCGGCGCCTCGGCGTTCTTCATCGTCGTCTACCTGCACATGTTCCGCGCCTTCCTGTACGGCTCGTACAAGAAGCCGCGCGAGCTTTTGTGGCTCGTCGGCATGCTCGTGTACCTGGTGCTCATGGCCGAGGCGTTCATGGGCTACGTGCTGCCCTGGGGCAACATGTCGTTCTGGGGCGCGCAGGTGATCGTGAACCTGTTCGGCACCATACCGGCCGTCGGGCCGGGGCTGGTCGAGTGGATCCGCGGCGACTACGGCATCGCCGATGCCACCCTCAACCGCTTCTTCGCCCTGCATGTCGTGGCGCTGCCGCTCGGGCTGCTGCTGGTGGTGGCGCTGCACCTGGTGGCGCTGCGCCGCACCGGCTCGAACAACCCGGATGGCATCGAGATCAAGGAGAAGGTGGCACCGGATGGCAAGCCCCTGGACGGCATCTCGTTCCATCCCTACTACACGGTCAAGGATGTCTTCGGCGTCGGGGTGTTCCTCATCCTGCTGGCGATCATCGTGTTCTTCGTGCCGACCCTGGGCGGCCTGTTCCTCGAGGCGCCGAACTTCGAGCCGGCGAACCCGATGTCGACCCCGGAGCACATCGCCCCGGTGTGGTACTTCACCCCGTACTACGCGATCCTGCGCGCCGTGCCCGACCAGCGCCTGGGCGCGCTCCTGATGGGCCTCGCCGTGGTGTCCTTCCTGTTCGTGCCGTGGCTGGACCGTTCACCGGTGAAGTCCATGCGCTACCGCGGCTGGCTCTCGCGCACCATGCTCGCGCTGTTCGCGGTGTCCTTCATCGCGCTCGGCTACCTCGGTCTGCAGCCCGCGGAAGGCCTGTACGTGATACTGGCGAGAATCTTCGCGGTGATCTACTTCGCCTTCTTCTGGCTCATGCCGATCTATACGAGCATAGACAAGGTGCGTCCCGTTCCCGAGAGAGTGACCTACCATGCGCACTGAGATGCGGACCGCCCTGCGGGCCTTAAGCAGCGTTGCCGTGGTGGCCGCCGTGCTGGTCGGTGGCAGTGCCGGGGCCGCCGAGGCCCCCGGCGAAGGCGCAGGCGAGGCCGCTGCCAAGGCCGGTGCGAACTGGCAGCACTGGCGCGCCGACAACAACGTGACGGACATGGCCTCGGTGCAGCGCGGCGCGCGCAACTTCACCAGCTACTGCCTGGGCTGCCATTCGCTCAAGTACGAGCGCTGGTCGCGCCTTGGCACCGATCTGGCGATCCCGCCGAACCTGCTGCAGAAGGACCTCATTCCCCCCGGGGACAAGGACACGCAGTACATCCTGACCACGATGCCGGCGGAGGATGCGGTCAACTGGTTCGGCAAGACGCCGCCGGACCTGTCGCTCATGGCGCGTGCGCGCAGCCGCGACTACATCTACCAGTTCCTGAAGACCTTCTACGTGGACCCGACGCGCCAGACCGGCGCCAACAACCTGCGCCTGCCCACCACGGCGATGCCGCACGTGCTCTCCGAGCTCGAGGGGCTCAAGCGCGCCGTGTTCAAGGACGTGGTCAAGAGCGAAGGCGGGCAGGTCGTGCATGAGCAGGTGTTCGACCACTTCGAGACCGTTTCCCCGGGGCGGCTCACCGACGCGCAGTACGATTCGTTCGTGCGCGATACCGTCAACTTCCTGGACTACGTCAGTGAACCGACGCAGGCGGCGCGGCGTGACCTGGGGGTGTGGGTCGTGCTGTTCCTGCTCGTGTTCACCTGGCTCGCATGGCTCATGAAGCAGGAATACTGGAAGGACGTCCACTAGGGCGTCGGCCGGCGCGCAGGAAGCGCGCCGGCGCTTTCAGTTAGCGGCGGTCGCAGGAGCGCAATTTGTCGAGCAGACGATCCATCATGACCCTGTTCTCCGCCCCGAGCGACCCGTGGAGCCATCGCACCCGGATCGTGCTGGCGGAGAAGGGCATCGGCATCGACATCGTCAGTGTCGAGGCCGGGCGCTTCCCGGAGGACCTGCTCGATCTGAATCCCTACCACAGCGTGCCGACGCTGGTGGACCGGGACCTGGTGCTCTACGACTCGCGCGTCATCATCGAGTACCTCGATGAGCGCTTCCCGCACCCGCCGCTGATGCCCGTCGACCCGGTGTCGCGCGCCCAGTTCCGCCTGGCCCTGTACCGCATCGAGCGCGACTGGTACGCGCTGGCGCGCCAGATCGATACCGAGCCGGACAAGAAGCAGACGGTGAAGCTGAAGAAGATCCTGCGCGACACCATCCTGCAGAGCACCGACCTGTTCAAGGTCAAACCCTACTTCCTCTCGGACGAATTCTCCCTGGTGGATGCGACCATCGCCCCGATTCTATGGCGCCTGCCGCACTACGAGATCGACCTGCCCCCGCAGGCGCAGGCCATCGAGAAGTACGCGCAGCTGGTATTCGCGCGCCCGGGCTTCCGCGAGGCCCTCTCGGAACGGGAGCAGGAGATGCGACTCCTGTAGTCGTATGCTAGCTGCGTGAGCAAGGCGCTGCCCAAACGTCCCTACCTGCTGCGTGCGATGCACGAGTGGATCTCCGACTGCGGCAACACCCCGCATGTGATCGTCGACGCCGAGACCGAGGGCATCGAGGTGCCGCGCGCCCACATCAAGGACGGCAAGATCGTGCTGAACCTGAGCATGAGCGCCACGCACCGCCTCACCATGGGCGCCGACGAGGTGCAGTTCGATGCGCGCTTTGCCGGGGTCAACCATCACGTGCGCTTCCCGGTGAGCGCGGTGCTGGGCATCTACGCGCGCGAGACCGGCGAGGGCATGGTGTTCTCGGAGCAGGACCTGGGTCCGGAGCCGCCCAGCCGCCCGACCAATGCCGAGGAAGGCGCACCGCGCCGCCCGCAGCTGAAGGTCGTGAAGTAGGCGCGGACCACGTCCGCGCCCCTAGGCAGAAAAAGAGTCGGCCTGTAAGCCGGGTTCTGTCGAGGGCAATCATTCCTCTGGGATCCGCGTCGCCACGGACCTCTAGCGGCCTACCCGGAAGCGCGCGCGGATCGACGCTGCCCTCAACCCGTGAGGGTCAGGGCTACTTCCCTATTTGGCCTTGCTCCAGGTGGGGTTTGCCGTGCCGTCGAATGTTGCCACCGACGCGGTGCGCTCTTACCGCACCGTTTCACCCTTGCCGGTCCCGTGAAGGACTTAGGCGGTTTGCTTTCTGTTGCACTTTCCGTGGGCTCACGCCCCCCAGGGGTTACCTGGCACCCGATCCGCCGGAGCCCGGACTTTCCTCCACCCCATCACTGGAGCAGCGATTGCCCGGCCGACTCAGGCGCTGAGGGTACGGTGGCGCGGGCGTAAGTCAATCGAAAGCGCCGTTGCGCCCGCCTTCCGGGCCCCTAGGAGGTGGCTTCGGGCTCCTGGGGCGCCGTGCCGCGCTTCAGGGCGAGTGCGTAGGCACTGGCGCGCGGGGCGCCGGTGAGCTGCGCGGCAACCGCCGCGGCACGCCCGGGAGGCAGCTCCCTGAGCAGCACATCGACCGTGCGGCGCAGCTGTGCCTCGTCGATCCCGCCGTCAGCGGAGGCCGCGGCGCCGTGCACCACCACGGTGATCTCCCCGCGGGCGAAGTTCTCCTCGTGCTGTGCGCGCTCGAGAAGCTCGGCCAGCGAGCCGCGATAAAAAGTCTCGTGCACCTTGGTCAGCTCGCGCGCGACCACCGCCGCACGCTCGCCACCGAATTCCGCCGCCATGTCAGCCAGCGTCGCCACGATGCGGTGCGGGGCCTCGAAGAACACCAGCGTGCGCGGCTCGTGCGCCAACGCTGCCAGCGCGGCGCGGCGCTCGCGCTCACGCGCGGGCAGGAAGCCCTCGAAGCAGAAGCGCCGCGCCGGCAGGCCCGCCCCGGCAAGGGCAGCCGTGACCGCAGACGGACCCGGGATGGCGTGCACCGCGAAGCCGGCCGCGGCGGCCTGGCGCACGAGCTCGAAACCGGGGTCGGACAACAGCGGCGTGCCGGCATCGCTCACCAGCGCCACGGTCTGCCCTTCGGCCAGGCGTGCCAGCAGGTCCGGCACGCGCTCGAGCTCGTTGTGATCGTGCAGCGAGACCAGCGGCCGGGCGATCCCCATCGCCTGCAGCAGCACGAGCGTGTGGCGGGTGTCCTCGGCGGCGATCACATCGGCGCTGCGCAGCGCCTCCTGTGCGCGCGGACTTAAGTCGGCGAGGTTGCCGATCGGGGTGGCAATGACTTGCAGCCTGCCGCGCGCCTTGGCCACTATAATCCCCAACCTCATGCCGCAGGGATTGCGGCGCCCCAGCATCCTGCCCGCCAACGAGAGGCCCTTCAACTCATGCTCCGCGTAAGCTGGCTTGCCCGTGTGTCCGTGCTCGCGACCGCCATGGCCCTGGCGGCCTGCGCGAGCCTGTCCCCGCAGGCGGACCTGCCGCCCTCGGTGGATCGCGTGCAGGCGCTGGAGCGCTCCGGGGATGCCGCAGAGGCTGCGCGCGTGCTGGAGCAGCTCGCCTCCCAGAATACCGGCTCCGACCGCAACACCTACCTGCTGCATGCAGCGCACGACTACCTGGCAGCGCACCTGCCCGATGATGCGGCGCGTGTGCTGGCGCAGCCGCAAGGGGCGCTCTCGCAGGCACAGGCCACGGAGAAGTCGCTGCTCGAGGTGACACTCAGCCTCGAGCGTGGCCAGGCGCTGCAGGCGTCGCACCAGTTTGCGCAGATCCCCGTGCCCGCCGAGGCGGCCCTGGCAGCGCAGTACCACGAACTGCAGGCGCGTATCGCCCAGCCCGCCGCGCGGCCGGCGCCGGGGATTGCCGCGCACCCCGCAGCGGGCGCGCGGACCGGGAACATCGCGCTGCTGCTGCCGGTCACCGGGCGCGCCAGTGCCGCGGCGGGCAGCGTGCGCGATGGCTTCATGACCGCGCTCTACCAGGTGCCCGCCGCCGAGCGCCCCGAGGTGCGTGTCTACGACACCGGTACGCTGAGCGTGGCCGATGCGCTGCAGCAGGCCAGCTCGGAAGGGCGCAGCGTTCATCGTCGGCCCGCTGACGCGCGAAGAGGTGACCGCGGCGGCGGAGTTTCCCGGCGCCCACGCGCCGCTGCTGGCGCTGAACTACCTGCCCGCGGAGTACCCTGTGCCGGCCGAGTTCTACCAGTTCGCGCTCTCGCCGGAGAATGAGGCGCGCCTGGCGGCGCGGCGCATCCTGGAAGATCACCACCGCCGTGGTGTGGCCTTCGTGCCCTCCGGGGAGTGGGGCACGCGCGTGCTGGCCGCGTTCAAGCAGGAGCTGCTCGCCGGCGGCGGCGACCTGATCGCGGTGGGCCAGATCGACCTTACGCGCACGGACTTTTCGCCGACGATCACCGAGGTGCTGCGCATCAGCGACAGCAACGCGCGCCACAAGCGCCTCGAGTCGATCCTGGGTACCAAGCTGAACTTCGAGCCGCGGCGCCGCGGTGACATCGAGTTCATCTTCTCGCCGGCGCAGGCGGCCATCGAGCGGCAGCTGCGTCCGCAGCTGCGCTTCCACTACGCCGGTGACATCCCCGCCTATGCGACATCCGATGCCTTCGAGCCGGACATGAAGGGCAACGAGGACCTTGACGGGCTGATGTTTCCCGACATGCCGTGGATCCTGGGCGGCGATCTGCCGGATGCGGTGCGCGCAGCGGCGCACGAGGCGTGGCCGAGCGGCGGTCCCAACCGTGGCCGGCTGTTCGCCTTCGGCTTCGACGCGTTCCGCCTTACGCAGGCTCTCGCACATCGCGGTGTCGCGGGCAACGTCAACGTCGACGGGCTGACCGGACGCCTGACCCTGGATGCGGACCGGCGCATACACCGTGAGTTGGGCTGGGCGCAGTTGCACAACGGCGAGCTGCGGATGCTGGCACCCGCGGCGCAGTAGTACGCGCAAGCCGCACGCGCTCACGTCCATGCGGGGCAAGGATATGGGCGGTACACAGATTGCGCGATGCAGGGCTTATAAAGGCCTCGGTGATGAGTTTCGGCACTGACGGTTTGGATCTGCCATTGTCACAAGCGATGCAGGATGCGGCAGCGGCTTACGCGGCGGGGAATTGGCCGCAGGCCGAACAACTATGCACGCTAATTTTGAAGACGCGCGCGGATCACGTCGCAGCACTTAGCCTGCTCGCGATTATCAAGGCAAAGACGGGGCACCTTGAGACCGCGGCAATCCTAATGAAACGTGCGATCGCCGCGGCGCCGAATAACGCGACAGCGCACAACAATTACGGGAATGTGCTTAGAGACCTGAAGCGCTTTGGCGAAGCGATAGCATGCTACGACCGCGCGCTGCACTTGGAGCCCACATACTCTGATGCCCACAACAACCGTGGTGGGGCGCTGTACGGATTGGGCGACTTCGAGGCCGCCCTGGAGAGTTACGATTACGCCATCAGCTATCGCCCGGACTACGCAGACGCTCATTACAACCGCGGGGTGACGCTCCAGGCGCTGAACCGTATCGAGGAAGCATTAGCTAGCTTTGCCCGGGCATTGAGTCTGCGCCCGCGCTTCGCGGAGGCTCTCTACAACCAGGGTATCGCTTTACATCAGCTCAGGCGCTTAGACGAAGCGCTGCGCAGCTACGATCGCGCACTGGCAATTGCCCCGACATTTGCGCAGGTGCATAACAACCGTGGTAACACGCTGCAGCAACTCGGTTGCTATCAAGAGGCAGTACTCAGCTACGACGCTGCACTGCAGAGCCACCCGGGTCTCGCCGATGCCTACAACAATAAGGGTAACGCGCTCGCACAACTAGGGCGGGTTGAAGAGGCGCAGCAGAGTTTCCAGCGCGCGCTACAGCTCGATCCGGGCATTGATTGGCTCCCCGGCGCTTGGCTGCGCACTAGACAACAGCTCTGTGAATGGTCCGGTATCGATGCGCTCGTCACGGAAATCCTTGACGGAGTAGCCGCCGGGGGCAAAGTGACACAGCCATTCACCCTGCTGGCAGTTAGCGATGACTTGGCCGTCCAGCGCCGCGCGGCGGAGATTTTTGCGGACGAGCGGCATCTGGTGCAGAGCCCTCTGCCGCCGCTCGGGAAACGACGCCGCAAAGGCGTAATTCGCATCGGTTATTACTCCGCGGACTTTCATAATCATGCGACGGCACAGTTGATAGCCGGGCTCATCGAGCTGCACGACCGTCGCCGCTTCTTCGTGAGCGCGTTCTCGTTTGGCACAAACAAACCGGACGAAATGACCCAGCGGCTTCGCAGGGGCTTCGATCAGTACATTGACGTGGGCAGTTGTTCGGATCGTGAGGCAGCGCAGATCTCACGAGACCTCGAGATCGACATCGCGATCGACCTCAAGGGGTTTACCGCGCACTCCCGAGCAGGGATCTTTGCGCATCGCGCAGCGCCCTTGCAGGTGGCCTATCTCGGATATCCCGCCACGATGGGCGCATGCTACATCGACTACATTGTCGCGGACCCGACAGTGATTCCTCATGAAGACCGCCACCATTACGCGGAGAAAGTCATCTATCTCCCCCACTCCTACCAGGTCAACGACAGTAAGCGAACGGAGATCGCCGCCGAGCGATCACGCCGCGAACTGGGTCTGCCGCCCACGGGATTCGTGTTTTGCTGCCTCAACGCCTGTTACAAGATCACGGCAGCCACCTTTGCGGGATGGATGCGTATCCTCCGTGCGGTGGAGGGAAGCGTGCTGTGGCTGTTGACTGAGAATAGTACGGCGGCCAGGAATCTTTGCCAGGAAGCTGCGGCGCACGGCGTAAGCGGTGCGCGCCTGATATTCGCCGCACCATTGCCGCATTTGCAGCATCTCGCTCGCTACCGTCTTGCAGATTTGTTCCTGGACACTTTTCCCTGCGGTGCGCACACAACGGCCAGCGATGCTCTCTGGTGCGGGCTGCCCGTGGTGACCAGATTGGGCGAATCCTTCGTCTCGCGCGTGGCTGCCAGCATTCTGCGTTCGGTCGGTCTGCCAGACTTGGTAGCCACAAGTCAGGAACACTATGAAAGCTTAGCAATCGAACTCGCGCGTGATCCTGCTCGCTTGGCTGGTATCAAGAACCGGCTGTTGGCGAACAGGCGCTCAACGCCGCTATTCGACACGGATCTGTTCACCAGACATTTGGAGAGCGGTTATCAGTCGATCTACGAGCGCTATCACTCCGGCTTGGGCGCCGACCACGTGCACGTGGGGGAGGATTCAGCCAACTCCCGCGCGTCCGTTTGACGGCGAGCCAAGGAAACATCTGCCAAGACGCTGAGGTCAGTCCCGATCCCACTTGAACTCGCAGTCAGATCTCAGGGCAGCGCCGTCCCCGTACGACCCACGCTGCAGATATGCGCCCCGGGAAAGCGCTGCGGCACAGACACGCAATCAATCCTTCGCGCCTGATTCGGGCGCCCGATCGCTAATCCTGATCCACTGTATAAAGTTAGTCGGCCAACCCACTGATTGCTAAGAATCATTGCGCTGCCCGACGGAGCCTGACACTGTGTTTTTTCACATAAGTCGTTGTGACTGCGACGAATTTCTCACTATTTCAATTGACATAGTTCGCCCGCGATTTCTATAGTGGCAGCCGGTGGGAGAGAGTGGGGGGAAATGGGCGATAACACGCCTCACGGGTCATGTTTCGCGGTGCAACAAAAATCACCCTGGACGACAAGGGGCGGATGGTCATGCCCACCCGGTATCGGGAGCAGATCCACGAGCTCGCCCAGGGAAACTTGGTCGTCACCGTCGATAAGGACCAGTGCCTCCTCATCTATCCCCTGCCTGAATGGGAGCAGATCCAACGCAAGCTGATGGCGCTACCCAGTCTGAACGCGACCGCGCGCAGGCTGCAGCGGCTGATGGTCGGCCACGCGACTGATCTGCTCCTGGACGGGCATGGCAGGGTCCTGCTGCCGCCTGAACTGCGCGAATTCGCCAGGCTCGGGCGGCACGGAATGCTGATCGGCCAGGGTAATCGCTTTGAGCTGTGGGACGAGGTGCGCTGGAACGAGCGGCGTGACCTCTGGCTTAACAACGAAGAAACCGGAACCGATCTGCCCTCCGAGCTCGAACAACTGTCGATCTAGGGGTCTCGGACGAGGTTGGCTGGGCGGAAGTCCTTGGTTAAAGCACTCAGGGAGGCGGGTTACCGCTTCGAACGTGGATGAGCACACACCGGTGCTCGCCGCTGAGGCGCTTGAAGGGCTGGCCCTGGAAGCGGGCGGTTACTATGTCGATGCGACGTTCGGGCGGGGCGGTCATTCGGCACTCATACTCCAGGCCCTGGGTCGAGAAGGCCGCCTGCTCGCGCTCGACCGGGATCCGCAGGCCATCGAGGCCGGCCGCCGCCGCTTTGCCGACGAAATGCGGCTTACGCTCGTCCATGCGTCGTTTGCCGAACTCGGCACACTCGTGCCCGCACACGCGCACGATCGTCCTTGCCGGGGCGTGCTCTTTGACCTCGGGGTCTCCTCACCCCAGCTTGACGACCCGCAGCGCGGCTTCAGCTTCCGAGCCGACGGTCCGCTCGACATGCGCATGGACCCGACGCGCGGTGCTCCGGTCTCAGCCTGGCTCGCTCGGGCGGGCCTCGACGAGATACGCCAGGTGATCGCCACCTTCGGAGAGGAGCGCTTCGCGCGCCGTGTGGCGCAGGCCATCGTGAACGCGCGCGAGCAGGCGCCGCTCACGCGCACCGGGCAGCTGGCGGAGATCGTGGCCGGCGCCGTGCGCACGCGCGAGCCGGGCAAGCACCCGGCCACCCGCACCTTCCAGGCACTGCGCATGTACGTCAACGACGAACTCGGCCAGATCGCCCAGGGGCTCGCCGCGGCGGTCAAGGTGCTAAGCCCCGGGGGTCGCCTGGCGGCGATCAGCTTCCACTCCCTCGAGGACCGGGCGGTCAAGGAGTTCATGCAGCGCGAGTCGCAGGTCGATCCGGCGCTGCGTCGCCTGCCGGTCGTGCCCATCCAGGCCCGCCCGCGGCTGGCCCTCGTCGGTCGCAAGATCCGGCCGGGCGCGGCGGAGATCGAGCGCAACCCACGTGCCCGCAGCGCGCTGCTGCGCGTGGCGGTCCGGCTGCCATGATCAGCCGGCGCGCGTTGATCATCGCCGTACCGCTGCTGTGGTTGGCGGCCTTGGGGTCCGCCGCCGGTGCGATCTACTGCAAGCACCGGGCGCGCACGCTGTTCATCGAGCTCGAGGCGCTCAACGGGCGCCGCGACAACCTGGAAATCGAGTGGGGGCAGCTGCAGCTCGAGCAGAGCGCCTGGTCGACCCACGCCTTCGTGGAGCGCGTCGCGAGCGCGAAGCTGCACATGGCGATGCCGCCTCCGAAGGAGATCGAGATCATCGCGCCATGAGGTCCCGCAGCCCACGCCAGGACGCGCCCGGGGGTTTCCGCTGGCGGGCGTACCTGCTGCTCGGGCTGCTGGCCACCTGCGCGCTCGGCCTGGTGTACCGCGCGGTGAACCTGCAGCTGGTGGACCACGGCTTCCTCGCGAAGGAGGGTGACGCGCGCTTCTCGCGCGTGCTGGACATCGCCGCGCACCGCGGCACGGTGACCGACCGCTATGGTGAGCCACTTGCCGTGAGCACCCCGGTGGACTCGATCTGGGTGAACCCGAGCGAGCTGGCGCTGGCGACCGACCAGATCCCGCGCCTGGCGGCGGCCCTGAAGATCGACCGGCAGGAGCTGGCGCGCAAGATTACGAGCAACCTCGACCGCGAGTTTCTCTACATCGCCCGGCACCGCCAGCCGGCCGAGGCTGAGCAGATCAAGGCGCTGGGGATCCCGGGGGTGTACAGCTCGCGCGAGTACCGCCGCTACTACCCGGCCGGGGAAGTGACCGGCCACCTGCTGGGCTTCACCAACGTCGACGATGCCGGCCAGGAAGGGCTCGAGCTTGCCTTCGATCACTGGCTGGCCGGCGAGGACGGCGCGAAGCGCGTCATCCAGGACCGCTACGGGCGCATCGTGCAGAACGTGGAGAGCATCCGCCCGGCGCGCCCCGGCCGTGACCTGGTGCTCTCGATCGACCTGCGCATCCAGTACCTGGCCTACCGGGAGCTCAAGGCGGCGATCCGCGACGAGCGCGCCCGTGCCGGCTCCATCGTCGTGATCGACGTGGAGACCGGCGAGGTGCTGGCCATGGTGAACCAGCCGGCCTACAACCCGAACGACCGCGACCAGATCCAGGCTGCGACCTATCGCAACCGCGCGGCCACGGACATCTTCGAGCCGGGCTCCTCGATCAAGCCGTTCTTCGTGGCCGCGGGCCTGGCCTCCGGCAAGTACGACAACCACAGCATCATCGACACCTCGCCGGGGTTCTTCAAAGTCGGCGTGAAGGTCTTCGAGGACGAGCACAACCTGGGCGCGGTCACGATCGCCACGGTGCTCGCCAAGAGCTCCAACGTCGGCATGGCGCACATCGCCCTGTCGCTGCCCCCGCAGCAGATCTGGGAGACCCTCAGCCACCTCGGATTCGGCCAGGTGACCACCAGCGGCTACCCGGGCGAGTCGGCGGGCCTTCTGCCCAACTACTCCCAGTGGCGGCCGATCGGCATCGCGACCATGTCGCACGGCTACGGCCTGTCGGTCACCCCGCTGCAGCTGGCGCACGGTTACGCCACCATCGGCGGGTTCGGCCTGGCACGGCCGGTGTCCTTCCTGCGCGTGGAGGGCCCGCCCCAGGGCGAGCGTGTGCTCGAGGAAAACGTCGGACGCGAGCTGGTCGGGATGCTCGAGTCGGTCGTGGCGGCCGAGGGTACCGGGAAGCTCGCCGCGATCCCCGGCTACCGCGTCTCGGGCAAGACCGGCACGGCCTTCAAGGCCGAGTCGGGCGGCTACTCGACGGATCGGTATATGGCCGTGTTCGGCGGGGTCGCGCCGACCACCGCCCCGCGCCTGGCGGCGGTGGTGGTGATCGACGAGCCGAGCGCCGGTCAGCACCACGGCGGGGAGGTGGC
Source organism: uncultured Pseudomonadota bacterium (assembly GCA_963741745.1). Classification (GTDB taxonomy): domain Bacteria; phylum Pseudomonadota; class Gammaproteobacteria; order Steroidobacterales; family Steroidobacteraceae; genus 13-2-20CM-66-19. The sequence goes on along the minus strand of CAVUJF010000001.1, from coordinate 148,562 downwards.
GGCCCCGGTGTTTTCCAAAGTCGTCGGCGGGGCGCTGCGCCTGCTGGCGGTGGCACCGGATGCCCCGGTCAACGGCCCCGAGGACATGCCCGCCACCCCTGCCCTGGGCACGATGCACACGGCGGCCCTGCCATGAGCGCTACGACCGCGAGCGCGCGTTCGCTGGCGCAGCTCACCGCCGGCTTCGTCCAGGTGCCCGCGGATGTGGTGGTGAGTGATCTCACCCTGGACAGCCGTGCCGCCACTCCCGGGGCCTTGTTCCTGGCCTTGCGCGGGCGCACCCACCATGGCCTGAAGTTCGCCGCGGAGGCTGTTGCCCGCGGGGCCCGCGCGGTGCTCTACGAGGCGCACGGCGCGACGCAGCCCCCGCAGCTGCCCCCGGGCACCTTCGCCGCGGCGGTCCCCAGGCTGGGCGAGCGCGTCGGCATCATCGCCGACCGCTTCTTCGGCTCGCCCTCGCAGCAGCTGACCATCGCCGGTATCACCGGCACCAACGGCAAGACCACCTGCGCGTGGCTGCTGGCGCAGGCGCTCGAGCACTGCCAGCATCCGGCGGCTTATATCGGCACGCTCGGCTTTGGCCGCCCGCCGCAGCTGACCCCGACGCTGCACACGACCTCCGATGCGGTCACGCTGCAGCGCCAGCTCTCCCAGCTGCGCGCGCTGGGCGCCGAGTGCGTATGCATGGAGGTCTCCTCGCACGCCCTTGACCAGGCGCGCGTCAACGGCGTGCGCTTCCATACCGCGGCGTTCACCAACCTCACGCGCGATCACCTGGACTACCACGGCACGATGGAGGCCTACGGCGCCGCCAAGGCGCGCCTGTTCTCGTGGCCGGATCTGGCGCACCGGGTGATCAACATCGACGACGCCTTCGGCGCGCAGCTGGCCGCTGCCAGCGCCACGGCACCCCTGATCATCACCACGCGCCTAGGAAGCGCGGTGCCGGCGGGGGCGCGCTTCGTGCGCGCGGAGCGCGTGACCCCGGACCCGAGCGGGCTGCTGATCGAGGTGCACTCCAGCTGGGGGAATGCGGAGCTGGCGGTGCGTCTGGTCGGGGAATTCAATGTCGACAATGCCCTCACGGTCCTGGGCGTTCTGCTCGCCTGGGAGGTGCCGCTGAAGGATGCCGTGCGCGCGCTGGGCCGCTGCCGCGCGGCGAGCGGCCGCATGGAGATGTTCGGCGGCCGCGGCCGCACGCCGCTGGCCATCGTCGACTACGCCCACACCCCCGATGCCCTGGTGAACGCGCTGCGCGCCGCGCGCCTGCACTGCCGCGGCGAGCTGCGGCTGGTGTTCGGCTGCGGCGGAGACCGCGATGCGGGCAAGCGGCCGATGATGGGACGCATCGCCGCCGAACTCGCCGACGACATCATCGTGACCGACGATAACCCGCGCAGCGAGGACCCGGCGCGCATCGTGGCCGAGATCGTCGCGGGCATGGAGCGGCCGACGCCGCACGTCATCGAGCATGACCGCGCGCTGGCGATCCGCCTGGGGCTGGAGCGCTCCGGGGCGGACGATGTGGTGCTGGTCGCCGGCAAGGGGCACGAGGACTACCAGATCCTCGGGCACGAGCGGCGCGCGTTCAAGGACCAGGCGGTCGTGGCCGCGCAGCTGGCCAGGATGCAGTCATGAAGCGCACGCTGGCGGAGTTCGCGCGCGCCTGTGGCGGCGTACTGCACGGGGCGGACAGAAGCTTCACCGACGTGGTGAGCGACTCGCGCGCCCTCACCGGCGGTCAGCTGTTCGTCGCGCTCGCGGGCCCGAACTTCGACGGCGCCCGCTTCGTCGGTGCCGCCGCCGCGGCCGGCGCCGCCGGTGCCGTGGTCAGCGCCGCCCAGGGGCTGCCGCTGCCGCAGATCGTGGTGCCCGACGTGCAGGCCGCTCTGCAGCGCGCCGCACGCACCTGGCGCGAACAGTTCACCGGCCCCCTGGTGGGCGTGGCCGGCAGCAACGGCAAGACCACCGCCAAGGAGATGACCGCCGCGATCCTGGGGCAGGCCGGCGAGTGCCTGGCCACGCGCGGCAACCTGAACAACCACATCGGGGTGCCGCTCACGCTGCTGCGCCTGACCGAGGCGCACCGCTTCGCGGTCATCGAGATGGGCGCCAACCATGCCGGGGAGGTCGCCGCACTGGTGGCGATCGCACGCCCCACCATCGGCATGATCACCAACGCGGGCGCCGAGCACCTGGAGGGCTTCGGCTCGCTGGAGGGCGTGGCGCGCGCGGAAGGCGAGATGGTCGCGGGGCTGCCTGCGGATGCGGTCGCGGTCATCAATGCGGACGATGAGTTCGCACCGCTGTGGGTGAAATCCACGGCCGCGCACGTGGTCACCTTCGGGCTGCGGGCGCCGGCTGACTACAGTGCCAGCGAGCTGCGCACCGCGGTCGGCGGCGGACGGCTTCCGCACGCATTTCCGCCTGAACGCCCCGGCCGGCAGCGCCAGCATCGAGCTGCGCCTGGGCGGGGCGCACAACATCGCCAATGCGCTGGCCGCCGCGGCGGCGGCCGGCAGCGCCGGGGCGAGTCTGGCGCACATCGCCGCGGGACTGGCGGCCGTGCGCGCCGTGCCGGGCCGCCTGCAGTTCAAGCAGACCCGCGGCGGGGCCTGGCTGATCGATGACTCCTACAACGCCAACCCGAGTTCGGTGCGCGCGGCGATCGAGGTGCTGGTGAGCCTGGCGGGCCGGCGCTGGCTGGTGCTCGGGGACATGGGTGAACTGGGTGAGCACGCGGTCGATGCGCACCACGCGATCGGTGAGTTTGCGCGCGCGCAGGGGGTCGAGCGGCTCTACGCCACCGGGCCGTTGATGGCCGGGGCCGTGCGACAGCTTCGGGGCTGGCGCGCAATGGTTCACCGACGTGGCAGCCCTCACGCGCGGCGCTCAGCCAGGCACTCGGCGGCGCAGGTCCGGACGTGCGCCTGCTCATCAAGGGCTCGCGCTTCAATCGCCTGGAGCGCCTGGTGAACGCCCTCACCGGTGATGCCACGCTCTGCGAGTGCCCACTAGTGCTGTACTGGATCACACAACAGTTCGCCGGCCACATCAGTGGCCTGCACGTGTTTTCCTACCTGACCTTCCGCGCCATCCTCGCCATGGCCACCGCCCTCGGCCTCTCGCTGCTGGTCGGTCCCGGGATGATCGCGCGCCTGTCGCGCTACCAGATCGGCCAGGTGGTGCGCAGCGACGGTCCGCAGACCCACCTGCCCAAGGCGGGCACCCCGACCATGGGGGGCGCGCTGATCCTGGTGGTCACGCTGGTCACCACGCTGCTGTGGGCCGAGCCTGCCAGCCGCCTGGTGTGGATGGTGCTCGGGGTGACCTTCGCCTTCGGCCTGATCGGCTTCTACGACGATTACCTGAAGCTGGTGGTGCGCAACCCGCGCGGCCTGGTGGCGCGCTGGAAGTATTTCTGGCAGTCGGTGGCCGGGATCGCCACGGCCGCGACGCTCTACTACACCGCCACCGAGCCGGCCGAGACCGCGCTCTACCTGCCGTTCGTGAAGAACTTCGCGGTGCCGCTGTCGGCCTTCGGCTTCATCACGCTCGCCTACCTGATGATCGTCGGCATGAGCAACGCGGTGAACCTGACCGACGGGCTCGATGGCCTGGCCATCATGCCCGCAGCGCTGGTGACCGCGGCGCTCGGCATCTTCGCCTACGCCAGCGGCAACGCGGTGTTCGCGCACTACCTGCAGATCCCGGATATCCGCGGCGCGGGCGAGCTGCTGATCTTCTGCGCTTCACTGGCCGGTGCCGGACTCGGCTTCCTCTGGTTCAACTCCTACCCGGCCCAGGTGTTCATGGGCGACGTCGGCGCACTGGCCATCGGCGCTGCCATCGGGGTGCTCGCCGTCATCGTGCGCCAGGAACTGGTGGCGCTGCTGATGGGCGGGGTGTTCGTGCTCGAGACCGCCTCGGTGATCCTGCAGGTGGCCTCCTTCAAGCTCACCGGCAAGCGCATCTTCAAGATGGCACCGATCCATCACCACTTCGAGCTCAAGGGCTGGGCCGAGCCGAAGGTGATCGTGCGCTTCTGGATCATCTCGCTGCTGCTGGTGCTGGCCGGCCTGGCAACGCTGAAGCTGCGATGAGCACGGGCACCACCAACCCACCCTACGCCGTGATCGTCGGCCTCGGCCGCAGCGGCCTGTCGTGCGCGCGCTACCTGCACGCGCGCGGCTGGCGTCTTGCGGTCACCGACACGCGCGCCGCGCCACCGCAGCTGGCGGCGCTCACCGCGCTCGATGCGCGGATTCCGGTGCGCCTGGGGGCGCTCGACACCGGTCTGCTCGCCGATGCGGTGTGCGTGGTGGCCTCCCCGGGAGTCTCCCTGGCCGAGCCGTTCTTCGCCGAGGCGCGGCGGCTCGGGCTCGAGATCGTGGGCGATGTGGAGCTGTTCGCCCGTGCCGCACAGGCCCCGGTGGTCGGCATCACCGGCACCAACGGCAAGAGCACCGTGACGATGCTGCTGGCCAACATGGCGCAGCGCGCGGGCCTGAAGGTGCGCGTCGGCGGCAACCTCGGCGAGCCGGCGCTCGATCTTCTGGCCGCCGGCACCGAGTTGTACGTGCTCGAGCTGTCCAGCTACCAGCTGGAGACCACCCGGACGCTGCACTGCCGTGCCGCGACGGTGCTCAACGTGACGCCCGATCACCTGGATCGCTATCCGGACCTGGCAGGCTACGCGGCCGCCAAGGCGCGCATCTTCGCGCGCTGCGACACGGCGGTGATCAACCTCGATGACCCGCTGGTGGTGGCCATGCCGCGCGCGGCCGCGCGCACCCTGAGCTTCTCGCTGCGGGCGAGCATCGGCGCCGACTTCGCCGTGGCCGAGCAGGGCGGGCAGTGGTGGCTCACCCGGGCCGGGGTGCCGCTGCTGGCGGTGTCGGCGATGAAGATCAAGGGACTGCACAACGCGGCCAACGCCCTCGCCGCGCTCGCGCTCGGGGAGGCCCTGGGGCTGGCGCTGCCGGTCATGCTGGCGGAGCTGGCCAGCTTCACCGGCCTTGCCCACCGCTCGCAGTGGGTGGCCGAGATCGCCGGCGTCGCCTACGTCGATGACTCCAAGGGCACCAACGTCGGGGCGACGCTCGCGGCCGTGGCCGGCATGGCGGGCCCGCTGGTGATGATCGCCGGTGGGGATGGCAAGAGCCAGGACTTCAGTCCGCTGGCGGCGGCGTTCCGCGGCAAGGTGCGCCATGTGGTGCTCATCGGGCGCGACGCAGCGCAGCTGGCCCGGGCGCTCGCGGGCGTGTGCACGCTGGAGTTTGCCGCCTCACTGCCCGAGGCGGTACGGGCTGCCGCCCGCGCCGCCCGCCCCGGGGACACCGTGCTGCTCTCCCCGGCCTGCGCCAGCCTCGACATGTTCCGTGACTATGCCCACCGCGGTGCGGTGTTCGCCGCAAGCGTCAGGGAGCTCGCAGCATGAGTGCCAGCAGCGCCTCACTCATGGGATTCGCGCGCTCCACGGCCAAGAACGGCTCGGTGCACCTGGATCCGGTGACCATCGCCCTGGTGCTGGGCATCGTGCTGCTCGGCCTGATCATGGTGACCTCCGCCTCGGTGTCGATCGCCGGGCAGGAGAGCGGCCAGCCGTTCTTCTATCTCGAGCGCCAGCTGCTGCTCACCCTGATCGGCGCAGGCTGCGCGGCGCTGGTGTTCTGCGTGCCCACCGAGGTGCTCGAGCGCGCCTCGCTGCCGCTGCTGGCGCGTTGCGATCGGCCTGCTGATGGTGGTGCTGATCCCGGGCTTAGGGCACTCGGTCAACGGCAGCCGCCGCTGGCTGCGCTTGGCGGGGGCGAACTTCCAGGTCTCGGAGCTGGCGCGCGTACTGGTGCTGATCTGGGTGGCCAGCTACGCGGTGCGCCGCGAGCAGCAGCTGCGCGAGAGCCTCGCCGGGCTGGTGAAGCCGTTGGGACTCCTGATGCTCATCGCGGCGCTGCTGCTGGTCGAGCCGGACTTCGGCGCCGCGACCGTGCTCTTTGCCACCGGCTTCGGGCTGCTGTTCCTGGCCGGTGCACGCCTGCGCTACGTCATCGCGATGACCGCGATCGCGCTGGCCGGCTTCGGGGTGCTGGCGGTGAGCTCCAGCTACCGCATGCGCCGCCTCACCGCCTTCCTCGACCCGTGGGCGGACCCGTTCAACAGCGGCTTCCAGCTCACGCAGTCGCTGATCGCCATCGGCCGCGGGCAGTGGTTCGGGGTGGGACTGGGGGACAGCGTGCAGAAGCTGTTCTACCTGCCCGAGGCCCACACGGACTTCCTGTTCGCGGTGCTCGCGGAGGAACTCGGACTGATGGGCGTGGTGCTCACGCTGGCGCTGTTCCTGGCCCTCGTGTGGCGCAGCTTCTACATCGCGCGCCTGGCCAACAGCGCGGGGCTGAAGTTCCCGGCGTACCTGGCCGCAGGCTTCGGCCTGTGGATCGGCATCCAGGCCTTCATCAACATCGGCGTGAACATGGGCGTGCTGCCGACCAAGGGGCTCACGCTGCCGCTGATGAGCTACGGGCGCTCGAGCCTCATCGTGGCGCTGGCGTGGGTGGGCCTGCTGCTGCGGGTCTATCACGAGGCCATGCGCGAGCAGCGCGGCTCGGCCACCGTGCGGGGCAGCGCGTGAGCCGCCCCATCCTCATCATGGCCGGCGGCACCGGTGGCCACGTGTTCCCGGCGCTCGCGCTGGCGCGGCTGCTGCGCGAGCAGTCGGTCGAGGTCATCTGGCTGGGCACCGAGCGTGGGCTCGAGTCGCGCATCATCCCGGCCGAGGGCATCCCCATCGAGCGCCTCTCGATCGGTGGCCTGCGTGGCAAGGGCCTGCTCGCCCTGCTGGCCGCCCCGTTTCGCCTGGGCTACGCGCTGGTGCAGGCGCTGCGCATCATGCGCCGCCACCAGCCGCTGATCGTGGTCGGCCTGGGGGGCTTTGTCACCGGGCCCGGCGGGGTCGCCGCCTGGCTTACGCGCCATCCGCTGATCATCCATGAACAGAACGCGGTCGCCGGCTTCACCAACCGCTGCCTCGCCTACCTCGCCCGCCAGGTGCTGGAGGCCTTCCCCGGCAGCTTCGGGCGCGAGGTGCACGCGCGCGTCATCGGCAATCCCGTGCGTGCCGACATCAGCGCCGTGCCACCGCCGCCGCAGCGCTTCACCGGGCGCAGCGGTCCGATCCGCATCCTGGTGATCGGCGGCAGCCAGGGCGCCGCACGCCTCAATGCCATCGTGCCCTTTGCGCTCAAGCGCCTGGCCGGGACGCTCGCCTTTGACGTGCGCCACCAGGCCGGCGAGCGCTGGCTCGAGGCCGGCCGCGCCAGCTACGCGCAGGCCGGGGTGCGCGCCGACGTGCGCCCCTTCATCGAGGACATGAGCGAGGCCTACGGCTGGGCGGACCTGGTGATCTGCCGCTCCGGCGCGCTGACGGTCTCGGAGCTGGCCGCGGCCGGCGTCGGGGCGATCCTGGTGCCCTTCCCGGGCGCCGTGGATGACCACCAGGCGCATAACGCGCAGTACCTGGTGCGCGAGGGTGCCGCGGTGATGATCTGCGACCGCGAGCTCACCGCCGAGCGCCTCGCCGCCGAGCTGCAGCGCCTGTGCGCCGGGCGCGGCAAGCTCCTGGCGATGGCGGAAAGGGCGCGCCTGCTCGCCAAGCCGCGCGCGGCGGATGAGCTGGCCGCCTCCTGCCTCGAGCTGGCCAGGAGCGCGGCATGAGCCGTGAACCACGCCCGCTGCCGCCGGCCCCCGCGATCGAGCGCCGCGCGAACCCGGAGCGCCGCGACCGCATGCGCCGGATCAACACCATCCACTTCGTCGGCATCGGCGGCAGTGGCATGTCCGGCATCGCCGAAGTGCTGCTCAACTTAGGCTACGCGGTGCAGGGCTCGGACGTGCGCGCCAGCGCGGTGACGCAGTGGCTGACGGGCCTGGGGGCGCGCGTGACCATCGGCCACGCGGCGGCCAACATCGCCGGAGCTGACGTGGTGGTCGCCTCCGGCGCGGTGGCGCGCGACAACCCGGAAGTCGAGGCGGCGCTCAAGGCGCGCATCCCCGTGGTGCCGCGCGCGGAGATGCTCGGCGAGCTGATGCGCTTCCGCTACGCGATCGCCGTCGCCGGCACGCACGGCAAGACCACCACGACCAGCCTGATCGCCAGCATCCTCGGGGAGGGCGGCGAGGACCCGACCTACGTGATCGGCGGGCGCCTGAAGAGTGATGCCAGCAACGCGCGCCTGGGCGCCGGGCGCTACCTGGTCGCCGAGGCCGACGAGAGTGATGCCTCGTTCACCCACCTGCAGCCGATGATCGCGATCGTCACCAACATCGACCACGACCACCTGAGCACGCACGAGGGGGACTTCGCCCGCCTCAAGCACAGCTTCGTCGACTTCCTGCACAACCTGCCGTTCTACGGCCTGGCCGTGCTGTGCCTGGACGATGAGCATGTCGCGAGCATCGTGCAGGAGGTGGGCCGCCCGATCATCTCCTACGGGCTCGCGCCGGGGGCCGACGTGCGCGCCACGCACATCCGCCCCGCCGGCCTCAAGACGCACTTCGACGTCGAGCGCGTGGGAGTGCCGACGCTCAAGGTCACCGTGAACCTGCCCGGGCTGCACAACGTGCGCAACTCCCTGGCCGCCATCGCCGTGGCGATGGAGCTGGGGGTCGAGGATGCGGCCATCCAGAGCGCGCTGGCCGCCTTCCAGGGCGTCGACCGCCGCCTGCAGCACATCGCCGACGTGGTCACCGCGGTCGGCAAGGTCACGATCATCGATGACTACGGGCACCACCCCACCGAGATCAACGCCACGCTGGAGGCGGTGCGCCAGGGCTATGCCGGGCGGCGCGTGCTGCTGGCCTACCAGCCGCACCGCTTCACGCGCACCCGCGACCTGATCGATGACTTCGGCAAGGCGCTCTCGGGGGCGGACCTGCTGTGCGTCACCGAGGTGTACGCGGCCGGCGAGGCGCCGATCGCCGGTGCCGACGGCCGCGCCATCTGCCGCGCGGTACGCAGCCGCGGACTGATCGAGCCATTGTTCGTCGAGAAGGTCGAGGAACTGGCCGATGCGCTCAAGGATGTGATCCAGGACGGCGATGTCATCCTCGCCATGGGCGCCGGCAACATCAGCGCCGTCGCCCACGCCCTGCCCGAGGCGCTCGCGGCGCTGCTGCCGCCGGGACGGGGGGCGTGATGGCGCTCGCCCCGGAGTTTGCCCCGCGCGTGCGGCGCGACGAACCCTTGAGCCGCCACACCTCCTGGCACGTGGGCGGCCCGGCGGAGGTGTTCTTCAACCCCCGTGACCGCGCGGATCTGGCCGCGTTCCTGCGCAGCCTGCCCGATAAGGTGCCGATCACCTGGATCGGGCTGGGCAGCAACCTGCTGGTGCGTGACGGCGGCATCCGGGGAATCGTCATCAGCATGCACGGCACGCTCGATGCGCTCGAGCGCCTGAGCGAGACCGTGGTGCGCGCCGAGGCCGGCGTCGCCTGCGCGCGCATCGCCCGCCAGTGCATCAAGTGGGGCCTGGGCCCTGCGGAGTTCTTTGCCGGCATTCCCGGCACCCTGGGCGGGGCGCTCGCCATGAATGCGGGCGCCTTCGGCGGGGAGACCTGGACGCACGTGGTGAGCGTCGAGACCATCGACCGCAGCGGGCGCACGCAGCTGCGCGCGGCGGCCGAGTACCGCGTCAGCTACCGCGAGGTCATCGCCCCGGTGCCGGATGAATGGTTCATCGCCGCGGAACTGAGCTTCGAGCATCGACCCGCGGCCCACGCAGGCGAGGTGCGCCTGCTGCTGGAGCGGCGCAAGGCGAGCCAGCCGATCGGGGAGTGGAGCTGCGGCTCGGTGTTCACCAACCCGCCCGGGGACCACGCCGCGCGGCTGATCGAGGCGGCGGGCCTGAAGGGCTTCCGCCTGGGCGGTGCCTCGGTCTCGGCCAAGCACGCGAACTTCATCATCAACCACGGCCAGGCGAGGGCTGCGGATCTGGAAGCCCTGATCGCGCACGTGCGCCAGGTCGTCAGGCAGGTGCACGGGGTGGACCTGCACCCGGAAGTGCGCATCCTCGGGGAGCCAGGCTAGCCGTGCGCCTAAGTTTTACACCACAGGCGCTGCGGCGCATCCACGACCCGGCCGGGTTCGGCCGCGTGGCCGTGCTCTTCGGCGGCGACTCGAGCGAGCGGGAGATCTCGCTCCTCTCGGGCAACGCCGTGCTCGAGGCCCTGAAGCGCCGCGGGGTGGATGCCCATGCCTTTGACCCGCGCGATGAGTCCCTCGCAGAGCTGCTCGCCGGGGGCTTCGAGCGGGTGTGGATCGCCCTGCACGGCCCGGGGGGAGAGGACGGCACCTTGCAGGGGGCGCTCGAGTACTTGGGCATTCCCTACACCGGCAGTGGTGTCATGGGCTCGGCGATCGGCATGGACAAGCTGCGCACCAAGCGCCTGGCGCTCGCCGCCGGCGTGCCGACCGCGGACTGCGTGGTGCTGCGCGGGGCGGAGGATTTCGTCACGGCGCTCGAGCGGCTGAAGCTGCCCCTGATCGTGAAGCCGGCGACCCAGGGCTCCAGCGTCGGCATGAGCAAGGTGGAGCGCGCGGAGGATCTGCCGGCCGCCTTCGCCGCGGCCGCGCAGCTGGAGACCCTGGTGTTCGCCGAACCGTGGATCCCGGGCAAGGAATACACCGTCGCGATCCTGCAGGACCAGGCGCTGCCCTCGATCCGCATCGAGACGCCCAAGACCTTCTACGACTACGAGGCGAAGTACTTCCGCGACGACACGCGCTACTACTGTCCCTCGGGCCTCGCGGCCGGTGCCGAGGCACACATGGCCGCGCTCGCGCTGGCCGCCTTTGCCGCCGTCGGGGCCTCCGGCTGGGGCCGCGCGGACTTCATGCTGGATGCGCAGGCGAAACCGCAGCTCTTGGAGATCAACACCATCCCGGGCATGACCAGCCACAGCCTGGTGCCGATGGCCGCGCGCGCGATCGGCGTCGACTTCGATGAACTCGTGTGGCGCGTGCTGGAAACCAGCTTCACGCGGCAGCTGGCACCGCCAGCTGAGCAGGCGAGGGGGTAAGGCCATGCTCGGTCGCCCCAGGAACCGCCGCAAGAAAGCCGAGCGCCGCCGCCTCAGGCTGCCGGCCGTGAACTGGCGCTACGTCGGGATCTGCGCCGCGGTGCTTCTTGCCACCGGCTGCGGCGCGGCTGCGGTCATGTGGGCCTTCAACCAGCCGATCGAGACGGTCGCGGTCGAGGGGCGCTTCCAGCGCGTCGCCCCGGTGGATGTGGAGCGCGTGGTGAAGGAGCGCCTGCACGGGGTGGGCCTGCTGTCGGTGGACCTTACCCAGGTGCGCACGGCCATCCACACGCTCCCCTGGGTCGATGCGGTGAGCGTGCAGCGCGCCTGGCCGCGCGGGCTCACGGTGCTGGTGATCGAGCAGACCGCCGCGGCCCGCTGGGGCGAGCGCGGGCTGCTCAATACCCGTGGCGAACTGTTCGACACCGACGAGCGCCACGTGCCGCCGGAGCTGGCGCAGCTTGAGGGACCGGACGGCAAGGAGTCCATCGTCGCGCAGCGCTACCTCGCCGCCGAGGGGCGCCTGGCGCAGGCAGGGCTGCGGCTCACCGCGCTGCGCCTGGACGCGCGCGGCGCCTGGGAATTCGACCTTGCCAATGGAGTCACCGTGCGCCTCGGCAGGCGCCAGGTGGACGAGCGTTTCGAGAAATTCATGAACACCGCGCTGAAGCTCGTCTCGCAGCGCGGCGAGGACATTGCCTACGTGGACATGCGCTACACAAACGGATTCGCCATCGGCTGGCGCGGCAGCAGCACGCGCGCTGCAGCACATGAGGGTGGTGGCCACGATGCCTAAGCGTTCAGACCGCAACCTCATCGTCGGACTCGACATCGGCACCTCCAAGGTGGTCGCGCTGGTGGGCGAGGTGGGCCCGGACGGGGTGATCGAGCTGCTCGGCCTGGGCTCGCAGCCCTCGCGCGGGCTGAAGAAGGGCGTGGTGGTCAACATCGAGTCGACCGTGCAGTCGATCCAGCGCGCGGTGGAGGAAGCTGAGCTCATGGCCGGCTGCCAGATCCACTCGGTGTATGCCGGCATCGCCGGCAGCCACGTGCGCAGCTTGAATTCCCACGGCGTCGTGGGCGTGCGCGACAAGGAAGTCAGCCACGGCGACGTCGAGCACGTGATCGACGCGGCCAAGGCGGTCGCCATCCCCGCCGACCAGAAGATCCTGCACGTGCTGCCGCAGGAATTCATCGTCGACGGCCAGGAGGGCATCCGCGACCCGATCGGCATGTCCGGCGTGCGCCTGGAGGCCAAGGTGCACATCGTCACCGGCGCCGAGAGCGCCGCGCAGAACATCGAGAAGTGCATCCAGCGCTGCGGCCTCACCGTCGAGGACGTGGTGCTCGAGCAGCTCGCCTCGAGCTTCGCGGTGCTCACCGAGGATGAGAAGGAGCTGGGCGTGTGCCTGGTCGACATCGGCGGCGGCACCACGGACCTGGCGGTGTTCGCCAACGGGGCGATCCGCCACACCGCGGTGATCCCGATCGCCGGCGACCAGGTCACCAACGACATCGCCGTCTCGATGCGCACCCCGACCCAGTACGCCGAGGACATCAAGATCCGCTACGCCTGTGCGCTCTCGCAGCTCGCCAATCCCGACGAGAGCATCGAGGTGCCCAGCGTCGGGGAGCGCCCGGCGCGGCGCCTGGCGCGGCAGACGCTCGCCGAGATCGTCGAGCCGCGCTACGAGGAGCTGTTCGGCCTGGTGCGCGAGGAGCTGCGCCGCAGCGGCTTCGAGGAGGTGATCGCCGCGGGCATCGTGCTCACCGGCGGCAGCGCCAAGATGGAAGGCGCGATCGAGCTGGCCGAGGAGGTGTTCCACGTGCCGGTGCGCCTCGGCATCCCGCAGACCGTGCGCGGGCTCACCGATGTCGTGCGCAACCCGATCTTTTCCACGGGCGTGGGCCTTTTGCTCTACGCGCGTGACAACGCTTTGCCCGCCTCGCGCGGGCGCTCCCTGGGCGGCAACGCCAAGTCGATGCTGGATCGCATGCGTAGCTGGTTCCAGGGGAACTTTTGAAGCTGACAGCAGAAGAAGATGACTCAACCAACCGTTTGTATTTGTGTAAGGAGCGACAACCATGTTTGAACTGATGGACGCGTACAGCCAGAGCGCCGTCATCAAGGTGATCGGGGTGGGTGGGGGTGGCGGCAATGCCGTCGCCCACATGGTCACCGCCGGCATCGATGGCGTTGAATTCATGTGCATCAACACCGACTCGCAGGCACTCAAGCACGCCAAGGTCAAAACCGCGCTGCAGATCGGCAGCAACATGACCAAGGGCCTGGGCGCCGGTGCCGACCCGGACGTGGGCCGGCAGGCGGCGATGGAGGACCGCGACCGCATCGTCGAGCTGATCGAGGGCTGCGACATGCTCTTCATCACCGCCGGCATGGGTGGTGGCACGGGCACCGGCGCTGCGCCGGTCGTGGCGCAGGTGGCCAAGGAGCTCGGCATCCTCACCGTCGCGGTGGTGACCAAGCCCTTCGAGATGGAGGGCAGCAAGCGCACCTACATCGCCGACCAGGGCATCACCGAGCTGTCCAAGTACTGCGACTCGCTCATTACAATTCCTAACCAGAAGCTGCTGACCGTGCTCGGCCCGCAGACCACGCTGCTGGATGCCTTCAAGGCCGCCAACCAGGTGCTGCAGGGTGCCGTGCAGGGCATCGCCGAGCTGATCACCCGCCCCGGGCTGATCAACGTCGACTTCGCCGACGTGCGCACGGTGATGGCCGAGACCGGCATGGCGATGATGGGCTCCGGGGTCGCCAGCGGCGAAGGCCGTGCCCGCGCCGCAGCAGAGGCGGCCGTCTCCTCGCCGCTGCTCGAGGACATCAACCTGGCCGGTGCCCACGGCATTCTGGTGAACGTCACCGCAGGCATGGACCTGTCCATCGGCGAGTTCCAGGAAGTCGGCCAGATCGTGAAGCAGTTCGCCTCCGATGACGCCACCGTCGTGGTCGGGACCGTGATCGACCCGGAACTGAGCAATCAGGTGCGCGTGACCGTGGTGGCCACGGGCCTGGGCAGACCGGCCGCGGCCGCGCGTCAGCCCATCGAGCGGGCCCCGGTCCGCGAGAGCCGCGGCGCGGTCCGCGACGGCGGGGTGCGCGCGGTGCCCACTGCGGCGAGTGACTTCAACCGCTATGACCGCCCGACGCACCAGCGCGTGAAGATGGCCGTGAACAGCGATATCGCGCCGGATATGAGCGCGGAGGAGCTACTGGACATCCCCGCGTTCCTGCGGCGGCAAGCGGACTGATGTGATACGGTAACGCGCCTTACACAGCACCTGGGGAGGGGCCTTCCGGTTGGGACGGCCTCCCCCTTTTGGTGCTTAAGGTGCGCCTGTCATCCGCGGTACGCTGCGGAGGTCACTGCAAGAAGCGGTCAGCATGGTCGGTCAACGGACCCTGAAAAACACGATTCGCGCCACCGGTGTCGGCCTGCATACGGGCAAGAAGGTGCTGATGACCCTGCGCCCGGCGGACCCGGACCAGGGCATCATCTTCCGCCGCACCGACCTGCCGAGCATGGTGGACATCAGGGCCACCGCCGACAACGTCAGCGACACGATGCTCGGCACGAGCCTGGGCAAGGGCGAGTCGCGGGTCTCCACCGTCGAGCACCTGCTGTCGGCCTTCGCCGGCTTAGGGATCGACAACGCGATCGTGGAAGTCTCCGCGGCCGAGGTGCCGATCATGGACGGCAGCGCCGGGCCCTTCGTGTTCCTGCTGCAGTCGGCCGGTATCGAGGAGCAGAAGCGCCCGAAGCGCTTCATCCGCGTCACCAAGCGGGTGCGGGTCGAGGATGGCGACAAGTGGGCGCAGTTCGATCCCTTCGACGGCTTCAAGGTCAACTTCGAGATCGAGTTCAACCACCCGATCTTCAAGCGCCGCGCGCAGCGCGCCTCCATGGACTTCTCCACGACCTCCTATCTCAAGGAAGTCAGCCGCGCGCGCACCTTCGGGTTCATGCGCGACCTGGAGACCATGCGCTCGCGCAACCTGGCCCTCGGCGGCAGCCTCGACAACGCCATCGTGCTCGATGACTTCCGCGTGCTCAACGAGGATGGCCTGCGCTACGAGGACGAGTTCGTGAAGCACAAGATCCTCGATGCCATCGGGGACCTGTACCTGCTCGGGCACAGCCTCATCGGTGAGTTCAGCGGCCACAAGTCCGGCCACGCCCTGAACAACACGCTGCTGCGCACGCTGCTGGCCGACAAGTTGGCCTGGGAAGAGGTCGTCTTCGAGCGCCATGCCGATGCCCCGATCTCCTACATCGAAGCCCCCGCACACCCTTCCGGCGGCTGAACCGCCGCCGGCCCTGCCGGGCCGCCTGCGCCAGTTCCTCAGGAATCGCCGCCGCCTTTAGGCGCGCGGCAGCACCCGCACGCTGACGCGGGTGATCTTCCCGGCCGCATGCAGGATCTCGCCATCGAGCTCGGCCACGGCGAAGCGCAGCCGTGCGGACCAGGCGGCGGACTCGGCGAAGATGACCAGTTGCCCCTCCTGCTCGCTGATGCCCGAGATCCTGCCGTGCAGCTCCGGCCCCAGGCGTGACTTGAGCCAAGCGTCCCAGAACTGCTGCCGCCCGGCCTGTTCCGAGACCCGGGCGAGGGTGGACGCGGGGCGCCCGAGCAGCTCTTTGACAGAATGAACCGGGTGCGCCGCTTTTGACTTAAGACCTGCGCGAGTCCTCATTGGGGGTTTCCCGCGCTTGTCTCGGGGGGTCTTCTTCGGCATATTGGCCTGGCTGCCCGAGCAAACCCGCTGAAAGGCGGGGACGCAAAGCCACCGGTCTAAAGCGAGGAGCCATGACGGCGGGGTTGCCAGCATCGTACATGTTTTCTGAACGAAAACAGGGCCTTTCAGGCCCGGACACGGTCCAAGCGAATGCCTGGGTCGACGTTGGACCTTTCACTGCAGCCATCCCAGCAAGGCCGGCATGAACGTCATTTTCCTCTCCAAGCGCAAAGGCAGCGCCCGGCAGCTGAATCTTGCGCACCCGCTCACGTTAAGTCTCATTGCAGGCTTTACGCTGGTCATCCTGGGGAGCGCGTTCGTGCTGGGACTGCAGCTCGGGCGCGGCGCACACGCGAATCTCGCGCTCGGCGAGACGGCCGGTTTCGGCAGGCTCCTCGCCCAGCAGAAACAGCAGATCACCGACCTCAAGCAGCAACTGCAGCTGCGGGTGGACGCCATGGCCATGCGCCTGGGCGAGGTGAATGCACACGTCATCCGCCTGGACGCGCTCGGCAAGCGCCTCACGGAAATGGCCGACATCGACAGCCGCGAATTCAACTTCGACCGCGATCCGCCCGCCGGCGGCCCGGAGAACGAGGGCGAAGGGGTCAGTGCGCAGATTCCGGACCTGTCCCGGATGCTGGTCCAGCTGCAGCAGCGGGTGAGCCTGCGCGAGTCGCAGCTGGCCGCGCTCGAGAACGTCATCCTGGCGCGCGAGCTGAAGCAGGAGATCCACCCGGAAGGCCGCCCGGTGGCCAACGGCTTCATCTCCTCGTACTTCGGCGAACGTGAAGATCCCTTCGATGGCCGCGAGGCCTTCCACAAGGGGGTCGACTTCGCCGGTGACAAGGGCTCGAGCGTGGTCGCGGTCGCCGCCGGGGTGGTCACCTGGGCGGGCGAGCGCTCCGGCTTCGGCAAGCTCGTCGAGATCAGCCACGGGGACGGCTACGTCACCCGCTACGGGCACGCCGAGCGCACCCTCGTCAGCGTGGGCCAGACGGTCACCCGCGGGCAGCCGGTGGCACTGATGGGCTCGACCGGCCGCTCCACCGGTCCCCACGTGCACTTCGAGGTCCTGCGCAACGGTCGCCAGGTCGACCCGCTGTCCTTCATCGGGCGCTAGACCCGCACACTCACCCCTCGACCTTGATTTGCCGCGCCCGAGAACCAATTGGGCGTGGGAAGCGTCTATTGCGTACAATACCGCGCTTTCGCGAGCCTGCAGTCACGGTAAGTGGTTGTCGGGAAAGCTATTTTTCCGTTTTATAGAGTCACGTTTTGCGCCAACTCCTTACGCGTGTTTTCGGCAGCCGCAATGAGCGGATCGTCCGGGGCTATGGCCGCTACGTGCGCGCCGCCCACCAGCTCGAAGAGAAGATCAAGCCGCTGACGGATGAGCAGCTGCGCGCGAAGACCGAGGAGTTCCGCGCCCGGGTGAACTCCGGCACGGGCCTGGATGAGCTCCTGCCGGAGGCCTTTGCGGTGGTGCGCGAGGCGGCGCTGCGCACCCTGAAGATGCGCCACTTCGACGTGCAGCTGATCGGTGGCATCGCCCTGCACAAGGGGATGATCGCCGAGATGCGCACCGGCGAGGGCAAGACCCTCATGGCGACGCTGCCCGCCTACCTGAACGCGCTCAGCGGCGAGGGCGTGCACATCGTCACGGTGAACGAGTACCTCGCGCAGCGCGACTCGGAGTGGATGGGTCCGGTGTACCGCTTCCTGGGCCTCTCCGTCGGGGTGATCAAGAACTCGCAGAGCCAGGTGGACAAGCGCGCCGCCTACGCCTGCGACATCACCTACGGCACCAACAACGAGTTCGGCTTCGATTACCTGCGCGACAACCTCGCCTACCGCCTCGAGGAGCGCGTGCAGCGCAGCCTGTCCTTTGCCGTCGTCGATGAGGTCGACTCGATCCTGATCGACGAGGCGCGCACGCCGCTCATCATCTCCGGCCCCGCCGAGGAGAGCACCGAGCTGTACCTGAAGATCAACCAGCTGGTGCCCAGCCTCGTGCGGCAGAAGGAGGAGGAGGGTCCGGGTGACTACTCGGTCG
Organism: uncultured Pseudomonadota bacterium; assembly: GCA_963741745.1. GTDB lineage: Bacteria > Pseudomonadota > Gammaproteobacteria > Steroidobacterales > Steroidobacteraceae > 13-2-20CM-66-19. The sequence goes on along the minus strand of CAVUJF010000001.1, from coordinate 130,677 downwards.
AGGAGAAGACCAAGCAGGTACACCTCACCGAGGCAGGACACGAGCACGTCGAGCAGCTGATGCTCGCCGCGGGGCTGCTCAAGGAAGGCGAGAGCCTGTACGACCCGGCCAACATCCGCCTGATGCACCACCTGACCGCGGCACTGCGCGCGCACGCGCTCTACAAGCGTGACGTCGAGTACATCGTGCGCGGCGGGGAAGTGATCATCGTCGATGAGTTCACCGGGCGCACCATGCCCGGGCGGCGCTGGTCCGACGGGCTGCACCAGGCGGTGGAGGCCAAGGAAAACGTGCGGGTGCGCGAGGAGAACCAGACGGTCGCCTCGATCACCTTCCAGAACTTCTTCCGCCTCTACAAGAAGCTCTCCGGCATGACCGGCACGGCCGATACCGAGGCGCCGGAGTTCATGCAGATCTACGGCCTGGAGGTCGTGGTGATCCCGACGCACCGCCCCATGGTGCGCAAGGACGCCTCGGACTTCGTCTACCTCACGCAGGCCGACAAGTTCAAGGCGATCGTCGAGGACATCCGCGACTGCGTGGCGCGCGAGCAGCCGGTGCTGGTCGGCACCACCTCGATCGAAACCTCCGAGTTTCTTTCCGGCCTGCTCACCCAGGAGAAGGTGCCGCACCAGGTGCTCAACGCCAAGCAGCACGAGCGCGAGGCGCAGGTGATCGCCCAGGCCGGGCGCCCGGGCAGCGTCACGATCGCGACCAACATGGCCGGCCGCGGCACCGACATCGTGCTCGGTGGCAACCTCGAGGCGGAACTGACCTCGCTGGGTGAGATCGACGAGATCACCCGTGCCGGGGTGCGCAACAGCTGGCAATCGCTGCACGACAAGGTGCTCAGCGCCGGCGGGCTGCACATCGTCGGCACCGAGCGCCACGAGTCACGCCGCATCGACAACCAGCTGCGCGGCCGCTCCGGCCGCCAGGGGGACCCGGGCTCCAGCCGCTTCTACCTGTCGATGGAGGACAACCTCATGCGCATCTTCGGCGACCCGCTGCGCACGCAGCGGCTGCTGAAGATGGCGGGCATGAAGGAGGGCGAGGTCATCGAGAGCGGCATGCTCACCCGCCAGATCGAGAAAGCGCAGCGCAAGGTCGAGTCGCACAACTTCGACATCCGCAAGAACCTGCTGTCCTTCGACGACGTGGCCAACGATCAGCGCAAGGTCGTCTACCAGCAGCGCACCGAGATCATGGGCACCGAGGACCTCTCCGGGGCGATCCACGGCCTGCTGGCCGATTCGGCGGCGACGCTGATGGACCAGTACATGCCCAAGCAGGCGGTGCCGGCCGACTGGGACCTGCAGGCACTCACCGAGGCACTGCAGCGCGATTTCAACGTCAGCGTGGATCCGCGGGCCTGGCTCGAGGCAGAGCCGGAGCTGGAGGAGGCCGCGCTGCGCGAGCGCATCCTCAAGGCCGTGGGCGCGGCCTATGATGCCAAGGTGGCCCGCACCGGCGCGCCGATCATGCGCCAGATCGAGAAGCAGGTGATGCTGCAGAAGCTCGACCATCACTGGCGCGAGCACCTGGCGGCGATGGACTACCTGCGCCAGGGCATCCACCTGCGCGGCTACGCGCAGAAGGACCCGAAGTTCGAGTTCAAGCGCGAGGCGTTCGAGCTGTTCTCGGCGATGCTCGACCGCATCAAGTTCGAGACCGCCTCGCTGATGGCCACCCTGGAGGTGCGCACCCAGGAGGAGATCGAGCGCGAGGAGGAGGAGCGGCGCGAGCGGCTCATGCGCGCGCTCAAGGCGCAGCACCCGGATGCCGGCTCGATGCTCAACCCCGGCGCCGCTGCCGCCCCGGGCGATGCCCCGGGCCTGCCACAGCCGGCGCCGGCCTCCGCGCCCGCCACGCCCTTCGTGCGCGAGGAGCGCAAGGTCGGGCGCAACGAGCCCTGTCCCTGCGGCTCGGGCAAGAAGTACAAGCACTGCCACGGGACGCTCTGAAGGACGCCCGCCCATCGCCCGCCAACGCATCCTCGTGGTGGCCGCGGCGCTCTATGATGCGCACGGCCAGGTGCTCATCGCCGAACGCCCCGCCGGCAAGCACATGGCCGGGCGCTGGGAGTTCCCGGGCGGCAAGGTGGCCCCCGCCGAGAGCGAGCGGGTCGCCCTTGAGCGCGAGCTGCGCGAAGAACTCGGCGTGGAGGTGGACGCCGCGCAGCCGCTCATGCGGCTCTCGCACGCCTACGAGGACCGTGACGTCGAACTGTCGCTGTGGGTCATCGGCACTTACCGCGGCACGCCGCGGCCGCTGGAGCGGCAGCGCCTGAAGTGGGTGTCCCCGGGGCGGCTGGGCGCTGAGGACATCCTCGAGGCCGACCGGCCGTTCGTCGCCGCGCTGCAGGCGCGCCACGCGGGCCCGTGAGCCGGGGGATGCGTACCCGGCGTGTACAATGCGAATTCACCCGTTGAGGCAGGAACCCCATGGCAGCGCAGGAAGAACTTCCCGAAATCCAGCTCGACCCGACCAGCCTGTACCGCGAGGACGTCTTCACCGACCGTCGCGCGGGCAGCATCCGCAGGCTCACCCCGGTGACCCGCGATGGCGCGGACGATGCCACCCGTCACGTGCTGTACTCCGGCCAGACGCAGTTGCTCACCCCCGCAGGGGTGCTGCCCCTGGGATTTGAGATCGAGGCGTTCTCGCTGAAGGAAGCGCTGGAGAAATTCCCCGCAGGCGTGAAAGTCGCCCTCGAACAGGCCATCGACGAGGCGCGCGAGATGCGCCGCGAGGCCGCCTCGCGCATCGTGGTGCCCGATGCCGGCGGCGGCACCCCCGGTGGCGGCAAGATCAAGTTCCCCTGAAAGACGTGCGCACCGGTACTGCGTTCGCCGCCGCCGCCGCGCATCGTCGCGACCGGACTCATCGGCTGCGCAGGCACCCAGGTCGGGCCGGAGCCGTTTCCCGGGGCAGGACCGGGGGGCCGGCCGATGGCCACGGCCACCGACACCGCCGTGGGCCGCCCGCCCGCGGCGAACCTGCAGATCTACCCGGTCACGGTGCGCAGCGAGGTGACGGACAACTATTTCGGCACCCGGGTGGCCGATCCCTACCGCTGGCTGGAGAACCTGGACTCTCCGGCGGTGCACGAGTGGGTCAAGAAGGAGAACGCGCTGTCGCAGCCGCGCCTGGCCGCGCTGCCACAGCGTCCCTGGCTCAAGAAGCGCCTGGGCGAGCTGTGGAACTACGAGCGTTTCGATGTCCCGGTCAGGCGCGGCGGCCACTACTTCTACCTGCACAACGATGGCGCGCAGAACCTGAACGCGCTGTGGGTCAGCGAGCGGCTGGACTCACCGGGCCGGGTGCTCTTTGATCCCAACACAGCCAGTGCCGATGCGACCGTGGCGCTGGCCGAGTTCACCCCTTCCGCACAGGGCGAGCTGGTGGCCTACTCGCTCTCCGACGGCGGCACGGACTGGCGCGTCTGGCACTTCCGGCGGGTGCGCGATGGCGTGGAGCTCGGCGACACCCTGCGCTTCACCAAGTACTGGGGAGTCTCCTGGGCGCACGACGGCTCGGGGGTGTACTACAGCCGCTATCCGGCGCTGCCCTCCGGCCGGGGCGATGACGCCGGCCGTCCCGCGGTGTACTTCCACCGGCTCGGCACGCAGCAGGACAGCGACACGCTGGTGTACGAGGTCAGCAACCACCCCACGCACGTGCCCTCGGCGGTGGTGACCGAAGATGGCCACTACCTCATCGTCACGCTGCACGAGGGTTCCCTGGCCAATGCCGTGGAGGTCCTCGATCTGCACCAGCCCGGCAGCGCGGCGCTGCCGTTGTTCACGGCCTGGGATGCGCGCTATGACTTCATCGGCGCGCGCGGCAGCGAGCTGTACTTCCGCACGACCAAGGGCGCACCGCTCGGTCGTGTGCTGGCCGTGAGCCCCGCGGAGCCCGGCATTCCGCGCACGGTGGTCCCCGAAGGCACGGCCGCGATCCAGGACGCCAGCTACGTCGGCGGCCGCATCGTCGCCAACTATGTCGAGGATGCCCATGGCGTGGCGCGCATCTTCGACCTCGACGGCAGCCTTGCCGGCACGGTGCCGCTGCCCGGCCTGGGCGGCATCGAGGGCTTCGAGGGTGAGGGCACCCAGGCGGAGACGTTCTTCTCCTACACCGACTACCTCACACCGCGGCGCATCTATCGCCTGGACGTCCAGTCTGACCGGGTGACCTTGTGGCGGGCACCGGCGGCGCCGGCGGCCGCCAGCGATTTTGTCACCGAGCAGGTCTTCTACTTAAGCAAGGATGGCACGCGCATCCCGATGTACATCACGCACCGCCGCGATGTGCCGCGCGATGGCAGCGCCGCCATGCTGCTGTACGGCTACGGTGGCTTCGATGTCTCGCTCACCCCGAGCTATCGCCCCGCGGTACAGGCCTGGCTTGAGATGGGCGGTTCGTACGCGGAAGCCAACCTGCGCGGTGGCGGCGAGTACGGGGAGGCCTGGCACACGGCCGGGATACTGACCCACAAGCAACGGGTATTCGATGACTTCATCGCCGCGGCGCAGTTCCTGATCGACGAGCACTACACGCGCCCGGCGCGCCTAGGCATCCACGGGCGCAGCAACGGGGGGCTCCTGGTCGGGGCGGCGCTGACCCAGCGGCCGGAACTGTTCGGGGCGGCCCTGCCCGCGGTGGGCGTGCTCGACATGCTGCGCTACCACACCGCCGGCGCCAATGCGCGCCAGTGGTCATCCGACTACGGGCTGTCGGAAGATCCTGAGCAGTTTCGGGCGCTGTACGCGTACTCGCCGGTGCAGAACGTCAGGAAGGGTGTGTGCTACCCGCCGACGCTGATCACCACGGCCGACCATGACGACCGCGTCGTCCCCTGGCACAGCTACAAGTTCGCCGCCGCACTGCAGGCGGTGCAGGTGTGCGGCAACCCGATCCTCATCCGCATCGAGACCCGTGCCGGGCACGGTGCCGGCAAGCCGGTGTGGATGCAGGTGGAGGACTTCGCCGACCAGTGGGCGTTCCTGGCGCACTCATTCGGGGTCAGCGCACCCGCAGATCCCTAGGCACGGTGTCGCTGACCGGGCCGGGAAGAGTCCGGGGGCAAGACCGCTGCAGCAGAGCGCTTGGTCGTATGCCTGGGCCGGATTTTTGTGCCGAGCATCGATGGCATCACGGATCGGGCAACGGGCTCCTGCGACACTCTCTTGACTTAGTGTAGCCAGCCGAGCCCTCGAGCCCATGCTTTCAGCGGCCCTGACAATCCTGGTTTCCTCCTTTCTGCTTTTTCTAGTGCAGCCCATTGTGGCTAAGCAGATCCTGCCGTGGTTCGGTGGCTCGGCGGGCGTCTGGATGGTCTGTCTGGTGTTTTTCCAGTGCGTTCTGCTGCTCGGGTATGCGTATGCTCACTGGATCACGCGCCGTGCAGGCGCGCGCCAGTTTATGGTGCACATATCGCTACTGGTGGTTAGTTGCCTCACGTTGCCGATCATTCCGGGCATTATTTGGAAGGGTGCGCTCGGGGTTGCTCCTGAATACCAGATCCTGGGTCTGCTTGCTGCGACCGTAGGCCTTCCGTACTTTTTGCTTGCATCGACGTCACCGCTTTTGCAGAGGTGGCTGAGCGGAGGAACGGGCAATCCTGTCAAAGAGCACTCGATATATCGACTATTCGCGCTGTCGAATTTCGGTTCATTGGTGGGCCTGTTCAGCTATCCGGTTGCTATCGAGCCGTTCGTCTCCCTGCGCACCCAAGCCTGGGTATGGAGCGGCGGCTATCTACTGTTCGTCGCGTGCTGCGTATATTTCGCGCTGCAATGTAGACGATCAGCCATCGCCGGCCGGGCCCCTGCGGCCGGGGAACTAGGTACTCAGGCGCGCCCCAAGCGCACACGCTATGCCTATTGGGTCGCCTGTGCTGCCCTGGGGTCCGCGCTGCTGCTTGCAGGCACAAGTCAGATCACGCAGAACGTCGCCTCCATTCCGCTGCTATGGATTGCGCCGTTGGGTCTCTATCTTCTCAGCTTTGTGGCCTGCTTTGAGGGACGAGGCGGTCGGGGATGGTATCAACGTCAGATGCTTCTGGTGCCCGTGATGTTGACGACCGGCGCCATGGCGTGGGCTCTGTTTGCCAATATCGGCACGTTATCTGTGTACGTCGCGCTGCCTATATTTCTATTGGGAGTCTTTGCTGGCTGCCTGCTGTGTAATGGTGAGCTTGCACGCAGCAAGCCAGGTTCCAGTTATCTGACCCACTTCTATCTGAGCATATCTATCGGAGGCGCTCTTGGCAGCGTACTTGTTGGAATCGTGGCCCCGCAGGTATTCAACGGTTACTGGGAGATGCCCTTAGTCATTGTTTGCCTAACTTTACTTGGAGTCTATTGCGGCTTCGATCAATCGCGCGGTCGCGACGCAACCTCCTGGACCCGCAACGTTCTCGTTGCCCTGGCGATCTCGACGTTGATACTGCTGCTGCTCAGCGCATTTCCGATAGCGCTCGGCTCGTATGCTGCCGAATTGGGAAAGGTGGTACAGGGGGAAGCCCGGTGGGGTTGCGCTGCCCTCTTGGTCGTCGTGGCAGTGCTGCTGCAAAGATACGGTCTCGCGCGCGCCGTTGGGCTGACGGCCTTCTTCTGCGCGCTGGCAATGAGCGCAAGCTACTATCGTGCCATCTCGAAAGATTCGGAATTTCTGGGCCGCAACTTCTACGGCGCGCTGAGCGTCGTCATTACGGGCGAGGATAGCCTCCGGATACGCAGCGTAGCCGGAGTCATCGAGCACGGCACCCAGCTTGCCGGCAGCCCAGGGCGCTTCGAGCCCACTACGTACTATGGTGAGAGCTCAGGGATCGGCCGCGCGATTCGTGCGCGGCAGAAACTAGGCCCGCTACGCATTGGTTCGGTCGGGCTTGGCGCAGGAACGCTCGCAGCCTACGGCAGGTCCGGCGACCTGTTGCGGGTGTACGAACTCAATCCGATGGTAATGGATGTCGCGCAGGCGCATTTCACGTACCTAAAGGATAGCAAGGCTGCAGTTGAGCTAGTGCTGGGCGACGCAAGACTCTCGCTCGAACGTGAGATCGCCGCTGGAGACTTCGCCGCGCTAGGGCAGCGATTCGACATTCTCTCGATTGATGCATTCTCAGGCGACGCCATTCCGTTGCACCTGTTGACGCGGGAGGCGTTCGCAATCTACGCGCAGGTGACGAAGCCAGATGGCGTCATCGCCTTGCACCTTTCCAACCTATACCTGGATCTCCCGCCGGTTGTGCTACAGCTGGCGCGCGATGCAGGCTTTCAAGCCATTCTGGTTTCCGATCGCCCGTCTGACCCGTTCACGACGAGCTATGCCTCCGATTGGGTGCTGGTCAGTCGCAATACAACACTGCTGCTGCAGCCCGAGCTTGCGACCAATAGCTCGCCAATTGTGGTGCGTTCAGGGCAACCGGTGTGGAGCGATCAGTTCAGTAACTTGCTGCGGGTGCTTAAATAGCCAGTGCCGCCGCGAGCTTTCAGCATCGCGCGGACCTGGAGAGACTGCGGGTCAAAGACCGTTAACAGCGGCAGACTTCCCTCTTGACCCCACATGACCATCCCATTGGCCTGCGTGGAGTCCATGCCCAAGGCAGCAACTCGCCCGGCGAGTGAATTCCCTTTTCCGACTTGGTAAAGCACTGAGCTCGCCCAGCGGGCGCAGGCTCTTGCGCAGTTTCGGCAGCCCCTCGGCCCAGGGCCTGAAATAGCGCGGCATGTCGATGATGTCCGCCGAGCCGAAGACCGCCCCGTTGACGATCTTTGCGACGCTGCCGGATCTGCCGGAAGCGGCGCCCAGACCCAGCGCACCCGGCTATACCAGTGCGGTGCCAACGCCGGATTCTCGCGCAGCGCGCGCAATCTCCTCGTCTGATCAGGTCCGCGGCCTGCACCATCTCCAGCCTGTCGCCGAAAACGTGTAGTAGAGCGGCCGGCCGTGCCACAGCGTACTGGTCGCCGTAGGTCAGCGCTACCACTTGCACGACGACGATGATCATGATGTCGCGCTTGAGCGTCGCGGCGCGGCTTGGCGGGATTGGCCATGATCAGCGTCAGGGCCGGCCCGAGCGCCGATCCACGATCACGAGGATCGCTACCACGTGCATGCCGCCGCTTAGGTACCAGCCAGGCCAGCGGTACCACCCGAAGTACAGCACCCGAACACCACGTCAGTGCGCAGACGCTGCCGCCGAGATGCAAACCAAAGGCAGTCAATCGGAATTCATTTCCACTCGCTCCCACACGCCAAGAGCTGATTGCGGGCTTTGGGCGTCATGGAGACAATTCGGCGTTGCAACCGTTGAGCCAAATAACCCGAAAGAGCTCTAAGATCAGTGACCCGGCCGACAGATTGGTGCGACAGCGAGCAGGGTAAGGTCGCGCGCTATTCGGGTGATTCTGAGGATCGCCTGTCGGACACGTCATTCGCCTCCGGATCTGCCGGCTCGCCCGGAATGCGGTGTTGCTCGGCGAGCCACGCGCCGAGGTCGACCAGCCGGCAGCGCTCGCTGCAGAACGGGCGCGAGCGGCATGCTCCAGTCCACTTCGCGCTTGCACGTGGGGCACCTGACGCGCACCGGGTTCATCGGCTGAATCTGGCCATCCTGGCGCCTCATGCGCAGCAGGTGAGCGTGAAGGGCACGTCGCCTGCGGCCTGCGTGGCGCGCGTCGTCAGGCCGTTCCAGGTGAGGAAGCGCACGTTGCAGCGGTGGTGGCTGCCGCTGATCTCCGGATAGATCCCGGCTGCGGCGGGCAGTGCGATGCGCAGCAGTTGCAGCGGGTTGTCGCGCTCGAAGGTAATGGCGAAGGAGCCCGCCTTGGCGATCTCGGCGCGGCTGCGCCCGTTCTGGCGCGTGAGCCACAGCAGTTCGGCGATCGAATCGCACAGCGGGCGCAGCAGCCGCAGCCACTGGCTGAAACTGCGCATGCGCGCCTCATCGGACTGCGACAGCCAGAAATAGTAGTCGGGCAGGTCGAACTCGCAGGTGCCACCGGGGATCGTGCTGCGGTGCCGGATGGCGCTCACGAACTCCGAATCGCGCAACGGCTGCAGGAACGCCGAACCGGCACTCAGCAGGTCAGCGCGCAGGCGCACCAGGTTCGCCGTGAGGGCCTTCAGGCGCTGGGTGTCCACGCCGGGCTTGGACTCGAAGTCGTTCAGGACGGCAAGGTGGCTCTCCAGTTCCTTGAGCACGTCCGAGCGCACGTCGCCGCGCGTGGTGATGGCCAGGATGTCGATCAGGCTCGCCAGCGCCGCGCGGCTGCCCCACGGGCTGCCGTGCTCGTTGTGGTGCAGGGCCTGGTTGTAGAGAAAGTCCAGCCGCAGGAACGTGCGCATGCGCTCGTTCAAAGGCTGCTCGAACACGAGCGTGTCCGTGCCTGCCTGCGCGAGGGGCGGGGGACTCGGATCGGGCAGGGCGGGGGACTCGCTCATGGACGTATTGTGCTTGAGGGGTGCGCCGCAGGTAAACGGTTCGGGGCGCGGTTGTCGGCGGCCGCGGCGCACCGCGCGGACCGACTCGATCGGCGCGGTTCACTCAGCTGCGCGGTTGCGCAGCCAGCTCCAGATAGCGGGCGTGCAGTGCTGCGACCTGCTTCTGCACGGCACTCATGTCCGCCTCGTTGCTGATGACATCATCGGCGGCCTTCAGGCGCGTGGCCCGCGTAGCCTGGGCTTCGAGGATGGCCTGTGCCTGCTGCGCTGTGGCGCCATCGCGGCTGGTGAGCCGGCGGATCTGCAGCGCTTCGTCGCAGTCCACGACGAGCACCCGGTCGAAGTGCGTACCGAGGTTCTTCTCCACCAGCAGCGGCACCACCAGGATCTGGTAGGGCCCCCCGGCGCTCGCCGAGCGTGCCTCGAGCGCAGCACCGATGGCCGGGTGCGTGAGGGCCTCGAGGTCGGCACGCGCCTTGGGATCGGCGAAGACGATATCGCGCAGCGCCGGCCGGTCGAGGTGGCCGTCGGCGGTGAGTATCGTGGGACCGAAGCGCGCCACCAGGCGCTCCAGCGGCGGCTGGCCGGGCTCCACGACATCGCGCGCGATCTGGTCGCTGTCCAGAATCGGCACCCCCAGGGCGCCAAAGAATTTCGCGGCGGTCGACTTACCGCTGGCAATGCCCCCCGTCAGCCCGACCCGGTACACGCGTGCGCTCATGGGTGCTGCTTATACAGGCCCAGGTAGGCACTCACCAGATGCGGCCCCCACATCATGACCACCCAGCCGGCGCCGGCCAGGAAGGGGCCAAAGGCGATGGGGGTGCTGCGCTGCTGCCCCCGCAGGGTAAGCATGAGGATGCCCACGATCGCCCCGACGCTGGCGGCCACGAGCACCACCGGCAGCACCATCTGCCAGCCCAGCCAGGCACCAAGTGCCGCCAGCAGCTTGAAGTCCCCGTAGCCCATGCCTTCTTTGCGCGTGATGAGTCGGAACAGATGATAGACGCTCCACAGGCTGCCGTAACCGGCGATGGCCCCGATCAGGCTGGAACGGGTCTCGACCGGCAGCCCCGCGCCGGACGGGCCGCTCCACAGGCTCGCTGCCAGGCCCAGCCACAGCAGCGTCAGCGTCAGGTCATCCGGCAGCAGCTGGTGGTCGATGTCGATGAATGCGAGCGCCACGAGGAACCAGGTCACCACCAGGCCGCAGAGGGCGGCGGCACCGAAACCGAACCTCCAGGCCACCGCCGCGGACAGCAGGCCGGTCAGCAGCTCCACCAGCGGGTAACGGGGCGAGATCGGCTTGCCGCAGCTGGCGCAGCGTCCCCGGAGCACCAGCCAGGAGATGATGGGGATGTTCTGTAGCGCCGTGATGGGTGCCTTGCAGTAGGGGCAGGCTGAGCGCGGCACAACCAGGTTGTACGGCTCGACGGGCAGCGCGGGCGCAGCGGCAGCGGCGCTGTCCGTGCTGGCAAGCTCCGCGCACTGCGCGCGCCATTGGCGCTCGAGGATGACCGGCAGGCGATGGATGACGACGTTGAGGAAGCTGCCGACCACCAACCCCAGCACCAGGCAGGTGCCGATGTAGAGCCCAGGGGAGGCAGCCAGCAGCTCGAGCACGGACATGGGTGTCCCTTGTTCTTAACGCAAACGCCGCGCTGGTCGCGCGGCGTTTGCACCTTTAGGAGCCCTGCGGGGTGCGGCTCAGACCACCGAGCCGAGTTTGAAGATGGGCAGGTACATGGCGATCACGAGCCCACCGACGACCACGCCCAGGATCACCATGATCATGGGCTCGAGCAGGCTCGACATCGCATCCACGGCGTTGTCGACCTCGGCCTCGTAGAAGGTGGCCACCTTGCCGGACATCTCATCCAGCGAGCCGGATTCCTCGCCCACGGCGATCATCTGGTTGACCATGTTCGGGAACAGGCCGGTCTGTTCCATGGAGCGCTGCAGGCGCTGGCCGGTCGCCACTTCGTCGCGCATCTTCAGCACGGCCTTTTCGTAGACGATGTTGCCGGTGGCGCCGGCCACCGACTCCAGCGCCTCAACCAGCGGCACGCCGGCGGAGAACATGGTGGACAGCGTACGCGCGTAGCGCGCGATGGCCGCCTTGTTCAGGATGGGGCCGATGACCGGAATTTTTAAGATCGCCCGGTCCAGGAACTCGCGCATCGCCCGCGAGCGCTTCTTGAAGTAGAAGAAGGTCCAGAATATACCCACCAGCACCACGAGGATGAACAGGCCGTCGTGCTGCAGGGTGCGCGAAATGCCGATCACGAACTGCGTGAACGCCGGCAGGTCGGCGCCGAAGCCCTTGTACAGCGATTCAAACTCGGGAATCACGAAGATCAGGAGCACAACGGTCACTACCACGGCCACGACCAGCACGGCCGCCGGGTAGAACAATGCCTTCTTGACCTTCTTCTTCAGCGCTTCGGTCTTTTCCTTGTACGTCGCGACCTTGTCCAGCAGGGTCTCGAGCGCGCCGGCCTGCTCGCCCGCCTCCACGAGATTCACGAACAGATCGTCAAAGTAGAGCGGGTGCTTGGCAAGGGACTCGTGCAGCGAGGTACCCCCCTCGACGTCGCTCTTGATGTCGAGGATGAGCTTCTGCATGGCCGGCTTGTCGTTGCCGTTGGCGACGATCTCGAACGCCTGCACCAGCGGGATGCCCGCGCCGAGCATGGTGGCCAGCTGCCGGGCGAAAATGGCGATATCGCCCGCATTGACCTTGCCGCCCTTGCGACCCTGGCGTTGCTTGCGGACCTTGGAGGGCGCGATGCCCTGGCGGCGCAGCTCCGAGCGCAGTGTCTTCTCATCGGGGGCGAGGCTCTTGCCCTTGATGCGCGCACCGCGCTTATCGCGACCCTCCCACGCGAAGGGAATGTCGCGCTTGAGTGCTCTGACTGAGGTGGTTGCTGCTGCGGTGGCCATGAGTTACTTCCGTGCCTCACTCGATCGTGATGCTGTTGACTTCCTCGAGACTCGTAAGACCGTTCTTCACCTTCTCCAGGCCCGCGCGGCGCAGGTCCCAGACCCCGTCCTTGCTTGCCTGGTCGGCGATGTCTACGGCGCTGCCGAGCGCGAGGATGATGCGCGCAATGGAATCGGTGACGGGCAGGACCTGGTAGATGCCCACGCGACCTTTGTAGCCGTCGGTGCAGTTGGCGCAGCCCTTGGGTCCGCAAATCTTGATCCCGGCGGCGACGTCGGCCTCCGAGAAGCCCTCCTTGAGCAGCGCCTCCTTGGGTACGTCGATGACCTGCTTGCAGGTGTTGCACAGGCGGCGCGCCAGGCGCTGCGCGATGATCAGGCTCACCGAGGTGGCGATCGCGTAGGGCTTGACGCCCATGTCGATCAGGCGCGTAAGCGTCTGCGGTGCATCGTTCGTGTGCAAGGTGGACAGCACCAGGTGTCCGGTCTGCGCGGCCTTGATGGCGATCTCGGCGGTCTCCAGGTCGCGGATCTCACCGACCATGATGACGTCGGGGTCCTGACGCAGGAACGCACGCATGGCGGCCGCGAAGGTCAGGCCGACCTTGTTGTTCACGTTGACCTGGTTGACGCCGGGCAGGTTGATTTCCGAGGGGTCCTCGGCCGTGGAGATGTTCGTGTCTTCCTTGTTGAGGATATGCAGGCCGGTGTACAGCGAGACGGTCTTGCCGCTGCCGGTGGGACCGGTCACGAGGATCATGCCCTGCGGCTTGGCCAGGTACTTCTCGTAGAGGGCTTTCTGGAACGGCTCATAACCGAGCGAGTCGATGCCCAGGCTCGCCTGGGCCGGATCCAGGATACGCATCACCACCTTCTCGCCGAACAAGGTCGGGCAGGTGCTGACGCGGAAGTCGATGGAGCGGTTCTTGGACAGCTTCATCTTGATGCGGCCGTCCTGGGGGACGCGCCGCTCGGCGATATCCAGCCGCGACATGACCTTCAGGCGGGCTGCAAGTTTCTGCGCCAGCGCCACCGGCGGCTGCGCGATCTCCTTGAGCACCCCGTCCATGCGCAGGCGCACGCGGTAGATCTTTTCGAAGGGCTCGAAATGGATATCCGAGGCGCCGCGCCGGATGGCATCGAGCATGACCTTGTTGACGAAGCGCACGATGGGGGCGTCTTCGACATCATCACGGCTGATCTTCTCGTCGAGCTCATCCTCACCGCCGGTGGTCTCGAGCGACTCGAGGTCGACGTCCGACTCCTCCGTGAGCGCGGACATCTGGTTGTCGACCTGCTCGAGGGCCTTGTCGAGGGCCTTCTGCAGCTTGTCGTCCTCGACGACGATCGCCTCGATCCCCAGGCTCGTGGCGAACTTGACCTCATCCAAGGCATGCAGGTTGGTCGGATCCGCGACCGCCAGGAACAGGCGCTTGCCGCGCCGGAACAGCGGCAGTACCCGGTGCTTGGCCAGCAGCTTGTCATTGACCAGGCGGACGGTTTCGAAGTCGAGATTGACCGCGTCCAGATCGAACAGCGGAGCCCCGAATTCATTGGAGGCGGCCAGGGCGATGTCGCGGGCGCTGGCCGCACCGCTGCTCACCAGCTGGGTCACGACACTGACCTTGCGTTCACGGGCGGCGTTGACCGCCTCGATCATCGCCGTCTCCTCGACAACGCCATCCTGCACCAGCCGCTGGGGAAGGCCGCCGAATCCCGTGCGCGAGGCGCCGAGCGCTAAAGAGGCGTTGTCATTCATGGACTTACAGTAAGCAAGGCTCGCCAGATGATGAGTCTACCCGAGAAATTTGGCGCAATTGTCAAATCCCCGCCGATTCTGAAGGACATGGCAGGCGCGGTGCGGGGTCCGCGTCACAATTGGATCAGGGGAGCCGGAAAGGCCAAGCCCCGGCGCCGGGCGCCGGGGCTTGGGATGCCTGGCCGACCGCCTGCCCGAGCGCTTACTTGCACTCCGTCGGCACGTAGCGGGCAGGGACCGTGGCACCGGCGGTGAACTTCAGGTTGCGGGCGGTTGCGGTCGCGTTGGTTACGGACGTGCAGGCCCAGTCGATGTTTCCGCCGGCCCCCGCCGCCAGAATGGCGCCCTGGGCATTGGGGGTCAGGATGAGGGTCTTGCCGCTGATCTGCGGGGTATTGGCACCGTAGGTAATCGTGATGGTGCCGGTCGTGTTGCTGATGGCGATGTTACTGACGTACTTCGTGGGCACGAAGTTGGCGGCATAGTCAGCGGTGACGGCGGCAACACCGGCGATGTCGTTGGCCTGGAACGCTTCGGCTACGGCTACTTTCGCCGCAGCCGCGATGTTCAGGCCTTCCGTCACTTTCGAGCGCACGGTGTAGTCCTGGTAGGCCGGGATGGCGATCGCGGCCAGGATGCCGATGATCGCGACCACGATCATCAGCTCGATAAGGGTGAAACCCTCTTGCACGGACTTCGACTTCAACACGGAACGCTCCTCACGGGGCAAACAAGCCACTACCCTAAGGAATTCAGAGCAAGGCCCATGCCAAGTTGGGCAGTGACTGGTAACCTGTTGTTTTTATTGGCTAACTTAACTTCATGGCGGGCTTTGCCCGATCGAAATGGTCCATCCCGAACACAGTGTCGCGGCACAAAGCGACCCAATGCGTCACCTGCTGTGTGTGCCCGGACTTCGCTGCGTGTCAGGTCGCGTGCGCCGCAGCCTAGTGGATCTTGCGACCGGCAGCGAGCATGTGCAGCCGTTGGCTCACATCGCCCGCCAGGCTTACTTCAGCACGGGGTGCCCAAAAGAAAGCCCCGGCTCGAGGCCGGGGCTTCAATCGTCAGTGAAGCAGCGACAGACTCGCTTACTTGCACTCGGTCGGTACGTAACGGGCCAGGACCGTGCCGGCGCAGCGAACGCCAGGCCGCGGGCGGTCGCGGTCGCGTTGGCAGCCGAGGTGCAGGCCCAGTCGATGTTGCCCGTGGCAGCCCGTCGCCAGAATCGCACCGTTGAACGTTCGGGGTCAGGACGACGGTTAGAGCCGGCGATCTGCGGGGTGTTGGCGCCGTAGGTGATCGTGATGACGCCGTTGGCCGGGTCGATCGCGATGGTCTGGACGTACTTGGTCGGGACCCAGTTCGTGCGTCCAGTCAGCGGAAGCGGCCGCCACGCCAGCGATGTCATTCGCCTGGAACGACTCGGCAACCGCCACTTTCGCGGCAGCCGCGAGGTTCAGGCCTTCCGTCACCTTCGAGCGCACGGTGTAGTCCTGGTAGGCCGGGATCGCGATCGCGGCCAGAATGCCGATGATCGCCACCACGATCATCAGCTCGATGAGGGTGAAACCCTTTTGCACAGACTTCATGTCGTAACTCCTAAAATTTTTGAGAACCAAACGTGGGCGCACATCGACGCCTCGGTGGGAACAAAGCAAGCCTTGTGCCAAGCCGCGCTAATGCCGGTTAAGTCACTTGATAGTCAAGATCTTAAATTCGCACTTAACAGATGACTCTTTGACTTACATCTGTCGCGGACTGACGCCAGGGGTGGAAGCGTTGTGTCACAAGGTGACCCGACACGTCAGCTGCTGACGTTCGTCGCTACTCGATCCCGAGCTTCTTGATCCGGTAGCGCAGGGCGCGGAAGCTCATGCCGAGCAGTTTCGCCGCCGCGGTCTTGTTGTAGCGGGTCTTCTCCAGCGCCTTGACGATGGCATCGCGCTCGATGCTCTCCAGCTGGCTGCCGAGGGCACCGCCGTCCACCGGCTGCGCGCGGGCGCTGCGACGTGCAGCTCCGATGAGGCGCGCGCGGTCGTGCGCAGGCGGATGTGCTCAGGCGTGACGACGCCGCCGGTGCTCAAGGTCAGCGCGCGCTCCAGCACGTTCTCGAGTTCGCGCACGTTGCCGGGGAACGGGTAGCCCTCCAGCAACCGCACGGCCTCGGCGGATATCTCCGCAGTTTCCGTGCCCGAGCGGCGCGCGAGCCGGTGCAGGATGGCTTCGGCGATTTCCCCGATGTCGCCGCTGCGCTCGCGCAGCGCCGGGACGCGCAGCTCGATCACGTTGATGCGGTAGTAGAGGTCCTCGCGGAACTGTCCCTGGGCCACCAGGTCCGCCAGGCTCTTGTGCGTCGCTGACAGGATGCGCACGTCGACCGTTTCCTCGCGCGCCTCGCCCACCGGGCGCACGGTCTTTTCCTGCACGACGCGCAGCAGCTTCACCTGCATGTGCAACGGCAGATCCGCCACCTCGTCCAGGAACAGCGTGCCGCCTTCGGCGCTTTGCACCAGGCCCTTCTTGTCGGCGACCGCGCCGGTGAAGCTGCCGCGCCTGTGGCCGAACAGCTCGCTTTCCATCAGCTCGGTGGGGATGGCCCCGCAGTTGACCGCGACGAAGGGCCCCGCGCGCCGCCCGCCGCTCTCGTGGATCATGCGCGCCACCAGTTCCTTGCCGGTGCCTGATTCGCCGCAGATATGCACCGGCGCCTGGCTGCGCGAGACGCGTGCTATCAGCTCCCGCACCTGCTCCATCACCGCCGAGGTGCCCAGCAGGCGCGGGCCGCGCAGCGTCGCGGCAGTCTCCTGGTCAATGCCTGCGCCCAGCTTGATGGCGCTGCCCACGAGTTTGCGCAGCACGCCCAGATCCAGGGGCTTGGAAACGAAGTCGAAGGCGCCGAGCTTCAGCGCGCGCACGGCCGACTCGACATTGCCGTGCGCGGTGATCACCGCGACCGGCACCTTGGCGCGGTGCTCCTGTATCCAGGCCACCAGGTCCAGGCCGTCACCATCGGGCAGCCGCATGTCGGTGAGGCACAGGTCGAAGTGCTCGGACTTGAGCAGCTTCTTGGCCGCGGCGATGTCCGGGGCGGTGCGCGTGCGCAGGCCCATGCGGCTCAACGTGAGGCTGACCAGTTCCAGAAGGTCCGGTTCATCGTCCACCACCAGCACCATCGGCTGGTCGCTGGAGGTGGCCCCGGCGAGCGCCTCGCTCATCAGTTCTCCCACCGGCGCGGATCGGCGAATATCAGCCGAAATACGCTGCCGCCGCCGGCGCGCGGCTCATACAGCAGCGTCGCCCCGTTGGTCTGGGCGAGTTCACGCGCCAGAAACAGGCCCAGCCCCGTGCCGCGGCCGCCGCTGAAGAACGGCTCGAAGATCTTCTCCACGTGTTCGCCCGCGACGCCGTCGCCGCGGTCGGCAACCTCGAGGAAAGGCCGGGCACTGCCACTCATACGCCCGTATCGTATCTCGACCTGCTGTGCAGCGTCCTCACCGACGGCGTACTTGAGAGCGTTCTCACACAGGTTCCACAGGATCTGGCGCAGATGATTCGGGTCCACGCGGACGTCGAGGTCAGCGGCGGGCCCGGAGAGGGTGAGCCGCTCGCGCGCCCACTGCATGGTCTCGCAGAACTCCTCGTGAAACTCCTCGGTCCAGCCGGGCAGCGACAGCCGCTCGATCCGCGCGTGTTCGCGGCGCGAGAGGCGCTGCACGTTGTCGATGATGCCGCTGACGCGGTCCGCGTTGTTGCGGATGATCTGGGTCAACCGGCGGTCCTCTTCCGCAAGGTGCGGTGACTCGGCGAGCAGCTGCCCGGCATGACTCATCGCACCGACCGGGTTCCTGATCTCGTGGGCGATGCTCGCGCTCAGGCGGCCCAGGGAGGCAAGCTTGGACTGCTGCACACGCTCATCGATGAGGCTGGTGTCCTCGAGAAAGACCAGCACCGGGCCAGGGTCGCTCGCTCCCAGGGGGGCGAAATTGGCGCGGATCAGGCGCGCGCCATCCGCGGAGGTGAAGGTGTGTTCGATGGCCGGCACGGCCCCGCTCGCCCCGGCCGCCTTGCGCCAGGACTCCAGCAGATACAGGAGTCGCGGCGAGGCCTCCCCCACCAGGGCGTCGGGGTAGGCGTTCTGGTCGCCGAGAATCTGCGCCGCCGACTCGTTGATGAGCCGGATGCGGTCCTGGGTGTCGACCACGAGGATGCTCTCGCGCAGGTGCTGCACGATGTACTGCGACAGCTGCGCCATGTTCGCCAGGTCCAGCTCCTGGCGGCGCACCAGCGCCTCGCTCTCACGCAGGCGGTTGGCCATCGGCCAGGTGAGCAGGGCGATGAGAAAGAGCACGGCGCCGAAGAACCCGGCCGTGGTGTAGTCGGTGGTCGGCCCCTCGGCGAGGAAATTGACGAACACCTGCTGCAGCAGCACCGCCAGGGCTGCCACGGCGGCGATCAGCAGCGCGTCGCGCCGGCTGGAGAGCACCGTCAGGGCGAGCACCGGCAACACCAGCAGGATCCCCAGGCCGCTGGCGATGCCGCCGCTGGCGTAGAGGATGAGGCCGATCGCCAGCGCGTCCACGCTCGCATTCACCAGGGCGACGATGCGCAGGCTCGACCAGCGCAGCCGCCGCGCGATGACCAGGAGCACCGCGGCGGTGAAGTAGGCGACGCAGGCGGCCACGAACAGCGACGGGCGCGCGGTGACCAGTGCCCACCCGGGGCCTGCGAAGGCGAGCATGGCCAGCAGCACCAGCGGCACCGCCAGCCGGTACAGGCTCAGCAGCCCGATCACGCGCCAGGCAAGATCGCTCGGCGTTCCGGAGGCGGGTATGGGGGGGGCCGGCGTGGCAGACAAGCGTGGCGTGAGAACCGTTGAAGTCCGTGCCGACTGTAACATCTTAAGTCACCGCCAGAGCGCGACGCGGATCGCAGGCCGGCGCGGCTGGCCACGGGCAGCCGTTATCGAGCAGAATGCGCGCCTTACGCGCACGCGAAGGCGGTGGTGATGAATCTTCACGAGTATCAGGCGAAGGACGTATTTCGCAGCTATGGAATCCCGGTGCCCACCGGGCGGGTGGCTGCCACCGCCGAGGAGGCCGTCGAGGCGGCGCGCGAGCTCGGCGGGTCGCTGTGGGTGGTCAAGGCGCAGGTCCATGCCGGCGGCCGGGGCAAGGCCGGCGGCGTCAAGGTGGCCAGGGACACCGCGGCGGTGCGCGCGGCCGCTGCCGCCCTGCTCGGCACGCAGCTGGTCACCCCGCAGACCGGACCGGAGGGCCTGCCGGTCGGCAAGGTGTACGTCGAGAGCGGTTCGGAGATCGCGCGCGAGATCTACCTTTCCCTGACCCTCAACCGCGAGCGCGGTCGGATCGCCCTGATCGCCTCGGCCGCCGGTGGCATGGACATCGAGGAGGTCGCCCACAAGACCCCCGAGAAGATCCTCGCGGCGAGCATCCACCCGGCCGCCGGACTGCAGGGCTACCAGGCGCGCGAGCTCGCCTTCGGCTTGGGGCTCAGCGGCGCGCAGATCGGCGAGTTCCAGGCCCTCACCGCCGCCTTGTACCGGCTGTACATCGAGAAGGACCTGAGCCTGCTCGAGGTGAACCCGCTGATCGTGACCAGGGCCGGCACGCTGATGGCGCTGGATGCCAAGATCAACGTGGACGCCAATGCGCTCTTCCGGCACCCGGAGCTGGCCGCGCTGCGTGATGCCTCCCAGGAGGACCCGATGGAGCGGCGCGCGAGCGAGCACGACCTGAACTACGTGTCCCTGGACGGGGACATCGCCTGCATGGTCAACGGCGCCGGCCTCGCCATGGCCACCATGGACCTGATCAAGCTGCACGGCGGCGCGCCGGCGAACTTCCTCGATGTCGGCGGCGGCGCCACCAGCGAGCGCGTCACGGCCGCCTTCGAGCTGATCCTGTCCAACGAGCGCGTGCGCGCGGTGCTGGTGAACATCTTCGGCGGCATCGTGCGCTGCGACATCATCGCCGACGGCGTCATCAAGGCGGTGACCAAGGTCGGCGTCAAGGTGCCGGTGGTCGTGCGCCTGGAGGGCACGAACGCCGCGGCGGCGCGGGACATGCTCGCCCAGAGCGGGCTCACCATCACCCCGGCCGAGGATCTGACGGATGCGGCGCGCAAGGTCGTGGCGCTGGCGAAGAAGG
Organism: uncultured Pseudomonadota bacterium; assembly: GCA_963741745.1. GTDB lineage: Bacteria > Pseudomonadota > Gammaproteobacteria > Steroidobacterales > Steroidobacteraceae > 13-2-20CM-66-19. Next base: position 110,352 of record CAVUJF010000001.1, on the reverse strand, counting down.
GCAAGGCATGAGCATTCTGGTCAACAAGAACACGCAGGTGATCTGCCAGGGATTCACCGGCAAGCAGGGCAGCTTCCATTCCGAGCAGGCGCTGGCCTACGGAACCAAGCTGGTCGGCGGCGTGACCCCGGGTCGCGGCGGCCAGAAGCACCTGGGCCTGCCGGTGTTCGATACGGTGCGGGAAGCGGTGCGCAAGACCGGCGCCACGGCCAGCATGATCTACGTGCCCCCGGCGGGAGCCGCGGACTCGATCCTGGAAGCCATCGATGCCGGCATCGAGCTCATCGTCTGCATCACCGAAGGGGTGCCGGTGAATGACATGGTGCGCGTGAAGGCCGTGCTCGCCGGCTCCGCCTCGCGCCTGGTGGGCCCGAACTGCCCGGGTGTGATCACCCCCGATGAGTGCAAGATCGGCATCATGCCCGGCTTCATCCACCAGAAGGGCAGCGTCGGCATCGTCTCGCGCTCGGGTACGCTCACCTACGAGGCGGTCTTCCAGACCACGCGCATCGGGCTCGGCCAGAGCACCTGCGTCGGCATCGGCGGCGATCCGGTGCGCGGCATGAACTTCATCGACGTGCTGGAGCTGTTCGAGCGCGACCCGCGCACCGAAGGCATCATCCTCGTCGGCGAGATCGGCGGCAGCGACGAGGAGGCCGCGGCCGCCTACATCCGCCGCTTCGTCAGCAAGCCCGTGGTCGCCTACATCGCCGGTGTCACCGCGCCGCCGGGCAAGCGCATGGGCCATGCCGGGGCGATCGTCGCCGGCGGCAAGGGCACCGCGGCGGACAAGTACGCGGCCTTTGCGAAAGCCGGTGTGCGCACCGTGAAGTCCCCGGCCGAACTCGGTTCGGCCATGAACGAGCTGCTGCGCACGCGCCGCGCGAGCCGCAGGCAGGGTGCAGGCGGCATCGCGCCGCGGCCGGCGCACATGGCGGTCGCGCGGCGCGCGAAGTCCCCTGCCAGGAAGAAGAAGAAGGTCGCGGCCGGCAAAAAGGGGCCGGCGCGCCGCAAGATGGCCGCGCAGCGCGGGCCGGCGGCGCGCAAGCGCGCCCGGCGCTGACACGTGAAACAATAGGTCCGCGGGAATCCACGGGGACCGGCAACGGCGGCAACCGCGGCCGGTCGGTGATGCGTACATGAGTGAGTCATTGCGGATCGCGCTGGCGCAGCGCAACTTCCTGGTCGGTGACGTGCAGGGCAACGCTGCGCGCGTCATCGAGGTCGCGCGGCAGGCCCGCGATGAGCTGGGCGCGCAGCTGGTGCTGTTCCCGGAACTGACCCTCTCGGGCTACCCGCCCGAGGACCTGCTGTTCCACCGCGGCTTTCGCCGCCAGGTCGAGGCCGGGCTGGCGCGGGTGTGCGCGCAGGTACCGGACATCGACCTGCTGTTCGGCTTTCCCGAGTACACCCAGGCGGGCATCTACAACTCCGCCGCCTACGTGAGCGGCGGCCAGGTCGCGGCCATCCACCGCAAGGCCGAGCTGCCCAACTACAAGGTGTTCGACGAGAAGCGCTACTTCCAGCCTGGCTCCCAGCCGAGCATCACCGACTGCCGCGGCACGCGCGCGGGCCTGCTGGTATGCGAGGACATCTGGGCACCGCAGGCCGTGCAGCTCTCCGGTGCCGGCGGTGCGCAGCTGCTGCTGGTCATCAACGCCTCGCCCTACGAGATCCACAAGCAGCGCGAACGCGAGCAGGTGGCGCGCGCGCGCGCGCGCGACGTGGCCCTGCCGCTGGTGTACGTGAACCTGGTGGGCGGCCAGGACGAGCTGGTGTTCGACGGCAATTCCTTCGTCATGGACGCGCGCGGCGAGGTCGTCATGCGCGCGCCGGCGTTCGCGGAAGACACCTATGTCGTCGAGTTCGCGCGCGCGCTCGACGGCGCCCTGGTGCCGCGCGCGGGCACGGTTGCTCCTGAGCTTTCGGACGAGGCGAGCGTCTACGGCGCACTCGTGCTGGGCGTGCGCGACTACGTGCGCAAGCACGGCTTCCCGGGGGTGGTGCTCGGGCTGTCCGGCGGGGTGGACTCGGCGCTGACGCTGGCGATCGCCGTCGATGCCCTCGGCAAGGAGAACGTGCAGGCGGTGATGATGCCCTCGCGCTACACCTCGCAGATGAGCGTCGATGATGCCAAGGCACAGGCGCAGTTGCTGGGAGTGCAGTACAGCGTGCTGTCCATCGAGGGCATGTTCGAAGCGACGCTGGCGACGCTCAAGGACGAGTTCGCCGGCCGGCCGGTCGATGCGGCCGAGGAGAACATGCAGTCGCGCTGCCGCATGCTGCTGCTCATGGGGCTGTCCAACAAGACCGGGCGCATGCTGCTGACCACCGGCAACAAGAGCGAGATGGCCGTCGGCTACGCCACGCTGTACGGGGACATGGCCGGGGGCTTCGCCCCGATCAAGGACTGCAGCAAGCTCCTGGTGTACCGCCTGGCGAACTACCGCAATTCCCTGGGCCGCGTGATCCCGCAGCGGGTGATCGACCGGCCGCCCTCAGCGGAGCTGCGTGCCGACCAGAAGGACTCCGACTCGCTGCCGCCGTACGAGATCCTGGACCCGATCCTCGAGGCCTTCATCGAGGAGGACCTGTCGGTGGATGAGATCCAGGCGCGCGGCTTTGACCGCGCGACCGTCGGCCGCGTGCTCGACCTGGTCAAGCGCAACGAGTACAAGCGCCGCCAGGCCCCGCCCGGCGTGCGCGTCAGCCGCCGCGCCTTCGGCCGCGACTGGCGCTACCCGATCACCAGCGGCTACCGCCGCTGAGCCAGCGCGCCCCCGCCGGGGCGGCCTACCAGAACTTCCACCAGGACTTCTTCGGCGGACCGGGCTCGCCGGCGCTGAAGTTCGCCGCGTAGACCGCGCGGCTCTGCGCGGCCAGCTCCGGTCAGGTGCAGCTGGTCGTAGCAGCTGATGAGGATCTGCAGCGCCTCCTGCGTGGCGGGCGCGCCCTCGAACTGGTCGAGGGAGGATTTCGCGCGCTGCGCGGCGGCCACGTAGGCGCCGCGCTTGTAGTAGTAACGCGCGACGTGCACTTCGTAGTTCGCCAGGCGGTTGCGCAGGTAGATCATGCGCTGCAACGAGTCGTGCGCGTACTCGCTCTTGGGGTACTGCTCGACGACGGTCTTGAACGCGGCGAAGGACTTGCGGGCGTTGATCGGCGGGCGCTTGGACAGGTCGGCGCGGAACAGCGCCTCGATGGCATTCGGCGGCTTGTCGAATTCCACCAGTCCCTTGATGTACCAGGCGTAGTCGACGCGCGGGTGCGTCGGGTTTTCGCGGATGAACGTGTCGGCCGCATCGGTGGCGGACTCGCCCTCGCCGGCGCGGTAGTATGCGTAGATCAGGTCCAGGCGCGCCTGGCGGGCCTCATCGGTGAACGGAAAGCTGGCGGTCAGGTGCTCGTACTGCTTGATCGCGGAGTTGAAGTCGTAGGCCTCCAGGGACTTGTGCGCCTTCTTGTACATCTCCGCCGGGTTCTGCAGCAGGTTGCCCTTGTTATGGGAGCAGCCACCCACGGCGAGCAAGGCGAGGCACAGGGCGAGCACGGCACCGCGCGCCGGACGGGACAGGAACATCTGGAAGGGGCCTTTCTTTGGCATCGCGCCGCGTGAATCCAGCAAGTATAGCGAATCCCCCGACTGCACTTCCGACCGCGGCAGGCGCTGCCGAGTTCCGTTCGCACCGCCTGCAGCTGCCCCCCGAGAGCGCGGGGCTGCGCTTTGACCAGGCCCTGGCACGCTGCCTGCCGCAGTATTCACGCGCCCGGGTCAGGGATTGGATCGATTCCGGACTGGTCCAGGTGGACGGCCGGCCCCTGCGGGCCAAGGACAAGGTGCTGGGCGGGGAGCAGGTGCAGATCGAGGCGCGGCTGCCGGTGCAGACCGCAGGCGTGGCAGCGGAGCAGATGCCACTCGCGGTGGTGCACCAGGATCGCTCGCTGCTGGTCATCAATAAGCCTGCGGGACTGGTGGTGCACCCCGGCGCGGGCAACGCGGCCCACACCCTGCAGAACGCGCTCCTCGGGCTGGATCCGCAGCTGGCCCTGGTGCCGCGTGCCGGCCTCATCCACCGCCTGGACAAGGACACCAGCGGCCTGCTGGTCATCGCGCGCACGCCCGAGGCACACACCGCCCTGGTTGCGGCCATGGCCGCGCGCGAGATCACGCGGGAGTACCTGGCGCTGTGCATCGGCGTGGTGACCGCCGGCGCCACCATCGATGAGCCGATCGGGCGCCACCGCACCCAGCGCACCCGCATGGCGGTGCGCGCCGATGGCCGCCCGGCGGTGACCCACTACCGCGTGCTCAAGCGCTTCCGCGGTCACACGCTGCTGCGGGTGATGCTCGAGACCGGGCGTACGCACCAGATCCGCGTACACCTGGCGCACGCCGGCTTCCCGGTGGTGGGCGACCCGGTCTACGGGGGCCGGCGCCGGCTCGTCGCCCGCTGCACCCCGCAACTGGAGGCACGGTTGCGCGGCTTCACGCGCCAGGCGCTGCATGCCGCGCGCCTGAAGCTCATCCATCCCACCACCGGTCGCCAGATGCAGTGGGAGGCGCCGCTGCCGGCGGACATGCAAGAGCTGCTGGCTGCGCTCGAGGCGGACTGCGCATGAGCGCCCCGCGCGCGGCCGCGATCGGCTGCCTCGTGCCTGAGTGGCCTGCGCCGCCTGGGGTGCGGGCCGCCTTCACGCTGCGCACCGGCGGGGTCAGTGCAGGTCCGTACGAGGCGCTGAACCTCGGCACGCACGTCGGCGATGCCCCGGCGGCGGTGGCCGAGAACCGCCGGCGGGTGCGTGCCGCCCTGGACCTGCCGGCCGAACCGGCGTGGCTCGAACAGGTGCACGGCACGCAGGTGCTCGAGCGCGGGGACGTGGCGCCGCGCCGCGCGCCTGCCGCCGATGCGCTCGTCACGCGCGCACCCGGCGTGGTCGCGGCGGTACAGGTGGCCGACTGCCTGCCGGTTCTCTTCGCCGCGCGCGACGGCTCGGTGGTGGCCGCCGCGCACGCCGGCTGGCGCGGGCTTGCCGCGGGCATCCTGGAGGCCACCGTGGCGCGCGCCGGCGTGCCCGCCGGCGAGTTGCTCGCCTGGCTGGGGCCGGCCATCGGGCCTGCGCACTTTGAGGTCGGCGGGGAGGTGCGGGATGCCTTCCTCGCGCACGATGCGCGCGCCGCCCAGGCATTCGCGCCCAATGCGCGTGGGCGCTGGCAGTGCGACCTGAACCTGCTCGCCCGCCAGCGCCTCGCGGAGGCTGCAGTCACGGCGGTGTTCGGGGATCGCTGCTGCACCTACGCGCAGCGCACGCGGTTCTTCTCGTACCGCCGTGACGGGCAGTGCGGGCGGATGGCGGCGCTGATCTGGCGCGCCTGAGGCGCTAGGGGTGCGCACCCGGGCCGCCGGTGCGTGCGTGTTACGATGAGTGCAAGTCACCGCCCAAGAAACTGACGCCGTGCCGCTGCTCGTCACCGTACTCCTGTGTGCCGCCCTCGGGGGCATCGCCAGCGCCGTGCTCGCCGTCGCGCTGCTGTGGCTGCCGGCCGAGCGCAGCGCGCGGCTGCTGCCGCACTTCGTGAGCTTCGCCACCGGGGCGCTGCTCGGGGCAGCATTGCTGGCACTGCTGCCCGAGGCGATGCAGACGGCCGGTCCCGCGGGTGCGCGCGGGGTGGGCGCGGCGCTGCTGAGCGGACTCGGCGTCTTTTTCGTGATCGAGAAGCTCGTGCTGTGGTGGCACTCGGACGAGGACGCCCCCACGGGTGGCCATGACCACGGCCACGCCCACCGCCACGCCTCGGGTGTCCTCGTGCTGGTGGGGGACAGTATCCACAACGCCCTGGACGGGGTGCTCATCGCGGCCGCCTTCCTCAAGGACCCCTCGCTGGGCCTGCTCACCACCTTCGCCGTGGCCGCGCACGAGATCCCGCACCGCGTCGGGGACTTTGCGCTCCTGGTCCACGCCGGCTTCTCGCAGCGCCGGGCGCTGGTGCTGAACCTGGCCACCGGAGTGGCGTCGGTCCTTGGCGCCCTCATCGCCTACGGCGCACTGCAGCAGGCCACCGGGGCGCTGCCGTACGCGCTCGCCTTCGCCGCCGCCGGGTTCCTCTACATCGCCGTGGCGGGCCTCATCCCGGGGCTGCAGCGCCGGGCGGACCCGCGCACCAGTGCCGTCCAGGTCCTCCTGATCGGTCTGGGGATCGGCGCCATCGCCCTGGCCGGGCGGTTGACGCACGCCTAGCCGGCGCGCGAGGCTTCGCGGCGGTGGGAGCCCGGAGGCTCCTGTCAGCCCGGGTGTTGAGAAAAAGACCGTGCGCCGGGGGCGCTAGCCCCTTGAATGCATAGCGGTTGTCCCAACAAACCGAGCAGCCCCTTTAGCCAGCTTCAAGGCCTCATTCCCATGCGCATGGACAAGCTCACGAGCCGCTTCCAGCAGGCCCTCAGCGACGCCCAGTCACTGGCCGTAGGCCGCGATCACCAGTTCCTCGAACCGGCCCACGTGCTGCTGGCACTGCTGGACGGCTCGGGCGGCTCGGTGCGGCCGCTGCTGATGAAGGCCGGCGTCGATGCCAACAAGCTGCGCGCCGGACTCTTGAGCAACCTCGACGCCCTGCCCAAGGTGGAGGGCACCCCCGGGGAGGTGCATGTCTCGAATGACCTCAACCGCCTGCTCAACGTCACCGACAAGCTGGCACAGCAGCGCGGCGACCAGTTCATCTCCAGCGAGCTGTTCGTGCTGGCTGCCTTCGATGACCGCAACCTGGCGAAGCTGCTGAAGGATTCCGGCGCGGTGCGCGGGGCGCTGGAGAAGGCCATCGAAGAAGTGCGCGGCGGGGAGAAGGTCGCCGACGCCAATGCAGAGGAGAGCCGCCAGGCGCTGGAGAAGTACACCGTCGATCTCACCGCGCGCGCCTCCTCCGGCAAGCTCGACCCGGTGATCGGCCGCGACGACGAGATCCGGCGCACGATCCAGGTGCTGCAGCGGCGCACCAAGAACAACCCGGTGCTGATCGGCGAGCCGGGCGTGGGCAAGACCGCGATCGTCGAGGGACTGGCCCAGCGCATCATCAACGGCGAAGTGCCGGAGGGGCTGAAGAACAAGCGCATCCTGGCGCTCGACATGGGTGCGCTGATCGCCGGCGCCAAGTTCCGCGGCGAGTTCGAGGAGCGCCTGAAGGCGGTCCTCAACGACCTGTCCAAGCAGGAAGGCCAGATCATCCTGTTCATCGACGAACTGCACACCATGGTCGGTGCCGGCAAGGCCGAAGGAGCCATGGATGCCGGCAACATGCTCAAGCCGGCACTGGCGCGCGGCGAACTGCACTGCGTCGGCGCGACCACCCTCGATGAGTACCGCCAGTACATCGAGAAGGATGCGGCTCTCGAGCGGCGCTTCCAGAAGGTGCTGGTCGATGAGCCCTCGGTCGAGGACACCATCGCCATCCTGCGCGGCCTGAAGGAGCGCTACGAGGTGCACCACAAGGTCGAGATCACCGATCCGGCCATCGTCGCCGCGGCGACGCTCTCGCACCGCTACATCGCCGACCGCCAGCTGCCGGACAAGGCGATCGACCTGATCGACGAGGCCGCCTCGCGCATCCGCATGGAGATCGACTCCAAGCCCGAGGCCCTCGACAAGCTCGAGCGGCGCATCATCCAGCTCAAGATCGAGCAGGTGGCGCTGAAGAAGGAAAAGGACGAGGCCTCGCGCAAGCGCCTGGCCACGCTGGAGGGTTCCCTCGGCACCCTCGAGAAGGAGTACGCCGATCTTGAGGAGGTGTGGAAGTCCGAGAAGGCCTCCCTGCAGGGCACGGCGCACATCCGCGAGGAACTGGACCGCGCGCGCCTGGAGCTGGATGCGGCGCGGCGCGCCGGCAACCTCGGGCGCATGGCGGAGCTGCAGTACGGCAAGATGCCCGAGCTGGAGAAGCGCCTGGCGGCCGCCGCGGCGGCCGAGGACCAGGCCCCGACCCTGGTGCGCAACAAGGTGACCGAGGAGGAGATCGCGGAAGTGGTCTCCAAGTGGACCGGCATCCCGGTCACGCGGATGCTGCAGGGCGAGCGCGAGAAGCTGCTGCGCATGGAGGATGCCCTGGCACGGCGCGTCGTCGGCCAGGAGGAGGCGCTGCGCATCGTGGCCAACGCGATCCGCCGCTCGCGCGCCGGGCTCTCGGACGCGCGCCGGCCGAACGGCTCGTTCCTGTTCCTGGGTCCCACCGGCGTCGGCAAGACCGAGCTGTGCAAGGCGCTCGCGGAGTTCCTGTTCGACACCGAGGAAGCCATGGTCCGCATCGACATGTCGGAGTTCATGGAGAAGCACTCGGTGGCGCGCCTGATCGGCGCCCCGCCCGGGTACGTCGGCTACGAGGAGGGCGGCTACCTCACCGAGGCGGTGCGCCGCCGACCGTACGCGGTGATCCTGCTGGACGAGGTCGAGAAGGCCCACCCGGATGTCTTCAACGTCCTGCTGCAGGTGCTCGATGACGGACGCCTGACCGATGGCCAGGGCCGCACGGTCGACTTCCGCAACACCGTGATCATCATGACCTCGAACCTGGGGTCGCAGGTGATCCAGGAGTACGCCGGGGAGAAGAACTACGCCAAGATGAAGAGTGCCGTGATGGAGGTCGTGCAGCAGAGCTTCCGGCCGGAGTTCATCAACCGCATCGACGACATCGTGGTGTTCCACCCGCTGGGCACGCGGCAGATCCGCGCGATCGTCGACATCCAGCTGGCCTACCTGCGCAAGCGCCTGCAGGAGCGCAGCATGGACCTCACCCTCGACGACGCTGCCCGCGACCTGCTCGGGGAAGCTGGCTTTGATCCGGTGTACGGCGCGCGGCCGCTCAAGCGGGCCATCCAGCAACAGGTCGAGAACCCGCTGGCGCAGCGCATCCTGCAGGGCGAGTTTGTCCCCGGGGACCGCATCCAGGTGCGCGCCCAGGACGGCGAACTCGGTTTCGCCAAGGGGAAATAGCACGCCGCCGCGGCCGCTGCCGGCCGCGGCTGGCTATAATCCCAGTTATAACTCACGACAGCGCGAATCCTCATGCCGTTCTACGAATACGAGTGCCAGGCCTGCAAGTACTACACCGAGGTGATGCAGAAGATCACTGACGCACCGCTGACTAAGTGTCCCTCGTGCGGCAAGCGCAGGCTCACGAAGCTGGTTTCGGCCCCGGTCTTTCGCTTGAAGGGTGGCGGCTGGTACGAGACTGACTTCAAGGGCGACAGCGAGAGCAAGCGCAACCTGGTCGGCGCCGACAAGGACGAAGCCAAGACCGAAGCCAAGGCCGAAAGCAAGGCCGAGACAAAGACCGAAGCCAAGGCGGACGCGAAGCCCGCAGCCACGGATGCCAAGCCGGCCGCTGGGGCCAAGGAGTCCAAGCCCGCGCCGGTGAAAGCCGCTGCCGGCAAGCGCCGTCCCGCGAGGCCCGCGCACGTCCGGCCGAAGCAGGCCGCGGGCGTGCGCAAGGCGCGTCGCTGATGCCGGCGACACCCAAATGGGTGGCCCTGCGACGCTACATGGTCGCCGGGGTTCTCGTCTGGCTGCCGATCCTCGCCACCATCTGGGTGGTGAGCTTCATGCTCCACATCATGGACCGCACGCTGCTGTGGCTGCCGCCCTCGTGGCGGCCGCAGGCACTGGTGGGCTTTGCGCTCCCCGGGGCGGGACTGGTGCTGGCCTTCGTGGTGGTGCTCCTGACCGGGCTCCTGGTCACCAACCTCATCGGCCGCCGCCTGGTGGTCTGGGGTGAGGACCTGCTCAACCGGATCCCGGTGGTGCGTACGGTCTATGGCGGGGTGAAGAGCTTCGCCGAGAGCGTGCTGTCCCAGTCCAACTCGTTCCGCACCGTCGTCATGCTCGAGTACCCGCGCGCCGGGGTGTGGAGCATCGGCTTCCTCACCGCCGAGGACGTGCCGGAGGTGAGCGCGCGGCTGGGGGAGCCGCATGTTGCGGTCTATCTGTCCGCCGCGCTCAACGCCACGGCCGGGTACCTGGCGATCGTGCCGCGCCGCCAGGTGGTGGTGCTGGACATGTCGGTGGATGCGGCCATGAAGATGATCATCACCTGCGGGGTGGTGGTGCCGCCCCTTGGTGGGGACAGCGCCCACCCGGTCCTCGCGAAACCCGCTGCCTGAGGCTTTTTTTAAGCCTTGCGGGGTCCCCGGCGCCTCCGTAACATCGCGCGCCTCATGCGCTCACATTACTGCGGACAGGTTAACGAGAAGCTGCTCGGCCAGGTGGTCACGGTCGCCGGCTGGGTGCACAGGCGCCGCGACCACGGCGGGGTGATCTTCGTCGACGTGCGCGACCGGGAGGGCCTGCTGCAGGTGGTCTTCCATCCGGAGGCCGCGGCGCTGTTCAAGGACGCCGAACGCTTGCGCAACGAGTACGTGGTGAAGGTGACCGGCGAGGTGCGCGAGCGCCCGGCCGGCACGGTGAACCCGCACCTGGCCTCGGGCAAGGTGGAGTTGATGGTGCGCGAGCTGGAGGTGCTCAACCGTTCCGAGCCGCTGCCGTTCCAGCTCGATGAGCACGTGGGCGAGGAGACGCGGCTGCGCTACCGCTACCTCGACCTGCGGCGCGAGGTCATGAACCAGCGCCTGCGGCTGCGCCACCGCATCACGCGCGCCATGCGCGCCTACCTGGACGGGCACGGCTTCGTGGACATCGAGACGCCGATGCTCACCAAGGCGACCCCGGAAGGGGCGCGCGACTATCTCGTGCCCAGCCGCACCCACGCCGGCAAGTTCTTCGCCCTCCCGCAGTCGCCGCAGATCTTCAAGCAGCTGCTGATGATCGCCGGCTTCGACCGCTACTACCAGATCGTGCGCTGCTTCCGCGACGAGGACCTGCGCGCCGACCGCCAGCCGGAATTCACGCAGCTGGACATCGAGACCTCCTTCCTCGGCCAGGCGGACATCATGGCGCTGATGGAGGGCCTGATCCGCGAGATCTTCCGCGAAGTGCTGGGCGTGGCGCTGCCGGACCCCTTCCCGCGCCTGACGTACGCGGAAGCCATGCGCCGCTACGGCTCGGACAAGCCGGACCTGCGCCTTGCCCTTGAGCTCACCGACGTGGCGGACCTGGTCGCCGGGTGCGACTTCAAGGTGTTTGCCGGACCTGCGAAGGATCCGGACGGGCGTGTCGCGGCGCTGCGCGTGCCGGGGGGTGCCAGCATGCCGCGCTCGCAGATCGATGACTGCACGGCCTTCGTCGCCCGCTACGGCGCCAAGGGCCTGGCCTACATCAAGGTCAACGAGCGCGCCCAGGGGCGCGACGGACTGCAGTCACCCATCACCAAGTTCTTAAGCGACGAGGCCCTGAGCGGGATCCTCGGGCGCACGCACGCGGCCGATGGCGATCTGATCTTCTTCGGCGCCGACAGCGCCAAGGTCGTGAGTGATGCCCTGGGCGCGCTGCGGCTGAAGATCGGCACGGAGCAGCGACTCACGCAGGGTGGCTGGCAGCCGCTGTGGGTGGTCGATTTCCCGATGTTCGAGTGGGACGCCGATGCCAAGCGCTGGGTGGCCATGCACCATCCCTTCACCGCGCCCCAGGATGACGATGCAGCCGCCCTGCGCGCAGCACCGGTCGCGGCGATCGCCAAGGCCTACGACATGGTGCTCAACGGCTCGGAAATCGGTGGCGGCTCGGTGCGCATCCACCGCCAGGAGATGCAGTCCACGGTGTTCGACCTGCTCGGCATCGAATCCGAGGAGGCCCAGAAGAAGTTCGGGTTCCTGCTCGATGCGCTGAAGTTCGGCGCCCCGCCCCACGGGGGTATCGCCTTCGGGCTCGACCGCCTGGCCATGCTCATGGCAGGCGCCGACAGCATCCGCGAGGTGATCGCCTTCCCGAAAACCCAGACCGCCGCCGACCCGCTCACCGATGCGCCCACCGAGGTCAGCGAGGCGCAGCTGCGCGAACTGCACGTGCGGGTGCGCGTGCCTCAGGCCTGAGGCGCCGTGCCCGGCGCGCCAAGCTGAAGGGCACCCGCGCCATGGCGCATGTCGTCTACGTGCATGGCCTGTGGATGCCCGGAGACGAATCGCTGATCCTGCGGCGCCGCCTGGCGGCGGACTTCGGCCTCACGCTGCACCCGTTCCGCTACCTGGCGACCGGCACGATGCGCGCCATCATCGCGCGGCTGGCCAGCTTTGTCGGCGAGCTGGACCTGCCGGCGGTGCACTTCGTCGGCCACAGCCTGGGCGGGCTGGTCATCTATCGCTTCCTCGAGCAGTTCCCGGCGCAGCCTCCCGGCAACGCCGTATTCCTCGGCACGCCCTGCGTAGGCAGCCGCGCCGCCGAGCGCGCCGCCCGCTTCGGTCCCGTGGCCCAGCTGATGGGTCAGTCAGTGGCCGAGGAGCTGCTGCGGCCGCGGGCGCGCCGCTGGACGCATGCGCGCCCGCTGGGCATCGTGGCGGGCACCCAGCCGATCGGCATGGGTCAGCTGCTGGCGGGCTTTGCCGAGGACAACGACGGCACCATCGGGGTGAGCGAGACGCGCATGCCCGGGGCCACCGACCACATCGCGCTGCCCGTGAGCCACCTGGGGATGCTCATGTCGGCGCGCGTGGCGCGCGAGACGGGCCTGTTCCTCACCCAGGGACACTTCTCGCTGCACTAACCCCTGACCTTCTACAGCAGTGCCTTGAGCTGGTAGAGCGCCTCGAGGGCGGCCTTGGGGCTGAGCTCGTCCGGCTGCACCGCCGCAAGCGCGGTGCGCAGCTGCGCGGCACGCGCCCGCTCATCCGGCGGGTACAGCGGCAGCTGCGCCTGGCTGCCGGTGCCCTCGGCAGCAGCCAGCCGCGAGCGGTCGCGCTCGGCCTCCAGTCCCTCGAGGTAGGCCCGCGCCTGGGCGATGACAGCACGCGGTACCCCGGCCAGCTGTGCCACCTGCAGCCCGTAGCTGCGGTTGGCGGGGCCCTCCTTGACCGCGTGCAGGAACACGATGGCGTCACCGTGCTCGGTGGCATCCAGGTGCACGTTGGCGCAGCCCTCCACCTGCGCGGCGAGCGTGGTCAGCTCGAAGTAGTGCGTAGCGAACAAGGTGAAGGCGCGCACGCGCGTGGCGATGTCGCGCGCCATGGCCCAGGCGAGCGACAGCCCGTCGAAGGTGCTCGTGCCGCGGCCGATCTCGTCCAGCAGGATCAGGCTATGCGCGGTGGCGTTGTGCAGGATGTTGGCCGCCTCGGTCATTTCCACCATGAAGGTCGAGCGCCCCCCCGCCAGGTCGTCGCCGGCGCCGATGCGGGTGAAGATGCGGTCCAGCGGACCGAGCAGCGCGCGCGTTGCCGGCACGTAGCTGCCCACGTGGGCCAGCAGCGCGATCAGGGCGGCCTGGCGCATGTAGGTCGATTTGCCGCCCATGTTGGGCCCGGTGATGATGAGCATGCGTCGCCCGGTCCCGAACTTCAGGTCATTGGGCACGAACGGGGCTTCCGAAAAGCGCTCGACCACCGGGTGGCGGCCGCCCTCGATTTCAAGGATGGGCTCGGCCGAGAGCTCGGGACGCACCCACTCGAGCGCGGCGGCGCGCTCGGCGAGTGCGGCCAGCGCATCGAGCTCGGACAACGCCGCGGCGGTTGCCTGCAGCGGCCCGAGTTCCCCGAGCAGCCGGTCGAGCACCGCATCGTAGAGCTGCTTCTCGCGCGCCAGCGACTTCTCGCGCGCGCCCAGCACCTTGTCCTCGAAGCTCTTGAGCTCCGCGGTGATGAAGCGCTCGGCCGACTTCACCGTCTGACGGCGGATGTAGTCCTTGGGCACGCGTTCGGCATCGCGCCGCGAGACTTCGATGAAGAAGCCCTGCACGCGGTTGTAGCCGAGCTTCAGGGCGGCCAGGCCGGAGCGCTCGCGCTCGCGCCGCTCGAGATCCAGCAGGAACTCGTCCGTGTGCGTGGCGATACGGCGCAGCTCGTCGAGCTCGGCATCGTAGCCCGCCGCAATCACATCGCCGTCGCGTACCTGGGCACCGGGCTCGGGGGCAATCGCTGCCGACAGCAGCGCCACCACCGGCTCATGCAGACCGGTGCGCGCGACAATCTGCTGCAGCAGCGCAGCTTCCAGGGGGGCGGTTGCCGCGCGCAGCCGCGGCAGCACCGCCAGCGAGGCGCGCAGCGCGGTCAGGTCCCGCGGCCGTGCCGAGCGCAGCGCCACGCGGGCAAGGATGCGCTCCACGTCCCCGACGCCGTGCAGCTCCTTGCGCACCGCCTCGAAGCCTCGCCCCTCGATGAGCGCACCGAGGGCGTCGTAGCGCTCGCGCAGCAGCGGGTGCACCGCGAGCGGGCGCGTGAGCCAGCGGCGCAGCTGCCGCGCGCCCATCGCCGTGGCGCATACATCGAGCACCGCCAGAAGCGTCGCCTGTTCGTTGCCGGTGAGGCTGGCATCGATCTCCAGGTTGCGCCGGCTGGCCGCATCCAGCAGCAGCGCCTCGCCGCGTGCCTCGACCCGCAGGGCGCGGATGTGCGGCACGGCGGACTTCTGGGTATCGCGCACGTACTGCAGCAGGGCGCCCGCGGCAGACACCGCCAGCGACAGCGCCTCCGCCCCGAAGCCCTTCAGGTCCCGCGTGCCGAACTGCTCGGTGAGCAGGCGCGCGGCGCTCGTGTGCTCGAACTGCCAGGGCGGGCGCGTGCGCAGGCCGATGCGCAGCCGCGCCAGCTCCGCATCGTCCGCGCCCTCGGCGGTGAGCAGTTCCGCGGGCTTCAGCCGCTCGAGCTCCCCGGCCAGTGCGCCGGCCCCCTCGCCCTCGAGTACGCTGAAACGTCCCGCGGCCAGGTCGAGCCACGCCAGGCCAAAGCGCGACCCCTCGCGCGCCACGGCCGCGACCAGCGTGTCGGCGCGCTCATCGAGGAGGGCGGCGTCGGTGACGGTGCCGGGAGTGACCACGCGCACCACCTGCCGTTCGAGCGGCCCCTTGAGCTTGGCGGTTTCGGCCAGCTGCTCGCAGATCGCCACGCTCTCGCCCTTGCGTACCAGGCGGGCCAGGTAGCTGTCGGCGGCATGGAAGGGGACCCCCGCCATGGGTATGGGGGCGCCGGCGGACTGGCCGCGTGCGGTGAGGGTGATGTCCAGCAGGGCGGCGGCACGGCGCGCGTCCTCGTAGAACAGCTCGTAGAAGTCCCCCATGCGGTAGAAAAGGAGTGTGCCCGGGTACTCGGCCTTGATGCGCAGGTACTGCTGCATCATGGGCGTGTGGGCGGAGGTGGTGTTCACGGGGTCCACTGACTGATCCAGGATGGTGTTGAGCGCAGGCACGGTGTCCCCGGGGTCGGGCGGGGGCCCGGGTCGACGGCACCGCCGGCCGTTGCGAGCCGGCACGGATGATATC
This sequence comes from uncultured Pseudomonadota bacterium, assembly GCA_963741745.1. Taxonomy (GTDB): domain Bacteria; phylum Pseudomonadota; class Gammaproteobacteria; order Steroidobacterales; family Steroidobacteraceae; genus 13-2-20CM-66-19. The sequence continues at coordinate 95,018 of CAVUJF010000001.1, read as the reverse complement.
GCGGTAGAGAAGTCCCGGGCCGTGTGATCGGGGGGGCACGAAGGGGCGCCCCCGCGCTTGGGTGGGGCGGACCTCATTTCGTGTTCTTGGCGCACTCGGCCGTGCTGCCGGGGCCGGCCGGGGCCACGCGTGTTGGATCGGCGGCCGGCTTCAGCGGGCCAGGCGCGGGTCTGCGTACGCGCCCCGGACCGGCGCGCGGTCCGCAGCCAAGGTGGCCGGGCGGAACTTGCGCCGCAGCGCCCGTGGCCACTCCTGGATCATGCCCGGGGCCGAGGCGTCGATCCCACCCAGTGCGTAGGTGCGGTAGCACAGCTCCCGTGCCAGCATCGCCCGGTCGGCGTGGCGGGGCAGCTCCGCGTAGGCAATGGGCCTGCCGACGACCATGCGCACCGGCTTCTTGAGCAGGCGGACGTTCTCGCCAATGAGCATGCCCCAGCGCAGCGCCAGGCTTACGTGGCTGACCATCTGGAACAGGCGCCCGTTCTGGCCCGCGAACCATACCGGCAGCACCGGGGACTGGGTGCGGGTGAGCAGCTGTGCGGCAAAGGGATGCCACTCGACGTCCATCGCGGGCGTCCGGCCCAGCGGGTCGGATGAAGTCGAGATGCCACCCGCGGGCAGGATGATCAGCACCCCGCCGTTCTCGAGCGTGCGCCGCGCCTCGGCGCGCGCCGCGACATTGTTCCTCTGCGCCTGCCGGGTGCCGGAGAAATCGACGGCGATCGCGTGACCGCCCATCTCCGGTACGTAGCGGCCGTCGCTGAGCATGATCTTGAAGTCCCGCCGCACCTGGCTGACCAGCCAGCACAGCAGCAGGCCGTCGATGATGCCGAAGGGATGGTTGGCGACCACCATGACGGGGCCGTGGGCCGGCACGTTGGCCAGCTGCGCCGGGCCAAGTTCCGGCCTGATGCCGAACAGACGTACCGCATCACTCCAGAAATCCTCCTTGCGGCGCGGCTGGCTGCGGTAGGCGTTGTACCGCTCCTGCAGGTGCTGCTGCCCGCAGAGTCGCTCGATGATCCTGATCATCACCCGCTGCGGCAGGCTTACCGTCGTGTCCGACATTGAATAGGGTCTGGTGGTCAACACGGCCTCATCCCTGTGCCTACTGGCTACGCTGCAGTCGTCGACATTAGGGACGAGAATCACTACGATTTTGTGAAGGTGCCCGGCATCTGTGCGCCCGGTCGCAGCCGCGTGTCGCACGCGGCGCGCGGCGCCGGCCCGCAAGCCGCAGCCGCTGATGTGGGGGGACCGATGGTGCATGACCCGGAACTGTATGAACTGAGCGCCCGCGTGGGCCAGAAGCTGCGCGCCGCGGAGCGGCGGGTCGTGACGGCCGAGTCCTGCACCGCCGGGTGGGTGGCGAAGGCGCTGACCGACGTGCCGGGCAGTTCGCAATGGTTCGAGTGCGGCTATGTCACCTATTCGGACGCCGCCAAGCAGCGCGACCTGGGCGTGGCCGCGCGCACGATCGCAAGCTTCGGCGCCGTCAGCGAGCAGACCGTGCGTGAGATGGCTGAAGGGGCGCTGCGCCTCAGCGGTGCCAACGTGGCGCTGTCGGTGAGCGGCATCGCCGGCCCCGACGGCGGCAGCCCGGCCAAGCCGGTCGGCACGGTCTGGTTCTGCGCGGCGGCCCGCGCCGGGCAGCTGATCGACATCATCGCCGAGGAGAGGTTCTTTGATGGCGACCGCCACGCGGTGCGCAGCCAGGCGGTGCGGCATGCGCTGCGGATGATCCTGCGCCTGGACCTGCCAGTGCGCCACGAGGTTGCCGCGTCCGCTGCCCCACCGTGAGCCCCGGCGCGCCGCAGGGCACCCCGGCGCTCCTGCGGTTGTTCTTCGCACTCTGGCCCGCGGCGGGGGAGCAGCAGGCGCTGGCGCAGGCGAGCGCAGCCTGCGTGGCCGGCAGTGGCGGGCGGCCCCTCCCGGCTGCCCACCTCCACGTCACGCTCGCATTTCTCGGCAATGTCGATTCCGCGCGCCTGCCGCGACTGCGCGCGCTTGCGCTGGAGCTCGCCAGCCACTCGGAGGCGGCACCACTGCAGCTGCAGTTCCAGATACTCGAGTACTGGCCGAGGGCACAGATCCTGTGCGCGACTGCCGGCACCGCCGACTCCGCCGCGCCGGCGGGCGCCCTTGCTGCGCGCATCAGGCAGGCGACGCTCGCCGCCGGATTTTCTCCGGATCTCAAGCCCTTCCACGCACATGTCACCGTGGCGCGCAAAGTGGCGCGCGCGCCGGCGGCGCTGCCGCCGCTGGCACGCGTGACCTGGAACTGCCATGCCTTCGCGCTGGTTGCCAGCACCACAGCTGCGAGCGGCTCGGCATACAGTGTCCTTGAATCCTACCCACTGGATAGATCGGGAAATGCACACAAATAAGCCCGAAACATCGCGCGCGGCGTGCACCGGTGGACATTTCTTTATGTGATAATCGTTCGCAGGAAATTCCTCCTCTCCGCCGCCAACCCTGGGAAAACCGCAGATGGAAGACAATCGCAAGAAGGCGCTCGCAGCCGCACTGGGCCAGATTGAAAAGCAGTTCGGCAAGGGTTCGGTGATGCGTCTGGGTGATGCCGCCGCCAGCTACGACGTCGAGGCGGTCTCCACCGGCTCACTCGGGCTGGACATCGCGCTTGGCATCGGCGGGCTGCCGCGGGGCCGCGTGGTCGAGGTGTTCGGTCCGGAGTCCTCGGGCAAGACCACGCTCACCCTGCAGGTCATCGCCGAAGTGCAGCGCCTGGGTGGCACTGCGGCCTTCGTGGATGCCGAGCACGCGCTCGATCCGGCGTATGCCGAGAAGCTGGGCGTAAACATCAACGAGCTGCTGGTCTCGCAACCCGATACCGGTGAGCAGGCGCTGGAGATCACCGACATGCTGGTGCGCTCGAGCGCGGTCGACATCGTGGTGGTCGACTCGGTGGCCGCGCTTACGCCCAAGGCCGAGATCGAAGGCGAGATGGGCGAGATGCAGGTCGGCCTGCAGGCGCGCCTCATGTCGCAGGCGCTGCGCAAGCTCACCGGCAACATCAGCCGCTCGAACACCATCGTGGTGTTCATCAACCAGATCCGCATGAAGATCGGGGTGATGTACGGCAACCCGGAGACCACCACCGGCGGCAACGCGCTGAAGTTCTACTCCTCCGTGCGCCTGGATATCCGCCGCATCGGGGCGATCAAGAGCGGCGAGGAAGTCACCGGCAACATGACGCGCGTGAAGGTCGTGAAGAACAAGGTCGCCCCACCGTTCCGCGAGGCGGAATTCGAGATCATGTACGGGCAGGGCATCTCACGCGAAGGCGAGATCATCGAGCTTGCCAGCACCCACGGGATCATGGAGAAGTCCGGCGCCTGGTACTCCTACAAGGGCAACCGCATCGGCCAGGGCAAGGACAATGCGCGTGCCTTCCTGCAGGCCAACAAGGAAGTGGCGCGGGAGATCGAGGATCAGGTGCGGGCGAAGCTGCTGCCGGTGCGCGAGCGTCGCGCAGAGGCGGTCGTCAAGACCGCCTGAGCCACGACGATGAACTGATCAGGTGCCGCCGACGGGCTTGTTGGTCCGCTGCATCTGCTCGGTCATTTCCTTGGCATCGTGCTCTGCCTGCTCCGCCTGCTGTGCCGTGAGGCACACCTTCTTCTGCGGCAGGTGCGTGCCGATTTGGTCCTCCTTGCGGCAGTACACCCGCTCGTTTCCCGCCATCGCAGGCTTGTAGCCCCGGGAAATCATCTTCTTGTCCATCATGGAGTCGGGGGCGGCGGCGGCCGCTGCGGTAGCAGGCGCAGCACTGGTGGCTGCCGGAGCCGCTGAGGCTGGCGGGGCAGTGGCAGGCGCGGACGCGGTGGTTGCCGGAGCCGGCCTCGCGGCAGTAGTGCTGGTGGTCTGGGCTATCGCGGAAGCCACGGCGCCGCAGGCAAGGCAAGCCATCACGATCGATACGACTCGCATACACCGATCTCCCGGCAGTGACGCACCAAAATAGGGCGCCGATGGCCGCACTATACTGACAACAATGTCACTGCGCAGCCCCCCGAAGAACCCCCGTCCAGCGCGACGATCCGGCGGCAGTGCGCCTTGCCGCCCTGACACTTCTGGCACGGCGGGATTTCGCCATCGGCGAGCTGCGTCATAAGCTCGCGGAGCGCGGCTTTGCGGAAACAGCGGTGCGCGCGGTGCTGGAGGAGCTGTCGGCGGCGGGGCACCTGAACGAGGCGCGCTACGTAGAAGGCCAGGTCCGGGCGCATGTTGGTCGCGGCCAGGGTCCGGTGCGCATCGGTGCCGATCTGCGCCGAAACGAGATCCCGGAGGCGCTGATCGAGGCCGGCCTTGGGGCGGTCGACTGGCTGGAACTCGCGCGCAAGGTCCGGCGCGCCAAGTTCGGCGCCAAGGCGCCCGGGGACTGGGCCGAGAAGGCGCGGCAAGCCCGCTTTTTGCAGTACCGGGGGTTTTCAGCGGATCATATCCGCTCGGCCACGGGTGCCGACCCCGACTTTGAGTGAAGGATCCCTTGAGCAAGCCCACTTACATGAGCGCGGCCGACGTGCGCAGCGCGTTCCTGCAGTTCTTCCGCGCCAACAACCACATCATCGTCCCCTCCAGCTCGCTGGTGCCGGGCAATGACCCGACGCTGCTGTTCACCAACGCCGGCATGGTCCAGTTCAAGGACGTGTTCCTGGGCAAAGACCAGCGCGACTACCTGCGCGCGGCCACCAGCCAGCGCTGCGTGCGCGCCGGCGGCAAGCACAATGATCTGGAGAACGTGGGCTATACGGCCCGGCACCACACCTTCTTCGAGATGCTGGGCAATTTTTCCTTCGGGGATTACTTCAAGCGCGAGGCGATCCACTTCGCCTGGGATTTCCTGATCTACAACCTGCGCCTGGACCCGAAGCGCCTGTGGTGCACGGTATACCGCGACGATGACGAGGCGGCCGACATCTGGCTCAAGGACATCGGCATCAGCCCCGAGCGCTTCTCGCGCCTGGGCGAGGCGTCGAACTTCTGGGCGATGGGGGACACCGGTCCCTGCGGCCCATGCAGCGAGATCTTCTACGACCACGGGCCGCAGATCCCCGGTGGCCCGCCCGGCTCCCCGGACGAGGAGGGCGACCGCTACGTCGAGATCTGGAACCTCGTGTTCATGCAGTTCGAGCGCTCAGCCGACGGCACGCTCACCCCGCTGCCCAGGCCCTCGGTCGATACCGGCATGGGACTCGAGCGCATCACGGCGGTGATGCAGGGCGTGCAGTCGAACTACGACATCGACCTGTTCAAGACGCTGATCGCCGCGGCCGGCAAGCTCGCCGGGACCTCGGTGCTCACCTCCAACTCCCTGCGGGTGATCGCGGACCACATCCGTGCCTGCACCTTTCTGATCGTCGATGGCGTGCTGCCCTCTAACGAGGGCCGGGGCTACGTCCTGCGCCGCATCATCCGGCGCGCCATCCGCCACGGTTACAAGCTGGGCATCCAGGAGCCGTTCTTCTACAAGCTGGTGCCGGTGCTGGCGGCGGAGATGGGGGAGGCGTATCCGGAGCTTGTGCGCGGCCGCGCCCACGCCGAACGCGTCCTGAAACAGGAAGAGGAGCGCTTCGCCGAGACCCTCGCCAACGGGATGGTCCTGCTCGAGGGCGCCATCCGTTCGCTGCGCGGGGCCAAGGTGATCGACGGTGACACGGTATTCAAGCTGTATGACACCTTCGGCTTCCCGATGGACCTCACCGCGGATATCGCGCGCGAGCGCGGGCTGTCGATCGACCAGGGCCGCTTCGAGGCGGCGATGGAAGAACAGCGCCGGCGCTCACAGCAGGCCAGCAAGTTTGGCGTCGACCTGCGCGCGGGCGCGAACATCGACTCGCGCACCCTGTTCCAGGGCTATGAGCGCCTGAGCGCCAACGGGCGCGTCGCAGCCTTGCTGCGCGATGGCCAGCCCGTTGACTCGCTGGCCGCGGGGGAGGAAGGCGAGGTGGTGCTCGACCGCACGCCCTTCTACGCCGAGTCCGGCGGGCAGGTCGGGGACACCGGCGAACTCAGTGCCGAAGGGGTGCGGTTCACCGTTATCGACACCCAGAAGCGCGGTGCGGCCCACGCCCACCGCGGCAGGCTCGCCGCGGGCGCCATCCGCATCGGCGACGAGCTGCTGGCGGAGGTCGAGGGCGAACGCCGCCGGGCGACTGCGCTGAACCACAGCGCCACCCACCTGCTGCATGCGGCGTTGCGCAAGGTGCTGGGCGCTCACGTTCAGCAGAAAGGCTCGCTGGTCGCTCCGGACCGGTTGCGCTTTGACTTCGGGCACTTCCAGGCACTGACGCCGGTAGAAGTGCGGGAAATCGAGCGGCTCGTGAATGCTCAGATACGCGAGAATGCCCCGACCGAGACACGCGTGATGGATTACGACGGCGCGGTCGCCGCCGGTGCGATCGCCCTCTTCGGAGAGAAGTACGACAAGGACGTGCGTGTGCTGCGCATGGGGGATTTCTCCATGGAACTGTGCGGCGGCACCCACGTCCAGCGCGCCGGCGACATCGGCCTGTTCAAGATCATCAGCGAGAGCGGGGTCGCATCGGGCGTGCGCCGCATCGAGGCGCTCACCGGTGACGGGGCGCTCAGGTACGTTGAGCACAACGATGATCTGGTGAAGGACCTCGCCGGACTCGTGCGTGGTTCGCGCGATGACGTCGCGGACAAGGTACGCGAGCAGCTCGAGCGCACGCGCCAGATGGAGCGCGAGATCCGCACCCTCAAGGACCGGCTGGCCTCGGGCAAGGGACTCGACCTGGCCGCAGGCGCGGTCGAGGTCAATGGCGTGAAGGTCGTGGCCACCAAGGTGGAGGGCGCGGATGCCGGCGCGCTGCGTGCCGCGGTGGATGAGCTGAAGGGGCGACTCAAGGCCGCGGTGATCGTGCTTGCCAGTGTCGAGAGCCCGACCAAGGTGCTCCTCGTGGCCGGGGTGACGGCCGAACAGACCCAGCGCATCAAGGCCGGGGAACTGGTCGGGGCCGTGGCGGCGCTGATCGGCGGACGCGGGGGCGGGCGGGCAGATTTTGCGCAGGCCGGCGGGGCCAAGCCCGAGGCGCTGGATGCAGCGCTTGCCTCCGTGGAGGAATTCGTGCGCAGCCGGCTCAGAGTGTAAGGGCGTCATTGTTTTGCCGCTCGTGTCGCCCTTGAGTATCATGGCCGCCCCCGCGTGCCGGGTCAGCAGCTGTCTGACCTCATAACTTTCTGAAAACAAAGAGTTTCGCGCTAGCGGAGAGATGGCCGAGTGGTCGAAGGCGCACCCCTGCTAAGGGTGTAAGGGTCAAAAGCCCTTCGAGGGTTCGAATCCCTCTCTCTCCGCCAATTTTAAACAAGCACTTACGCGCTTGAAAGCAACGCTCCAAAAGGGGTCTTCAGGGGTTTATACGGTAACTATGCGGTAAGAATGGTAAGCGTCTGCTGAAGGCCGTCTGGCGTGGGTGTCGGGCGCAGTAAATGATGTGGGGCGAGGTGGACACGTAGCGTTAAGTGTCCACGTGGAGCCCAGATGGACACCTGCGCAGAAGCGGTCGCTACGGATGCATTGGGCCGGCGCACAGGGCCGCGGCAAAGACACTCCGTCGAGCAGAAGCGGCGGATTGTCGAGGAGACGCACGTGCGCGGTGCCTCGGTGGCGACGGTGGCACGTCGGCACCAGGTGAACGCCAACCAGGTGTTCACCTGGCGGCAGCTGTATCGGCAAGGATTGCTCGAGGAGAAGGCTGCGGCAGAGTCGGCACAGATGCTGCCGGTAAAGGTGACGACGCCGACCGTGTTGCCCACCGAGCATTCTCGGGGGCGGCCAGCGCCAAGTACGCAGCGGCGCTGTCCCAGCGGATGCATTGAGATCGAGTTGCCGAGCGGGGCCTGCATCCGCGTCCATGGGCCGGTGGATCGACAAGCCCTCAAGCACGTCGTGGCGCTGCTGGTGCGCGGATGATTGCGCTGCCAGCGGGCGTGCAAGTGTGGCTGGCCGCCGGCAGCACCGACATGCGCAAGGGGTTCGATGGTCTGGCGGCACTCGTGCAGATGCAGCTTTCCGAGGATCCCTTCTCCGGGCAACTCTTTGTGTTTCGCGGCCGCGGCGGGGATCGGGTAAAGATTCTGTGGTGGAGCGGGGATGGGTTGTGTCTCTTCGCGAAGCGTCTGGAGCGCGGTCGCTTCGTGTGGCCGCAGGCGACACACGGCACGGTGGCGTTGAGTGCGGCACAGCTATCGATGTTGCTCGAGGGGATCGATTGGCGACGACCAGTGCGCACCACGGAGCCGCGAGTCGCTGTATAAAAAGCCTATATTGGTAGGTCTTTTCCCTCGCTCCGGCCTGCGGCACTTGTTATAATGATACATGCCGCGCGCAGGCACGCTGCCGAACGACATCGAGACGCTCAAGCGACTGCTACTTGAGCGCACCGCGGCCCTCGAACTAGCCCAAGCCCTCCTGCTGTCCCGTCAACACGAGATCGAGCAGTTGAAGCTGCAGATCGCGCGGCTGCGGCGGATGCATTTTGGCCGCTCCTCGGAAGCACTCGACGAGCAGATCCGGCAACTGGAGTTCAAGCTCGAAGAGCTTGAGAGTGAGGAAGCCGGTCTGCCCGTGCCGGCCCCGACTGCCACTGAGCGCCGCAAGAGCGTACGCCGGCCTTTGCCGGAGCGCTTGCCGCGCGAGCGCGTGGTGCATGAGCCGGCGGCCACCTGTACGTGTCCTGAGTGCGGCGGGGTGCTGCGTGCGCTCGGTGAGGATGTCGCCGAGATGCTCGAGTACGTGCCGCAGCACTGGAAGGTGATCCGCCATGTGCGGCCCAAGTACCGCTGCGCCGGCTGTGAGCAGATCCTCCAGGCGCAAGCCCCCTCACGCCCCATCGCGCGCGGGGTGGCGGGCCCCGGGCTCCTGGCACACATGCTGGTGTCCAAGTACTGCGATCATCTGCCGCTTTATCGGCAGAGCCAGATCTATGCCCGCGACGGCATTGAGCTGGATCGCTCAACCCTTGCCGAGTGGGTCGGGGCGGCCAGTGCCTTGATGCAGCCCCTGGTGGAGGCGTTGGGCGCCTACGTACTCGCGGCCGAGAAGCTCCATGCCGACGATACCCCGGTGCCAGTGCTGGCACCGGGCACGGGCAAGACCAAGCAAGGCCGGCTGTGGGACTACGTGCGGGATGATCGACCCGCAGGCAGCACCGATCCGCCGGCCGTTTGGCTGCGTTACTCCCCGGATCGCAAGGGTAAGCATCCGTGTGAGCACCTGCACAGCTTCGGCGGCATCTTGCAAGCGGACGGCTATGCCGGCTTCAACGGCCTCTACGATCGAGCCAAGCTCCCGCCCACCGAGGCGGCCTGCTGGGCGCACGCACGCCGCAAGTTCTACGACGTCTTTGAAGCCACGCAGTCACCGCTGGCCCAGCAGGCTCTGCAACGCATCGGTGCGCTCTACGGCATCGAGGAGCAGATCCGCGGTCAACTGCCCGAGGAACGACGGCGCGTACGCGAAGAGCACAGCGCGCCGTTGCTGGCCGATCTCAAGCGCTGGCTCTTAGGGAGTGTGCAGCAGTTATCGAAGAAGTCCGAGCTCGCCGGCGCCATCCATTACGCGCTCGCCCGTTGGGAAGCCCTATGCCGCTTCTGCCACGACGGCCGGATCGAGATCGACAATAACGCCGCTGAGCGCGAGTTGCGCGCCGTCGCCTTGGGACGTAAAAACTATCTCTTCGCCGGAGCCGACTGCGGCGGCGAGCGCGCCGCGGCGATCTACAGCCTCATCGGCACGGCCAAGCTCAACGGCCTGGATCCCGAAGCCTACTTGCGGCTCGTTCTCGGTCGCATCGCCGAGCATCCGATCAACCGCATCGAGGATCTCCTGCCCTGGAACGTCGCTCAAGAACTCGCCGCTCAACGCGCACTCGCCGCGTAAAGTTCATACCGGCTAAGTCAAGACGGCACTGAGCAGACGCTTAGGTTTATACGGTAACTATGCGGTAAGAATGCGCGACTGCTAAAGGATCTTCTGTTCGTCCGCATAGTGAATAGCCTGCCGGAATATTTTCTCCAGCAAATGGTCCGTCGCGACAGGCGCGGTGCGAAGCATCCGCTCGAAGCTGGTGCGCGTGTAGATGTGTAGATGGCTGAGGTGATACGTGTACGGGCGAGTCCTACCCTTCAGTTCTACCTTCCGATCCACGAAAAGTACGGCGTCGGTCGCAGGTTTCGGAGCACCGCGCTTCCCCTCAGCGTCATAGTCCACAGTCCACAGCGTGCCATCGTTAACCAGGAGGACGGGCATCACGAAGGCGAATATGGTTTTGTGGTTGACCTCTCGGTTCGCTGCCGTTTCAACTAACTCGGCGGCAGACGCCAGTGCCTGCGCCCACTTGTCGTAGGTCTCGGCGTCCGAGGCAGTGAGCTTGCCGCTCCGGTCCCACCTGATCTGCGTTGCCGATTTTCCAACCATTTCGTCCGCGCCATATAACCGAAAATCGTTTGCCTGACTGGCCACCACTTCGAAGATCTTGTCGCCTATTTCTTTACGGTTACGGCGAATGATCACGTCATGCAAACTCTCCCGTATAGGTCGCGGGACGCATGACACGACCAAAGGGTTCTCCTTCGTAAGGCTCTTGCACTCCACGGCAAGATACAACTCGCGCTCGATTCCTTGGGAGAAACGAATGCGTGCGCGCACGTCGTACTGTCGCGGTTTGCCGAGCACTGGATCTACGTAGGTGCCTCCCAGTTCGGGGAACCAGCCGTGAGCCTTAAGCGTGCGAAAGGCGAAAAGCTCTAGATCGAAGTCATCACGATCGTCCAAGTACTGCGTGATGTTCTCGGCTTTAATTTCCTTGGTCTCTTGCGGAGCCGTCATAGGGATCTTCTCCGAGGGCGGGGGCGGAGGACTACGCACTCCACTTCAGCCTTGAGCATCAACTACTTTTTGGGATTCGGGGATGCGCAGACCCAGCGAGTGAGATTAGCCAAAGGAGTATCTGGGGGCGTGTACCCCCACGTACCCGGTTCGTTCTTGTCGTAAGTCTGCTCGCCTTTGTCGTTCCACTGCGTAAAAGCCAATATTCTGGTGCGGTCAGCCACGCAGTCAATTTCGTATAAGGCTCGCAGCGTCATGGGAGAGGCTTTTTCGTTAGCGACTTCCTCGGCCAGTACCGTGTTCACCACATCCATTTCGCTCATCTTTACGAGCGTTGAGTATGGTGGTCTGTATCCACCGTTGTACCGAGCAATAACCTTATCCATTGTCTCTGGGTGTGCTTTGACGTCGAAGCTCGAAACATCTTTCGCGCTTAGGAATTCTATCCACACACGCACATTGTTTCCGTCGCGCTTCACGTCGGACGCAGAATAGAACATCAGGACGTCCTTATCGGTGACGGTACCCCACACACGCCAATCAGCTGCGTGTGCGAATGAGGATGCTGTGAGCGCAACTACGAGAAGAAGACGCGACATGGTGACCCCCTGAGCCGAGGGTCAATCTTACTCAAGCGCGTTTCCAGCCTGCGTCGTGGCTGCGTTCCTGACCACCATCTGGATCGCCGCTGTCATTTCCGGGTGCTTTTCCAGCAGGTCTCCAATTGCCGCTTGAGCAGCGGCGTCCCCCATCAGGGCGCGCTGCGCTGTCTCGGTTGCGAGCAGGTTTCCCCCTGCGAGAACGGACCCCACTTTGATCGGGGCAAACAGCGCAGCCCATGGACTCGCCGCGCGTCCCAATCCACCACTCCCCAAGGGCTGACCGAGCGTGCCCATCGTGGCCTGCGCAAGTGGCTCAAGCGCCCCTCCTGGGCGGGCAGCGGAGGCAAGCTGACGCGGGGAGAACTGTCCGCCGGTAGACTTCGCCGCGTTCACGGCCTTACCTAGATCCTTGAATGCGGAGTACGGCTCGCTCAGTCCCTGATAACGAGCCATCACTTCGGGGCTTAGCTCGGAGCTGATGATGTCATCGAACGCCGCTTTGCCAGCCCGAAGCTGCATGGGCAGAGAGCGACAACCAGATTTCGTTACGACGCAGGAACCAGAGTGTGAACGGCGGGTTATAGCGCGCGTAGACCGGTTCGCCTGACCATTTCACGCCGGCCTTCCGCAAGGTTTCCTCCAACTGGGCCAAGTGTCTGTTGTAGTTGGCATCCGACCAGAAGCCAGAGTAGCGGATGACAGCCACACGCATCGGCTGCACTTGCCGAAGGACGATCCGCTGGTCGATGGGTTCAGGCGCGGTATCCAGAGTCACGCCCCTCGGTAATACGAACTGGACCAGATACCCGCTTGGCGCGGCGCTCTGTATCACCGGAGCCGCCATTTCCAACTTCACCGGCGCCGCGGTCTGCGTGACCGGCGCGGTCATGGCAAGCTTCTTCTGACCTTTGTTCTGGCCGAAGATATAGCTGGCCAGAATCCGAAATGCCTTGTTGCCCGCCTCCGTAGCGGACCCTGGTATCCGTACCTCGGCCACTACGTAAGGTGCGTATTCGCGCAACTCAACATCGCCGATTTTTGCGGTGACTTCGTAGGCGGGCTCTTCGATGGCGTGGGTCGGCATGGATGCAGCGAACAGGGCAACCGCAAAAGGCAAAATTAATTTCGTGACTCGAGCCTCCTTGTACTATCACGGCAGCGTCAGCTTATCGCAAGTAGCGAACGCCCGCTTAATGACGGTCGTTTCGGGCGGTTCAATGTCCGATGATGGGCCGTACTGAGCCGGGCGCACCGCAGCCGAGAGCCAATGAGGCCTATTGACCCTCAGCGGGCGGTTCCGGCTTCCGTTACCCGACGTTCAAGATCGAAATAGCGGACGGTGGCAGGCCGCACAAGAGGCACTGCCCGATTCGACTCTGCGCCGTCAGGATCGCAGCCGCGGACGGGGTAGATCCAGATCCCGCAACGCTGGATTGGCGCAGGCCGAGGCGATCGTCGGGGGTCATTTGCCCTTCGTGCCGGCCGCGATGCATGCTTGTCCGAGCGGCCTCGAGGGCACTGGACGCGATGAGCGCAGAACTAGAACCCGCACTTTCACACGCATCCACGTCTGCGGGGGCCGTATTCCTGAACTACGCCCCAGAGGACGCAGCCGCTGCCGAGCGAATAGCAGTCGCGCTGCGGGGCGTCGTGCTCGCATGCCTCCACCCGCGCGCGACCCGCATCCGGATGGCGACGCCAGACCGGCAGGCGTAAGCTGCGCTCGTCCCCGCCACGCCGAGGGAGTTCTCTCTGTCGCCGCCGGAGCTCCTGCCGCTGTTCCCTGTGCCGTTCAGCATCAGCCGACACCCGGACGCCGTGCGGCTGAACGCGGCGCTTACGCAATACGTCCTGATGCGTGAGGCGAGCGGCACGGCGGCCAATCCCAGGCCTCACACGCTGCGCAACGACAAGGTGTTTGAGAGCGCTTTTAGCCTCTTCAGCGAAGACAACCCGGCCATTCAGGAATTGCGGACCTTCTGCTGGGAACAGTTGCTTGCCCTGGTCGGCCATTTGAACGGCTACGATCCGGCGACGCTGCAGCGCTTGCGGATATTCAACGAATGCTGGTTCCACATCATGCGGCGCGGCGGATTTTTCGGGCTGCACAACCACCCGAATGCCTCCTGGAGCGGCGTTTACTGCGTGGATCCCGGAAAGCGCGACGCAGGCAGGAAGGAGAGCGGGCTGTTGGCGTTCGTCAATCCCGCAGTCGGCAGTGCCATGTACATGGACGCCGGCGTAGCCCGCCTGCAGCCGCCCTTCGGACTCGCCGGTGCGACCTTCGCGCTCGAGCCGGGTCAGTTGGTGTTGTTCCCCTCGTGGGTATTGCACGACGTCAAGCCATTCGAAGGCGAAGGCGCCCGCATCACCATTGCATTCAACTGCAGTTTCAGACTGGCGGATCCCGGGCAGGGAGCCGGCGCATCGTCCTAGCCGGCGATGCCTGCCGGCACGCCGCGCGCGCCGCCTCCCGACCCTCGGCCACCGAGCGCGACCTCAGGCGCCGGCGGCGCGAGTACCTATTCCCAGATATCGCGCTCGCCCTTGAGGATCGCGACGGCGCCTTGGTGACAAAGCCGAAGGTACGCAAGAAAGTCGGAGATCGCGGCTCTCTCGTCCAGCAGACGCTCAAGATAATCGTCCAATTGAAGAGAAGTAATCGAAGAGAAATTGAAGGAGTCGGACAGATCTTCTGATTGGAACTTCTGTTCGAAGATTGTGCGTTTGCGCGTCGTTGCCCGGACAGTCTCCCGATACTCCGCCACGCGACCGAAGCTCACTTCCGCATCTGTGGCCGTAGCAACCTCTCCGGGGAGAGAAGCTGCAAGAGCCCGCTGTTCTTTGCTGCCTCAGTGTTGCCGAGCCGCAGAGTATCGGGCGGCACCTCAGGTCTGAAATGCGGCGGACCAAGCGTAGCGCGCCTCGCCATGACCTGCCGTACCTCATGGATGCGCGCAGTGACATCGTCGAGTTTCTGAGTATTGGCTCGCGTAAACTCATCCACGAGGAGAAGGTAAAGCTGGAAGTCTGCGACTATGCCCTCCCTAAGATCCTTGCGCTGATGGCTGTGGTGCACGTACTCGACCGTCTGCTCCAGGCCGACGGCGATGAGTAATCCGACAACGATAGCGAGGATTTGGGTAGCGAAACTCTTCCACGTATGAATTGGCTCGTGAGGAACGTGAACATCGAGCATAGGCGCTGAGATCTCCAACGTGGAAAGTGTCGCATCCGGGGGCGCCACAGCCTCAAGGTTATCAGCGGGCCCCTCAAGCATTTCTGGTTCGGCGCGGTTGGTCATTCAACTGTTGTTCGTTGGCGTCTGCGGAGCCTGTCCTAAGCTGCCAACGGCTGCTTCCATGCCTCGATTCCAGTTACTCGAATATCTCAAACTGGCCGATAGGCGCCGGTCCAACTGCTCCGAAGCCGTCGTTCGCCGAACGGCGCAGTCCTCAGCCGTTCTGCGACCCCGGTCAGCAGGGAGCTACACTTTGACCACCCTGATGATCCGCTTCAGGGCACCGAAGTCCGACGGGTTGCGCGTATATAGCGGCAATCCATTCGCCGCAGCCGTCGAGGCGATGAGCAGGTCCGCGAGCCGCGCGCGGCTTGATTGTCCGGCGGCTCGCGCCGCAGCGAACATGCGGCCGTACATGCGCGCCGATTCCGCATCAAAAGGCAACGGATCCCAGGTTGCGGTCGCCCACTGCAAGCGATCCTGGCGCCGGGCACGTTCATCCTTGCTCTCGGTTGCATGCGGACCTGCAGCGAGCTCGGCCAGCGTGATTGCAGTGATTGCGGACTCATCAGGAAGTAGGCCAGCATCAATCCGGTCGTGATCGATCACGACCGATGTGTCCAGAACGCCTTGCGTGGCTTCAGCCATCGGTGTGCGGATCAACTACGGCATCGAGATCTGCACGGAATTGAGCGGCATCGATCCGCGCGGCTCGTCCAGCGGCATCGGCGATGGCGGCGCGCGGTACAAAGCGACGTCGCCGAATGGGTCGCAGTTCTCCGACCGGTGTGCCGTTTCGACTCACGATGATTGTTCGCCCGGCTTCTACCTCACGAAGTACCGCGCCGGACTGGTTACGAAGCTCACGCTGGGTGATGGTACGGCTTTTCATACCGAAAAGCGTAGCACCTGTAGCACACCGTAGCAAGGATGCCACCGTCGCTCAAGCGGTGGTGGGAGCGCGCGCTCGCATAAAGCTACGGGCGGAATAAGCAGTCGATCCAAATGCACCAGAACTGCTCTCTAGTCCCACCCACATGTAACCGAAGGCGAGCCGGTCGATGCGGCGGCCGTTTTCGGTGTCGACACGGTGGGCCGCGCCGAGGCGGCCATGTGGCAAGGTGGTCTGGTAGCCTGGAAGTGCCCATTCAGGCCTCGCCCTGCTGTTTCCATTAAATAGGGTAACAACTGGATTATTACCCTATTTAGGAGATACGATACCCCTTTCCTGAGCTAGGGCCCCCGTGCACTCCCTTAAGCCCCAGTTCCTGGCGGGTCTGCGATTCGATCCCAACCAGGCGGCCACCCTGCGAGCCGTAGGCGAGTATCGGGGCAAGCAGGCGCTGTTCTACCGACAGGCCCCCGAAGTCCTGAAATGGCTCAGGGAAGTCGCGGTGATCGAATCGAGCGAGTCGTCCAACCGACTGGAAGGCGTCGTCGTCGCAGCCAACCGGCTAAAGGCCTTGATCGCCCACAACACCCAGCCACGAGACCGTTCCGAGCAGGAAGTCGCCGGCTATCGCGACGCCCTGGCGCTGATCCACGAATCCGCGCGCGAGATGCGCCTGAGCCCCAACTTGATCCTTCAACTGCACGGGACGCTGTACCGATTCATGCCCACGCCCGGCGGGCGATGGAAAGCTGCGGACAACGAGATCATCGAGAAGCGTCGGGATGGAACAGTGTGCGTGCGCTTCAAGGCGACGCCCGCACACCTGACGCCGATCGCGGTGGAGCAACTGTCCGCCGGATACGCCGCTGCGATCGATGCGCATCAGGACCCGTTAATCGTCGTCCCGCTCGCGATCCTCGATTTTCTCTGCATCCATCCGTTCACCGATGGCAACGGGCGAGTGGCGCGACTGCTCACGCTGCTGTTGCTCTACCATTTCGACTACGCAGTCGGGCGCTACATCAGCATCGAGCGCGTCTACGAGGCGACCAAGGAGAGTTACTACGAGACGCTGGAAGCGAGTTCCCAAGGCTGGCATGAGGGTCGTCACGATCCCTATCCGTGGCTGAACTACTTCTGGGGTGTCCTGCTTCGGGCATATCGTGAGTTCGAACAGCGCGTGGGCGAGGTGCGCAGCGGCCGTGGTGCCAAGGCAGCGCAGGTTCGCGAGGCCGTCCTGGTGCGCAGCACGCCGTTCTCGATTTCTGACATTGAGGCCGCGTGCGCAGGTGTCTCTCGCGACACCGTGCGGCTGGTCCTGCGCGTGATGAAGAGCGAAGGGCTGATCGCATCGACCGGCAAGGGAAGATCAGCCAAGTGGATCGCCTTGCAGGACGGGCGCGCCAGATAGTGGCAGGCGAGTGTGCCGAGGCAGCGACACGTGATCACGCTCTGTTGCACTCGGAAAGTTCGCCGGCGACTCACGCTGGGCCGGGGTCCAGCAGTGCCCCAGGAGCCGACGACCCGCCTCGGAAACTGGTACGTCAACCTAGTCCACTACGGTCGGCAGCAAATGGTTCTGGCCACGAGCGAGCGCTCCTTGCTGACGGTGGGAATGTGCTGACCGCTCTGGGCATTCCACAGGAGATCGTCGCTCGGGAGGTGACTGAGATGAAGCCTGTCGCCATGGCAGCGGCTACCAATAGCAGGGTGCTCGGCTCTGGGTAGACGGATGGCCTGCTTCGGACCGGCACGTCCGCTGCCGCAATGGCGATTGAGTCCATTTGTTCTGCCATGAAACCTCGCAACGCAGGCTGGTGAGGGCCGACGTTTTCAGGTGCAACTTTCTGGGTCGCGCGGTAGGCGGGCATGCGATTTCGAACCGTGCAGCTTAGGAGCTTGAGGGGCCGCGTGGTCTGCCTCCGAGCCGCCGTCACACGTCGGCACCCCTCCGCCCGAGTGCTCAGGCAGTCGAAGTTCCATCGCGCGGCATCAGGAAGCCCAAGACTGCCGCGACTACCAGCAGCGCCGGAACATCCCCGTAGAGATGCCCGCGATGCTCCGGATAGGCAAGGCACTGGGCGGCCATGATGCAAGCATGCACGACGCTCGACCACACCGCAAACCAGATCAAGCTGCGATGCGCCCGCGGTTCGCGCGCGGCGCGAATGAGGAACACGCCGAGGGTGGCATACACGCCCAGAATCATCTGCAGGTACATCGACTGCCCTGTGTGGTGCCACGCCCAGCCGGAAGGCCACACGACCGTGAGTGGATAGATCCCGGCAATGAAGATCAGGCCTGCAGCGACCAGGGCGATCCGCAGGGACTTCGGACTATCTGAGGCATTCATGGGCTTTCCTATGTTGTGTTGGGGCCGAGGACATCCCGGTTCCGGGAAGGAGCTGGGCGCGGCAGGGGTCACTGTTCAGCGCTTGACGACGACGACATCAAGGTATTCGCTCGGAATGACCTGGCTTCATTGGCATATCCTGCCGTTCGGGTTACGGTCGCGCCCTGCAGGGAATCGCTACGGGTTGATCGAGAGTCCGCGGATGGCGTTAGGATCCGGACGGGGAGTCGGGGTCCCGCCAGCGCTTACGAGGTTGCCGCCATGAGTCAGGACATCCTCTCCGACGTACTGCGAAGCGTGCGTCTGCGCGGCGCGTTGTACTTCCACGTTCGTGGAAGCCATGACTGGGTAGCCGAGGCGCCGGCCGCCAGGGAGATCGCCGCGGCCATTCTGCCGGGCTCCGAGCACGTAATGGAATATCACGTCGTGCTGGCGGGATCATGCTGGGCTGCGATCGTGGGCGAAACACCCATCCGTCTCGACCCGGGGGACGTCATCGTCTTCCCGCACGGGGATCCACATGTGGTATCCAGCGCGCCAGGGATGCGGGCTCCGCCGGACGTGGCCGGATATTTCAAGCGGCAGGGACGGCGCTTGCCCTTCAGCGTGCACCTGGATATGTGCGAAGTCCAGGTCGCGACGGAATCCGGCGGTGATCTCGACACAACGCTGGTATGTGGGTTCTTTGGCTGCGACCTGCGCCCATACAATCCGCTCATCGCATCCCTGCCCCGGATCCTGCACCTGCGTGATAGCCCCGGCCACGAGTGGACGATGCAGTGCATGCGTCAGGCGGCGGCGGAATCCTTGGCCGACAGTCCGGGTGGCAACGCCGTTATCGAACGGTTGAGCGAGATGCTGTTCATTGACGTCGTACGCCGCCACCTGCGCGCACTGCCTGAGGAGAGCCGAGGCTGGCTTGCGGGGTTGCGCGACCGCTTCGTGGGACAGGCGTTGAGATTGATGCACGAGGAACCAGGACACGCCTGGACGGTGGAGGAGTTGGGCCGGGTCGTCGGACTTTCGCGCTCGGCGTTGCATGCGCGCTTCGCCGACCTGGTCGGGCAGAGCCCGATGCAGTACCTCGCGAACTGGCGTATGCAAGCCGGTGCGGCGCTGCTTCGCGATACCACCGCCAAGGTCGTCTCCGTGGCACAGTCCCTCGGGTACGATTCCGAGGCAGCATTCGCCCGGGCGTTCAAACGCCTGGTGGGCATGCCGCCGGCAGTCTGGCGACAGCAGTCAAGGCGGCCAACAGCCACACCGAGTACGTGAGCCTTCCAGCGAACTGATTCTCATACTCTTCACGAGTGACATAGCCGATGGGGTGCAGACGATCTCGCTATTGCCAAATCGGGGGCGCCAGGGGATTGGACGAGACGGGGAGAGCTCGGGGATTCAGCAAGTTATTGCACCAGGCCGCGCAGTGCGCGCCGCTGTTCGCAAGCCGATTGACTACTGCCCACGGCGACCTCATGCGTCTTGTAACGGCGCGCACCGTATGCGTCGGAAGTCGGCCTGTACATACTTTTTGGTGAAATAAAGTACCATACCCCCCTAGGGTATCAATGGAAGGGCAATGAAATGGCCGACTCGGTTCATGAGAAGCAGAAACTGCTCAACCGAATACGCAGGATCCGCGGGCAGGTCGATGCGGCCGAGAGGGCCATCGAGTCGGAGGAGGGGTGCGCCGCCGTCATGCATCGGCTGGCGGCGTGCCGGGGCGCCATCAACGGCCTGCTCGCCGAGGTCGTCGAGGATCACGTGCGTGAGCACTTCACCGGCGGCACCCGCAGTCGCGCTGGCGCCCAGGCAGCCGACGAGTTGATCGATCTCGTGCACGCGTACTTCAAATGACTTCCCCGACCCGTGAGGGCGCACGCATGGCCAGGCACACGAATCAGCACGACCACGTGGACGGCCACGACCACGACCACAGTCGCAGCCGCAGCTGCAGCCATTCAGAGCAGTCTCGCGGTGGCTCCCATGTGCATGCTCCGAAGGACTTCGGCCCGGCCTTCGCGATCGGTGTTTCGCTCAACCTCGGGTTCGTAGTGATTGAGGTGATCTATGGCCTGTTGGCGCACTCGATGGCGCTGCTGGCCGACGCGGGCCACAATTTGGGTGACGTATTCGGGTTGGTCATGGCCTGGGTGGCAGCCACCCTGGCGCTGCGTCCGCCCAGCCGCAGGTACACCTACGGGCTGCGGCGCGGCACGATCGTCGCGGCCCTGGGCAATGCCATGCTGTTACTCGTATCGGTCGGCGCGATCGCCGTCGAGGGCGTGCGTCGGCTGCTGGATCCCGGCCCGGTCGCCGGGACCACGGTCATGGTTGTGGCCGGGATTGGCATCGTCCTCAATGGCCTGACGGCCTGGCTGTTTGCCTCTGGGAGAGGTTCCGACGTCAACCTCCGGGCCGCCTTCCTGCACATGCTGTACGACGCGCTGGTCTCGGCCGGAGTGCTCTTGGCTGCAGGCGTCATCATCCTGACAGGATGGACTCGCCTGGATGCACTTGTGAGCCTGGCAATTGCAGGCGTGATCCTGGTTGGCACCTGGTCGTTGCTGCGCGATTCCCTGGGACTATCGCTGGATGCGGTGCCGCAGGGCGTTGAAGTGGATTCGGTCCGGCTCTTTCTGGAAGAGCAGCCAGGCGTGAAGGGGATACATGATCTCCACGTCTGGCCGATGAGCACCACCGAGACGGCGTTGACCTGTCACTGCCTGATGCCGGGCGGCCACCCGGGTGACCAGGTGCTGGCGGATCTGGCGCACGAGCTGCACGAGCGGTTTGGCATCGAGCACGTGACCCTGCAGGTAGAAGTCGATGAACACGTTGCCTGCTCGCTGGAGCCCGATCACGTGGTCTGATGCGTTAGCCCAGTCGACCTGCCGTCCGCCAGGTCCAACGCGGCCGAGGCGGCAAAACTGACCCTTCAGTCCCAGTTGCAATCGGGGTCGGAGCGCATGTAATGCGCCAAATCAGAATCCATAACAACCGCTAGGGTTACGAGGTCTTGCGTTCCGCGCGGCGACCGGGTCGCTCGTGCCTGGCGGCCAACAGTTGCGCCTGACTGGCAAAGCGCTGCGCCATCTGGCCACAAACCAGTTCGCAGAGTTGGTGAACGCGCGGATCGGCAATCTTGTAGTAGGCGCTGGTGCCCTGCGCCATGCGCTCGACAAATCCGAGCCTCGTCAGCGTCGCCAGATGCTTCGAGACGTTTGCCTGGCTGCAGGCAAGCAGTTCGGTGAGTTCCCCGACGTTATGGGGCTTGTCGTTCAGTGTGTTGAGGATCTTGAGTCGCAGCGGTTCCGACAGGGCTCGAAAGTACTCGGCCACATGCACGAGCGCCCGGTCATCCAGGGTCTTCATCAAGGTGCACTCCCTACTGCTTTGCTGCATCACAGTGTAACCGCAGATCGTCACTTGCATACATAACCATATAGTAATATAGTAACAACAAGGAGAGGCAATTGCAATGAAACACCCCGTGCTGAGCGGTCTGTCCGCCATGCTGGTCGCCTTGCCGGCTCTCGCGGCGACGCTTGCAACCTACCGCGTCAGTGTCAGCACTGCGGATGGCAGCTACGCGACAACCGGGACGGTCGAGGCAGTGCGCCAGGGCACGCTCGGCGCCCAGATCTCCGGTCGGGTACTGGAAGTGCTGGTGCGAAGCGGCGACGCCGTCAAGGCCGGAGAACCCCTTATTCGCATTGAAGCCGACGATGTGGCGGATGCCGCCTCGGCCGGTGCGGCAACCGCGAGCGGCGCCGCGGCGCGGCTCGCGACGGCGCGAGCGGATTTTGAGCGGGCGCAGCGATTGAGGTCCCAGGATTACATCAGCATTGCCGCGCTGCAACGCAGCGAGGCGGTGCTTCATTCGGCTGAGGCCGAAGCGCAGGCAACGGCGGCGGCAGCCAATGCGGCACGTACACGTGCGAGCTGGCGCACCGTCACGGCGCCCTATGCAGGCTACGTAACCAGCGTGCTCGTGGCGGCCGGTGACTTGGCCACCCCAGGCAAGCCTCTGGTCGCCCTGTACGCGCCCAGTGCGCTACGGGTCATCGCGCAGGTACCAGAATCCTTCGCCAGGAAGCTACAGAGCGCAAAGCCAGCCTTTCTGGGTGGTGCCGAGTTCGGAAACGCTCCGCTGCAGGTCAGTAGCTGGTCCGTGGTGAGCGCAGTGGATCCCGCCACGCACAGCGTCGAAGTGCGGGCAGAGCTGCCTGCGGGGGCTCAGGTCCAGCCAGGCCAGTTCGTCCGACTGCTGCTTCCGCTTCAGGTCGCCGCGACGCAGGTGCGCATCCCAGCCCGCGCGGTGCTGACGCGCAGTGAAGTCACGGCCGTCTATGTCGTTGATGCCAACGGCGCGGCACACCTGCGCCAAGTGCGGCTGGGTCCGGTCCAGGGCGAGGAGGTCACTGTTCTTTCCGGATTACAGGTTGGCGAGCAGATCGCTCTTGACCCCGTAGCGGCCGGCAGACCCTGAGGCGCGCCATGGGTATCGCCGGTCGCATCGCCAGGCACTTTCTCACGGCGCGCATCACGCCCCTCCTGGCGCTGGTGGCTTTGCTCGTGGGTGTCTTCGCCGCGCTGGTCACGCCGCGCGAGGAAGAGCCGCAGATCAACGTGACCATGGCGAACGTGCTGATTCCCTTCCCGGGTGCCTCGGCCCGGCAGGTGGAGCAGTCAGTTGCCGGGCCCGCCGAACAGGTGCTCGGGCAGATGGCCGGTCTTGACCACGTGATGTCCGTCTCTCGCCCCGGACTCGCCGTGATCACTGTGCAGTTCAAGGTGGGCGTCCCGCGAACCGAAGCGCTGGTTCGGCTTTATGACACGTTGCATTCGAACCGTGACTGGCTGCCGGCCGGCCTGGGAGTCGGTGAGCCGCTCGTCAAGCCCAAAGGTATTGATGATGTTCCAATCCTGACGGCGACGCTCTATGACCAGCGTCCAGGGAGTGGTGCGCTTGAGCTAGAACGCGTCGCGCACGCTATGGAGGCGGAACTCAAACGGGTCTCCGGGACGCGCGAGGTCATCACGGTGGGCGGTCCCCACCGCGTTATCAACATCGTGCTCAACCCCCAGGCACTACGCGCGGTCGGACTCACTGTGGCCGACCTCGCGCGCGCCCTGCCGTCGGCCAATAGCGCACTTCCGGCCGGCAACCTCGTGAGCGGCGGAGAGTCCATTGCCATTGACGGCGGAGCACTGCTGACAGACGCCGAGGAAGTGGCCGACCTCGTCGTTGGTGTAGACAGTGGGCGCCCGGTGTTCCTGCGCAACGTGGCCACCGTCACCGATGGCGTGCCGTCGCCCGAGCGCTACGTCTGGTACGGAACTGCGGGCAGGCGGGCCGCCGAATACCCCGCCGTCACGCTCAGCGTCACCAAGAAGCCCGGCGAAAACGCGGTCGATGTCACGACACGCCTGCGCGCGCGCATTGCCGAACTGAAGAACAGCGTGATTCCAGAGGGCGTGGGCATCGAGATCACCCGTGACTACGGTGCCACCGCCAACGACAAGGCGCTCAAGCTCATCGAGAAGCTGATCTTCGCGACCGCATCGGTGGTTGCCTTGGTATTCTTCGCCATGGGGCGGCGCGAGGCAGCGATCGTCGGCATCGCGGTAGCGCTCACGCTCACGGCCACACTGTTCGCGTCCTGGGCCTGGGGCTTCACGCTCAACCGCGTGAGCCTGTTTGCGCTGATCTTCTCAATTGGCATCCTGGTGGACGACGCCATTGTGGTCGTGGAGAACATCCATCGACACTTGCACCTGACCCCGGATCGACCGCTCGATGAGCTCATTCCCGCCGCGGTCGACGAGGTCGGTGGTCCCACGATTCTGGCAACCCTGACCGTGATCGCCGCGCTCCTGCCGATGGCGTTCGTGGGGGGGCTGATGGGCCCGTACATGGCCCCCATTCCTATTAACGCTTCCATGGGCATGGTGATTTCCCTCGCCATAGCTTTTGTGCTGACACCGTGGCTCGCGCGCCTGTGGCTGCGCCCGGCAGCGCCGGGAAAGCACGGCGGTGTGGCGGCGCGCATCGAACCGCTGGTGCGACGCAATTTTCAGCCATTTCTTGATCCGGTAAATGGACAGCGGAACCGGCGCAGGCTCTGGGCCGGTGTGGGTGGGCTGATCCTTCTCTCCGTGGCCCTCCCGGCGGTGCAGTGGGTCGTCCTCAAGATGCTGCCCTTCGACAACAAGTCAGAGTTCCAGGTGGTCGTAGACATGCCGGCAGGCACGCCACTGGAACGCACTGCGGCCACACTCGCCGACCTGAGCCGCTATCTCGCGACGGTACCGGAGGTGAGCAACTACCAGGTCTACGCAGGACTCGCCGCGCCGATCAACTTCAATGGGCTGGTGCGCCAGTACTACCTGCGCTCCGGGGCCGAGTTGGGCGATATCCAGGTGAACCTCGTAGGCAAGCACGAGCGCAGCGATCAGAGCCATACCATCGCGGCGCGGTTGCGGCCGCAGCTCGCGGCAATCGCCGCCCGCAGTGGCGCGGTGGTGAAGGTGGTGGAGGTGCCACCCGGCCCACCCGTGCTCGCGCCGATCGTCGCTGAAATCTATGGTCCGGACGACGCGGGTCGTCTCAAGGTGGCCGAAGCCGTGCGTACGGCCTTCCTTCGCGCGCCGGGGCTCGTTGATGTGGACGCCTCCTACATAAGCCCCGCGCCGCGCCAGGTCCTGGCGGTGGATCGGGAGAAGGCCGCGCTGCTCGGCGTGGCCGACGCTGAGGTTGTTGAGACGCTGCGGGCGGGTATCGCCGGACTGGATGCAACCTATCTGCAGGATGCAACAAAGTACCCTGCTCCGCTTCATCTGCAGCTGGCGGACAACACGCGCGGGAACCTCGATGCGGCCCTGAACCTCGGCGTGCGTGCCAGCAGTGGCGCCATCGTCCCCTTGGGCTCGCTGGTCGACGT
Organism: uncultured Pseudomonadota bacterium; assembly: GCA_963741745.1. Classification (GTDB taxonomy): domain Bacteria; phylum Pseudomonadota; class Gammaproteobacteria; order Steroidobacterales; family Steroidobacteraceae; genus 13-2-20CM-66-19. Next base: position 70,110 of record CAVUJF010000001.1, on the reverse strand, counting down.
GCGCAGCACCACCGTCGAGCAGCCGCTCTATCACAAGGATCTGCTGCCCGTGGTCTACGTCACGGGTGATGAGTCGGGTCGCGTGGACAGCCCCCTCTACGGCATGTTTGGCTTGCGTGGCGCGATCGGCCGGATCGTGGCACCGGACGGCGGGAAGATCGCGGAGTATTTCATCCACCAGCCCAGCGATCCCTATCGCAGCTATGCGCTCAAGTGGGATGGCGAGTGGCAGATCACCTACGAGACATTCCGGGACATGGGCGCGGCCTATGCAGTGGGTCTGGTGCTGATCTACCTGCTGGTGGTGATGCAGTTCGGCTCCTACCTAACGCCGCTCATCATCATGGCGCCCATCCCGCTCACGATCATTGGCGTGATGCCAGGCCACGCCCTGCTGCACTCGCAGTTCACCGCCACGTCGATGATCGGCATGATCGCGCTCGCGGGCATTATCGTCCGCAACTCCATCCTGCTGGTCGACTTCATCAATCTGCAGGTCGCGGCCGGAATCGAATTCCGGGAGGCGGTGATACGCTCGGCGATCACTCGCGCGCAGCCGATCATCCTCACCGCCCTGGCGGCGATGCTCGGCGCCTTCTTCATCCTCGATGATCCGATCTTCAACGGACTCGCGATCTCGCTGATCTTCGGCATCCTGGTCTCCACTGTGCTGACGCTGGTGGTGATTCCGCTACTGTATTTCTCCGTATATCAAAAAGCCCACCCCTCGATCATCCTGCAGTCCCCAACCATAAGGGAGCCAATGGTATGACTTCTTGGCAACTCACTCGCGTCGTCGCGGGCAGCTTCATCCTGCTGTCACTCGCCCTGGGCGCGCCCGGCAGCCCGATCTTCCAGAGCGGCTACTGGCTATGGTTCACCGCCTTCGTCGGCATCAACCTGCTGCAGAGCGGGGTGACACGATGGTGCCTGATGGAGCGCATCCTGCGTGGCCTCGGCCTCAGCGCCGGTACGGATTGAACCTGCCTCGGGGCGGATCCGCATGCATCTCGTGTGTCTCCCTTGTCTGTGGGTGAGTCGCCTCGCACGCGAACGGCTCGCGGAGGCGCCCGTATGCGGTAAGCGCCGCGCATACGGCAATCGGCGCGTTTGCTGCGGCGCAGTTGGGCATTCGCAGCATGCCGACCCCGCTGCAGCTCGGAGGCAGGGAGTTGGCGCGCTTTTCAGGCGCAGTTCCGGCACCCCAATTGATGGACTGGCGAGACCGGTCTCTGGCGGGCGAGCCCAACAGGGGGGCGTCATGAAACGAGCTGCCTTCCTCGGACTATTTCTGATTTCAAGTGGCGCGGGGGCCGCGGGCCTCGGCGTCACCGACGCCTGGCAGGCCGCCATGCAGCACGACCCGACGTTCGAGGCTGCGCGGGCGCAGTGGGAAGCCGGCAAGACTCACGCAGATCAGGGGCGCGCACTGTGGCTGCCGACGCTTGCGGTGCAGGGGAGTGCCGGCCGTGCCGATCAGCAGACCCAGACCTCCGGCGCTGCGTTTTCCGCGCCCGGGTTCGGTAGTACCAATGGCGTGGACTTTCAAACCAGCGTCAACAATGGGACGTCGCGCGAGTGGGCCTTTGTGGCGGAGCAGCCACTGTATGACCGCGGCAGGATGGCGGATTTCGCCACGCAGAAGAACACCGCAGCAGTTGCCGACGCCCAGTTCCAGCAGGCCAAGCAGGATCTCCTGCTGCGCACAGCGCGCGCGTACTTCGCCGTGCTCAATGCCCGCTCCCAGCTCGTGGCGCTACGCCGACTGCAGGCAGCCGCGGAGCGGGCGCGCGCCACGGCGCAGGGGCGATTCGAGAGTGGCGACATTCCTGCCACCGACATGCGCGAGGCGCAGGCGAGTGCCGATGCCGTCGGTGTACAGGAACTCGATGCCCAAACCGCGGTGACCCTAAGCGAGGCGGCGTTCACCGATTTGACGGGCCTGGAGCCGGTGGCGCTGAAGGATCTGCCGGAGAGCGAGCCTGTTGAGTTGCCGGCGCCCGATACGCTGGATGCCTGGACGCAGCGAGCCCTTGCGGGCAGTCCGCAGCTGGCCATGCAGCGCTTAGCCGTGTCGAACGCATCGGCGCAGGTAGAGCGCTACGGAATGCTTGCGTCACCGAAGGTCAGCGTCGTGGCGCGGGTCGGGCACGAGTCGCTGCAAGGCAATGGCGACTTTGGCGCCGCGGAGATCACCGGCCGGGAGGCCAGCATCGTCCTGCAGGCGTCCATGCCGCTCTTCACCGGCGGAATGCGCAGCGCACAGCGCCATGAGGCGAAGGCGCTGGAGCGCAAGGCGGGTGCGGACCTTGATGCCGGCGATCAGCAGGTGCGCCAGCAAGCCCGGGCCGCCTGGCTGGGCCTGACCACCGCAGCCGCTCGCGTGCGCGCGTTGCAGCGCCTGCATGGTTCAACACAGGATCGGCTGGGGGCCACGCGGTTGGGCGTCGAGATCGGCGATCGCACCGCGCTCGAATTGCTCAACGCAGAGGCGGACTTCTTGCGCACCGGCACCGACTTCCAGAAGGCACAGTCTGAGTGGTTGCTGGCGGATCTGCAGCTTCAGGCCGTCGCCGGCGCGCTCTCGGAAGCGGATCTCGAGCGAGTCGACCGCCATCTGGTCGATCCTAGTGGCGCTGCCAAGTGATCTACCAAGGCACAATTCAAGTACGGGGAATAACATGGCCCATATTGTAATTATCGGAGCGGGTGTCGGCGGGCTGCCAGCCGCCTATGAGCTGCGGGCAAAGCTCGATGCCGGGCATCGAATCACGGTGATCAATGCCGCGGACTACTTTCAGTTCGTGCCGTCCAATCCCTGGCTCGCGGTGGGCTGGCGCGACCGCGCGGGCATTTCCTTCCCCGTCGCCCGCTACCTAAAGCGGCGCAATATTGACTTCGTTGCACAGCGGGTCGACCAGATCGACGCGTCGGCAAATTGCCTGACCCTCGCAGACGGCACCACGGTGCGCTACGACTACCTGATCATCACCACCGGACCCAAGCTGGCTTTTGATGAGGTACCGGGTGCAGGCCCCGCAGGCGGGTATTCGCATTCCATTTGCACCGTGGATCACGCCGAGGGGACCTGGCAGGCGTACCAGGAATTTCTCAAGAACCCAGGGCCGGTCGTTGTCGGCGCCATGCCCATGGCGAGCTGCTTTGGGCCCGCCTACGAGTTTGCATTCATCCTCAGCACCGACCTCAAGCGCCGCAAGGTTCGCAATAAAGTGCCCATCACGTTCGTCACCAGCGAGCCCTACATCGGACACCTCGGTCTCGGTGGCGTCGGCGACTCCAAGAGCATGCTCGAATCGGAGTTCCGCAATAGCGATATCAAGTGGATCACCAATGCCAAGACCACGAAGCTCGAGCCGGGCAAGATGTTCGTCACCGAGCTCGATCGAAACGGGCAGCCCGCGAAGGAGCATGAGTTGCCCTTCAAGTTCGCGATGATGCTGCCAGCGTTCAAGGGCGTGGACGCGGTGGCCGCAGTCGAGGGGCTGTGCAACCCGCGCGGGTTTGTGATCGTAGACGACAACCAACGCAGCAAGAAGTACAGGAACATCTTCTCGGCGGGCGTCTGCATCGCCATACCGCCGGTCGAAGTGACACCGGTTCCCACTGGGGCGCCCAAAACCGGCTATATGATCGAGACGATGGTTACTGCGATCGTGCACAACATTGCTTCCGACATCGCCGGCCAGCCCGCCACCGCCAAGGGCACCTGGAACGCGATCTGTCTTGCCGACATGGGCAACACCGGCGCCGCTTTCGTGGCGCTTCCGCAAATTCCGCCCCGCAATGTCAACTGGTTCCGCAAGAGCCGGTGGGTGCACTGGGTAAAGATCGGCTTCGAGAAGTACTTCATTTACAAGATGAAGCGCGGCAACTCGGAGCCGGCGTACGAGAAATTCATGTTGCGTGCCCTGGGCATCAAGCGCCTCGACAGCTGATGAAGGCGCGTATGCCAGAGTGCGGCAAGGATGGCGGGATTGTGTTTGGCCCGATGACCACGCGCGTCGGCTGGCCACGCCTGATCGGGCGCGCCGGCCGGGCGCGCGCGAGCGATCGCTTGATACCCGGCAATGTCTCCTGACTAGAGGCCCGCCGCCATTATTACGAGAGGAATTCGAAGATGTCGCATCATCCCGCGAAGATAGAAACGCTCGACCCTACCGAAGTGTCGCGGCTACTAGAAGCCGGCAAGGTGCTCCTGATCGATGTTCGGGAACCCGCGGAGTACGCAGCCGAACGCATCCACGGAGCCTTGCTCTATCCGCTCTCCACCTTTGATGCCGCGGTACTCCCGGCGGACGGGGCGCGGCGTGTGGTGTTTCATTGCGCGGGCGGCCGGCGCTCACTGACCGCCGCGGAAAAGCGATTGGCGGCCGGCAGCGTGCATGCCGCCCATATGGGTGGTGGCATTGCCGCCTGGAAGACCGCGGGCCTGCCAGTCATTGCCCCTGAAAGTTGACTCGGTGCGGCCCTATCCTCATACCTATAGCGTCACGGCCAAGGGATCGGCTACCGGGATGGTTCCGGTTGAATCGCCAGGATTGCCCCTGCTAACCACAGCTCCGCCCAAGGAGTTCGATGGTCCCGGCGACGTGTGGTCACCCGAAACCCTGCTGATGGCCGCGATCGCCGATTGCTACATCCTGACGTTTCGCGGTATCGCGCGAGCGGCGAAATTTGACTGGGTCGAGCTCAAGTGCGTGGTTGAAGGGGTCCTGGAGCGTGTGGACCGTGTGACGCGCTTCTCCAGCTATACCACCACCGCCACCCTGACTGTGAAGTCAGGCGCCGATCATGCGAAGGGCGAAGAGCTCCTGGAGCGAGCGGAGCGCCTGTGCCTCGTGAACAATTCGTTGTTGGGCGATCGCCGCCTTGTGGCGAGTGTGGTGGAGCCGTAACGTGTGGGATGAGCGTTATGCTGGCGAAGGGTTCTTCTACGGCACGGAGCCCAACGATCTTCTGCGCGCGCACGCAGCCTTAATCCCGGCGGGTGGGCGAGTGCTTTGCCTCGCAGAAGGAGAGGGGCGCAACGCGGTCTTTCTGGCCGGATTGGGCCTTTCTGTGGCCGCGCTCGACCGGTCAGCGGTGGGTCTTCGCAAAGCTCTCCGGTTGGCCGACGCCCGCGGCGTCCGGATCACCACGCTGCAGGAGAATCTTGAGAACTACTGCATCGAGCCCGGCTGCTGGGATGCCATCGTATCAATCTGGTGTCACCTGCCAACATCACTGCGGGGCAAGATCCATTCCCAGATTGCTACTGGCCTGAAGCCCGGCGGCGTATTCTTGCTGGAGGCCTATCGACCTGAACAGCTCAAGTTCGGCACCGGCGGCCCGCAGACCGAGGACCTGTTACCAACGCTGGCCCAATTGCGAGGGGAACTCTCGGGGTTGGAATTCGAGCGTGCAGCCGAGTTGGAGCGTGACGTGCAGGAAGGACAGGGGCATGCCGGACAGAGTGCGGTCGTGCAGGTGCTTGCGCGCAAGAGTCACTGAGCGCATGCGTCTGTGATTCACTGGCTAATCACGCTGATTTGCGGCTCCCTGGTGGGTTGCGCGCTGGGCTTGATTGGTGGCGGTGGCTCCATCCTAGCCGTGCCACTATTGCTCTATGTGGTCGGCGTTCGGGACCCCCACGTGGCGATTGGAACCAGTGCACTGGCGGTGGGCACCAACGCCGCGGCCAACCTGGTTGGCCACTGGCGACTAGGCAACGTCAAGTTGCCGTGTGCGTTCGTGTTCGGGATGGCCGGTGTGCTGGGTGCGCTCGTGGGCTCGACGCTGGGCAAGGCGGTCGATGGGCAGAAGCTCTTGCTGCTGTTTGCGGTCGCGATGCTGGTGGTGGGAATCGCCATGCTAAGACGACGCGAGCAGGCCGGTGATCCCGGCGTTCGCATCAACCCCGCGATCGCCCTGCGCCTGATCGGGGCCGGGTTCCTGACTGGCGTGTTGTCAGGCTTCTTCGGCATCGGTGGCGGCTTTCTGATCGTTCCCGGGCTGATGCTTGGAAGCGGAATGCCGATGCTGTATGCCGTCGGCTCGTCGCTGTTCTCCGTGGCCGCGTTCGGATTCACAACCGCGGCAAACTACGCTTGGTCGGGCCTGATCGACTGGCCCGTTGGCCTAGTGTTCATTGCTGGCGGGGCGGCAGGCGGACTCCTCGGCATTCGTCTTGCAACCAGAATTGCGGGGCGCCGAGGAGCGCTCACCCGGGTCTTTGCTACCTTGGTGATTCTGGTGGCCGTCTACATGGCAGTACGTACCTTGGCCCATTGGTAGGTTTCCGTGGTGTGTCGCGGACATAGAGTCTCGGGCTTTTCCGCCAGCGCCCAAGAAATCTAAGCGCTTAGCCGTGATTGGCGGGACTGACAGCAGCCTTCACCGGCGCCGTCTCCGGCAGCTGAAACAGGACGGTCAGCCCGATCACGATCCCGCAGAACATGTACCACGCCGGCGCCAGGGGATTGCCCGTCGCGCGGATGAGCCATGCCACGAGGAACTGCGCAGAGCCGCCGAACACGGATATTGCCAACGCGTAGATCAGCGCGATGCCACCGGCGCGCGCGCGCTGCGGCAGCGCCTCGGTGACCGCGACGATGATCGTCCCGGAGGAAAGCGTGGACATGCAGGCCAGCACCGCACAGGCCGCGTAGAGAGACGACCCGCTGCGCAGCCGGTCGAGGATCCAGAACGCCGGGAATACAGCGGCGGCCAGGAACAGCCACGGGATAATCATGATCGGCTTGCGACCGAACCGGTCGGACAACCAGCCGCCCAGCGGGTCACAGATGACTCCGCTTAGACCTATGACGGCGGTCGCGCCGAAGGCGATGCCCGCGGGCATGCGCAGGGTCACGCTGGCATACGTCGTCATGTATTCGAGCAGGTAGTTGGTGGTGGTAGCTGCGCCCAGGAGCAGCAGCCCCAGCCACAGGAGGCGCGCGTACCCAGGTGCAGGCTCCGGATCGTGTTGACTGGGAAGCGGGAGTGTCTCGAGGAGGGTACGTCGCAGCACGAATCCCACCGGAATGATGGCGGCGCCCAGGAGCAGCGCCACGCGCCAGCCCCAAACATCGAGCGCGTGCGCATCGAGAACACCGGCTAGGCCTACGCCAACCAGCCCGGCGATGAGAACGGCAATGTCCGCGCTCGTGGCCTGAAGCGAGACGTACAGACCACGGCGCCGTGCGGGTGCCGCCTCCATGAGAAACGCGGTGCTGGGTCCCACCTCTCCGCCGAGTGCGAATCCCTGCAGGAGACGAAATGCGATCGCGATCAGCGGCGCTGCGATCCCAATGGCGGCATAGGAGGGGGTCAGCGGTAGGCCCACGACGCCGACGCCGATGAGCGCAAAGGACAAAAGCATCGCCGGCTTGCGGCCGGCCCGGTCGGCGTAGCGGCCGATGACGAACGCACCCAGGGGTCGTGTCAGGAATCCCGCGCCAAAGGTAGCGAGCGAGGCGAGCAGGCTCGTGCCGGGGGTGTCCGAGGGGAAGAACGTCCTGCCGATCTGGGCGGCAAAGAAAGCGTAGGTAACGAAGTCGTAGAATTCGAGGCCGTTGCCGATGACGACGGCCAGGACCTGCTTCTTCGGAAGCGTACCCCCAGCGCTAGTGCTTTCCAAGGGATCCTGCCGCGCCCGCGGTCTGTAACAGCCGCTCCACAGGGCAGTGGGGTGCAATGGCGGCGCGCACCCCAGGGGGTGTCGCCGCGATGGTCGTCGAATCCAGCATCCTCATAGGATACTAGATGCGTGGTTAAGCGACGCCAACGGTGATCGCAGAGCGCGCCATTGGCGACGTCAGAATCTCCGGCCCTGTGCGTTACATGCCAGCGGCGCCTCGAACCGGATCCGGAAGGCCCCCTCGCTCCTCAGGACACGAGGGGTATATCTCAGAACTTGAACAGGCCTTCAACCTCAACCGAGGACTGGTCGTCCCGGTAGGCAGCTTGCGCCGAGTCAACATTGACGCTCTTCACGAAGGTCGCCCGGTTGGACTTGTCATAGCGACCTTCCACCCGCAGCTCGAAGTTCTTTGCTGGCATCCAGCCCAGAGTGACGGTGCCCTCCTTTACCTTCTGAACGGTTCCGGTCTGGAAACCGTCCTTGTCGTCGAGCAGCTCGGCCCGCAGCGATACGCGCCAAGCCGGGGCGATCGTGTAATTCACGTATAGGGCGCCGGTGGTCCAGCTGCCACTTGCGGTAGCTGTGGCGTCGTCGATCGGCGGATTCGCCTGACGGCCCCAGTCATAGTTCAGGATCACGGTCAGCGCTTCGCTGGCGTTCCAGGTGCCCACAAAGTCGACGATGCTCCGGGTACCATCCTGTGTACTGCTGACGGGCTCCTTGCCAACGTAGCCCTGGAGGGCGAACGACCACATCTTGCCTGGCGTGAGGCTCGCGCCGAACTCAAGCGTCTTCGATGTGTTGTTGTCATGGACGACGTTCCAGCCGTTATTCACACCCAAGATTAGGTTCAGCTGGTCACTCGCCGCGTAGCTAGCGCGAAGGCCGGTATGGGTCAGGGGCTCAGTGAAGAACGTGAGCGAACGGCTGATGTTGGTGTTGCCCGTGGGCGCGATGACTTCCGCGCCCACCAGCGTCAGGAACTTGCCGCCTATGAGGGTCCACTGGCCCTTGGCGTATTGCGCATAGCCCTGCAGTACGTCGAGGTTGCTGGCAGAGGAGCCTTCGGCTCTGTTGATAACAGCAGCGTCATCACCAGCCATGAGCTGCACGACACCGCCGAACCCCTCTTTGGGCTGGTAGGCGATCTGCAGGCTGGCCTGACTGAGCGAAAAGCTGTTCTTGTCGAGGTCAAACTCCCGGTAGGTCGGCACGCCGGAGAAGTTCTCGTACCTGGCGCTGAGATAGCCACTCGCGGTAACGCCTGACGCAGCCAGCACGTCCGCCAGCGAAGGCGCGGCAGTGGCCGCGGGCTCTGCGGGTGGGTCCGCTGCGACAGCGACTGCCCCAAATGAAAACAGAAGAGCTGGAGCGGCGACCGATGCAATTTTAAAACGCGTCATAGCTAACATTCCTTGACGTCGGACTTTGCTCACGTTTGCGGCGGCGCCGCAATTTGCGTCTGCAGAGTGGCCGGGTGTTCAGCCGAGGTCAGGTTCACGGGTACGCGGCAACTCGTAGGGCGGGATGGCTGGTATGCGTGGCCGAAGCCTTTCAGATCTCAACAACGACAAGTGTAGGTAGCGGCATGTGATAAAGCTGTGAAAAAACCACGCCGCGCATCCGGGCAAAAGGTCAACACAGCAATCGCTATCGCAGGGACCAATTCAAGAGTGAAGTTGGTCAATTCGGACGAGGCCATCCCTAGGTACTTTCCACGACGCCGAGTCATCTTTAATGCAGGCTGGAGGGCGTAGGCTTGTTCACCATCCATACGGCTTGCCGCATGGCTTTCTTTTTTGCACAAGTTTTTCACACGTGCGTGGCTACGATGGTCCCGCAATACATCTGGAGGTCCAGCTGTGGACATTGTTTATCTGCTGATGCTCGCCGCCCTCTATGGCGTGACACATGGCCTGGTATGGGCGCTCGGGCGCCTGGGAAGGCCGTCATGAATGTCATGTACGCCCTGTCGGGCTTGCTCGCGTTGCTCCTGTTCGGCTACCTGGTGTACGCGCTGCTGCGAGCGGAGAAATTCTGATGAACACCGACGCACTGTTCTATGTGCTGCTCGCAGCCCTCCTCGGGATCGCGCTCCTGTGCGTCAAGCCTCTTGGCAGCTACATCGCCGATGTCGCTGAAGGCCGGCCCAACTTCGCACTGCGCACCGGCAGGCGTTTCGAGGCATTCCTGTACCGATCTGCGGGAATCGAGTCCGGCCGCGAAATGAGTTGGAAGCAGTACGCGATAGCGCTGCTGCTGTTCAACGTGCTGGGCGCGCTCATCGTGTACGCGCTGCAGCGCTTGCAGCTGTTCCTGCCCCTGAACCCGCAGAAATTGGCAGCGGTGAGTCCCGACTCCTCGTTTAACACGGCCGTCAGCTTCGTCACGAATACGAACTGGCAGGCCTATTCGGGCGAGTCGACGATGGGCTACCTGGTGCAGATGGCGGGTCTTGCGGTGCAGAACTTCCTGTCCGCGGCCACCGGTATTGCAGTGGCGATCGCACTGATTCGCGGCTTTGCGCGCCATACGGCGCAGACCATCGGTAGCTTCTGGGTGGACGTCACGCGCTCTACGCTTTACGTCCTGCTGCCGCTGTCCGCAGTGCTCGCGCTCATTCTTGTCAGCCAGGGCGTCATCCAGAACTTGGATGGCTACAAGGACGTCACGACCATTGAGAAGCTCACGTATCAGAATCCGAAGCTGGATGCCGCTGGTAGCCCGCTCAAGGATGCTGCGGGCAATGCCGTTACTGAGGCTGCGACCACGCAAACGCAGACGCTGCCGATGGGTCCGGTGGCATCGCAGGAGTCGATCAAGGAACTCGGCACAAACGGTGGTGGATTCTTCAATGCGAATTCGGCCCATCCCTACGAGAACCCGACCCCGCTTACCGATGTGTTGGAGATGCTGGCGATCATCCTCATCCCCTTCGCGCTGACTTATGCCTTCGGCAAGATGGTTGGTGATACCCGGCAGGGCTGGGCGGTCCTTGCAGCCATGCTCATACTGCTGGTCAGTCTGATACTGGTTGCCCACCACAGCGAGCAGCACGGCAATCCGCTCATCGCGAAACAGGGGATCGACCAGGTTGCCAGCACCCTCCAGCCTGGGGGCAACATGGAGGGCAAGGAAGCCCGCTTCGGCATCGCGGCGTCGAGCCTGTTCGCGGCCGTGACCACCGCAACCTCCTGTGGCGCCGTCAACTCGATGCATGACTCGATGACGCCGCTAGGCGGATTCGTGCCTCTGTTCCTGATGCAGCTGGGAGAGCTGGCGCCCGGCGGCGTGGGCACCGGCCTTTACACGATGCTGATCTTCGCGGTGCTGGGTGTCTTCATCGCTGGTCTGATGATCGGCCGAACGCCCGAGTACCTGGGCAAGAAGGTCGAGGCCACTGAAATGAAGCTCGCCTCGATCTTCATTCTCACGACTCCTTTCATCGTGCTCATCGGGACCGCGGTGGGAGTCGCCGTTGCAGCCGGCAAGGCGGGGGTTGCGAACCCGGGCGCGCACGGCTTCAGCGAGATCCTATATGCCTTCTCGTCAGCCGCGAACAACAATGGCAGCGCATTTGCGGGGCTCTCGGCAAACACCGTCTTCTACAACGTCGCGCTGGGCCTTGCCATGTGGTTCGGCCGCTTCTGGCCGATTGTGGCCGCGCTGGCTATTGCGGGCTCTCTGGCGGCCAAGAAGCGGATTCCGGTGAGCGAGGGGACGATGCCCACCCACGGTGGCTTGTTTGTTGCACTACTGATCGGTTCGGTGCTGCTGATCGGCGTCCTTACCTATGTACCGGCACTGGCACTGGGGCCCGTCGTGGAGCACTTCATGCTCGCGGCAGCCAAGTGAGAGAGACACGCATGTCACGGGAACAACTTTCGCTTTTTGATCGCAAGCTACTCGGTCCGGCGCTCCTGCAGGCGGTCAGTAAACTGGACCCTCGGGTGCAATGGCGCAACCCGGTGATGTTTGTGGTTTACGTCGGCACCATTGTCACGGCGGCGCTGTACGTGCAGGCGCTCGGCGGCCACGGCGAGGCATCCGCGGCGTTCATCGGCGCCATTACGCTGTGGCTCGCCTTCACGGTGCTGTTTGCGAACTTTGCGGAGGCATTGGCCGAAGGCCGCAGCAGAGCACAGGCCGCAGCGCTGCGCGGCATGCGCCAGACGGTGCTCGCCAAGAAATTCACCGATCCGCGACTTACCCGGCGCGAGACCGTATCCGCGAAGGCGGAAGACCTACGCAAGGGTGATCTGGTGCTGGTAGAAGCCGGCGATGTTATTCCCGTCGACGGAGAGGTCGTAGAAGGCGCAGCCTCGGTGGACGAGAGCGCCATTACGGGCGAGTCGGCACCAGTGATCCGCGAATCCGGCGGTGACTTTGCTTCGGTGACGGGCGGCACTCGCGTGCTGTCCGACTGGATCGTCGTGCGCGTCAGCGTCAATCCGGGTGAGACCTTTCTCGATCGCATGATTTCGATGGTCGAGGGAGCCAAGCGGCAGAAGACCCCGAACGAGATCGCGCTCACCATCCTGCTCGTTGCGCTGACCCTTGTGTTCCTGGTCGTCATTGTCACGCTGTTGCCGTTCTCACTGTTCAGTGTCGAGGTCAGCAAGTTCGGCAGTCCGGTGACTATCACTGCGCTGGTTTCGCTGCTTGTCTGCCTGATACCCACGACCATCGGCGGCCTGCTGTCGGCCATCGGCGTCGCGGGCATGAGCCGCATGATGCAGGCGAACGTCATTGCCACCTCTGGGCGCGCGGTGGAGGCTGCCGGTGACGTGGACGTGCTGCTGCTGGACAAGACCGGCACCATCACCTTGGGCAATCGCCAGGCCGCGGCATTCCTGCCTGCTCCAGGGGTGACTGAACTTGAGCTCGCGGATGCCGCCCAGCTCGCATCCCTCGCCGACGAGACGCCGGAGGGCCGTAGCATCGTTATCCTTGCTAAGCAGAAGTTTAATCTGCGGGAGCGAGATCTGAAGGCGCTGAATGCGACCTTTGTCCCATTCTCGGCGCATACCCGCATGAGTGGCGTGAACCTGGGAGAGCGGCAAGTTCGCAAGGGTGCCCCCGATGCGATCACGAAACACGTGGAGGGGCTAGGGCAACCCTTCCCACGCGCCGTTACCGAGGCAGTGGAGCGCGTCGCGCGCCAGGGCAGTACGCCGCTGGTGGTGTCGGACGGCGCGCGTGTGCTCGGCGTCATCGCGCTCAAGGACATCGTCAAGGGTGGCATCAAGGAGCGCTTCGCCGACCTGCGCCACATGGGTATCAAGACGATCATGATCACGGGCGACAACCGCCTGACAGCCGCGGCAATTGCCGCCGAAGCCGGGGTCGATGACTTCCTGGCGGAGGCAACGCCCGAGGCAAAGCTCAAGCTGATTCGCGAGCACCAGGGGCAGGGCCGCCTGGTTGCCATGACCGGTGATGGCACGAACGACGCCCCGGCACTTGCTCAGGCGGACGTCGCGGTGGCGATGAACACCGGCACACAGGCCGCGAAAGAGGCCGGGAACATGGTTGACCTTGACTCCAACCCGACCAAGCTCATCGAGATCGTCGAGACGGGCAAGCAGATGCTGATGACGCGCGGCGCGCTCACCACTTTCAGCATCGCCAACGATGTGGCGAAATACTTCGCCATCATCCCCGCGGCGTTCGCCGTGACCTACCCGCAGCTTGGCGCGCTGAATATCATGCGCTTGGCGACGCCGAACTCGGCGATCCTGTCGGCCGTGATCTTCAACGCCCTGATCATCGTGGTTCTGATTCCGCTGGCCATCAAGGGTGTCAAGTACCGCCCCCTGGGCGCAGGTCCATTGCTTCGCCGCAACCTGTTGATCTATGGATTGGGGGGAGTGCTCGTGCCATTCCCCGGCATCAAGATTATCGACATGCTGTTGTCAGCCGCCGGCTGGGCCTGAAGGAGAGTTAGATCATGTTCACACAGCAGCTTCGTCCAGCAGTGAGCCTCCTGATCGTGATGACCTTGGTACTCGGCATAGGCTATCCCCTTGCCATTACCGGTATTGCCCGCCTGGCTTTCCCCTCGCAGGCCGAGGGCAGTCTATTGCGCCAGGATGGGCAGGTCGTCGGTTCGCGACTGATCGGTCAAGCCTTCTCCGATCCGAAGCATTTCTGGGGCCGGCCTTCTGCGACGACGCCGCAGCCATACAACGGCATCGGGTCCGCCGGATCGAATCTTGGACCCTTGAATCCGGCACTGCTCGACCAGGTGAATGCGAACGCCAAGGCCCTGCGTGGTGCTGATTCCGGCAACAGGCAGCCGGTGCCGGTCGACCTCGTCACTGCATCGGCGAGTGGCCTGGACCCGGAAATCAGCGTTGCCGGCGCCCGTTACCAGGCGGGCCGGATTGCCGGTGCTCGCGGCATCCCGGTGGCGCAGGTCGAGGCGCTTATCTTGGCCCACCAGCAGGGTCGGCTACTTGGGCTCATCGGTGAGCCCAGAGTCAACGTACTCGAGCTCAATCTCGCACTCAACGGACAGCACTGAATAGTGAGGGTAAAGGCCAATTTCAGCGGTTGCCCCGAACTCATGGCGCGTCGCACACTCGCGCAATGATCGGTGGACTCGCCATCGAAGCGAGCCCGATACCCATGATTACCAGCGAGTAGATGATGGCCGAGAGTGACCGCCGCAATCCCGACGAGGTGCTGGCCGATGTTCGACGCGAAGAGGCGCGGGCGCGACGGGGCCGGTTGCGCATCTTCTTCGGATCATCCGCCGGGGTGGGCAAGACCTACACGATGCTCGAGGCCGCACGCGCCGCCCGGGCCGCCGGTGCTGACATCATCGTCGGCTACGTCGAACCCCACGGGCGCATCGAGACCGAGCGCCTGCTGGAGGGTATGGAGCAGCTGCCGTTCCTCGAGGTGCGCTACCGCGGCATCACGAGGCGCGAGTTCGATCTGGACGCGGCCCTACGGCGCAAGCCCACCACTCTGCTCGTCGACGAGCTTGCGCACTCCAATATCGCCGAGGGCGTCCCCGCCCCGCGCCACGCCAAGCGCTGGCAGGATGTCGAGGAGCTGCTGGGTGCCGGAATTGGCGTCTGGACGACGCTCAACGTTCAGCACCTGGAGAGCCTGAACGATGTGGTAGCCGGCATCACCGGTATTCGCCAGCAGGAGACGATCCCGGATCGGCTATTTGACGAGGCCGACGAGGTCGAGCTGATCGACCTGCCCCCTGATGACCTGCTCGCCCGCCTGAAGGCGGGCAAGGTGTACGTTTCCGAGCAGGTGGGAACTGCGACTGAACGGTACTTTCGCAGGCCAAATCTACTGGCATTGCGAGAGCTTGCACTGCGGCGCACCGCTGATCGG
Organism: uncultured Pseudomonadota bacterium; assembly: GCA_963741745.1. Classification (GTDB taxonomy): domain Bacteria; phylum Pseudomonadota; class Gammaproteobacteria; order Steroidobacterales; family Steroidobacteraceae; genus 13-2-20CM-66-19. The sequence goes on along the minus strand of CAVUJF010000001.1, from coordinate 55,109 downwards.
GTGGATGCCGCAGCACAGGAGTATGCGGGCCGCGAGCGTATCTCACGGCCATGGCTCGCAAGGGATCGATTCATGATTGCGGTTGCGCCCGATGACCAGGCCGAGCAGCTGGTGCGCTTCGGTAAGCGCTTCGCGGACGCTCTGGATGCGGAGTGGCTGGTAGTCACGGTGGAAACCCCGGCGCTTCTGAAGCTTGGCGAACGGGCGCGCAATCGCCGCGTGAAGGTTCTGCGGCTGGCGGAGTCGCTTGGCGCACGGACGGTTACCCTGGATGGATCGTCCGCGGCCGCTACGTTGACCGAGTACGCCAGACTGCGCGCGATCACGCGGATTGTCGTTGGAGAGCCACGGCGCCGTGGCTGGAGAGCTCTGTTGAGGGCCTCGACGACAACCAAGCTCGTTCGCCAAGGACAGGGGCTGGACGTCTCAGTGATAGCGCGTCGCGAAGCGGCTCCGCCGCAGGAACGTCAGGAGCGTGCGAGGCCGCGCCCTGTCAATTGGAGGCGGTACGCGGCGGCGGCGCTGATTTCGCTGCTGTGCACCGGCGTTGCGGCCTTGATGTTTCCCTATTTTGAGCTGACCAACCTCGTCATGGTGTACCTGCTCGGCGCCACGATTGCCGCGCTGCGACTGGGGCGCGGTCCCGCGAGTCTCACGTCGATGGTAAACGTTGCGGCCTTTGACTTCTTCTTCGTGGCGCCCCGATTCACCTTTGCGGTTGGTGATCTCCAGTATGTCGTGACCTTTGCGGTCATGCTGATCGTCGCCCTCATCATCGCGAACCTGGTAGCCAGTGTCCGAGCTCAGACGCGTGTTGCCGGTGCCCGTGAACGACGCACGGCGCTGCTCTACGAGATGAGTCGAGAACTGGCCGCAACCCGTCAGCTGGACAACATCGCTAGCGTCGCCGTCAAGCACGTCGCCGAGACCTTCGCGGGTCTTGCCGTCGTATTGATACCGGACGCCGCGGGCCGTCTGCACCACCCAAGGGGAACGCCAACGCCGGTGGCTTTGCGCGGCGCCGATCTGTCGGTGGCACAGTGGGTTCTGGATCACGGCCGCCCCGCTGGCCGTGGTACCGACACCCTGCCTGCCGCAGCGGCTCAGTACCAGCCCTTGCGGGGCAGTAACCGCACGCTGGGCGTCCTAGCCGTAAAACCTACGCAGCAACGCCGGCTGCTGTTGCCAGAGCAGCAGCACCTGCTCGAGACTTTTGCCGGGCAGATCGGCCTTGCGATCGAACGCGCCAGTCTTGCCGAGGAGGCCGAAGCCGCACGCGTGGCCGCAGAGTCGGAGCGCCTGCGCAACACGTTACTCGCCTCCATATCGCATGACCTGCGGACCCCGCTGGCTGTGATTGCCGGGGCGAGCAGTGCGTTGATTGACCCAAGCCTCAGCCTGGATTCCGAAGCGCGGGCGCAACTGGCGCGGTCGATCGATGCCAAAGCGCAGGAAATGTCAGGGCTCATCTCCAACGTGCTGGACTTGATGCGCTTCGAGGCCGGCGAGGCCCATCTGCGGCGCGACTGGCAAACGCTTGATGATCTGCTGGGCCTAGCTCTCGGGCAGTTGCACGAGGCACTAAGGCAGCACGTCCTGCGGGTCGATCTGCCCGCGTCTCTGCCGGCGGTATACGTCGATGCATTGCTGGTCACACAGGTATTTTCCAATCTGCTCGATAACTGCGTCAAACACACGCCACCGGGCACGCAGGTGAGCATCTCGGCCAGCGTTGAGGGGCCTGCGGTACGGGTCGTTGTCGATGACAACGGTCCTGGACTGCCGCCTGGTGATCCGGCGAGGTTGTTCGAGAAATTCCAGCGCGGTCGCGACGAGGGCAACACCGGTGGGGCGGGTTTGGGTCTTGCGATCTGCCGCGCCATCGTCAATGCCCACGGCGGCGTGATTAGCGCGTCACCGCGCCCCGGGGGCGGCACGCGCTTTGCCTTCACGTTGCCGACTGCGGAGCCCGCTCCGTGACGCAGGCGATGTTCCAGGTCTTGATCGTCGAAGACGACGAGCGCATACGCGGCTTGGTGAAGATGCTTCTCGAGTCGCAACACTACCGCGTGGCCGAGGCGGAATCCGCTGCCCGCGGCGCGATAGAGGCACGCAACCATCGACCGGACCTCGTCATCGTCGACCTCGGCCTTCCGGACCGCGATGGGCTTTCATTGATCAGGGAAATCCGCCGGTTTTCGCCGACCCCCATACTGGTTTTGTCGGCGCGTACGATGGAGGCCGACAAGATTGGTGCCCTTGATGCTGGCGCCGATGACTACGTTGCCAAGCCCTTCAGCGCGCCGGAACTGCTGGCGCGGGTGCGTGCGGCGCTGCGTCGCAACGCGCGCGGCAGCGAGCAATTGCCAACGCTTCGGCTTGGACAGACAACGGTCGACCTGACTAAGCGAACCGCGCAGGGTCCGGAAGGGCCGCTACATCTCACGCCGCTGGAATTTCGCGTCCTGGATTGCCTCGCGCGCAACATGGGAATGATCGTGACCCAAGAGCAGCTGATTCGCGAGGCCTGGGGACCCGAGCGACTTGGAGACAGCCGTGGGCTGCGCTCCTATATCAAAACGCTGCGGCAGAAGCTGGAACCGGACCCGCGGCAGCCGCGGTACCTGCTTACCGAGGCCGGTGTGGGCTACCGGCTGCAGGCCGACGAGGACAGAGCCACGTAGAATTGCCGACACCTGCGTACCGACGGCGCAAACTCACTTGAGGGAATCGTGAACTGCGCGCCGCGTCGCGGGCATCATCGAGATTGGCGGAAGCCGCTCGACAGGCGGCCCAAAGGCTTACTTGCCCGGCGGGGCAGATCCCAGCAGAGCTTGCAGCTGTGCGATGCCGCGCGCCATAACCGCATCGTCCGCGCCTGGCGCTCCGGGCACGAGGATCGGTGGTACCCAGTCTTGTCGCAGCGTGCCATTGATGTGATAAAGCTGTTCAGTGGCAAAGGCGACGTCAATGCCGGTCCGCGTCAGGTGAAAATCGGTGACCGCCCCGGCCAGCTGGGCCATAGGCGTACCAACCACCGCCGCCCGCTGCAGCGCGTCCATGCCGATCGCCATACCCTCGCCCATGCTGCCGGTCCAGTGGTCTACCAGCACTACCACCGGTGCGTCGTACGTGAAGGGGCCGCGGGGCGCGACCAGTTCCAGCCAGTTGCGTTCAACATCACCCTGGCCGTAGTTGGGAATCCGGTGACGCTGGTATGGCCGCATGGCATGAACGAACCGGCCCATGATCCCCAGCGCCACGGAGCTGTCGCCGCCGCTGGGCACGTCGCGCAGGTCCAGAATCAGGCCCCGCGTGCCGCGCAGCTGCTCGAGCGCCTCGTCGAAAGCGGCCACAGTGGCCTGTTCGCCGATTGAGTTGTTGAAGCGGATGAGCCCGATATCGCCCGGCTGGCGGCGCGCCGTTAGCGGGCCCGGGGGCCGATCGAACCGGCGCTCTACAGGCAGCGTCAGGCTGCGGCTGTGCCCCTTGGCGTCGCGGACGGTGAAGTGGCGCTCCTCGTCGGCGCGGCCGGCGAGCAATGACAGCAGCGCCCAGGACCTTGCCTGGACATCATGGTTGTCGACCGCGGCCGTCAGACGGGCGGAGATCGCAGCCTCGATCGGCGTGCCACCGACCTGCGTAAGCACGTCGCCCGGAACGATTCCGGCGCGCTGTGCATCACTTCCCTGGTGCACTGCAACCACGCGCGCCCGACTCCCGTCCGGCACGGCCCAGATGTCAGCGAAGGTCGGCACCGGTAGCCAGCGATTGGGGTGGCGCGAGCGGACTTCCGCGTGAAAATCGTGCAATTCCTCGAGAGCCGCAGCAATGACGGTCGCCAGCGACTCCTTCGTGCTGGCCGCGTTGACGGCCCCGGCGTAGCGGTCCTGCCATGTCAGCCAGGGCTTCTCAGTCCTTTGCGGCCACGCGTAGTTCTCTGCGACATCCTGGACGAATTCTTTGAAGTCCGCCTGCCGGTCGGCGAGCGGCAACTCGGCCGCCCACAGGCGCGTGCCGCCGCAGAGCAACAGGATCAGAACCGTCAGGCGGGTGCGGAAGTTCATTGCGTTGCTCATTATCCGGTGGGAAATCCGCTGACAATGATCCCAGAGTTCTCAGGCAAGTGCGCGTGCCGAGATGCCTGGCGATTGCGCGCTCGCCCAGGCGATTGGCGCAACCCTGGTCACCATCCACATCCAGGCCACGAAGCCCAGCAAGCTCACGGTGGCCGCCGCAACGAAGGCGGCCGCGAAGTGGCTCGTGTCCGGGATGAGGAAGCCGGTCGCAAGGGCTGCAATGACGCCAGATAGGTTTGCGAGAGCGTTCTGAATCCCGACCCAGCGCCCCGAGGCCGCCGGACCTGCCAGGATCTGCGAGGCGGCGAAAGTGCAGGGCGAGGCAAGGCCGCACAGCACCTGATAGACGAAGATGGCACCCATGGCCACTACGGGGGGAGCGGCGGCGATGCACAGCATGCACGCCACGGAGCCCAGGTGGGAACTCATCGAAAGCGCCTTGTAGGCAATGTTGGTACGCCCGGATTGGGTCACCACGCGATCGAGTATCCAGCCGCCGAGCAGCGCACTGAAGGCATTCACGAGGTAGGCGCTGGCGGCGATTCCTGCCATGGCCGCGGTCGAAAAGCCCCGCTCCTTCACCAGGTAGAGAGGCAACCACGTGAGCATGAAGTAGTAGGTGTAGTTGGCGGAAAAATGCGCGAGGCTGGTCCCCCATAGAGAACGCTGCCGCAACAGCACGCGCAGCGCAGGCGAGTCTGCGACACCCGCAACTGCCGCCCGCGAGCGGGTCTTTACACCCGCCCACGGGATCAGCCACAGCAGCGAGAGCGCTCCGAATACCCAAAACATCGGACGCCAGCCATAGCTGTCAAGCAGCCAGCCGCCCGCATACGCGCCCACCGCCGGCCCGAACAGGTAGCCGAAGGCAATCACCCCGTTCGCGCGGCCGAGACTGCCGACCGGGACTTCCGCGGCGAGCAATTTCGACACGCAGGGGAAGCTGACGCTCTCGCCAATCCCAAGCAACAGGCGCAGCGCCAGCAGTGCACCGAAGGAGTGCACGGCGCCGACCAGCATGGTAGCCGCCGCCCAGATGACCAGCCCCGAGGCGAGCACCGGCAGGGCGCCGAAGCGCTCAGCCAGATACCCGGCGGGAATCTGCAGCAGCGCGTACGACCAGAAGAATGCGCCGAACAGCACGCCGAGTTCGCGCGCCGACAGCGACAACTCATCCTGCAGCAGGTGGGCCGCAGTGGGCATGGCGCCGCGGTCGACGTAGTTGATGAACACGGCACCCGCGAGCAGCAGCACGACCGACCAGCGCATCAAAACGCCCGAACCGGGCGCGGCACGTGGCTTTGTCAATTCAGGTAACTCGCGTCCTCACGGTCGAGGAGGCGCTTGAGAGCCGCGAAGTGCAAGTCTGCGCGGGCATGGCCGTCAACGCTCGCTTCGGCCCGGAATTGCTGTGCCGTGGCATCCACGATGCTCTGCGGGAGCACGGCCAGCCTGCCACCGGATGACAGGGCGGTCACCTGCGCCTGGCACGCGCGCTCCAGGAAGTACAGGCGCTCGAACGCCTGCGCCACGCTAGTACCCGTGACCAGCACGCCGTGGTTGCGCAGCATCAACACCGACTTTGCGCCCAGTACGCCCGCCAGGCGCTCGCCCTCGGTGCAGTCCAGCGCCAGGCCGTTGTACTCGGCGTAAGCGATGTCGTCGTGAAAGCCGATGGCGTTCTGTCCTGCCATCTGCAGCTGCGGTTCCTCCAGCATCCCCAGCGCGGTGGCAAAGGGCATGTGCGTGTGCAGGACGCACGTGGCCTGAGGCAGGCGCCGATGGACGGCGAGGTGGATGTAGAGCGCGGTGGGTTCGACCAGGCCCCTGCCGGTCACTACCTGCCCATTGAAGTCCAGTTCCATGAGATCGCTGGCCCTGACCTCGGACCACAACAATCCGAAGGGTGCAAGCAGAAAGCGATCGCGCCGCCCCGGGACCAGCAGCGTCATGTGATTGTCGATGCCCTCGCTGAACCCGAAGCGGGCGGAAAGACGATGGCATGCTGCAAGATCCACCCGGGCAACCCGCACAGGGTCAGCCTGGCTCCAGGCAGTGGTTTCCGACGCGCTCATCTCACGGCCTCGCTCGTAGGGCAGTGGTATCTGGCAAGTATAGAGCGGCGCAGAGGCAAGTGTCCGCCGCACGGCCGGTAGCCGTCACTATTTGCCGCAGAGCGGGCATAAACGGCTAACATCCGTTTCCGGACGTTGAGAACGAGATGCCGCATCGCTAGTCTCGCGCTTCCTTGAGCGACAGCTACAGATGTCGCATGAAGAAGGGAAAGCAATTTGAACACGGTATCCATCTCGGTGTCTGAACACGGCGCGCTGCATGCACCACCGGCCGCCGCGCACGGAGAGCGCCGGTTCTGGAGCGGCATGGCCGTCGCGATGGCCCTCGTGGCGTTTGCCGGCTTCGCGCCCTCCTACTACCTGAAATCGCACTTCACGTTTGGGCCGACGCTCACGCCGCTGCTGCGCCTGCATGGCGCATTCATGACGGCGTGGCTCGCACTGCTGGTGACGCAGACGACGTTTATCGCTACCCGGCGCATCGCCTGGCACCGCAGGCTGGGCATCATCGGCGCGGGGCTGGCAGCTGCGCTGATCGTGCTCGCGGCGTACACGGCGATTCTGCGGGCCAGACAGGGTTTGCTTGGCGAGGGAATGGTTCCACCCCTGCAGTTTCTGGCCATTCCGCTGATGAGCATTCTGGTGCTTCCGGTGCTCATAGGTGCCGCCATCCATTTCCGCAACCGCAGTGACTACCACAAGCGGCTGATAATGCTCGCGAACGTGGAGTTCGTGACGCCGGCCGCGGCAAGGCTGATGATTCTGGCTGGCCTCGGTCCGCCTGTGGGCTTCGCGCTATGCGACCTGTTCGTGCTGGCGATCATCGCGCGGGACCTTGTGACCTTGCGGCGGATCCATCCGGCCACCCTCTGGGGCGGGGTATTCCTGCTCGCCTGTCAGCCCACGCGGTTCCTGATCAGTGGAACGCACGCCTGGCTTTCCTTTGCGGGGTGGCTGACCGGCTGAGTAGCCCAATCGCCGGCCGCCGCCCCCGCTTGCGGGGCCGGCGGCCTTCGACAGTTATCGGTTGCGTGCTTGGTAGCGCTCGCTATTTCTGGTCGGCGTAGATCTTGACGAGCCGATAGAGGAAATCGCGGCCTTCCATCAGCGACTTGACGTTGATGTACTCATTCAGCCCGTGGATGTTGCCGAGGTCCTTGCCGAAGAATATCGGCTCAAATCCGTAGGTGGGAATGCCCGCGGCATTGAGGAACTCGCCATCGGTCGCTCCCGGCTGAAGGATCGGCAGTACCGGCACGCCGGGCCAGTATTCCTTCGCCAGCGTTTCGATGGGCGCGAGCATTTGCGGGGTCAGCGGCGGCGGAGGCGAGGTGGGGCCGCGGGTCTCCAGCGTCGTTACCTTTACGGCCGGGTCTGCAATCAGCTCCTCGAGCTTGGCGCGTACAGTCTCGGCTGACACTCCCGGGAAGATCCGACAGTTGATGTTGGCGCGGGCTCGCTGCGGCAACGCATTGGTGGCATGACCGCCGTCCAGCATGGTTGCGACACAGGTGGTACGCAGCGTGGCGTTCCAGCTTGGGTCCTTCGCCGAGACCAGGGCAATCGATTGCATATCGCTCGGGTCCTTGAGGAAGGCGTTCATGGCGGCAGCCGTTGCTGTGTCCCCCTTGCCTTGCTGTATCTTCGCCATGCCCTGAAAGTACGCACGGCTTCCGTCGGTAAACTGGGGCGGAAAGTCGTAGGCCTGGATCCGCGTGAGCGCTGCTGCCAGATGATAGATCGCGTTGTCCTTCAGCGGCCGCGAGCTGTGACCACCCCGGTTGGTAACTTCCAGACGGTAATTCTGCGGAAACTTCTCACCTGCCTGCATCTGCAGGGCCACGCGATTGCCACTCGCATCGAGTTCGCCCCCGGCGCCCTCGTTGAGTGCAAATTCTGCGTCGATCAGCTCACGGCGGTTCTCGGTGAGCCACTGCGCACCGTTGAATGCGCCGGCGGTCTCCTCACCGCAGGTGAGTGCGAGTTTCAGCGTGCGTAAGGGGCGAAACTTTTCGGTGCGGTAGCGCACTAGCGTGTCCACCCATATCGCAGCCTCGGCCTTGTCATCCGAGGAGCCGCGTGCGTAAAAGTTGCCGTTCTCCTCTACCAGCGTGAATGGGTCGCGGGTCCAGTCCTCGCGCTTGGCCTCGACGACGTCGATGTGCGCAAGCAGCAGGATGGCCTTCAGTTTCGGGTCGCGTCCCGGGTAGATCGCTACCAGCCCGCCCTCCTTGGGGTGCTCCGGTGCGGTGAAGATCTGCAGCTCGGAGTCGGCAAATCCGGCTGCCTTGAGGCGCGCAGCCATGCGCTGGGCTGCGAGCGTGCAGTTGCCCGCCGAGAGGGTGGTATTGGTCTCGACCAGCTCCTTGTATAGTTCGCGGAATTGCGCTTCGCCCTGCGGGGGCGCTGCTGATAAGGGTAGACAAAACACCAGAAACACCGCCGTGGATGCAGCGGTCAGTACGCTTTTCATTGGTTCCTCCCCAAGGGCTGGTCGGATTAAACGTGTGTTCGGATTGCTGCGCAAGAGTGTTGTGAGTGCTCGGCCCGGCTGAATGCGAATTCCGTGCGGTGGGAAATTCTAAGGCGAAGCCTGTTCGGTGCGGCGCGCATCTGTCGGCGGATTCATCGTTGGGCCTGTTCACCAAGAACGCGCCCGCGGATAGCTCGAAGATTCAGCCTGCGGGGATCCTCATGTCCATCGTTGGCGCCGCCATGGTGCTGTTCGTCTACAACCGCTTCATCGCCTGACGCTCGGTTTCCGGTGGTGACGCTGAAGGCAACCACCGTAAATGTCTGAAGTTTTCAGGAAACCATAGACGCCGCGCCGATAAGTCCGCAGGCGCCCAGCAGCAGTGCGATTCGCAGCGGCGAGGCGCTCTCGTTGTAGGCGAGAATGCCGATCGCGATGACCCCAAGCGGTATGACCGCCGCGAGCAGCGGACTCATGATTCCGAGTTTCGCTCCGCTGACATACATCCGTGCCACCGCGCCGATGCCGCACACGAAAAGAACCGCGCACACCAGCGTGGGTACCGGGGCGGTAAAGCCACGCGTGCGCGGCAACATGAACATCGCGACAAGCTGGAACGCGACGGAGATGAAGAACAACGCGTAAACGCGGGCTGGGATGCTCGACATAGGCTGATTTCCCCCTGTGACGGATTCATTCTGGAGGGGGCGGAACGCCATGGCAAAGCGCGTTGGAGGCCCCGCGGTGGCACCCTTGGAGCACAGGATTGGTGATGTGGTAGGATGCGCGCCCCCAGCGCAGCCCACCGGCGCCTCGCGACCGGTGGCTGCGACTGATCTGGGACGGTAGAAGTAGCGGTTGGCGTCGGTAACTTACTGATTACATTGCTACTACTGACCAGGCAGCACTCACACGCGCCCGTAGCTCAGTTGGATAGAGCGCCTGGCTACGAACCAGGAGGTCGGGAGTTCGAATCTCTCCGGGCGCGCCAATAGATCAATTGTAGGGTCTCAGGACTTCGGTGACACGCTGGCAGGCTGTTTCTTTGCCAGAAGCCGCTCGTAGGGAGTCTGCCCATCGAGGGCTCCGTGGGGCCGATTGTAATTGTAGTAGTCCTCCCATTCGCGCAGCTTGTCATTGAACAGATGGATATCGTCGGCGATGCCGTCTTTGTCCAACAGCTGGTAGAACTCCTGCTCGTCCACCCGGTGTGAGCGCTCGACCTTGCCGTTCAGGTGAGGCGTCCTGGGCCGGATGTAGGCATGGCGGATATCATGCTCCTCGAGGTGCCAGTGGAAGTGAGATTGGAACTCGGCGCCGTTGTCCGTCTGGACAACCAGCACCCGAAAGGGGAGCCGCCGAATCACCTCGTCTACGAAGCGGATGGCTGAGGCTTGGTTGCAGGCATCGTAGATCTTGAGTACCCGAATGCGCGTACAGTCGTCGATGGCTGTGAACTGATAGAGGCGCTTTCTAGAGCCCGGGATCCGCTCGAGGAACTTCACATCCACCTGTACGCGGTGCCCCGGTTGGGGCTTCTCGTATCGCTTCCAAGGCCGGCCTGTCGGTCGACGCTTCTGATTGGCCGGTAGCCGGCTCACGCCATAACGGATGAGAATGCGATGTACGGTGGAGCGTGCCACCGTCATCTGATGAAAGCGCTGCAAATAGCTAGCGATCCTGCCGGGTCCAAAGTGATAACGGTCCCGTAGGTACAGGATTTTAGAGACCACCACACGGGGCGTCGCCCTCGGAGAGTGCCGCGGGACCCGCGGTCGATCGCATAGACCAGCCTCACCGTGGCTCTTGTATCTGGCACGCCATTTGTAAAAGGTTTGGCGAGAAAGGCCGAAGTGTCGGCAGGTCTGGGCGACGCCCCTGGGCATCTCATTGGCATGCCGCAACAGCTTCAAACGCCAGGCAACCAGTCGGTTCTGCTCGTTCTTGTTCATGGGCTCTCTCCTGGTTCAGGAAGGGAGCCAGAATGTCACCTTAGTTCTGGGACTTCACAATTGTGGGCTACAGGACTGATGCCTGCCCGAGAGCGTCGAGTAATTCGCTGTTGCCCGACTGCTTCGCGTACTCGATGGCCGTTGTGCCTCGGAAGCTCAGTTTCGAATAGTCGACCCCGGAGCGACGCAGCAAGCGAACCGCTTCGACATTCCCTTCCATCACCGGGAGAAGCGCTACAGGCATTTGGGCAAACCCGATCGGCGCGTCAGGTCGAGCGCCGAGCCCCAACAATCGCTTCGCTGCGGCCAAGTCTCCGTCCTGCAGCGCATGCGCTAGTGCCGTGAGCCCGTCGTTGTCTCGTTGATCAATCTGTTCTCCCGCAACGAGCAGTGCCTTTGCGGCGTGGACAGTTCGCTCATTCTTCGCAAGTAGATACACCGGCATCGGACCGGGGGGGAGATAGACGCGCGCCTGATTCAGCGCCTCGGCGCGTTGCTCGCCACTCGCGCCGGCCCATTTCACGTACTCGGCAAGCCCTAGAATCTGCCGCGCCTCGGAGTCTTCGCAGTTCTGATTCAGTGCCCCGCGAGCAAGATCGATCGCGCCCTGCGTGTCCCCTCGCACCTGTAACTTGAAGAGTGCGTAACCAGAGCTATAGCAACTGCCAGGACCGAACTCCCCGATGCGCTGCTTGTACAACGCTTCCATGCCGTCGAGATCCTGTCGGCGTTGAAGCAATTCGAGTAGGCGTCTGTATGCCTCTGCTCGCGCACGATCGTAGGTGTCGTGCGTCATAGGCTCCGTGATTGCCCGGCGGTACTTCGCTTCGGCCTGCTCGACTTTGCCCTGCATGGCGAGCGTCTCGCCCCAGTTGGTCCACAGCCACAAATTACGGGTGTCGGAAGTTGCGGCTTCGGAAAACAGAACTTCAGCTTTCGCGAATCGATTCTGGTGCGAATACACATAGCCGAGCAGGATCTTCGCGTTGGCGCTAGCCGGCTTGATCTGCAGCGCTGAAGACAGCAGCGCCTCTGCTTGATGTAAGCCCTCGGGGCCCCAGTTGGATTTCATGGCGATTCGTGCCAGCTCGACGTACGCCGCGTCGAATTTCGCGTTCTGGTTGATCAACTGTTCGAGAATCGCCTTGGCTTCGCCCAGCTGCGGTGCTGACTCGGAATCGATCAGTTGGACCGCTCGATTGAGATTGCTCTCCGGAGAATTCTGCGCTAACTGCTGCCGCTGTAACATGGTCTCAAACGTCGGCCAATCGATGACCGTATCGATGGTCTGGGTCGCGATCACCTCGTCGCCCACTATGGACCTCAGCAGCTTCGCACTTATCTGCCACGTCCTCAGCTCGCTGCCGGGGTAGACTATCGCCGCGCTAACGTGATGCTGGCCTGGCTGAGCAGGCGGCAGAGAGGTGTCTAGATGCCTTGGGCCGTTAGGGCCGATTGACGCATCAGGGGGAGGCGTCAATTCGATCCGTAAGGCGGCAAATATGGGCTCGCCTGTGTAGTAGTAGTCAAATTCCGCGATCCAGGCACCTTTTTTGTCCTGCCTAGCCGTCAGGCCGGAGATCGAGTTTCTTCCCGGGAGTGGCGTGAGCTCCGGCGAGGGAACCGGCGAAGCTGCAACAAGCCCCGGTGGCAAAGTAGGCAGCGTGGCTTGAAATGTCGTAGCTTCCTGCAGGGTCTGTTTTTGCTCAAGATACCTGTTCCAAGTGTCGATGCGGAACAAGTACCTGTCCCCGTCAGCTCGTCGTTGCACGCTGAACGACACTGATCTATCGGCGTTTTGTGAGACCACTATGAGCATTACCGGGCACTGAGGAATCCGCGGTCCGACACAGCCAGCACAGTCGACGACTGATCCGTCGAGGCGGCACTTCAGCTCGCCACCCGAGTCAACCGCCACCACAAACTGATGTCCGTCAAACACACCAGCCGCAGTGCCGCCGCTAGGTACGCCGAAGCAGCCGATAGTCGGGATTTCCGTGCTGGTCGGCGGCATGCCCTGGTTGCCGCAGAGCATTTCGCGGAATTGGACCCTCGGATCTTGCTGTGGACTTGACGGCGGCGCGCCTTGACCAATGGCTGCGACGGCGACCAGGGAAGCGGCGAGCGCTCCAAGAGCACTACGAAAGTAGCCGCGCCTATTCGCTGTATTCACGTTCTGCCCCTGAAATCACGCTGACCGCTGACCAAGAGGGTAGCGATCCGGCCGGCGGCGGATCGTGAACCGGTCAGCAGTCCGGCACCATCCTCATATGCCCGCCTTGCGTCGGCGACCGGTTGTGTGTGCCCGGCGTGTGACTGGGAGAGGCTGGCGTTGAGTTGGGCAAGCGCTGCAAGTGACTGATTTGTCGATACGGTTAGATACCCTGATCAGCCTACGAACCAGGAGGTCGGGAGTTTGAATCTCTCCGGGCGCGCCAATAATCACCGATCCATCACTCAGGCGCGGTGCAAAGCCGCGAACTGCTCGCGGATTTCTCCCAGCCGTGTCGCTATGGGCTCATCGAGCGGCTGCGGGTGATGGCTCTGCAGCAGCTGCCGCAGATCCTTGTCGATGCGCGCGTAAAGGTCGGTGGCGGCCGCGCCCGCGCTGCTAAGGGGCATGTTGGGTCCGAAGTAGCGGCTATGCCACAGGTGCTCGCGGCAGTGATCGACGGTGTGTTGCTGTGCCAGGTAGTTGCCGCGGGGCCCGACCTTGCACGCGAGGTCGAGCGCGAGCGTGCTGGCATCAAGCTGCACCCCCTGCCACATCGTGCGCAGCAGCCCGGCCAGGTCGTTGCAGAGCAGGAGTGCATGCAGCGAGTACGTCAGTCCCTGGTCGAGTGACCCGCAGTAATCGACCGTCGCCGGGCGGCTGAAGAAGGTCTGTAGCATCCCGGCCGTGAGTTCCGCAACCGCGTCCTGGTTGAAGCGCGCCGCACCCGAATAGCCCGCAGCCGCGGTAAAGGAGGGGAGTTCGAGCCGCCGACGCACCTGGCACATGGTGAGGTCCGCGAGTGAGGTCTGGGCAAAATTGCCGATGCTCCCGGTGGCGGGCTCCATGAAGCACACGTCGGAGCTGCCGATCACAAAGGAACCCCGGCGCACCAGCTGCGCCAGTATCATCGCCGCAAAATCGGTAGCGAGGCTGTTGACGATGCTGCCGGCGGTGGTGATGGGGGTGGAGGCCCCGCCGATCGGCAGCGTGCCGACACTCACCGGCACGCCGGCGCGCACCGCCTGGATGAGCTGGTCGGTGTGCATGGCGTGATAATTGAGCGGCAGCGGCGTGATGATCTGCAGGAAGTAGGGCTTGTCGAAGAGCTGCTGGTGGCCGCCCCGGATCGCCGCCGCCATATCGATCACCACTCCGAGTGATAGTGCGTTTTCGCACAGGTACTCGAGCGGCTTGGTAGTGTTGGCTGCCATGATCGAGAATTCCTCGATCTCGCCATGGATGTCTGAGCGCGTGACGTTCTTGCACGGAATACAGCAGCCATCGATGTTTGCGAGTGCATCTGCCACGCGTATCACGGTGGCGAGATCCTCACCGTTGCTGTCGCGCGGCTCGCCGGTCTCCAGGTCGTAGACCTTGATGCACGTCATGCCGGGGAGGAACCAGGTGTGGCGGCAGTCGAGGTCGATCGCGCGCGTGCCGTCTCGGTTCCAGAGCTTGGCGCTCTTGGCGACGCACTGGAGCGCCTCGTGCACCTGGTCGGGCTCGAAGCGCACCACGCCATCCTCGCTCACCGGGCAGCCCGCCGCGCGCAGGATTGCGAGCCCTTCCGAGCCCAGCTCGAAGGCGACTCCGGAGTCGCGCATCAGAATCAGCGCCGAATCGATCAGCTGCTGGGCATGCTCGGCCGGCAGCGGCTCGTACGGCGCCGTCGCGCCGTGATGCAGGCCCACATCAGGGGGTGGCTGATTCTCGGCCACCGGTGGGCGAGGACGCCGGCCCGTCCGCAATGCACGCTGCATGATCCGTTTCCCTTCGAATGCTCGCACGGTTGCACAAACAACACGGCGTGCGCAGCATACCCGTTTCCGCTGACGCGGCCGACCTCGTGTGAATGGAATTGAGAATGACTATCGAATCGCGCTACGAGACCCTGTTTGATGCGGTGAAGCTGGGTCCGGTCACCGCGCCGAACCGTTTCTACCAGGTGCCGCACTGCACCGGCATGGGCCATGCGCTGCCGCGCACGCTCGCCGCGATGCGTGGCATAAAGGCCGAGGGTGGCTGGGGTGTGGTCTGCACCGAGTACTGCTCCGTCCACCCGAGCTCGGATGACCAGCCCCATCCGTTCGCGGCGCTGTGGGACGAGGGCGATGTCGCGAACCTCAGCGCGATGGCCGATGCGGTGCACGCGCACGGGGCGCTCGCCGGGGTGGAGCTATGGCACGGTGGCAGCTATGTCTCGAACTTGGCGAGCCGACAGCCGACCCTAGGCGTGCGCTCGATGCTCGGGAGCCGCGAGCCGGTGCAATCGCAGCGCATGGATCGCCGCGACATCCGCGAATTCCGCCAGATGCACCTGGCGGCCGCACGGCGCGCGCGCCAGGCCGGCTTCGACATCGTCTACGTCTATCCGACGCATGGGTACCTGCTGGCAGAGTTCCTGTCGCGGAGCCTGAACGATCGCACCGACGAATACGGCGGTTCGCTCGTGAACCGCGTACGGCTGGCGCGCGAGATCCTCGAGCAGACTCGTGAGGCGGTGGGGGATCGCTGCGCGATCGCGGTACGCTTCTCCGCCGACGGTCATGGCGAGGAGCACCTGAGCGTCGCGGAGGCGCACGACGTCGTGGGCCTGCTCGGGGAGCTGCCGGATCTTTGGGACCTAGTGGTCGGGGATTACTACGGCGAGGAAATGGCGACTTCGCGCTTCGTGCGCGAGGCCTCCCTCGAAGAGCGGGTCGCGACGGTCAAGCGCCTCACCACTAAGCCCGTTGTCAGCGTGGGCCGCTTTACCTCCCCCGACACCATGGTGCGCCAGGTGCGCTCGGGGGTGCTCGATCTCATCGGCGCGGCGCGTCCCTCAATTGCCGACCCGTTTCTGCCGACCAAGATCCGGGAGGGGCGACTCGAGGAAATCCGTGAGTGCATCGGCTGCAATGTCTGCTACGCCTACAATTACCGCGGTGCGGCGCTGCGCTGCACCCAGAACCCGACCATGGGCGAGGAGTGGCGGCGCGGCTGGCACCCGGAGCGCGTGCCCCCGGGAAAGGGCGGCTCGGTGCTCGTGGTCGGCGCCGGTCCTGCGGGCCTCGAGGCCGCGCACATCCTGGGCAAGCGCGGCTACCAAGTGGCGCTCGCGGATGCGGCGAACGAACCGGGGGGGCGGGTGTCACTCGAGAGTCGCTTGCCGGGTCTGGCCGAGTGGGCGCGGGTGCGCGACTACCGTGTGACCCAGATCCGCTCGATGTCTGGCGTGTCGATGTACCTCGGTAACCGGCTGACCGCCGCCGACGTGCGCGAGTTCGGCGCGGATCACATCATCATCGCCACCGGCGCGCACTGGCGCCGCAACGGCCTCGGCCGGCGGCATTCCCGCCCGATCGCGGACCTCGTGGCCGCGCGGGTGCTCACGCCCGATGACCTCATGCGCGGCGCGCGTCCTTCAGGGCGCGTGACAATCTTCGACGACGACCACTATTACATGGCCGCGGTGATCGCGAACCTGCTCGCCGTGGGCGGCTCGCAGGTGACCCTCGTCACTTCGGCGGGACATGCCGGCGAGTGGAGTCATTTCACTGGCGAACAGGAGTGCACCCAGCGCCAGCTCCTGGAGCTCGGCGTCGAGATCCTCGTCAGCACCACGGTGGAAGGCTTTGATGGGGAAGCCGTGACGCTCGGCTGCACCTACTCTCACGCGCGCCGCAGCCATGCGGCGTCCACACTGGTGCTGGTGACGTCGCGCGAGCCGGAGGATGCGCTCTACCGCGAGCTCGTCGGCCCCGAAGGGCAGGTGCCCGGGCTAAAGGTGCAGCGCATCGGCGACTGCCGGCAGCCCGCGCTCATCGCGCACGCAGTCTATGCCGGCTACCAAGCCGCGCGCGAGCTGGATGAGGCGGATGCCGGGCGGCCGCTGCGGCGCGATCGCAGCATCATCTGAAGGAGCTTGGGCCGTGCCGGTTTCGCTCACTCGCCGTCCTGCGAGTCCATGAGTAACGACTTGCGGCGCGCGATGAAGTCGCGCATGGCCTCGTCCTGCACGGGATCGATGCCCGGACATTCATACAGGGCGAGCGTCGTCCTAAACACGCGGCAGGCGCGCTGCTCGGCACTGAGCCTGCCCGCCAGGGTGAGCTTCTGCCGTGTGGAACCCGCGGACGAGCTTCCAGGGCAACAGTCGGTCCGCGAGGTGGCTTGGCACAGGCGAGCGCCGGCTGAACGATACCGAGAAGACACGCCAAGAGCACCAATGAAGCGGTAGGCCGACGAAACACCGATGCCACCTCTGCATCGATTCTACCGCGTCACCCGTAAAGACAAGGTTCCGCGATACGTGATCGGGAGTCAACCGTTCCCCGCGAGGTGGTTCGCAGGTTGATGAGTTTTGACGCCTGCAGTGCACGAGTTCTCCACACCACTAGGCAGCCGAACCTATATCGACTGGCCCCGGGGTGGTTGCACGCGGCACACTGAGTGCCGTGCCGGTTGCTGCCAAGAGACGGGTCAATGTGGCGCGATCGACGACCTCATGGCGCAATAGCTCTTTAGCGAGTGCTTCAAGCTCCTGGCGGCGGGCCGTCAGGCTCTCACGCACGCGGTCCTGAGCGGCGAGTAGCAACCTTCGCATCTCTTCATCGATGATCTCAGCGGTCCGCTCGCTGTACTCCGCGCGAGCCGGGGCGGCCGATTCCGGCAGAAAGAGTGCGGGACGCGTCGCCTCGAAGGTCGCAGGTCCCAGTGTCTCGCTCATCCCATAGCGCGTGACCATCTGGCGCACGAGATCCGTGGCACGCTGCAAGTCATTCTGAGCTCCGGTGGAGAGTTCGCGGAAGATAAGTTGCTCCGCCCCTCGCCCACCGAGCAATACATCGAGCCGGTCGAGCAGTTCGCCATGCTTAAGGAGGTAGCGATCCTCGGTAGGCTGCTGTTGCGTGTAGCCAAGTGCCCCAATGCCGCGTGGAATGATAGACACCTTGGCGACTTTGTCAGCGCTCACGCGAGATTCCGCCACGAGGGCGTGGCCAGCTTCGTGGTAAGCCACGGTCTCCCTCTCCTTGACAGTCATCACGCGGCTTTTTCTCTCCAGGCCCGTAATCGCACGGTCGATCGCCTCATCAAAGTCGCTCATCTCGACAACGGTCTTGTTCTTGCGTGCCGCGTGCAACGCCGCCTCGTTCACAATATTGGCGAGGTCGGCTCCCGCCAAGCCCGCTGTTTTTCCCGCGACGGCTGGCAGATCCACGTCCTGACCGAGGGTGAGACGCTTGGCATGAACGTTCAGGATCTGCTCGCGGCCTTTGATGTCGGGCCGGTCGAGCGCCACCTGCCGATCAAAGCGGCCCGGTCTCAATAAGGCCGGATCGAGGATCTCAGGCCGGTTCGTGGCCGCCATGATGATGACACCGCTCTGCGTATCAAATCCGTCCATCTGCACCAGGAGCTGGTTGAGCGTTTGCTCGCGCTCGTCATTCCCGGCAAGCCCGCTGATTCCGCGCGCCTTGCCGAGCGCATCCAGTTCATCGATGAAGATAATGCAGGGTGCGAGCTTCTCGGCTTGCTTAAAGAGATCACGTACCCGCGCCGCTCCGACACCGACGAACATTTCCACGAATTCGGAACCGCTGATAGACAGGAACGGCACGGCAGCCTCGCCGGCGACCGCTTTGGCGAGCAGTGTCTTGCCGGTTCCGGGCGCCCCGACGATCAAGACTCCCTTTGGGATCTGCCCTCCGAGTTTTCGATAGCGCTCAGGGTTCTTAAGGAAGTCCACGACTTCCATCAGCTCATCTTTGGCTTCATCGATACCGGCGACATCAGCGAAGCGCACCCCGGTCTCCTTCTGGACGAAGACCTTCGCCTTGCTCTTGCCTACGTCCAAGAGACTGCCCATCTGTCCGGTGCCCATGCGACGCATGAAAAAGCCCCAGATCGCTACGAAGATCAAGGCGGGCGCGACCCAACTCAGCAGCGTGGACAACCAGCGGTTCTCGATCTGACCTGAGAATCGCACCTTGGCAGCCTGCAGATCGGCAACCAGGTTGCTGTCCGGTACCCGGGCGGTCGCGAACGAATGCTGCTCAAGATTGTCACGGGGAAGAGATTTCCAGACATCGGGGGGCAACACGGCTTCGCCGCCTCGAAAGTCCACGGTTCCTGTGAGACTTTCGTCGCTGATGAGGACTTCCTTGATCTTGCCCGCGTGTAGCAACGACTTGAAGTCGCTGTAGGCCAACGTCTCGACGTGCCGGGAGAACATTACACTCTGGAGCGCCAGCATGAGCACCATGACGACCACGAAATACCACATCGAAAAATTCTTGCGGCTATCCATAATTGGCGGCCTTGAAGCAGGTTCGAATTGCTGGATGAGAACCCGCAGAACCTCGCACGAAGTACGCTGCCCCGCAATACGGGTTTGCCGCATCGACGAGCGAGGCTACAGTGGCGTTCCGCTTGCCACCCCTTCCCCTTGATCGCTACACCGCTGCGATGTCTATGTATGGAGCGGCGATGCCACCAAACACATAGTCAAATGGGCAGAAGGCGTAGCGCACGCAGCGCACGAGCGACGCCCTTGCCGCGGTCGGACTTACAGGGCGTGCGAGGCACTTTCCGTCACAGGTGTCCGGGGGACAAGGTCGCTCATCAGGTTCGTCGAAGCTTACCTAGGCTCCGTGGCGATGCCGGTGATGGATGTCGGGGTAGTGTGGATGGCGGTGCTTGAGTGATTCGTGTTGATGCTCGTGAGTGTGGGGCTCGGCTCCGGTCCAGGCGGATGTATGAGCGTGCTGATGATGGGCGTCGTGCTTGTGACTGTGCGTGTGCACGAGCGCCTCATGGGTGTGCTCATGATCATGGCGTTCCGTGAGGTGCAGCCAGACCCCAGCGGACATCAAGGCAGCGGCGAGCCAGAAGGCACCTGACGTCGGCTCACCGAACCCAGCGATTGCAACGGCGGCACCAATAAACGGGGCGGTCGAAAAGTACGCACCGGTCCTGGCTGAGCCGAGACCCCGCAGTGCCACGACGAACATAACCAGACTCAAGCCGTAACCGGCCAGTCCAAGCGCCATCGCGGAGATCGTCATCGACCACGGCGGCACGGCCGAGCCGAGACTGAGCGCCAATGCGAGATTGGTTAAGCCCGCCACGAGGCCCTTGGTACCGGCAATAAATACGGCGTCGGAGGCTGACACCTTCCGGGTCAGGTTATTATCGATTGCCCAGCACAGGCAGGCGCCGGCCACCGCTAAGACACCCCAGAGACCGCCGCGCGCACTGCCTGCCTGTGGCCATGCCAAAACTACGCCGCCGGCGACGATCAAAGCCATTCCGAACACGATGCGCCGACCGGCGTTTTCTCGGAAAACAAACCAGGCGAGCAGAGCTGTGAGCACGGCTTCGAGATTCAGCAGCAAGGACGCATCGGCCGCCGAGGCGCGCGTCAGTCCGTACATCAACAGTGTCGGAGCGATGACGCCCCCGAAGACAATCGCGCCTATCAACCAAGGCCAGTCGGCGGATGGCAGATTTGCCGAGGTAAAGCCCCTGTCCCGAATGGCACGAACGGTCCACAGACCGATGCCGCTGCCCAGGTACAAGAGGCCCGCGAGCAGTGTCGGGGAGATGGCGCCAGATAATCCCTTGGCGAAAGGCGTACTAGCGCCAAATAGCAGGGCGGCGCCGAGCGCCGCGAGGATTGCGGTGCGGCCGTTCATCTGAGTTTCCTCTCCAAAGTCGAACGATAGCTCAAGACTGTAAACAGGCGGACGTTCGACCATGATTGTGACCCAACCGGCGCCGAAGGCTGACCAAGGCTCATCGGCATTGCTCCGGTGAACAACTGGAGGCTGCTGCACCGCCCATCAGCAACCAAGCGTTGAACGCTCGATGCTGGTCAACCCAGGACAAATCTCGATGTCGTCAATGTGTCCCCAGCAATTGATTTTGGCAACCCCCGGGATTCATGGGCCGCGAGAAATCCGCCGACCCTGCACCGCGACCTCGTATCCCCCATATCCTTGGCGGGGGATTGGGCAGGCGCGTTACTACGGCCGGAACCAGGCGTTGCCGATCTGCAGATAGACCACGGTGGTTCCGGGGCTGTGCGCTAGGTCGAGGCCCGCGTGCAAGCCGAACTTGCGCGCCAACTCGTAGCGGAGACCGAGGCCGCCGCTGGCAACCCTCTGTCCGTCTGTAACGGCGGCCCACCGATCGAGCCGCGTCGCCCCACAACCGGCGAACGGTACCACGCTGCAGCGAGCCACGAACTGCCAGCGCGCTTCGACCTCGAGGGATGCAGCTTGGTCTCCCTGGTAACGTACGGCCGACACTCCGCGCAGTTGAACGTAGGGTCGCAGGAAGAACGGCGTTCCCTGCGACGATCAGGCGTAGCTCGCGCAGGCGCCGAGCGTGATCTGATGCGATAACGGCTGCCAGCCGAGCAAGACCTGCTGGAAGCGCTCAAAGTTGGCGGTAGCGCCAAGGGTACTGCGCGCGATCAGGTACGAAGACTCCGCGCGTGGGAGTGAAAAGGTTGTTACGCGAGTCATACTCGAGAACAGCCGTGGGTGCTGACACCGTCACCGGCCGCGACGTGTTGGGCAGCAGGTTCTCGTCACGAGGTTGAGGCTTGATATCGGCATATACGTAGCGCAAGCCGAGCGCCCAGGGCGACTTCGGAGCCAGCTTCCAGTTGGCCTGGGCGACTGCCCCCGTGAATACCAGCGAGTAGAGGAGCCCCTGATCGAGTTGCGGCAGGTCGAGTCCTGCGCCGTAGAAGTCGAGATTGATCTTACCGGTGCCGCCGGCGGCAAGGGTTTGCAGGCGATCGTCGAGCCAGCGGCTGGAGTCGGCCGCAAAGGCCATCCAGGTGCCATTCTCGGTCCCCGTCCACCGACAGCCGAGAGATTCGGACGCGCTCAGCCCTCCTGTCCCATCTCCTGGCGCGGGCGGACGAACATTGCAGCCGCGCCACCGCCGTAACCCACGGCGGGCTCCGTGACGACGAGCGGAATAGGCAGAAAGCCGTACGCGTGCTCGAGCATCGAGCTGACATCAAGCTGCCCATCATCGGGATCGAGGAATCGCGACCGTCCCGCCCTCTGCGGCCGCTCGGGCTGCGTGCTCGGCCCGGCATCAGCGGCCTCGGCCGCTCCCGCGGCCTGGGCGAGGCTACCCAAGCTCAGCGCGAGGATCGCGGCGCGCAGTGTCTCGCTATTAATGCGAGCGTGCAGACGGCTGCGCTCCTGAATGCGGAGCCGGCGGTGAGAATCGGCCCGACTGTGACGGGCTGACGCTGACTGCGCCGAAAGTGTGCGTTAAACGGACCGGAATCGAAGTTGACAAGCACCGCATGTGCCTGATTGACCATGTGCGCAAGCGAAGTCCGTTCGCCTGCGAATCAGGAGGTAAGGACTTCGAATCTCTCCCGCGCCCCATCAATCCCGCCTTCGAGCAAGTTCGCAGGCGGTGATTCACTCAACCCAACGGTGCCCAACTGCCTAGGGCTGTGCCTGCAGGTATGCCGCTACGGATTGCATTTCCTGTAGGCGCAGATTCAGCGCGACGCCATGCATGATCGCGACGTTGCGCATGTTGCTCTGGAACGAGGAAAGCTGTTTAAGTATGTATTGACTGTGTTGACCTGCTAGGCGCGGGAAGTCCCCCACGCCGTGCGCATCGGCGCCGTGACAGCTGCTGCAGGCCGGAACGCCCTGCGCAGGGATCCCCTGCTCGTAGATCTCGCGCCCACGCACCACGGTCGCCGGGCTGACGGCGACGCTCGCAGCGGGCTTGAGCGCCGCGTAATACGCTGCCAGGGCGCTCATGGTCCCTTCGTCAAGTTCCGTGGCCATTCCCCACATGTAACCGATGGCGTCCGGATCGCCGCGCGTCTCGGAGTGAAATGCCTTCAGCTGCGCCGCGAGGTAGTTGGCGTTCTGCCCCGCCAGCTGGGGAAACTTCGGGTTCGTATTGTTTCCCTGCGGTCCGTGACAGGTGCCGCACACGGTGACCGCAATCTTTTCTGCATAGGCGCGGGTAGTGGCGTCAATCTCATCTGCCTGGGCGCTAGAGACACTGGCCGCGGCGCCAATGGCACCGGCCAGCAGCACAGCAATCATCCGGCGAAGCATCCGATACTGTTCATTGTTGCGCATGGGTAGTCCTTAGTAGGCAATCCACAGCAGGAGATATAGCGCGTTATTGTCCGAGGCGTTTCGGCCGACCCCGTCGTAATTACTGCTGGCTCCGTTGAACTTGCTGTACCAGGTGTACTGGGCGGAAACCTTCACATTGAGCCAGGGGAGGTAATTGACTTCCGCCATCCAGCCACGCGTATCAGGCGAGCCCGTGGCGCTGGTGACAACACCAGGATCGCCCGGGGCTGTCGCCGGGTACAGGGCGGCGTCGGTACTGCCGGTTGTGGCGAAGTACCCCACGGTGCCGCCGATGAACCGACGGTAGTAGTAGGTGGCCCATAAGCGCGAGGTCGACAGGTTGTCGGTCGGATTCGAAGCACTGACGGCGGCACTGGCATTCAGTGTCTGGGTTTCGTGGATATGAGTCCCCGACACCGTAATCTGATGCTCGTCCACTACGTACTGGTACTGAAAGTCTTCGGCCACATCGTTGAACTTGTTCTGCGGTCCCGACAAAGGCGCCGGTGCATCCGGCGTGCCACCCGGGTACAGCTTGATCTGCATGCCGTACATCCCGACCTCAAGCGAATGGGCACCCCAGTTGTGCTCGTACGCCGCCCGCCAGTAGGGGGCCAGACCCGAGACGACGTTAGAGGCGGTGCCATCGAGTGGCCCAGCCTGGCCGGTCAGCTTGTTCGCGGTTCCCTGCTGTGCTGAGCGATAGCCACCGACTTCAGCGTACAGGGACTCCTTCCAGAATACGTAAGCGGTGACGCCGGCGACGCTCTGCCCGAATGTTCCGTCGATTGCCGTAGCAGCCAATGGCGACACCACGGCGTTGCTAGCCGCGTACGGGAACCCGAAAGCCGGGGTGGAGTTCCACACATCCTGAACTGTCGGATTGTTATTGAGGGAAAGTCCGTAGGTGAAGGGGCTGTTGTCGGTGAGTGTGATGGTATCGGCAAAGCGCAGGTCGGTGTTGTCGATTCCAATCGTGCCGGTATCGTTTCCGTAGGTCAGCTGGAAGAACGCGCCGAGGTGCGGGGCAATCTTGCCAGCGTAAAAAAGGCTCAGCTGCTGTGGGAATCCCACCGTGCCGTTCTGTGCTACTCCCGGGGCACCGACCGCACTCAGGTCCGGCACGCTGGTCTTCATCTGCGAATCGGAGAATTGCGCCATGATGGAAAGCGCCGGGTTCTGAGACAGCGACAGCAGTTCATCCCGCTTGCCGCTGACATCGCGGACGCTCTTTACGTTGGTCAGCAGATACCCATTGGCTTTGAAGACGCGGCCAAAATGGGTGAGTTCCGGATAGACCGTATGGCAGGCTTCACATGCCATGCCGGTTTGGCGCGCAAAGCTCGGCACTGCAAGTGCTGGGGATGCCCCTGCCAGGAGTGACACGCCCAAGGCGACAGTTGTCACCCAGCGCCAAGACTTAACGAACAATACCTCACTGTACATGGGTCGGTTCTCCCTCGGGTCATCTCGCCAGCATTCGTGTCGCCAGCGTAGGCGGTGGAGGCGGCAAAACCATTGTGGTTAGTACCTAGTCGGGTCCTCGCGACGCGCACGCGTTTGTGATTGTAGCACCGGGAGGTTTGTCGCTGACTCGGATGAGGCGCTGCCAGTGACTGATCGGTCCCAGCCGCCAACTGCCGGGTGAGCCTGCGAACCAACTGCGCTCTTTGTGAGCAGGTCAGCGCCCGCAGCCAACGGGCCCAGGCGCCGCGCTGGTGAGATCAGCGCCGCAGGGCCGCGGAAATTGCTTCGAGGCCGCCTTGCAGGGCTTCGACTGTGCTCCAGCCGTAACCCAGTCGGAAGTACCGGTCGCTCAGCTCAAACCAGTGCCCCGGACCCACGTACGTACCGTGGTGCTCGAGCAGTCGCCGGTAGAAGGCGGCCGCTCCGCCCACGGGCTCGGACCTCATGCGCGGCAGGCAGATGACTCCGCCGGCGGGGCGCACCCACTCCAGCAGCTCTTCCCCCTCGATCCACGCGGCAACGCGCTCGCGGCGGCTGCGCATCTCGGCAAGGGTGGCTGGCAGGAACTGTTCACGACTGGACAGGATCTGCTCGGCGATCCACTCGTCCACCACGCTGCCGCAGATATTGATCTGTTCCTTCGCCGCCAGGAACAGCTCACGTAGGGCTGCGTGTCGTGTAATCAGCCAGCCGATCCGGATTCCGGGGACGCCATAGGCCTTGGACAGCGAGGAGACGCTGATGACGTGATCGCCCAAGGATGCGGCGATGGGCAGAACCGCTTCATACGCAAGCTCACGGTAGGTCTCGTCAACCAGCAGTCGGCAGCCCCTGCCCGCGGTGAGGGCGGCAAGCTCGCGCAGCTGCGCCTCCGTCAGCATGGTACCGGTTGGGTTATGGGGACAGGTGATGCTGACCAGCCGCGTCTGCGGCGTGATCGCCGAGATCAGCTTCCCCGGATCAAGCTTGAAACCATCCTCGAATTCCAGATCAACGCAGCTGATGCGGCAGCCGATGGCTCGCGGAGTCTCGAGGTTGGTCGCGTAGTTGGGCCGCACCACTACCAGGTGGTCCTGCGGGCCGAGCAGGCAGGTCGCGACGATGAAGAGGGCCCCCGCGGCCCCGCCCGTGATCAAGACGTCGTCCGCGGATAGCCCGGGTGCGCCCTGTACCACGAGGGAGCGCAATGCGCGGCTGCCGCGATGCTCACCGTAGAGCAGCGTGAGGTCCGGTACCACCAGGCCGAGGCCGCCAATCGATTGGTCGGACACTGAGCTCTCGGAGAGGTTGAAACGGATCTTGCCGTAGCCGAACTCCTCGGGAGACTCGACTTCGATCGGCATTCGTTTGTACCGCATTTATCGCACTCCGAAATTCACTGCCGGTCGTCTGGCTAGCCGCTCTTGTGGCAGGAATATGCACTGGCGGCCAAGGCCGCGATGAACCGTGCTGCATCGGTGTCCCGCTCCTTCGGGGATGCCGCGAGAGATCGGTCAATACGCGCCTTAACCGACTCTGCCAGCGAGTCGCCGGACAAGCTGGCAGGGACACAGGGGCGGCCGAGGGTGCTCTTACCGTCCGCGATGTCCAGCCCCAGGGCCATTCCCTGCGTGACTCCCAGTATGTAGACGCGGCAGACGTTCTTGCTGGTGGTGTCAGAGGCCAGGCAAAGCTGTTGCAGCTCGCCTGCCGTCATGACCGGCTGGGCCGGATCCGCAGCGGCCGGCCGCAGCAGCGGTATGGCGAGAAGGACAATCGTTGCGAGGGGCTTCATTGATGGAGTTCTCCTGTGCAGTCGCCGGGTGGATTCGCGTAGCCTGTTTGGTCTCAGGATATAACGCGGTGACCACCCGATGGGGCGCGGCGTTGGTTGCAAAGTATGCGCCACGAGGTTGGTTACACTTCTCGTGCGTCGGCCTGCGGAGATCCATCGCGTGAACCAAACAGCAGCCTGCTTCAGTGGCATCGTGTCCGCTCCTGCGGGGACTCGCAAGCTGACCCCCTTTCAGTGGACGTGCATTGGCGCCCTGGCCATTCCCCTGTGGGCGATGTGGCCCTCCCTCGCGCTGCGCACGGCGCCGCTACCACCGCTGGAGACCCTGTCGCTCGCATTCGCCTGTGGCTGGATCAGCTTCAGTTCGCTGCATGTGCATGCGGGCGAGGGGACTGCTGGCGCGGCTGCGGATTCCAGACAGGAATGGCTCCCAGCCCTGGCCTATGCGGTCGCGCTCTCCGGCGGCGATCTTTGCTTCCTTTTGGCCCTGCATCGCATCCCGGCAGCGCAGGCGAATCTGCTGTCCTATCTTTGGCCCGTGATGCTCGTCGTTGCGGGTGCGGCGGCGGGTGCCTTCAGGCTGGGACTGCCTCAGGTGGCAGGCTTTGCTCTGGGTTTCGCAGGAGCCGCGATCCTCATCTGGGACGGCCGCGTCGTGCTCTCGGCAAGCGGTATCGCGCTGGCTCTGCTCAGCGGCGGGCTTTGGGCGGCCTACTGCGTCTTCCGCCTGGTCTGGAAGCGTCCGGCGGGAAACCTCCTGGCTCGCGGCTGCGGAGTTTCGGCACTGCTGTGTGCGGCTCTACACCTGCTGCTGGAGCCAACGCTCGTGCCGAGCGCAACCAATCTCGTGGCCATTGCGATCGCCGGCTTCGTGGCGCTCGGGCTCGGGAACTACCTGTGGGATCTCGGCTTCAGGCGGGGGGACGGTTATCTTCTGGCCGTGATGTCGTACGCGACGCCCCTGTGCAGTGCGCTGTTGCTGGCGGCCTTCAGCAAGGCGCTGCTGACCTGGAACCTGCTGTTCGGCGGCCTGGTCATTGTATCGGCGGGACTGCTGTCACGAACCGGGGGCCAGGAAGGCGGGGGCTGAGGCAGGAGCGGCGCTGGGCCGCGATCCGCGCCTCAGGCCGCTGTTCGAGTCGCACACACTTCAGACCGGCTCGTCGAGGGACTTGGCCAGCGCGGTGAACAGCTTCGGCCCGCTCTCGGTCATGTACCAGCAATCCTCCAGGCGCACACCGAACTGTCCGGGGATATAAAGTCCCGGCTCGTCGGAGAAGCACATCCCGGCCTCCAGGGCCGTCGCGTCATTGCGGACCAGGAAGGGGGGCTCGTGGCCATCCATGCCGATGCCGTGTCCCGTGCGGTGCGAAAGGCCGGGCAGGCCGTAATCCTTGCTCCAACCCTTGCTCTCATAGAACGCGCGCACCGCCTGATCGATCTGCCCCACGGGTGTGCCGAGCTTGGCGGTCTCAAGTGCAAGTTGCTGCCCGCGCTTGACCATGTCCCACACCTCGCGCTGGCGGGCTGACGGTGTGCCGTGGACCCAAGTCCGCGAAATGTCTGACTGGTAGCCAAGGACGCTGCAGCCGCTGTCGATGAGCACGACCGAGCCGGCGCGCACCTTCTGGGGCGTCACCGAGCCGTGGGGGAACGCGCTCGCTTCGTTCAGCAGCACCAGCGAGAAATCGTGATCGCCACCGAGTTGCTCGGTGGCCGCCACCAGCATCTTCATGATCTCGGTGGCAGACATGCCCGTGCGGACCCGGCCGTGCACGTGTCTGATCGCGGCAATCGTCACATTGTTGGCCGCCTGCATCAAGGCCAACTCTGCCGCGGACTTGCGGATCCGGCACACGCGCACGAGTTCGTCGGCACCGACCACGGCACGGGCGCCGCCGGCAAGTCGGACGACGCGGTCACTGATGAAGAAACGAGTGGTCGCTTCGACGGCGAGCGGCCCGGCTGGTTGCTTGCGCAGAGCTGCCGCGAGCAGCTCAAAGGGACTCTGGTCCTCCTTCCAGGGCTCCACGTCCGCAGGGACCTGTAAGGACTCGCGGATCGAGGGTTCCTCGAAGTAGGGGGTAACGATCACCACGCGCCCGCTCGCCGGGATCAGGGCCGCGGTCGTGCGCTCGGAGCGCCACCAGCGGACGCCAGTGAAGTACTCCAGCGATGAACCCGCCTCGACCAGGATCGCGGCCACCCCTTGGTGCTGCATCAGCCCCTGCAGCTTCGCTATCCGTGCCTCACGTTCCTGGGCGCTGATGGGCACCACGCCGGCGGTCAGGGAGGTAAGGCCTGAGGAGGCAGCAGGGGTACCCGCATGCACCCGGGCACCCGCGGCGACGGCGATACCCGCCGTCAGTCCGAAAAAAGTCCGCCTGGATACTCGCCTCATGATGTCCCCCGCTCGCCTGCTGTTGTTCTTGTGGCGGTCAGAATATCGGACCGACCCCGTGCGTGCCACTTGGGTCATGGGAGCGGGCTGACCGCCCCGGCCGTCTGGGTGCGGCGACACGCCGATGACGGTGCGGAATAGTGTGACGGCAGTCACTTCCGGCGGCCGCCCGGCGCCGCGCTGTGACCGATTCTGAGAGGCCGTGACACAATAAGAAAGAGGTTTCATTTTACCTTACGCGGGTGAAAATCCGCTCCAAAGTCACCGCCCTGGTCACCGGGATCTTCCTGATCCTGGGCGTAGCTGCCGTGCTGGTCGGAAGGCTCGTCATCATGCCGAGCTTTGCCGAACTTGAGCGCGCGGATGCACGCACTGCCATGCGCCGCGTCGACTTCGCGCTCGACCTGACTCTGGAGCGGGTCGCGCTGTCGGCCATGGACTGGGGAAACTGGGCGGATACCTACAGCTTCGTCATCGATCACAACCCCAATTTCGTCAGCGCGAACATCACCGAAGTCGCCCTGAAGCAACTCAACGTGAACATGCTGCTGGTGGTGGACCTTGACGGCAACGTGGTGCTCGCCACCGACCGCGATCTGGACACTGACAGGGCGCTCGGGATCGACCTGACTTCCCTGAAGAAACTGCCCGCCCAGTTTCCCTGGCATCCCGACCGGCTGATCGGCAATGCGGCGCGCGGCCTGGTGAACACCAACCGCGGCCTGATGATGCTGGCCGGGGCGCCGGTGCTGAATGGCAACGGCAAGGGTCCCGCGCGCGGCATGGTGATCATGGGCCGGCTGCTGCCGGGTGCGGCACTCGGCGCCATTGCCTCCCAGGCGCAATTCCGTGTATCGATGCAGCCGCCCGTGGCGGGCGCGCCGGCGGCGATGATGGAGGTGGGCGATGCGGTCACCACCGTTGGGCATACGCTCAACGACATCTACGGCAAGCCGGTCGTTACGCTCAGCGTCGATGTGCCGCGGGAGGTTTCACTGCGCGGCAAGAGCGCAGTTAGGGTCGCCTCCGCATACCTCATTGCGGCTGCCGTGACCGTTCTCGTGCTGCTGGTCATGGTGCTCAACCGCGTGATCCTCGATCCCCTGGCGCTCATGACCCGCCATGCGGTCGCGATGGGGAAGGGAACCGATCTGACCACGCGGCTCGACCTGCACCGGCGCGACGAGATGGGCGTCCTTGCCCGCGAGTTCGACAACATGGTCGAGCGCGTGGCCGAATCACGCACCCAGCTGGTCGACCAGTCCTTCCAGGCCGGCTTCGCCGAGCTTGCCAAGGGGGTGCTGCACAATCTGGGCAATGCCATGACCCCGATCGGGGTGCGCCTGGCCAACCTCGGTGAGCGTCTGCGCGTGGCGCCGGCCGAGGATGCCGATCTTGCCAGCGCCGAGCTGGCCGCAGGCAGCGCGGACGCGGAGCGTAGCGCTGATCTGCAGGAGTTTCTCAGGCTTGCCTGCCGGGAACTCTCCGGCACGGTGCGCTCGGCCCGCGAAGACGTGGCAGTAATGACCCGCCAGGCCACAGTCATCCAGACGGCCCTTTCCGAACAGCTGCGTTCTGCGCGCAACGAACATGTGATCGAACCGGTGCGACTCACTGAACTTGTCGCACAGTCGCTGGAGATCGTGCCCGATGCCTGTCGGCAGCGCCTCA
Organism: uncultured Pseudomonadota bacterium; assembly: GCA_963741745.1. Lineage (GTDB taxonomy): Bacteria > Pseudomonadota > Gammaproteobacteria > Steroidobacterales > Steroidobacteraceae > 13-2-20CM-66-19. The sequence continues at coordinate 24,884 of CAVUJF010000001.1, read as the reverse complement.
CGGTGGATACTGACGAGACGCTGCGCGGCCTGGGGGTCGTGCGCGTGGCGCGCACGGTGCTGCGTCTCATTCTGCAGAACCTCATCATCAACGCGGCCGATGCCGTCCGCGATTCCGGCAAGACCAAGGGACGGCTGCGCCTGAGCGCCCAGATCGTGATCGACGCAAGCGGCGAGCAGCTGCACCTGCAATGCGTTGACGATGGCGTCGGCATCGCGCCGCAGAATCTGCAACGGGTTTTTGAGAAGGGTTTCTCGACGAAGTCGCCGGAAACCAACCATGGCATCGGCTTGCACTGGTGCGCGAATGCCATCAACGCACTCGGCGGACGCATCTGGGCGGCCAGCGAGGGCCCGGGGCGTGGTGCGGCGATGCATCTGATCGTGCCGTTGGCTGCCAGTTGACCGGCGTACCAGCAGGGGCTGATTGAGGACATTTTATGGCTGAATCCAAAGCACCCAATACCCGCGTTCTCGTCGTGGATGATGAGCCAGAGGTTCGGGACGCCTATCGGCAGATCCTGCTGGAAAACGAAGTGACCCAGGAGATGGTGGGCTTCCGCGAGCTGCGCAGCCGGCTGTTCAAGAAAGGCCCCGCGGACACGGCGCGCCAGCGCTCGGTCGCGCGCGCCGGCAGTATCGAGCCGGTGTTCTGCGATAGCGCCAACGAGGCGGTGCGACTGGTGAAGGAGAGTATTGCCAGCAACGATCCGTTCGCTGTGGTGTTCCTGGATGTGCGCATGCCGCCGGGACCGGATGGCGTGTGGGCTGCGACCCAGATTCGCGAGCTCGACCAGGCGGTCGAGATCGTCATCTGCACCGCTTACTCGGACGCGGATCCGGGCGAGATCGGCGGCCTGGTTCCGCCGGAGGACAAGCTTTCCTACCTCCAGAAGCCCTTTCATCCCCACGAAATCCGGCAGATGACGATCGCGCTGAGCAGCAAGTGGCGCGCCGAACGACGCATCGTGCGCCTCGCGTACTTCGACACGCTCACGGGCCTGCCCAACCGCGAGCAGTCGCGCAGCCGTCTGGTGGGTGCCCTGGCGGCCGCCAAGGACAACAAGCGCACGCTCGCGGTGCTGTATCTGGACCTGGACAACTTCAAGCGCGTCAATGACACCCTGGGGCACGCCGTCGGCGATGAGCTGCTGTGCGTCGTCGCTGACCGGCTGCGCAGCTCATTGCGCTACGGCGGCGAGTCTGCCCCCCCGGGAACTGCCGACAGTGCACGTCCTGGAGACATCGCGCGCCTGGGCGGGGATGAGTTCCTGGTGCTGCTGCCCAACCTGCGCAGTGCTGCGGATGCCGGCACAGTGGCAGAGCGGCTGATTGGCTCGCTGCGCGAGCCGGTGCAGCTGGCCATGAACTCGCTGGTGGTCACACCGAGCGTCGGCATCGCCGTATTCCCGCAGGACGGGGACGATGCAGAGACGCTGCTGCGCAACGCGGACCTGGCGATGTACTTCGCCAAGCGCCGTACGCCCGGCACCTACGCCTTCTTCGACTCGGCCATGAATGCCAATGCGCTGCACCGTTTCACCGTCGAGGAGCAGTTGCGTGGGGCGCTCGACCGCGATGAGTTTACCCTGGCATATCAGCCGCAGTTCGACGTGCGTACCGGCTCGGTGTCAGGCATGGAGGCACTGCTGCGCTGGAACAATGCTGAGCTGGGCGCTATCAGCCCCGTGGAGTTCATTCCCGTTGCCGAGGAGACCGGGCTGATCCATGCCATCGGCAAATGGGTGCTGCGCACCGCCTGCCAGCAGGCACGCAAGTGGCGTGACGAGGGCCTGCCGTTCCAGCGCATCGCCGTGAATGTATCGGGGCGACAGTTCGCGCTGGCCGAGTATCCTGCAGAGGTCGCTGCCATCCTTGAGGAGACGGGCCTGGAGCCGGCGGGGCTCGAGCTGGAAATCACCGAGTCGGTGGTTATGGCGGATGAGGCGTGGGCGCAGAAGGCGATCAATGAACTCAAGCAATTGGGCATCTCATTGGCCATCGACGACTTCGGTACCGGTTACTCGAGCTTCGGCCGCCTCAGGCACTTCTCGGTCGACCGGCTGAAGATCGATCGCTCCTTCGTCAGCAGTGTCACCGAATGCAACGACGACCGGGCCATCGCCGCGGCGATCATCGCGATGTCGCGGTCGCTGCGCATCAACGTGACCGCCGAGGGCGTCGAGAACTTCCCGCAACTGGCCTTCCTGCAGGAGCAGGATTGCCAGGATGCCCAGGGTTTTCTGCTCAGCCGGCCGCTGCCGGCAGATGCTGCCAGCGAGCTGCTGCGCCGGGTGAACGACGTCAGCGATGAGTCGCGCACGCAGCGGCTGAAGGTCATCATCGGCTGACAGACCCGGAGCCTGCTGCCTCCGGGCGCTGCCGTTCCGGGGGAGGATTGCGCGTAGAATCGACCGGCCTTCACCACGGGTGAACCGTCCGGAACATGAAGACCGCGCTCGACCCTGTCATCAAGAACACGCCTGCGGGTGCGGCGGCCGATGCGATCCTGCGTAGCTGCGTGCACTGCGGCTTCTGCCTGCCCGCCTGCCCGACATATCAGATCCTGGGGGATGAGCTGGACAGTCCGCGCGGACGGATCTATCTGATGAAACAGCTGCTCGAGGGTGAGCCGGTCACGGCACGCACGCAGCTGCATCTGGACCGCTGTCTGGGGTGCCGCGCCTGCGAGAGCGCTTGCCCTAGTGGCGTGCAGTACGGTCGCCTGCTTGACTTCGGGCGTTCGCTGACCGAGGCGCGCGTCAGGCGTGCCCCCGCGGTGGCGGCCAAGCGGCGGCTGTTGGCCAAGATCGTCCCGCACACGCGTCGCGCGCGAGCGCTAATGCGCGCCGCAGACTGGCTGCGTCCCCTGCTGCCTGTGGCGCTGCTTGCGCAGGTGCCGCGGTTGCCACCCCGTAGTGGGGTAGCAGCGCCGCAGTGGCCGGCTGCACGGCACGCGCGACGCGTGGTCATCGTTCGCGGCTGCGTGCAGCCGGCACTGGCAGCAGGCATCGACCCGGCCGCGGCACAGGTGCTGGACCGGATCGGTATCTCTGCCGTGGCCGCCGCAGCCGCCGGCTGCTGCGGGGCAGTGAGTCATCACCTGTCCGCCCATGCCGATGCCCTCACGCAGATCCGGCGCAATGTCGATGTGCTGTGGCCGTACCTTGAAGCCGGCGCCGAGGCGGTAGTCTTCACCGCGAGCGCATGCAGCGCGATGCTCTGCGACTACGGCCGGTTGCTGCACAACGAGCCCCACTACGCCGCGCGCGCCGCGCGCATCAGCGCGGCCGCCAGGGACATCAGCCAGCTCATGGCCGGCGAGTCCGTCGTCCTCGCGCAGGTGCTGCGCGGCGCGGCCCAGGCACGAGGGCGAACGGTCACGCGGCGCGTCGCATACCAGGCGCCTTGCAGCCTCCAGCACGCGCTCGGAGTCACCGGCGTGGTCGAGCCGCTGCTGCTGGCCGCCGGATTTACACTGACCGCAGTGACCGATGGGCAGCGCTGCTGCGGCTCCGCCGGCACTTACTCGATCCTGCAGCCGCAATTATCGCAACAGCTGCTGCGCAGCAAGGTAAGTGCACTCGAGGGCGATCACCCCGATGTCATCGCCACTGCGAACATCGGCTGTCTGCATCACATTCGCGACGGCACCGCTATCCCGGTGCGCCACTGGATTGAGCTGGTGGCGGAGCGGCTCGCCGATGGCTGACCAGTGGGGGGAGCGCATGCCACGCTCGGTCGGCTTGCTGCAGACCGTGGCAGTGTCAGTGGGTGTGGCAATCGGTAGCGGCATATTCCGCGTGCCGGCGACGATTGCCGGCCAGCTTGGCGCTCCGGGTCCGATACTCCTGTGCTGGGTCCTCGGGGGCATTATCGCGCTGTGCGGCGCGCTCACCGTCGCCGAGCTGGCTGGTGCGATGCCGCGTTCCGGCGGCATCTTCGCCTACCTGCTTGAGGCCTACGGGCCCTTGCCGGCATTCCTGTTCGGCTGGACCGAACTCGTGGTCATCCGTGCCGCGGCGCTCGGCGCCATCGCGACGATCTTCGCCGAGTACCTCGGGTACTTCGTGCCGCTCACTGCACTCCAGGTCCGCTTCGTGGCTGCGGCGGCCATTATTGCCATCGGGGCGATCAACTACCTCGGAGTGCAGCGCGCCGCGGTGCTGCAGAGCGCAACAACTGTGCTTAAGTATGCGGCGCTCATGGCGCTCGGGCTGCTGGCCTTCACCGCCAGCGGGGGCAGTGCCAGGCACTTCGTGCCCGCATGGCCTGCCGGGGTCTCCCTGTCGCTGCTGGCAACGGCGCTGATCCCGGTGCTGTGGACCTATGACGGCTGGGCGGACCCGGCGACGATGGCCGGTGAGATCGCCGACCCGCAACGCAACCTGCCGCGCGCGCTCATCGCCGGGGCACTGTGCGTGACCCTGGTGTATCTGGTGGTGAACGTTGGCTTTCTCTATGCGCTGCCCCCGGCGCAGATGGCCGACTCACGCCTCATCGCGTCCACGGTCGCATCGCAGATCCCGCTGCTTGGCGCCGCCGGGACGGCCGCAATCGCCGCTGCCGTAATCCTCGCGGCGTTCAGCGGGCTGAATGCCTCGATGATGACCGGCTCGCGCGTGTTTTTCGCGATGGCCGATCGCGGCCTCTTCTTCCGCGGCGTGGCGCGCGTGTCCCCGCGTTTTGACAGTCCCTCGGTAGCCATCTGGCTGGCCACCGTACTGGGCGTAGCCTACGTGCTGGCGAACGACTTTGCGCAGCTGGCCGACAAGTTCATCCTGGGAATCTGGCCGTTCTACGCCCTCACCGTGGCCGCGGTGTTTGTCCTGCGCCGCAAGCGCCCGGACCTGCCGCGCCCCTACCGGGTGTGGGGCTACCCGCTGGTGCCTGCGATCTTCCTGCTGGCCTCTGTGTTTATGGTGTTGAACGCCCTGGTGACCGACCCGCGGGACACCGGGGTGACGCTGCTGATCATCGTGGCGGGCGTGCCGGTCTATCTGGCGTGGAGCCGCCTGTCCCGGCCGCATCCTTGAGCCCCTGCGTCCTGCCCCGGGCAGGATGCTTCATATAAGATGAAGCATCCCGCAGGAAGGATCGCATGAGCCCGTCCGGTTCCGCCAAGCGCGCCTTGGTGTTCGTCTTCGTTACCGTGCTCATCGACTCGATAGGCTTCGGCATCATCCTGCCGGTCCTGCCGAGCCTGATCATGCAGCTGACCGGGGTCACCGTCGACCGCGCCGCCACCTATGGCGGACTGCTCGCCAGTATCTATGCGCTGATGCAGTTCTTCTGCGCGCCGGTGCTGGCGAACCTCAGTGACCACTTCGGGCGCCGCCCGGTACTGCTGTTCGCACTGCTCGCGCTCGGCTGCGATTACTTCATCCAGGGATTGGCGCCCACCATCGGCTGGCTATTCGTCGGCCGGATGATCGCCGGTGTCGCGGGTGCCTCGTTCACCCCCGCCTACGCGTACGTGGCCGACATCACCCCTGCACAGAAGCGGGCGCAGAGCTTCGGCCTGATGGGGGCAGCGTTCGGGATCGGCTTCATCGTCGGCCCGGCGATCGGGGGACAACTGGGGCATTTCGGCCCACGCGCCCCGTTCTTCACCGCCGGCGTCATTGCCCTGATGAACACGGCGTTTGGCTACTTCGCGCTGCCAGAGTCGCTGCCGCCCACCGCGCGCCGCGCCTTCCACTGGATGCGCGCCAACCCGCTGGGGACCCTGTCGCAGGTGAGCAAATACCCGGGCGTGCCCTGGATGCTGGCCGCACTGTTCCTGTGGCAATTGGGGCATCAGGTACTGCCCAACGTTTGGTCCTTCTACACGATACTCAAGTTCCACTGGTCCAGCGACCAGGTCGGCTATTCGCTTACCTGGGTGGGCCTGGTGATGGCCGTTGCGCAGGGGGTGTTCACCGGGCGGCTCGTGCCCTGGTTCGGGGGCGAACGTCCGGCCGCTCTGGCCGGCATGGCGGCGGCGGTGCTGGCGTACCTCGGCTACGCTCTGGTGCCGCAGGGGTGGATGATGTACCCCGTCTCGCTGCTCACGTTTGTGTTCGCGCTGGCCTATCCTTCGATGAACGCGCTTGCCTCGCAGCGCGCGCCCGCGAATGCGCAGGGGGAACTGCAGGGCGCGGTAGCCATGCTTTACAGCCTCAGTTCCATCGCCGGGCCACCGCTGATGACGCAGGTGTTCGGGCATTTTTCGCACCGCGCGGCCGCGGTCTACTTTCCGGGTGCCCCGTTCGTCCTTGCCGCCATACTGACGCTGGCGTGCGCCGCACTGTTCACGCGCGCGCTGCGCCTGCCGACTGCCGTGCAGCCGGTGGCCGTTACCGGGGCCTCCTGAGTGTTGAACCCTGCGGTGCGCATTGCTGCGTGGCTGCTGGCGGTGGCCGTACCGGGCGCCGGTGGCAGCGCGCAGGCGCTCCCCCAGCCGGCGCTGCCGCCGATTCGCCACGTCATGGTCCTCCTGCTGGAGAACCAGTCCGATGCCGCAGCCTTCGGCAGGAACTCAGCGGCCCCCTACCTGGCAAGGACGCTGGTTTCGCAGGGTGCGCGCCTGACGCAGTACTACGCGATCGGGCATGCGAGCGCCGATAACTACATCGCGCTGATCAGCGGGCAGGCCCCGAATCACGACACCCAGCTCGACTGCGGAATATTCAGCGAATTCAAGCCGAGCGCCGCCGGGCTCGACGCCAATGGCCAGCTGCTCGGGTCCGGCTGCGTCTACCCGACACAGGTGCGCACACTTCCCGACCAGCTCGAGCGGGCGGGCCTGACTTGGCGTGCCTACATGGAAGACATGGGCAACAACCCGGCACGGGAAGCGGCCACCTGCGCTCACGTGCCGGTGGGCGCGCGCGAGACCACCCAGCAGGCGCAGATCGGCGATCAGTACGCCGCGCGTCACAACCCCTTCGTGTACTTCCATTCCATCATCGACGACCGGGCGCGCTGCGACGGCCACGTCGTCAATCTCAGCCTGCTCGGCAAGGACCTGCAGAGCATCGCGACCACCGCCAACTACATCTTCATCACGCCCAACCTGTGCAACGATGGCCATGATGCGAGCTGCGTGGACGGCAGGCGGGGAGGACTCCCCGCCATTGACGTGTTCCTGCGCAAGTGGGTGCCACTGATCATGCAGTCACCGGCGTTCCGCAGCGATGGCATGCTGGTGATCACCTTCGATGAGTCCGACCACGAGGGCGCGCAGGGATCGGCGGCGTGCTGCGGCGAGCGCCCGCTGCCCGGCGCCGTGTATCCGCCAGGGATCTCTGGGCCCGGGGGCGGGCGCATCGGTGCGGTCGTGCTGTCCCCGTACGTGCGTCCCGGCACCGTGTCCCACCAGCCGTACAACCACTATTCCCTGCTGCGCACCGTCGAGACGATCTTCGCGCTGCCACCGCTGGGCTATGCGGCCGCACCCGACCTCAGGATATTCGGTGCGGACGTATTCAGCGCCGGCGCGCAGCGTCCACCCGCTCGATGAGCTCGTTCACCAGCGGGTTGTCGGTGAAGAGCGGGCCGAAGAGCCTGCGCGGCGGCGAGAAGGTCACCTGCCGGCCGAAACGGCCGGGCGTGCGTAACCTGAGGGTAATGCGCTGGGGATTGGTCAGCCCCGCGTAGCTCACGTTGATGATGTTGCTCAGAGGGATGCGCTCCTCGTCGCTGCCGAAGCGTACCCGCAGCGCGTCCCCCTCGTCGTACACCTCGTCCGCCAGGTCGAGTACCAGGCGGCGGATCAGGACATAACCGACCGCAAGCCCCAGCAACGGGACGATGAAGACGACCGCCGGCGGGGAGCGGCCGTTCCGTGCGCTCAGGAGCGCGACGGCCAGGAACAGCGCGATTACGCCGATCCAGATGACGGGAAGGACGTGCTTGAGAAAGGCGGTGTTGCGTGAGGAGATCCGCTTGCCACCCGCAATCATGCCCCGGTCCTCGGGCACGCGGTGGCGTCGGGAGTCCCCCGGAGACCGGGGTAGGCTGCCGCGGTGCGGCGCAGCACTGCCAGTAGCGATGAACCAGGGGCGGGCCGCATGGAGGTCCTTTCAGGTCGACAAATGCCTGCCGAGGCAGTATTATTACTGGCAGTGATCTTGTTGGCAGCAATAGGATAGCAGGCGGAAAGAACATGGCTCGCCGCAGCGCAATCCGTGCCGAACGCGTCGTCGCGCCGCAGGCGCAGGAAGAGGGCTTGAGCGTGGGCTATCTCATGGGCCGCGCACGCGCCTCGCTGCTCTCGGCACTGGATGCTCACCTGGAGCGCTTCGGACTGAGCGGCATGCAATTCGCGGTGCTCAAGCACCTGGCGGAGGGCAGCGCACAAACGGCCGCCGAGCTGTGCCGCTTCATGCAGTACGACACCGGTGCCATGACGCGCATCCTCGACCGGCTCGAGGAGCGCGGCCTGGTGAGCCGTGAGCGCAGCCGCGCCGACCGGCGCGCGGTGGTCCTCAAGCTCGCCCCGAGCGGTCGCGCACAGTTGCCCCGCCTCGCCAGTGTGGCCAGCGCAGTGCTGGCGGCGCACCTCGCCGGCTTCAGCGCCGCCGAGGTGGCTGCGCTAAAAAGCTATCTCGGAAGGATGATCGAAAACGGACAGAACCAAGGGGACAATCAAGGAACCCTTGCAGGAAGCAAATCATGACCCTCCGTAGCATATTCCCCACCGTGGCCGCAGCGTTGGCGCTCGCCGGCTGCGTCGATCGTGGTGACTGGAAGGCCACCCCGAAGGTTGAACCCAACTCCCTTTCTGCGGAGCACACGCTGCAAGGCACGAAGCTCGATGCGGCCGCGTGGCCGACCGACCAGTGGTGGCGCGGCTACGGCGACCCGCAGCTCGATGCCCTGGTGGACGAGGCGCTCGCCGGCAGTCCCTCGCTGGAGATCGCCCAGGCGCGCCTGCGTGCCGCGCAGGCGCAGGCGGTGTCCGCCGGGGCCGCGCGGGCGCCGGCAGTGGCTGCCAACGGTGAGCTGACGCGCCAACGCTACCCCGAGCATGGCCTCTACCCGCCGCCCTATGCCGGCAGCTGGTCCACTGACGCGCGCCTCGCGCTGGACTTCAGTTGGGACCTGGATTTCTGGGGGCGCAACCGCGCGCTGCTTGCGCAGGCGCGCTCGGGCGTCGCGGCAGCCGAGGCGGATCGCCAGGCGGCACGCCTGGCACTTGCCGTGGCCGTGGTGCGAGCCTACGTGCAGCTTGACCTGCAGTACGCACTGCTGGATGTCACCAACGACAGCCTGAAGCAGCAGACCTCGATCCTGGATCTGACCCAGCAGCGCGTCAGTGCGGGGCTGGAGAACACTGCCCGGGTCAAGCAATCCGAGGGCACGGTGGCGCTCACCCGCGCCGGGGTGGCGTTCGTGCAGGCGAACATCGACCTGGCGCGTCACCAGCTCGCCGATCTGGTCGGCGCCGGACCTGACCGCGGCCAGGCCATCACGCCTCCGAAGCTCAGCGCTCCGGCAGAGATCGTCCTGCCGTCCACGCTGCCCTCCGACCTGCTCAGCCGCCGCCCGGACGTGGCTGCTGCGCGCGCGCAGGTTGAGGCGGCCGGTCACGGCATCGCGGCCGCGGAGGCCGAGTTCTACCCGACCGTAAACCTGGTCGCCTTCGCAGGCTTCCAGACCATCAGCCTCTCGCAGCTGTTCGATGCCTCGGATCGCATCGTCGGCTTCGGGCCGACGCTGCACCTGCCGGTGTTCAACCGCGGTGCACTGCGCGGCAACCTTTACACGCAGCAGGCGTCCCTCGATGCCTCCGTCGGCCAGTACAACCAGACCCTGCTCGATGCGGTGCGCGAGGTGGCCGATGTCGTAACCAACTGGCGGGCGCTGCAGCGCGAGACGATCGAGGAGGAGATTGCTCTGGATGCCGCCCAGAACTCCTACGATCTCACCACACAGCGCTACAAGGCCGGCCTTGATAACTACCTGAGCGTGCTTTCGGCCCAGAACCAGGTGCTGCTGACGCAGGGTCTGCGGGCTGAGCTTGCGGCGCGTCGCCTGACCTTCAGCGTCGATCTTGCGCGCGCCCTGGGCGGCGGCTACGGCGTACCGCCGCCACCTGCCGGCACCCTGGCTTCGCAATAATGAGAAAACCGTAATGGACGCTGCCGCCGGATCCGCACCTCAAGTCCAGACACAGCGCGAGCAGCGCCGCAAGTGGCTCGTGATCCTGACGGCTGGCTTGGTCGTGCTCGCACTGCTCGCGCTGCTGTGGTGGCTGTTCTTTGCGCGCGGCTACGAGAGCACCGATGACGCTTACGTGGCCGGAGACGTGGCCAACGTGATGCCGCAGGTGAGCGGCACGGTGGTGAGCATCGGCGCGGACGAGACCGACCTGGTGCAGGCCGGGCAGGAGCTCATTCGCATGGACGTCACGGATGCGCGCATCGCGCTGCAGGATGCCGAGCAGCAGCTGGCGCGCGCCGTGCGGCAGACGCGCACCGTGTTCGCCAACCGCGACCAGCTTGCGGCCGTGGTCGGCCAGCGCCGCTCGGATCTGGCCCGCGCACAGTCGGACTTCAACCGCCGCAAGGATCTCAGCGCCACAGGCGCGGTCTCGAGCGAGGAGGTCGGGCATGCGCAGGATGCGCTCAATGCGGCGCGCGATGCGCTCACGGCCGCGGAGAAGAACCTGGCCGCCGGCATCGCCCTGGTGGGCCACACGAACGTCGCGGACAACCCGGACGTACGCGCCGCGGCCACGCAGGTCGAGAAGGCGTGGCTCGCACTGCAGCGCACCAGCGTGAAGGCACCCGTGTCCGGGTATGTTGCCAAGCGCAACGTGCAGCTCGGTGACCACATCGCCCCGGGCGCCCCGCTGATGACGATCGTGCCGCTGGAGCGGCTGCGCGTGGAGGCCAACTTCAAGGAAGTGCAGCTGGACCGCATGCGCATCGGGCAGCCGGTGAAGGTGGTGTCAGACCTTTATGGCAGCCGTGTGGAGTACCAAGGCACGGTGGTGGGGCTGGGAATGGGCACCGGTGCCGCGTTCGCGCTCCTGCCTGCGCAGAACGCCACCGGCAACTGGATCAAGGTCGTGCAGCGCGTGCCGGTGCGCATCGCACTCAAGCCGGAGCAACTCAGGGAACATCCGTTGCGCATCGGCCTGTCGACGCGCGTGAGGGTTGACGTCCACGATGACTCCGGTCACCAGCTGGCGCAGAGCGCGCCGCAGCAGCCGGTGCTCAGTACCAGTGCCTACGATGTCGACCACGCCGAGGTGGAGGCGCGCATCGCCCAGATCATTCAGGAGAACTCGGCCGAGGGCAGCGCGCCATCCGCGCACTAGTGCTGTGCCTTACTCCAGCTTCAGGTAGCACAGCGGCAGGGCGGTGGTGGACTTGATGGTCTCCAGAGCGAAGCTGGCGCTGACGTCCTGGAATTCCACCGCCGAGATCAGCCGCTTGTAGACCACGTCGTAGGCGTCAATGTCGGGCACCACGATGCGGATGAGGTAGTCGACGTCCCCGCTCATGCGGTGGATTTCGGTCACTTCGGGAATGTCGCGCACCGCACGCGCGAAGCGCTCGAACCAGGCCTCGCTGTGGTTGCCGGTCTTCAGGGTCACGAAGACCGTGGTGCCGACATTCAGCGCGCGCGCATCCAGCAGGGCGACGGTGCCGCGGATGATCCCCTCATCCTGCAGCTTCTGGATGCGCCGCCAGCAGGGTGCCTTGGACAGTCCGATCCGGTCGGCAATCTCGGCAGCACTCAGGGCACCGTCCACCTGGAGCAGTTCCAGGATTTTGGCATCTAGCTTATCCATGAGATATTGTTTCTGCTATTCGATATTTGGCGCAATATTGTTGCTTAATATGCGCCATTGGGCGGTATCTTCGCAACCGCGTAGCGCGGGCGTGGCCCTAGGATGGGTCATGGACCTTACGAGCCGCTTTACCGCCCACCCGCACTCGGTCGGGGAGACCTACACCGAGCACCTGGGCATGGCGATGTGGTTCGGGCTGCGCATGATGGTTGCAGGCTTCGCCTGCCTGATCCACGGGGTACTGCCCTTCCTGTTCGTGCGCACCGGCAGCCGCGCGATCATCGAACTCAACGATCGCATGGTCGCCAACCGGCGCCGCTGCCCACCGCAGCCCATCGCAAGCGATACGCGGCTCCCGCAGTAGCCGTGCGGGTGCTCTTTCGGGCGTTCACTCCCGGGTGGGTCGCGCTGCGCCAGGCGCTGCCGGGGGTATTGATCGCCATCGCCTTGGCAGCACTGGCACGCGCCATGGCCCAGCAAATCGCGCAAGGTGCGGTGGGCCTGCCCAAGGTCCCCCTGAGTCCGGTCATGTGCGCCGTGCTGCTGGGCATGCTGTGGCGTAATACCGTGGGCGTGCCGGGCTGGGCGACCAGCGGCCTGAACTGGACGATGCACCGCCTGCTGCGAGTCGGCATCGCGCTGGTGGGCCTGCGCCTGACCCTGGGTGGCGCCGGTGCCATCGCCGTCACGGCACTGCCCGTGGCGCTCACCTGTCTCACGGTCGCACTGCTGGCGGGCATCGCCGTCGCACGCCTGCTGGCCGTTCCCCGCCGGCTGGGACTGCTGCTGGCGATCGGCACCGCCGTATGCGGCTGCACCGCGGTGGTGGCGATGTCCCCGGTGATCCGCGCCCGCCACGCCGAGACCGCCTTTGCCGTGACCTGCGTGGTGCTCTTCGGGTGCATCGCCATGCTGCTGTATCCGTGGGTGGCCGCTTACTTCTTCGCTGCCTCGCCGGTGCATGCGGGCATCTTCCTTGGCACTGCCATTCACGACACCTCACAGGTGATCGGTGCGTCGCTGATCTATTCGCAGCAGAACGCGGCTCCTGCAGCGCTCGCCGCCGCCAGCGTGGCGAAGCTGCTGCGCAACCTGTCGATCGCCGTCCTGATCCCGGCGGCCGCCTGGCTCACCCGGCGCGCGGAGGCGCGGGAGGCCGCTGGCGGCGACGTCGCCACCGCGCCCGCCGCCCGTACCGCGCTCGTGCCGTTGTTCGTGCTGGCGTTTCTGGGTTTCATCATCTTGCGCACGGCAGGGGATGCGCTCTTTCCCGCCCCCGGCGCCTGGCAGGCCATGGTCAACACCGGCTATACCGCCTCGGACCTGTTTCTCACCTGCGGCATGACGGCCGTGGGCCTCTCGGTGTCATTCACCGACATGTGGCGTATCGGCTGGCGCCCGCTGGCCGCCGGTTTCGTGGTGGCGAGCCTGGTAGGCAGCTGCAGCCTGCTCCTTAATTACGGCATGGTGCACTGGCTCGGCTGAGGCAGTCGCAGCGCGCGCACCGCGCCCTCGCACGCTACACTGCCCGTGAAGTGCCGCAGCACCGCGAGGAACAGTCCATGCCGACACCGCGCCCCAGGGTTTCCCGCCGCGCCGCTGAGAATGCGGTACGTACGCTGTTGAAATGGGCCGGTGAGGATCCGCGGCGCGAGGGTCTGCAGGACACCCCGCAACGCGTGGTGGACGCCTATCGCGACTGGTTCTCCGGCTACCAGATCGACCCGGCCGCCTACCTGCGGCGCACCTTCGAGGAGGTCGGCGGCTACGACGAGCTGATCGTGCTGCGCGACATCTCCTTCGAGTCCCACTGCGAGCACCACATGGCGCCGATCATCGGGCGCGTGCACGTCGGCTACCTGCCGGCGAACAAGGTGGTCGGTATCAGCAAGCTGGCGCGGGTGGTCGATGGCTACGCGCGGCGCTTCCAGGTGCAGGAGAAGCTGACGGCGCAGATTGCCAATTGCATCACTGACGTGCTCAAGCCGCGCGGCGTGGGCGTGGTGGTGTCAGCCGTGCATCAGTGCATGACCACGCGCGGCGTGCACAAGCGCAACGTCTCGATGGTCACCAGCAGTATGACCGGGGTGTTCCGCAGCGACGCGCGCACCCGCGCGGAATTCCTGCGCTTCGTGGACATGCCCGGCTCGCGCGAGCCCTAGGGTAGGGGCGCGGGCAGCCTCAGGCGATCAGGGCGGAGTCGCTGCGCGCGGAGCGCTTGCGATCCTGTTCCTTGAGGAAGCGCTTGCGGATGCGGATCGAGGTGGGGGTGACCTCCACCAGCTCGTCGTCCGCGATGAACTCTACCGCGTACTCCAGCGTCAGCTGGATCGGCGGGGTGAGCAGGATCGCGTCATCCTTGCCGGCGGCGCGGATGTTGGTGAGCTTCTTGGTCTTGATCGGGTTCACCACGAGGTCGTTGTCGCGGCTGTGGATGCCGATGATCATGCCCTCGTAGAGCTTCTCGCCCGGGGTCACGAACATGCGGCCGCGCTCCTGCAGGTTGAACAGGGAATAGGCGACCGCCTCGCCCTGCTCGCTGCTGATGAGCACGCCGTTGTGCCGCTCCGGGATGTCGCCCTCGACGGGGGCGAAGCCGTCGAAGATATGGCTGATCAGGCCGGTGCCGCGGGTGAGGGTCATGAACTCGCCCTGGAAGCCGATGAGGCCGCGTGCGGGCACGCGATACTCCAGGCGCGCGCGGCCATTGCCATCGATGGCCATGTCGGTGAGCTTGGCGCGACGGCCGCCGAGGGCCTCCATCACCGCGCCCTGGTTGCCCTCGTCGATGTCCACGGTGAGTGCCTCGTAGGGCTCGTGGAGCTCGCCGTTGACGACCTTGGTCAGTACCTGGGGACGCGACACGGCCAGTTCGTAGCCCTCGCGGCGCATGTTTTCGATGAGGATCGTCAGGTGCAGCTCACCGCGGCCCGAGACACGCATGACGTCCGGCTCCTCGGTATCCTCCACGCGCAGCGCGACATTGCTCTGCAGCTCGCGGTACAGGCGCTCGCGGATCTGGCGGCTGGTGACGAACTTGCCCTCGCGTCCGCACAGCGGCGAGGTGTTCACCTGGAAGTTCATGGCGAGCGTGGGCTCGTCCACGCTGATCGGCGGTAGGCCCTCGGCGTGCTCCGGGTCGCAGATGGTGAGACCGATGTTCACATCCTCGATGCCGGTGATGGCGACGATGTCACCGGCGCTCGCCTCATCAACGGTGCTGCGCTGCAGTCCGGTGAAGGTCAGGACCTGCGCGATCTTGGCGGTGCCGCGATCTTCATCCCCGTAGCGCAGGGCAACCCTCTCACCCGGACGCACCACCCCGCGGCGGATGCGGCCGATGCCGATGCGGCCGACGTAGGAGTTGTAGTCGAGGGTCGAGATCTGCAGCTGCAGCGGCAAGTCGGCCTGGGCGGCAGGCGGCGGCACGTGCGTAAGCACCGCCTCGAACAGCGCGGACATGTCCGGGCGGCGCTCGGTGTAGTCCGTGCTCGCCCAGCCCTGCAGCGCTGAGGCATAGATCACCGGGAAATCCAGCTGCTCGTCCGTGGCGCCGAGCTTGTCGAACAGGTCGAAGGTCTGGTCGATGACCCAGCCCGGGCGGCTGCCAGGGCGGTCGATCTTGTTGACCACCACGATGGCCTTCAGGCCGAGCGCGAGCGCCTTGCGGGTGACGAAACGGGTCTGCGGCATCGGCCCCTCGACGGCATCCACCAGCAGCAGCACGCCATCGACCATCGACAGCACGCGTTCCACCTCGCCGCCGAAGTCGGCGTGCCCGGGGGTATCGACGATGTTGATGCGCGTGCCGCCGTACTCGATGGCGCAGTTCTTGGCGAGGATGGTGATGCCGCGCTCACGCTCGATGTCGTTCGAGTCCATGATGCGTTCGCCCATGCGCTCGTGCGCGGCGAAGGTGCCGGACTGCTTGAGCAGGCAGTCGACCAGGGTCGTCTTGCCGTGGTCGACGTGCGCGATGATGGCGATGTTGCGGATCGGACGGTTCATGGGTGGTTTCGTGGCCCCGCGGGCCGTAGGCGGTCATAACGGCCCAGGGCTGCCTTTAGGACCGGTCCAAAAAAGGGTGCGCAGGGTAGCAGATCCGCCCCCGCGCCGCTCGTTCCGGGGACCCAGGACCCCCGAGGCCCTCAGATATGGGGTTCCCCGATGCGCAGCGACGCGGTGGCCTGGCGGACCTCGACGAAGAAGGCGATGAACGCTGCGCTCAGGCACAGCATCGCGCCCACGAAAAGCAGGGCGATCGCCCGGGTGAGGCCCACGCCGAGGAAGGCGTTTGCGAACAGGGTCACCACCACCAGGGCCACCAGGAGCGCGGCGATGGTGCACAGGGAAATGGCCACGTTGACGTAGCGCGCCCGCCGGGCGAGCACCTTGAGGTCCTCCAGCAGCTTGGGGAGGCGCTCGGGCTGGGCCTCGAGCCGGGTCTCCAGCGCCCGGGCGCGGTCGACGATGCGGGCCAGACGGTTGGTGAGGACCCCCAGCATGGCCGCAACCCCGGACAGCAGGAATACCGGGGCGATGGCCGCCTGGATCAGGTGGGCAATGTCGGTGGTTTCGTTCACGCCAGCCTCGTTTTATCACACCCCGGGGCAGCACCCGGACCAGCGCGCGGGCGTCCGCCGCGTGCCGTCTTGCGGGACCCGGACCCTTGTTGTACGATCGTTCAACAACGTTAGCATGCCCGAAGCTGCCGCCATGAAATCCGCACACCTGAAGAGCGTCACCGCCTCCCCCCAGGACGATCTGGAGAACCTGAGCCTTCCGGCCTGGATCTATCGCGACCCGGAGTTCTTCGAGCGCGAGAAGCAGGCGATCTTCCGCAACAGCTGGCAGGTGGTCTGCCACGTCAACGACATCCCCAAGGTCGGTGACTTCCACACCTTCGAGTTCTGCGGCGAGTCGGTCATCGTCGTGCGGGCCGAGGAGGGCGTGCGCGCGTTCCACAACGTGTGCCGGCACCGCGCGGCGCGTCTGCTTGATGGGCCACGCGGCAACTGTGGCAGGCGCATCACCTGCCCTTACCACGCCTGGACCTACGGGCTGGATGGCCGCCTGGTGGCCCTGAGCCGCGAGAGCTTCAAGAACCTCGACACCTCGCGCCACGGACTGGCAGGCGTCGAGCACGAGATCTACCTCGGCTTCGTGTTCGTGCGCTTTGCGCCGGGACTGCCGAGCGTGCGCGAGATGTTCGCCCCCTATGCACACGAGCTGGCGCCCTACCGTTTCGAGGACCTCGTGCCCATGGGGCGCGTGTCGATGCGGCCGCGCCCGGTGAACTGGAAGAACGTCACCGACAACTTCTCCGACGGCCTGCACATCAATGTCGCACACCCCGGACTTACGCGCCTGTTTGGCCGCGGCTACGGCATCGAGGCGAAGCCGTGGGTCGACAAGATGTGGGGCGCGCTGCGCGATACGCCTTCCAGCAACTGGTCCGAGCGCGCCTACCAGAGCATGCTGCCCACGGTCGAGCACCTGCCACCGGAGCGCCAGCGCCTGTGGACCTACTTCAAGCTGTGGCCGAACGTCGCCTTCGACATCTATCCGGACCAGATCGACTTCATGCAGATCCTGCCCGTGTCGCCGACCGAGACGATGATCCGGGAGATTGCCTACGTGCACCCGGACAGCCGCCGCGAGATGCGCGCCGTGCGCTATCTGAACTGGCGCATCAACCGCCGCGTCAGTGTGGAGGACAAGGAACTCATCCAGCGCGTCCAGCAGGGCATGGGCTCGAGCAGCTACTCCTCGGGGCCGCTAAGTGACGGGGAGGTCTGCCTGCGCAGCTTCGCCAAGCGCATGCGCAGCGTGATCCCGGAAAGCACGCTGCCGCAAGCACCGGGGCGGGGCTGGAGCCATGGCTGAGCGCCGCGCCGGCCGCTGCGATGCACTCATCATCGGCGGCGGTCACAACGGACTGGTGTGCGCGGCCTACCTCGCCCAGGCGGGCCTCAAGGTCACGGTCCTCGAGCGACGTGAGGTCGTCGGCGGCGCTGCGGTCACCGAGGAGTTCCACCCCGGCTTCCGCAACTCCGTCGCCGCCTACACCGTCTCGCTGCTGAATCCGAAGGTCATCAAGGACCTGGACCTGCATGCCCACGGGCTGCGCATCGTCGAGCGCCGCGCGGCGAACTTCCTGCCGACCGAGGACGGCCGCTACCTGCTCAGCGGGGGCGAACGCACGCACGCTGAGGTAGCCCGCTTCTCGCAGAAGGATGCCGCGCGGCTGGCCGAGTACGGCCAGCGCCTCGAGTCGATCGCGGACGTCATGCGTGACCTGGTGCTGACGACGCCGCCGAACGCACTCGAGGGCAGCTGGCGCCAGGTGCTGCCCGAGCTGATCAGCGCCGCCCGCGTGGGTGGGCGCCTGCGCAAGCTCGACATGGGCCTGCGGCGCGAGCTGCTGTCGCTGTTCTCGATGTCCTGCGGCGATTATCTGGACAACTGGTTCGAGAGCGACCCGATCAAGGCCACCTTCGGCTTCGACGGGGTCGTGGGTAACTACGCAAGCCCCTACAGTCCCGGCTCGGCCTACGTGCTGCT
Organism: uncultured Pseudomonadota bacterium; assembly: GCA_963741745.1. GTDB lineage: Bacteria > Pseudomonadota > Gammaproteobacteria > Steroidobacterales > Steroidobacteraceae > 13-2-20CM-66-19. The sequence continues at coordinate 6,533 of CAVUJF010000001.1, read as the reverse complement.
GCACCACGTGTTCGGCGAGGTGAACGGCAAGCGCGGTGCCTGGGGGCACGCCATCGGCGGCATGGGCGCGATCACCCAGGCGATGGCCAAGGCGGCGGCCGCGCGCGGGGTCGCGATCCGCACCGGCACGGCGGTGCGCGAGGTGATCGTCGAGGGCGGCCGTGCGGTCGGCGTCGTCACCGACACCGGCGAGGCACTGCGCGCCGCGGCCGTGATCTCCAACCTGAACCCGAAGCTGCTGTACCTGAACCTGTTCGCTCCCGGGGACCTGCCGGCACCGTTCCGCGAGCACATCAGCCACTGGCGCTGCGGGTCGGGCACTTTTCGCATGAACGTCGCACTCAAGGAGCTGCCGGACTTCACCTGCCTGCCGGGCAAGTCAGTCGGCGACCACCACACCGCGGGCATCATCATCGCCCCGACGCTGTCCTACATGGAGCAGGCCTACTTCGATGCCCGCACTTTCGGCTGGTCGAAGAAGCCGATCGTCGAGGTGTGCATTCCGTCCACGCTCGATGACTCCCTTGCCCCGCCCGGAGCGCACGTCGCCAGCATGTTCTGCCAGCACGTGGCACCGCAGCTTCCCAATGGCGCCAGCTGGGATACGCACCGCGAGGAAGTGGCCGACCTGATGATCGACACCGTCAACCAGTACGCCCCGAACTTCAAAGCCTCGGTGCTGGGTCGCCAGATCATGAGTCCCCTGGATCTCGAGCGGACCTTCGGGCTCGTCGGCGGCGACATCGGCCACGGGCAGCTCAGTCTTGACCAGCTGTTCTCCGCGCGCCCGATGCTCGGCTACGGCAACTACCGCGGACCGCTGCAGGGCCTGTACATGTGCGGCGCGGGCACGCACCCGGGCGGGGGCGTGAATGGAGCCGCCGGCCACAACGCCGCGCGCGAGATCCTGAGCGACTTCAGGCGCGGTCATCTGCGAGGGGTCGTGTGAGCGCTCCGCGCCGACCGAGTGCCGCATGGCGATGAGCGCGGCACGCGGGGCGGCCAGGCCGCGCTACGAGCGCCAGCTGCCCGAGCAGCGCCGCCAGGAACTGGTCGAGGCCACCATCGAGTGCCTGAAGCGCCACGGCCACGAGGGCCTGTCGATGCGCGCCATCGCCACGCAGGCCGGCGTCTCGCTGGGGCTGATCAACCACCACTTCCCCAACAAGGACGAACTGGTCGCGGCCGCCTACCGCCACTTCAACAGTGAACTGGTCGATGGGCTCAAGGCGGCCGTGCAAAAGGCGCCGGCCTCGCCCCGGGCGCGCATGCGCGCCTTCTTCAGGGCCTCCTTCTCGCGCCCCAACCTCGACCCGGAGGCCCTGGCGGTGTGGGTGGTCTTCTGGGGCATGTACCGCCATTCTCCGCTGATCCAGGGCGTGCACCGCGAGTCCTACCAGGGCTACGTGCAGTTGCTGCGGGACATGCTCACGGAACTGGTGGCTGACGCCGGTCCCCGCGCTGCCCCGGTGGACCTGCGCCTGGCCGCCATCGGCCTCACCGCGCTGCTGGATGGGCTGTGGCTGGAGTGGTGTCTGGAACCGGCAAGCTTCCGGCCCGCCGAGGCGGTCGCGCTGTGCGAGGCCTGGGTGGACAACCTCGTCCATCGCAGCGATGGCCCCGCACTGGATTAACGGGTAATCATCCCCAGTTCTGGTGTTTGGCGGAATCGCAGAGGCAGGCCTTGGAGAGCCCTGATCAGGTGCGGATCGTTATTGTCGGCTGCGGCTTCGGCGGGCTCTTTGCTGCCAAGGCGCTGCGCCGCACGCCTGCCGAGGTGCTGGTCATCGACCGCAACAACTACCACCTGTTCCAGCCACTGCTTTACCAGGTCGCCTCCGCCGCGCTCACCCCGGCGGACATCGCCCAGCCGGTGCGCACCATCCTGCGCACCCAGGCCAACGCGCGCGTCATGCTGGCCGAGGTGACCGGCATCGATCTTGCGCACCACTGCCTGACAGCCTCGGGTCTCACGGTGCCCTACGACTACCTGGTGCTGGCACCCGGGGCGGTCGACAACTACTTCGGCCATGAGGACTGGCGTGCCTTCGCACCGGGTATGAAGGACGTGGAGGAGGCGACCTTCATCCGCTCGCGGCTGTTGCGATCCTTCGAGCGTGCGGAGACCGAATCGGATCCGGACGCGCGCGCCGCGCAGCTGACGTTCGTCATTGTCGGCGGCGGCCCGACGGGGGTCGAGCTCGCCGGCGCGATCAAGGAGCTCGCGGTGGACGTCATCCCGCGCGACTTCCGGGTCGCCGACACGCGCCGCGCGCGCGTCATCCTGGTGGAGGCCGGCGAGCGCCTCCTGCCGGCGCTGCATGCGGACTCCTCGCGCCGGGCACTCGAGCAGCTGCGCGAGCTGGGCGTCGAGGTGCAGCTGGGCTGCCGCGTCACGCGCGTGGGCGCCGATGGCGTCGAAGCCGGCTCGGGGTTCCTCCGCAGCCAGAATGTCATCTGGGCCGCGGGCGTGCGCCCGGCACCCCTGGTGCGGGCGCTCGGGGTGCCGGCCGGGCCCGGGGGGCGGGTGGCGGTCGCAGCCGACTGCTCGCTGCCCGGGCACCCGGAAGTGTTCGTGGTCGGCGATGCAGCCTACCTGGTCGATGGCCGTGGTTGCACGGTCCCCGGGGTTTCCCAGGGTGCCCTGCAGATGGGGCGTTATGTGGCAGCCGTGATTTCAGCACGCATCGCCCAGCCTCCCGGCCCGGCGCCGGCTGCCTTTCGCTATCGCGACCTCGGCTCCATGGCCACCGTGGGCAAGTCGCGTGCGGTGGTGGAGATCGGCCGAGTGCACTTCGGCGGCCTGCTGGCCTGGCTGGCATGGATGGCGCTGCACGTGACCACGCTCATCGGCTTCCGCAACCGCCTGGCAGTGCTCAGTTCCTGGATCTACAGCTACGTGTTCTTCCGGCGCGGCTCACGGCTGATCATCCGCCCGCCCACCGCCGCGGGTGGACCGGCGGATGGGTGCCCTGATGGCCGATCCCACCCACCCGCCGCGGCAGCAACCGGTGTTCGCTCCCACGCGCGACCCGACCACGCTGCGCGGCTTCTTCGGCGTGTTCCGCTACAGCCGCCGGGCGCTGGAACTGGTGTGGAGCACCAACCGCGCCCTGAGCCTGGCGCTTGCCGGCCTGACACTCTTCGCGGGCATCCTGCCGGCCGGCGTCGCCTACGTCGGCGCTCTGATCGTCGATGCGGTGGTGGGCGCGATGCGCAGCGGCGGCGCTGCCCGCCACGTGGTGGACCTGGTACTGCTCGAGGGCCTGCTGGTCGTGGCGATCTCGGCGGTGCAGCGCGGCATCTCCCTGTGCCAGTCGCTGCTGCGGGCGCAGCTCGGTCAGCGCGTGAACGTCATGATCCTCGAGAAGGCGCTGACGCTGGAGCTGCAGCATTTTGAGGACTCCGAGTTCTACGACAAGCTCACGCGCGCGCGCCGCGAGGCCTCGACCAGACCGCTCAGCCTGGTCATGCGCACCTTCTTCCTGGTGCAGAACGGCATCTCGCTGGTGAGCTACGGCACGCTGCTGGCGCGCTTCTCGCCCTGGGCGGTCGCCGTGCTGCTGCTGGCGGGCCTGCCGGCCTTCATCGCCGAGGCGAAGTTCTCCGGGGACGCGTTTCGCCTGTTCCGCTGGCGCTCGCCCGAGACCCGCATGCAGATATACCTGGAGACGGTGCTGGCGCGCGAGGACCATGCCAAGGAGGTGAAGCTCTTTGGTCTCGGGCCACGCCTGCTCGAGCGCTATCGCGACATCTTCCGCCGTCTGTACAAGGAGGATCGTGAGCTCACCATACGCCGCGACGCGTGGGGCTTCGGACTCGGGCTCATTGGCACCGCCGCCCTCTATGGAGCCTATGCCTGGATCGCCGTCACCACGGTGCGCAAGCTCATCACCCTCGGCCAGATGACGATGTACGTCGCCCTGTTCCGCCAGGGGCAGGCGACGGTATCGGCCATGCTGACCGCGGTCGGCGGGATGTACGAGGACAACCTGTACCTGTCGACGCTGTATGTGTACCTGGAGACCGACGTGGCACTGCCCACCGGCACGCAGGTGCGGGGGCCGCACCCGGAAGACGGGGTGCGCTTCGAGGACGTCAGCTTCAGCTATCCGGGCGCCGAGCAGCCGGCTCTCGAGCACATCACGCTGCACCTGGTGCCGGGGACGAGTCTCGCCCTGGTGGGCGAGACGGCTCGGGCAAGACCACGCTGATCAAGCTGCTCACGCGGCTGTACGCGCCCACCGCCGGCCGCATCCTGCTGGATGGCCAGGACCTTAAGGACTGGACGAGCGGGTGCTGCGCGAGCGTGTCGGTGTCATCTTCCAGGACTTTGCCCGCTACCAGATGCTCGTCGGGGAGAACGTCGGCGCGGGTGACGAGCGGCACTTCGAGGACGAGGAGCGCTGGCGCGCGGCGGCGGCCAAGGGTCGTGCCGGGGATTTCATCGAGACGCTGCCGGCCGGCTACCGCACGCAGCTGGGCAAGTGGTTCAAGGATGGCCGCGAACTCTCCGGCGGCCAGTGGCAGAAGATCGCCCTGTCACGCGCCTTCATGCGCAGCCGCGCAGACGTCCTGGTGCTCGACGAGCCGACCGCCGCCATGGACGCGCAGGCCGAGGCGGAGGTCTTCGAGCACTTCCGCCAGCTGGCGCGCGAGCGCATCACGATCCTCATCTCGCACCGCTTCTCCACCGTACGCATGGCCGACCAGATCGTGGTGCTCCAGTGCCGGGCAGATCGTCGAGCGCGGCAGCCACGAGGAGCTGATGCAGCTCAACGGCCGCTACGCCCACCTGTTCACGCTGCAGGCGCGCGGCTACCGCTGACGGATCAGCCGGCAGGCTTGGCGGCGGCCTTGGCCGCCTCGGCTTCCCGGCGCATGTCCGCCCGCATGCGCGCGTAGTCCACCCTGCGGATCTCCGCGATCTGGCAGCGCCAACTCTTGACGATGACCGAGTCCAGTCGCGCCGTCACTGTGCTGGCCGTGGAGGTCAGTGCGATGTTCTGCACGAACGGCAGGTCGGTGCACGGTGGTGTCACGGCGAGCAGGTAGGCATCGTTCGGGGTGGTGAACACCAGCAACTGGTTGTTGCCGAGGGACTCCCAGCTGTCGAAGCGTCCGAGCCAGGTGATGTGGTCCAAGGGTTCGCCGGCGTATGAGGCGTAGCGGGCGCGCACCGACTCCGGGTCCTGGCGCGGCGGGACAGCCCTGCAGGCGCCCAACAGGGCGATGATGGCCAGTGCGGCAGGAAGTGTGAGGGAACGCATCGCGAGCTCCCGGGGGCAGTGCTGACAGCAGATCTTGCCGCGCGGTGCGCGGCGGTGCCAAGGGCCGGCGGGTTATCCGGGCGTGAGGATGACCAGGGCCAGGGGAGGCAGGCGCAGCTGCAGGCAATGGGGCTGCGCGTGCGCCGGCTGCGGCTGCGTGTCCAGCGCGCCCTGGTTGCCCTGGCCACTGCCGCCGTAGTCGGCGGCGTCACTGTTGAGTCGCTCGCGCCAGCGGCCGGAGTGGGGAACGCCGATGCGGTAGCTGTCACGCGGCACGGGCGTGAAGTTGCAGACCACGAGCGCCACGCCCCCGGAGGCGTCGCGGCGCAGGAACGCCACCACGCTCAAGTCGGCGTCCTGGCAGTCAACCCACTGGAAGCCGGCGTCGGTGAAGTCAAGCTCGTGCAGCGCCGGCAGCGAACGGTACAGGCGATTCAGGTCGCGAACCCAGCGTTGCACCCCGGCGTGCAGCGGGTACTGCAACACGTGCCACTCCAGGCTCTCCTCGTGCTGCCACTCGCGCCGCTGCCCGAATTCCCCACCCATGAACAGCAGTTTCTTGCCCGGACGCGTCTACATGTATCCGAACAACAGACGCAGGTTGGCGAACTTCTGCCATTCGTCGCCGGGCATCTTCCGAAAAGCGCCCCCTTGCCGTGAACCACCTCATCGTGGGAGAGCGGCATGACGAAGTTCTTGGTGTATTCGTACCAGATGGAGAAGGTCACCCGGCTGTGGTGGAACTTCGATGGATCGGATCCTGCTGGAAGTAGCGCAGGGTGTCGTGCATCCAGCCCATGTTCCACTTCAACCCGAAACCAAGTCCGCCGAGGTAGGTCGGGCGCGACACCAGCGGCCACGCCGCAGACTCCTCGGCGATGGTCTGGGTGTCGGGGTGGTCGCGGTAGACGGCGAGGTTCAGCTGCTTGGACGAACTCGACTGCCTCCAGGTTCTCGTGGCCGCCGAAGCGGTTGGGGATCCATTCGCCCGCGCGGCGGCCGTAATCGAGGTAGAGGAGCGATGCCACCGCGTCCACGCGCAGTGCATCGATGTGGTACCGGTCCAGCCAGAACAGCGCGTTGCTGATGAGGAAATTGCGCACCTCGGCACGCCCGTAGTTGAAGATCGAGCTGTCCCACTCCGGGTGGAAGCCCTGGCGCGGGTCCTCGTGCTCGTAGAGGTGCGTACCGTCGAAGCAGCGACAGCCCGAAGAGCATCGGTGGGGAAGTGCGACGGCACCCAGTCAAGGATCACGCCGATGC